>NZ_CP035503.1:1719165-3053331 GCF_006970865.1 Rhodoferax sediminis
AGGTTCCGTGAAGACCTGTACTACCGGCTCAATGTGTTGCCTATTCGCGTGCCGCCGCTGCGCGAGCGGCGCGCCGATATCCCCGCGCTGGTCGAGGCGTTGGGCGAAGACATCGGGCTGCGCAATGGCGCGCCGCTGCCCGAAGTGACGCCCGAGGCGCTGGCACTGCTGTCCGCGCAAACCTGGCGCGGCAACATCCGCGAATTGCGCAATGTGCTGGAACAGGCCGCCATGCGCAGCGATTCGCCGCGTATCGACGCGCCCCAGCTGGAGGTGGTGTTGCGCGAGGCCGGCATCGAGAAGATCGCCCCCGTGGCGGCAATGCAGCCAGTGCCGGGACACGAGGCTGCGGCTGCGGCGGGAGACGGTGCCTCGCCTTTGCGCCCGCTGGCGCAGCAGATCGAGGAACTGGAGCGGCAGGCGATCAGCGCCGCACTGGCTGCCAGCGGTGGCAACAAGCTGGCAGCGGCGCGGCTGCTGGGCATCTCCCGCGCAACGCTTTATGACCGTTTGAATCTGATTGTCTGAAAATAATACATATGTATACATAACAGTCAAAATAATTGACTAACGATTGAACAGTGAAGAGCATGACCCATAAAAAGTCTATAAGGATCAATGCATTACGTTTTGGCACAACCTGTGCAATGATGTTGTGGAATCTATTGGCATAAAACAAGGAGACTTCTTCATGCATCGTCGCACCATGGTGGCGCTCACCGCGCTGGCCGCTACCACTTTCGCATCCGTACCGGCCTTCAGCCAGTCCAAGGAAATCCGCATTGCCCATGTCCATAGCATGACGGGCCCGCTCGAGGCCTATGGCAAGCAGACGCAAACCGGCTTCATGATGGGCCTGGATTACGCGACCGGCGGCACCATGATGGTGGCCGGCAAGAAGATCGTCGTGATCGAGAAGGACGACCAGGGCAAGCCGGATCTGGGCAAGTCGCTGCTCGCTGCCGCCTACTCGGACGACAAGGCCGATCTGGCCGTCGGTCCCACCTCGTCGGGCGTGGCGCTGGCCATGCTGCCGGTAGCGGAGGAGTACAAGAAGATCCTGCTGGTCGAGCCGGCCGTGGCCGACTCGATCACGGGCGACAAGTGGAACAAATACATTTTCCGCACCGGCCGCAACAGCTCGCAGGATGCGATCTCCAACGCCGTGGCGCTGGACAAGCCGGGTGTAAGCATCGCCACGCTGGCGCAGGACTATGCCTTTGGCCGCGACGGTGTGAAGGCGTTCAAGGCCGCCATCCACAAGGCGAAGATCGTGCATGAGGAATACCTGCCGGCGAACACCACGGACTTCACTGCCGGGGCCCAGCGCCTGATCGACGCGCTCAAGGACAAGCCGGGCCGCAAGGTGATCTGGATCGTGTGGGCCGGCGCCGGTAACCCGTTCAAGATCGCCGACATGGATCTCAAGCGTTACGGCATCGAGATCGCCACCGGCGGCAACATCCTGCCGGCCATGGCCGCCTACAAGAACTTCCCCGGCATGGAAGGCGCGACCTACTACTACTTCGGTATACCGAAGAACCCGGTCAACGATGCGCTGGTGTCGATGCACTACAAGGAGTTCAAGAGCCCGCCGGACTTTTTCACGGCCGGCGGCTTCTCGGCGGCCATGGCGATCGTCACGGCGCTCAAGAAGACGAACGGCGACACCAACACCAATACGCTGATCAAGACCATGGAAGGCATGAGCTTTGACACGCCCAAGGGGAAGATGACCTTCCGCAAGGAAGACCACCAGGCCATGCAGTCGATGTACCACTTCAAAATCAAGGTCGATCCGGCGTTTGCCTGGGGTGTGCCCGAGCTGGTCCACGAGATCACGCCCGTCGAAATGGATATTCCGATCCTGAACAAGCGCTAAGCCCCGAGCAGATGCTGGAAACGCGCGGGCTCACCATTCGTTTTGGTGGCCACGTCGCGGTCAACGATGTCACGTGCAGCTTTGCACCGGGCACGTTGACTGCCATCGTCGGCCCTAACGGGGCGGGCAAGACCACTTATTTCAATCTGATCTCGGGCCAGCTCAAGGCGACCAGTGGCGCGGTGCTGCTCGATGGGCAGGATCTGTCAGGCATGAACGCCTCGGCGCGCACGCGGGCCGGGCTGGGCCGGGCGTTCCAGCTGACCAACCTGTTTCCGAACCTGACCGTGCTGGAGAATGTGCGGCTCGCCGTGCAGGCCACCCGTGCGGGCCCGCATCATCACGGACTGAACCTGTGGAGCATCTGGAGCGACCACAAGGCGCTGACCCGACGCGCCGAGGAAGTGCTGGAGGCGGTCGCCATGAGCGACAAGGAGCATATGCCGGTGGCCGGTCTGCCGCATGGCGACCAGCGCAAGCTGGAAGTGGCCTTGCTGATGGCGCTGGAGTCCAGCGTGTTCATGTTCGACGAGCCCACGGCCGGCATGAGCGCCGATGAGGCGCCGGTGATCCTGAACCTGATTCGCCAGCTGCGGCTCGACAAGAGCAAGACGATCCTGCTGGTGGAGCACAAGATGGACGTAGTGCGCGAGCTGGCCGACCGCATCATCGTGCTGCATAACGGCACGCTGGTGGCCGATGGCGAACCGGCTGAAGTGATAGCTTCACCGATCGTTCAGGAGGCTTACTTGGGGGTTAACCCCCAAGACGCTTCCGCGCAAGATGTGGCTCCCCCCAACCCGGCCTTCCCCCTCAAGGGGGAAGGGGATCTGCACCATGAGCGCGAATCTTTTGACCCTCTCGGGCGTACACACCCATATCGGCGCGTACCACATCCTGCACGGCGTGGACCTGGTGGTGCCGCGCGGCCAGCTGACCATGCTGCTGGGGCGCAACGGCGCCGGCAAGAGCACCACGCTGCGCACCATCATGGGTTTGTGGCAGGCATCGCAGGGGCGCATCACCTTTGCCGGGCGCGATATCACCGCGCTGGCGACGCCGCAGATTGCCGCGCTCAACATTGCCTATGTGCCCGAGACCATGGGCATTTTTTCCGATCTCACGGTGAAAGAAAACATGCTGCTGGCAGCGCGCAGCGCCAGGCGCGCCAGCCAGATGGACGAAGCGCGCCTCCAATGGATTTTTTCGCTGTTTCCCGCCGTGGAAAAATTCTGGAATCACCCGGCGGGCAAGCTCTCGGGCGGGCAAAAGCAGATGCTCGCGGTGGCGCGTGCCATCGTCGAGCCGCGCGAGCTGCTGATCGTGGACGAGCCCAGCAAAGGCCTGGCGCCGGCCATCATCAACAACATGATCGATGCCTTCGCGCAGCTCAAGGCCAGTGGCGTGACCATTTTGCTGGTGGAGCAGAACATCAACTTCGCCATACAGCTGGGTGACAGCGTCGCCGTGATGGACAACGGGCGCGTGGTCCACAGCGGCACCATGCAGGCGCTGGCCGACGACAAGGTCATGCAACGCTCCTTGCTGGGCTTGGCGCTATGAGCGCGGCACACAACGTGGCAAGCGTGGGAGCACTATGAACCTGGATTTCGACTGGAAACCCCTCGCGCTGGTGCCGCTGCTGGCCGTGCTGATGCTGCCGCTGATCGGTTCTGGCTCGACCTGGCTCACGCTCACGGTCGCGGGGCTGGCCATGGGCATGATCATTTTCATCATCGCCTCGGGGCTGACGCTGGTGTTCGGCCTGATGGACGTGCTCAACTTCGGGCACGGCGTGTTCATCGCGCTCGGCGCCTTTGTGGCGACCAGCGTGCTCGGTGCCATGAGCGACTGGACCGGCTCCCATGAGCTCTGGCGCAATCTGGTGGCGGTGGTGCCCGCCATGCTGATCGCGATGGCGGTTGCGGGTGCCGTGGGACTGGCGTTCGAGCGTTTCATTGTGCAGCCGGTGTATGGCCAGCACCTCAAGCAGATCCTGATCACCATGGGCGGGATGATCATTGGCGAGGAACTCATCAAGGTCATCTGGGGGCCGGCGCAAATTCCACTGCCGCTGCCCGAGGCCATGCGCGGTTCGCTGCTGGCGGGCGATGCCGCCATCGAGAAATTCCGCCTGCTGGCGGTGGTGGTGGGCGTCGCGGTGTTTGCGCTGCTGGCCTGGGTGCTCGGGCGCACCAAGGTCGGCCTGCTGGTGCGTGCGGGTGTGCAGGATCGCGAGATGGTCGAGTCGCTCGGTTACCGCATCAAGCGCCTGTTTGTCGGGGTGTTTGTGGCGGGCAGCGCGCTGGCCGGCCTGGGTGGCGTGATGTGGGGCATGTACCAGCAAAGTGTGGTGCCGCAAATGGGCTCGCAGGTGAACATCCTGATTTTCATTGTCATCATCATCGGCGGCCTGGGCTCCACCGGCGGCGCGCTGATCGGCGCCTTGCTGGTCGGGTTGATGGCCAACTACACCGGCTTTCTGGTGCCGAAGGTGGCGCTGTTCTCCAACATCGCGCTGATGGTGGCCATTTTGCTGTGGCGCCCGCAGGGCGTCTATCCGGTCACCAATCGTTGATCCCGAGGCCGCCATGCTGAACCGACTTCTCTCCAATGACTTCCCGCGCAGCCGCGTGCTCGCGGTGCTGCTCGTGGTGCTGCTCGTGGCGCTGGCGTTCGCACCCTTTATTTTTCCGGGCGTCAAGGCCCTCAACGTGGCCGCCAAGGTCCTGATTTTCACGGTGCTGGTCGCCAGCTTCGACCTGTTGCTGGGCTACACCGGGATTGTGAGTTTTGCCCATACCATGTTCTTCGGTATCGGTGCCTACGGCATTGCAATTTCCGCCAGCCGGCTGGGCCCGACCTGGCAGGCGCTGGCGGTCGGGCTGGTGGGCGCGATGGCGCTGTCGTTTGTGCTGGCGCTGCTTGTGGGGCTGTTTTCGCTGCGCGTCAAGGCGATATTTTTCGCCATGATCACGCTGGCCGTGGCTTCGGCGTTCCTGACATTGGCGTCGCAGCTCTCCGCCTTCACCGGCGGTGAGGACGGCCTGACCTTCAAGCTGCCCGAGCTGCTGTCGCCGAGCTTCGAGTTCATGGACGAGCCGTTCCTCGGAGTGTCGGTCGACGGCCGTTTGCTGAGTTATTACCTGTTGTTCGCGGTGGCCGTGGTGCTGGTGCTGGCGCTGCTGCGCATCGTCAACTCGCCGTTCGGGCGCGTGCTGCAGGCGATTCGCGAGAACGAATTCCGCGCCGAGGCGATCGGCTACCGCGTGGTGGTGTACCGCACCACGTCCAGCGTCCTGTCCGCGCTGTTTGCCACGCTGGCCGGTGCCATGCTGGCGCTCTGGCTGCGCTACAACGGGCCCGATACCTCGCTGTCCTTCGAAATCATGATCGACGTGCTCTTGATCGTGGTGATCGGCGGCATGGGCACGATTTATGGCGCGCTGGTGGGCGCCGCGCTGTTTCTGGTGGCGCAGAGCTACTTGCAGGATCTGCTCAGGCTGGGCAGCGAGGCCGCCTCAAGCCTGCCCTGGCTGTCGACGCTGCTGTCGCCGGACCGCTGGCTTTTGTGGCTGGGCATCCTGTTCGTGCTGTCGATTTACTACTTCCCGGCCGGCGTGGTGGGCCGTTTGCGCGCCATGGGCCATGGAGTCGCAAAGGTGGGGATCAGGACATGACGTTTAGCTCCAATTACCTAACCTGCGCCGGGCGCGAAATCCATTACACCGAATGGGGCGCCCCGCAGGCGCCGGTCGTGATCGCCTGGCACGGACTGGCACGTACCGGACGCGACATGGACGAGCTGGCCGCGCATCTGAGCGCCCGCTACCGCGTGATCTGCCCGGACACGATTGGGCGCGGCCTGAGCCAGTGGAGCCCCGATCCTCAACACGAATATTGCCTCGCGTTCTACGCCCGCATCGCGGCGGATCTGCTGGCGCAGCTTCAGATCCACCAGGCGCACTGGGTCGGCACGTCGATGGGCGGCGCCATTGGCATGGTGTGCGCGTCGGGCCTGTTCGAGCCCGCGCTCAAGGGCTGCATCAAGAGCCTGGTGCTCAACGACACGGCGCCGCAGATTGCCGACGCGGCCATCGAACGCATCAAGTCTTACGCGGGCAGTCCGCCGGCCTTCGCCACCGTGCTCGAACTCGAAGCCTTTTTCCGGCAGGTGTACAAGCCCTACGGCTGGCTCAGCGATGCGCAGTGGCGCCGGCTGACCGAAACCTCGACGCGCCGCCTGTCCGACGGCCGCGTCACGCCGCACTACGACCCCGCCATGGTGCAGCAGTTCACCCAGCATCCGAACGACTACCTGATCTGGGACCACTACGACGCCATCGACATCCCGGTGCTGTGCCTGCGTGGTGCGCATTCCGACCTGGTGCTGCCGGAAACGACAGTGGAGATGCTGCAGCGTGGCCCCGGGCTGCGCGGCTTGACTCAAATCGTGGAAGTGCCTGGTTGCGGCCACGCGCCCGCGCTGAATGTGCCCGACCAACTGAACCGGGTGGCAGCATTCATCGACGCGGCACGCTGAGCCTGGGTTGCTATTGATCTGGTAGCGAGATGGGCTTTGTCTGCGACGGCTGAAGGCGTCTTTCGTGCCTGAATCGCTTGTCTTCGGAACGAAGGTGGGGTTCGACCCCGCGGCACTTGCGTCTGATCAGGAGTTTTCTTGACAATTGCTAAGGAAGCCCACTTTCCATTGAACCGGTGTTCGCCTCCCCCGTCTATATTGGCATGAAGGCGATGGGCGCCTCCATGAACACACGGGAGATCGATATGGATAGGTTGCTGTTTCACAGGTTCAGCGCTGCTTTCCTCACGACTGCATTCGCGGCTTTGCTCGCCGGCCCCGTGCTGGCACAGACGCCCGCGCATACCCATGACGCCGTAAGTCTTCACAAGCTGAGCCTGGACCGGGGTCATCGATGGGCCACCGACGAGGCCTTGCGCAACGGCATGGATCGGATTCGAGGCCTGGTCGAACCGCGCTTGGGCGACACTCACGCCGGCAAGCTCAGCGCCGCGCAGTACCGCGAACTGGCGACCCAGGTCGAGGTCGAGGTTGGGACCATCGTGGCCAACTGCAAGCTCGAACCAAAGGCCGATGCAATGCTGCACCTGGTGATCGCCGACCTCGGCGAAGGCACCGACGCAATGGCCGGCAAGAACCCCAAGCTGAGCCCCGCGCAGGGCATGGCCAAGGTGGCCCTGGCCGTGAATGAATACGGCCGCCACTTCGACCACCCCGGGTTCAAGCCGATCCGCAACGTCCACTGAATCACAGAAAACAAGCCATGAACTACGACATTCCTTTGCTGCTGAAGCACAAACACAGAGCACTGCGGCGGCAGCGCGCTGGCGCGCAGCGGGTTGGCCTGCCATTGGCGGCGGGGTGGTGAAAATGAAGGCCATGCAAACACCCGCGTTCTTCGACACCGTGCCGCGCATCGTGATGCAGGACCTGCTCGCTGAGACCCTGGGCGCCGCGTCTGATGGGGTCATCGAGTACAGCTACCTCGATGCGGTCAAGTTGACAGGGCACTCTTGTCCCACGGTGGCCGGGGCCTACCTGATGACCCTCAACGCCCTGGCCCATCTGTATCCCGACGAGTTACCGCGCCGCGGCGAGTTGCGGGTCGAGCTGCGCCAGCGCATTGACGAAGGTGTTGCCGGCGTAATCGCCAGCGTGGCCGGCCTGGTCACCGGCGCCGCGAACGAAGGCGGCTTCAAGGGCCTGGGCGGCCGTTTCAGCCGGCGCGACCTGCTGCGCTTTGGTATTCCGATGCAAGGTGAGCTTCGCTTCACGCGCCTGGACACCGGGCAGGCTGTCGAGTTGGCCCACCACCCTGTCGCGGTGCCCCGGCCGCCTGCGTTGACCAGCCAGCTGCAGGCAGCTTCGGACCCGGGGGCCGACGCCGCCACGCGCCAGGCTTTCGCTGCAACATGGCAAGGCTGGGTCCGCACGATCCTGCTCGACCACACAAATGACCCGGCGCTGATCACGGTCATGGGTTGATATCGGATGGCCCGCAAGGAGATCGCACCCGAAGTTCTTCTGGCGCGCTTGTCGCTCTTCAAGGAGTTGGACGCCGCGACGCTCGTTCGCTTGACAGCGGGTATCACACGCCGGTCATTGAAGCGCGGGGAGACGCTGTTTCACAAGGGCGATCCTGTCACCGGGATGTATGTCGTCGTGTACGGTGAGGTCCGGTTGATCGCGAGCACTCCGGCGCGTGGCGAGCGCCTTTCGGGCATTGTCGGGCCAGGGCAAAGTTTCGGCGAACCCGTGATGTTTCTCGAACGACCGACGCTCGTCGCAGCCCAGGCAGCTACCGACGCACTGCTGTTGCACTTGTCCAAAAATGCGGTGTTCGCCGAGCTTGAACGCAACCCGAAGTTCGCACGCCGCATGATCGCCGGCCTGAGCAAGCGTATCGAAAGCCTGGTGCGTGAGCTCGACTGCCAGGCCATGGGCAGCGGCACCGAGCGCTTCATCGCCTATCTGCTGCGTCACGACGGGAGCGGGCCGGGTCCGAGCGTGATCACGCTACCGGCCGCCAAGGGAGCAATTGCGTCGCAGTTGAATTTGACGCCCGAGCACTTCTCGCGCATCTTGCGCGAGCTGGCCGACGCCGGGCTGGTGCACGTGAAAGGCCGCATGATCACGGTGCTGGATTTGGATCGGCTTGAACTCGCGGCACGACGGCGTACCGTTAGGATATGACGAGGAGGCTAAGCGCGGGGTGCCCTGGCGTCACAGGCGGGTCAATCGTTGTCAGCGAGCGGCCTCTCGTGACAAGCCAGACATCCGGTTTCGGCGAAATTACCGGCTGGTTTTGGCCGCTGGTAGCGATAAGCTGCCGGCGCCAGGTTTATCTTGAATTGGTCTTTGGCCTTTATGCTGCGGCCGTTATTGACTATTAAATGTGTAGTAAGCCAGGTCGGTTCTGGTCTACTGCCGGGCCCCCAGCGCCTGTGCCGCCGCGCGCGAATCCGCCAGTCCCTGCACGTCAGGCACTATCTCTGTCGGCCAGCCTGCCATGTGCTGCTGAGCCACGTTGCTCAACGCGCCGATCCACTCGGGCTGGTCGTTCAGACACGGGATGTAGTGGAACGTCTGGCCGCCGGCCAGCAGGAAGGCCTTGCGCGCCTCCTGATTGATTTCTTCCAGCGTTTCCAGGCAGTCGCTGGTGAAGCCGGGGCAGACCACGTCCACGCGCTTCGTGCCGGCTCGGGCCAGCGCCACCAGCGTCGGTTCGGTGTAGGGCTGCAACCATTTGGCCTTGCCGAAGCGTGACTGGAAGGTGAGCGTGTACTGGTCCGCGCGCAGGCCCAGTCTTTCCGCCAGCAGCCGGCCCGTCTTGCGGCATTCGCAGTGGTACGGGTCGCCCAGCTGCAGCGTGCGCTCGGGCACGCCATGAAAACTCATGACCAGCTGGTCGGGCCGCCCGTGGTCCTGCCAGTGGGCCTTGATGCGCCGCGCCAGCGCGTTGATGTAGCCCGCGTCGTCGTGGTAATGGTTCACAAAGCGCAGCTCGGGAATGGTGCGCGTCTTTTGCGCCCACGCGTACACCGCATCGAACACGCTGGCCGTGGTGGTGCCCGAGTACTGCGGGTAGGCCGGCAGGATCAGCACGCGCGTCACGCCCTCAGCCTTCAGGGCGTCCAGTTCGGACGCAATCGACGGCTGGCCATAACGCATGGCGTAGCGCACCGTGACATGGTGCCCGCGCTCGCCCAGCCAGCCGCGCAGCAGCGTGGCCTGCTTGGCCGTCCAGACCTTCAGGGGCGAGCCCTCGGTGCGCCAGATGCTGGCGTATTTCGCCGCCGATTTTTTGGGCCGGGTGCGCAGGATGATGCCGTGCAGGATCAGCCACCAGATCGGTTTCGGAATTTCCACCACGCGGTGGTCGCTCAAAAACTCGGCCAGATAAACCCGCAGCGCCGCCGGCGTGGGAGCCTCGGGAGTGCCCAGGTTGCACAGCAGCACGGCGGTTCTGGGGGCTTGTCCATGGGTGTGCGCCGGCTCGGGCGCGAACGGGGAGGCGAAGGTCATGCGGTATTCTCCCGCACTATGCTGGACATCCGGAAAATCAAGGCCATCTCGCTCGACCTGGACGACACCCTGTGGCCGGTCTGGCCCACCATCGAGCGGGCCGAAAAAGCGCTGCACGACTGGCTGGGTGAGCACGCGCCGAAGACGGCCGAGCTGTTTGCGAGTCCGCTGGCGCTGCGCGAGATCCGCGAAAGCATGACGGCGCAGCGCCCCGATCTGAAGCATGACCTGAGCGCCTTGCGGCGCGAATCCATCCGGCTCGCCCTGAACAATGCGGGCGATGCTCCGGCGCTGGCCGACGCTGCGTTCGAGGTGTTTTTCGCCGAACGCCAGCGGGTCGATTTCTACGATGACGCGCTCGCGGCGCTGACGTTTCTTGGCGGCCGCTTTCCGCTGGTAGCGCTGTCCAATGGCAACGCCGACGTGCAGCGGGTAGGCATTGGCCACCACTTTCGCGCGACCCTCAGCGCACGCGAGTTTGGCGTGGGCAAGCCCGACCCCCGCATCTTCCACGCGGCCGCCCGCGCTGTTCAGGTGCGGCCTGAAGACGTGCTGCACATAGGCGACGACGCGACGCTCGATGCGCTGGGCGCGATCAACGCGGGCCTGCAGGCAGTCTGGATCAACCGGGCAGGCCACGCATGGCCGCACGACGGAGAGCCGCCGTTGACACTGGCCAGCTTGAGCCCGCTGTGTGCGCTGGTCTGCGCGCAGGTCAAGCCAGGACCTTAGCCCGGCATGGCGTCGCTGCGGCACAGACGTTGCGCTGTGGCTATGCCGCTGACGTGATGGAAGCTGCGCCGCCGCTATGCCGCTGCCCTTACAGAAATTGCGCCGCTGCTACGCCGCTGCGCGTGGCGCCCTCCAGCGTCGCGGGGTAGGGGCCTTCGATGTAGTCGCCGCAGGCCAGCAAGCCCGGCGCGATCTGCGGGGGCGGGCGCCGCAGGCCCGGCGTGCAGGCGAAGGTCGCGCGCTTTTCAACGATGGTCCGGATCGGCGCTACCCGCAGGCCGAGCTGGCTGCGGGCCTGCGCCACCACCTGGGCCTGCAGGTCGTCGCGGTTGCCGTTGCTGGTGCTGACCACAAAGGCCAGCAGGTTCGCGGGGCCGCCGAGCTGGCCGCGGTCGAACACGAACTGCGCAGGGGCGGCGCGCGCCGGATCCAGGCTGCTGCGCAGCGCCAGCATGGGGCAGTGCAGCAAGCCGGCCGATGAACTTGCGCTGGTGGTCGCCAGCGCATACACGGTGGTGATCGCTTCAAAGCGCAGGGCGCGCGCGACGCCAGCCCAGCGCCGGAACTGAGCTGCTATGGTTTCAGGAGCTACTACCGAAGACGCAGCAAGGACTGCAGCCGCATCGGATGCCGAAGTCGCGAGAATCACGCGGTCGAACGCTTCTTCATTGACGTGCCACCGGGCGAGGGCCGACGGCTCGGCTGGGGCCAGGTTGCAGCGCAGCGTCTGCACGCGCTGGCCCATGCGGACCTCGCCGCCTCGCGCCTGTAGCCAGCGCGCCGCCGCATCGGGAAACAGCGCTGCCAGATCCACCCGGGGCAGCAGCAGGTTGGAGCCGCCGCGGCCCGCGAACAGGCTGTCCCGGATCACGCGCAAAAATACCTGGCCGCTGGCTTGCTCTGCCGGTGTATTGAGGGCCGCCACGCACAGCGGCTCGATGAATTCGCGCTGCAGCCGCGGGGTCAGCGCCGCGCACAACTGGGCCACGCTGGCGCCCGGCGCGCACCGGAAGCCGCCAAGCCGCCAGCCGATGGCGCTGCGCAGCAGCGCCAGCTTGTCGCGCCAGCCCCAGCCGCGCGTCGACACTATGCCGGCCAGCGCATCCCACGGCGCCGGCCCGTGGCGCAGCGCCAGGCCACTGCCGTCGGGAAAGCGCAAAGCCAGTGGCAGCCGCGCGAGCGCCACGTCGGGGTCCACGCCGACCAGTTGCATCAGGCGCAGGGTCTCGCTGTAGGCGCCGATCAGGATGTGCTGGCCGTTGTCGAGCGTCACGGGAGTTCCATCCGGCAACGTGCCGTTCAGGCCTCTGGCTCGCCCCCCCAGTACACGTGATGCTTCGAAAACGATAGCGTGGTGGCCGCCGCGCGTGGCCGTCACCGCCGCTGCCATGCCGGCCCAGCCGCCGCCGATGATGGCGACTTTCATGGCAGCGCTGCACACGCAGTGGCAAGCGTGGGGACCATCCGGCCGGCGCCGGGCCGCCCCAAGGCGGCCGACGGCCCCCTCGGGGGGCAGCGAGGACACGAAGTGCCGAGCGTGGGGGCCATTTCTTAGACGTGTCCCAGCGCCTGCACCTTCCACGCCAGCCAGAGCTTGCGCACCGGCGTGAGGCTGATGCGCTGGTGCAGCACCGGAAAATTGTCGCGCTCGATTTCGCGCAGCAGCGTCTGGTAGATGCTGGCCATCATCAGGCCCGGCTTCTGGGCGCGGCGGTCGGCGGCCGGCAGCAGGGCAAAGGCTTCGTCGTACAGCGCGTGCGCGCGTTGCGTCTGGAACCGCATGAGTGCTGCGAAGCGCGCCGTGAACTCGTCCGTGCCGTTGCCCGCCAGCGGTTTGGGGCGCTTGAGGATTTCGTGCGCCTTCACATCGAACTGCTGCAATTCGCTCACCGGCAGGTAGATGCGTCCGCGCATCGCGTCCTCACCGACGTCGCGAATGATGTTCGTGAGCTGGAACGCCAGCCCCAGCTTGTGCGCGTAGGCGGTGGTTTGCGCCTGTGTCTGGCCAAAGATGCGTGCCGACACCTCGCCCACGATGCCCGCGACCAGATGGCAATAGCTTTGCAGGCCAGCGAAGTCGAGGTAGCGCGTTTGCTCCAGGTCCATCTGGCAGCCCTCGATGATGGCTTGCAGATGGCGCTGTTCAATCTGGTAGTCGGCCACGACCGGCATCAGGGCCTGCATGACCGGGTGCGTCGGCTGCCCCGCGAACGACTGGGCGACCTCGGATTGCCACCAGGCCAGCTTGGTGCGAGCCACGCCGGGGTCCACCATGTCGTCGACCACATCGTCGACCTCGCGGCAGAACGCATAAAACGCCGTGATGGCGCCGCGGCGCGGCTTGGGCAGGAAAAGAAAGGCGTAATAGAAGCTGCTGCCGGACGCGGCGGCTTTTTGCTGGACGTACTGCTCAGGAGTCATGGCGTGATTGTTACATCCACAGACTGCGCCACAGCATCACGGGCACGTCCCACGCGGTGAGCTTGGGGCGCACGCTCAGGGTGGCGAAGCCCATCGCCTCGATCTTGTCCAGGATGCGCAGGCCGCCTTGCACCACCAGGCGCAGCTCCCACCCCGCGCGGCCCGGCACCTGGTGCACCAATGCAGAGCCTTTTAGCATGGTAGCCCTTGCCATTTCTACATGAGTAGCTATCAGGTCTGTAGCATTCTGGGTGTGACGCAGGGCCAGCAGATCCTCGTGCGTGACGCCGTGCGCGTCGCAGTCGCGCGCCGGCAGGTAGAAGCGGTCGCGCGCGATGTCCAGCCCCAGGTCCTGCCAGAAGTTGATGAGCTGCAGCGCCGTGCAAATGCAGTCACTGCGCGCCAGCGCGTTTGCGTCGTGCACGCCGTATAGATGCAGCAGCAGCCGCCCCACGGGATTGGCCGAGCGGCGGCAGTAGTCGAACAGCTCGTCGCGGTCGACGTAGCCGGCCCGGTCGCGGGTCTTGGCCACGTCCTGCTCGAAGGCGCTCAGCAGGTCGGCGAGCAGGGGCACGGGCAGCTTGAAGTTCTGGATGGCCGCGCCCAGCGGCCCGAAGACCCGGGGCCAGCGCGGGGAGGGCGCCTCGCCACCGGCGACGGCGGCCAGGTCTGCCCGGTACTGCGCCAGGTCGTCCAGCCGCTGCTGCGCCGGCGCATCGCCTTCGTCGGCCATGTCGTCGGCCGTGCGGGCGAACCAGTAGATCGCCGCGATGGCGGGGCGCAGACGGGGCGGGCACAGCCACGAGGCGACGGGGAAGTTTTCGTAGTGCGTCAGGGGCGGGGAGGAGGCAGCGGCGGGGTGATTCACGCCAGGGATTGTCGCTGACTGCCTGTTTGCGGGTCAGGCAGACACCGGTTCCAGTCTAAAATACAAGGTTGACCGATTTCACGCGGGCGGTCGCGCGACTGGCGAGGCATCTGTCGGCGCGCGGCCCGTCCGTTTTATTTTTGGGACTGCGCGGGTGGCGAAATTGGTAGACGCACCAGGTTTAGGTCCTGACGCCAGCAATGGTGTGGGGGTTCGAGTCCCCCCCGCGCACCAGACAGTCCGAGATTTTGATATTTGGAGAACCCTATGTCCGTTACCGTTGAAACCCTTGAAAAGCTGGAACGCAAAATCACGCTCACGCTGCCCGTTGGCGTGATCCAGTCCGAAGTCGATGCGCGCCTCAAGCGCATGGCCCGTACCGTGAAGATGGACGGCTTTCGTCCCGGCAAGGTGCCGATGACCGTGGTGGCACAGCGCTATGGTTACTCGGTGCATTACGAGGTGATGAACGACAAGGTCGGCGAGGCCTTTGCCAATGCCGCCAACGAAGCCAAGCTGCGCGTGGCCGGTCAGCCCCGCATCAGCGAAAAAGAAGGCGCACCCGAAGGCGAGCTGACGTTTGACGCCATCTTCGAAGTCTTTCCCGATGTCAAGATCGCCGACCTGACCACGGCCGAGATCGACAAGCTCACCGCCGAGGTCAATGACGCTGCCATCGACAAGACGCTGGACATCCTGCGCAAGCAGCGCCGTACCTTTGCGCAGCGCGCACAGGATGCGGCGGCGCAGGACGGCGACCGCGTCACGGTCGATTTCGAAGGCAAGATCGACGGTGAAACCTTCCAGGGCGGCAAGGCCGAGGACTTCCAGTTCCTGGTCGGTGACGGCCAGATGCTCAAGGAATTCGAGGATGCCGTGCGCGGCATGAAGGCCGGGGAGAGCAAGACCTTCCCGCTGGCGTTCCCGGCGGATTACCAGGGCAAGGAAGTGGCCGGCAAGGCAGCGGACTTCATGGTCACGGTCAAGAAAATCGAAGCGGCCCATCTGCCCGAAGTGAACGATGCGCTGGCCAAGTCGCTCGGCATTGCCGACGCCACGGTCGAGGGCCTGCGCGCCGACATCCGGAAAAACCTGGAGCGCGAAGTCAAGTTCCGCCTGCAGGCGCGCAACAAGCAGGCCGTGATGGACGCGCTGATCGCCAAGGCCGAACTCGATCTGCCCAATTCCAGCGTGCAGGCCGAGGTGGACCGCATGGTGGAAGGCGCGCGCGCCGACCTCAAGCAGCGCGGCATCAAGGATGCCGACAAGGCGCCGATCCCCGACGACGTGTTTCGCCCGCAAGCCGAGCGCCGCGTGCGCCTGGGGCTGGTGGTGGCCGAACTGGTGCGCGGCAACGAGCTGCATGCCAAGCCCGAGCAGATCAAGGCGCATATCGAGGAGCTGGCCGCCAGCTACGAAAAGCCGGCCGATGTGGTGCGCTGGTACTACAGCGACAACCGCCGGCTGGCCGAAGTCGAGGCCATCGTGATTGAAAACAACGTGACCGAGTTTGTGCTGGCCAAAGCCAAAGTCAACGAAAAGACGGTTTCGTTTGACGAGCTGATGGGGCAAAACTGATCAACCCTTCGGGTTGGCGGTGAATTTGGGGCTTGCGGCGGACTTGTAGTTTCGCGCGCAAGCCCCATTTCTTTTCGGTACAGTCCCAATATCTCTGGAGAAACCATGATCGTTCGAAGCAATACCTCCTATGGCGCCCCAAGCAGCGCCTCAGAAATCCAGGGCCTTGGCATGGTCCCGATGGTGATCGAGCAGTCCGGCCGCGGCGAGCGATCGTATGACATCTATTCGCGCCTGCTCAAGGAGCGCGTGATTTTTCTGGTCGGGCCCGTGAATGACCAGACCGCCAACCTGGTGGTGGCGCAGCTGCTGTTCCTGGAAAGCGAAAATCCCGACAAGGACATTTCGTTCTACATCAATTCCCCGGGCGGTTCGGTCACGGCCGGCATGGCCATCTACGACACCATGCAGTTCATCAAGCCCGATGTGTCCACGCTGTGCACCGGCATGGCCGCCAGCATGGGCGCGTTCCTGCTCGCGGCCGGCGCCAAAGGCAAGCGCTACACGCTGCCGAACTCGCGCGTCATGATCCACCAGCCCTCGGGCGGTGCGCAGGGCCAGGCGACCGACATCGAGATTCATGCCCGTGATATTTTGAAGACGCGCGACCAGCTCAACCGCATCCTGGCCGAGCGCACCGGGCAAACGATCGAGAAAATCGAACGCGATACCGAGCGCGACTACTTCATGTTCGCCGACGAAGCCAAAGAATATGGCGTGGTGGACCAAGTCATTGCCAAACGCCCCTAGGCTGACTAATCTTCAAGTTGCGCAGCTGCAACGGCGTTTTCTGCGACGGAAAACGCCGTTTTTAAATGGTTATCATTGAGAAACCCCGGTAACAAGGCATTCCACACATGGCCGAGAAAAAAGGCTCCTCCAGCGAAAAAACCCTTTATTGTTCCTTTTGCGGCAAAAGCCAGCACGAGGTCAAGAAGCTGATTGCTGGTCCCTCGGTTTTCGTCTGCGACGAATGCATTGACCTGTGCAACGAGATCATTCGCGACGAGCTTCCCCTGGGCACTGATGGGCGCGAGACGCGTGGCGATCTGCCCACGCCGCTGGAAATCAAGACCAATCTCGACAACTACGTGATCGGCCAGGAGCCGGCCAAGCGCACGCTGGCCGTGGCGGTCTACAACCACTACAAGCGGCTGCGCCACAAGGAAAAGGCCAAGAAAGACGATGTCGAGCTGGCCAAGAGCAACATCTTGCTGATTGGCCCTACGGGCTCCGGCAAGACACTGCTCGCGCAAACGCTGGCGCGCATGCTCGATGTGCCGTTCGTCATGGCCGACGCCACCACCCTGACCGAGGCCGGTTATGTGGGTGAGGACGTCGAAAACATCGTGCAGAAGCTGCTGCAAAGCTGCAATTACGACGTGGAGCGGGCGCAGCGCGGCATTGTCTACATCGACGAAATCGACAAGATTTCCCGCAAGTCCGACAACCCGTCGATCACGCGCGACGTGTCGGGCGAAGGCGTGCAGCAAGCCCTGCTCAAGCTGATTGAAGGCACCATGGCCAGCGTGCCGCCGCAGGGCGGGCGCAAGCATCCGAACCAGGATTTCCTGCAGGTCGACACGACCAACATCCTGTTCATTTGTGGTGGTGCTTTCTCGGGTCTGGAAAAAGTCATTGAAAACCGTACCGAGTCTTCCGGCATCGGTTTTGGCGCCTCGGTCAAGAGCAAGCAGCAGCGCGCCCTCACGGAAGTGTTCAAGGAAGTCGAGCCCGAGGACCTGATCAAGTTCGGGCTGATTCCCGAGCTGGTAGGCCGCATGCCGGTGGTGGCCACGCTGGCCGAACTCAGCGAAGATGCCTTGGTGCAAATCCTGACCGAGCCGAAGAACGCCCTGGTCAAGCAATACAGCAAACTGCTGGCCATGGAAGGCGTCGACCTGGAGATTCGCCCCTCGGCGCTGAAGGCCATCGCCAAGAAGGCGCTGGCGCGTAAAACCGGCGCGCGCGGCCTGCGCTCCATTCTTGAACAATCGCTGATCGACACCATGTTCGATTTGCCGAACACGTCAAATGTGGACAAGGTGGTGGTCGATGAGTCAACGATCGATGAAAACAAGCCCCCGCTGCTTGTGTACCGCGAGTCGGCGAAGAAAGCCTAGCGCGAGGCTCGTGTTTTGCTTCCCCATTCCGAGTTGAAATACCGATGGGTTGAAATTTAGCGCATGCGAGCCATATTCAACGGGTAAATCAAAGGTTCCTTATGTCTGGCCAAACGCTCCTGTCTTCATCCCCCATCGATCTGCCGCTGCTGCCATTGCGCGACGTGGTGGTTTTCCCCCACATGGTGATCCCGCTTTTTGTGGGACGCCCCAAGAGCATCAAGGCGCTCGAGCTGGCCATGGAGTCGGAGCGCCGCATCATGCTGGTGGCGCAAAAGACCGCCGCCAAGGACGAGCCGTCCGTGTCGGACATGTTCGAGGTGGGCTGTGTCTCCACCATCCTGCAAATGCTCAAGTTGCCGGACGGTACCGTGAAGGTGCTGGTGGAAGGTCAGCAGCGCGCCAGGGTCAACAAGATCGACGACGGCGAGTCGCACTTCACGGCCAACGTCTCGCCGGTCGAATCGACTCCGGGGGATCAAAAGTCCACCGAAATCGAGGCGCTGCGCCGCGCCGTGATGCAGCAGTTCGACCAGTACGTCAAACTCAACAAGAAGATCCCACCCGAGATCCTGACCTCGATCTCCAGCATTGATGATGCCGGCCGTCTGGCCGATACCATCGCCGCGCACCTGCCGCTCAAGCTCGACAACAAGCAGGTCGTTCTGGATTTGGCTGACGTCAAGCTGCGCCTGGAGAATTTGTATGAGCAGCTCGAGCGCGAGGTCGACATCCTCAATGTGGACAAAAAAATCCGCGGCCGCGTGAAGCGCCAGATGGAGAAGAACCAGCGCGACTTCTACCTGAACGAGCAGGTCAAGGCGATCCAGAAAGAGCTGGGGGAAGGCGAGGATGGCGCCGACCTCGAAGAGGTTGAAAAGAAGATCAAGCTCGCCAAGATGCCCAAGGAAGCCTTGAAGAAGGCGGAGGGCGAACTCAAGAAGCTTAAGCTGATGTCGCCGATGTCGGCCGAGGCGACGGTGGTGCGCAACTACATTGATGTGCTGATCGGCCTGCCGTGGAGCAAGAAGACCAAGATCAAGCATGACCTGGGCAATGCCGAGAAGGTGCTGAACGAAGACCATTACGGTCTCGACAAGGTGAAAGACCGCATCCTCGAATACCTCGCGGTGCAGCAGCGCGTGGACAAGGTCAAGGCGCCGATTCTGTGCCTGGTCGGGCCGCCGGGCGTGGGAAAAACCTCGCTGGGCCAGTCCATCGCCAAGGCAACGGGGCGCAAGTACGTGCGCGTGGCGTTGGGCGGCATGCGCGACGAAGCAGAAATCCGCGGCCATCGCCGCACTTACATTGGCGCGATGCCGGGCAAGGTGCTGCAGAGCCTGTCCAAGGTGGGAACGCGCAATCCGCTGTTTCTGCTCGACGAGATCGACAAGCTGGGCACCGACTTCCGCGGCGATCCATCGAGCGCGCTGCTGGAGGTGCTGGATCCAGAGCAGAACCACACCTTTGGCGATCACTACGTCGAGGTGGATTTTGATTTGAGCGACGTGATGTTTGTCGCCACCTCGAATTCGATGAATATTCCGCCGGCGTTGCTGGACCGCATGGAAGTCATTCGCCTCGCGGGCTACACCGAGGATGAAAAGATCAACATTGCGACCAGGTACCTGCTGCCCAAGCAACTCAAGAACAACGGCGTCAAGGAAGAGGAGTTGCTGGTGTCCGAGGATGCGGTGCGGGACATCGTGCGCTACTACACGCGCGAGGCGGGAGTGCGCTCGCTGGAGCGCGATCTGTCCAAGATCTGCCGCAAGGTGGTCAAGGCGTTGCTGCTCAAGAAAATGACGCCGCAGGTCAAAGTGACCAGCGAAAACCTCAACGAGTTTCTCGGGGTTCGCAAGTTCAACTACGGCCACGCGGAAAACCAGAACCAGGTCGGCCAGGTCGTGGGGCTGGCGTGGACGGAGGTGGGCGGCGATCTGCTCACCATCGAAGCCACCAGCATGCCGGGCAAGGGCGTCATCACCCGCACCGGTTCGCTGGGCGATGTGATGAAGGAATCGGTGGAAGCGGCCCGCACCGTGGTGCGCAGCCGCGCACGCCGCCTCGGTATCAAGGATGAAGCGTTCGAGAAGAAGGATATCCATATTCACGTGCCCGACGGCGCTACCCCCAAGGATGGTCCGAGCGCGGGCGCGGCCATGACGACGGCTTTCGTGTCGGCACTCACGGGTATTCCCGTGCGTGGCGATGTGGCCATGACGGGCGAGATCACCCTGCGCGGCGAAGTGACCGCCATTGGCGGGCTCAAGGAAAAACTCCTCGCGGCACTGCGCGGCGGCATCCGGACCGTGATGATTCCCGAAGAAAACGCCAAGGACTTGCAGGATATCCCCGAGAACGTCAAGAACGGCCTTGAGATTGTCCCGGTCAAGTGGATCGATCAGGTGTTGAAGATCGCACTCGAGCGCATGCCCACGCCGCTGGCTGACGACGAACCGGCCGCCGCCGTGGTGCCGGCACCGGCGGCGGCGGACGGCGTCGCACCCACGACCGCGACCGCGATCAAACATTGACGCGGGATGGCGGAAGGCTGCAGAATTAAGCTATAATTTGAGGCTTGAAATGCGGGAGTAGCTCAGTTGGTAGAGCGCAACCTTGCCAAGGTTGAGGTCGAGAGTTCGAGACTCTTCTCCCGCTCCAGATTAAAAAAAGGGAAGCCAAAAGCTTCCCTTTTTTGTCGCGGGACATGCAAATTTCTGGCGCGGTAACAAAGCGGTTATGTACCGGATTGCAAATCCGTCTAGCCCGGTTCGACTCCGGGCCGCGCCTCCAGATTCAGCCCTGTCAACTGCACTGTTGCCGGGGCTGTTTTGTTTCACAATACAGTGTCGGCCCGGGTGGTGAAATTGGTAGACACAGCGGACTTAAAATCCGCCGCTTTCCTGAATAAGGGGCGTGCCGGTTCGATCCCGGCCCCGGGCACCATTAACATCTGACTATGTCACGCTACAACACTCCTTTTGAAATCCATGTTCATGGCGAGGTGTCGCTGCGTCCTGATGTGACGTTCGCGCAGCTTCAGGATGCGCTCGCGCCCATGTGGAAATACGCCGGCGCGCGCTCGCTGGCCGATGGCGCTGCCAGTGCCTACGAGGAGGAGCCGGGCATCAAGTTCGATACACAGGAGCATCTGTTGCAGTTGTGCTGGACGGTGCGTGGCGACGAGGACTTCCGCGAGGCGCTCGACGAGATGGGCATGAGCCTGAACGAGCTGGCGGCACAGGGCGCCGCTATCGAGGTGACTTTTTATGACACCGATTTTGACGAGGAAGATGAGGACGAAGAAGCCCCCGAAGAGTCGCGCGACGACTTCATCATGTTCTTTGTCGGGCCCAATCCTGCGGCCATTTTGCAGGTCCAGCGCGACCTGTTGGTGCAGGACGTGGTGAGCACGATGGAGCGCCATTTCGATGGCGCCGAACTTGTGGGCGTGGTGGCCGAGATCGACAAGCTCTTTGCCCAGCGCTTCGATGCGCTCGTCAACTCGCTTGACATTGGCAAATTACCACGCGGCGGCGGGCACAGCGGCTTCGGTCACGGTGGTGGCCGCAAGCCGCGGCACCTGCACTGATTTGAAACACCCCCGAAGCGCCTGCGGCGCCTCCCCCCTCAAGGGGGCGATACCAGCGGCCCGGCTAAGCCGGTTCCGCGGTATCCCTGGTATCTGGCTGCGCCGGTTTCATGCGATGCGAGTGGTACACAGAATTTAGCCGCACTGGCCCACGAAGCCGCAGGCCGTGCAAAAGTCGCAGCCATCTTTCTGAATCATGGTGTGGTTGCTGCACTCCGGGCACAACCTGCCGGCCAGCACGACGGGCGCGTCGCGATCCTGCGGCGAATCGAGCACGCCCATGTCACGCAGCGGAAATCCTTCTTCGTTCAACACACCCAGCATGGCATAGCGGTGAATGATGAGCCGCGCCAGATAGGCCACGGTGGACGGCCAGGTCTGCTGACGCCGCTCGCCGTGTGGCAGGCCGGGCACAAAGGCCATGAAGTTGCCGAGCGGCTCGGCGTAGTTGAGCAGCTTGCGCAGCTTCATGCCGATCCAGGCCGGATCGATCACCCGCATGTCCAGCGACAGCAGGCGCGCCAGGCCGTCCAGCGCGCGCGGGTAGTTGCCCGAGAACCCGACCGCGCAGGGCCGGGTGACCGTGCTGCCGTCGGGGCCTGGCAGCGTGACTTCCTTGAGTGTGAGCGTGAAGGCTTCGCCAGTGGCGGGGTTGTCCACATCCACGGCCCAGGCCAGTGTTCCCGAAGGACCCGTGTGCGGCTCGTCGCGGCTGAACATGGCATCGAGCACCGGTGTGGGACCGCCGCGACCCAGCAGGGGCAGCGCCTTGAGCTGCTCGCAGCGCCAGCGGATGACCGCCGCCGTGGCGGCGACCACGCCCGGGAACAGGCGCTTTTCGCCATGCGGCGGGAACGGCATCTCGAAAGAGCGTTCTTCCGCCACGGTGGCCAGCGCATCGAGCTTGAGTTGCAGCCAGGCCGGGTCGTTGGCGCGCAAGTCCATGGACAGGGTTTTGGCCAGCGCGCCCAGACCGCGCGGCTGTTCGGCGCCGTTGACCCAGACCTCGAAGGGTTGCGGGGTGCCCCCGTCCTCGGGCGCGAGTTCTCCCACGAACAGCGCGAAATCCCCGAACGGGTGATGCACCATGAAGGTCCAAGCCATGTTGCCGGGGGGCACTTCGGGGCGGCCCGGCCAGCGCAGCGAGGATAGTACCGGGGCCGGCAAGCGCTCCAGTGCCAGGCGCCGGTTCGCGCCATCGATTTGCAGCGGCGCGGCCGGTGGGGACGAGCTGGTGCTGAGCACGGCGCCCAGCACGCTGTTGGGGCGGTAGGTTGCGAGGCCCTTGAGCCCCGACTGCCAGGCCTGCATATACAGGTTCTGGAAGTCCGCATACGGGTAGTCCGCCGGCACATTCACGGTCTTGGAAATGGACGTGTCGATGAAGGGGGCGACTACTGCCACCATGGCCTCGTGCGCCTGCGCGCTCAGCTCCAGCGCGGTCACGAAGGCCGGCGTCAAAGGCGCGTCCTCTCCCTTCAGGTGCCGGTACAGGCGCCACGCGTGGTCTTCCACTGAATATTCCTTGATGCTGCCATCCGCCATGCGCTTTTTGCGCGTGTAGCTCCAGCTGAAGGCGGGCTCGATGCCGTTGCTGGCGTTGTCGGCAAATGCCAGGCTGATGGTGCCGGTGGGGGCGATCGACAGCAGGTGCGAGTTGCGCAATCCGTGTGCGCGGATGCGGTCCTTCAGGGCCTGCGGCAGGCGCGAGGCAAAGGTGCTGGCGTTGAGGTACAGGTCCGCATTGAACAGCGGGAAGGCGCCTCGCTCGCGTGCCAGCTCGATGGAGGCGTCGTACGCGGCGTCGCGCATGACCTCCGAGATGTGCTGTGCCATGGCCCGCGCCTCCTCCGTGTCATAACGCAGGCCCAGCATGATCAGCGCATCGCCCAGACCGGTGAAGCCCAGGCCGACACGGCGCTTGTTGCGCGCCTCCTGCTGCTGCTGCGGCAAGGGCCAGACCGTCACGTCCAGCACGTTGTCGAGCATGCGCACCGCCACGCGCGCCACCCGGGCAAACGCCGGCGCATCGAAGTGCGCGCTGTCCTCGAACGGATCGGCGACAAAACGCGTGAGGTCAATCGAGCCCAGACAGCAGCAGCCGTAGGGCGGCAGGGGTTGCTCGGCGCACGGATTGGTGCTGGCGATGGTTTCGCAGTACGACAGGTTGTTGTCGCGGTTGATCTGGTCGAGGAACAGCACGCCCGGCTCGGCGTGGTCATAGGTGGAACGCATGATCTGGTCCCACAGGTCGCGCGCGCGCAGCTTGCGGTAGACCCACTGCGCGCTGCCGTCCGCCTGGACCTGGCTGTAGGCGCCAGCGGCCTTTTGCGCGGCGCCCGGCTCGGCGCGGTGCACCAGCTCCACCTCGGTGTCGTCCTGTACCGCCTCCATGAAGGCGTCGGTCACGCCCACGGAAATATTGAAGTTCGTCAGGTTGCCGGCGTCCTTGGCATGGATGAATTCCTCGATGTCGGGGTGGTCGCAGCGCAGTACCCCCATTTGCGCCCCGCGCCGGGCGCCGGCCGACTCCACGGTTTCGCAGGAGCGGTCGAACACCCGCATGTAGCTGATCGGCCCGGAGGCGCTGCTTTGCGTGCTGCCGACCCAGGCGCCACGCGGGCGGATGCGGGAAAAATCGTAGCCCACGCCGCCGCCGCGCCGCATGGTTTCCGCGGCCTCCGTCAAGGCCGTGTAGATGCCCGGATAGCCGTCTTCCATCTGCGCAATGGAGTCCCCCACGGGTTGGACAAAGCAGTTGATCAGCGTAGCGGCAAGATCGGTACCCGCTGCCGACTGGATGCGCCCGGCCGGCAGAAAGCCCTGCTGCATGGCTTCCCTGAATTTCGACTCCCAGGAGGCGCGCTGCTCGGGCGCTTCCTTTTGCGCCAGTGCACGGGCAACGCGCAGGTTGACGTCATCTATGGTTCGCTCATCCCCCTTGCTGTATTTCTCCAGCAGGACTTCCTCGCTGATGGGCTGGGCGGCAATCCCATGTTGGGGCGCGCGGTTTTTGCGCAGAGTTTTGTTCATGGATATTTCCCTTGGTCCTTGTGTAGTGCATCGTAGTGCGCGGAATTTCCCGGCGATTTGATCTGGGACAGACGACGGCCATTGATTGGATCATTCCAGGCGGTTTGATTCAACGCAAAACACTACTCTGGGCGCGTGCATCACCGCCCGCCAGGCGCATCGCGCGTTGAATGGCATTTGACCTGCCCCGGACGCGCATGTTTCAATAACATTGAATGCGTTCCGGATCGATTTTTACAATGGGGCCAGCCATGAACCAACGCTCGAAACTTCTCCTTCTGGCCTGCGCTGCCACGTGCCTGCTGGCAGCGTGCGCGCAACCGCGGAGTTCGCCGCAGAGCCTGATGACGTTCTTTGTCACCAGCACCAACCCGGGCAAGGGTGCCGATCTTGGCGGCCTGGCCGGTGCGGACCAGCATTGCCAGGCGTTGGCCAGTGCGGCGGGTGCCGGCAATCACACCTGGCGTGCATACCTGAGCACCAGCGCCATAGCCAGCGCGCCGGCCGTCAACGCCCGTGACCGCATTGGCACCGGGCCGTGGCAAAACGCCAAGGGCGTTGTCATTGCAAGGAATGTCGCAGAACTGCACGGCGACAACAATTTGAACAAGCAGACGGCGCTGACGGAGAAGGGTGAAGTCGTCAACTCGAACGAAGACAAACCCAACATGCACGATATCCTCACCGGCTCTCAGCCCGACGGTACCGCCTTCACAGGCAGCGAAGACAAGACCTGCGGCAACTGGACCAAGAGCGGCGACGGTTCAGCGATCGTGGGGCATCACAACCGCAACGGCACCGGCGCGGCACCGGCTACGTATTCGTGGAATTCGGCGCATGCGACGCGTGGCTGCAGCTTGCCAGCGCTGGCAAGCACCGGCGGCGCCGGGCTGCTGTATTGCTTTGCGACCAATTAGCATCACGACGCCTGGCTGATAGATGCGTCGATCTGGCGGGTGGCGGGCCGGCCCAGTCAGTCCGCCAGCAGTTCCGCCACGCGGCTGCGCAGCGCCGGCAGCACCTCGGTCTCGAACCACGGGTTGCGGCGCAGCCAGAGGTTGTTTCTGGGGCTCGGATGCGGCAGTGGCAGGACCTGCGGCCAATGGTCGCGCCACGACTTCACGGCATCGGTGAGCGACGCATGCTGCGCGCCCAGGTGATACGCGTGCGCGTACTGCCCGATCACCAGCGTCAGTTCCAGGTGGCGCAGGTGGCCGAGCAGCGGGCGGCGCCAGGCCGGCGCGCACTCGGGCCGGGGCGGCAGGTCGCCGGATTTTCCCTTGCCGGGAAAGCACAGGCCCATGGGCACGATGGCGACCTGCTTCGGGTCGTAGAACACTTCGCGCGTGATGCCCATCCACTCGCGCAGACGGTTTCCGCTGGCATCGTCGAATGGGATGCCCGATTCGTGCACCTTGCGGCCCGGCGCCTGGCTGGCAATCAGGATGCGCGCCTGCGGGTGCAGCTGCAGCACGGGCCGCACGCCATGCGGCAGGTACGCGGCGCACAGGGTGCAGGCATGAACCTGCGTGAGCAGGGCCTTATACGTGGTCATGGGAACGACGCACGCGCGGGGGCGCAGCCACGCGAATAGCGGCCGGCGCGGCCGCGGTTTTAAGGGAAATTTGGTTGTAGCCCATACTGTGTATGCGCAGTGCGCTATCAAATAAATAGCAACTCCGCGGTGGCTTGCAGTTGCAGCCAGCGCCGGGCGGCCGCTTGCAGGGCGGCGGGTTTGCCGGTGGTGCGCAGCAGGATGCGGCCGGTGTCCGCCGCGCTCTGGCCTGGCGCGAGCTTGCGCGCGGCCTGCAGCAGGCGCCGCGTCTGGCGCGCGACGGGCTCGCCCGTGGCGACGAAGCGGACCCGCGGGCCGAGCAGCTCGCGCAGGGGCGCCTGCACAAACGGGTAATGGGTGCAACCCAGGACCAGTGTGTCGATTTCTCCGGAATTTACGCCAAATGCACCCATAGCCCTTGTGTGGCGGGCGCAGTGCGCTATCAAGTCCGTAGCGTCCGTGATTTCATCGCCGGCTCCAGCGCTGTGCTCGATGGCGTCCGCCAGGCCGTCGCAGGGTTGGCAAACGAACTCGGCTTGGCCGGCCAACGTGCCCAGCAGCGCGCCGAACTTCGCGCTCGAAAGCGTGCCACGCGTGGCCATCACGCCGATGCGCCGGGTCCGGCTCAGGGCGAGGGCGGGCTTGAGCGCAGGCTCCACGCCGACGATGGGCAGGTCGGGGTGCTCGGCGCGCAGCAGGTGGATGGCCGCCGCGGTCGCGGTGTTGCAGGCGATCACGAGCGCCTCGATGCGGTGCGCGGCGCGCAGGTGCTGCGTGAGGGCGCGTGAACGTGCGATCACATGTGCGTCATCACGCTCGCCATATGGCGCGTGGCCGCTGTCCGCGATGTAGACGAAGTCTTGCTGCGGCAGTTCGGCGCGCAGGGCCTGCAGAATGCTCAAACCGCCGATGCCGCTGTCGAAAACGCCGATCATGGCTCGATTCAAACGGCGGTGACGGCAATGCTCTTGAACTCGCCGCTGGCAATCTTCTTCTGCCACTCGGCCGGGCCGGTGATGTGGGCGCTGGTGCCGCCGGCGTCCACCGCGACGGTCACGGGCATGTCGGTCACGTCGAACTCGTAGATCGCTTCCATCCCCAAATCGGCGAAGCCCACGACCTTCGCACTCTTGATGGCCTTGCTCACCAGGTAGGCGGCGCCGCCGACGGCCATCAGGTAGGCGCTCTTGTGGCGCTTGATGGCCTCGATCGCGACCGGGCCGCGCTCGGCCTTGCCGATCATGGAAATCAGGCTGGTTTGCGCCAGCATCATCTCGGTGAAGCCGTCCATGCGGTTGGCCGTGGTCGGGCCCGCGGGGCCCACGGCCTCACCCTGCACCGGATCGACCGGGCCCACGTAGTAGATGACGCGATTGGTGAAGTCCACCGGCAGCGGCTCGCCCCTGGCCAGCATGCCCTGGATGCGCTTGTGCGCGGCGTCGCGCCCGGTCAGCATCTTGCCGCTGAGCAGCAGCCGCTCGCCGGGTTTCCAGCTCGCCACCTCGGCTTTGCTCAGCGTGTCGAGGTTCACCTTCGTGCTCTTGTTGTAATCGGGCGCCCAGTGCACGTCGGGCCACAGGTCCAGGCTGGGCGGCGTCAGGTACACCGGGCCGCTGCCGTCCATCACAAAGTGCGCGTGGCGCGTGGCGGCGCAGTTGGGAATCATCGCGACCGGCTTGCTCGCCGCGTGCGTGGGGTACAGCTTGATCTTGACGTCGAGCACCGTGGTCAGGCCGCCCAGGCCTTGCGCGCCGATGCCCAGCGCGTTGACCTTGTCGTACAGCTCCAGTCGCAGTTCCTCGGTTTTCGTCAGCGCCTGGCCCGATGACGATTTGGCCTGCAGCTCGTACATGTCGATGTCGTCCATCAGGCTTTCCTTGGCCATCAGCATGGCTTTCTCGGCCGTGCCGCCGATGCCGATGCCCAGCATGCCTGGCGGGCACCAGCCGGCGCCCATGGTGGGCACGGTCTTGAGCACCCAGTCCACCACCGAGTCGCCTGGATTGAGCATGACGAACTTGCTCTTGTTCTCGCTGCCGCCGCCCTTGGCCGCCACGGTGATGTCGAGCGTGTTGCCGGGCACGATCTCGGTAAAGATCACGGCAGGCGTGTTGTCCCTGGTGTTCTTGCGCTCGAACTGCGGGTCTGCCACCACGCTGGCGCGCAGGGTGTTGTCGGGATGCTTGTAGCCGCGGCGCACGCCCTCGTTGATGGCGTCATGAAGGCTGCCGGTGAAGCCGTCCAGGCGCACGTCCATGCCAATCTTCAGGAACACGTTGACGATGCCGGTGTCCTGGCAGATCGGGCGATGGCCCTCGGCACTCATGCGCGAGTTGGTCAGGATCTGCGCGATTGCATCTTTCGACGCGGCGCTTTGCTCGCGCTCATAGGCGCGCGCCAGGTGGGCAATGTAGTCGCTGGGGTGGTAATAGCTGATGTACTGGAGGGCGCCGGCAATGGATTCGATCAGGTCGCTTTGCTTGATGCTGGTAGTCATGGTGCGTGTGGGGGTGAAAATACGGGTGTTTGCGCAGCCCGCCCGACCAAGTCTGCTACGGCGACTTGCCACAGGACTGTGCACCCGCTATTTTGACAGCTCACAGCCATCCCCAGAAAGGCACCTCATGAAGACCCGCACTGAACGCGATACTTTCGGCCCCATCGAAGTCCCCTTCGACCATCTGTGGGGCGCGCAGACGCAGCGCTCCCTGCAGAACTTCGACATTTCCGGCGAGCAGCAGCCGCGCGAGATCATCCGGGCCCTGGCGCAGATCAAGCGCTCCTCGGCCGTGGTGAACCATGCGCTGGGGCTGCTGGACGAGAAGAAGACCCAGGCCATCATTAAAGCGGCGGACGAGGTGATTGCCGGCCAGCACCCGGCGGAGTTTCCGCTGGTGGTCTGGCAGACCGGCTCGGGCACCCAGACCAACATGAACGTCAACGAAGTGCTGGCGAACCGCGCCAGTGAATTGCTGGGCGGCGAGCGGGGCGATGCGCGGCTGGTGCACCCGAACGACGAGGTGAATCGCAGCCAGTCCTCGAACGACGTGTTCCCCACTGCCATGCATGTGGCGGCGGTGGACGCCATCACGCACAAGCTGCTGCCCGCCATCGCGAAGCTGCGCGGCACGCTGGCGGCCAAGGCGCGCGATTTCGACGGCATCGTGAAGATCGGGCGCACCCACTTGCAGGACGCCACGCCGCTCACGCTGGGCCAGGAGTTCTCGGGCTATGTGGCGCAACTGGAGCATGGCGAGGCGCATCTGCGCGCCGCGCTGCCGCACCTGTGCGAGCTGGCGCTGGGCGGCACGGCCGTGGGCACCGGGCTGAATGCGCCCAAGGGCTACGCCGAGCAGGCGGCAGCCGAGCTGGCGCGGCTGACCGGCCTGCCGCTGGTGACCGCGCCCAACAAGTTCGAGGCGCTGGCGTCCTGCGACGCGCTGGTGCATGCGCACGGCGCGCTCAAGACGCTGGCCGCGAGCATGATGAAAATCGCCAACGATGTGCGCTGGCTGGCCAGCGGGCCGCGCAGCGGCATCGGCGAGCTGTCGATTCCCGAGAACGAACCCGGCTCGTCCATCATGCCCGGCAAGGTGAATCCGACGCAGAGCGAGGCCGTGACCATGCTGTGCTGCCAGGTGTTCGGCAACGACGTGGCCATCAACATGGGCGGGGCCTCGGGCAACTTCGAGCTCAACGTGTTCCGCCCCATGATTGCGCACAACTTCCTGCACAGCGTGCGCCTGCTGGCCGACGGCCTCTCCAGCTTCAACGACCACTGCGCGGTCGGGATCGAACCGAATCGCGAGCGCATTGCGGAGCTGGTGGCGCGCTCGCTGATGCTGGTGACCGCGCTGAACCCGCACATCGGCTACGACAAGTCGGCGCAAATTGCCAAGAAGGCGCACAAGGAGGGCTTGAGCCTGCGCGAGGCCGCGCTGGCCAGCGGTTTCCTGACGGCAGAGCAATTCGACCAATGGGTGCGGCCGGAAAACATGGTGGGCCGCACGGCGTGACAACGTCGCTGTCGGGAGACGGGTTTTTCCCGAATGGGCAAAATGAGGCGGACACGGTCCAATTCTGGCGGCCCCATCGCGGTGTAAGCTTGATGCCAGTCAGTGGCCTGTAAGAGCCAGCGCCGACATTACCGCGCAATACCCATTAACCCAAGGAGACAAGTCCATGAGCGTTCCGTCATCTGCCATCGAGTCCGTGCTGATTGAAAACCGGGTGTTCCCGCCCAGCGATGCCATGGTCAAGTGTGCCCGCATTTCGGGCATGGCCGCGTACAACGCGCTGTGTGCGCAGGCCGGCGGCGACTACGAGGGCTTCTGGGCCACGCTGGCGCGCGAGAACCTGGCGTGGAGCAAGCCCTTCACCAAAACGCTGGACGAGTCGAACGCGCCGTTTTACAAGTGGTTCGAGGACGGTGAGCTCAACGCCTCGGCCAACTGCCTGGACAGGCACATGGGCACGCCGGTCGAGAACAAGACCGCCATCATCTTCGAAGCCGACGACGGCGCCGTCGCCAAAGTCACCTACAAGGAACTGCTGGCGCGCGTGGGCCAGTTTGCCAACGCACTGAAGGCGCGCGGCGTGAAGAAGGGCGACCGCGTGATCCTCTACATGCCGATGACGGTGGAAGGCGTGATTGCGATGCAAGCCTGCGCGCGCCTGGGCGCGATCCATAGCGTGGTGTTCGGCGGCTTCTCGGCCAAGGCGCTGCAAGAGCGCATCGTCAACATCGGCGCGGTCGCCGTGATTACCGCCAACGTGCAGATGCGCGGCGGGCGCGCCATGCCGCTCAAGGCGGTGGTCGACGAGGCGCTGGCGCTGGGTGGCTGCGAGGCCGTCAAGACCGTGCTGGTGTACCAGCGCACGAAGGACGCGTGCAACATGGTGGCCGGGCGCGACCTGACCTTCGAGCAGGCACTGGCGGGCCAGAGCACGACCTGTGCGCCGGTGCCGGTCAGCGCGGAGCATCCGTTGTTCGTCCTGTACACCTCGGGCTCGACCGGTCAGCCCAAGGGCGTGGTGCACTGCACCGGCGGCTATCTGCTGTGGGCCAAGCTCACGATGGACTGGACGTTCGACCTGAAGCCCGAGGATGTGTTCTGGTGCACGGCCGATATCGGCTGGATCACCGGCCATACCTACGTGGCCTATGGCCCGCTGGCGGCCGGCGGCACGCAAATCATGTTTGAAGGCGTGCCCACCTACCCCGATGCGGGCCGTTTCTGGCAGATGATCGAGCGTCACAAATGCAGCGTGTTCTACACAGCGCCCACGGCAGTGCGCTCCCTGATCAAGGCCTCAGAAGCCGACCCCAAGGTGCACCCGAAACGCTTTGACCTGTCCAGCCTGCGCATTCTCGGCTCGGTTGGGGAGCCTATCAATCCGGAGGCCTGGGTCTGGTACTACAAGAACGTTGGCGGCGAGCGCTGCCCGATCGTGGACACCTGGTGGCAGACGGAAACCGGCGGCCACATGATCAATCCGCTGCCAGGGGTTACCGCGCTGGTGCCGGGCAGCTGCACGCTGCCGCTGCCCGGCCTCATGATCAGCATCGTGGACGAGATGGGCCATGAGATGCCCAACGGCTCGGGCGGCATGCTGGTGATCAAGCGCCCGTGGCCCTCGATGGTCCGCACCATCTGGAACGATCCCGAGCGCTTCAAGAAGAGCTATTTCCCGGAAGAGCTCGGCGGCAAGACCTACCTCGCCGGCGACGGCGCCGTGCGCAGCACCGGCGAGGCGACCAACGGCGCCGACCGCGGCTACTTCCGCATCACGGGACGCATCGACGACGTGCTGAACGTGTCGGGCCACCGCATGGGCACGATGGAAATCGAGTCGGCGCTGGCGGCCAAGTCCGACCTGGTGGCCGAAGCGGCCGTGGTGGGGCGCCCCGATGATCTGACAGGCGAGGCGATTTGCGCCTTCGTGGTGCTCAAGGGCGGGCGCCCAACGGGCGACGAAGCCGTCAGAATTGCCAATGAATTGCGCAACTGGATCGCCAAGGAAATCGGCCCGATCGCCAAGCCCAAGGACATTCGCTTTGGCGACAACCTGCCCAAGACGCGCTCGGGCAAGATCATGCGCCGCCTGCTGCGCTCGATTGCCAAGGGCGAGCCGATTACGCAGGACGTCTCGACGCTGGAGAACCCGCAGATTCTCAAGCAGCTCGCGGAAAAACTCTGATTACTATATTTTAGATAGCAGAAAGCCAATACCCAATATGGGCTTGTGATCGAAATGACCATTAAAAAACCCGCTGAGCGATCAGCGGGTTTTTTGTTGAGTGGCCGTCGCAGCTTATTTGAGTGACAGCACCCACGCGGCCAGTTGCTTGGCTTCGGCCTCGTTGACCTGGGTATTCGCGGGCATGGGAACGGGCCCCCACACGCCCGAGCCGCCCTTCATGATCTTCACGGCCAGCTTGTCCACGGCATCCTTCTGGCCGGCATATTTGGCGGCGACGTCCTTGTACGAGGGGCCGACCAGTTTTTTATCGACCGCGTGGCAGGCCATACAGTTCTTGGACGTGGCCAGCGCCAGATTCGCCAGCGCGGGAGTGGCGACGGCGAGCGTGGTCAATAGGGCGAGCAAAATTTGTTTCATGAGTTGCCTTGTGGGTTGCGGTACATTCCTTCAACGCCATTGTAGCGATGGCCGTTGACGCGCCGATACGCCGTTGGCATGGTGGAACCCCCTGGAGGTCGTGATGTATTTGCTGGGAATCGGGATTATTTTGCTGCTCATGAAGTACCTCGAGATCGGGCCCGTGACCGGCTGGAGCTGGTGGCTGGTTCTTGCGCCATTCGCCCTGGCCGTCGTGTGGTGGACATGGGCCGACCTGTCCGGCTACAGCAAGAAAAAAGCGGTCGAGAAAATGGACAAGCGCAAGGCCGACCGCATCGAGAAAAACCGCGTGGCGCTCGGCATCGGCATCAAGAAAAACGCCGGCAAGCGCCGCTGAGCGGCTTTTCCGTGATCAACCCGCGCGGCTGTCAGAAGTTGTCGAGCACCGCGCCCTTGCTCGCGGTCGATGCGTTGAAGGCAAATTTGGCCTGCACGCCGCGGGTGTAGCGCGGCTTTGGCGCCGTCCAGGCCGCGCGGCGTTTGGCAATTTCAGCCTCGCTCACGTTGAGTTCCAGCTTGAGCTGGCGCGAATCAATGGTGATCGAGTCGCCCTCGTGGATGAACGCAATGGTGCCGCCCACGGCCGCTTCCGGCGCGACGTGACCGACCACCATGCCCCAGGTACCGCCCGAGAAGCGGCCGTCGGTGATCAGGCCCACGCTCTCGCCCAGGCCGGCGCCGATCAGCGCGCCGGTGGGTGCCAGCATTTCGGGCATGCCGGGGCCGCCCTTGGGGCCGAGGTAGCGCAGCACCATCACATCGCCGGCCACGATCTTGCCGGCCAGAATGGCGGCCAGCGCCGACTGCTCGTCATCGAACACGCGCGCCGGGCCGGTCATCACCGGGTTCTTCAGGCCGGTGATCTTGGCCACGCAGCCTTCGGGGCTCAGGTTGCCCTTGAGGATGGCCAGGTGCCCCTGCCGGTACATCGGGTTGCCGATCGGGCGGATCACGTCCTGGTCCGCGCGCGGGGCGTCGGGCACGTCTTTCAGCACTTCGGCAATGGTCTGGCCCGTGATGGTGATGCAATCGCCATGCAGCAGGCCGGCCACCAGCAGCATCTTCATGACCTGGGGAATGCCGCCGGCGCGGTGCAGGTCTACGGCCAGGTATTGGCCGCTGGGCTTGAGGTCGCACAGCACCGGGGTTTTCTGGCGAACGCGCTCGAAATCGTCGATGGTCCATTCGACGCCGGCCGCGTGCGCGATGGCCAGGAAGTGCAGCACCGCGTTGGTCGAGCCGCCGATGGCCATGATCACCGCCACGGCGTTCTCGATCGACCGGTGCGTCACGATGTCGCGCGGCTTGATATCCCGCTTGATGGCCTCGACCAGCACCCTGGCTGACTCCCTGGCCGAATTTACTTTCTCGTCGTGCGGGTTCGCCATGGTGGACGAGTAGGGCAGCGAGATGCCCAGCGCCTCGAAGGCTGACGACATGGTGTTGGCGGTGTACATGCCGCCGCACGAACCGGTACCAGGGATGGCGCGGCGCTCGATTTGCAGCAGGTCCTCGTCCGTCATGCGGCCTGCGGCATTTTCCCCCACGGCCTCGAACACGCTCACGATGTTGAGGTCTTTGCCCTTGTAGTGGCCGGGCAAAATCGTGCCACCATACACGTAGATGGCCGGCACGTTGGCACGCAGCATGCCCATCAGGCCGCCCGGCATGTTCTTGTCGCAGCCGCCGATCACGACCACGCCGTCCATCCACTGGCCCTGTACGCAAGTCTCCACGCAGTCGGCGATGACTTCGCGGCTCACCAGCGAATACTTCATGCCCTCGGTGCCCATGGCCATGCCGTCGGAGATGGTGGGTGTGCCGAACACCTGCGCGTTGCCGCCGGCTTCCTCGATGCCGGCGATCGCCGCGTCGGCCAGCTTTTGCAGGCCCGAGTTGCACGGGGTGATGGTGCTGTGGCCGTTGGCCACGCCGACCATCGGCTTCTTGAAATCGCCCTCTTCATAGCCCATGGCGTAGTACATGGAGCGGTTGGGGGCGCGCGACTTACCCTCGGTGATGTTCTTGCTGCGGGGATTCAGCCGGATAACTTTAGTGTCTGCCATGGAAGTCTCTTTTCGCGGGGATGGGAGTGCGGGATGCAGGTTTGCGAGCCAAAGTATGCGCCCGATGTTTCGTCGTTTCAAATATATTTGAAAGCCTGTATTAATATATTGTGCATATGAGTGATTCCGTGATTGAGTTGCGTTTATGGCGCCAGTTCATTGCTGTCGCCGACGAATTGCATTTTGGCCGTGCGGCCCAGCGCCTGAACATGACGCAGCCTCCATTGACACAGGCGATTGCCCAGCTGGAAGGGCTGCTGGCCGTGCGCCTGTTCGACCGCACCAAGCGCAGCGTGCAGCTCACCTCGGCGGGCGCGGCACTGCTGCCAGAGGCGCGCGAGCTGCTCGCTCGCGCCCGGGAGTTGCCGGCGCATGCGCGCGCGGCCGCTGCGGGCGAGGTCGGCCGGTTGCGGCTGGCGTTTGTCTCTACCGTGGCTTTTGCCTTCTTGCCTCAATGGGTGCGCGCATTTCGCGAGCAGGCCCCGCGCGTGCAGCTTGAACTCATCGAGGCCACTGGCGACGTGCAGTTGGCTGCGTTCGCGCGCGGCGAGATCGACGCCGGCTTCATGCTGCATTCGCCCGGCTTCGCACCACCCGGGCTGGCGCGCCAGCTCATCGACAGGGAGTCGCTGGTGCTGGCACTGCCCGAGTCGCATCCGCTGGCAGATCGGCCGCGGCCGCCACTGGCCACCGTACTGGCCGAACCGCTGATCATCTTTCCGCGCCGTATCGTGCCGTCGCTGTACGACGCCGTCTTCGCGATGTACCACGCGGCTGGCTGTTCGCCGCAAGTGGCCCAGGAGGCTATCCAGATGCAGACCATCGTGAACCTGGTTTCTGCCGGGCTGGGACTGGCCTGGGTTCCCGAGAGCGTGCGCCAGTTTCAGCGCCCTGGCGTCGTGTACCGGGAAGTCGTGGGTGCCAGGGGGCGGGCTGTGCCGGGTTGCGAGACGAGCCTGGTATGGGCACCAGGCAAGATAAATCCCGCGCTGGACCGGTTCATCGCCTTTGCGGCGACCCGCTAGCGGGCGCGCGGCACCTGTGTCGGTGGGCCACCGCCTTTGAGCTGTTTCACTTCCATGCACAATTGCAACCTATGCTGATGTACCCCCATATCAATCCCATCGCCCTGCAAATCGGGCCGCTGGCGATTCACTGGTACGGCCTGACCTATCTGGCCGGGTTCGGATTATTCATGTTTCTGGGCATTTGCCGCCTTAAGCACGAGCCGTTTGCCTCCATCCGGGGGCCGGGGGCCTGGACGCGCAAGGACGTCGAGGACATTTTGTTTTTGGGCGTGATGGGCGTGGTGATCGGCGGGCGGCTCGGCTACTGCCTGTTTTACAAGCCGGGCTACTATTTTTCGCACCCGCTGGAAGTCTTCGCCGTCTGGCAGGGTGGCATGAGTTTTCATGGCGGCATGCTGGGCGTGATCGGCTCGATGCTCTGGTTTGCCCACTCGCGCGGCAAGCCCTGGCTGCAGGTGGCCGACTTTGTCGCGCCGTGTGTGCCGACCGGGCTGGCGGCGGGGCGGATCGGCAACTTCATCAACGGCGAACTCTGGGGCCGCTTTTGCAGCCCCGATCTGCCTTGGGGCATGGTGTTTCCGGAAAGCGGCTCGATGCTGCCGCGCCACCCCTCGCAGATCTACCAGTTCCTGATGGAAGGCCTGCTGCTGTTCGTGCTCCTGTGGCTGTACGCCCGCAAGGAGCGCCGGCGGGGCCAGGTGGCGGCGGCCTTTCTGGTGGGCTATGGCGTGTTCCGCTTCATCGCGGAGTTTTTCCGCGAGCCGGACGATTTTCTCGGCCTGCTGTCGCTGGGCATGAGCATGGGGCAGTGGCTGTGCGTGCCGATGATTGTGGGCGGCGTGGGCTTGTGGTGGTGGGCGAGCTGGCAGCCGGTGCGGGCAGCGTCCGCAAGATAGAGGTACCCGTACGAATCTGATTGAAGGCAACAAGGAGGCTGAGTGATGAGCACATCTGACTGGATCAACCGTGGTGTCTCGAAATTGTTGCCCAATGCCAAAAGCGGCACCCATGTGCCGTTACCCAAGGCCAGTGTGGCGCCCGTAGTTATCAAAAAGGAAGCAGCCACGCCGCCGTCGTCGCGCTCCACTGGCGAGCGTTTGCAGGCGACCCTGCGGCGGAAGCAGGAAGCCCTGTCGCCCCGCGTGCTGCGTCGCACCCTGACGGAGTTGCAGGCCATCATCGATCCGCAGGTCAGCGAGGTCGAAGGCGGGCGGCGCGCCAACGGCGTGGCCCAGTGGTATGCCAAAGCCACGCCGGAGCAGCGCCGCGACGCCTGGCTGCTGATGAGCGAGCAGTTCGGACCCGACGCCAAGAAGGTCGGCGCCGCGCGCGAACAGTACGATGCCGCACAGGGCACGGCCGAAGAAGGCCCGGCGGAAATCCGGCTGCGCCGCGCCTTTGTGTCGCCGCGCACGCGATTGCTCAAGCGCTTTGCGGTGGCGCCGCAGGGCATGCGTTTCCTGCTGGATCTGCGCTCCGAGTTGCTGCCTCAGCTCAAGACCGACAAGCGCCTGGTAGCGCTGGACGCGGAGCTGGAGAGCCTGTTTTCCACCTGGTTCGATCTGGCGTTTCTCGAGCTGCGCCGTATCAGCTGGGACTCGCCAGCCTCGCTTATCGAGAAGCTCATCAAGTACGAGGCGGTGCACGACATCCGCAGCTGGGCCGATGTGAAGAACCGGCTCGATTCGGACCGCCGCTGCTACGGTTTTTTTCATCCGAACCTGCCTGACGAGCCTTTGATTTTTGTCGAAGTGGCCTTCATGCAGGGCATGGCCGATAGCATCACGCCGTTGCTGGACGAGGGCGCCGCGCCGGTCGATCTCAAAAACAGCAGCACGGCGATTTTTTACTCCATCAGCAACACCCAGATTGGTCTGCGGGGCGTGAGCTTTGGCAACTCGCTGATCAAGCGCGTGGTGGAGACGCTGCACGATGAATTGCCCAGGCTGCGGCACTTTGCCACGCTGTCGCCGATTCCGGGGTTTCGCGGCTGGCTCGGCAAGAACGCCGCTGCCATGCTGGACAAGCTCGATGACAAGGCGCGTGTCGAGTTGGGCCACGCGCTGGGATTGACGCCGCCATCAGCCGCTTCTCTGTTGGCCGCACTGGAAAGCCCGCTGGCGCTGCCGGCCTCTTCGCCGCTGCGCCAGATGCTGCTGCGCTGCGCCGCCCACTACCTGGCACATACAGGGGTCGACGGCAAGCCGCTCGATCCGGTGGCGCGTTTTCACCTGGGCAATGGCGCGCGCGTGGAGCGGCTCAACTGGGGCGCCGACCCCTCGGCCAAAGGCCTCAAGCAGTCCTGGGGCGTGATGGTCAACTACCTTTATGACCTCAAGCGGCTGGACAAGCACCGGGCCATGCTGGCGCAAGGGAAAATCCCGGTGTCCAAGGAAATCGAGAGCCTGGGTTTCTCATGAGTGGAACCGTCGAAGTCGAGCAGCAGGCTGGCGTGGCCTTCGTCACGCTGCGCCATCCAGGCAAGCTGAACGCCATGTCGCGCGCCATGTGGCGTGCGCTGCGCTCTGTTTTCGAGAGCATTCAGCTCAGCCCCGACGTGCGCTGCGTGCTGATTCGGGGTGAAGGGGGCTATTTTTGCGCGGGCGGCGACATTGCCGAATACCCGGCCTTTCGTTTCAACGAGGCGAGCCTGCGCGATTTTCATGAGAACGACGTATGGGGCGGCCTGCAGGCGATGCTCGATTGCGACGTGCCGATCGTCGCGCAGATTGAGGGCAACTGCATGGGCGCCGGCATTGAAATCGCCTGCTGCTGCGACATTCGCATCGCGGCCGAGTCCGCCCGCTTTGGCGCACCGATTGCCAAGCTGGGTTTCCCCATGGCGCCGCGCGAGGCCGCGCTGGTACTGCGCGAGGCCGGGGCTTTGAGCGCCCGGGAAATGCTGCTGCAGGCGGCGGTGTTGGGCGCCGCCGAGATGAAGGCGCGCGGCTTCCTGAGCCAGGTGGTTGCGAGCGCCGCGGCCGCCAGCGCGGCGCTGGTCAGCGCCTACCACGTGGCCGCGCTGGCACCGCAGGCAGCGCGCCTGAACAAGCAAACCATTCGTGCATTGAATCGTGGTCAAGCCCTTATGGAGTCTTCACCTTCCGCTACTGATCCAGTAGTAAACGAGATGCGCGGCGCCTATCGCTACGCCGACAGCGCCGAACACCGCGAAGGCATCGCCGCCTTCCTGCAAAAACGCAAACCCGTGTTTTAACCACTCCCGGAACATCATGAGCCAGCCCATTCCCACCAGCGCGGACAACCAGAATCTGTTTGCGGCCCTGCGCGCCGCCTTCCCCGCCAATCTCGACGCGATTGCGGTGGAAACCGACGACGGCCTGCACTACTCCTGGGGCGACCTGGAGCGCGCCACGGCCATGGTCGCCAATCTGCTGGCGTCACTCGATCTGCCACCAGGTTCGCGCATCGCCGTGCAGGTGGAAAAATCGGTGGAGGCGATGGTGCTGTACCTTGCCACGCTGCGCGCGGGCTATGTGTATTTGCCGCTCAACACGGCCTACCAGAGCGCCGAGATCGAATATTTCATCGGCAACGCCGAGCCGGCCGTGGTGGTGTGCAGCGGCAGGAACTTCGGCTGGGTCAGCAAGATTGCGTTCAAGGCCGGTACCGGGCATGTCTTCACGCTGAACGAGGACCGCAGCGGTACCCTGCTCGAACGCGCCGCTCACTACAGCGACCAGCACATAGTGGCGCACAGGTCAGCCGACGATCTGGCGGTCATCGTCTACACCAGCGGCACCACGGGCCGCAGCAAGGGCGCCATGCTCACGCACGGCAACATGCTCAGCAACGCGCTGGTGTTGAAGGAGTACTGGGGCTGGAGGCCCGATGACGTGCTGATTCACGCGCTGCCGATCTTCCACGTGCACGGCCTGTTCGTGGCGATCCACGGCGCGCTGCTGAGCGGCAGCAAGATGATCTGGTTCGGCAAGTTCGACCCACGGCAGGTGGTCGCGCGGCTGCCGCAGGCCACCGTGTTCATGGGCGTGCCGACGCTGTACGTGCGCATGCTCGCCGAGCCCGCGCTTGACCGGGCGGCCGTGCGCAAAATGCGGCTTTTCATCTCGGGTTCCGCGCCGCTGCTGATCGAGACCTTCAACGAATGGCGCGCCAGGACCGGCCACACGATCCTGGAGCGCTACGGCATGAGCGAGACCGTGATGCTGACGTCCAACCCGTACGATGCGAAGCAGGGTGAGCGTCGTGGGGGCACCGTGGGCTTTCCGCTGCCGGGCGTCGAACTGCGTGTGCAGGACGAGGCAGGCCAGCCGCTGGCCGCCGGCGAAACCGGCGCCATCGTGGTGAAAGGGCCGAACGTGTTCAAGGGCTACTGGCGCATGCCGGAGAAGACGCGCGAAGAATTCACGGCCGACGGCTTCTTCAAGACCGGGGACGTCGGCAGAATTGATGCGCAGGGTTATGTGACCATCGTGGGCCGGGCCAAGGACCTGATCATCAGCGGCGGCTACAACGTCTACCCGGCCGAGATCGAGAGCTACATCAACGACATGCCCGGCGTGGCCGAGAGCGCCGTGGTCGGCGTGCCGCACCCCGACTTCGGCGAGGTGGGCGTGGCCATCGTGGTCCCGAAGCCGGGGCAGACGCTGCAGGCGGACCGGATCATGGCGCAGCTCAAGGCGAGCCTGGCGAACTTCAAGATTCCCAAGCGCTGCTTCGTGGCGAGTGATCTGCCACGCAACACCATGGGCAAGGTGCAAAAGGCAGTGCTGCGCGAGCAGCACAAGAGCCTGTTCATCTAAGAATGCTGGCGCGGGGGCTCAGGTGCCGGCCTTGGCGGCTTTTCCGCTTTCCGGCGAGCGCACCACCAGCACCGGCACCGGCGCCAGGCGGATGATTTGTTCGGCGCCGCTGCCCAGCAGCACGCGGCCGATGCCGCGCCGGCCGTGGGTGCCGATGACGATCAGGTCGGCATTCCAGCGCTTGGCCGCATCGACCACTGCCTCGCCCAGGCGCTCGCCGAAGTTGTCCGACAGCACCTTGTCGGCCTCGACGCCGGCGGCTTGCGCAGTGGCCATCGCGTCGTCGAGAATCTTGTGCCCGTTTTCCCGTATGAGTTCCAGGAGGTCTCCGGGGTAGCCGCCATACAGGTCATAGCCGCTGAGGCCGGCCAACTCGTCCACCACATGAATCAACCGCACCCGGCCGTTGAAGTCCTTCGCCATTTGCAGGGCCGCAGCCAAGGCCTTGTTGGCGGGCTGGCTGCCATCCACGGGCACGAGAATTCGCTGGTACATGATGCGGCTCCGAAATTAAATACTGAACAAATCCAGTATGAAGCATGCACGTTTTGGCGATATTGATTTTGATCAAGGGGATGGAGGGGGCTGCCGGCCGGGCGGGGAGCAACTTCGGGTCTGACATGCGGACCTATACTGCAAACCTGAAGTCACTTCCGCAGAAAGACCTATGCTGTTTTCGCCCCCCGGGCCTGCAAGCGGGGCCGCCGCACCCCCTGGCTCGCAGGATGGCGCCTTGCTCGCCAGCCTGCTCGACTCCGCCATGGACGCAATCATCACGGTAGACGAAGGGCAGCGCATCATCCAGTACAACCAGGCGGCTGAAAGGGTCTTTGGCTGGCCGACCGCGCAAATGCTGGGCCAACCCCTGGCCCGGCTCATGCCCGGACGCTTCCACGCGGCTCACGGGGCCCACGTCAAGCGCTTCGGTGCCACGGGCGTGACCTCGCGGCGCATGGGAGGCTCCTCGGTGGTCTATGGCCTGCGTGCCAATGGCGAAGAGTTTCAGATGGACGCCTCGATCTCCCAACTCGACACCGGCGGCGGCAAGCTGTTCACGGTGATCCTGCGCGATGTCACCGAACGGGTGCGTGCACAGGAAGAGCTGAGCGCCTTCGCCGCCGAGGCCAACACCATCCGCGAAGCCGAGAAACGCCGTATCGCGCGCGAACTGCATGACGAACTGGCGCAGTTGCTCACCGCGCTCAAAATGGACGCCATCTGGGTGCGTGACAGCCTGCCTGAGGGTGGCCAGGCCGTTGCAGCCAAGCTGGGCGACATGCTCGCCATGCTCGACACCGCGGTGGCCGCCACGCGGCGCATTGCCGCCGACCTGCGCCCGCTGCTGCTCGACGACCTGGGCCTGATCCCGGCGGTCGAGTGGCTGGTGCACAACTTTACCCAGCGCACCGGCGTGGCCTGCGCGCTGCTGGCCGACGAGGGGTTGGAGTTGCACGAGCCCTACGCGACGGCGGTATTCCGCATCGTGCAGGAGTCGCTGGCCAACGTGGCCAAGCACGCCCAGGCCTCGCAGGTCGAGGTACAGATCGAATGCACGCCCGCTGCGGTGACGATGCGGGTTGCCGACAACGGCCGTGGCTTTTCCCCGGCGGCGCCGCGCAAGCACCGTTCTCTCGGTCTGATGGGCTTGCGCGAGCGGGCGCACCTGCTCAAGGGCAGCATCGATGTCGACAGCCAGTTGGGCAAGGGCACACGCGTCGTGGTGCGGATCCCCATGGCCGACGCGGGAGCAGCAACGTGATCAGGATCGTGATTGCGGACGACCATGCCATCGTGCGTGAAGGCCTCAAACGCATCATCCTTGCAGCGGGCGACATGGAAGTGAGTGGCGAGGCGGCCAACGGCGGCGAGGTCATGCAGTGGGTGCGCGACCTCACTTTTGATGTGCTGGTGCTGGATCTGTCCATGCCGGGGCGCAGCGGCATGGAGGTGATCCGGCTGGTCCGCGCCGAGAAGCCGAAATTGCGCATCCTCGTGCTGAGCATGCATCAGGAACTGCAATATGCCGTGCGCGCCATCAAATCCGGCGCCAGCGGGTACCTGACCAAGGAAAGCGCCCCGGCGCAACTGGAGCAGGCCATCCGCAAGATCGCCGCCGGCGGTGCCTTCGTCACGGCCGAGGTGGCCGAGCAACTGGCCCTGGGTGCCATGCCGGGCAGCGAAGCACCGTTGCACGAGAGCCTGTCCAATCGCGAATTCGAGGTGCTGCGGCTGCTGGTGGCCGGCGTCTCGGTCACCGACATCGCGGGCCGGCTCAACCTGTCGGTCAAGACCGTTAGCACCCACAAGGCCAACCTGATGAACAAGATGGGCCTGCAAAACCAGAGCGAGTTGATTCGCTACGCCCTCAGGCACGGCCTGGCTGACCAGATGGAGCCCTGAGGGGCCGTTATGGCGCACGCTTGATGTTTGTCAAGGTTGCGGCGGCGGCGGCACACTAGCATTACAGAATCGCCCGTCCAAGGAGAGATTCCGTGAAAGCTTCCGCTATGCAACTGCTGGTCCACCTTGATCCTTCACCGCGCGCAGCGCAGCGCCTGGAGGTCGCGCAGCGGCTCGGGCCACGGCTCGAGGCTGCGATTACCGCCCTCTATGCGGTCACGCCCAGTTTTATGGAGTTGCCGTTTTCGCCCGGGGTCGGCCCCGGTATGGGAGTCGCCTTGCGCGAGATCGATGACGAGCAACGCGCCCGGGCGCGAGCCCTGTTCGAGCAAGCACAGGCGGCATCCGACGCGCACATTTCATGGGCCGAGGTGCGCGACGAGCCCATCATGGCCGCGTTCGCGCAGCAGGCGCTATATGCAGACCTGCTGGTGCTGGGCCAGCATGACCCAACGGACGCCGGATCGACGCATGTGCCAGCTGATTTTGCCGAAACCGTGCTGGCGATCAGCGGCAAGCCCGCCCTGATCCTGCCCTATGCCATCGTGCCACCGGCCATAGGCGAGACCGTGGTGATCGCCTGGAAGCCGACGCGCGAGGCGGCCCGCGCCGTCGCCGCGGCCCTGCCTTTCCTGCAAAGTGCCCAGCGTGTCCATGTGGTCAGTTGGGAGGACGAAGATGCGGACATCGGCGGCGAGGGGCTGGGCCTGAGCGGTTACCTCAAGCTGAAGGGGGTGGAGGCGATCTGGCACCATCAGGGCAAGGAGCGCGAGAGACTGGGCGAACAGCTGCTGTCTCGTGCGTTCGATTTCCAGGCCGACTTGCTGGTCATGGGCTGCTACGGCCACAGCCGCGCGCGTGAATGGGTGTTGGGAGGGACTTCGCGGACGGTGCTGGAGTCCATGACCCTGCCGGTACTGATGGTCCATTGACGGCCGTCAGGATGGACGGACAATTGTTGGAGGAAGCGAATATGAAATCCGACTGGATCATGGTCGCCAACGCCACGCAGGCGCGGCTGTTGGGGCGCGAACGGGGTGGCCCGATGGTGGTCCTCCAGAGTTTTGCGCACCCGCAGGGTCGCGCCAAGGTCGGCGACCTGGCCGACGACAGGGCAGGGCAGGAAAAGACCGACCACGACTTCAGCGGTGCAGCCTTCCAGCCCCATGTGAATGCCAAGCAGAAGGAGCACACGCGCTTTGCACGCGAACTGGCCGATTATCTGGAGCAGCAGGCCCAGTCGGGCAGTTTCCATTCGCTGGCGATTTTTGCATCCAGCCCGTTTCTGGGAGAGCTCAAGGCGCAACTCGGCGCGGCCACCTCGCGCTTGCTATCCGCCACTCATGATCTGGACCTGACCAGTTTTGGCCTTGGCGAACTGGAGCAGCGGATCAAACGCGCGTTGGCGCGCTGATCTGCAGCGCAAAACATCGTGAACCTCTCGCTCCAGGCTGCCGTTGATTCGCTGGGCGAGCGGGCAGGTGTGGCCTTTGCAGTTGTGCTGCCCCGCGGCGCGGCCTACCAGACGGGCGTGGGCGAGCCGGTCTTCACGGTGGTGTTTCGCACCGATGGGGCGCTGGTGTCCATGCTCGCGCGCGGCCACCTGGGCTTGCTGGAAGCCTATTTTGACCAGGAGGTTGATCTGCAGGGCGATCTGGGCGCGGCGATGGCGGCGGGCATGCGCTCGGGCTTCGATGTGCGCTTCGATGCGGTCAACAGCGTGGAGAACAACTTGCTCGAATGGCGCGGCGCCAATCGCGACGCGCAGCAGGCCAAGACCAACGCGCGCGCGCACTATGGCCTGGGAGAGTCGTTCTACCGCCTCTGGCTTGACGATCCGCTCAAGATGTACACCTGTGCCTACTGGCGCGAGGGCACGCAGAGCCTGGAGCAGGCGCAGCGCGACAAGATCGACCACGTGTGCCGCAAGATCGATCTGCGCCGTGGCGAGCGCTTTGTCGACATTGGTTGTGGCTTTGGCGGCTTCATGTTCAGGGCCCTGGAGACCACCGGTGCGCTGGGCACGGGCGTCAACACGACGACCGAGCAGGTGCAATGGCTCGATGCCGAGATCCGCCGGCGCGGGCTGCAGGAACAGCTGCAGGTGCGCGAAGCCGATTTCCGCGACGTGAACGCACAGTTCGACAAGGTCGTGTCTATTGGCGTGCTCGAACATGCGGGGCGCGACCAGCTGGCTGAAGTGGTCAAGGCGCACGCCGATTTCCTCAAGCCCGGGGGACTCGGGATGCTGCATTTCATTGGTCACGTGGGCCGGCGTGACACGGAGCTGTTCATCCGCAAGCACGTATTCCCCGGTGGCTGGATTCCCAGCCTGGCGGACACCCTCGTGGAAATGGAAAATGCCGGACTGGAAGTGATCGACGTCGAGAACCTGCGCCGCCACTATGCCCTGACGCTGGACGAATGGGCGCGGCGCTTTGGCGCCAACTGGCCCGCCATCCAGGCGCTGGACCCTGAACGCTTCAATGAGCGCTTCCGGCGCATCTGGATGTGCTATCTCGTGGGGTGCGCTGAAATGTTCCGCAGCGAAGTGGGCCAGACCCACCTGTTCCAGGTGCTGTTCAGCAAGGGCAACATCAGCCGCACCAGCTATCCGATGACGCGGGAGCATCTTTATGGACACCGCGCGCCCTGAAATTCTGGCTCACGCCGAGCGCGCCGCGCAGGCGGCGGCGCAAATGAGGGCGCGTGCCTCGGAGCCCGAACCGATCGCGCTGCGCAAGAGTACCTCTAACCTGTTCCGCGATCGCCGCGAGAACGGCCGGCACAGGCTCGACCTCGGCGACATGCGCCACGTGATCGGCGCCGACGCGCAGGCCGGCTGGGTCGACGTCGAAGGCATGATCACTTACGAAGACCTGGTGGCATGGACGCTGCCGCGCGGCTGCATGCCGGCCGTGGTGCCCCAGCTCAAGACCATCACGGTCGGCGGCGCTTGCGCGGGCGTGGGTATTGAGGCCACATCATTCCGGCATGGCCTGGTACATGACACGCTGCAGGAGATCGAGGTGCTTCTGCCGCAGGGCGATATCGTGGTCTGCACGCCCGGCAACGAGCACAGCGACCTGTTCTTTGGCTTTCCCAATTCCTACGGCACGCTCGGCTATGCACTGCGTTTGCGGATAGGCACGCTCGACGTTCAGCCCTTGGTGCGTGTCGAACACCGGGCGTGCGCCGACGGCGAGGCATTTTTCGAGGCACTGGCCGCCCAGTGCCGTGGCGATGCCGATTTTGTGGATGCGGTGGTGTTTGGCGAGCACGAGCACGTGCTGAGCGTGGGCCGCTTCACGCGCGAGGCGCCATGGCGCAGCGACTACAGTTTCGAGCACATCTACTACCAGTCGTTGCGCTCGCGGCAGCAGGATTACCTGAGCACGCAGGACTACCTCTGGCGCTGGGACACGGACTGGTTTTGGTGTTCGAAGAATTTCGGGGCGCAGCATCCGCTGGTGCGCCGCCTGCTCGGGCGCGAGCGCCTGAATTCACGCACTTATACGCGCTGGATGCGCCTGAACGCACGCTGGCAGTTGACCCAGCGCCTGGCACGCTGGCGCGGCCGCTACCGCGAGAGCGTGATCCAGGACGTGGACATTCCCCTGGAGCGCGCCGCGGAATTCCTTGCCTTTCTGCAGCGCGAGATCGGCATTCTGCCCATCTGGGTCTGCCCGGTGCGCGGCGAGGTGACGGGGCGGCAGTTTCCGCTGTATCGGCTGGCTGCGGCGCCCCTTTACATCAACTTCGGCTTCTGGGATGTGATCGAGTCGCCCCTGTCCTTCGAGCCGGGACATTTCAACCGCCTGGTCGAAGGGGAAGTGATGCGACTGGGTGGCATCAAGTCGCTTTATTCGGAGAGTTTCTTTACACCCGGGGAATTCGCGCAAGCCTATGACCTGGTCGAGTACGAGCGGCTCAAGGCCCGGTACGATCCGCGGGGCCGCGCACCGCATCTGTATGACAAATGCGTACTGCGCGCCTGAGCAGATGATGCACGACGCGCAGGCTGCTCTCGCGGGCGAGGGGTCGAGCGCTCGCTCGGACAATTCCTAGGCGCCCTCGGCGCAGCGGAAGCCCCGATCCGGATTTATCCGAGGGCTGGATTCAGCCTTCGCCGATGTCGCAGCGGCGCGCGGGCGGCCATAGTCAAGGCATGCTTGAGCGCCACATCTCTGTCAAAGTTTTTCTTGCCGACGATTGGGCGCCCATCCGGACACGCGTTGCGGCGATGCTCCAGGCCCGCGCCATGACCATTGTCGGCCACGCCGAAACGCCGCAGGGTGCCATTGACGGCATCCTGTCCACTCGCCCCGATGTGGTGGTGCTGGATGTTCAACTCGCGGGTGGCTCCGGCCTGGAAGTGTTGCTCGCCGTGCGCCGGGCCGTACCCGAAATCGCCTTCGTCGTTTTCAGCAACAACGCGGGTCTGGCGTTCCGCAAGCGCTACCTGGGAGGCGGTGCCGTCCGCTTTCTCGACAAGAGTATCGAATTTGAGCAACTCGCGCAGTCTGTGGCGGACGCCTCACAGCATGCAACGCATTAACAGCGTCCCGTTCACCAAGGAGAAAGCCATGTCCCTCGCCGTCCTCGAAGCTCCCGCCGCCCCCATCCGGTTCGCGCCCCGGCAGACACCGGAGGCGATGGCCCCCGCGGCCTCGTCGAAGCCCCGGTGTTCCAACTGCCACCTGCGCGAGTTGTGCCTGCCCAGTGGCATGAGCAGCAGCGACGTCATGCGCCTGGATGGCCTGGATAGCCTGATGTTCGCCCGGCGCAGGATGAGGTCTGCGCAGACTCTCTACCACGAGGGTGAACGCTTCCAGTTCGTTTATGCCGTGCGCAGCGGCACGTTCAAGTCCAGCCTGACACTGGCCGATGGGCGCGAGCAGGTCAGCAGTTTCCATATAGCCGGGGAGCTGATGGGGCTGGACGGGGTGGCCCAGGGCAACCATGCCAGCAGTGCCACTGCCTTGGAAGACGCCGAGGTTTGCGCCATTCCTTACGCGCATCTCACTGAGCTGGCGGCCGGTAGTTCCGGCACGCAGCACCTGATCAGCCGCCTCATGAGCCGCGAAATTGTGCGCGAGCAGAGCCTGATGATGCTGCTCGGCAGCATGAACGCCGAGGAACGGCTCGCGGCCTTCTTGCTGAACCTGTCGAAACGCCTGAAGGCACGCGGCTACTCGGCCAGCGAATTCCATCTGAGGATGACGCGCGCCGAAATCGGCAGCTACTTGGGCATGACGCTGGAAACCGTCAGCCGCACGTTCTCGGCCTTCCAGCAACAACGGCTGCTTGAAGTGGACAAGCGCCACATACGCATCCTCGACCCGGATGCTTTGGCGGGGGCTTTCGAGATACGCGTGCACTGACGGCCGCGACGGTTCATTACTGTGCCCGTTGACCCAAGCGCCGCAGCTTCGCGAGCCAGCGTTCACCGTCGTCCGTTTTGAAATTGCCGGCCATGCCGATCAGCGTCTCATGCACCGGTGCAATGCCGACGAAGCCCAGGATATTGCGCTCCAGCGATTTGACGCTGTGGGCGCGGAAATACCAGCGGTAAACCAGAGCCGGCATTCCCATGCTCACGACGACGCGGGCCGAGCGGCCTTGCAAACCCTTCTTCGTGAAGGCGGTGCCGCCGGCCGCGCGCTCGAAAGCAAAGCCTGGCCGCGCCACCTGCTCGAGAAAGGCCTTGAGCAGGGCCGGCATGTCGCCGAGCCAGAGCGGAAAGAACAGCACGATGTGCTCGGCCCAGCGGATGTCGTCCTGCGCCTGCTGCAAGCCAGCGGGTAGCGTGCCTTCCTCCCAGGCTATCTCGCTGCGCAACAGCGGGAAGTCGAGTTCGGCCACGTTGACCCAGCGCACGGCGTGGCCGGCATCCTGGGCGCCGGCGGCGTAGGCGCCGGCCAGGGCATGGCATAGATGAGGCAGGGCCATATCGGGATGGCCCTGGATTAACACGATGCGTTTGGATGTCATGTTTTGCATCGACCTCAGGTTATTCGGCAGGAACAAAGATCCACATGAGAAGATAAATCCCCAGCCCGGCGCCGCCGCAGAAAAACAGCAACGCAAAAAGCAGGCGCCAGACCCATGCGTCGGTACCTGTCGCCTGAGCGATGCCGCCGCACACACCTGCAATCCAGCGCTCGCTTCGGCTCCGGCGCAAAGCGCCGAGCGCTGCCAGCGGCGCTTCGCTACGCCCCAGCAGCAGAGCCTTTGCGCGTGCGAACTCCTCGTCCGACAACACACCGCGGCGGCGCAGTTCGTCCAGACGGTCCAACTCTTCGCTCAGTACCATGACGAACTCCTTTATTTTTAATACTAGCGCAGTCATCGGGGTTGGTGCTTGACGCAGCGCAAAAAGAGAGTCGACCTGTCCCGGCGATGGTATTTGCGTTCCATCAAGGCGGGCACAGATTCATGCGTTTATGTTTGTCCAATGAAGTTGATACTCAAACGCTATGCAAGGCCCGTCGCCCCCACCCCGTCGAGATGAATCCAATATTGCGGCCCCGATAAGGCACCGTTGTGGATGGTGCCAGGCGGGGCGTGCCAATTTCTCTCTTCCATTGAGTTTGCCGGCCTGGAGCGCACTGGCGCTTGGCCTGATCGTCTCCGTTGCCTTGTTTTCATGGGTGTATCGCCAGGAATATAGCGGCGAGCGCGCCAACTTCGAGCGCCGCACGCAGGTCCGGGTCACGGCGGTCCAGCAAGGCATGAGCGATGCTACTAACGCGCTACAGGCGGTCAACTTGTTCTTTGTGGCGAATGGCGGCAACGTCAGCCGCGAGCAGTTTCATACCTTTGCGCAGGCATTGCGAGCGCGCTATCCCTATATCGCGGCATTTGCCTATGACCGGCTGGTCGCCGGGAATGAGCGCCCCGCATTCGAGGCCCATATGCGCACCCGCTATCCAGGCTTCAGCATCGCTGAAATGATGGACGGCAAGCGCGTGGTGAGTCGCCTGAAAGATCGCTACCGCGTGATTGACTATGTGGAGCCGATGACCGGTAGCGAAGCTGCCTTTGGCCTTGACGTCTCGTCCACGCTTTCCCGTGAGGCGGCCACCCAGCGCGCGAACAGCACCGGCCTGCCGGCGGCAACGGGCTTGTTTCCGCTCATTCAGGAGCCGGGCATACCCGGCGGTTTTCGCATACTGATGACGGTCTACAAGGATGTTGCGACGCCGGACACCGCCCTCTTGCGCCAGCGGGAAGTCGCCGGTTACACCGTCGCGGTGCTGCGCGCAGACGACCTTATTGAAAAAATACTGGGGCCGGCCGATTCCATCGGCAATGCGGGGCTGGACGTTCGCATCTACGCACCAGCCTCGGCGGACGACAAGCAGCTTGTCTATGGTCTGCCCGGCGCGGCCACTGGAAAATCTCAGGGGTTGCGGCCTGCCTGGTTGTTTGGGAACCCGGCAGAATCGTTCACCCACAACTTCGACGTTGCCGGTACCCCATGGCACATGACGATCACAGCGCGACCCACGCCGTTTGTCGCGGCGCATACGGGCGCGCTGGCGGCCTTGCTGGCGAGTTTGCTGACCACGCTCGTGCTGACCGCCTGCTTGCAGGCCATCACAACGCGCACGCAGCGAATTCAACAACTGGTGGAACAGCGCACCCGCGAACTCACGCAAGCTTCCGAGGCCCTGAGCCTGAGCGAAGCCCGGCTGCGCGGGATATTCGACTCGGCCACCGACGCGATCATCACCGCAGACGAGTCCCAGACCATCGTGATGGCCAATGCCGCTGCCGCGCACATGTTCCGCTGCACGCCGGGCGCGTTGATCGGCGCGCCGCTCGAGCGCTTGATCCCCGAGCGCCAGCGGCAGATGCACCGGCGCGAGGTGCAGGCCTTTGGCGACACGCAGGCCCAAGCGCGCCACATGGGGGAGGCGCGGGATGTGATGGGCTTGCGCACTGACGGCCAGGAGTTTCCGATCGATGCTGCGATTTCGCACTTGAGTGTCGGTGGACGGCGGCTGTACACCGCGATCCTGCGCGACATCACCGAGCGCCGCAGCGCCGAGGCCGCGCTGCGCGAGAGCGAAGAACGCCTGCGGCGTCTGCTGATGCTGCTGCCCGTCGGGGTGTTCGTCTACAGCGGCCGCGGCAGCAGCACCCGGATCAGCTTTGCCAACGAAGCCGCGCAGCGCCTGGTCGGCACCGGCGAGGCGAACCTGCTCGGGCGCTCGCCGCTGGACTTCATTCACCCCGACTCGCTCGACCAAGTCAAGCAGCGCCTGCTGGCAATGCAGGGCGGCACCACCCCCCCCCTTTGACGGCCATGAAGATCCGGCGCGCCAACGGCGCGGTCCGTCTGGTGCAGGCAACGGCGGCGCCGGTCACGATCGCAGGCCAGACCTCGATCGTCGTCATCCTGCACGACGTCACCGAACTCCAGCAAGCACAGCACGCGCTCAAACGCTCGCACGCCGACCTGCAGCGCCTGGTGGCGGCGCAGGACAGTGTTCAGGACAACGAGCGCAAGCGCATCGCGCGTGAGCTGCACGACGATCTGCAGCAGACGCTGGCGGGGCTCAAGATGTACCTGGTGGCGATCGGCGAGCATCTGGCGCAGGCGCCGGCCCGCGCGGCACCGCTGCTGGCCGAGGCCATCCGCCTCACTTCGGCGGCCATCGACTCGACGCGTCGCATCGTCAGCGATCTGCGCCCGCAGGTCCTCGATGACCTCGGTCTCGTGCCGGCCCTGGAGGTGCTGACAGGCCAGTTCAGCCAGCGCACCGGCATCGCCTGCTATCTGGAGGTCCAGGGTGTAGAGGTCCAGGGCGAGGCCGGCCAGCCCGAGCTGGAATCGCCCGCCGTGGCGAGCTGCCTGTACCGCGTGGCGCAGGAGGCGCTCACCAATGTGGCCAAACACGCGCAGGCGAGCACCGTGCAGGTGCGGCTCACGAGCAGTGCGGCGCCCGGCCGGCTGGTGCTGAGTATCCGGGACAACGGCAGCGGCAGCGGCATCAGCGCGAGTGATCGCCGCAAGCCGGGCTCATTCGGCCTGCTGGGCATGCACGAGCGTGTGCGCGCGCTCGGCGGGGTGCTGCACATCGACAGCCAGCCCGGCAGCGGCACGACGCTGGAGGTGAGTATTCCCGTGGCGGCCACCGCCTTGAGGGTGAATTGATGCCCGCGATCGGCCAGGCGCGCAAACGCACCTCGAAACGACAGAACCTGTTGGAGCACGCAGATGCAAAATAAACCGATCAAGGTCTTGCTGGTGGATGACCATGCTGTTGTGCGTAACGGGGTGCGGCTGATACTGAGCGCGGCACAGGATATCGAGGTTACGGGCGAGGCGGAAAGCGCCGAAGTCGCGATGCGCCTCGTGCGCCAGCAAGCGTTCGACGTCGCGCTGCTGGATATCGCGCTGCCCGGAGTCAGCGGCCTGGACCTGCTCAGGCGCCTGCGCGCGGCGCAGCCGGCGCTGGCGGTGCTGATGCTTTCGATGTATGCGGAGGAGGCCTATGCGGTCAGGGCGCTCAAGCTGGGCGCGGCCGGCTATCTGACCAAGAGTCATTCGGGCGATGCCATGATTGCAGCAGTACGCAAGGTTGCCGCGGGGGGCAAGTACATCAGCACGGCCGTGGCCGACAAACTGGCCGATAACCTGGGTGGTGGCCAGATGGCGCCGCACGAGGCGCTCTCCGACCGCGAGTTGGAGGTGTTGAATCTGCTGGTATCGGGCCAGAGCCTGGTGAAGATTGGCGATGTATTGCACCTGAGTCCCAAGACTGTCAGCACGCACCGCACCCACATTCTGGAAAAGATGGGCATGAGCAGCAACGCCGAACTGGTTCGCTACATGCTGGAAAATGGTTTGCTGACTTGAGGGTCTGCGCCGCGCAAGCCGGTGGGCCAATGCAATAAGCAGTAGGCATTTCGCATTAGGCCTTCGCCTACAAAAGCGGCGGCTATCGCCGATAGGCACTGCTCCTTTCTTTGGTGACACTTGCAGCTGTTGCAACGGGAGCATGGGGAGGAGCAGGGGGGACGCGGAGGCACGGACCTCCTTTCCCCGGGTTGCTTGCTGTTGTTGCAACACTACTTTTCCTATTCGACTGAGCAAGAGGAGCCATACAACATGGAAATTAACCTGCCGCATGCCTACGTTTCAAGCGATCCGCTCTATCCCTTTGATGCGCGCGGAATCGCCCCGCGCTTTCAGCAGGCGGCCATTTTTGGCGCGGTTGCAACGCTGCATCAAGGTGAAACGATGCGCATCGTGAACGACCACGATCCCTTGCCCCTGCTGCAGCGATTGCGGGTCTGCTACCCCGACAAGATCGCGATCATCTACTGTGAACGAGGACCGGGCGGCGTGGTGATCGATTTCGTCCGACACTGAACACCATAGCCGCTGCGGCGGCGTGAGATGGAGAAAACGTTATGCACGCCAGTCAAGTCCGTGCTCGCCGAGCCCCCCTTGCCACGCATCGCGGACATCTTTTGCGCCAGGCCGCGCTGCGGCCGGTCCTCGTCGAGTTGGAAGACGGTGTGTGCGATATGCGCCTGCGCATCACCGAGGACCAGTTCAGCTATGGCGTGATGGCCCAGTTCGGCGCCCCGTCCACCGACGCCTTCGAAGTGGAGCTCGAAGGCAACCAGATCCTGATCACGATGACACAGTTGGTGCGCGACGATCCCCCGCAAAGCCAGGTCGCGCTGACGTTCCCCCATGCTATCGACGCTTTGGCGTCGTGCGGGGAATGCGCCGAAGGGCTGCTGCACCTGTCGTTGCGCAAGGAGATGCCGTGATGCATGCGTTGACGCGCCTTCAGGCCCGCTGCGCAACCACCAGGTTTGCCAGGAACTGGTCATGAGCACCAAAGTCGTTTCCGCGACGCACTGGAGTACTGCATCTGATGGCAGCACGACAGGCACATCGCCCATGGAATTGTCAGCCTTGGGGGAGCACCTGGACCTGTGCAAGGGATCGCGTGGACATCTGTTCGCGCTGCATTGCGTCATGGAAGCCACGAGCTGCTTCGTGGCATCTCGCTTCGTGACGACGCTGCTGGTGATCGCGCTGCTGATCGGTGCTGCTTCCCTGATGTTGTAAGGCAGCGTGCGCAACGCGAGTCATCGGGTCTGGTGCCAGTCCGTGAAACTGCACTCCCGGACTTGCGCCATATCAAGAGCTTGGATGTCTATTCAGGCGATGCTGTGATACCTCACTGATATTGGGGAAGGTCTCATGGCGCCGATATTCAAACATTTCCTGATTGCGGCTGCATTGGCCGCCAGTGCAATCAGCCAGGCCGCGGACGAACCGGCGGCCCCGCCTGCGTCTCCTGCGACGCAAAGCCCGGGGAGGGCCCACGCACTCGCGACCAAGGCCGCGCAGGACGCTGCAATCGCGACGCGCGAAGCCGCTGCGCGTGTGTCGGCTGCGTTGAAGAGGGCAGAGGCGGCAGCCGACGATGGTTCCGAGCGCTCGGCGCAGGCCGTTCGCCGGGCTGTTCACAGGGCGGATGAAGCGACAAAGCGCGCGGTAAGCAGTGCAGAACAAGCCACAGCGCGTGCGACGCAGAATGGGAAGGAGCGTTCCCGGAAGGCCGAAGACGCGGTCAAACAAGCGGCGGCCGCCACTCGGGACGCCGCCGAGAAGGCGGATAGCGCCGCGCGGCATGCCGCCCAATCTGCCAGGGAGGATGCGCTGAAGGCGGCGCATGCCACGCGCGATGCCCTGCGCAAAGCTGAGAAGGATGCGCGGCGGGCAGTCCGTGCATCGAAGGATGCAGCCGAAAAGCTTGTGCAGGCCGGCAAGAAAAGACTGCATGCAGACTCCCACCCGAGCCTTCTAGCACGGGTGTCTTGATGTCATGGACACCTATTTGCTGAAGCGGCTAGACGGACTCCAGGCGGGGGAGTCGGGAGCCGCCCTGGCCTCGGCGGTTCGCATCATGGCGCGACTCCTTCGGGGCTTCGATGCGTAAGCCGAACCCGCAGCCTGGCGGGCTCTTCTTCAACCCGCGGTCTATACGCACTGGTTCATTTCGGTCTGGTGCTACTTCGCCGCGGCGTCCGGCGCGGGCATGGGCATGACGCCGGTCGCTTTCCCCGTCGATTCACTGGGGCCGTGGGGCACTGGCGTGCCCGTGCTCGGACCGGCCGCGGTGCCGCTCACGCTGACCGTGAACGGTGTGGCGCGGTCGCTTCATGTCGAGCCGCGCACCACACTGGCCGAGGCGCTGCGCGGGCCGCTGGATCTCACGGGCAGCAAGATTGCCTGCAACCGCGGCGCCTGTTCGGCCTGCACGGTCTGGCTCGACGGCATGACGGTGTGCGCCTGCATGATGCTGGCCGTCGAGGTCGGCGCGCGCAAGGTCACGACCATCGAAGGCCTCGCGCATGGGGACACGCTGCACCCGGTGCAGGCCGCGTTCATCGAGCATGACGCGATGCAATGCGGCTTCTGCACGCCTGGCATGGTGATGAGCTGCGCAGCGCTGCTGGAAAACACCCCGCATCCGGGCGTGGACGATGTGAAGGCCGCGATCGGCGGCCACCTGTGCCGCTGCGGCACTTATCCGCACGTGGTCGAGGCGACGCTCGCCGCAGCCGCGTCGAAAGGCAAGGGTTGAGCCGATGGCCACCGACACCCGCAGCGAAACCTTTCCTTTCGGCATCGCCGGCATCGGGCTCTCCGAAGTGGTGCGCCAGCTGCCTGCAAACGAGCCCCCCGCGCTGGCACCGAACGCGCAACTGCAGGTGATCGGCAAGCCCGTGCCACGCCAGAACGGGCGCGCGAAGGTCACCGGTGCCACGCGCTATACGGTGGATCTGAAGCTGCCCGGCATGTTGTACGGTCGCATCCTGCGCTCGATCTGGCCGCATGCACGCATCCGAAGCGTTGACGTCTCGGCCGCCCAGAAGCTGCCCGGCGTGCGCGGCGTCGTGGTGCTGGCCCACCCTGAGGACGCCGCCTCGGCCACCGTGCGCTATGTCGGCGCACCGTTGGCGGCGGTCGCTGCCGTGTCGATGGCCGTGGCCGAGGAGGCGCTGAGCCTGATCCGCGTCGACGCGCAGCCGCTGCCCTTCGTTACAGACATCGATCAGGCGCTGCTCGCCAGCGCGCAGCCCGTCTTCGACAGCGCCTCGGCGCCGCAGGGAAATGGCTCGGGCTTTCCGGCGGCGTCCGGCCTGCCGCTGGCGGGCAACCTGCGCGGGCCGGCGGTCGCGTCGCGCGGCAACATCACCGAGGGTTTCGCGCAGGCCGAGATGACCGTGGAGGCCGAGTACCGCACGCAGGTGCAGACGCATTGCTGCATGGAGCCGCACGCCACCATCGCCGACTGGCGCGCCGAGGGCTTGACGGTCCACCAGTCCACCCAGTTCACGGCGGGCGTGCGGCAGGAACTCGCAGCCACGTTCGGCCTGCCGCTGGCCAGGGTGCGCGTCGTCGTCGATGGCATGGGCGGCGGCTTCGGCAGCAAGTCGCAGTTGGGCAACTACGGCCGCATCGCGGTGATGCTGTCGCGCCAGGCCGGGGCACCCGTGCGCATAGCGCTGGATCGTCGCGAAGAGCAGACCGATGCGGGCAACCGCCCCGGGACCTGGCAACAGCTGCGCATCGGCGCCCGGCGCGACGGCACGCTGACGGCCATTTCGCTGCGCAGTCGAGGCACGGCCGGCGTGACCGTCGGTGCCGGCGTCGGCAATAACGCACAGTCGATGTACGAGTGCCCGAACTTCGATGGGGCGCAGTATGACGTTTTCACCAACGCCGGGCCTGGCTGTGCAATGCGCGGACCGGGCAACACGCCGGGCGCGTGGGGCCTGGAGCAGGCGATCGACGAACTGGCCGGCAAGCTGGGCATGGACCCAGTGGCACTGCGCGACCACGTTGATGCCAGTCCGGTGCGGCGCGAGGAGCGCCGGCTCGGCGCCGAACGCATCGGCTGGGCGCGGCATCGGGCCGCTGGCGCGTCGCGTTCGGGAAGCGGCCCCGTCAGGCGGGGCATGGGCATGGCGCAGTCGATCTGGGGTGCCAACGTGCAGACCAATTCGTCCTGCGAAGTGCGTCTGCACCGCGATGGCACGGTGGAGCTGCTGTCGAGCGTGCAGGACATCGGCACCGGTATCGGCACCGTGCTCGCGCAGGTGGTGGCCGAGGTGTTCGGCCTGCGCGCGCAGGATATCCATGTGCGCATCGGCGACACCGAGTTTCCGGCCGGTCCGCCCTCGTACGGCAGCCGGACCACGGCATCGATCACCCCTCCTGCGCGCACGGCCGCCTGGCGCGTGCTGCAGGCGCTGCTGGCGGTGGTGGCACCAGCGCTGCAGGCGCGTCCTGAGGACCTGATCGCGCGCGATGGCCGCATCGTCGTGCGCAGCCAGCCGGCGCGCGGCCTGTCGTTTCGCGAAGGGGCTGCCTTGCTGCGCACCGACCGCATCAGCGAGATCGCTTCGCGCGGCGACGACTATGGCGGTTTCCGGCGGCGCGTCGGCAGCGACGCGGCGCTGGCACAGCAGGACTTGGGTGGCGTGCAGTTCGCCGCAGTGGCGGTGGATACCGAGACCGGCATCATTTGCGTCGAGCGCGTGGTGGCGGTGCACGACTGCGGCCGTCCGATGAACCCGAAGCTGATCGAAAGCCAGGTACAGGGCGGCGTGCTGATGGGGCTGTCGTATGCGTTGTTCGAGGACCGCATCCTCGACCGGCATACCAGCCGCATGGTGAACGCCAACCTCGAGCAATACAAGCTGGCGGGCGCGCGCGAAATTCCTGCCATCGAGGTCATCCTGCTTGAGAACTACCAGGGGCAGAGCGCGACCGATGCTTACGGCATCGCCGAGCCCGCCAACATCGGCACCGCACCGGCCATCGCCAACGCGGTCTGCGATGCGATCGGCGTCCGGCTGCGCTCGCTGCCGATGACGCCCGCGGTGGTTCTCGCCGCGCTCGGTGGTATGCGCAGCGAAACGGGGTCCGCATGAACACCTTTGCCTGGATACCTGTGCGCACGATCGGTGAGGCTGCCGCCCTGGCATCAGACACGGTGGCCGACGCGATGTGCGTGGCGCCCACCGATCCCGGCAACGCCGCAAGCGGCGTGGTCAAGGCCGGCGGCATCGACCTGCTCGATCTCATGAAGGAGCAAATGCTGTCTCCGGCGACGCTGGTCAGCCTGACGGCGATTCCCGGGCTGGCGCGCATCGAGGAACAAGCCGATGGCGGCCTGCGCGTGGGCGCGATGACCACGCTGGCCGACCTGGCTGCACACGCCCTTGTGCGGCGCCGCTGGCCTGCGCTGGCCGACGCCGCCGGCGGGTCGGCCAGCCCGCAGATTAGGCATGTCGCGACTCTGGGCGGCAACCTGCTGCAGCGGCCCCGTTGCTGGTACTTCCGTGCCGCCGAGTTTCACTGCCTGCGCAAGGGCGGCGGCCACTGCTTCGCCCTCGACGGCGAGAACGCCTACCACGCGATCTTCGACAACCGCAGCTGCGCGATCGTCCATCCGTCGACGGCCGCCACGGTGCTGGTGGCGCTGGGTGCGGTGGTCGAACTCGCCAATGCCGGGGCGGCCGTGCGCCGGATCCTTCTGGAAGACTTCCTTGTCCCGCCCGGCCGCGACCTTCAGCGCGAGAACGACCTCCAGCCCCACGAGATACTGACGGCCGTCGTGCTGCCGGCGCGGCCCCCCGGCGTGCGCATGGCGCACCAGAAAATCAGCCAGAAGGCGTCGTTCGACTGGCCGCTGGCAGACGTCGCTGTCGTGCTCGACGTCGGCGCCGATGGCACTTGCCGCTGGGCCTCGATTGTGCTGGGTGCCGCGGCGCCCGTACCGCACCGCGCCAAGGCGGCCGAAGCCGCGCTTGCGGGCCAGCGCATCACCGACGCGGCGGCAAAAGACGCAGCCCACGCGGCCCTGGAAGGGGCCACGCCGTTGACGCAGAACACCTACAAGTTGGCCCTGTTCGAGACGCTCGTGCGCCGCACGATCCTGCAGGCCGTGGACCTGGAGAAAAAATGATGACACGACGCCAAATCAATACGGGAGTCCCCCCGGGCGCCGCGCTCGCCGCCGTGATCAGGTAATCAGCCGCGGGTACATCCAGCCGCCGATCCACACCAACATGGCGAGCCCAGCAGCCAGCACGCTGAAGTCCATGCCGAGGCCGAGCGTCGTGGCGCCCCCCACCAGCATCAGCGAACGCAGGCCGTCGACGACGTAGCTCAGCGGGTTGGCATGCGCCACGACCTTCAGCCACGTCGGCATGATGTCGGTCGGGTAGATCGCGTTGCTGGCGAAGAACAGCGGCATCGTCAGAACTTGCCCGATGCCCATGAAGCGCTCGCGCGTCTTGACGATGCAGGCGATGATCAGCGAGAAAGTCGAGAATAGCGCCGCGCCCAGCAGCACCAGCGCCACTACGCCGAGCAGCGCCTGCGGGCTCCAGACCAGCGAGACGCCGAGCGCTACCGCCAAACCATACACGATGACCGCCTGGGTCAAGGCTCTCACGCCAGAGGCCAGCGCCTTGCCCAGCACCAGCGCCGTGCGCGGCGTGGGGCTGGCAAGGAATTTGTGCACGATGCCCAGGTCGCGCTCCCAAATCACCGAGATGCCATTGAAGATGGCGACGAACAGCACGCTCTGCGCCAGGATGCCGGGCACCAGGAAGGCCATGTAGTCGACACCGCCGGTGGGGATGGCATGCGCCCGCGCGAAGACCTGGCCGAACACCAGCAGCCACAGCATCGGCTGGATCGCCCGCGTCAGCAGCTCGGTCGGGTCGTGGCGCAGCTTGTGCATGTCCATGCCCGTGATGGCGGCCACCTTGGCGACATAGCGCAGGCTGCGTACGGAAAAGTTCGGCGCCATCGTGTTTCCCGCCTGTTCAGGCCAGCCGCTGGCTGGACTGCCGCGTATGGGAGGTCTCGCCATAGGCGCCGGCGGCCTCGGCCGACTCGCCGGTGTAGTGCGCAAATAGTTCGTCGAGCGTCGCACCGGGCTGGCCACTGGCTGCACGCAGCTCGACCAGAGAGCCGCAGACCACCAGTTTGCCTGCCCGCAGGATGCCAAAGCGCGAGCACAGCGCCTGCGCCTCTTCCATGTAATGGGTGGTCATGAAGATCGTGGTCTCGTACTTCGCCCGAAGCTCGCGAATATGCGCCCACACCGTGTCGCGAGCCACTGGATCGAGCCCCACTGTCGGCTCGTCGAGAAACAGCAGCCGCGGCCGGTGCAACATGGACTGCGCGATCTCCAGGCGGCGGATCATGCCGCCCGAGTAGGTGGCGACCAGCCGCCCGGCGGCATCCTGCAGGTCCATGAAGGCCAGCGCTTCGGCGATGCGTTGCGCCCGTTCGGCGCGCGGGATGTCATACAGGCTCGCGAACACGAACAGGTTCTCGTAGCCGGTGAGCTCGCCGTCGGCCGACAGCGCCTGCGGCACGTAGCCGATCGCGGCGCGCACCGAGGTTGCCTCGCTGACGACATCCAGTCCTTCGACGCGTGCGCTGCCCGAGCTTGGCGGCAGCAGCGTTGTCAGCATCTTGATCAGCGTGCTCTTGCCGGCGCCGTTTCTTCCGAGCAGGCCGAAGACTTCGCCTTCGGCCACCGTCAGGTCGAGGTGGTCCACCACCACGTGGTCACCGAAGCGGCGTGTCAATGCCTGCGTCTGCAGCGCCAACGGCGCGGGAGCCACACTGTCGCTGCCGGGCAGGATCAGGTTGGCCACAGGATTTCCGGGGGCGGTGTCAGCGCCCAGTCACGAGGCCGGCTGCCGCTTGCTGCTGTCGCTGCCGGGCCAGTGCCACCAACTGGGCCTGGGTCGGATGATCCACGGTTTCCCAGCCCGTGATGTGGGGCGCCAGCGCAGGACGGTGCTTGCCGACATAGTGGCGGAAGTCCGCCTGCGCCGTGTGCGACCCGGTCACCAGGATCGACGCGATGCCGGCGAGCGCATCGCAGACCTCGCCATAGAATTCATGCCCGGCCGCGTTGATTTGTAGGGATGATCGTGTTGTCACGTTAATCACTCTAGGGTACGACGACGCGCATGGACTTGACACAGCGCAAGGTCGGTGCCGTCAGGCACGCCTGGAGCTTTTGTGCGTCGTCATGCGGGCATAGAAAAATCGCTTGGCCCCTTCGACCAGCACCAGGTAGGCTAGCACCATGCCGGTCAGCCACGCGAAGAAAATGGCGGGTGGCGACTCGAAATGGAACAGCGGGCCCAGCGGCGTGAAGGGCAGCAGCAGGGCCAGGGCTACGACGGCCACCGAGGCCGCCGTCAGCACCGCGCTGGGCCGGCTGGCCCAGGGCCTGCCGCGGGTGCGGATGACGAAGATCACCAGCACTTGGGTCACCAGCGACTCGATGAACCAGCCGGTATGGAACAGAGCCTCATCCGCGTGCAGCACCCGCAGCAGGATCCAGAAGGTCAATGCGTCGAAGGCCGAGCTGATCAGGCCGAACAGCCACATATAGCGCTGGATGAAGCCCATATCCAGCGTGCGCGGGCGGCGCAGGTCGCTGGCATCGACCCGGTCCAGGGGAATGGCCGCCTCCGACAGGTCGTACAGCACATTGTTGAGCAGGATCTGCGTGGGCAACATCGGCAGGAAGGGCAAGAACACCGAGGCGCCCGCCATGCTCAGCATGTTTCCGAAGTTGGAACTGGTTCCCATCATGATGTACTTCATCACGTTGCCGAAGGTGCGCCGGCCTTCGAGCACGCCTTCGTGCAGCACCGCAAGGTCGTGGTCGAGCATCACCATGTCGGCCACCTCGCGCGCCACATCGACCGCAGAGTCCACCGTGAGGCCGACGTCGGCCGAGCGCAGCGGCGGCGCGTCGTTGATGCCGTCGCCCAGGTAGCCGACCACATAGCCACGCGCCTTGAGCGCGAGCACGATGCGGTTCTTCTGGGCCGGGTTGACACGACAGAAGAGGGTGGTGTGGCCGACCCGCGCACGTAGCGCCGCCTCGTCCATATGCGCGATCTCCTGGCCGGTCAGCACGCCCTTGACTGGCAGTTTCAGCAGCGTGCACAGGTGCTGGGTCACGAGTTCACTGTCGCCGCTGACGATCTTCACGGCCACGCCGCTTTTCGCCAGTGCGGCCAGCGCGGCACCGGCGCCGGCCTTGGGCGGATCGATGAAGGCGGCAAAGCCCGCGAACACCAGGTCGCTCTCGTCGCGCACGTCGGCATGCAGGTGATCCGCGGACACCTCCCGCCAGGCGACGCCGAGCACGCGCAGACCCTCCCGCTCCAGGCCGTGGCAGCGTTCACGCAGGCCTTCGCGCGCGGCCGTATCCAGCGGCACCATCGAGCGCCCTTCATCCTGCTCGCAGCGGTCGCACAGCGCGAGCACGTCCTCGGGCGCGCCCTTGACCACCAGCCAGCGCGCATCGCCGCGATCGACCAGCACCGAGACGCGCCGGCGCTCGAAGTCGAAGGGCACCTCGTCCATCTTCTGCCAGGCCGAAATGTCCACTGGGCGCGCCAGAATGGCCTCGTCGAGCGGGCTGCGCAGGCCGCTTTCGAAGACGCTGTTGAGATAGGCCAGCATCAGCACGTGGGGTGTGTCGCGTCCGTCCACGTCCACGCAGCGCGCGAGGCTGATCTTTGCTTCGGTCAGCGTACCGGTCTTGTCGGTGCACAGCACGTCCATTGCGCCGAGGTTCTGGATCGAGGCCAGGCGCTTGACGATCACGCGGCGCTTGGCCATGCGCATCGCGCCGCGCGACAGCGTGACCGAGACCACCATCGGCAGCAGCTCCGGCGTCAGGCCGACCGCGAGCGCGATGGCGAACAGGAAGGAGTCCAGCAGCGGCCTGTGCAGCACCAGGTTGACCAGCATGACAAACAGGACCAGCAGCAGCGTGATGCGCATCAGCAGCATGCCGAAGCGGTGCATGCCGATTTCGAAGGCGGTGGGCGGCGGCTCGGCCTGGATGCTGTGCGCCACTTCGCCCAGCGCGGTTGCCCCCCCGGTGGCCATGACTTGCATCCGGGCGCTGCCGCTGACCACCGTGCTGCCCATGAAGGCCGCGTTGAGGGCCTGCTGCAGCTCCGTGGCGCCGGGTTCGAGCAGCCCTGGCCGCTTCTCGACCGGGTAGGACTCGCCAGTGAGCAGACCCTGGTTCACGAAGAAGTCGCGCGCCTCGAGCAGCCGGCCGTCGGCCGGCACACGGTCGCCGGCGGACAGCAGCACCAGATCGCCCGGCACGAGCTCGTCCACCGGGACCTCTTGCGTATGGGTATCGCGTAACACGCTGGCGCGCAGCGCCACCGATTCGCGCAGCTTCTGCGCGGCGAGGTTGGCGCGATGCTCTTGCACGAAATCCAGCGCCACGCTCAAAAGCACTATCAACAGGATGATCGTGAAGTTGGTCAGGTCGCCGGTCAGGGCTGAGACCGCGCTGGCGGCCAGCAGAATAAGCACCAGTGGATTGCGAAAGCGCGCCAGGAACTGCAGCAGCAGCGCCTGGCGCTTGCGCGACTCGAAGCTGTTCGGACCGAAGCGCGCGAGCGCCTGCTGCGCCTCGGCTTGCGACAGGCCCCCGCTCCCGGTTGGCGCTGCCTCCAGCCACCAGGGCTGGGCGGGGCCGGCAGGAGCGGGGGGCGTACTGATCAGGCGCGCAGTACGCATTTTTGTGAAGGCGCTGCGTGCGCCGCTGCAAGTCGCATTTCGCCATCAGCGCCGCAGGCATGCTTCATGTCGTACGCCATGGTGAATTCCTTTCGCGCAAAGAAGCTGTCGGAGTTTCATACTGATGCGGTAGCTGGTTGCGGGCACAAGACTAGGTATGTGGACTGCCGCACCATGCGGATGGCTGGTGTTCTTGGCGTGTTGCTTTCCGTGGTGCTCGTTTTACCTCTGCCGTTGGTGAATGTCCCTTGCGGCATCGCACTGGTGCTGCTTTCACTCGGGGGGTTATATGAGGACGGCCTTTTTTTGATATTGGGCTTCGTTGCCGGATTCGCATCGCTTGGGCTGACCGCAGCTGTTGTGATTTTTTCTTTGCGCGTCGGCAAGCAGATTCTGTTGCTCTGGCATTTCTGAGTATCCTGAAGATCATTGACGCAATGTCGCTGCGCGCTCTTCGCCGCTGAGCGGCTCGGCCATTGCAGATAGTTCATTCAAAACGGCGATGTCGGCTTCGGATGCATCGCCCTGGCGGGCCAGCAGGCGCGCGCGCAGCACCGGTAGCGGCGCCTCGCAGGCCACAATCGAAAACGGCACGCCGAGCGCGCGTGCCAGCGCAAGCGCCTCGGTTCTTTCCGCGCGGCGCAGGAACGCGGCGTCGAGGATCACCGGGAAGCCCGCCTGCAATGCGATGCGCGTTATTTTGAACAGGTGGCCGTAGGTGCGCGCCGAGGCCGTGGCGTCGTACAGGTTCAGTCCCCTGGCGCGTGAATCCTCGAGCATGCCAAGCCCGAACAGGCGCTTGCGCTCCACATCCGAGCGCAGTCTGATGGCGCCCTCGCTCTCCAGCAGGCGCTGCGAGACGAATGTCTTGCCTGACCCCGGCAGGCCGTGGGTGATGAACAGCCGGGCGTTGCCCCGCTGTGTCCAATCCAGCGCAATGTCCAGGTACTTGCGCGCGGCGGTGCCGCCCGCGCCGCGGAGGTGTTCCACCTGGGCTCGCACCAGTGCCCGGTAAACCACCGAAAAGCGCAAGCCGGGCAGGCCGTCATGGTCACCTGTCCGGTCGAGCCACCCGTTGATGAAGCGAAAGGCGAAGTCGCGCCGATGCTGGGCGGCGAAGTCCATCATGACGAACGCCGCGTCGTCGAGCACGTCGATCCAGCGCAGCGCCGGGTCGAACTCGATGCAATCGAAGGCGGCAATGGTGCCATCGAGGCTCACCACGTTGGCCAGGTGCAGGTCACCGTGGCATTCGCGCACACGGCCGTTTGCCTTGCGCGATGTCCACAAGGGCGCCAATGTGACGGCTTGGGCTTCGAGCCAGGCCCGCAGAGCGGCGTGCTCCGTGTCGCTTGCCAACGTTTGCACGCGCTCGAGCGCCGCCAGCGCGGCGCTGCGCCGGAGTTCGGCGCTGGCGAAACGGCTCGTGGCCGCGGCGCCCGGCGTACGCTCGTGAAAATCGGCGAGCAGCGCGGCCAGCCGATCGACATCGCCGGCGGCAAGGCGGCCTGCGTCAAGCTGCTCGCTAAACAGCGCGCCCGAAGCAAAGCGGCGCATGCGCACCGCATATTCCAGGGTTGGACCCGGGCCATCGAGTACCGGCGACTCCAGCGTGCCGGTGATACGCGTGACGCCAAGATACAACGAGGGCGCCAGCCTGTGGTTCAGCCGCACCTCTTCTTCGCAGAAATGCTGGCGCGCCTGCAGTGTGCCGTAGTCGACGAAAGGCAGCCGTACCGGCTTTTTGATCTTGTAAGCGGTGTCGCTCGTCAGCAGCACCCACGAGATAAGGGTTTCGATGAGTCGGGCATCCAGCGCACGAGCCAGTGCTTTGACGAGAGCAGTGGAGTCAACAGTTTGCATCCTGGGGCGAGGGTAAGCCACGAAAGTGGCGTTGGACTTGATGTCTGTCAAATGCGTGGTGCTTCCACCTCGTTAGGCTGAACCTTTGTAATTCTTCAGGAGCGGCACATGGCAACAACGAGACGCATCGCTGTGATAACCGGTGGCACGGGAGGACTCGGTGAGGCGGTTTGCAGACGCCTGGCCGATGACGACTTCACGGTTGTGGCACTGCATTCGCCCGGGAACCAACAAGTACAGGCTTGGCAGACGGCGCAGGAGGCGGTGGGTTACCACTTTGGAACGGTGGGGGTTGACGTCGCAAGTTTCGATTCCTGCGCGGCTGCGGCGCAGGCCATCCACCAGCAACATGGCCCTGTGTCCGTGCTGGTCAACAACGCCGGCATCACGCGCGATGCGAGTTTTCGCAAGATGACCCCGCAAGCGTGGGACGCGGTGCTGCGCACCAATCTCGACTCGATGTTCAACATGACGCGGCAAATCATCGAAGACATGCTTTCCCTCGGCTGGGGCCGCATCGTCAACATCTCGTCGGTCAACGGCCAGCGCGGCGCCTTTGGTCAGGCCAACTATGCGGCGTCGAAGGCCGGCATCCACGGTTTCACGAAGACGCTGGCACTGGAATTCGCCAGCAAGAACATCACCGTCAACACCATTTCGCCTGGCTATCTGCGCACGCGCATGGTCGAGAAAATGCCACCCGACGTGCTGCGCGAGCGAATCCTCCCGCAGATCCCCGTGGGCCGCCTCGGCGAGCCGGCCGAGGTCGCCGAACTGGTAGCCTACCTGGCTTCAGAGCGTGCGGCCTTCGTCACTGGCGCCAATGTGGCAATCAACGGCGGCCAGCATATGTACTGACCGCCGCCCGACCTTATTGCACCGCCAGCTTCTTGGACGCGGCGGTAGCCTTTTTCGGCAACTCCAGCGTCAGTACGCCATCGGCGTACTTGGCCTGTGCCTTGGTATCGTCCACATCTTGCGCCAAGCTGAAAGTGCGCGAAACGTTGCCGTAATAGCGCTCGCTGCGCAGTACTTTGTTGCCGTTGCCCTTGGTTTCCTTTTCCTGTTTGACCTCGGCGTCGATCTGTACGACGTTGCCGTCAATGCGCACGTTGATGTCTTCCTTCTTGACACCTGGCAGGTCAGCCTTGACCACGTAGGTATTGTCCTTTTCCGAAAGGTCCAGGCGCATGTCAAGGACTGGGGGGGCATCTCGAACTGGGCCGGCGCAAAGAAGCGGCGCAGGGCCGATTCGAAGGGGTCGGTGAAGCCGGGTTCGAATACACGCAGATGGTTTGCCATGATGATCCTCTTGGGTTGGTTGAAAAATGGAAGAAAGAGGGCCGGCCATTGCTAGCCGGTAATCTCGAGTTTGTCCACGACACGCGAGACACCGCGCGCCGAGAACGCCGCACCGATGGCGGCGTCACGCTCTGGCAGTGAGTGGACCTTGCCGCGCAGGGTGACGACGCCACCCTCGACCTCGATGTTGATGTGGTCGGCTTCGCGCGCCGCCTGCCGTGTCAGCGCCGCGGTGATTTCAGTGCCGATGTCCTTCGAGCTTGCTCGGGGCTTGATGGTGATACGGTTGGTCAGGCCCCGCACGCCGACAAGCGGGCGAATGCATTGCTCGGCATTGGTGAACTGATAGCCCCAGTCGACCTCGCCGGTGAGCGTGACCCAACCGTCTTCAACCTCGACCTTCACGTGCTCGTCGGGAACGAGCGAACTCCAGCGCAGGGCAGAGGCCGCGGCCTGGGCGATTTCCGAATCGCTGCGCCGGTGCTCGGCAGCGAGTTTGACGTCCAGTTCGAGAGCAATGCCGCGTACACCCGCTACGCGGCGCGCCGCGCGCTCCGCCGCATATTTTTCGGCGAAGGTGTCCAGGTGGCCGCTCAGGGTCACCACGCCGTTCTTGACCATGACGCCAATGCCGGTGGCATTGATGGCCGCATCCCAGGCCAGTTCCGCCATGACGTCGGCCTTGAGTTGGGTATCGGTTTTCATACTTTGACTCTCCTTGAGTTGCAGCAATACGCCACCGCAAGATGCGATGGAAAATGAACTTTATTCGGCCTTCTGCACGACAGGTTTGATATTTCGCAAGCCATGCAGGTGTTCTCGCGCAGCTTGTCGGGTGACTTGATCTGACGCAACAAAAATGGAGCGGCCAGTTTGCAAAATGGTTACACGAAATAACATCAGGGATTACGCATGCTATTGACGCGCCACGGTTTTCTCTGGGTCTTCATCACCTTGGTGCTTGCCGGCCTGTCTTCGCCGGTATACCCGTTCGATCCGGTCGCAGACATGTCGGTGCTGTACCGCACTCACGTTGACAGGCGACTGGACGTGCCCGCGGTTGAAGTGCAGCGTTATGCAGAACTGGCTACAGAGGCCCTGGTCATGGCCGGCGTGTCGCTTGTGCAGCCGCAGTACCTCGCGGTGGTCGACCGCGATCCCGAAATTCAGGCTTTCTTTTTGTTCTGGCGCTCCGCGCAAGGCGAATTTCAGTGGGTGGGGGCGTCACCCGCGTCTACCGGCCGGCCCGGCAGTTTCGACCACTTTCAAACCCCGCTGGGTGTGTTCGACCACACTACGGAAAACCCCGACTTTCGGGCCGAGGGGACCCGAAACAGTAACGGCATACGCGGGTATGGCGCCAAGGGCATGCGCGTCTACGACTTTGGCTGGCAGCATGTTCCCAAGGGTTGGGGAGACGGCGCAGTGGTGGACATGCGGCTGCAGATGCACGCCACCGACCCGGACTTGCTGGAGCGCCGCTTGGGCAGTGCCCAATCGAAAGGCTGCATCCGCATTCCCGCTTCGCTCAATCGCCTGCTCGACCACTATGGAGTCCTTGATGCGGACTACGAACAGGCCTTGCGCAACGGTCGGCCCCTATGGGTCCTGGATGCACAACGCGAGCCTGTCCCATATCCTGGACGCTACTTGATCGTGGTGGAATCAGGGCGAGCGGACCGACCTGACTGGGCCCCGGCGCCAGGCCGACGCTAGCCTCAGGGGATGAGCACCGCGGCCCCATTGACCGTACCGGCACGCACCGCCTGGATGGCGGCGTTGGCGTCGCGCAGCGCGAAGGTCTGCACATGGGTTTGCAGCGCCAACTCGCCCACCAGGTTGAAGAAGGCATCGCCATCCGCGCGCGTGAGGTTGGCGACCGACTTGAGCACCCGCTCACCCCAGAGCAGCCGATAGTCGAAGGACGGGATAGCACTCATGTGGATGCCGGCACACACCACGGTGCCGCCCTTGCGCGTGGCAGCCAGTGCTGCCGGCACCAGTTCGCCTGCAGGCGCGAAGATCAACGCAGCGTCCAGCAGGGCAGGGACGGCATCGCCGGAGCTTGCCCCGGCCCATACGGCGCCCAGACTGCGCGCAAAATCCTGCCCGGCGCGGTCACCGGCACGGGTGAAGGCGAATACCTCTTGCCCGCGTGCCACGGCGATCTGGCAGATGATGTGGGCCGCAGCCCCGAAGCCATAGAGCCCCAATCGGCGCGGCGCGGCCGCGCCGGCCAGGCTCCAGGCGCGAAAACCAATCAGTCCGGCGCACAGCAGGGGTGCGGCATGGGCATCGTCGTAGTGTGGTGGCAGGGCGAAGCAGAAGCGCTCGTCGGCAGCGGCGTATTCGGCGAAGCCGCCGTCGCGGTCATAGCCCGTGAAGACGGGAAAGTCGCAGAGGTTTTCGCGCTCCATGGCGCAAAACGGGCAGCCGCCGCAGGTTCCACCCAGCCAGGGAATGCCCACACGCTGGCCCACGGTGAACCGTGTTGCCTTCGAGCCGAGGGCTGCGACCTGCCCGACGACCTCATGTCCCGGCACAACACAATCCCGATGCGGCGGCAGCTCGCCGTCAATGAGGTGCAGATCGGTGCGGCATACCCCGCAGGCAAGCACACGAACCACCACGTCGTGGTCGCCCGCTGCCGGAACGGGTTTGCGCTGCGCCACGAGTTTTCGCCCGGTCGGGTCGATGGTCATTGCGAACATGGAAGCTGGCAGCATGATGGTTGCATGGTATGCAATCTTGTCGATGGCGGGGAAAGCTTTCGCACCCTTATTGACTTTGCGCAAATCGGAAACCGGCATGAATGGAATCATGCAATATGTGGTTTTTAGTCTTACTGAAAGGATGTTTCTTCAATGGCGCCTTCCAACTCCCGGCCCGATGGATATGCACCCGCTCCGATGGATCTGCCACTCAAGCTCTGGCTGGCCCGGCTGGCTCACGGAATTTCGCCGGCGTCGGTCAGCCTTGCATACGCTGACTGGCTCAGCCACCTGCTGGTTGCGCCGTCCAAGCAGGCCGATCTGGCTGCCAGTGCACTGCGCAAGGCGATGCTATGGCTGCAGTATGCGCCGCATTCATGGCGTGGCGGGTGCCCCTTGTGCGTGGAGCCCCTGCCGCAGGACAAACGTTTCTCACCACAGGAATGGCATGTACCGCCGTTCAGTGCACTGGCTCAGGCCTTCTTATTGCAGCAGCAGTGGTGGGCCGAGGCCATGACCGGTATTCGCGGTGTATCGAAACACCATGAGGATGTAGCCGCCTTCACCATGCGCCAATGGCTGGACATGTGGTCACCTTCGAATTTCGTCGCGACCAATCCCCAGGTTTTGAGAGAAACGCTGGCCACTGGCTCGATCAACCTCGCGAATGGCGTGGCCAACTGGTGGCGTGATGCGCTGTCTGTGCTTTCAGATGGCAAGCCACGCGGCGTCGAGCAGTTCAGGCCCGGGCATGACATGGCAGTAACGCCGGGCAAGGTGGTGTTCAGGAACCGGCTGATTGAGTTGATCCAGTATGAACCCGCCACGGCAGAGGTTGATGCTGAGCCGATGCTCATCGTACCGTCATGGATCATGAAGTACTACATCCTGGACCTGACGCCCGACGATTCGCTGGTCAAATATCTGGTCACGCACGGGCATACCGTTTTCATGGTGTCCTGGAAAAATCCCGACACCAGCGACCGCAACCTGGGTCTGAACGACTACGTAGAGTTCGGTGTGATGGCGGCACTCGATGTCGTTCGGTCGATCCGGCCGCGCACGCGCGTGCACGCCGTGGGCTACTGCCTTGGGGGAACGCTGCTCGCCATCGCGGCGGCGGTGCTGGCGGACGAGCACCCCAATCCACTGATGACGGTAACGCTGCTGGCTGCGGAGACTGATTTCAAGGAGCCCGGCGAGCTGGGGTTGTTCATCGACGAAAGTCAAATTTCGTTTGTCGAAGACTTGATGTCCGAGCGGGGATACCTGGACGGTCGGCAGATGGCGGGTGCCTTCCAGTTGATCAACTCGAAGGATCTGGTGTGGTCGAAACTCGTGCATGAATACCTCATGGGCGCGCGCACGCCGATGACGGCGCTGCGAGCCTGGAATGCCGATGCAACACGCATGCCGGCACGCATGCACAGCGAATATCTGCGCGGGCTTTACCTTCACAACGATCTGGCCGAAGGCCGCTACCGTGTTGCTGGTCAGCCGGTGAGGCTGGCCGACATCAAACTGCCTCTTTTCGTAGTGGCGACCGAGGGCGACCATGTCTCGCCCTGGAAGTCGGTATACAAGATTCATCGGCTGGCGGGTGGTCCGGTCAGCTTTGCGCTGACCTCAGGCGGTCATAACGTCGGCATCGTCAATCCGCCGGCCGGTCCAGCGGCGTACTCGCAGGCAGGCTACCGCTTTGCTTCATGCAAGCCGGGCAAGGCGCCTGCCAACCCCCAAGACTGGCTCGACGCGGCAGAGCAGCGCACCGGCTCCTGGTGGCCCTGCTGGCATGAGTGGCTGCACAAGCACTCATCGCAGACGGTCAAGCCGCCAACACTCGATGGACTGGTGCTCGACGGTACGACCTTGGCAGCGCCCGGAAGTTACATATACCTGGACTGAAGTCTGCCGATCACTGCTGCATGGCAGGCCAGTTTGCCGCGCCATTCAGCGAACCCGCCATGGCCGCTTGCCAGGCTTCGAGTGCTGGCTTGAACCCGTTTTCAGCTTTCGTGTTGAATATGCGGTTTGCGCAACCCATCATCTCGGATTGGGTCTTTAGCGCATTTGCCATCAACGCCTGCCAGTACTCGGCTGCCTCTTGGAAATTTGAACGCAAGAGGTCCGACTGGATGGCCAGCAAGTCGGCTGGCTCGCACGTCCCACGCAGCCTTTGCGCCGCCGCCTCATGGTGCGCGCACGCCTGATGTGCTGCCTGTTGCTGGATTTTTCGCATAGCTTCAGAGCCGCGAAACAAGGCACACGCACTTTCGGTTGCCAGCGCAAGCTGTTGGCGGCCCAGGTCGGCCATCAAATTCATGGGCGCCAAATTGCCGGCTACGGCCTCATGATTCGACGCCGAGGGAGAAGCTTTTGAACTCATGGAAATCCCTTTCAAGGTTGAGGAAAGAATGGGTCAGCGCCGCATGGCCAGCCTCTGGCCATGCTCGTATTCAGCCTGGCACGAGGCACAAAAAGGCGCGGCGGGCAGGGCCACAAGGCGCCGCAGGTCGATCGCTTCGCCGCAACGCATGCAAAATCCATAACTCTGGTCCTGCAGACGGCGACGCGCATCCAGCACGTTCTGCAACTCTTGGGCGGCATGCTCCACCTTGATGTCGTCGACCCTGGCCAAGGTCTGCCCCGTGGCCACATCCTTGAAATCCACTACTTCGTGCTGTTCAGCCCCCCCTGTCTCATCGCTCAAATTGTCGGACGCATGAAGAATCGTGCGCAGTTCCGCCTCTCGCTGCGCGAGCAGTTGACTGAAGCGAGGTGCCAACCGAGCGTTGTATGTTTCCATAAAAGGATCCTTGCTACTAATGGTTTGATTCTGAAAGGTCCCCGCGTTGACGTCCTTGATCTAGAGCAAGGTTGGGTGCCGGCCTGGCGTTAATCTGCACTCATCCGGCCAAGCGGCCCATTTACCTGAAAAAGTAAAAGGATTTTCATGAGCGTTCGAAATCTAGAAGCCCTCTTCCAGCCCACCTCGGTGGCGGTGATCGGCGCCTCCGACCGCAAGGGGAGCGTCGGATCGCTGGTGTTGCGCAACCTCAAGCTTGGCGGGTTCAAGGGTCCCCTCTGGCCAGTCAACAGGCAGCATGCAACCATAGACGGCGGGCCGGCCTGGACAGACGTTGCGTCGTTGCCGCAGGCGCCCGACCTGGCCGTGATCTGCACGCCGCCGGGCACCGTGCCGGAACTGATTGCCGCCTTGGGCCGCAAGGGAACGCGCGCCGCTATCGTGCTGACGGCAGGGCTGAAGCAGCCGTCCCTGCAGGGGGGCCCATCGCTGGAGCAAGCCATGCTGGAGGCGGCGCGGCCGTACCTGCTGCGCATCCTGGGGCCCAACTGCATTGGCGCACTGGTTCCGGGCGTCTCGCTCAATGCCAGCTTTGCGCCCGGCAACGCCCAGCCAGGCCGAGTGGCGTTCGTAACCCAGTCCGGTGCGCTGGCCACCGCGATGCTGGATTGGGCGAACAGCTGCAATATTGGGTTTTCGCATTTCATCTCGTTGGGTGACAGTGCCGATGTGGACTTCGGCGATGTTCTCGATTACCTCGCGAGCGATGCGCAAACCCGGGCTATTTTGATGTACGCCGAATCATTCAAGTCCGCGCGAAAATTCATGTCGGCGGCGCGTGCGGCTGCGCGCAACAAGCCGGTGATTGTGGTCAAGGCGGGGCGCGCGCCCGATGGAGCCAAGGCTGCTGCCTCGCACACCGGGGCCCTGGCGGGCTCCGACGCGGTGGTCGATGCCGCCATCCGGCGCTCTGGCATGCTGCGGGTGGATACGCTGGAGTCGTTGTTCGATGCCGCCGAAACCCTGTCCCATGCGCGGCCCTGGCGCGGCGATCGACTGGCCATCCTCACCAATGGCGGTGGTGCCGGAGTGCTGGCGGCGGACGCCCTGCAACTGGGCGGCGGCCGGCTCGCCCGTCTGAGTGAGCAGACGATGGGCGCCCTCGATCAATGCCTGCCGGCCACCTGGTCGCACGGCAACCCGATCGACATCATTGGCGATGCGCCGGTCGATCGCTACCGAGACGCATTGCGCGTGCTGCTAGCGGCACCCGAGGTCGATGCTGTGCTGTTCATGCACGCGCCAACGGCCATCGTGCCCGCGGCAGAGATCGCATCTGCGTGCCTGACGCTCATCGGGGAATCCGCCCGGCCGGTGCTCACCTGCTGGCTGGGTGGTAGCGCGGTTGCGGCAGCGCGCGCAGCCTGCACCGCTGGGGGCATCGCCTGCTACAACACGCCCGAACGCGCCGTCGCAGCGTGGCTGCAACTGGTCGATTACGCGCGCAACCAGGAAGCCCTGCAGCAACTTCCGGCCGCCGCGCTGGAGGGCTTTCTGCCTGACACGCTGGCGGCCAGTTCACTGCATGAACGGGCGTTGCAAGGCGGCCGCGAGTGGCTCGACGGAGCCTGCGCCCACGCGCTGCTGCGCGCCTACGGCATTCCCGTCGTGGAAACCGTGCAGGTCGGCGATGTGGAGCAGGCGGTGGCTGCCGCAGCGCAGATCAGCTATCCGGTGGCACTGAAAATTGTGTCGCCACAGATCATTCACAAGTCTGACGTTGGCGGCGTTGCACTGGCCCTGGCATCTGCTGAAGAGGTCAGGGCGGCTGCCGTGAAAATGCGCGAACAGGTGGCGCGCCTGCTGCCGCAGGCCGTGGTGCTGGGCTTCACGGTGCAAGCCATGGCCGAGCGCCCCGGCGCGCATGAGCTGATTGTCGGAATTGCCACGGATGCGGTGTTCGGTCCGGTCATCCTGCTGGGCGAGGGCGGCATCGCCGTCGAACTGCATAAGAGCCATGCGGTGGCCTTGCCGCCGCTGAATGCCAATCTGGCGAGTGACATGATCACCAGAAGCGGGCTTGCGCCCCTGCTGGCGGGTTACCGGGGCCGCCCGCCAGCGGATCAGAAGTCGCTCGTGGACACGTTGCTGAAGGTGTCGCAAATGGCCTGCGACCTGCCCTGGCTCGCCGAGCTCGACATCAACCCGCTGCTCGTCGATGAGCGGGGCGTGCTGGCCGTGGACGCGCGTGTCAGGCTGCGGCCGGTGGCGCCGGGCGAGGGCAGCCGGCTCGCCATTCGCCCGTATCCTTCGGCCCTTGAAGAGCGCATCGAAGTGGCAGGCCACGATTTGCTGGTACGCCCGATTCGTCCCGAAGATGGCTGGCGCCTGATGGACTTTTACGCCAAGGCATCGCCCGCTGACATGCGCCTGCGCTTTTTCATGGCGCGGCGCGAAGTGCCTCATTCAGAGTTGGCGCGCTACAGCCAGATCGACTATGACCGCGAGATGACCTTCGTTGCGCTCGCGACCATGGACTCCGGCGACCAGATCATGGCGGGCGAAGTGCGCGCTGCATGCGATCCCGACAATGTGCGGGCGGAATTTGCAATCCAGGTGGCCTCCCACTGGCAGGGCAAAGGCCTGGGCCGGCAGTTGCTGGACAAACTGATCCGTTACCTGCGCGAACGCGGTACCGCCGAAGTGGTGGGGCAATGTCTGGTGGAGAACCTGGGCATGGCTGCGCTGGCGCGCCAATGCGGCTTCCAGGTTTCGATCGAGCCGTCACGGGACACCATGGCGCTGCATCTGCAGCTGCGCTGAATTCAACCAAACTCCGGAGTAGCCGATGTCCACCTACCATCAGATTCTCGTGCCGGTTGACGGCAGCCCCGTGTCGGACGCGGCGCTGCTCGAGGCTATCCGATTCGCTCATTTGACGGGTGCCAGGTTGCGGCTGGTCCATGTGGTGGATGTGCTCCAGTATGTCAACGGCTTTGAGCCGCCAGCCAGCTACGCCAACGACATCCTCCCGCGCATGCGCGCCGCCGGCGAAAAAATACTGGCGCACGGGCGGCAAATGGCGCTGGACCAGGGTGTGCAGGCCGACAGCGTGCTGATCATGGAGGCACCGGGGCGGCTTTGCGACCAAATAGCCGAGCAGGCCAGGCAGGCCAAGGCAGACCTGATCGTGGTGGGCTCCCATGGGCGGCGCGGCATCGGCCGGGCTTTGCTCGGCAGTGACGCCGAGCAGATCGTGCGATACGCCCCGGTGCCGGTGCTGGTCGTGCGCGCTATCGGCGCGCCGACCTGAGTCAAGGTGCCCGGCACCGCTCTTTTTCGCAAGACACCATGGCACTGCGTCTGCGCTGAGACGTCGCATGGATGCTGTTCCTCTCGTCAACTGTCGGTGTTCGGGGTTTCAGCGGCCCAGCGGCAACATTCGCATGAAAGTTCAAACGATGAAAATATTGCTCGCTGTAGACGGCAGCCAGTACACCAAGCGCATGCTGGCGTATCTGGCGGTGCATGACGAGTGGTTCACTTCGGACCATGAATACACGGCCTTCCACGGCGTCCTGGCGCTGCCGCACCGGGCGGTGGCATTTGCCGGGCCGGAACTCGTTCGCGGCTACTACCATGATGACGCTGAAGCGGTCTTCGGACCGATCCGGATCATCCTGAAGCGCCGAGGCATCGAAGCGACTTTCGTCCATAAAGTCGGCCATCCGGCAGAGAACATTGCCAAGCTGGCCGAGAAAGGCAAGTTCGACCTGCTGGTGATGGGCTCGCACGGCCACGGTGCCCTTGCAGGCCTCGTGCTCGGCTCGGTCGCGACGAAGGTCCTGGCCCAGTGCTCGACCCCGGTGCTGTTGATCCGGTAAGAGGTGCTGATCTGCTGTGGACACTTGCTCGGCTGAGAACGAATCGGCGTCGTCTCCCCGCGAGGTACCCACGCGGTCGAGTTGCTGCGCGAGCAACGCATCGACCAGCTGCACAGCCGCAAGCTGCGCAGCTCTTCGGAAGTGGCCTTCCAGTAAGAAATCCTCCAGGAGAAGCGGGATGGCGACTGGAGGCAAGTTAATCTAGCGCAAACACACTGTCCGGAGATGGCCACAAAATAAAACTTTGTAGCGCTTGCTATGAGGCCGTCCCATGTCCTTTCGCCCGTCCAAGCTGTTTTCGGCGCCCGCCGCCGGCAGGCGCGCAGGCCGAGCCATGTTGGTGACCGCTTTGCCGGCGATGCTGCTGGCCTGTGGCACGCTGCCCGTGCGCGATGCCGCCTTGCCGCAAACACCCATACCGTCCGCCTGGTTCTCGCTCGCCACGCCACCGCCCGTGCCCCAGCCGGCCAGCTCGCTGGCACTGTGGTGGCAGCGCTTCGGTGACGAACAGTTGACAGCGCTCATCACCCGGTCCCTCCTGGCCAATACCGACGTTCGCAGCGCGCAGGCGGCGCTGCAGCAGGCTCGCGCGCTGCGCGACGTCAAGTCGGCCAGCCTGGGCCCCAGCCTGAGCGCGGCGGCCTCGGCGCAGCACAGCCAGACCGGCGGCAATACCGCCGTCAACAATTTCCAGGCCGGCTTTGATGCCAGCTGGGAACCCGATGTGTTTGGCGGTAACCGCAGCGCCCTGAACGCCGCCGAAGCCGATGCCCGCGCCGCCGCGGCCAGCCTGGCCAGCGTACAGGTCTCGCTCGCCGCCGAGGTGGCGGTAACCTACATGGACCTGCGCGGGCTGCAGGCGCGACTGGCGATTGCCCGCACCAGCCTGGCAACTCAGACCGAAACGCTGCAGATCACGCGCTGGCGTGTCCAGGCGGGCCTGGCGTCCTCGCTGGACGAGGAGCAGGCCATCGCCGCCAGCGAACAGACCCGCGCCCTGATTCCGACGCTGCAGACCAGCGCCGCCCAGGATCTGAGCAGCCTGGCCGTGCTGGCGGGCCTGGCGCCCGGCGCGCTGCAAGACACGCTGGGCCTCCCCGCTGCCGTGCCGCAGGCGGCCGGCGACCTCGCGCTGGCCTTTCCCGCCGACACGCTGCGCCAGCGCCCCGACGTGCGCGCCGCCGAACACCGCGTCAGCGCGGCCCTGGCCCGCGTCTCGCAGGCCGATGCCGCGCGCTACCCGGGCTTTCAGATCAGCGGCTCGCTCGGCCTGAACGCGCTGACGCTGGGCTCGCTGGGCAGCAGCGCCTCGGTCGCCCGCGCGCTGCTGGCCAGCGTCTCGGTGCCGCTGTTCGATGGCGGCGCGCTGCGCGCCCAGGTGCGGGCCCAGGAAGCCGCGCTGGAGCAGGCGCGGGTGGCCTACCAGGCGGCGGTACTCACGGCCCTGAAGGACGTCGAAGACGCCCTGGTGTCCCTGCAGGGCAACCGCGAACGGCTGGCCAGCCTGCAGACGGCGGCCGACGCCGCCTTCAATGCCGACCTGCTGGCCCGCCAGCGCTACACCAGCGGGCTGATCGACTTTATCTCGGTGCTGGAAACGCAGCGCACCCTGCTTGCCACGCAGGACAGCGTGGAGAGCACGCGCGCCAGTCTGAGCGCCGACCATGTGCGTCTGTACAAGGCCCTGGGCGGCGGCTGGACGCCAGCGGCCGAGACAACTTCACACCCATGACTGGCATCCCATGAACACGCCCGCCACATCCGACAAGCCGCCCGCCCCGCCAGCCTCCGCCGACTTGCAGACCCTGTTGGACCATGACCGGCCCCGCCGCTGGTGGCAGCGGCCCTTGCCGTGGATAGCGGCGGCAACCCTCGTCCTGCTCGCCGGCGGCCTGTACTACTGGCAGATGCAGAAGCAAGCCAGCGCCGCCCCCGCCTATGTGACCGAGACGGTGCGCCGCGGCAATCTCACGCTCAGCGTCACGGCCAACGGCACGCTGCAGCCCACGCTGGCGGTCAACATTGGCAGCGAGCTGTCGGGCACCGTCAAGCGCGTGCTGGTGGACGTGAATGACCTGGTGAAGAAAGGCCAGGTGCTGGTGGAGCTGGACACTGCCAAGCTGTCCGACCAGGTGCTGCGCTCGCGCGCCGCTCTGGCCGCGGCGCAGGCCCAGCTGGCCCAAAGCACGGCCACCGTCACGGAATCACGCGCCACGCTGGCGCGCTTTGAAGACGTGGCGCGCCTGTCCGGCGGCAAGGTGCCGTCAGCCACCGAACTCGACACGGCGCGCGCCAACGTCGACCGCGCCCTGGCCAACGAGGCCAGCGCCCGCGCCAACGTGGCCGACGCCCGGGCGGCCGCCTCCACCGACGAGACCAATCTGGCCAAGGCCTCGATCCGCTCGCCGCTGAACGGCGTGGTGCTGACGCGCACGGTCGATCCGGGCAATGCGGTGGCCGCATCCCTGCAGGCGGTGACGCTGTTCACCGTCGCCGAAGACCTGACCAAGCTGCGTCTGGAAGTCAGCGTGGACGAGGCCGACGTCGGCGCGGTCAAGGTCGGCCAGAAGGCCAGCTTCACCGTCAGCGCCTACCCGTCGCGCCGCTACCCGGCCACCATCACCCGCGTGGCCTTCGGCTCCACCAAGACCGACAACGTGGTGACCTACACCAGCTACCTGGATGTGGACAACACCGACCTGAGCCTGCGCCCGGGCATGACGGCCACGGCCACCATCGTCGCGACCGAGCGCACCAACGTGCTGCTGGTGCCCAACACCGCGCTGCGCTTTTCACCCTCGCCGCCGGGTGGCAACACGACGGCGGCGGCCTCCAGCGGCAGCCTGGTATCCAGGCTGATGCCGCGCATGCCCCGCACCGCCACGCGCAAGGCCACCGACACCGAGGGTGCCGCGGCCGGGGCGCGGCAGGTCTGGATCCTGAAGGACGGCCAGGCCGTGGCGACGGCGGTCAGGACCGGAATCAGCGATGGCCGCATGACCGAGGTCAGCGGCAGCGGGCTGCAGGAAGGCATGGCCGTGATCACCGACCAGCGCGCGCCGGGAGCCGCTCCATGAGCGCTACCGCACCCCTGATCCGCCTGCGCGGCATCACCAAGGTCTATGGCGAGGGTGCCACGGAACTGCGGGCCCTCAAGGGTGTGAACCTGGAGATCGAGGCCGGCGATTTCGTCGCCATCATGGGGCCCAGCGGCTCGGGCAAGTCCACTGCCATGAACACGCTGGGTGGCCTGGATACGCCGACGGCGGGCGAGTACCTGTTCCAGGGCGTGCATGTGGAAACGCTCACACGCGACCAGCGCGCGCGGCTGCGGCGGCGTTTTTTCGGCTTCGTTTTTCAGGGCTTCAACCTGCTGCCGCGCACCTCGGCCCAGGAGAACGTGGAGCTGCCGCTGCTCTACCGCGGCGAGTCGGCGGCCGCGCGCCACACTGCCGCCGCCCGCGCGCTGGACGCCGTGGGCCTGAAGGGCTGGGAACACCACATGCCGTCCGAGCTGTCGGGCGGCCAGCAGCAGCGCGTGGCGATTGCGCGCGCCATCGTCACCGAACCCGCCGTGCTGCTGGCCGACGAGCCCACCGGCAACCTGGACACCCAGCGCAGCCGCGAAATCATGGAGCTGCTGTGGCGGCTCAACGTCGACAAGGGCATCACGGTGCTGATGGTGACGCACGAGAGCGACATGGCCGCCTATGCCAGGCGCATCGTGCGCTTTGTCGACGGCATGGTCGCCAGCGACACCGGCAACGAGCACCCGGCCGGCCTGCATGAAGACCAGGCGCAGGTCCATGCCACGCCCGTGATGGAGGCCCGCTGATGCTGCTCAACACCCTGCTGCTGGCGCTGCGCTCGATACGGCGCAACCTGCTGCGCTCCTTCCTGACCATCCTGGGCATCGTGATCGGCGTCAGCGCCGTGATCACCATGGTGACGCTTGGCAACGGCGCCACGCTGGCGGTGCAGAACCAGATATCGGGCCTGGGCACCAACCTGCTGCAGCTGCGTCCCGGCCAGCGCCTGGGCCCGGGCACTGGCGGCGCTTCCGCGCCGGCCTTCAAGCAGGAGGATGCAGACGCCATCGCCACCCAGATAGGCGGCGTGGCCAAGGCCGCCCCCGAGGCCCGCACCGGCACCACCGTGGTGGCCAATGGCCTGAACTGGAACAGCAGCATCATCGGCAGCACCAACGACTGGCTGGCCACCGGCAACTGGAAGCTGGCCGACGGCCGGGTGTTTTCCGACGACGAACTGCGCGCCGGCGCGGCCGTCTGCCTGATCGGCGAAACCGTGCGGCGCCAGCTCTTTGGCGCGCGCCCCGCCGTCGGCGAGCGGATCCGCGTGAAGCAGATTTCCTGCGAGGTGGTGGGCCAGCTGGCCTCCAAGGGCCAGGGCGCCTTCGGCAACGACCAGGACGACCTGGTGCTGATGCCGATCCGCACGCTGCAGCGCCGCATCACCGGCAACACCCTGGTCAATTCGCTGCTGGTGTCCATGCAGGACGGCAGCGACGCCGAGCGCCTGAAGGCCAGCCTGACCCAGCTGATGCGCGAGCGCCGCAAGCTGGCCGACACCGACGAGAACAACTTCAATGTGCTCGACACCAAGCAGCTGGCCGACACGCTCTCGGGCACCACCAAGGTGATGACCATGCTGCTGGGCGCGGTGGCGGCGGTGAGCCTGCTGGTGGGCGGCATAGGCATCATGAACATCATGCTGGTCAGCGTGACCGAGCGCACCCGCGAGATCGGCCTGCGCCTGGCGATCGGCGCGATGGAGCGCGAGGTGCTGCTGCAGTTTTTGATAGAAGCGGTCGTGCTGGCCGGCCTGGGTGGGCTCATCGGCATCGTGCTGGCCACCGGCGCCTCGCTGTTGCTGTCCAGCGTGATGCAGGTTCCCTACCTGTTTAACCCGGGCGTGAACCTGCTGTCATTCCTGTTTTCTGCCGGCATTGGCGTGCTGTTCGGCTACTTCCCGGCACGGCGCGCGGCGCGCCTGGACCCGATAGAGGCCTTGCGGCACGAGTGAGCCGCCAGGCCGTTCACAGCAGATCACTATCAATTAAATAGCTGACTTCACGCGTTTTCATTGGACTACAAGGCACTTCTTTGCACAAGGCAACTCAACCATCGCCCGGCTCCCGCCTGCAGCGCGGTCGCACGGCGCCGCCCCCGCAGGGCCTGAGCGCCGCAGAAGCCGCGCACCGCCTGGCTTGTGAGGGCCCCAACATGCTGCCCGGCAGCGCGCCCAAATCGATCACTGCCATCGTGCGCGAGGTGGTCACCGAACCGATGTTCCTGATGCTGCTGGCCGCTGGCGGCATCTACCTGGCTCTGGGAGACCCGGCGGAGGCATTGTTTCTGCTGGGCTTCGTGTTCGTCGTCATCGGCATGACCGCGACCCAGGAGCGCAAGACGCAGCGGGCGCTCGAATCACTGCGCGACCTGTCAGCGCCGCGCGCACTGGTGATTCGCGATGGACAGGAGCAACGCATCGCCGGGCGCGACGTGGTGCGCGGCGATGTGCTGGTACTGCACGAGGGCGACCGCATCGCCGCCGATGCCTGGCTGTTGGAGGGCCGGCTGGAAGTGGACGAATCGTTGTTGACCGGCGAGTCAGCGCCGGTCGCCAAATCGCCCGACAACGCGGCACACGAAGCGGCCATGGTGGCGGCCCGCTCCGCCACCAGACCGGCCCAGGGCGAAGCTGCCACTGCGGGCGCCGGCACCGTACACGAAGTGGCAAGCGTGGGGGCACTGTTCGCGAGCACCCTCGTCATCCGGGGCATTGGCCTGGCCGAAGTGAGTGCCACCGCGGCCCACACCGCCGTGGGCCGCATCGGCGCCGACCTGGCTGCCACCGAAGAAACACCCTCGGCACTGCAGCAGGCCTCGCGCAAGCTGGTGCGCCGGCTCGGCGTGGGCGCGCTCCTGCTGGCCGGCGTGCAGGTGGTTCTGGGCTGGTGGTGGGACGGCCGGCCACTGCTGGAGAGCCTGCTGGCGGGCATCGCGCTGGCCATGGCCATCCTGCCGCAAGAAATTCCGGTCATCCTCACCATCTTCCTGGCGCTGGGCGCCTGGCGCATCTCGAAACAGAAAGTGCTGACCCGGCGCGCCTCGGCGGTCGAGGCGCTGGGTGCCATCACCGTGCTGGCCGTGGACAAGACTGGCACCCTAACCGTCAACCGCATGGAGCTGGCCGAGCTGATCGCCAGCGACGCGCACTTCATCCCGGACCAGGCCACCGAACTGCCGGAGGACTTTCACCTGCTGGCCGAGTTCGCCATGCTGGCAACGCCAGGCGACCCGTTCGATCCCATGGAAAAAGCCATCCAGCGCTTTGGCCACCAGTGGCTGGCAGGCACCGAACATGTGCACGACGGGCGTGAGCCGGAATTCGAGTACGCGCTCTCGGGCGAGATCCTGGCCATGACGCGCGTGTTTGCGAGCAGCGAACCGGCGCAGCACCTGCTCGCCACCAAGGGCGCGCCCGAGGCCGTGGCCGACCTGTGCCACCTCGATGCCGCGCGACAGGGCGCCATCCGCCAGCAGGTCGAGGCCATGGCCGAACGCGGACTGCGCGTGCTCGGCGTGGCGCGCGGGCGCTGGAGCGGCGCGCCCGCGGCGCCGGGCTTTGATCCGCCCTGGCCGCAAAGCCAGCATGACTTCGACTTCGAGTTCCTCGGCCTGATCGCGCTGGCCGACCCGCCGCGCCCCGAAGTGCCCGCCGCCCTGGCCGAATGCCGGCGCGCCGGCGTGCGCGTGGTCATGATGACCGGCGACCACCCGGCCACGGCGCGCGCCATCGCGCAGCAGGTGGGCCTGTCGGAGCGACCCGACATCGTCACCGGCGCCGAGCTGGAGGCGCTGGACGATGCCGCCCTGCGCCAGCGCCTGCAGCATGTGGACCTGTGCGCGCGCCTCAAGCCCCATCACAAGCTGCGTCTGGTGCAGCTACTGCGCGCATCGGGCGAGGTGGTGGCCATGACCGGCGACGGCGTCAACGACGCACCGGCGCTCAAGGCCGCCGATGTGGGCATCGCCATGGGCGAGCGCGGCACCGATGTGGCGCGCGAGGCCGCTGCGCTGGTGCTGCTGGACGACAGCTTTGCGCGCATCGTGGCGGCCATCCGCCAGGGCCGGCGCATCGACGACAACATCCGCAAGGCCACGCGCTTTGTCTTTGCCGTGCACGTTCCCATCATCGCGCTGGCGCTGGTGCCCACCTTGCTGCACTGGCCGGTGCTGCTGCTGCCGGTGCACATCGTGCTGCTGGAGCTGCTGATCGACCCGGCCTGCTCTATCGTCTTCGAGGCCGAACCCGAGGCCGACGGGCTGATGGAGCGCCCGCCTCGACCAGTGGCCGACTCTCCCTTTGCCGCCGCCCCGCTGCTGCAATCGGTGCTGCAGGGGCTGGGCATGGCCGCGGTGCTGCTGGCCGGCCAGGCCTGGCTGGTGGCACAAGGCTGGAGTGCTGCGCAGGGCCGCTGCGTAGTGTTCAGCACGCTGATCCTGGGCGTGATGCTGTTGATATGGGCCAACCGCGACCTCTCGCGCCCCATCTGGCATGGGGTCACCGACCGCAACCCATGGCTCTGGCGCATGGCTGCCGCCATGGTCCTGCTGCTGGCAGCGATATTGGGCCTGCCCTGGCTGCGCCAAGTCATGGGCCTGGCACTGCCCGGTGCCGGCGGGCTGGCCGCGGGAGCCGGCCTGCTGGCGGCATGCGTCGTGTGGCTCGAACTGGTGCGGCTGGTCGGCGGGAACAAGCAGCGCACATTTGCTGGCGCGTGACCGCGTGCCTCACGGCGCAAAGTCGTCGACCTGGATCCCGCGGTCGGCCGCGCGCAGGTAGGCCAGCGCGAGTTCGGGGTTCGGCGCGCCCTGCGCCGCTTCGTCGAACGAGCGGGTGCGGCGCACCAGCTTTGTTGAGCGCGGTGACGTCGTCACCCAACTGCTTTGATACTTCCAGCGCCTGCATGAGATCGAGCAGGCCGCCTTGCCCGGGTGTGCCGACATCGGGGCAGAGCCGCGCCACGATGTCGCGCAGCCGGCCATGCCCGAGCCCGCGTAGGGCGCCGTCAGTCCGAAGCAGGGCAGATCTCGCCCGTCGGCCAGGCGCGGCAGGTAGTGCTGCTTTTCGTTGTCCAGAAAAGCCTGTTCATCAAAGCTGAGCACAGTGGGCCCGGTCTTGAGCAGCGCGTCGAAGTCTGGCTGCCCGGCGAAGAAGCGGCCTTCAAAACCGACCGTTCCGGCCTCCAGCGCCGCACGTTCGGTTTCGCCCATCGGGGGCAACGCCTTTGAAAACGGCACCATCGCGGCACGTCCCAGCAGCTTCGCAAATCCCATGGCGGTCTCCGGCAGGGTGACCCGGCCAGTCCAGGCAATGGCCTGTGCCCGGTCGAATCAGAGGATGCTATCGAAACAATAGCCACCTGCGCCCTTGCCATAAGGGCTACAGGCCATTTCTGTATTCAGAGTCTCAGCGCAGCACGAGCACCGGAATATGCGAGTGCGTCAACACGTGTTGCGTCTCGCTGCCCAGCAGCAGGCGCTTGATGCCGCGCCGGCCATGCGAGGCCATCACGATCAAATCGCACTTGTATTTTTTCGCGGCAGCAATCACGGCCTCGGCCACCAGGTCGGACTTGGACGTCACGGCCCGCACGGCCACCCCTTTGGCCAGTGCCGTGGTCTTGACCGCATCCACCACGGCCTGGCCGTGCTCGGACCACTGCTTTTCAACGCGCGCCATTTCCTGCGGACTGAGTGGCACCGAGCCGTCGAAATAGCTGTGCGGGTAGCGCGGCACCACCTTCAGGGCCACCAGTTCGGCGCCCACGAGCCCGGCCAGTTCGATGGCGCTGGAGACCGCCTTTTTCGACAGCGTAGAACCGTCGGTCGCGACAAGAATGCGTTGGTACATGGATTGGCCTCCCTAGTTAAAGATAGCTTGAGGTTAACGCAGGCCCCGGCTTTTGTCTTGATTCAGGTCAAGCCCGTCGAGCGCGAAGGCCGGTCACTGCGGGCGTTCGAGTTGCAGGCCGATCCGTTGCAGTTCGCCGGCACCGGCCGGCGTGATCTGCACCACGCGGCTGTGCTTCTTGCGCTCGATCCAGTGCAGCGCCCTGAACCGCTCGGCCAGCACTGCACCCAGCGCACCACCGAGGTGGTCCTGCCGCTGCGACCAGTCCAGGCAGCGGCAGGCGAATTGCCGGCGGCGGCTTTGCGCCTCTTCAATATCGATTCCCAGCGCCGAGAGCGACTTGACGCCCCTGGCCGAGACCTCGAGCATCTTCGCATCGGCGCCGGCTTGCGGCACCAGCCAGTGCTTCTTCAGCATCATCGCCAGCAAACCGGTGCCCAGGCTGCCCGCAAGGTGGTCGTAGCAGTAGCGCGCCTGGCGGATCGGTTCCGTGGCGCCGGCCCGTGCCTGGGCTTTGCGCTGCGGCGCCACACGCATCAGCGTCTCGATCAGTTCGGCGACCTGTTCGCCGGCAAGCCGGAAATACTTGTGCCGCCCCTGCGAAGTGCAGGCCACCAGGCCGTCGTCCAGCAGGCGCTTGAGGTGAGAGGTGGCCGTGGCCGGCTCGATGCCCGCGCCCAGCGCGAGCTCCTTGGCCGTGAGCGCGCGGCCTTCCATCAGCAACACCAGCATCTGGATGCGGCGCGGGTCGCCCACGGCGGCGGCGATCCGGGCGAGGTCGGGTTCTGTATTCATGGTTTGATGGTAGCCATACTGTTGCTGCTCGACAAGACCGTGCCGTACCGCGACACTGGCGACATTGCCACAGTGATCGCTGGCGTACCAGGCATGACTGAATACAGCACTGAATTTCCATCCCGGCTCGACGGGTTCGACCATGCACGCGACTGACAACTCCGCGCCGCCGGCCGATCCGGTCGCAGCCGCCAGCCACCCGGATCCCTATGGCTACTACCAACGCTTGCGCAAGCTCGCGCCGCTGTATTTTGATAACGGATTGAATCTCTGGGTGGCGAGCAGTCACGCCGTCATTGCCGAGGCCTTCGAGTCGCCGGCTTTGCGCGTGCGTCCAACGTCCGGGCCCGTGCCGCATGCGCTGTTCGGTGGCCCTGCGGGCGAGGTGTTCGCGAGCCTCGTGCGCATGAACGACGGCGCGTTCCATGCCATGCACAAGCCGCCCCTGGCGCAGTGCGCGCGGCGCTGGACGCTGGCACAGGGCGCGGCGCAGGGCCTGGATGCGGTGCAGGCCAGCGCGAATCGCGACGCGGCGCTGAATCTGAGTACCGATCGTCCGGCGCTCACGATCCGTTCCCGACAATGCCCATATCGACGGGGATTTTGATGTAGAACAGCTTGAGCTCCTCACTGGCAAGATGCGCGAGAAAGTTTTGCGCATCTTCTTCCTTGAGTGCGAAACCGACCTCCACGAAAAGGTCTCCGGCCAGCTCGAAGAAGTGCTGCTCGTGCATCCGGCCGTGGCGACCGAAGCCGGCGATGGCGCGAAACGCCGAACCGCCGCGGATGCCCGTTTTTTTTGCTTCCTCGAGCAACCATTCGTAGGCAAGGATGCCTCGATGGCGCTGGTTTTCCTGCACGTAAAACTTGAGGTAGACGCCTTGCATGATGAGCTCCCGCTAGATTCTGACGACGGCATTGACGATCAGGATGCCGATCGCCGTGAGTGCGAGAGAGCCGAACAGGTGCATGCCCATGGCACCCAGCGCCCACGCATATTCCTGCCGGCCGATCAGCGTGACGGCCTCCAGCGAGAAAGTGGAGAACGTCGTCAGGCCGCCCATGAAGCCCGTGATGATTAGCAGCCGCCATTCGGGGGCCAGTTCGCTGTAGTGGGTGAGAAACGAATTGGCCACTCCGACCAGCAGCCCGCCAATGAGATTTGCGGCCAGCGTGCCCAGGGGAATCGTGGGAAAGACCGGGTTCAGCCAGGCGCCGAGTTGCCAGCGCAGCAAGGCGCCACAGCCGGCGCCGCCGAAAATCGCGAGAAAGGAAAAGCCGCTCATATTGTCCTTTTTATTGAATAAGGCTGAGCGGTTGGTGTGGCACTGCGGCGCGTTCTGCGCGGAACAAATAGCCTACACCGGTCCCATTCAGGCCCTCTGTAGGCATCATCAGCCCGGGTGGGCGGTTCTGGAGGAATGCCATCTCCGTTGCGACGAAATTATAGGTGTCTGCGAATGCTACCGGACCCGCATCCTGAACCGGGGTTCAGGTGGGCGAGGGCAGCCTGGTGTTGGGTTCATCTGACGCGAGATGATCACGCTCGCCAAGCGATATACCAAGCCCGAGCTCTAAGAGCATTGGTTCAAGGAAATTAAAGCCCGATACGCACCGCAGACAGTTTCATTGTAGGCGCAGACGCGCCATCGCGGTGAGTTGTCAGAGCAGTTGACCGTCGACCGACAGGGCGCTGTCCAGCCGCTCGATCAGGGCGTCCAGCCGGGGGTCCGCGCCGGCGCTTTCAACTCCAGGCGAGGTCGTGCCTGGCGTGGCGCTGGCCGATGCCTGTAGTGCCGCGGCGCTTTGCTGCGAGAATTCGGAGGCCAGGTTCAGCGCCGCCAGCACGGCAATGCGGTCGCGCGCCCTGACCTTGCCTGCATCGCGAATCTTGCACATGGCGGAGTCGACGCGTTCCACGGCATCGAGCAGGCTCGACTCGCCGCCTTCGGGGCAGCCCAGCAGGTAGCTTTGCCCCATGATCTGCACTTCGAGTTGCTTCATCCGGCATCCTTTTGGGTCGTGCCCGCGCCCGATTCCGGCAGGCGCTCGAGCAGCGCATCGACGCGCGCGCGCGCCGCGCTCAGGCGCGACTTCAGGGAGTCGCGCTCGCGCGTGAGGGTGTCCACTTGTTCGGTGAGCAAGGCATTCGTGCGCTGCAGTTCGCCGTAACGCATGAGCAGGCGCTCGACGCGCTCTGCAATCTGATCGATGGGGGTCGGATTTGCCATGGACTCTCTGGTGATTCAATACCAATTGTAGGGTTTGTGACAGTTTTAGACTTTACAATTACTGCGTTGGTGCTCGCGGTGTGGTTCACATGCCGCAGTTCAACGGGAAGCAGGAGGGTGCGCTGCCAACAGCAAACCTAACCTGCGCTGCCCCCGCAACGGTAAGCGGACGAATCCCTCCAGATTCGGTTTGCCGGTCACACAGCCACTGGGCGTCTTGAACACGCGCCTGGGAAGGCGACCCGCAACTTGCTCCGCCAGCCCGGATACCGGCCATCAAGGTGGCGGCCATGGCTCATCAAGCCTGGCTGCTTGTTACGCCCAAGCACTGGCGGGGACGCCGGTGAGGGCTTTTTTGCGGATCGTTCCCTTCATGAAAACCTGTCTTTCCCGTGCGCGCCTTGCCGTGCTGCCGCTGGCGTTGAGTGCCGCGATTCCCGTGCTGGCGCAAAACCAGTCTTCCTCTTCGCTACAGGAAACCGTGGTGACGGCGACGCGCGTGGCGCAACCGCTGGCCGACCTGGTGGCCGATGTCACGATCATCGACCACGACATCATTGAGCGCAGCGGCGCCACCGGCGTGGCCGATGTGCTGGCCCGCGTGCCGGGCATCGAGATCAGCCGCTCGGGCAATGTCGGCTCTCCTACGAGTGTGTTTCTGCGCGGCGCGGAATCGCGCTTTACGGCGGTGTTTATCGATGGCGTGCGCGTCGATTCTCAGTCCACCGGCGGCGCCGGCTGGGAGGCCATTCCGCTGGCCCAGATCGACCGCATCGAGGTGCTGCGCGGCCCGGCGGCTGCGGTGTATGGCTCCGACGCGATCGGCGGCGTAATTCAGCTGTTCACCCGCAAGGGAGAAGGCGCGTTCTCACCGTCGATCGGCATCGGATTCGGCACTTACAACACCAGGAAGGTCGATGCTTCGCTCAGCGGCGCCAGCGGGGCGTTCGATTACTCGCTCGGACTCGCCAGGGAAACCAGCACGGGTTTTGACTCGCAAACGGGCACGCCCCACAACCCGGACAACGACGGCTATCGCAGCGAGTCGGGGAACGCCAGGCTCGGCCTGCAGATCAACAAGACGCAGCGTGTGGACGTTACGGCGCTGGCGAGCGACGTGAATTCGCAATTCGATGCTTTTGGCTTCAACCCATCGAGCCCGGTGGACGACCACAGCCGGCACAAGCTGGACGCCATCGGCCTGAACTGGCTGTCGCAGTGGAGCGATGTGTACAGCACCAAACTGAGCGTGACCGATTCGCGTGATCATTACGAAACTACGCCGTCGCCCTACCTGGCCGAAACCCATTTGCGCGGCTATCTGTTCCAGAACGAGTTGCGGCTGGGCGAGCACCTGCTGACCGCGGCGCTGGAGCGCAAGGAGGACCACCTGGACAATGCCCCGATCGACGCCGATCGCTCGCAGAACGCGCTGGCGTTGGGCTACGGCTGGACGCACCGGCGGCACACGCTGCAGCTCAATGTGCGCCGCGACCAGGACAGCGCATTTGGCGGACGCACGACCGGCAGCGCCGCCTACGGTTTTGCCCTCACACCGCAATGGCGTGCCACCGCCTCGGCCGGCACGGCGTTCCGCGCGCCGACGCTGTACCAGCTGTTCAGCCAGTATGGCGTGCCGACCCTGCAGCCCGAAACCAGCCGCAACATGGAGCTCGGCGTGCGCTACGCGCAAGGCGCCGCCAGTTTCAGCGTCGTGGCGTACCGCAACCGGGTTGCCAATCTGATCAGCTTCGCGGCGCCCGGACCCTGTGCGTCCCCGTTCGGCTGTTACACCAACACCGCACAAGCCGAGTACTCGGGCGTGACGTTCTCGGGTGGCCAGCAATTCGGTTTGGTGAATGTTCATGCGTCGCTGGATCTGCAGGATCCGCGCGATCTGAGCACGGGCAATCTGTTGGCGCGGCGCGCGCGCCAGCACGGCACCCTGGGCGCCGATACCCATTTCGCCGCGTGGACCGTGGGCGCCGAAGCCCAGTTCTCCGGCCGGCGCTATGAAGATGCCGCCAACATGCAGCCCCTGGGCGGCTACGCCCTGGTCGGCCTGTACGCCAGCACCCACCTGAGCAAAGACTGGACGCTGCTTGCCCGCGTCGACAACCTGGCGGACAAGAACTACCAGCTCGCCAACACGTTCACCACTGCGGGGCGCACCTTCTACGCGAGTCTGCGGTGGGCGCCTCAGTGATGACGCCAGCGAGTCCATATGTCTGAGCCGGCGCGCTGTGCCGCCATCCTGGTCGCGGCACCGGCGTCCGGCCAGGGCAAGACCACGGTGGCCTGCGCGCTGGCGCGCTGGCACACGCGCCAGGGCCGGCGCGTGCGGGTGTTCAAGTGCGGGCCGGATTTTCTGGACCCGCACTGGCTGGCACTGGCCAGCGGCGCGCCGGTGCATCAACTCGACCTGTGGATGACCGGCGAGGCCGATTGCCGCCAACGCCTGCACCAGGCAGCGCAGCAGGCCGACCTCCTCATCGTCGAAGGCGTGATGGGCCTGTTCGACGGCGCGCCGAGCGCGGCCGATCTGGCGCAGCGGTTTGATCTGCCGGTGCTGGCGGTGGTTGACGCCTCCGCTATGGCGGGGACCTTTGGCGCGTTGGCGCTCGGTTTGCAGCATTACCGGGCTGGCTTGCGCTGGGCCGGTGTGTTGGCCAATAGGGTCGCCGGCGAGCGCCACGCCGACATGCTGCGGGCCAGCTTGCGCGAGCCAGCGCACTGGCTCGGGGCCTTGATGCGCAACCCGGCGCTCGCATTGCCGGAGCGGCACCTGGGACTGACAGTGGCCAGCGAGGTCGATGACGCCATGGCGCGGCTCGATGCAGCCGCCGACGCGCTGGCGGGCACGACGCTCACGCAGATGTCCGGCGCTGATTTGCAGCGCTGGGCCGTGTCGTTTGAGCCGGCCGCGAGTGCTGCCGCGCCAGCCACGGGCGCGCAGCCGTTGCTGGGCACCACGGTGGCGGTGGCGCGCGATGCGGCCTTCTGCTTTATCTACGCCGCCAACCTGGAGTGTCTGCAGGCGCTCGGCGCCAAGGTGGTGTTTTTCTCGCCGCTGGCGGACGCCGCACTGCCCGATTGCGACGCGGTGTGGCTGCCCGGCGGCTACCCGGAGCTGCATGCCGAGCAATTGGCGCGCAACCAGGGTCTACGCGATGGACTGGCCGCGCACGTGGCGCAGCACAAGCCCGTCTGGGCCGAGTGTGGTGGCATGATGGTGCTGTTCGATCAACTCGTGACAAAGGACGGCGAGACCCATGCCCAGTGGGGCCTGCTACCCGGCCGCATCACCATGCAACAACGTCTGGCCGCCCTCGGGCCGCAGCAGCTTGTGATTGACGGGCAGCTGCTGCGCGGCCACACCTTCCATTACTCGACCTGCGCCACGCCGCTGGCGGTCCGCACCCGCACTGCGCGGCCGGGCTGCGAGGCGGCGCCCGTCGCGGGCGAGGCCTTGTACGAAGCTGGCAGCCTCCGCGCCAGCTACTTCCATGCGTGGTTTGCGTCCAATCCACAGGCGGTGGCGGCCCTGTTCGCGCGCCGGACCGGTACTGGGGGAACTGTCTCATGAGTGCCTTGAATTTTGAGTTGCAGAACGGCCCGCAGCGCATTGTCTGCATGACCGAAGAGACCACCGAATGGCTTTACCTGCTGGGCGAAGAGGCCCGCATCGTTGGCATCTCCGGCTACACCGTGCGGCCGCGCCGCGCGCGTGAAGAGAAACCCAAGGTCAGCGCCTTCATCAATGCCAAGATCGACAAGATTCTGGCTTTGAAGCCCGACTGCGTGTTCGGTTTTTCCGACATGCAGGCGGACATTGCGGCCGAGCTGATTCGCCACGGCGTGCAGGTCACGATCTTCAACCAGCGCAGCGTGGCCGAGATTTTCTCCATGATGAGTCAGGTCGCCGCCATGGTGGGGCAGGTGGAGCGCGGACAGGCGCTGATGCAGACCATGCTGGAGGGCTTGCGTGCCATCGAACAGGCGGCCGCCGCCTTGCCGCGCCGCCCACGCGTGTTCTTTGAAGAGTGGGATGAGCCGCACATCAGCGCGATCCGCTGGGTGTCGGAGCTGATCGGCATCGCGGGCGGTGACGACTGCTTCCCCGAACTGGCGGCGCAATCCATGGGCAAGAACCGCATCATTGCCGATGGCCTTGATGTCGTGCGGCGCAACCCCGACATCATCATCGGTTCGTGGTGTGGCAAGAAATTCCGGCCCGAGAAAGTCGCGGCGCGCGCGGGCTGGCAGGACGTTAACGCGGTGCGGAGCGGCCAGCTGTTCGAGGTCAAGTCCGCCGACATCCTGCAGCCCGGCCCGGCCGCCTTGACCGACGGCGTGGCCCACCTGCACCGCATCATCATGGCGTGGAGTGCACAGCATGACTGAGCCGTTGGCACTGGCCCGCAGCGAGCTGATGCCGGCCATCGACGCTGCCGGGCCTGCGGATCAAGGTGATGAGAATAATCAAAAATTTAAGCAAAAAGTGCCTGAAGTCCTTGATACACATGCACAGTTAGCTATGTTTTCAGGAGCAATCGGCAATGCACCCGCCCCGATCAGGGGCATCTCGGATGACGCTTCATGAAGAAACTGCTCGCGCTGTTGTTGACGTGCTGCGCGCTGCTGGGCTCACAGGCTGCATCGGCGCTGCAAGTCACCGACGACCGCGGCGTGACGGTCACGCTGGCCGAGCCGCCGCAGCGCATCGTGAGCCTGTTGCCGTCGTTGACCGAGAGCGTGTGCGCGCTCGGCGCCTGCGCGCGCCTGGTCGGCGTGGACCGCTATTCGAACTATCCGGCCTCCGTGCGGGCCCTGCCTGAAGTGGGCGGCGGGCTTGACCCCAACATCGAAGCCGTCGTCGCGCTCAAGCCCGACGTGGTGCTGCTGGCCACCTCGTCGCGCGCCAGCCAGCGGCTCGAATCGCTGGGCGTCAAGGTGGTGGCGCTGGAGCCCCACAGCTACGCCGATGTGCGCCGCGTGCTGGACAAGATCGGCCAGGTGCTGGCCGTGCCCGATGCGCAGCGCGTCTGGCGCGTGATCGACGCCGGCGTGTCGGCGGCCGCGCAGTCGCTGCCGCAGCGGGTCCGCAGCACGCGGGTTTATTTCGAGGTCAACGGCGGACCCTATGCGGCCGGTGCATCGTCCTTCATGGGTGAGACCCTGACGCGCCTTGGCGCGGTGAACATCGTGCCGGCGGCGCTCGGGCCGTTTCCCAAGCTCAACCCCGAATTCGTGGTGCGCGCCGAGCCGGACGTGATCATGGTGGGCGAGCGCAGTGCGCAGGGCCTGGCGCAGCGCCCCGGATGGGCCGGCATGCGTGCAATTCGCGAGCAGCGCATCTGCGTGTTCACGCCGCAGCAGATGGACGTGCTGATCCGTCCCGGTCCGCGCATGGCGCAGGCCGCGCGGCTCATGGCGCAGTGCCTGCAGGACAAGGCACCATGACGGCGCCGGCGCGCGATGTGACGGGCCAGGTGCGCACCGCCTTCGTGCTGGGCGCGGGGCTGCTGCTGGTCAGCGCGGCCTTGCTGCTGCTGGGCAGCGCGGCGGGTAGTACCGGCTTCGAGAGCATGCGCCAGATGCTGGGGGCTGGCCACGACAGCGTGGCGCGGCAAATCGTCTGGGATATCCGGTTGCCGCGCACGATGGGCGCGTGGCTGGCGGGCGCCTTGCTCGGGCTCGCGGGGGCGGTGGCGCAAGGGCTGTTCCGCAACCCGCTGGCCGATCCGTATTTGCTGGGCAGTGCCTCGGGCGCGTCGCTCGGCGTGGCCACGGCCATGGCGCTGCTGGGCGTGTCGTCGCTGGCCACGCCATGGCTGGTGCGCCTGGGCCTGACCGGCGCCGCCTTTGTCGGCGCGGTGGCGGCCGTGCTGCTCACGCTGGCGCTGGCGAAGGGCGTGCAGCACACGCTGCGCCTGCTGCTGGCCGGCGTGATCGTGGGCGTGGTGCTCGGCGCCCTGACCGCCTTGATCATGCTGCTGCTGCCCGAGGTGCAGCAAACCATGCAGGCCTTCATGCTGGGCAGTACGGCCTTTGTCGGCTGGACCGCGTGCGCGCTGATGGCCGGCGCGTGGCTGGCCTGCATGGTAGTGGCCTGGATGCTGAGCCATGCGCTGGACGGCCTGGCGCTGGGCGAAGCCACGGCGCTCAGCCTGGGCCTGCCGCTGCCGGCCATGCGCGCGGCGCTGGTGGTGGTGCTGGCGCTGGCCACGGGCGCCGCCGTGGCGCAAACCGGACTGATCGCCTTCGTCGGCCTGGCGGCGCCACACCTGGTGCGCTCGGTCGTCAAGACCACGCACGGACGCCTGATTCTGCTGGCCAGCCTGATGGGCGCGGTGCTGCTGCTGGCCGCCGATATCCTGGCGCGCGCGCTGATCGCACCGCAGGAGCTGCCGGTTGGCGTGCTCACCGCCGTGCTGGGCGGCAGCTACCTGCTGTGGCTCATGCACCGGCGCACCAGCCGCGGGCAGGTGCTATGACACAGACACCGGTTGCTATCAACCCCATGGCGTTGGGTGCCCACGCCATCAGGGCCAGGCTCGGAAACACCGAGGTGCTGCACGGCATCGACCTGTCCATTCCACAAGGCCGTTGGACCAGCATCGTCGGCCCCAACGGCGCCGGCAAATCGACGCTGCTCAAGGTGCTGGCGGAGCTGCTGCCGCACGCGGGCCAGGTCGTGCTGCTGGGCCAGCCGCTGGCGGGCTTGCCGGGCCGCGTGCGGGCGCAGCAGCTGTCCTGGCTGGGCCAGAACGAGGCCAGCGCCGACGACTTGACGGTCTACGACGTGGCCATGCTCGGGCGCCTGCCGCACCAGGCGTGGCTGGCGCCGCCCAGCGCGCTGGACCGCGTTGCGGTGGAGCAGGCGCTGCGCGCCACCCAGGCCTGGGACTGGCGCGGCCGGCCCCTGAGCCATCTGTCGGGCGGCGAACGCCAGCGCGTGCTGCTGGCGCGGGCGCTGGCCGTGCAGGCGCAGGTGCTGCTGATGGACGAGCCGCTGGCCAACCTGGACCCGCCGCACCAGGCCGACTGGCTGACTTTGACGCGCCAGCTGGTGGCCGGAGGCAAAACCGTGGTCAGCGTGCTGCATGAAATCTCGCTGGCGCTGCAGGCCGACGAGATGGTGATCATGGCCCGGGGCGTCATCACGCATCAGGGCGGCTGCCGCGAGGCGGCCACGCACCGCGCGCTGGAGCAGGTGTTTGACCATCGCATCATCATTGCGCCCTTGCTGGACCAGTGGGTGGCGCTGCCGAAATCATGAAACCTTGCGGGACAGACCGCAGGCCAGCTCCGTCCTCGACCAGTCAGGAACAAACGATGCAAATCGAAACTCCTCCCGCCGCCAAACCTTACGAAAAACCCGAGGGCGAGCGCCGCGGCCTGGTCATCGTCAACACCGGCGACGGCAAGGGCAAGAGCACGGCGGCCTTCGGGCTGGCGCTGCGCGCGCACGGCCGGGGCAAGGCTGTCAAGATTTTCCAGTTCATGAAGGTGCCGACCGCGCGCTTTGGCGAGCACCGCGCGTTCGAGCAGCTTGAGGCATTCCGGCCGGCGCCAGGCCGCCCCAAGCCGGACGAGGCCCCCTCGGGGGGAAGCGACGACGCACAGCGCAGAGCGTGGGGGCCCATGATCGAGGGCCTGGGCGACGGCTTCAGCTGGAAAAGCCAGGACCTGGAACACTCGGCCCAACTCGCGCGCGACGGCTGGCAGAAAGCCCGGGCAGCCATCCTGGGCGGCGAGTTTTTCATGGTGGTGCTCGACGAGATCACCTATCCGCTGATCTATGGCTGGCTGGCGCTGGACGACGTCTTGCAGACCTTGCGTGAGCGACCGAAAGACGTGCACGTGGTCCTCACGGGGCGGCGTTGTCCACCCGAGATCATCGAGCTGGCCGACACCGTGACCGAGATGACCAAGGTGAAGCATGCCTTCAATGCCGGCGTGCCGGCGCAGCGCGGCATCGAGGATTGAGCTCCGTGGGCGAAGAAGAAAAGAGTGCAACGGACCCTTTTGCGCCCGCCGTCCCACCCGACGCCGCGCACCACGCGCCCGGCGCGGGTTTCATGCGGCCCCGGCGTTTCATTCGCGTGCACAGTCAGTCCCTGCGCCAGGGCACGGCCCACGGCTCCGATACCTGGCGCAGCAGCCCCATCGCGGGCTCGACCCGCCACGAGTGACCGCATTTCCGGTTTCTTGAAGAACCTGAAAATTTGGAAGAAAATTCAACCGGTGGGGCATGGGGGTTCCCGGACCCGAAAGCCGGCTCGCTCCTCTCATGGCAAAACGAACTCGAGGAGGGAAGTGCGATGGGCAAGTCCGTAGCGGTGCTGGGTGGCGGAATCGGCGGCCTGACAGCGGCGCACGAGCTGGCCGAACGGGGCTTCGACGTTACCGTCTACGAGCTGAAGGCGATTCCCGGTGGCAAGTCGCGTACCCTGCCTGCGACCGGCACCGGCAAGGACGGACGACCCGATCTGCCCGGCGAACACGGCTTCCGGTTTATTCCGGCGTTCTACCGCCACCTCCCCGATTCGATGAAGCGAATCCCGTTCGGCACCGGTACCTGCCACGACAACCTCACGCCGACAAGCCGGATCGAGATCGCGCCGTTCGACGCCGAGCCGTTGGTGGTGCCCTCGCGCTTTCCGCAGTCGCTTTCCGACGTGCTCCTGATCCTCAAGGACACCTTCGGCACCCGCTATGGCCTGCTGCCCGGCGAACTCGAATACTTCGCCGACCGGCTCTGGCAAGTGATGACCTCGTGCACAGAGCGCTGTTTGCACGAACTCGAGGCCTTGTCCTGGTGGGAGTTCGTGGGCGCCGAGGAGCGTTCGCAGGCCTACAAGACCTTCCTTGCTGAGGGCCTGTCCCGCTCGCTGGTCGCGGCCAACGCCAGGGAAGGCAGCGCCCGCACGATCGGCAAGGTGCAGGTCCATCTGCTGTTGGGTGACTTCGACCTGGCCGCCGGCAGCACCGATCGCGTGTTGAATGGCCCGACCAGTCCGCAGCTGCTGCTGCCATGGATTGCCCAGATCGAGAGGCTCGGGGGCGCCTACCTGACCCAGCGCTGCGTTCATGCGATCCACTGCGCGGGCGGACGGGTCAGCGGCGTGCAGGTCGAAGACCTCGTCTCGGGGAAGTTCACCGATGTCGTTGCCGACTACTACGTCTGCGCGATGCCGGTCGAGGTCATGGGCCCGCTGGTGAGTGACGATCTCGTGAAGGCCGATCCGGCCCTAGCGACGCTGCGCGCCATCACGTCGCAGGTCCGATGGATGAACGGCATCCAGTTCTTCCTGCGCGTGGACGTGCCGGTGATCCACGGCCACGTGCTGTACGTGGATTCCCCGTGGGCCATCACCTCGATATCGGAAGCGCAGTTCTGGAACGGCCTGGACCTTTCGAAATACGGCGATGGCACGGTACGCGGCATCCTGTCGGTCGACATCTCGGACTGGACGACCAAGAAGGGCCTGTTCGTCAAGGACTATGCATGCAACCTGAAGCCGGACCAGATCGCCGACGAAGTCTGGCAGGAACTCAAGCTGGCACTCAATCAGGGCGGCGCGATACTGTTGCGTAATAAGGACAAGGTCGGCTATTTCCTGGACACCGACATCGTCTGCCCCGATCTCGCGCGGCCGCAACGCGACATCAACCTCGAGCCCCTGTTCATCAACGAGCCGAACAGCTGGGACAAGCGACCACAGGCCGGCACCGCGATCGAGAATCTGCTGCTGGCCTCGGACTACGTGCAGACCAATGCCGACCTGGCATGCATGGACTCGGCCAACGAGGCGGGGCGGCGCGCCGTCAACGCGATTCTCGACCGCACCGGCTCGAACGCGGCCCGCTGCCAGATCTGGGACATGGGCATGCCGGCGCTGTGCTTTCCCTACCGCCTGTACGACCAGATGCTGTGGGACGAAGGCAAGTCCTGGACCGGCGGCATGGACCGGAACGCGCGGGGCGGGGGCGGCTGGGCCGAGTACTCGGCGGCGATGGCGCGGCATACCCATGAGCTGGGCGATCCGCTCGTCCCGCCGGTCGGCTTGAAGGATATCCCGACCGCTACCGTGACCCTGGCCGACGACGCATACCACCTGCAGGAGTACCGCGGTGCGTCGCACATGTTCTGGTACACCGAATGGTGGTACTTCAACTGGGTCGACCCGAAGACCGGCAAGTCGGGCATGGTGACTTTCGCCGCGGTCAACGGGACGGACATCGACCTGGCCGGCGTGGTGAGCCTGAACGCGCTGGTGTTCGACCCGAAAGGCAGCGGCACCACGCTGAAGATGGACTACCACAGCATCTCGGATTTCTGGGCGTCTTCGCAGAAGGCCGACGTGACGCTGGCCGAAAACACGCTGCGCGTGATCGACGCCAATACCTATGAGCTCAAGGCGACCAGCGAGGACGGCACGGTGTCGATGGCGCTGGTCTACACGCAGGCCGATATGCCGCAAGTTCTCGCGAGCAACGTCCATGGCACCAGTCCGTGGGAGATCAGTTCGTGGCTCGTGTACATGCCGTCGGCGCGGGTCAACGGCTGGGTCACCGTGAACGGCCAGCGAATCGATCTGGTTGACGCGACCGGCTACCACGACCACGACTGGGGCAAGTGGTTCTTGCCGGGCAACGTCTGGGCTTGGGCCGCGTTTTCCGATCCTTCCAGGCAGATTGCGTTCGACGTCGGCCTGCATGCCGCGTTCCAGAAATCGGTGGCGTACTTCCGCTACGCCGGCCTGCGACTCATGTTCCCTCAGGATTCTTTCAGCTCGGCGTTCTCGGACTGGGAGGGGTGGAAGATGCTGTGGAAGTACCCCAGGACCGTCACCTTCGCGGCGCTGGATTCCACTGGCCAGTACAAGACCGAGATGACCTGGAAGGTCGCGCAGACGGCCAACCTGTGGCGCTACCCGCTGATCGTGTTCGAGCAGTCGGCGCAGTTCCGGGGGCGTCTGCTGAAGAAAGCGGGGAATGGGTGGGCCGGTGTTGTCGACTTCGACGTGCTCGGCTTTTGCGAATACACGAGCAAGTGGATCGGCGGCGGCCCGACCTGAGCCGACCTGAGCCGGGCACCGCGCGCGCCGAAGGGCGACCGGCGCCTACTTGCGCGACATCTGCAGCACGCCGGTCCACTGCGGCCCGGGGTCTTCGGCCAGCAGCGCGTCGCACCGCTTGCGGTACTCCAGCGCGACATGATCCTCGGAACACGCCTGCACGGCGGCGTCGAAACCGGCGCGGGCCTCGCTCCAGGCCCGAGCGTGGTACGCGGTCCAGGCGTCCCGGTAGCGATCGAGCGTCGCGGCCTTGGCGTCGCGAATCGCCGGTGGATCGGCGTCGAACACCTCATAGACGACCACAGGCACCGAGCGGCCTACCAGCACCACCCGTCCGACAGGGCGCATCAGAAAGGCGCCGGGGTGCGCCATGGCGCGGACCGTCTCGTCGCCAACGAGCAGCGGCACCGACAGCTGCTTCGTCAGCCCCTCGATTCGCGCCGCGAGATTGACCGGATCGCCGATCACGCCGCACTTGATGCGGTTGGGCCCGCCGATCGTGCCCAGCATCAGGGATCCGGTGTTGATGCCGATGCCGATCGACACAGGTGCCAGGCTCGATCGGGTGCGTTCGGCGTTGAATGCCTGGAGTGCGCGCAACATGCCGATGCCGGCGGCCACGGCGTCGTCGGCGGGACCATCGAACAGCGCCATGATCGCGTCGCCGATGTAGCTGTCGATGAATCCGCCTTTGGCAAGGATCTCCGGTTCCATGTGCCCAATATAGGCGTTGATGAAATCGATGCTCGCACGCGGATCCAGGCTCCCGATCAGCGGCGTGAAGCCGCGAATGTCCGAGAACAGCACCGACAGCGACTTCGATGCGTGGTCGCCGAGCCGCACCTCCTGGATGTTCTCGCGCCCCAGAGAGGCCAGGAACTGATAGGGCACGAAGCGGGCATGGGCGTTGGTCAACGCGACCTGGGCGTCGAGCGAGCGCTCCAGATCACGCACCAGGCCGCCGTTCTCGATCGAGATGGCCGCCTGCGATGCGATCACCTGCAGGAATTCGACCCGGTCGGGCGTGAACGCACCTGCGACGAGATCGTTCTCGAGCAGGATGGCACCGGTCAGCTCGCCGTTGCGCGACATCGGTGAACACAGTACCGAGCGCGGGTGCGCCGCCGTGACGTAGCGGTCGAGGCGGAACGTCGGATCCTGCAAAGCGTCGTCGATCATCAGCAGTCGGCGGGTACGCAGCACCAGCTGGATGGCGGCCACGAAGACGTCGGCCTCGTCGAGCGGACCGCCTCCCAGAACGTCGGCGTCGGCCCGATCGACGTGCGCGGTCGCGAGCACCTGCCAGCCACCACCGCTGCGCACGACCAGCACAACCTGCCTCGCACCCGCGTTCGCAAGCAGCAGGCGGCACAGCTCGCGCAAGACGTCGGGCAGCCGCAACTGCTCGGCGACAGCCTGTGCCGCCCGGGTAATTGCGCGCGCGTCCAGGGCCGCGCCCGAGCCCGCACTCGAACCGGGACTCGTGCTCATTGCCATCTCTTCTTTGGTCATCGGGCCGGGCAACAGGCTGCGCAGCTCCGGATAGCTTTCGTCGAGACGGCGGACCAGTCGCTGCGCGCCCCAATGGCTCCATGCCCGCCGCGCCTCCATGCGATGGGCATGGGCGGCAGTCGGCAAGCCTCCATCGGCCGCGCAATCGGCGGCGAGTTGGTGCGCAAGGGCTTCATCGTGCGGATTGCCGGCAGCGAGCGCCGCGATGATGGCGCGTTCGTGGCATTGCAGCGCGCCGCCCGTGTCGCCGGCGCCGCGCTTGCGCTCGCCCTCGACGATCTCCCAGTGCGCCAGGAATGTCGTTGGCACCCGCTTCGCCCATGCGGCGAGCCGCCGCTGGTTGGCGGCGACTGTCCACTTCCACCGGGGCCGGGGCCGCCCGTCGCGCGCCACGGCCAGCAGCGCCAGTGACTCGTAAAACTGGAACAACGGGACGAACAGTTGCCCATCGATCCCGGCGTGGTGCGCCCGGCATCCGGCCGCCGCCGCCAGGACGTCGTCGTACGACCCGCCGAGGCAGGCCTTGGCCGAGCGCCAGGCGTGGACATAGGCCACCGACGTGGCGTCTCCACTTTCGGTCGCGAGCTCCAGAACGCGGCCCTCGTCGATGTCGCCGACAACGACCGGCGGATCGTCGCGAAGCCAGGCGACGGTATCGCGAATCAGCAGCATCACAAGGCCGACCTTGCGCTGGTTGTGCTTCAGGATCGCTTCGTGGTGGACACTGCTGGACACCGCCAGGGCCTGCAGATCCTGCCCGGCGAGCAGCGCATGCGAATCCAGGCCGTAGAAGCAGTAGCTGTAGTACTCGAGATCGCCCGTCTCCAGGCCGGCCGCGGCACCGAGACGGAACGGCTCCATCGTGTCGGCGAGCGGCTGACTCCACGGCAGAATGAACAACCCGTTCAGGAAGCGCAGCTTCGCCTCGAACTCGCGCGCGCCGGTGCGATCCATCACGGCGAGCGCCAGCCGCCCGAACGCGAGGCCGCCGTCGTAGTCGCCGAGCACTGCACACATTGCGAGGCCGTAGCACACGTAGCCGAATGCCGACTGCGGCGCCGTCCCATGGCGGATTGACCGTTGCACGAGCTCGAACACCAGTTGCGGGAACAGCTTCGGCTCGTTCGCGTACGCGGCGGAGCTGACTGCGACCAGCACACGCATCGCGACCTGTATCGCGGCATCGCTCATCGGCGGCAGTTCAGCGAGGCCGGCGACGGGGCGGCCCCGCAGCGCCCACTTGGTGTGCAGCAGCCCGAACACCACCTGCTGCTGCCGGCCGCGCCGCGGCAGCACGACACCGAGGTCGGCGAGCACGGGAATGGCAACGTCGAGTGCCTCGCCATACGCCATCGCGCTGACCAGCATCTGTATCTTCACTGCGGTCGCGTGGGCCCGCTGCACCTTGGAGGGCGTGTGGCGCATGATTTCGTTGTGCAGCGCCTCCAGTGCGGGCCGGTCCGAGAGAAGAAATGCTGCCTTCAACGATTCGAACGAAAGCTCGCGCATCGTGTCGCCGGTCGTTGCCCAGGCATCGCTACCGAGCAGTTCGCGCCCGGCCTCGGCGTAGCGGTGGGCCGCCTCCCACGCCATGGAATCGTTGGCCTTCTTCGACGCGCGAAGAAACAGCAACGCGACCTCTGCTCGCTCGCGCGCGCTGTCAATCTCTGCACGGGCGGCTTCGAAGTGGGTAGCGATATCGAACAGGCGTTCGTCGGCCCGAGCCGCGCCCGATGTGAGCAACTGCGACCCGACGCGATGGTGGGCGCTTGCGCGCCGCTCGACCGGAATCATCCGGTACGCGGCCTGCTGCACCCGATCGTGCAGGAAGGCGTAGACGACCTGGCCAGCGCCCTGCGCGTCAAGGGTCAACGCCGTGTACTTGTAGTCGCCCCCGACGGGAACGAGGATGTCGTCGTCCAGCGCGGGGGCCAGATCGCCACGCGCCTGCTGCGCGGTGCGTCCGGCGACATGCGCCAGTGTCGCGAGGTCGAACGTATGCCCGACCACCGCAGCGAACTCGAGTGTCTCGCGAGTGGGCGCCGGCAGGCGTTCGATCCGGGCGATGACCAGGTCAACGACGTTGTCGGTCATGTGTCGCTGCCGGACGGCCTGAAGGTCCCACGCCCAGGCGCCGTGCCGCGGGTCGAAGCGCAGCAACCCGTCACGGCTCAGGTCGCGCAGGAACTCGCCGACGAAGAAGGGATTGCCCCCGGTTTTCGCGGTGACGAGCTCGGCGAGGAGTTCGACCGAATCGATGGGCGCGCGGGTCGCCGCTGCCAGCAGGGTGGCGACGGCGTAGCGATCGAGCGGCCCGAGCCTGAGGTGCATCGGGCGCACGCCAGAGCGCTCGTCGAGCTCACGCATGAGCAGACGAAACGGATGTGAAGGCCCAACTTCGGTGTCGCGCATCGCCACCACGACCAGCAGGTGCGTCGTATCCGCGTCGGTCAACAAGGTCTGGAGCAATGCGAGCGACGCAGCGTCGGCCCACTGGATGTCGTCGAGAAACAGGACCAGCGGATGCTCGGCGCTGGCCAGTGCGCGCACGAAGCGACGAATCACGAGGTTGAACCGGATCTGCGCTTCGGACAGGCCGAGCGCCGGCACCGCAGGCTGGTGTCCGAGCACCGGCTCGAGCTCGGGAACCAGGTCGAGCAGCACCTGTCCGTTCGGCGTCAGGGCTTCACCCAGTTCGGCCCGCCAGGTCGCGAGCCGGGTGTCGGGCTCGGTCAGCAGGCGCCGCGCGACCTGTCTGAACGCCTGAATCACCGCGGTGTAGGGCAGGTCCCGGCGCAACTGGTCGAACTTGCCCTGCACGTGCAACACGCGTGCGGCCGACGCGAGCCGGGTGATCTCGCCGATGAGCGTGCTCTTGCCGACGCCGGACGGTCCCTCGACGACCACCAGCTGGACTGCGCCGGCGCGGCTGCGTGAGAGCCCCCCGTCCAGCGCCGCCACCTCGGCCGCGCGACCAATGAGGTTCTGCGGGATCCTGAACTCGTCGGCTGCGTCATGCTGGCCGATCGAAAAGGGCTTCACGGTGTCGCCTTCGAGCGTTTCAAGGCAGCGCGACAGGTCGGCCTGCACACCGGACGCGCTCTGATAACGCTCCTCGGCGTCTTTGGCGATCAGCCGCAGGATAAGGTCCGCCACCACCTGCGGCAGCTGGGGCCGCAGTTCGCGAGGCGACAACGGCACCTTGGCGATGTGCTGGTGCACCAGATCGAGAGGATCCTGGCTACGGAACGGCAGTACGCCCGTCGCGAGCTCGTAGAGCGTGATCCCGAGGGCGTACAGATCGGCGCGGCGGTCAATCGACCGGTTCATCCGGCCGGTCTGTTCCGGCGCCATGTAGGCCAGTGTGCCTTCGAGCTCTTTCGGCGCGATTTCGTGCGCCATCTCCCGGGCGATGCGCACCGCGTAGCCGAAGTCGGTGAGCCGGATGTGGTGGTCGCCGACCACAACCACGTTGGCGGGCTTGATGTCCTTGTGAATGATCCCGCGGGCATGCACTGCGGCGACTGCCTCGGCGAGCGCGTGGCCCAGCTCAAGCACGGTGCGCAGCGGCAGCCGCGGTGACACCCTGGATGACATCGCGACGCCCCCGACGTCTTCGAGCACAAGGGCGTGGCCCGAGTCCCAGCGCTCGACGCCAATGGCACGGATCGCGACATCGGGCGGCAGCAAGTGGGTGACTTCCACTTCGTGGTGCAGCCGGGCGATGACCAGCGGTGTGGGCTGCGGCGCAGTCGGGATCTTCAGAACAACCGGTTGGCCGTCGCGTTCGCGAATGGCCCGCCAGGTTGCGTGTGTCGGGCTGCGACCGAGCCACGCGAGTACGCGATAGCCGGAGATGTGGATCGGCGCGTCGGGCGCCGCGGCCGCCTGGATGATCTTGTCGTTCACCTTTTCACTTCCCGGATCTTTTCCTTTTGGCGGCCGGCGGGGAGGGCGGGCCGCATCGGATCACCCCGGCGTTTCAGCACGCGCCGGGCACAAGGCCGGTGTCAACTCGCAAGGCAGTTGCTCCAGCGCCTGCGCAGCAGAATTAAACCACCTGCCAGCCGCGTTGTGGGCTCCGGATTGACCCGGAGCAGGCTTTTTTTGGCCGCAAAGCTCAGGCACGGCAACCCGGTCGTCGCTGGGTGGCCGCGATCGGCAATGGGCGATGGGCAATTGTCGTCGCGTGACATTGAACTGTTTTGCCCCGGATAATCCGGCTAGACGAAAAGCGGGGACCTTCACCCGCCAGCCGGGGCGGCCGGCCAAACGCGAGGAGTTCATGTGGCACCCGTCGAACTGCTTTCCAGCACCATCGCAAGCACGCGTGAGGCGCTCTCCAAGCCGGGCGAGGTGATCGCACTGCTGTCGCTGACAGTCGGGGTCGTGCTCGTTCTGGTGAGCTCATTCGTCAAGACGATGATCCCACTGCGCTGGCTGGCGGTGGCCAGTTGCGTAGGCTTCGTGATCTACGGGGCGTTGCGTCCTTCAATCGCCGTGCTGCTGCTGAATGCGGCACTGCTGCCGATCAACTTGTACCGGGTGGCCGAAATGATCCGTCTCACCCGGCGCGTCGCCGAGGTGTCGCCCGAGGACAATCTGTCGGGTGTCTGGCTCAAACCGTATATGCACAGCGCCAAGGTCAAGGCGGGGACCGTCTTGTTCCGCAAGGGTGATTCTGCCAAGCGGCTGTACATGCTGGCCGAGGGACAGGTCGAGTTCGTTGAGGTCGGGAGCGTCCTCGGCCCCGGCACAATCTTCGGCGAGGTCGGACTCTTCTCTCCAGGCCATCGGCGCGCGCTGACGGCCCGCTGTATCGGGGCGTGTACCGTGCTGTCGATCGACGAGAGTACGGTCAAGCAGCTCTACTACCAGAATCCGGCGTTTGGTTTCAAACTCATCGCGTTGGTCGCCCGTCGCCTCTCGGCGGACGTCGAGCGGCTGCGGCACGAGAGTGGCGAACGAGGCCCCTGACCAGACCATTGCCAGCACGCCTGCGAGCTGCGGCTGCGTCTTCAATCTATGTCGGCATTCATCAGCGAACCGCATCGGCTCGCACCGTCCAGGTGCGAATCGGCGCGGCCTTGCCCTTGACCAGGGTGGCCGGCATCGGCGCGAGGTCGAAATCGTCGCCGAGCCTGTCGCGTATGACCTCGGTGATCAGCAGATCCACCTGCATCGCGCTGGTCAGACCTTCGACCCGCGAAGCGACGTTGATCGGATCGCCGGTGACGCTGAACTTCGACAACGCGCCAGTGCCGATGATCCCGGCGATCACCTCGCCGGCGTGGATGCCGATACCGAAGCGCAGTTCGGGTAGTTGTCGGGCGAGCAGCGTCTGGTTGTAGCGGGCCAGGGCGCTGCGCATCGCCAGCGCGGACAGCACGGCGTCACGTGCCTGCCAGGGGTTTGGCTGCAGCGCGCCAAACAGCGCCAACAAGCCGTCGCCGACCAGTTCGGTCACATGCCCGTGGTGCTGCGTGATGGCCTCGATCATGTGGCCGAAGTAGCCGTTGAGGATGTCTACCGTGACGGCGGGATCGAGCCGGTCACACAGGGCCGTGAAACCGCGCAGGTCGGCGAACAGGATGGTCACGTATCGACGGGCGGGTTTGAGTTCATCGCCGACATCGGTGAGCCGCTCGACCAGGTCTGATGGCACAAAGCGTTCGAACTGACGCTGCAGCCGCTCCAGCTTGGCGTCGGCAGCGTCCAGCAGGCGCTCGAGCTGGCGGCGCTGCGCGCGCAGCGTCCAGGCGTATCCCGCCACAGCCGAACCGAGCAGCAAGGCGATTGCCAGTGCCCAGCTCAGCGCTTCACTCCCGCAACATCGCCAGGCGCACAGTGGCATTCGCCAGCGCGGCCACGCCGATAGCCTCGAGCAAGACGGCGCGATTCAACCCCGCGCCCAGGCTGCGGGTCTGGCGCTGAATCGCGGCGGTCTCGTAGGACACGGTCTCGCGGGTCCATGCCACCATGGCGTTTTCGTCTGGTCGCAGCCGTGTCGAACCCAGCGTGTCCATGGCGATATCGAACTCGGCTGCATCGACGCCCTCGTCGGCCAGTAGCTGGGCCGCTTCGCCCTCGCAGTACCCGCAATCCAGGGTGCGCGCGACGACCGCGAACATCAGCGCCTTCGCGGGACGGGAGATCAGGGGCAAATCGAAGGCCCCGTCGAGCGCTGCCTTCATGATCCGCGCCGCAGGCAGGCCCGCCAGCAATGCCACGACCGAACCAAAGGGGCCCGCCTTGAGTGCAGTCGCTTCCAGTGGCACATCGGTAGACGCGCGCCTGGCGCCAGCATGGGTCAACCTTCCCCACAGCGGAACCACCAAGCCCAAAAGGCGCCCCACCGGACCGTTGGCCATGGCTTCGAAGCTGCGTTCCGGTGGACAAGCCATCAACGTAGCCAGCCGGTTGTAGAAACAGCCGAATGCGATCAGGAATGCCATCTCGTTCACCTGAAGCCGCGTGAAGCCCAGGCCGACCAATTGGTCGATGGTGTCGCGTGCCGGCCGCGGCCTGGAACGCGACAGGTTTCGGCAAAAGGCGATAGCGGCGCGCTCCTTCGCGTCCATCTCGGCCACGTGCACATCCCGTTCGATGTTCTGGATGAACGACTCCGAATAACCCAGCACCTTCATGTAAGCGCGGTTGGCGCCGTAGCAATAGCGACAAGCGTTTTCCTGCGCAATGATCATCGCGCCCATGTGGAGTTGCCGCTCGGATATTTCGCTGGGGACATAGCTGGTCACGCTGTATGCCGCCTCCCGCAGCCAAGGACTGGCCGCGACCCGGCGATCGACTTCGAAGACGTGAGCGCCGCGTCGCTTGAGCTCGGCTGTCCAGGCAGGATCGGGGTCGGCCGCCAGCAGGGGCTCGGACCAGGCAATTTCGTCCAACAGCAGTGCCATTTCGCGCTCCTCGCAGTTGCGCTGTCTGCCGCGACACCGGCAGGCCGCCAAGCGTGGTCGGTCATATTAGCACCCGCGAGGCGAGGCCGCGCGTTCCGACAGCCCAATACCTGCGGCCAACCAAACGCCCGCGCACAAGCCCGGACTGCAAGACCTTCGTCGCGGCGACAAGGTCTCGTTCGCTGACAAGCAGGCCGTACTGCACAATTCGTGGCAACAATTGATCAAGGCAAGTCGATGACCGCAAAATGTGTCATGGTGCTGGGCACCACCAGTGGCGCCGGCAAGAGCTGGCTCACGACGGCGCTGTGCCGCTGGTATGCGCGCCAGGGACTCAAGGTCGCGCCGTTCAAGGCGCAGAACATGAGCAATAACGCAAGGGTGGTCGCTCAGGGCGAAATCGGCAGCGCCCAGTACTTCCAGGCGCTGGCCGCGCGCGCCCAGCCCGAGGTGCGCATGAACCCGCTGCTGCTCAAGCCCGAGCGCGACACCCACAGCCAGGTGGTGCTGATGGGGCAGGTCGACGAGGCGCTGTCCCGCATGCCCTGGCGCGGCCGCAGCGCCAGCGTGTGGCCGGTGGTGGCGCGTGCGCTGGACGGGCTGCGCGCAGAAAACGATGTGCTGGTGATCGAGGGCGCCGGCTCGCCGGCCGAGATCAACCTGCACGACAGCGACATCGTCAACATGCGTGTGGCGCTGCATGCGCAGGCGCGCTGCCTGCTGGTGACCGACATCGACCGCGGCGGCGCGTTCGCGCACCTTTACGGTACCTGGGCGTTGTTGCCCGAGGCCGAGCGCGTCCTCATCAAGGGCTTCGTTCTCAACAAGTTTCGGGGTGACGCGGCGTTGCTCGCGCCCGCGCCGCAACAGCTGCAGGAACTCACCCGCATTCCCACCGTGGCCACGCTGCCAATGTGGTGGCAGCACGGTCTGCCCGAAGAGGACGGCGTTTTTGCCGACCGCAGTGTGGCCGCCGGTGTGGTGAGCCAAACCATCGCGGTGGTGGCCTATCCGCGTATCAGCAACCTCGACGAATTCCAGCCCTTAAAGAATGTGCCTGGCGTGCGCCTGGTCTGGGCGCGCGGCCCGACCGACGTGGCGGGCGCCGACTGGATCATCCTGCCCGGCTCAAAACACACCAGCGGCGACCTGGCCTGGCTGCGCGCGCAGGGCCTGGACCGCGCAATCGCCGCGCACGCGGCGCAGGGCAGGGCGGTGCTCGGTATCTGTGGCGGCCTGCAGATGCTGGGCGAGGCGCTGATCGATCCGCACGGCATCGACGGCAATGGCCCCGGCCTGGGGTTGCTGCCGCTGGTCACGGTGTTCGACGCCGTCAAGACGGTGCAGCGAAAAAGCGCCTCCTTCGGCAGCTTGTGCGGCCCCTGGTCGGCGCTCTCGGGCGTGGCCATGCAGGGCTACGAAATTCATCACGGACAAACGGCCCAGCATCCTGCCATGGCGGCTGGCGGCGACGTGGCGCAAGCGGTCATGCCGGATGCTCTGGCCTGGCAGAACGCGGCGGGCAATGTGCTCGGGCTGTACCTGCACGGCCTGTTTGAAGACCCGGCCGCGCTGCATGCCCTGTTCGGCGCCGCGGCGCCGACGCTGGACAGCGTGTTCGACGGCCTGGCCGACTACATCGAGCGGCACTTCGAGCCCGGCGTGTTGCGCTCGCTGGTGGCTTGACTCAGGAGCGCGTGCAGTGAAACGCCAGCGTGTGGTACGGAAAGCTCACCGTCTCGCGCCCGCGCAGCGCCGGGTGCGTGGCGATCAGCGCCTCGATGCGTTCGCGCACGGCTGCGCTGTCTGGCGGCGCCAGCGCGGCGATGAAGCTCACCGACATGAACCGGTCCAGGATCACCTGTTGCGGCGGCCCCACGTGTTGGTACTCGAAGCGGCTCTCCACCAATTCACTGAAACCCGGATGCGGGAACGGCCGGCGCCACTCGCCCTTGTAGTAGCGCGGCGCGTCGCCCTCGTAAGGCGTGACGATCGCAGTCAGCGCGGCGACCCAGTCCACCGACTCGTCGCGCACGTTCCACACCAGGCCGAGCTTGCCGCCGGGCCCCAGCACACGGTGGAATTCGTCCAGCGTCTCGCGGCTGGCGAACCAGTGAAACGCCTGCGCGCAGACCACCGCGTCCAGCGCGGCGTCGGGCAGCGGAATGGACTGCGCGGTGCCGGCCAGCGCCCGTACCGCGGGCAGGCCAGCCTCGATCTGTGCGCGCATCGCGTCGACGGGTTCCACCGCCACCACATTGGCGCCCGTGGGCAACAACAGCTTGGTGAACTTGCCGGTGCCCGCGCCCACGTCGGCCACCGTGCGGCCCGCGGCCAGGCCCAACGGACCAGTGAGCCAGCCAGAGAGCGCGGGCGGATACCCGGGCCTGCCGCGCGCATAGGCCTGAGCTTCTTTTGTAAAACCCTGTTGCGCGGCGACGTGCACTTCAGCCATGAATCTTGAGCTCCCGACATTGAAGGCCTCCATGATGCCGCAACTGCAGCAGCCGCGAATGCTGGTGTGTGCAGGCGACCACGGCCTGGCCGCTGCTGCTCTCGACCGGCGCCATCCTGCGCGAGACGGCGAGCTTCGAGTCGGCGGGAGTGTCTGAAAGGACGCCTTGAGCGTTACGCCTTCGCCGCTGCCGGGGTGTTCTCGTAGTGGGTGCGCAGCGTATCGATCAGCGCCTGTGCATAGGTTGGCAGCGCCGCCTGGTTGCGCACCAGGATGTAGCGTTCGCGCACGCTCCAGGCGTCTGTCAATTCGATCAGTGACAGGTTCATAGGGTCCCGATTGCGGCGTGCCGCGCTTTCGGGGACGATGCCGACCCCGACACCGCTGCCGATCATGCGGCACATGGCGTCAAAACTGCTGAGCTGGATGCGCAGCTTGAGAGGCTTGCCCAGCGATTCAGTGATCCTGGCCAGAAAGGTCTGCAGTGTGCTGCTCTGGTGCATGCCCACGGCGTCTTCATTCAGGATCTCAACGAACGCAATGCGCTTGCGCCGCGCCAGGCGGTGCTGGCGCGAGGTCACCAGCATCAGCCGGTCGGTGCTGAAGTGGATGGCCTGCAGCCCCAGCGTGTCGACCTGGCCCGCCACGATGCCGATGTCGGCGCGGCCGTCCAGCACGCCGCGGGCGATCTCAGCATTCGGTTTTTCCTGAAGGTCGACATTGACCTTGGGGTTGGCCGACAGAAAGCCCGGCAGGATTTCGGGCAGGAAGTCGCTGACCGCCGTGGTGTTGGCAAAGACCCGCAAATGCCCGCGCAGGCCGCCACCATACTCTTGCAGATCGGCGCGCAACTGGTCGGCCTGCCGTAGCACGCCGCGCGCATGGTGCAGAAAGGCTTCGCCCGGTGGCGTCAGTCGCACACCGCGGGCTTCTCGGTAGAGCAGGGGCAGGCCGGCCTGCGCTTCCAGCGACTTGATGCGTGCACTGGCCGCTGCCAGCGACAGGTGCTGCCGCGCCGCGGCGCGTGTCAGGTTGCTCTCGTCGGCGGTCAGGACGAACAGGCGCAAGTCGGTGAGGTCGAAATTCATGGCTGGATGGTAGCGGATGGAGTTACAGCCTTCAGTTTTATGGAAGCCTTGGTCTTGAAATTGCGGATTGCGCCGCCGGCGGGAAATGACGACGATGGTGCCTCATGAACCTTGATACTCGTTCCATCGACGCCGCCACGCTGGCCCACCTGCAAACCTGGGCCGGCAGGACCGAAACCCTGAGAGACGACATTACCGCCGCGCCGGTGCGCGGGCTCTCTGCCACGCTGGACCGTGACGACCCGGCCCCCGCGCCCGGCACGGCGCTACCGCCGCTGTGGCACTGGTTGTACTTTTTGCCGCGGCAGCGCCAGAGCGAAATTGGCCCCGACGGCCACGCCAGGCGCGGTGGCTTCCTGCCGCCGGTACCGTTGCCGCGCCGCATGTGGGCTGGAGGCCGCTTGCAGTGGCACCGAGACAACCCGCTGGTGGTGGGTGATGCGGTCAAACGCATCTCGCGCATCGAGTCCGTGACGCACAAGACCGGCCGTACGGGCGACCTTGTGTTCGTGCAGGTCAAGCACGAGGTGCACAACGCCAAGGGTTTGGCTTTGAGCGAAGAACAAGACATCGTGTACAGGGCCGCGGCCCAGCCCCACGACCCGGTGCCGCCGCCCGTGGCGGCCGAAAAGGGCGCCGCCTGGCAGCGCGAAATCGTACCCGACGACGTGCTGCTGTTCCGCTATTCGGCACTGACCTTCAACGGCCACCGCATCCACTACGACCGCAAGTACGTGACCGAGGTGGAAGGCTATCCCGGCCTGATCGTGCACGGGCCGTTGATCGCCACGCTGCTGGTCGATCTGGTGCGCCATCATGCGCCTGGCGCCTTCATCCAGTCGTTCAACTTCAAGGCCGTGCGCCCGACGTTCGACCTGCACCCGTTTCGCCTCAACGGCCAGCCCTCGGCGAACGGCAAGAGCGTCAAGCTCTGGGCCCAGGACCATGAGGGCTGGCTCACCATGCAGGGCACGGCCGAACTCGCCTGACCCGTGCTCAATAAAAGCCACAGACAAAAACCATGATCAAGACCGCCCCCGACGCCTGGCAGGACATCCGCGACGCCGTGCGCGCGCTATGCGCCGAATTCCCCGACGAGTACCACCGGAGAATCGACGAGCAGCGTGCCTACCCCGAGGCCTTTGTCGATGCACTCACCAAGGCGGGCTGGCTGGCCGCGATGATTCCGGCCGAGTACGGCGGTTCGGGCCTGGGCCTGACCGAGGCCACGGTCGTCATGGAGGAAATCAACCGCTCCGGCGGCAACTCGGGCGCCTGCCATGGCCAGATGTACAACATGGGCACGCTGTTGCGCCACGGCTCCAGGGCGCAAAAGGAGCTGTACCTGCCGAAAATCGCCAGCGGCGAATGGCGCCTGCAATCCATGGGCGTGACCGAGCCCAGCACCGGCACCGACACCACCAGGATCAAGACCACCGCCGTGAAGAAGGGTGACAAGTACGTGATCAACGGGCAGAAGGTCTGGATCTCGCGCGTGCAGCATTCCGACTGGATGATTTTGCTGGCGCGCACCACGCCGCTGGCCGAGGTCAAGAAAAAGTCGGAGGGCATGTCGATTTTCATGGTCGATCTGCGCCAGGCCGAGAAGTCGGGCTTGAGCGTGCGGCCCATTCCCAACATGGTGAATCACGAAACCAACGAGCTGTTCTTCGAGAACCTGGAAATCCCCGAGGAGAACCTGATCGGCCAGGAAGGCCAGGGCTTCAAGTACATCCTCGACGGCCTGAACGCCGAGCGCACGCTGATCGCGGCCGAGTGCATCGGCGACGGCTACTGGTTCATCGACCGCGTCACGAAATATGCGAACGAGCGCATCGTGTTCGGCCGCCCGATCGGGCAGAACCAGGGCGTGCAGTTCCCGATTGCCGAATCCTATATCGAGGTAGAAGCCGCCAACCTGATGCGCTATAAGGCCTGCGCGCTGTTCGATGCCGGCCAGCCGTGCGGCGCCGAAGCCAACATGGCCAAGTACCTGGCGGCCAAGGCCAGCTGGGAGGCGGCCAACGCCTGTATCCAGTTCCACGGCGGCTTCGGTTTCGCCAACGAATACGACGTGGAGCGCAAGTTCCGCGAGACGCGCCTGTACCAGGTGGCGCCGATCTCGACCAACCTGATCCTGTCTTACGTGGCCGAGCATTTGCTTGGGCTGCCGAGATCCTTCTAATTCCGGAGTCGATCATGACAAGACCCCTCGACGGCATCACCGTCGTCTCGCTCGAGCACGCGATTGCCGCGCCGTTCTGCACGCGCCAGCTGGCCGACCTGGGCGCACGCGTGATCAAGGTCGAGCGCCCGGGTGCGGGCGATTTTGCGCGCGCCTACGACACCCGCGTCAAAGGCCAGGCCTCGCACTTCGTCTGGACGAATCGCTCGAAAGAGAGCCTCACGCTCGACCTCAAGCAGCCGGCCGCGCTGGCTGCGCTGAAGGAGCTCCTCGCTACAGCCGACGTGCTGGTGCAGAACCTGGCACCCGGCGCGGCTGCGCGCATGGGCCTGGGCTTTGATGCGCTGAGCAAAGAGCACCCCCGGCTCATCGTCTGCGACATCTCGGGCTACGGCGAGGACGGCCCGTATCGCGACAAGAAGGCCTACGATCTGTTGATCCAGAGCGAGGCGGGCTTTCTCTCCGTCACCGGCACGCCCGACGATCCCTGCAAGTCCGGCAACTCGATCGCCGACATCGCCGCCGGCATGTACGCCTACACCGGCGTGCTGGCCGCGCTGCTGCAGCGTGGCAAGACGGGCCGGGGCTCGCACATCGACGTGTCTATGTTAGAGGCGCTGGGCGAATGGATGGGCTACCCGATGTACTACGCGTTCGATGGCGCGCCGCCGCCACCGCGCAGCGCCGCGGCACACGCCACCATTTATCCCTACGGACCGTTTGCGGCCGGCGATGGCGGCACCGTGATGCTGGGCCTGCAAAACGAGCGCGAGTGGAAAGCGTTCTGCGACGTGGTGCTGCAGGACGCCGCGCTGGCGACCGACCCGCGCTTCGACGCCAACGCGCGCCGCAACGAACACCGCGAGGCACTCAAGGCCATCATCCTGGCCACCTTTGGCGCGCTCAGCACAGCCCAGGTGCTGGCGCGGCTCGACAAGGCGCAGATCGCCAACGCGCGCATGAACGACATGGCCGGCCTCTGGGCGCATCCGCAACTGAAAGCGCGCAGCCGCTGGCAGAGCGTGGGCTCGCCGGCGGGCGAGATCCCCGCGCTGCTGCCGCCCGGGCGCAACAGCAGTTTCGACTACCGCATGGATGCGGTACCTGGCGTGGGCCAGCACACCGAGGCCATCCTGCGCGAGCTCGGGCAGAGCGACGCGGCCATCGCCGCGATGCGCGCCGCCCAGGCCATTTGATGGTGATCGATTTACTATTGAAACCATAGCTGCCTGCCCATACCGGATAAGGGCTTGAAGCCGATTTCTCTTAAAAATACCTGCCATGAACTCTCCCACCGCCCAACTCGCCGCATTCGCCGCCGGCCTGCGCTTTGACGCCATTCCGGGCCCCGTGATCCGCAAGACCGAGGACCTGCTGGTGGACTGGTTCGGCTCGGCGCTGGCCGGCAAAGGTTCGCGCGCGGTCGAGACCATCGCCCGGTTTGCCGCCAGCGTGGGGCCGGCCGACGGCCCGTCCGAGGTGCTGATCAGCCGCAGCCGCACCAGTGCGTACTTCGCCGCCATGGTCAACGCCGCCGCCTCGCACGTGGCCGAGCAGGACGACGTGCACAACGGCTCGGTGTTTCACCCGGCCACCGTGGTGTTCTCGCCGGCGCTTGCGGTGGCGCAGGCGCTGGGCGCCAGCGGGCAGCAGTTGCTGACGGCCGCCGTCGCGGGCTACGAGGTCGGCATCCGCGTCGGCGAATTCCTCGGGCGCTCGCACTACAAGGTGTTCCACACCACCGGCACCGCCGGCACGCTGGCGGCGGCCGCGGCGGTCGGCAACCTGCTGGGGCTCGACGCGCCGCAGATGCAGCATGCGTTGGGCTCGGCCGGCACGCAGTCCGCCGGGCTGTGGGAGTTCCTGCGCACGGCGGCGGATTCCAAGCAGTTGCACACCGCGCACGCGGCGTCGGCCGGTCTGATGGCCGCGTACCTAGCCAAGGACGGCTTCACCGGCGCGGCGCAGATTCTGGAAGGACCGCAGGGCATGGCGGCCGGCATGTCGAGCGATGCGGACCCGGCGCGCCTCACGCAAGGGCTGGGCACGCGCTGGGCCACGACCGAGACCTCGTTCAAGTACCACGCCTCGTGCCGCCATACGCACCCGGCCGCCGATGCGCTGCTGCAGGTGATGCAGGCGCACGACCTCCAGCCCGGCGATCTGGCGCGCGTGGTCACGCACGTGCACCAGGGTGCGATCGATGTGCTCGGGTCGGTGACGAACCCGGCCACGGTGCACCAGAGCAAGTTTTCCATGGGCACGGTGCTGGCGCTGATCGCGTGCTTCGGCCATGCCGGCCTGGCCGAGTTCGATCAGCACTTCGACGATGCCGCCACCCGCGATCTGCGCGAGCGCGTGAGCATGGCATTCGATGCCGAGGTGGACGGTGCCTATCCTCAGCGCTGGATCGGCAAGGTCACGGTCACCACCACGGATGGCCGCGTGCTGCAAGGTCGCGTCGACGAGCCCAAGGGCGACCCAGGCAACACCCTGAGCCGTGACGAAATCACGGCCAAGGCGCTGCGCCTGGCCGCGTACAGCGGCGCGGCCACGCCGGCCGCGATGCAGGCCGCGCTGGACGATCTGTGGGCCGTCGCCCGCAGTGTGAGGGTGGGCCTGTTGCTGAAGAACGCGACATGAGCTATTCCCTCGCGCCGGCGATCGTACGCGCGCATTCGTTTCTGTTCGTGCCCGCGAATCGGCCCGAACGCGTCGCCAAGGCGCTGGCCAGTGGCGCCGACGCGGTCATTGTGGACCTGGAAGACGCCGTGCCACTGGACGCCAAAGGCCCCGCGCGCGATCAGTTGGCGCAGGTCTTCAGCAGCCTGACGGCGCCCGAACGCGACCGCCTGCTGGTGCGCATCAACGCCGCCGGCATGCCCTGGCATGAGGACGATCTGGCGCGAGTCCGCGAGCTGGCCGCACAGGGGCTGGCCGCCGTGATGGTGCCCAAGGCCGAGTCGGCGACAGCCCTGGCACACGTGGCCGCCGCCATCGGCGCCTCGTGCGCGCTGGTGCCGCTGATGGAGTCGGCCGCTGGGCTGGCGACGTTGGATGCGTTGGCGGCGAGCCCGCAAGTGGTGCGGCTGGCCTTTGGTAATCTTGATTTTCAGGCCGACCTGGGCCTTGCCTGCGGACCCGACGAGGCCGAACTGGTGCCCGTACGTCTCGCGCTGGTGCTGGCTTCGCGCCGCGCCGCGCTGGCCGCACCGATCGACGGCGTCACGGCCAGCACGACGGACGAGGCTCAAATCCAGATGGACGCGCAGCGCAGCCGGCGCGCCGGCTTCGGCGCCAAGCTGTGCATTCACCCGGCCCAGGTGGCAGTCGTCAACGCCGCGCTGGCGCCCACGACCGCCGAACTCGACTGGGCGCGGCGCGTGCTGGCGGCGTATGCGCAAGCCGGCGGCGGGGTGTTCAGCCTGGATGACCGCATGGTTGACGCGCCCGTGGTGCGGCTGGCGCAGCGCGTCGTGGACGGCGCGCCGGACAGCCCTTGAATCTTCGCTGAATGGTTTCTTGGGAGTAAAAATGGGCCGTAGCCATTGCCATCTCTTGGTATTGAGCTATTGATTCTGTAGCAAATTCAAGGCGCCGGCGTTTTGTCCTTGAAGTCGCAAAACTGCGCCACGCCGCAGCGCCAGCACAGCGGCTTGCGCGCCAGGCACACATAGCGGCCCAGCAAAATCAGCCAGTGGTGCGCATCCACCAGGTAGGCGGGTGGCACGCGCTTCATGAGCTGCATCTCCACTTCGTACGGCGTCTTGCCCGGCGCCAGGCCGGTGCGGTTGCCCACGCGAAAGATGTGCGTGTCCACCGCCATCGTGGGCTCGCCAAACGCCACGTTCAGCACCACGTTGGCCGTCTTGCGGCCAATCGCAATCGGCCGAATCTGGTTCTCGATCCAGTTGTTGTCCACCGGCAGACGCCCGTCATAGATGGAGCGCGTGAGCGCCAGCCGTAATCCAGCATTTCGTCACGGCCGAGCCGTCCGTGAGCCGTGCAGATGACGGACCCGCCGCAAGCCATCCCCCTGCGTAACAGTCAGAAAATTGAAGGCGATTGCCGTTGCCAGCAACAAGTGCGTCGCTTCGTTACCCCAGGTACCGACGTTCATTGACGGTGGTTTGGGCGATTTCCGGTCGCAGTCTTGGTACGATCTGTTGGTGCGAGCAGGCACTCTGAGCAGCAACGTAGACACCCTGAATGTTGTCTTTGTCACGGCCATGAAGGTGCCCGCGATGCGTGGGAAACTCAAGGCTCTACGCCTTGATCTACACGGCACTACAGCCGCTGACTTCGGACCCTTTATACAAGCAGATTTGGCCAGATATTCGAGAGCCATCGAGCTGTCGGGCGCGAAGATTGAGTGAAGGAATACGCAGTTCGGCAGTATGTGCAGTGAGAGTCAATGCCGCATTCACTGTCCGGAATGTTACCGCGCGAGCGACCGCGCAAAGGCCTCCATCTCCGGCAGCATCTCGTCACGCGTTTCGCGAAACAAGCGGCTGACGAGCTGGTAAGCGACCGTCATGCGACGGTTTGCCATCCAAGTGAGGCCAACGCGCATCGTGAGATTCGAGACGTTCAGCGGCAGCACAGACAGTACGCCGAGCGACACAAAATGGCGTGCAATCTCGCCAGCTGTAAAGCCGACGGAATCGCTAAACTGCAGCACACCGATGTTTGTCGCGGTGGACACGGACTCCACATGCCGGCGCGCCGTGCTTACCCCATGCTGCGCAAGATAAGAATCGATTGGCCCACGTGTCAAGCTGTGTTCTGATGGAAGAACCATCGGATAGCCGGCCAGCATATTCCAGTTCAATTTTCGCTCGTACGTCAGCGGGTGCGCGTGGCGTGCAACGGCGACGATACGGTCTTCATACAGAACCTCGGATTCGAACTCCACGCCAAGCGACTCCGACAAAATACCAACCGTCAGATCCAAATCGCCTGCCCGTAAGCTCGGCAGCAGCGAGCCCATGGCACCTTCGCGTACGGTCACGGCGACGTCGGTCGACTCCGCTTCCAAGCGAACGATGAATCGGGGGATCAAGAGTACCGTAGCGGACGGCAGTGCCCCCATCGCGACGCGCGTCACGCGGCCCTCACTGATGTCGCGTAACTCGTCGCGCGCGCTGGACAAATTGCCAAGGATTTGACGCGCATGCCGAATGAGGCATTCCCCATGTTCGGTAGGCTCCATGCCGCGCGCCGTGCGTTGAAACAGTGACATGTTCAGCTCACGCTCCAACGCGCTCAGCGTCTTGGAAACCGCCGGTTGGCTGACGTTGAGATATGCGGCGACCCGGCCAACGTTGCGCAACTCATCAAGGGTTACTACTAATTGAAGATGGCGAAGCTTCAGGTTTGCGCGAATATACCAATCAAGATGCGCCATGGCTTGACCTAATGCGAAGCGAGGATATGACCAAGTCTTTCCGATGCCTGCATGCTGCTTTATCTTTCAGTTGTGACATAACCCAAAGGTAATGGGGGTTGGGGTTAAATGTCAATAGATTTTATGTTCGTGTGCAGCGAAACTCCAGCCTCACATCAACTCTCTGGCAACGAAAGAACGCATCATATGAAGACGGTTTCTGCGGCTCGTAACGGTGGAATATGTTTCTTGCTGGCCGTTGCGGGCGCAATGGCTGCACAAGCGGCGGAATGGTTTCCGTTGCAAGTTCAAACGGGCTGAGCCTGATGCAGGTTGGTGCGTATGCGCAATCGATCGCCATTGGTTCCATCTTGATTTTCGCGATGGCGGTTGCGCGTCATTGATATCCGGCGCAATGGTTCTCGGTTGGCAGCAGCAATACCGAGTAGTGAAATTTTAATAGTTGTCCAACTTGTTAGGAGATAAGTGATGAATACACCAACGACGCAAACGGCCTTGATTCCGTTCACAGGGAAGGAGTACCTTGAAAGTTTGAACGACGGCCGTGAGGTCTGGATCTACGGGAAGAAGGTCAAGAACATCACCGAACATCCCGCGTTCCGGAACTCGGCCCGCATGATCGCGCGCATGTATGACGCGATGCACGATCCCGCCCGGCGCGAGATCCTCACGGCTCCGACGGAATGGGGCGGCTTCACACACCGCTTCTTCCAGGCGCCGCACACGGTGGAGCAACAGGTCGCATCGCGTGATGCTATCGCTGAACTCCAGCGCGTCGGCTTTGGGTGGATGGGCCGATCGCCCGATTACAAGGGGTCTTTCCTCGGCACCCTCGGCGCCAATTCGGGCTACTACAAGGGCTATGAAGAAAACGCTCTTCGCTGGTACCGCAAAGCGCAGGAGCGTACCTGGTACATCAACCACGCGATCATGAACGCCCCGGTCGACCGCAACAAGCCGACCGCAGACACGTCCGACGTCTACGTGCGTGTCGTCAAGGAAACAGACGCAGGCATTTACGTCAGCGGGGCCAAGGTCGTGGCCACGGGCTCGGCACTCACGCACTACACCTTCGTGGCGCACGCCGGCCAACTACCGATCAAGGATCCCGCGTACTCGCCGATCTTCATGGTGCCCACGGGCGCACCGGGCGTGAAGATGATCTCCCGCATCTCGAACGAGTATCGCGCCGCCGTGCTCGGCAGCCCCTTCGACTATCCGCTGTCGTCGCGCCTTGACGAAAACGACGCCATCCTGGTGCTGGACAACGTGTTCATCCCCTGGGAAGACGTGTTCGTCCACAACAACGTGGATCTGGCGAACCGCTTTGCGCCCGACTCCGGCTTCAACAACCGTGCGGCAATGCACGGTTGCACGCGCCTGGCCGTCAAGCTCGATTTCATCTGCGGTGTCCTGTCCAAGGCGCTGGACCTGACGGGCACCAGCGCATTCCATGGCGTGCAGTCGAAGCTGGGTGAAGTCATCGCATGGCGCAACACGATGTGGGGTCTGTCGGACGCGATGGCTAAGAGCAGCGTGCCCTGGCACAACATGGTCCAACCTGACGCGCGTTTCGCGAGCGCCTATCGCGTGGTTTCGCAGATCGCCTATCCGTCGATCAAGAACATCATTGAAACGATCGTCGCCAGCGGCCTGATCTACCTCAACTCGCATGCGGATGACTTCAAGGTGCCCGAGTTGCGTGCCTATCTGGACAAGTATGTCCGTGGCAGCGGCGGCGTGGACGCCGAGGCGCGCGTCAAAACGATGAAGCTGCTGTGGGACGCCATCGGCACCGAGTTCGGCGCACGCCACGAGCTTTACGAGATCAACTACCTTGGCTCCAACGACGTCACTCGTCTGGCCAACTTGTACGACGCGCAGAACAGTGGCGACCTGGCCAACATGAAAGCCTTCGCTGATCGTTGCATGAGCGACTACGACATCAACGGCTGGACAGTGCCCGACCTGGTCAACAACGACGACGTCTCGGTGCTGCGCACGCGCTGAAGCCCAACATTCCGTGCCCGAAGAGCTGACCACAATGCCCAACGCCGTTGAAATCTCCTACGTCGTCTACGAGGCGACCGACCTCGACCGCATGGAAGCATTCCTGCGCGACTTCGGGCTCGTCACCGCGGAAAAGACCGCCGACACGTTGTACATGCGCGGTGCCGGCACCGTGCCTTACCTCCACGCCACCCGTCGCTCCAGCCGCAATGGCTTCGTCGGCGCGGCGCTCGACATGGCGAGCCGCGCCGAGCTCGATGCCGTCGCCAGACTGCCGGGTTCGTCGGCGGTCGAACCGAATCCCGGCCCTGGTGGCGGCTGGCGCGTGCGCATGAGCACGCCCAACGGCGTGCCGATCGACGCGGTCTGGGGTCGCCAGCCAGCCCAGCCGATTGCGATGCGTGAACCGAACCCATACAACTGGGGCACAGTGAAAAACCGCCTGAACTACTCGCTGCGGCCAAAGCGCGCGCCCGGGCTGGTGATGCGGCTGGGACACTTCGGACTGCGGGTGACCGACCATGACCTGACGCGAGCGTGGTTCCACGACCGCTTCGGCCTTGTCGACTCCGACTACCTGTGCGTACCCGGCGACGAGGAGCGCGTGATCGGCACCTTCCTGCGCTTCGACTGCGGCGCCACCGCGGTCGACCATCACTCAATGCTGATCACGCAGTCGGTCAACCCGAACGATACAGGCGTGCACCACTGCAGCTTCGAAATGCAGGACATCGACGAGTTGTTCGGCGCCCACGATCACCTGCTGGCGCAGGGCCACAAGCTTGAGTGCGGCGTCGGCCGCCACTTGGTCGGCAGCCAGATTTTCGACTATTGGCGCGACCCCTTCGACAACCGCATAGAGCACTACACCGACGGCGACGTTGCCAACAACCAGTACCAGCCGGTGCGCTATGCCGTCGCCGCCGACGACACCACGCAGTGGGGCATGGACCCGCCGCGCGAATTTTTCGACTGATTACCCTTAACCACCACTAGGAGGCCGTCATGGCACTGAAGCAGCAACACCCCGTTTCCCCCAACGTCGCCGAGTACCCGCCGGGTCACTGGTCCAACGTCACCCGCGTCGGTGACCTGATCTGGCTGTCGGGCTTCACCGCCCGCGCCAACGACCTGAAAACCATCCGAGGCGTCGGTAGCGCCTATGAACAGACCAAGGTGATCTTCCAGAAAGTCAAGGACTGCCTGGAGGCGGCCGACGCACGCATGTCGGACATCGTGAACATGACTATCTACGTCATCGACATGGCCGATAACAAGGAGATCTGGCGCGCGCGCCAGGAGTTCTTCAGCGGCGCCTTTCCCTGCTCCACCCTGGTCCAAGTGGCCAGTCTTGCCAACCCCGAGATCAAGCTCGAGATCCAGTGCCAGGCCGTGGCCGGCAGCGGCGCCTGATCGACTGAGAGCACCCGGACCGGGACTTGGATCGACCCCAACGACAAGGACATTGCCATGAGCCAGAAGAACCGCTTCATCCCCTTCATAGACAGGGAGTACCTCAACAGCCTGGACGACGGGCGCGAGGTCTTGATCTACGGCGAGCGTGTTGGCAAGCTCACCGAGCACCCGGCCTTCCGCAAGGCCGCCTGAGGCACGCGCCTGTCGCCACACTAGGAGCCGGACTGTGCCCCCAATCGATCATGCAGATTTCGCCGGTGTTCAGCCGGCCGGCGTCGACCCGTTGCCGACGTTCACTGCACGCGAGTTTCGTGACGCTATGGGCGAGTTCACCACCGGCGTGGTGGTGATCTCCACCGAGTTCGAGGGTCAAGCGCACGCGATGACGGCCAACGCGTTCATGTCCGGCTCGCTCGAACCGCCGCTGGTTCTGGTGTCAGTGGCGCACACGGCGCGCATGCACGCGCGCATCCGTCAGGCGCAGTGTTTTGCGATCAGCATCCTGTGCAACACCCAGCTCAACTGCAGCAATCACTTCGCCGGCAAACCGCAGACCGACAACCCACCGCTATTCGAGCGGCTGCACGACCTGCCGGTGGTAGCGGGCGCGTCGCTGCAGCTCGCCACCGCGCTGGTGCACGACTACGACTGCGGCGACCATACGCTGTTTGTTGGCCACGTTCAGGCGCTGCGTGCCCACCCCGACAAGCCCAGGCCGCTGCTGTTCCACGGCGGCAAGTACAACCAGTTGGCTGCAGCCGACTGGAGCGCCGAAAACGTCCCGACCGGCTTCTGGCACGATGGTCATGAGGGCTGGTGAGACCGCAATGAAGCCCGTCGTCAACGCCGCCGTCGAGGCACCGCCAAGCCAGCGCACCGGCACACATGTCGCCACGCTGGCGCACGGCATCGGCGCGCCGCTGGCGCGGCTGGAGGACCCGCGGCTGCTCACCGGCCGCGGCCGCTTTGCCGACGACGTCAACCGTCCTGGCCAAGCCTGGGGCTACGTGCTGCGCTCGCCGGTGGCGCACGCGAACATCAAGCGCATCGACGTGAGCGCGGCGTTGGAGGTGCCCGGCCTGTATGCAGTGCTGACCGGCGACGACTACCGTGCCGACGGCCTGGGCAACATCCCGTGCGTCAGCATCCCGCCCACGATCACCGGCAAGACCTACCACGCGACGCCGTTTCCGCCGCTGGAAGCCGAGCGCGTACTCGCGGTCGGCACCGGCGTCGCCTTCATCGTTGCCGATACGCTGGCCGCGGCGATCGATGCCGCCGAGCGCATTGTCGTCGAATACGAGTCGCTACCGGCGGCGCCGACCGTCGAAGCCGCGATCGCCCACAACGCGCCACTGGTCTGGCCCGGTGCCGAAGGCAACCGCTGCTTCGTGCACGAACTCGGCGACGCCGCGGCGACCGAGCGCGCCTTTGCGCAGGCCGATCATGTTGTGCGTGCCCGCGTGCGCAGCCAGCGCGTGGCCGGCAACCCGCTCGAGCCGCGCACCTACATCGGCGACTACCACGAAGGTGAGCAGCGCTGGACACTTGTCACATCCACCTCCAACCCGCACCGCATCCGCCTGCTGCTGGCCGAGCACATCTTCCGCGTGCCGGCGCATCGGCTGCATGTCGTCGCTGGCGACGTCGGCGGTGGTTTCGGCACCAAGGGTGGCTTGTACCCCGAGGAGATACTGGTGCTGTGGGCCGCGCAACGCGTCGGGCGCCCGGTGAAATGGGTATGCGACCGCAGCGAGGCCTTCCTCTCCGACTTCAACGGCCGCGACCAGGTGGCCGATGCCGAGCTCGCGCTGACAAAGGACGGTACCGTGCTCGGCATGCGCGTCGAACTGAATCACAACCTGGGCTGCCAGCTCGGGCCGTCGACGGCGCACCCGCCGCTGGTCGGCGCGCGCATGCTTTCGGGTGTCTACGCCTTTCCGGCGATGCACGTCACGATCAACGGCATCTTCACGCATTCGCGCACCTTCACAACCTATCGCGGCGCCGGCCGGCCTGAGGCCGCGCTCGTCGTCGAACGTATGATGGAACTGGCTGCGGCCGAACTGAGCATCGACCCGGTCGAGATGCGCCGCCGCAACTTCATTGCGCCGCAGCAGATGCCCTATCGCACCGCGATCGGCGAGCGTTACGACTGCGGCGAATTCGAAGCGGTCATGGACGACGCGCTGAAGCTCGCCGACTGGGACGGCTTCGAATCACGCAAGGCCGTCAGCGCCGCCCGCGGCCTGCTGCGCGGGCGCGGCCTGTCGTGCTACATCGAGGTCTGCGCCACCATCAGCGAGCGCATGGAGTTGCGCTTCGATGCCACTGGCGGCCTCGCCATCCTGGCCGGCACCTTCAGCTACGGCCAGGGCCACCACACCGCCTACGCGCAAATGGTGCACCAGTGGCTGGGTGTGCCGCTCGCGAAGGTCCGCTTCGTGCAGGGCGACACCGACATCATCGCCACCGGCCGCGGAACCTTCGGGTCGCGTAGCATGACGGTCGGCGGCTCCGCACTGAAGATGGCCTGCGACCAGGTCATCGAGCGCGGACGGCGCGTCGCGGCGATCCTGCTCGACACGGTGCCCGACGCGCTGGACTTCGACCATGGCGTCTACCGCACGAAGGATTCATCGGCGCGCGAGGTCACGCTCGACCGCGTCGCCAAGGCCACCTTCGCCTGGGGGGCGCCGAAGCCGCTGCCGCCCGAGTTGTGGTCCGGCCTCGAAGGTCGCGGCTACTTCAGTGCCGAGCCGCAGAACTACCCGAACGGCTGCTACATCGCCGAGGTGGAGGTCGAGCCCGAAACCGGCCAGGTCACGCTCGCCGCCGTGACCGGCATCGACGACGTCGGCACGGTGATCAATCCGCTAATTCTCGAAGGCCAGATGCACGGCGGCATCGCGCAGGCCGCAGGGCAGGCGCTGAAGGAGCGCATCGTGTACGGCGACGACGGCCAGTTGCTGACGGGCTCGTTTACCGACTATGCAATGCCGCAGGCGCAGGACTTCCCGCGCTTCAAGCTCGGTTTCCATCCGGTGCCGACGAAGACGAACCCGCTGGGCGTGAAAGGCGGCGCCGAAGCCGGCACCATCGGTCTGCCGCCCGCCATCATCGGCGCGATCGTCGATGCGCTGCGTCCGCTCGGCGTCGTCGACATGAGCTTGCCCGCCACGGCGCAAACGGTGTGGAACGCGATCCGCGACGCGCGCGAGCGCCACGCCGGCAAGCCGCCGGGCACACGGTTCCATACGCATCCGCACCCGGACGGACAACAAAGCGACGGCGATGCGCTTCCGAAACCAACCGACAACGAAGACGCTTGATGAACCTCTATATGGTCTACCGGCTGGACCGCAGCGACGGCCAGGCCGAAACAATCCGCGCCTTGACGCGCCCGGCGCACCGCGCCTACATGGACCACTTCGCCGCGCGTGTCCGCCTCGGCGGCCCGGTGCTGGACGCCACAGACCAGGCCTGTGGCGGCCTGATGGTGATCGAGGCTGAAAGCGAGGATGCGGTGCGCCGGATGGTCGCCGAGGATCCGTTCGAGGTCGCCGGCTTGTCATCGCGCATCGATATCTACCCCTTCCGCTGGCAAACCAAGCGGCCCGACGACTTGCCGCCGCTGTAAAGCGTGGCGCCGAAAAGAGAGATTCGACAATGGAACTCACCGGACACCAACTGCTACCGATCCCGCGCGACCGCGTGTGGTCTGCGCTGCTAGACCCCGAGACCCTGCGTGCCGCGATCCCCGGCTGCGAGTTCGTCACCGACGAAGGCAACGGCCTATATACCGTCGGCGTGCTGGCCGCGGTGGGGCCGGTGAAGGCGCGTTTCAAGGGCCGTATGCAGCAGCAGGACGTGCAACCGCCCAACCGCTACACGCTCAGCTTCGAGGGCGATGGCGGCATTGCCGGCTTCGCCAAGGGCAGTGCCGAAGTCGAGTTGCTGGAAGAGGGCGAGGGGCGCGATAACACCCGCCTGAACTACCGCGCGCAGGCGCAGATCGGCGGCCGGCTGGCGCAGATCGGGTCGCGGCTGGTCGACGCCACCGCGGCCAAGATGTCGGCGCAGTTCTTCGATCGCCTGACGCAGGTGATTACAGCGCCTGCCGGAGCGCCCGAGGCCGCTTTGGCCGAGGCGCAAGTCGTCGCGCGCCCGGCCGCCGTCGGCGTGCCGGTCGCGGTGCAGGCCGCGCCAGGCACGGTCACGATCCAGATGCCCGCCTGGGCCTGGGCCTTCACGCTGGCCGCGCTGGTCGCGCTGATCGGCTGGCTGGCCGTCAACTGAGGCGCGACGCCATGCCTACGCTGAACATCACCCTCGCCGTCAACGGCCAGGTGCAGTCGCACGAGGTCGAGGCACGAACGCTGCTCGTGCACTACCTGCGCGACCACTGCGGTCTGACCGGTAGCCACGTCGGCTGCGACACCACGCAATGCGGCTGCTGCACCGTCCATCTCGACGGACGCGCCATCAAGTCGTGCACGGTGCTGGCAGCGCAGGCGCAGGGCGCTGAGATTACGACAATCGAAGGCATCGGCAGCGTCGAGCGGCTGCATCCGCTGCAAGACGCTTTCCGTCGCCACCACGCGCTGCAGTGCGGCTTTTGCACGCCGGGCATGGTGATGCAGGGCATCGACATCGTGCGACGAGGCCGGGGCGGCGACGAGGCCGCGGTGCGCCACGATCTGGAAGGCAACCTGTGCCGCTGCACCGGCTACCAGAACATCGTCGACGCGATCATGGACTACGCCGGCGGCGCTGCTGGCGACGCTGCGGTAGCGGTGGAGGGGCGGCGATGAGCAATGCGATGATTGACTTCGGCTACGTCCGGCCGCGCTCGGTGGCCGAGGCGGCGAAGCTGCTGGCCGACGAGCCGGAAGCCAAGGTGCTGGCCGGCGGCCAGTCGCTGATCCCGATCCTCAAGCAGCGGCTGGCGCGGCCGAGCCTGCTGGTCGACGTGCAGGCGCTGGACGCGATGCGCGGTATCGAGATCGACGACAGCCGTGTGCGCCTGGGCGCCTTCACCCGCCATGCCGAGGTCGCGGCGAACGCGCGCATCGCCGAGGCGCTGCCGGCGCTCGCGCACATGGCGCGTGGCATCGCGCACCCGCAGGTGCGTCACATGGGCACGATCGGCGGCTCGCTCGCGCACAACGACCCGGGCGCCGACTATCCCGCAGCCGTGCTCGGGCTGGGGGCGACAATCGTTACCGACCGCCGCCGCATTGCCGCCGACGAGTTCTTCACCGGTCTGTTCGACACGGCGTTGGCGGCGGGCGAATTGCTGCTGCAGATCGAGTTCCCGCGCCACCGCCGCAGCGGCTACTGCAAGATACCGCACCCGGCGTCGGGCTTGGTCAACACCGGCGTGTGGATCACTCGGCTGGGCGACGGCGTGCGTGTTGCCGTCAACGGCGCGTCGCCGTGTGTGTTCCGCCATGGCGAGCTCGAGCAGCGGCTGGCGGCGCACTTCGACCCCGCGAGCCTGGACGACTTCCAACAGCCGGCGCAGGGCCTGAACGCCGACATGCATACCAGCGCTGAGTACCGCGCCCAGCTGGTGGCGGTGGCCGCGCGGCGTGCGCTGTCGATGGTCCTGTCGCACTGAGCCGGACGCGTTTTATTCTCTTCCCCACATCGAGTCCGATACTATGAAACTCCTTTCCTTCGTCTCCCCTACGCGCGCGAGCTTCGGTGTCGTCGACGGCGACCGCGTGATCGACATGGGCGTGCGCCTGGGCGCCACCTGCCCCGACCTAAAGGGCGCGCTGCAGGGCGGGGCCCTCGAGCGCATCGAGCGCCTGGCCGCCGGCGCGCCGGCAGACTACCGTCTCGACGAAATCCGCTTCCTGCCGCTAATGCCCAACCCCGGCAAGATCGTCTGCGTCGGCCTGAACTACGTCGCGCACCGCGCCGAAGGCGGCCACAAGACCGAGTCGCCGGCGCCGGTGATCTTCCTGCGCGTGCCCGAGTCGCAGGTCGGCCACGGCCAGCCCATGCTATGCCCGCGCGAATCGCACCAGTTCGACTTCGAGGCCGAGCTCGCTGTAGTCATCGGCAAGGCCGGCCGACGCATTGCCGAGGCCGACGCGATGTCGTACATCGCCGGCATCAGCTGCTACAACGACGGCTCGGTGCGCGACTGGCAGCTGCAGACCCCGCAGTGGTCACCGGGCAAGAACTTCCCCGCCACCGGCGCTTTCGGTCCATGGTTGGTGACGCCCGACGAGGTCGACCCGGTGCGCTCCCTGCGCCTTTCCTGCCGCCTCAACGGCGAGACCATGCAGGACACGACGACCGATCTGATGATGTTCCCGATCCCCAAGCTCATCAGCTTCATATCGACCTGGACTACGCTGGAGGTCGGCGACGTGATCGTCACCGGCACGCCGGGCGGCGTCGGCCTGCGGCGCAACCCGCAGGTCTGGATGAAGCACGGCGACGTGGTTGAGATCGAGCTAGAGGGTGTGGGCGTGCTGCGCAATCCGATCGTCAAGGAAGGACCGGCGGTATGAGCCAGCAGACCAGCCAGCAAGCGTTTGTCCCGCTCGGCGACGAGACCCGCGCGCGCCTGGCGCGCTGCGGCGCCGCGACGCTCGCCAACGCGCTGTTGAAGCGGGGCTTGCGCAACGCCTTCTTGCTCGGCCTACACGCGGTGGCACCCGGCCAGCCGACGCTGATCGGCCCGGCGTGGACGCTGCGCTTCATTCCTGCGCGCGAGGATAAGGACAGCATGGCGCTGTACGAACGCAATGACAGCTTGCATCGGCGCGCGATCGAGGAATGCCCGCCCGGAGCGGTGCTGGTGATGAGCACCGGCGGCGACCTCTCGGCCTCGTGCATGGGCGACATGATGGCGCTGCGGCTGAAGGTGCGCGGCGCCGCCGGCGTCGTCACCGACGGCGGCTACCGCGACACTCCGGGCATCATCGCCACCGGGCTTCCCTGCTTCCAGCGCGCGCCTTCGGGCCCGGCAACGCCGATCGCTCTGCACCCCGTGGAGTTCAACGTGCCAATCGGCTGCGCCGGCGTCGCGATCTACCCGAACGACGTGATCGTCGGCGACGGCGAAGGCGTGGTCGCGATTCCGCGCCTCCTGGTCGACGAGATCGCCGCTGAGTGCGGAAACATTTCCGACTACGAGGCGTTCGTCTCGATGCATATCCGGCGCGGGCGTTCGATCTTCGGACTGTTCCCGGCCACGCCGGAGAGCACCCAGGAGTACCAACGTTGGGTCGCGGCCGGCCGGCCGGCCCTCAACTGAAATGCAAGGAGACAAACAATGACGAAAGAACAACACCCCCACGTTTTACTGGCGCACACACTCGAGGTCTTGCTGCACCGCGAGCAGTTCGACGACAGCAAGTGGGTCAATTTCCCCGAGTACGGCCTGCGTCAGTATTTCCTCTGGAAAAACCCCGACACCGGCGCCTCGATCGCGTTGCTGGAGTTCGACAAGGGCGGCCGAATCCCGGTCAAGCACACGCACGCGTCGAACCAGTTCATGTACTGCATCTCCGGCGACTACGAGTACACCGACGTCGGCCTGCGGCTGAAGCCGGGCTCGTACTACATGAATCCTAAGGATCACCCGCACGGCCCGACCATCGCTCACGAGAAGAGCGTGCTGATCGAGATCTACGACGGCCCGCACTACTACGAGAAGCCGGTGTTCCATACAGACGAGACGATCGGCGACTTCCTGGCGAAGAAGACCTGAGTCGCGCATGCAACGCCTGGATGCTTCCGGTCCCGCGCTGCCGCACGGCTCCGTCGTGTCGATCGGCATGTTCGACGGTGTGCACCGCGGCCATCGCTGCGTGCTAGCACGGCTGCGTGAGCAGGGCAGGCGCTTCGGCCTGCCGACGGTGGTGCTGACCTTCGACCCGCATCCTCGCGCGGTCCTGAACCCGTCCGCCGCGCCGCAGATGTTGTCGCCGCTAGCCGATCGGCTCAAGCTGCTTGCCGCTACCGGTGACGTCGATCACTGTCTGGTGCTGCCATTCGACCTCCGGCGCAGCGAGGAGTCGGCCGAGTCCTTCGTGCAGGACACGCTGCTCGGTCGACTGCGGATGCGTGCGCTGGTGGTGGGCGAGAACTTCGCCTGCGGACGCGGCCGCAGTGGCGACGTTCGACGCATGCGCGCGCTGGGCGAGCGGCACGGGTTCGATGTGCACGCGATTGCGCTGCACAGCGCCCCCGTGATCGATTTGTTCGGTCCTTGTTCGTCGACCGCGACGCGCAGGCTGATCCACAGCGGAGATGTTCGCGCCGCGTCGCTGCTGCTCGACCGGCCGCATGAACTGACCTGCGCCGTGGAGGCTGTCTCGGCGATGCCGATCATGGCACTGGACGCACGCGTACCGGACGACATGTGCGCGCCACCGGCCGATCATTACGCAGGTGCCGTATGCAATCGGCGTAGTGGCGCTGGCTGGACGCCAGCGGTACTGCACATGCGCGAGGATGCTCGTACGCACCGGCGTTTGGTGCGCATCGAAAATGCGCTCGCGGCCGAATGTGGCGATCTGATCTCGCTGCGCTTCTTCGACAAGGCCGCTCCTTCAGAGCGGTTCGCTTAGCCTGCATATTTTCAGTGCACCTTGTCACGGCGAGCTGTAATATGCAGGGTAGCCGTTGCGTCCGTTGACTTGAACGCCCTTGCCAATCGAATCCGGGCACCGTCATTGACACCTTGGGTAGCGGCGGCAAGATGTTTTCGACATCCATGGCGTCCTGTTCATAGAAATGACGAGGCGAATACTCTGAGGTTCCTGCGTGGCCTCCACCATTCAATGGAGATCAGTTCGACGTTGTCGAGGCCTGCTTGGCGTAGTGCCAACGCAATGCGCGCCGGTCGATCCATTCGACAACGCCATTGATGATGAGCGCTGTCACCGCTATAACAATCAGCGCAGCCATTCCTGCTGCGATTTGAAACTCCTCCTGTGAACGCATGATGAAATTACCGATCCCGTCGGTCGAGAGCAGCATTTCAGTACTGACGCTGATCAGGATCGCCAGCGCCACGGCTATTCGGATACCCACCATGACCTGTGGCAGCGCTGCCGGCAGGTCGATCTCCAGCATGATCTCCCTGCGCGACATGCGCAGGCTGCGCGCGACGTTCGACAACATCGGATGTGCGCCACGCACCGCGTCGATCGCGCTCAGAATAATCGGAAATGAAACGCTGTAAAAAATCACCATGACCTTTGCGCCACTGCCCACGCCGGCGAACAACATGGCAACCGGAACAATGGCCAGCGGCGGCAGGGGTCGGAGCATGTCGATAACGGGCTCGATAAAATCGCCCAAGGCGCGAAACCGGCCGATGAAAACGCCCAAAGGCAACATCGTTACCAAGGCGAGTAGCAACCCCGCTGCGGCTCTCCAGAGGGTGACTCCCATTTCTCTGAGCAATGCGGGACCTACCTCACCAAGTTTCGATAGTACGGTCAGAGCGCCAGGAAAATTGGGAGAAGCGATTTGGCGGGCTGCCACCTCCCAGGTCAGGAGCAGGCCAAGCAAAAAAAGCGTCCCCGGCCAAGCGGAGTCACGCAGTCGCGACAGTCTATTCATCGCGCGTCTCCCAAATGATTGAGTGCGTCTTGCCAGCCCGCCAAGGGCCGGCGCGCCCACAGCACGAGTTCATTGAACAGAATACCGTTCAACGCTGCCACCAGCATCACGGCGAACATCGCGTTGGTGCGAAGCGAAAACGCAGTATCAAAAAGCAAGAACCCCAAGCCGTCTTTGCCGGCGAGCATCTCCGAGGCGATCGAGGCGATCAGTGCCGCCCCGGCCGCGACCCGTATGCCCGTAAAAATCTCCGGCCACGCCGCCGGCAGACGCACCAGGAACAGCGTTTCCAGCCGGCTGTAGCCCAAGGTTCGTGCCGCGTTGATCTGCACTGGTTCGGTGTTGATCAATGCGTTCAGCGCGGGCAGATAGACCATGGTAATTCCAGCGAACACCACGATGCCGATGAACAGCTTGGGCGTCAGGCCGAGCGCAAAAATGCCCAGCGGTACCAACGCAGCAGGCGGCACGGATCGCATAATCTCGACCAACGGCGCCCACATGCGCGCGAGCAGCAGATAGCGCGCCGCGAGCATTGCCAGGCTGACGCCCAGGCCGATGGCCAACAGAAGCCCAATTAGGGCACGCATCAGAGTTTTTCCTTCAGCTTGCAGCAACTCGCCGCTGAGCAACATCTCGCGCGCCGCAAGGGCAACCTGCGTTACGGATGGAAAATACTGCTGGGGCACCAAGCCGCTATGAGCAACACCTTCCCAGACCAGCAGAAACAGACCGACCCCTACTACCTTTTTCATCCAAGACTTCACGTTCAGCTCCTTCGCATCAATGATCTACTCGCATCGACCGAATCAGCGTGATCACTTCATGTCTTAGACCTAGATATGTCCGGTCTTCCCGAGTCTTCAATTGGTCGCGCGGTTTAGACAACGCGACGGGGATGTCCTCGACGACCGTCGTGGGGCGCTTCGACAGGACAACAATGCGATCGGCCATATAAACCGCTTCATCAACATCGTGGGTCACCAATACGCAGGTTTGGTCGTATTTTCTTGCTAGGTCCAGCAGCAAATCCTGCATTTCAGCGCGCGTCTGCGCGTCAACTGCTGCAAGAGGCTCGTCGAGCAATAGCAGGCGCGAGCGCGCCGCAAGTCCGCGTGCGATAGCCACCCGCTGCTGCATACCGCCTGACACCTGCCATGGATAGCTCGCTTCGAATCCTTTCAGTCCTACGCTCGCTATCAGCTCGGCCGCCCAAGCACGTTTGCCGATGGAATCCATGTCAGTGATGCGCTTCATTCCGAAAAGTACGTTGTCAAAGACGGTCTTCCACGGCAGCAGAGACCGGCTGTAGTCCTGAAAAACAACGGAAACGCCTTGCGGCGGCGCAGAAACCGGCTTTCCATCGAACGCAAGCCGACCACCGTCGACGGCATAGAGCCCAGCAAGACACATCAGGAGTGTCGTCTTGCCGCAGCCGGACGGGCCTACGACGGAGACAAACTCCCCGCGTCGCGCTTCGAACGAGACCGAGCCAATGATCTGGGTAGATTGTTTTGCATTGCCGAGTGCCTTGGAAATTCCTTGCACTGAGAGCAACGAGACCGAGCCAATGATCTGCTTGGATTGCGTTTCGTTGCCGAGTCTTTGGGAAATTCTTTGGACTGAAAGTAGTTGCGCGCTCACTTGATCTCCTCATGTTTTCCAGGCGCAAGCGGCTCGCCGCTTGACGATTCACCTTGATTCCGTGCAGATATTCTTTTGCAGGATCGGTTTGGCTACTTCGAGTCTGCGAACATTTCTTGTGCCTTCATTGGTTTTTTTAGAAAACCGACACTAAGCGCAGCATCCATCACCGCTTGAAGGCCGGCGGGGTCGATTGTCGTGGTATATGGGGGCAAAGTCAGCGCTCCTACCACATCGGCAGGCAACCTCAAGCGTTGCACGAGAATCTCCTTCGCTTCCGCAGGATTGGCCTTGATGAAGTCGTTGGCCTTCTCAATTGATCGCTTCAGACGCGCCAACGTGTCAGCGTTGCCGTTAATCCACTGTTCTGTGGCGTAGAACACGCCAACAGGAACGGCCTTGGTCAAATCCTTGTCTTTGACATACCCGCGGGCAATGACTTTTCCGAGTTTTGCGAGCAGGATGGCCGTCCGGAATGGCTCGACCGTAGCTACTGCGTCGGCATTTCCGATCTGAAGTGCGGCCTGCATTTGCGGGAACGGCACTGACAGAATCTTGACCGACTCAATCGGAATGCCAGCCTCCGCGAGCTTCAACCGAACTTGCTGGTCGTTCACGCCACCGGCGTTATTCACCGCAATCACCTTGCCTTTCAGGTCAGCTACGGAGTTGATACCCGACTTGTTGCTGGCAATGATCGCATCGTCGCTGGAAAGGGGAGCCTGCTCATAGTAACCGCCCATCACAAAGCGAAAGGGAATATTGTGGGAGCGTGCCAAGATGATGGGCAATGTGCCACCATAGCCCACGTCGGCGCTGTTGCTGGTGACTGCCGTCGCTGCGCCAGGACCGGTATTGATTGGTATTTCTTCTAAATCGAGATTTTCTGCTTTGAAGAAGCCCTTGACAGCAGCTACGTAAATGGACAGGCAGCCAATACCTGGCACCAGCGCGACTCGCAGCTTTTTCACCTCTTGCGCTTGGGCAGGAGAGATTAGGGCGGCGCCAATCAACGAGGCGGTAAGCCATGTGGTGAAGTGTCTTCTGGTATTCATCTGGATTCTCCTGAGAATGGGGACATTGATGGAATATAGCTGTCCGTAACTTGCTATCAGTTGCCGTAGTGGCGCATTAATCGGATCCGTTAGTCTTTAGAGTGCATGAGCCCAAATCTGCTCAGCCCGCTGGCGCTCATTTGCTAGCGCAGTTTCTTCAGCCGCACTCACCATGGAATCGACTCGCCGTCGTAGTTGCGGAAGCTACCGGTGTCGCTCGAATTTAAACTAGCAATCACCTTGCGCATCCCGGCAACGCTGTCGGCCACATCAATATCGGCAGCGACGCCGCCCATGTCGGTCCGCACCCAGCCGGGATGAAGGCTGACGCATGTGGCGCGATGTCCGAGTGCAAGCGAGACGTCTTTTAGTACTGAATTCAAGGCTGCCTTCGATGCTCGGTAGACCCACATACCTGTTTGTGTTCGGCCACCAATTGAGCCCAGCCGGGAAGACAGCACGGCGACTTTTGCGCCAGGCGCCAAGGCGGTGACGACGGACGGTATGACGCGCATCGGACCCAGCACGTTGGCGTGCATGATGCTGTCGAATGCCGCTTCAGTCGGTGCTTCGAGCGCCTCCAAGTGCGAGGCGGCCCCAGCGCAGATGATCACAACGTCGAACCAGGAAGGTTTGAGCTCCGACGCCAGTCCTGAAACGCAGGCTTCGTCGACGACATCCAGGCGCAACACGCTCGCACCAAGCTGCCGCAGACGGTTGAGGCCCGCGTCGTCGCGTGCGGTTGCGGTGACTGCACAATGATCCGCCCGGTACTGGCGCACGAATTCAAGACCGATACCACGCGACGCTCCAATGAGGAGGACATTCATCGCCATACTTTGAGTTCTTTCCGCGTAGCCACAACAGACCCTTTGGAGTGATGACCGGTTGATGGATTTATCTGCTTCACCAGACGCCGATCTGCATATCGAGCGCTTTCCACCCCTCGGTGGTGCGCTCCACCGTCGCGTTGTCCAGCGTAATGCGGCGTTTGCGAGTCATCAGCCAATCGGCGAGCCGGTCCTTTAGCTCACCGCGCACGGTTGCAAAAATGGGGTCAGCACCCAGATCATGGAGCTCCTGCGGGTCTTCCTGCATGTCAAACAGCTGGGGACGCAAGCCCTGGTAGTGCACGTATTTCCAGCGCGTGTTGCGGACCATCCAGGCGTAACACTCATCGGGCCCTCGATTTAGCGCGCGTCGCGCGTCGCGGAACGCATAGTCCAGTTCACTGAATACACAGTCGCGCCAATTTTCGACGTGAGCCCCATGCAGGAGCGGTACCAGTGAGCGCCCTTCCAGTAGATGATCCGGCTGCGGGAGACCCAGGGCATCAAGGATGGTGGGCAGCACATCGATAGCTTCGACAAAACGGCTCTCAGCCGTGCCGCGGGTGCGGTCTGCTGCGGCGCGAGGGTCGACCACAATGAATGGGGTACGCACCGCCTGTTCATAGAAGAGTTCTTTCTCGCCCAATCCGTGGTCGCCAAGCTGATCACCGTGATCGGAGCAGAAGATGATCAGGGTATCGTCGAGGCGGCCGAGTTGTTCCAGTTCAGCCATCAGCCGGCCGAGATGGTCATCCACTTCTTTGATCAATCCCATGTAAGTAGGCCGCACGTGCCGGACAACGCTTTCCTGTGCATAACTCAGGCAATCCTCGTGCGCCGTACGGTAGGCCGCCAGCACCGGGTGCGGTGGACGCGTCTCGGCGCTGACCGCGATGATCGGGCCTGCGTCCGCGTCGCGGTACAAATCGTTGTACGGCGCTGGAGCGAGCAATGGCCAGTGCGGCTTGACGTAGGACAGGTGCAGCACCCACGATTGATCGCCCTTGGCACGAACGAAGTCCAGTGCACGATCGGTCATATACGCGGTTTCGGAATGACTGCGATCGACTCGCGCCGCAAGGTGGGCGTTGCGCAGCAACCAGCCACTGGCGAACTTGCCCTCTTCGTCCAGCGCGCCAATGGCAAACTCAGACCAAGGATCGTCGCTTTTATATCCCTTGCTGCGAAGGTAGTCGGCATACCCACTTTCCGCACCTGGTGGCGCGTGACCATCGTAGCGATCCATCTCGACGAACCCGCCTTCCAGATACCGGCGGCCGCGGGGCGACTCGGGGTCCATGTTGAAGCGCTGCAAGCCCAATCGATCTGGAATGACGTGTGTCTTGCCGGCCAAAACCGCGTCCAGCCCGGCGGCTTCGAGAAAGTCGCCAAGGGTGCGCTGCACCACCGAGAGTGGCACGTAGTTCCATGTCGATCCATGGCTGCTCACATAGCGGCCGGTGTAGTAAGACATTCGCGACGGTACGCAAACGGCGGACTGCACGTACGCCGCGTCGAAGCGGACGCCGCGTTTGGCCAGGTTGTCGATATGGGGCGTTGCGAGCGTCGGGTGCCCGTAGCAGGAAAGGTAATCCCAGCGCAATTGGTCGCACATGATGAACAACACGTTGCGGACAGTTTTCCGGTCGGAAGAGATCATCGGTCGTGCCTTACTTCGCCAAGAGTCATGGTGCGGAATATCTCAGCTAATCTCGTGGCGGGCCAATGAAATTTGGCATCGCAGCCATAACCTAGCCGTAATACCCTGTTGCGCCGTGGCGCAACACCATGGAAAAACTTGACTTGCACATTCGCGCAAATCCCAAGCCCCGTCACCTCCAACTGCTGGCGGCAAGCCCGCAGGTGGTGCGCCTGGCTTTCGGTAATCTCGATTTTCAGGCGGACCTGGGCCTCGCCTGCGATCCCGACGAGGCCGAACTGGTGCCCGTGCGCCTCGCGCTGGTGCTGGCCTCGCGCCGCGCCACGCTGGCCGCACCGATCGACGGCATCACGGCCAGCACGACGGACCCGGTTCGAATCCAGACGGACGCACAGCGCAGCCGGCGCGCCGGCTTTGGCGCCAAGCTGTGCATTCACCCGGCCCAGGTCGCAGTCGTCAACGCCGCGCTGGCCCCCACGCCTGCCGAACTCGAGTGGGCGCGGCGCGTGCTGGCGGCGTATGCACAGGCCGGCGGCGGGGTGTTCAGCCTGGATGACCGCATGGTCGACGCGCCGGTGGTGCGGCTGGCGCAGCGCATCGTGGACGGCGAGCGCTAGAGCGCTTCAACCCGGGCGGGCGGGGCAAGGGATTTTGCCCATTGCCCCCGGCGCAATCCTTCGTCACCATCGCGCGACCTGTGTGAGGCAGGCCGGCGCCACGGTACGGGTTTGAGACCCCGTATCGCGGCTCGATTCATTCATAAACCAATTCATAACGAGGAAGACAACATGATCAAGTTCAAAACCTTGAGGATCGCGGCCGTGGCGGCGCTGGTGCTGGGCGCCCATGCGGCAGCGATCAGCGAGATTGCTTATCCCGAAAAACCCGTGATCCTGGTGGTGCCGTTTGCGGCCGGCGGTCCGACCGATGTGGTGGCCCGGATGATTGCCATTCCCATGGGCAAGGCCCTGGGGCAAAGCGTGCTGATTGAAAACACGGTGGGCGCCGGCGGCACGATTGCCGCCACCCGGGTGGCGCGCGCCGCACCCAACGGCTACACCATTTTTCTGCACCACATCGGCATGGCCACGGCGCCCGCGCTGTACCGCAAGCTGAGCTTCGACCCTTTGAAAGACTTCGAATACGTCGGTCAGGTGGTCGACGTGCCGATGACGCTGCTGGCACGCAAGGATTTTCCGGCCAACAACTTCGATGAACTGCTGAGTTATGTGAGGACCAACAAGGACAAAGTCTCCCTCGCCAATGCCGGGCTGGGTGCCGTGTCGCACCTGTGCGGCCTGATGTTCATGAGCCAGATCGGCGTCGAGCTCAACACCATTCCCTACAAGGGCACGGGGCCGGCCATGAACGACCTGCTGGGCGGCCAGGTCGACCTGCTGTGCGACCAGACCACACAAACCATGCCCATGATCAAGGAAGGCCGCCTCAAGGTGTATGGCGTGACCACTCTCAAGCGGCTGGGCTCGCTGCCCAACGTGGCGACGCTGGACGAGCAGGGTTTGAAGGGATTCGAGGTCAAGGCCTGGCACGGCATGTACGCGCCCAAGGGCACGCCGGCGCCGGTGATGGACAAGCTCAATGCCGCGCTGCGCGTGGCGATGCTGGACCCGATGGTCAAGCAGCGCATGAACGATCTGAGCTCCGACATCGTGCCCGCGGACAAAATGACCCCGGCAGGCCTGAGAACCCATCTGGAGGCAGAAATCGGCAAATGGGGACCGGTGATCAAGAAGGCCGGGATCTACGCCGACTGAGCCTGTTTAAGGATGGAAACGGGCGCCAGCCGGCGCCCGTCTGTGAGTCGCCTGCGCGCGAGCCTTCACAGAGAATGCCATTGCAACATGTTTTCAAGACTGCGACTTCACAATCTTCCGGGGGTACTGTCCAACCTCGCCGCGGTAGGGCTCGTGATCGCGCTGGCTGTCGCGGCATTGGTATTGCGGCTGGTCGACCCGATTCCATTGCAAAACCTGCGTTTGGCGCAGTTCGACCAGTTGCAGCGTTGGTATCCGCGGGCCTATTCCCCTGTGGGCGTTCGCGTGGTGGACATCGACGAGGCCAGCCTGAAGGAATATGGACAGTGGCCCTGGCCTCGCACGCGTTTGGCAGAGCTGGTCGACCGTCTGCACGCGGCCGGTGCCGCCGTGGTGGTGTTTGACGTCCTGCTGGCCGAGCCCGATAGAACTTCCCCCGCACGCATGGCGCAGCTCTGGAATGATCCAAAAGTCAGTGCACTCCTTGAAACCCTGCCCGACAACGACCTGGTGCTTCAGAAAAGCTTCGAGGCGCAAAACGTCGTGCTCGGGTCCAGTTTGGCCCGCAGCGGCCAGCGTGCCGATCCCTTGAATGGTCCAGGCAAACCAGATCTTCCGTATCGGATCATTCACGGTGACGCCGGGAACCCGGCGCAGTGGTTGAATGCGTTCGACTCGATCGTGCTGCCGTTGCCCGATCTCATGGTTTCGGCCAAGGGGGTGGGCGCACTCAATTTCGCGTCCGATGCGGATGGCGTGGTGCGCCGGGTCCCCATGCTCTTTCGGTTGGGGAACGACATCGTTCCCAGCCTGAGCGCGGAGGCGTTGCGTGTGGCCCATGGCACCCGCAATTACGTGCTGCGCAGCAGCGACGCCGGCATGAAGGAAGTCCGCATCGGTGATCTGACGGTGCCAACCGACTCCAAGGGGGAAATCTGGCTGTATTACACCCAGCCCCAGCGTGACCGGTACGTTTCCGCTGCGCGGGTGCTCGATGGCCAGGTCGGCAAGGAAAAGCTGGAGGGGGATATCGTCCTGGTGGGCAGTTCGGCCGCCGGACTGATGGATCTGCGCTTCAGTCCCATGGGCGAGGTTGTACCGGGCGTGGAAACCCACGCACTGGCTTTGGAGCAAATATTGCTCGGGCAATACCTGGAGCGACCTGCCTGGGTGGGCGGACTGGAGGCGCTGGTGATCGTTCTATGCGCTTTGACGGCCGGTCTTTTCGCGCTGGCTGCGCCCGCCTGGTCGGCACTCCTCGCGATGCTGGTTGTTTTGACCGCGATGGTGGCGGGGGTGTGTTATGCATTCGCCGCGCACCATCTCTTGCTGGATGCGATATATCCCGCCCTGGTCGCTGGCTTCGGATTTGCGCTGGGTGGCAGCATTCATCATTGGCTCACCGAGAGGGAGCGACGCTGGGTGCGTGAGGCCTTTTCCCGGTATGTTTCTCCGAATCGGGTTGCGCATCTGGTCGCGCACCACGAGCGACTTCAACTGGGAGGGCGGCGCCAGACCTGCAGTTTTGTCTTTACCGATCTGGCCGGCTTTACCAGCATGATGGAAGCGGAAGATCCGGCGCAGGCGGTTGCGCAGCTCAATGAATACCTTGACGGGATGGTCGCCATTGTTTTCAAACACGATGGCACGCTCGATCGCATCGTGGGCGATGCCGTGGCAGTCCTTTTTTCTGCACCCGTCCCGCAACAGGATCACCGTCAGCGCGCCATGGACTGCGCACTCGAGATGGACCGCTTTGCCACGGCGCATGCCAAGCGGCTGAGGGCGTCTGGAGTCGCCTGGGGATACACCCGCATCGGGGTACACACCGGAGAAGTCATCGTCGGAAACTTCGGCGGCAAGACACTGTTCGACTACCGGGCCCTGGGCGATCCGATCAATACCGCGTCACGCCTGGAGAGCGTGAACAAACATCTGGGCACGCGGGTATGTGTTTCCAGGGCCATTCTGGACGGGTGCACCGGGGTTCCTGCACGCCTCGTCGGGTTCCTGGTCCTCAAGGGCAAAGTCCAGCCACTGGAGGTGTATGAGCCCCTGGCGGCCACCAACACTGAATTGACCGCGCCGACCGCGGACTATGCGGCCGGCATGCGTTTGCTGCGCCCGCTGGACCCTCCGGACCCGGACAGTGCCCGCCTGGCACTGGTGCATTTCGAATTGCTCATTCAAAAATACCCGGATGACCCGCTGGTGAGCCTGCACCTGGCGCGCCTGCGTTCAGGCGCGCAGGATGATCTCATCGTGATGCAAGAGAAATAAAGTGCGGACCCGGCAGGTCACCGTATCGTTATTTCGACGCGGCGGTTGCGGGGTTCGGCAACTCCCATGGGGGTTGGAACCAGCAAGTTTCGCAGACCTTGCGATTCAACGGAGAGCTCCATGTTTTCGAGCCCCAAATGCCTTAATTGCTCTGCGATGGCTTTGGCTCGTTTGAGTCCAAGCAGATAGTTGAAAGAGGCGCTTTCCAATGTGTCGGTATGCCCGATCACGGAAATGTCAGCGGTCTTGCGTGCGCGTGCGCGGTCCAGGATGCGAGGCAGCTCCTTTTTTGACTCGGCTGTTAAATTGCTGGTCCCCAGGTCAAAGAACAGCATGTAATGCTCTGGCAGGAGCGGTCGGGCTGCAACAGCGGCGCCAAAATCCCGTGCGATTTGCGCCTGCGGGACGTCAAAGGCCGCTTTGCTGCCATCCAGCAAGACGCCTTGATCGGCTTGCGAAACGACTTGCTCTCCGCGTTGACTCCGAACGATCACACTGCCAACAGTCCCATCGGGATTCGGCAGCAAAACGATATAGGAGCTTGGCGGGCTGACACAAGCGGCCAGCGATGCCGCCATGGCCAGAACGGCTGCAATCCTGCCAATGGTGCAGAACCCCTTCACCTGGCTGGTTCCACTTGCAAGAGAAACTGGGTTCCCCTGACGCCAATGATGCCCGAAGGTGTCTTGATGGCCACCGCCTCGGGCTTGAGTTTGGCAATGAGGCCGGAAACATAATTCAGCGAGCCTTTGACCATTTCTGTCACCAGCCCCAACCGCCCCTGTGCCGGTGCGTAAATGTATTCATCCACGTTCATTTCGGTATCGGGCCCAAATGACATGACCGTGTTGTCCTTGAAAGTCACACCGAGGGATGCGCCCGGTTGGGTCTTGATCTGGCTTCCAATCATCACGGCAGTCCCCAGCTCTGCTTTCACGCGCTGGCCCATGGTCGTGATCCAGGCATCACCGGTCACGGTTTTCACATAGCCTACTGGCTCTTGTTGCGCCTGTGCCAGGCCCGACAGCAGGGTGAGGGCACAGGCAGAAAACATTTTGAAAAAGCATGCGTACAGCTTCATATCTCGCCCTGTTTCGTCCTCGCGCAGCGCTGAAACTCGATGAAAATCGGGTGTGCCGGCTCTGCCATGGCGCCGCGAGTTGCCTCCTTCTGGCGGCAAAAGTCGATAAAAGAGGGCACACGCATTTTTTGCGCCAGAGAAAATTGTGTTTGCTGACAAGCTATTGCAATCAGGGCCATTTTTGTGCGTAAAGAAAGTCGACAGACTTTCTGCTCGATGGTGCGGTGCAACAGCCGGGCGACCCATGTCCCGGTATTCCGCCCTGGTTGCAGCCTTATACCGACAAAGTCACAACGGCTCAGCAAGCCGTTCTGCATGCAGTGGAACCGCTTCGACAGCATCGCCCGGCAGGGCCACGCATACGCCTGTGAGGTGCTCGATGGCATGACTGCGGAACAATTAGGTGCCTTTCGCACTGCTGGGCACCGACCGGATGCCGAGCTGGACCTGAAGGTCGTGCCGCAGTCGGGGTGAGCCTATTTAAGGATGAAAACGGGCGCCAGCCGGCGCCCGTTATGGGCAGTCAGCTATTGATTTAATAGTAAGCTCAAGGCGCCGGTGTCTTGGGTGCATAGTCGCAAAACTGCGCCACGCCGCAGCGCCAGCATTGCGGCTTGCGCGCCACGCACACATAGCGGCCAAGCAAGATCAGCCAGTGGTGCGCGTCCACCAGATATTCGGGCGGCACGCGCTTCATGAGTTGCATCTCCACCTCGTAGGGCGTCTTGCCCGGCGCCAGGCCGGTGCGGTTTGCGACGCGAAAGATGTGCGTGTCCACCGCCATCGTGGGCTCGCCAAACGCCACGTTCAGCACCACGTTGGCCGTCTTGCGGCCCACGCCGGGCAGGGCCTCCAGCGCCTCGCGCGTGCGCGGCACCACGCCGCCGTGCTGCGCCACGAGGATGCGGCAGGTCTCCATCAAATGTTTGGCCTTGCTGCGGAACAGGCCGATGGTCTTGATGTAGCTCTCCAGGCCCTCTTGCCCGAGGTCCAGGATTTTCTGCGGCGTGTTGGCCACCGCAAACAGGCGGCGCGTCGCCTTGTTCACCCCCACGTCGGTGGCCTGCGCCGACAGCAGCACGGCAGTGAGCAGTTCGAACACGCTCGTATACTCCAATTCGGTATTGGGCTGGGGATTGGCCGCCTTCAACGCGGCAAAAAACGGCTCGATGTTTTCTTTCTTCATGGACGGATTTTCCCATGCCCCTGCCATTTGCCGATCGACTCAATAACGTCGAAACCTCCGCCATCCGCGAACTTTTCAAGCTGCTGGGCAAGCCCGGCATCATTTCGTTCGCCGGCGGCTTTCCGGACAGCGCCATGTTCGACGTGGAAGGCATCAAGGAAGCCGTCAATGCGGCGCTGGCCCAAGACCCTGGCGCCGCGCTGCAATACGGCGCCACAGAAGGCTACAACCCGCTGCGCGAACAGCTCGCCGCCTTCATGGCCGGCAAGGGCGTGAAGGACCTGGCGCCCGAGGGCCTGATCGTCACCACCGGCAGCCAGCAGGCGCTGGACCTGATCGGCAAGACCCTGATCGGTCCCGGCGACAAGGTGATCGTGGAGGCGCCGACTTTTCTTGCCACCATCCAGTGCTTTCGCCTGTATGGCGCGGACGTCATCAGCGCACCGATCGACGCGAACGGCGTGCAGACCGACGTGCTGGAAAAACTCATCGCCGAACACAAACCGAAATTTGTTTATCTGATTCCCACCTTCGGCAACCCCAGCGGGACCCTGCTGGGCCTGGAGCGGCGTAAAAAGGTGCTGGAGCTTGCCATCAAATACCAGACGCTGATCGTGGAGGACGATCCGTATGGCGACCTGTACTTCAACGAGGCGCCGCCCCCGTCCATCCTGGCGCTCAGCAGCCAGGTGCCCGGCAGCCGCGACTGGCTGGCGCACTGCGGCACCATGAGCAAGGTGCTGAGCCCCGGCCTGCGCGTGGGCTGGATGGTGGCACCGCCCGAGTTGCTGGCCAAGGCCACCATGTGCAAGCAGTTCAGCGACGCGCACACCAGCACCTTCGCCCAGGCCACCGCCGCGCAATACCTCAAGGCCGGCCGCATGCCCGCCACGCTGGCGCATGTGCGCAAGGTTTACGCCGAGCGCGCCCAGGCCATGGGCAACGCGCTGCGCAAGGACCTGGGCGACGCCATCGAGTTTGTGCAGCCGCAGGGCGGCCTGTTCGTCTGGGCGCGCCTCACGGGCGCGGGCGGCAAGGTGAAGGATGGCAATGAGCTGGCCAGGCGCGCGATCGAGAAGGGCGTGGCCTTTGTGCCGGGCGCGCCGTTTTATGCGAACAACCCGGATCTATCGACCCTGCGGCTCAGCTTTGCGACGGCGGATGTGGCGAAGATTGAGGAGGGGATTGGGCGGTTGGGGCAGGCGATTTGAGTGATTCGGCGGATTCATTAGCCTCGACATCTGCGTCCGACCTACCTGCACTCGAAAGTGTGACTGAGAGCCACCAACAAGACGAACGCTGGGCGCACCTCGTTGCATTGGATAACGAACTTCTCAAGGGCGGAGTCATTCTTTCCGAGTGGTGTAGCTTTATCGTTCGAGAGGCCGATCTTGCGTTTGTGCATGGGGCGCACTTGGCCTCCATTTTGACGGCTGTGTCGGGCATCGAGACATACCTTCGGTCGGAATATTCGGAGACAGGCAGAAAGCGGCTTGTCGAATTGATCAATCGCGCTCCTATCCACGAAGCCCTAAAAAAGGATCTTCACTTGCTGCGTAAATACCGCAACAAGTGGGTACATATTGACGAGCCATGGAATGATAAAACTCTTCTCGAACGACCGGAGGGGACAGAACGTGAGCTTGAAAAAATGGCATTGTTCGCTGCACGGCTGCTACGCAGAACCATTTATGAGAATCAATGGATATAGCGCGTCGATCGCGTATTACTCCAACGGTGCATTTTGAGTCAACGGCTTCGATTTCTTCTTGACACGAACATCCTGATACCCCTTCAGGATTCGATGCTTGTGCTTGAACCAAGCCTTGCCAATTTCGTTCGATTGGCTGGGGTTGGTGGGCATCAACTGCTGTACCACCCGGCGTCCAAGACGGATATTGATAGAGACAAAAACACTCAAAGGCGAGCGCGAACACTGGCGCGGCTTCAACAGTACACGAAGCTTGAAGGGGCACCGGCAAGCCCGCGCAACACGGCGCAAACGTCGGCAAATGATGCATGTGATAACGACATCCTCCATGCCCTCGAATGCTCAGCCGTTCATGCCCTAGTAACTGAAGACAAAGAAATCCACACGAAAGCGCGCCAAGCGGGCTTTGGTCATCAGGTCTACAACATTCAGACGGCTGAAGACTGGCTTCGCCGTTTGCATGAGCCTGCGGAAGTTCACCTACCAAACATTGAGGACGTACCCATGTACAGCCTCACCAACCAGCTCAATTCGACCTTGTTTGATAGCCTACGTGCCAGTTATGACACGCCGCAACGAAGTTTCGACGCCTGGTTTCGTGAAAAGGCCCGAACCGGTCGAAACGCATGGATAGCCCGAGTTGACCAAGGCGCGGTTGAAGCGATTTGCATTTACGCATTGCAAACGGATGAGGTCATCAATGACGCCAAAGATCGCCTTCAGGGGCTTTCACTGAAGCTCTGCACATTCAAGGTCGGTGAACAGATTCGAGGTCGAAAAATTGGTGAGCTTTTTCTGAAGGCTGCCTTTCGTTTCGCCACTGACAGCCGATGCGAAAACATCTTCGTGCACACCAGTGACGATCAGTTTTATCTCTTGGATTTACTCAGGGACTTTGGTTTTGAGAAACGGGGAATGTACGGCACCGACATCATGCTGGTGAAGGCGCACCCTTCTTCTCCGCCTAATGTCGACATTCCGGCAATCGACTATGCCAGGCTGTACTTTCCCCACTATCGGAAAGATTTCACTGTGCGTAAGTTTCTAGTCCCGATTCAACCGCAATATCACCAGATTCTTTTCCCCGACTTGGCTCGCCAAGCGCAGCTATTTGGCAGCAGTTCAGTCGCCGGCAATGCCATCAAGCAGGCATATCTCTGCAAGGCCCCAACCAATCAAGTTCAGCCGGGTGACATTGTTCTTTTCTACAGGACGGGCGATGAAAGGGCCGTAACAACAATTGGCATTGTGGAACGCTATGAGGTGCATGAAAACGCCACGAACATCATACAAATAGTCAGCCGCCGCACGGTATACAGCCAAAAGGATATTGAGGCTATGACCAGTACACCCATCAAGGTGATGCTGTTTCGCGTTGCCGGACACTTTCAATCACCCATTTCATATTCAAGCCTAAGACAAGAAAACGTCGTGTCAGGCGCGATCCAGTCGATTACAAAAATTTCCGATGACTCTTTTTCCAGATTACTCAGACTCTCCCAGGGGTAGCGCGATTTTGCTATCTGTGAAGCCCAAGTTTGCCGACCTCATTGTTGCAGGTAGCAAGCAGGTCGAACTACGTCGCTCCATTCCGGCACTGCCTGTCGGTACTATCGCCATTTACTCATCTTCGCCCGTTCAATCCATCGTGGCATTGGCAGATGTGCAGGAAACCATCGAGGCCAGGCCATCCAGGCTTTGGACTCTGGCAAGGGAAAATGGCGGCGGTTTGACAAAGGCAGAATTACTTGTCTACTTCGATGCAAAGAAAACTGGATTTGCCTTAATGCTGGAAAACGTTCGAGTATTTGATATGCCTGTCAATCCAAAGAAGATATTCAAGTTATTCACTCCACCTCAGTCGTTCAAATATCTGGCAGCAAAAGAGCTACAAAAACTTGTGGCATTGCTGGAGCCAAGGGACGCCAAGTGAGTGTGATTTTTTTGGCAGGAGTTCATGGAGTCGGCAAAGGTTTCCTTGGCGCTCCAGTTGCCGAGTCGTTGGGGTTAAACCACTTTACGGCGAGTCAACTCATCCGTGAAGAAAAAGGCCGTGCGACTTGGGGAGTTGATAAGCGCGTTGCAGAGCTTGACGATAACCAGTCTGCCTTGATTCGTGCAGTCAGGCAACGGCGGGAGGCGGGGCGAGACATCTTGCTGGACGGTCACTTTGTGCTTCGTAGCTCGTCTGGTGAGTTGGTGCGGCTGATGACTGAGGTGTTCGCCGATCTTCATTTGGCAGGCGTTATTCTTCTGACCGAAGACCCTCAGACCATAGCTGACAGGCTTATCGGAAGAGACGAAATGGTGGCGAGTACTGAGTCCATCGTGGAACTCGCCGCTGAGGAGTCGGCACATGCTCACGATGTGTGCAGTGCGCTGCAAGTTCCGCTAACCGTTCTCCGTTGGCCTAACGAGCGGACGCTGACAGAAGCAGTTACTCGGTTGCTGAAGACGTAGCAAAGACTCTGTGCGCTACAGCCTGCATTGCACCAATGCGATTGGCGTAATTGGGATCAGCCTCAAATTGCTCCCAATAGGCCCGCCCCATTCCGCTCTATTTGCTGCCCTGCGACACCAGCACCGGCTTGTCCCGGTACAGCTCCGGCATCATGGTTTTGAGGTTGGCAATCTTCGGCAGGTCGAACGTCGCGATATAGGGCGAATTCGGGTGCAGCGTGGCGTAGTCCTGGTGGTAGGCCTCGGCGGGGTAAAAGGCGAGCGGCGGCGTGAGCGCCGTGAGCTGGGTCACGATCTTGTGCGGGAAGACCCGGGCGGCGTCCAGTTGCGCGATGTAGCGCTCGGCCACCTGCTTCTGGCCGGCGTTCTCGTAAAAGATGTCGGAGCGGTACTGCGTGCCCGCGTCGGGGCCCTGGCGGTTCAGGGTGGTCGGGTCGTGCGCGACCGAGAAATAAATCTGCAGCAGCTTGCCGTAGGAGATCTGTTTGGGGTCGTACGTGACCTGCACCGATTCGGCATGACCCGTGGTGCCGGTGCTCACAATTTCATAGCTGGCGGTCGGCTTGCTGCCTCCGGCGTAGCCCGATACGGCATCCAGTACACCCTTGGTGTGCTGAAAGACTCCCTGCACGCCCCAGAAGCAGCCGCCGGCAAACACGGCCGTCTCGCGGGTCGCTTGGGCGTTGGCCGGCATGTCGAACGCCGGCGCGGGCAGCCTGACGGCGCTTTCTGCAGCCGCGCTGCGCATGCCGCCGCCCATGTAAACCCAGGCAGATACGGCGAGCACGCCGCCGACGATGAGAAGGAGTGAATTACGCATGGTCATGCCGCCTTGAAAATCAGGGCCAGACCGTTCATGCAGTAGCGCAGTCCGGTGGGTTTGGGGCCGTCGTCAAACACGTGGCCCAGGTGCCCGCCGCAGCGGCGGCACAGCACTTCGGTCCGCTTCATGAACAGGCTGGTGTCGCTTTGCTCCACCACGGCATGGTCCAGGGGCTGCCAGAAGCTGGGCCAGCCGGTGCCGCTGTCGAACTTGGTGGCGGATGAGAAAAGCGGCAGGGCGCAGCCCGCGCAGCTGAAAACGCCGGCGCGCTTTTCCTTGTCCAGCGGGCTGCTGAAAGGCCGCTCCGTGCCGGCCTGGCGCAGGATGTGGTACTGGTCGGGCGTGAGCAGTTTTTGCCATTCGGCGTCGGTGTGCGTCACCTCGTAGGCTTGCGCCGCAGACGCGGGGGTGCCCGCAAACAGGCCGCGCGCACCTGCCAGAACGCCAGTCAAAGCGCCAAGGCCTAACAGAATATTTCTTCGGCTCTTCATGGGGCTTCCTTTCGCTTGAGCCATTGTGGCTTCAGGGATTGGTCGGCGCGGCCGGGCGTTTCTTACAGTTGCGACGCCAGCAGGGGCAATCGGGTCCGCTCAGTTGCCGCTTTCCTGATCGGGCGCGGCGGCGCCTTCGGCCGCGAAGCGGCGCACGAAGTCGAGCGACGAGACAACCCCTTGCAGCAAGTCCCCCTCCATCACCACCACATGGTGAATCCCGTGCGTTGCCATCATCCAGGCCACGCTGCTGGCGTCGGCGTCAGGCGTCACCGTTACCGGCTTGTAGGTGCAGAGCTCCCAGGCACGGACCTGTTGCGCGTCGCGCCGTGTGGCGTGGAACTGCAGCAGGTCGGAGGCGCTGATGACGCCCACGATGGCGCCACCCGGGTCCTGTACCGGCACCCAGGACAGACCTTTGTCCGCCACCAGACGCTCGACCACTTCGATGCTGTCGTCCATGCTGGCGGTCCATACGCTGCGCTGCATCATGGACGAGATCGGTGTTTTCATGGTGTTTCCTTCGCGAATCATTCGTTCACACCGCGCGCCGGCCGCCCGAGTTCCCGTTCCACCGCCAACACGTCGCGGGTGGTCCGCAGGAAGGTGTCCGGGGTCACGCTCATGGAGTCGATGCCGAGTTCCACCAGGTAACGCGCGATCTCTGGATAGTCTGACGGCGCCTGGCCACAGATCCCGACGTGGCGCCGGTTGCGCTTGGCGCCGGCGATGGTCTGGCGGATCATCTCCTTGACGCCCTCGTCGCGTTCGTCGAAGTCGAACGCCACAATCTCCGAATCCCGGTCCACACCCAGCATGAGCTGGGTCAGATCGTTGGAGCCTATCGAAAAACCGTCGAACAGCCGCGCGAAGGCGTCGATCTGGATCACGTTGTTGGGAATCTCGCACATCACGTAGATTTCCAGCCCGTTGACCCCGCTGCGCAGCCCTTGCGCCGCCATGGCGTCCAGTACCCGCTGGCCTTCCTCCACGCGGCGGCAGAACGGAATCATGAGCCGCACGTTGTCCAGGCCCATCTCCTCGCGCACGCGTTTCATGGCCGCGCATTCAAGCTCGAACCCGCGCGCGTAGGCCGGATGCGAATAACGCGATGCGCCGCGAAAACCGATCATCGGGTTGGCTTCGGCCGGCTCGAACCAGCGCCCGCCGAGCAGGCTGGCATATTCATTCGTCTTGAAGTCGGACATGCGCACAATCACCGGCTTCGGATAAAAAGCCGCAGCGATGGTTCCCACGCCCTCGGACAACTGGCGCACGAAATAGTCCTGCGGGCGGGCATAACCCTGCGTCAGGCGCGCGATCTGCGCGCGCACGGCCTCGTCTGCAACCTTTTCCGGGTGCACCAGGGCCATCGGATGCACCTTGATGTCCTCGGCAATGATGAATTCCATACGCGCCAGCCCGACGCCGTCAGTCGGCAGCAGCGCCGTCTGGAAAGCCAGGTCCGGATTACCCAGGTTGACCATGAGGTGCGTGTGCGGGCGCGCCAGGGATGAGACGTCGGTGCTGGTGCGGGTGAAGGCGATGGCGCCGGCATAGACATGGCCGGTGTTGCCTTCGGCGCACGACACCGTGATTTCCTCGCCGGTGGCGATGCTGCTGGTGGCATTGCCGCAGCCGACCACGGCCGGGATGCCAAGCTCGCGCGCCACGATTGCCGCATGGCAGGTGCGCCCGCCCCGGTTCGTGACCACCGCAGCGGCGATCTTCAGCACCGTACCCCAGTCCGGCGTGGTGGCGTCGGCGATCAGAACCTCGCCTGGCTGGAACTCGTCAAGCTGCGCCACGTGGGTGATGACGCGCGCCTTGCCGGTCACCACCGACGTGCCGACCGCGCGCCCGCTGACGCGCACCACGCCGCGCGCGGCCAGTTGGTACTCGTGCACCAGGCTCAACGGCTTTTGCGATGCCACCGTCTCCGGGCGCGCCTGGACGATGTAGATCTCGCCATCCAGGCCGTCCTTGGCCCACTCGACGTCCATCGGCGTGGGTCGCCCGGCCTCACGACTGTAGTGGTCCTCGATCGTCACCGCCGCGTCGGCGAGCGTCAGCACTTCCGCGTCGTTGATGCAGAAACGCTGCTGCTCTTCGAGCGGCGTGGGCACGTTGCGCGTCGTGTCGCGCCCGGCCGCCGATGCGTACACCATGCGGATTTCCTTGCCACCGAGCCGACGCCGCAGCACCGCGCGGTGGCCGCTGCGCAGCGTCGGCTTGAAGACGTAGAACTCGTCCGGATCGACCGTCCCCTGGACCACGTTTTCGCCCAGTCCGTAGGCGCCGGTGATGAACACCGCGTCGCGGAACCCGGTCTCGGTATCGAGCGAAAACATGACGCCGCTGGCGGCGCGGTCGGAGCGCACCATCTTCATGACGCCTACCGACAGGAACACCTTGAAATGGTCGAAACCGTGGTCCACGCGGTAGCTGATCGCCCGGTCCTTGAACAGGCTGGCGAAACACTGGCGGACCGAGTCGAGCAGGCGCGCCTCGCCGGCCACGTTGAGGTAACTTTCATGCTGGCCCGCGAAACTCGCCGTCGGCAGGTCCTCCGCGGTGGCGGAACTGCGCACCGCCAGGGTGAGCGCGTCGCCGTACTCGTCGCGCAGCTTCCGGTACGCGGCCAGAATCTCGGCCGCCAGGTCGGGGGGCAGCGGCGCGGCCAGGACCACGTCACGGGCGGCCCGGGCACGACGCGCCAGGTCGTTGACGTCGCCCACGTCCAGCCCGTCGAGCGCCTGGTGCAGCGCCGGCCAGGCGTTGGCCTGATCGAGCACAGCGCGGTAGGCCTGCGCCGTGATGGCGAATCCGTTCGGAACTTTCACGCCTTGCGCCGTGAGCCGGCTGTACATCTCGCCAAGCGAGGCGTTCTTGCCGCCAACCAGGGGTACATCGGCGTCGCCGATCTGATTGAACCAGCGGATGTAGTGGGGAGCGGAATTCATGATGGCGGCCTTGCGGGTTTGGGATGGGAGGGGTGTCAGCACGCGGCAGCCGTCCGCGGCGAGCCGATGGTCTGCGCGACCAATACCTGCTCATCGGGTGACAGTCCCATCGCCTGGCCGAGCGCGCCGCGGTCAATCCAGGCCCGGATCACGCAGGACAGCCCCTCGCTGGCGCAATAAAGGTGGGCGTTTTGCGCCATGGCCCCGGCAGCGAACCATGCATAGGAGTCGCGCTGGCTCGCGGGCACCAAGGCCATGCGTCGGTGCTGCGCCACATACACCAGGTCCAGCGGCGCGGTATCGACGAAGTCCTGGTACCCGGTTACGCGCCGCACGTCGATGGCGCCGACCATGCGCAGCCGGTGTGGGGGTGCGTCGTAGCGGTACAGGCCACCCGGCAAGGCCGCATAGGTGTCAATCTCCTGCGCATTCAGCGCACTGGGCGCGGTGCGCCCGCCCAGCGCCGGCCGGTTCACGCCGCCAGCGGCCCAGAGCAGGTTCGATAACGTCTGCAAGGGCAGCGGCGCAGGGTCAAACTCGCGCTGCGACTGGCGCTGCTGCAGTGCGTGCATCAGCGGCTGGCCGCCCGTGGTCTGCGCCGGCGGAAGCGGCAGCGTGCTGACCGCGTAACCCTCGGCGGGCACGGGTTTGAACTGCCCGATCAGGCCCAGCGCCATCTTGGTCAAAGTGTTCATGAGTTCACCCATTTCAAAGCTCGCAGGACCGCACCCCGCACCCGATAGACAGAGATAGCACCGCAGCAATTTCAAACCATGCTACGGCCGCTGCAGGCACGCGGGATTGCGCTGCGTCAAGGAAAGGAAATATGCTTTTCAACCTGGCCTCGAGCAGGAGCCGCCGCTCGCCCCAGCGCTCCTCGAGCAAATGATCTCCCGCCCGCGCGGCGGGGCATTTCTTACAGTTGCGACGCCAGCAGGGGGAATCGGGCCATTCAGTGGGGACCGCTCAGCGCAAGCCCAGCGCATAGAACACGCGCAGCGCGGCATAGGCGTCGTTGGCGGCGTAAATCAGCTGCGCTTCGGTGAGCCGCGGGTGGGCCCAGTTCGAGGTGGTGGCCTTGCGCGACTTGATGTAGCGCCGCTGAAACAGCACGGCCACGGCGCCTTTGACGCCCATGTCCTTGCGGTAGCCGCGCTCACGAAAGACGGTGTTGAGCTCCAGCACGCCCTGGGGCTCCACGCCCAGCTTGTGGATGATGCGCTTGCGGTCGTCGCCCAGGCCGAAGCCGGCCTTGATGACGCCGGGCAGTGCCAGCAGAGCGGCCGTCACGGCGCGGCAGCCCGGGTCTTGCAACTGGAAGATGTAGGCCTTGTCCAGCGTGGCGAGCTGCACGATGTGCGGCCCCTCGGAGGCCTGGTCCTTGAAAAAGGTCGGTTTCGATTCCGTGTCGAAGCCCCAGGCCGGTGCGCCGGCCAGTTCGGCCCGCGCCTGCTCGGCCTGCGCCCCGGTGACGACAAGTTCGATGCGGTCCAGGCCCAGGCGGTCGAACGGTTCGAGCAGGGCGATTTCTTCCTTCGAGGGCGTGGTTTGATGGCTGTGCATGGGGGCAGCATAGCCGGGCCGGCGCGCCTGCTGCGGGCACAATCGCTGAAACAACCCTGGAGACTCACCATGACTGAACGCAAAGTTGCCATCGTCACCGGCTCGGCAACCGGCGTGGGCGCCGCCACGGCGCTGCTGCTGGCGCGCCGCGGCTACGACGTGCTGATCAACTACTCAAAAAGCGAGGTCGAGGCCCGTCAGAGCGAGGCCGCCTGCCGCGAGGCGGGGGCCGATACGCTGCTGCTGCGCGGCGACGTGGCGGACGATGCCGATTGCAAGGCGCTGGCGCAGGGCGCGGTGGCGCGCTGGGGGCGCATCGATGCACTGGTCAACAACGCGGGTATTTCCACCTTCAGCGGCGCGGCCAACTGGGACGCGCTGGACGCGCAGACCTTCCAGCGCATCTTCGGGGTGAACGCGGTCGGCCCGTTCCAGATGGTGCGCGCCTGCGCGCCGCACCTGAAGGCCGCGCAGGGGGCCATCGTCAACGTGTCGTCGGTGGCGGGGTCGCTGGGCATCGGTTCGTCGGTGCCCTATATCGCGTCCAAGGGCGCGGTCAATTCCATGACGCTGTACCTGGCGCGCGCCCTGGCGCCCGAGATCCGTGTCAACGCGGTCTGCCCGGGCATGATCACCTCGCGCTGGTTCGTGGACGGGCTGGGGCAGGAAGGATTCGACAAGGTCAAGGCCCTGACCGAGCAGAACACCGCACTGGGCCGGGCCAGCACGCCCGAAGACGTGGCCGACGCCATCGTCTGGCTGATTGACGGTGCACGCACCGTGACGGGCGAGCTGCTGCTGCTCGATGCCGGCCTGCATCTGGGCTCGACCCGCATGCAGGTGCCGGGCAAGGCCTGAGGGGGCGCCGTACCCGCGGTACCATGGCCCATGAAGAAAACATTCCAGCTCAATATCGAAGGCAAGAACCGCGACCGGGTTCTGGATGCGGTCAAGCATGAGATCCGCAAATACGTCAAGCGCGAGCGCCGGCGCGAACTGCCGGCGGGCGCGGATTTTTGGGACTTCGACTGCAGGTTTGGTCTGGCGCAAGACAAGGCCGAGGTGGTGCACTTCGCCACGCTGACCGGCCTGATCGATGGCGTGGCCAAAGACGGGGGCGCGCAGTTCTATGTGGAGATTTTGGCCAAGCCGGGCCATCGCAGTGCCCGGCCGGCCGGCGCTCGCGGCGCTGCGGCGTCGGCGGCTTCCGCCGAATCTGCCGCCAATTTTCTGGACGAAGACGGGTCGTAAGTCGCCAGCCGCTCTCGGTTGGCCTTCAGCGGCCCCGCGCCGCTGCAGCGCGCAGCTTGTCTTTCTTGCTCGGGCGCTTGCCCTTGATGCCGCCGGTGCCGGGCGCGGCGACGGTCGGCGCGTCTGCCGCCAACTCGGTGGGCTCGAAACCCGGAATCTGCTCACGCGGCAGGCTCAGGTGCTGGCGCTTTTCGATCAGGCGAAAGTGCGCCTCGGTGTCCGCGCTCACGAAGCTGACGGCCAGGCCGCTCTCCCCGGCGCGGCCGGTGCGGCCGATGCGGTGCACATAGTCCACGGCCGAGCGCGGTAGGTCGTAGTTCAGCACCACCGGCAGCTGCGCAATGTCGAGGCCGCGTGCGGCCAGGTCGGTGGTGACCACCACTTCCCAGCGCTCGTCCTTGAATTCGGCCAGCACCTGCTTGCGCGCGCCCTGGCTCAAGTCGCCGTGAAAGGGCGTGGCGAAGACGCCCCGGTCGTACAGCTTGGCGGCCACGTGCCCCGCGGCATATTTGGTGGCCACGAACACCAGCACGCGCTCCCAGCCGTTGGTCTTGATCAGGTGGCGCAGCAGTTCGGTGCGACGGCTGGCGTCCACCTGAATCGCGCGTTGCACGATGGCGGGCTCATTCGCCGGGGGGGAATCGACGTGAACGCGCACTGGCTCGCGCAGCAGGCCCTCGGCCAGCGCCTGCACCGCGGGTGGAAACGTGGCCGAGAAAAACAGGTTTTGGCGCCGGGCCGGCAGCAAGGCCAGCACGCGGTTCAGTTCTTCGGCAAAACCCAGGTCCAAGAGGCGGTCGGCCTCGTCCAGCACCAGCAGGCTCACAGCAGAGAGCTTGAGCGCGTTGTGCTCCACCAGGTCCAGCAGGCGCCCGGGCGTGGCCACCACAACGTCGGCGCCACCGCGTAGGCCCATCATCTGTGGGTTGATCGAGACGCCGCCAAACAGCACGGCAACCTTGAGCGGCTGCGGCAAATGCTGCGCCAGGCTGCGCAGCACCTCGCCGACCTGCGCGGCCAGTTCGCGCGTGGGTGCCAGGATGAGTGCGCGAACCCGGCGGGGCGTGTGTTGCGGGCCTTCTTGCAGCAATTGCAGCAGGGGCAGGGCGAAGGCAGCGGTCTTGCCGGAGCCGGTCTGCGCCGAACCCAGCACGTCGGCGCCGCGCAGCACGGCGGGAATGGCTTGCGCCTGGATGGGCGTCGGCGTGGCAAAGCCCTGCTCGCCGGCGGCGGCAATGAGTGCGGGGGATAGGCCGAGTGAGGTGAAAGGCATGGTGGGGGGGGCAGGCCAGTGTAACGGGGACTGCGAGGCGCACTTCTTGCCGTCAAGGGCTGCGCGCAAATGGGAAATGCGCTTGCACCGCTGGTCCAGCAGGCGCATGATACCGGCGGCCTGTGCGACCTTGTAAGCGTTTCCACTGGGCCATTAACCCCACCACGGGAGGCAAGCGATGGCGCAATCCGAAATAATCCAGGTTGGTCAACTGAAAATCAAATACTTCGTCGATGGCTCTGCCAGCGGCGGCATGGGCATGTTCGAATTGACCGTGCCGCCAGGCGCAAACGTTCCGCCGCCGCACAGTCATTCAAAGAATGACGAATGCCTGTACGTCGTCGAGGGGTCGTTGCGCTATCGCGTAGACGAGGTCACGCGCGATCTGGGGCCCGGAGACTGGATGTTTTCACCAAAAGGCTCGGTTCACCAGTTCGACAATCCGCACACAGAAGTCGCGCGCGCCCTGATCATCCAGACGCCCGATATCGGCGCGCAGTACTTTCGGGATGTCGCTGCCGTCATCAATACAGCAGGCGGCCCGCCAGATCGTGCGATGCTGCTCTCCGTCATGACGCAATACGGGCTGGTTCCTGCGGCGCCGAGGGCTTGAGGGGAATGTGACACGGGTGCCCTGAGGAAGACGGGATCCGGGCTTGTCCGCCGTATGCCGGGGCAGGGCGGCGACTGCTCTAGACTTGGGACTTCATGAAAATCGACATGACCCGAGTCCAGCCCTTGCTGGCTGAGATTCTTCGCCGCCTGCGGCACCCCTCCCGGCGCGGCATCGCCCAGTCGCTGGCCGCGTTGCCGGTGCTGGTGCTGCTGTACGTGCTGATCCTGATTCCGTTTACCCCGAGCATCAAGAACATCGAGAAGGCCAGGGTGCAGCAGCCTGCCATCGTGCTGTCGAGTGACAACATGGAGCTGGCCGTATTCAAACGCGCCAACCGGCACTGGACCAAACTGGCCGACATCTCGCCGCACGTGGTGGATGCGCTGATCGCTACGGAAGACCACCGGTTTTACCAGCACCACGGCATCGACTTCAAGCGCACGGCCTCGGCCGCGCTGCACACCTTTGGCGGCGACACGCAGGGCGGCTCCACCATCACGCAGCAGCTCGCGCGCAACCTGTATCCCGACCAGGTGGGCCGCGCCCAGACCCTGACGCGCAAGATCAAGGAAGCCATCACGGCGCTGAAGATCGAGTCCGTCTATTCCAAGCGCGAGATTCTGGAGACCTATCTCAACACGGTACCGTTCCTGTACAACGCCTACGGTATTGAAATGGCGGCGCGTACCTACTTCGACAAGCCGGCGGACAAGCTCGATGTGCTGGAGAGCGCCACGCTGATCGGCATGCTCAAGGGCACGAGCTACTACAACCCGGTGCTGAACCCCGAGCGTGCGGTGGAGCGCCGCAACACGGTGCTGGCCCAGATGGCCAAGTACAACAAGCTGAGCCCGGCGAAGTTGGGGTCGCTCCAGAAGAAGCCGCTCAAGGTGGATTTCGAACGGCAGATCGAGCAGCAGGGCCCGGCGCCACACTTCGCGGCGTATTTGCGCCGCTGGCTGATCGACTGGGCCGACCGCAACGACTACAACATCTACGCCGACGGGCTGGTGGTGCGCACCACCATCGACTCGCGGCTGCAGGCCATGGCCAACCAGGCGGTGAAGCGCCAGGCCGACCGGTTGCAGGGTGTGGCCAATGCCGAGTGGGGGCCGCGTGCCTGGAGCGCGAAAAAGGGTCTGGTGCGCGCCTTTGTGCGTGCCACTTCCGAATACAAGGTGGCGGTCGATTCGGGCCTGACGGACGAGCAGGCGCTGAAGGAGTTGCAGTCCGACGCGGACTTCATGCGCGAGCTGCGGCAAAAGACGACCCGTGTGCAGGCCGGGTTCGTGGCGATGGACCCGAGGAATGGGCATGTCATGGCCTGGGTCGGCAGCCGAGACTTCACGCAGGACCCGTTCGACCATGTGCAGCAGGCCCGCCGGCAGCCGGGATCGACCTTCAAGCCCTTTGTTTATGGCGCCGCGTTCGAGCAGGGTGCGCTCCCCACCGACACGTTTGTGGACAAGGCGGTGGAGATTCCGCTGGGCGGCGGCGCCGTCTGGCAGCCGAGCGACGCGGGCGGGCCCAGCGGACGCACGGTGACCCTGCGCGACGGGCTGGTGCATTCCATCAACACCATCACGGCGCAGGTCATGCAGACTGTGGGCCCGGCCAAGGTGGCCAGTCTGGCCCGGGCCATGGGCGTGCGCCAGAGCAAGCTCGAGCTGGTGCCGTCGCTGGCGCTGGGCACCAGCCCCGTGACCTTGAAGGAAATGGTATCGAGCTACAGCACCATCGCCAACGATGGCGCCTACATCGAGCCGATGATGGTCACGCGCATCGAGGACAGGAACGGCAAGGTGCTCGAGGAGTTTCATCACGCGGCGCCGCAGCAGGCTCTGCCGGTCGCCGCTGCGCAAACGCTGCTCGACGTGATGCGCGGCGTCATCGACCGCGGCACGGGTGCCGGTATCCGCAGCACCTACGGTATTTCGGCCGACGTGGCGGGCAAGACCGGCACCACGCAGGACAACACCGATGGCTGGTTCATCCTGATGCAGCCGCAACTGGTGGCGGGTGCCTGGGTCGGCTTCAACGACAACCGCGTGACCCTGAACGACTACTGGGGGCAGGGTGCGCACAGTGCGCTGCCCATCGTGGGCAACTTCTTCCAGCGCGCCCTGAATGGCCGCGTGATCGATCCGCGCGCGCGCTTTGCGGCGCCCAGGGCGTTCCCGTTGCCCGCCCCACCAGCGCCGGATGAACCCACCGGTGCACTCGCTACCGAGGAGCAGAGCCCGGCCGGCGCCGCACCGCCGGCCGATACCGGCGCCAGCGCCGAACTGGCTCCGCTGATTCCGCTGGTGCCCTATTCCGTGTCCCCGGATGCTGCGCCTGCGCCTGCGCCGGGCGACCCGGCCAGCTCCGACAGGCAGTGACGCCACTACAATGTTTCGGTCCATGGCGCGAAGCCATGGCGTCTGAAACAACAGGAGCAAGCATGCAATCCGTTCGCAAACTCACCCTCTTTGCCGCCTTGCCGGCAGTCTGGCTGGCCACCGCTTTTTCACCGGCCTTGGCGGCTGACGAAATTGCCGCAGGCTCGATCACGAACAGTCCGCCGATGATCTCCTATGCCTCCGACGGCACCACGCTGCAGGGCGCGATCGTCGATCTGGCCGCGGCCATGAGCAAACAGCTGGGCAAGACGATCAGCTTCAAGGCGATTCCCTTTAGTGGCTTGCTGCCGGCGATGCAGGCCAAGCACATCGACATCACCTTCACGATGATGAACGACACACCCGAGCGCGAGAAGGTGGTTGACTTTGTCGACTTCTTCAACCTCGGCACCATGCTGCTGGTCAAGAAAGGCAACCCCGAACACATCGAGAGCCTGGAGACGATGTGCGGCAAGACCGTCTCCACGGTCCAGGGGTCGACGCAAATCTTGCTGGTCAACGAGATGAGCGCCAAGTGCGGCACCGCCGGCAAGCCCGAGATTGCCAACCTGCAATACGCGCAACCCTCGGATGCGCGGTTGCAGGTGCAGACCGGCCGCGTCGCGGCATTTCTCGGCAATTCGCCGGTGATGGTCTATCTGGCCAGGACCGCGGGCGATGGCAAGGTCTTCGATGTGGTGCCCGGCCATGAATACCAGCCGGTGCCGCTGGGCGTTGCCGTGTCCAAGACGAACCAGCCGCTGCGCGACGCCTTGCAAAAAGCGCTCAATGCGCTGATCGCCGACGGCAGCTACCGCAAGATCCTCGAGAAGCATGGCGTCGAGGGCGGCGCCGTGACGTCGGCGACGATCAACGGCGGCGCCAACCTCAAGCTGTGACAAGCCGCGAACGCTCCGGCTGCGGGGGGCCGCAATGACGCGTGTGGTGCCGCTGCGCCGGCCCGGGCTTTGGCTGACCAGCGCCGTGGTGGGCACGCTGCTGGTGCTGCTGGCCGTCTCGGTCTGGCGCAACCCGAACATCGTTCATTCGGTGATCGTGCAGTACCAGTTCGCGCCGGCCATCCTGGCGGGGCTTCGCACGACCATCGTGCTCGCCCTCCTGGCGGCGGTGATCGGCCTGGTGCTGGGTGTTTTGCTGGCCATCCTGCGGCTGTCGGCGAGCCCGGTGTTGCGCCTGGGCAGCGGCTTTTACACCTGGCTGCTGCGCGGCACGCCGCTGCTGGTGCAGATCCTGATCTGGGGCAACCTGGCGCTGCTGTTCCAGCACATCGGCCCGTTCGACACCAACGCGCTCATGACGCCGTTTGTCGCGTCCGTCGTCGCGCTCGGCCTGAACGAGGCCGCCTACATGGCGGAGATCGTGCGCGCCGGCATCCTGGCGGTCGATCGCGGCCAGTACGAAGCCTCGCTCGCGCTGGGCATGCCGCGCACGCTGGCCATGCGCCGCATCATCCTGCCGCAGGCGCTGCGCGTGATCATCCCGCCGGCGGGCAACCAGTTCATCTCGCTGCTGAAGGCGACCTCGCTGGTCTCGGTGATCGCCGGCGGCGATCTGCTGACAGCGGCGCAGAACATCTCGTCGGCCAACCTGCACACCATCGAGCTGATGCTGGTGGCAACCTTCTGGTACCTGGTGCTCACGACCATCACCAGCATCGGCCAGTATTTTGTGGAGCGCCGGCTTGGCCGCTCTGGGACGGGGCTGCATGGCGCGCGCTGACACCAAGCCCGGGGCGGCGGCAGGAACGGGCGCCATGGTCTGCGCGCAGGACGTGCACAAGCGCTACGGGCGCGACGAGGTGCTCAAGGGGATCGACCTCGACGTCGCCCCTGGCGAGGTGCTGTGCCTGATCGGGCCCTCGGGCTCGGGCAAAAGCACTTTTTTGCGCTGCATCAATCACCTGGAGAAGATCGACGCCGGGCGGCTGTCGGTCGACGGCGAATTGATCGGCTACCGCGAGCGCGGCGACCTTCTTTACGAAATGCACGAGCGCGAGGTCTGCCGCCAGCGGGCGAGCATCGGCATGGTGTTCCAGCGCTTCAACCTGTTTCCGCACCTGACGGTGCTCGAAAATATTATTGAGGCGCCGCTTCACGTGAAGCGCGAATCGAAGGCCGAGGCGGTCGAGCGCGCACGTGCACTGCTGCAACGCGTGGGTCTGCGCGAAAAGGCCGACGTCTACCCGAGCCGCCTGTCCGGCGGGCAGCAGCAGCGGGTCGCGATCGCGCGGGCGCTGGCCATGCAGCCCAAGCTCATGCTGTTCGACGAGCCGACCTCCGCGCTGGACCCCGAGCTTGTCGATGAGGTGCTGGCCGTGATGCGCGGCCTGGCCGAGGACGGCATGACGATGATTGTTGTGACCCACGAGATGGCCTTCGCGCGCGACGCCGGTCACAAGATCGCCTTCATGGACGGTGGTGTCATCGTCGAATCGGGGCCGCCCGGCGAGGTGCTGTCGCGCCCCCGGCACGAGCGGACGCAAGCCTTTCTGGCCCGCGTGATCGGCGGGCAACACTGAGAAAACATCATGGCCTCACGCACGATCACCACCGACGCCTACAAGCTCTTTCCCTCGCCGCGCAACGTGCACCGCGAGGTCTTCCTGCATGAGGTTTTTGTGCCGCACCCTTATGCGCTGATCGACCTGCCGAGCTTTCACCTCAAGGGCAAGCACAGCCTGTTCGCCGCGTGCCGGCTGGCCGACATGAAGATGGGGCAGTTGGTGACGTTTGAGATCGAGGCCGACATGGTGAAGTTCACGGCCCGGTTTGTGCCGGACTGAACTCATGAAAAGCCGTCAAGCCAGCGGTGGCCTCGTCTATTCCACCGAGGCCGGCAGAATGTGCCCCGCCTGCCGGCAACCCGTAGCGCTGTGCGTCTGCGGCGCGAAGCAGCCCATTCCGGCCACGGATGGCATCGTGCGCGTCTCGCGCGAGACCAAGGGCCGCGGCGGCAAGGTCGTGACGCTGGTCAAGGGACTGGCCTTGGAGGCGCCCGCGCTCGCGGCATTGGGCAAGCAGCTCAAGGCCGCATGCGGCTCGGGCGGCGCGGTGAAGGACGGGGTGATTGAAGTGCAGGGCGATCACTGCGACCGGGTGATCGAGATGCTCAAGGCGCAGGGCCGCACGGTCAAGCGGGCGGGGGGTTAGGCGCATGGATTCCGAGCAGTTGCAGCGCCTGCTGACCACTGAGATGCCGTACGGCAAGTACAAGGGCCGGCTGATTGCCGATCTGCCTGGCAACTACCTCAACTGGTTTGCGCGCGAGGGTTTTCCGGCGGGCGACATCGGCCGCCTGCTGGCGCTGATGCACGAGATCGATCACAACGGGTTGTCCGCGCTGCTGGACCCGCTGCGGGGAAAAAGCTGACCGGGATGCCGATGAAGGGACGCGGTCTGGCGCCGGCGGCAGAGATCGTGTTAACTATCAAAATAATAGCTGCACGTGCATATACTGATTGGGCTACAAGCCTATTTCATTCTGAATTGATGCAAACCCGGAAGCCGCCCGGCGCTGGCGAACCGCTGCCGCGAGGTTTTCCAGCACCTCCACGGTCGCGTCCCAGCCGATGCAGGCATCGGTCACGCTCTGGCCATAGCGCAGGCCCTTGCGGCCGTCGGTGATGTCTTGCCGGCCTTCCACCAGATGGCTCTCGATCATGACGCCGCAGATGCCGGCCGAGCCGCTGCCGATTTGCTGCGCGATATCGGCCGCCACCGCGGGCTGCCGCGCGTAGTCCTTGCCGCTGTTGCCGTGGCTGCAATCGATCACGAGCCGCGCGGGCAGGCCGGCCTGGCTCAAAGCCTCGGTGGCGCGGCGCACGCTGGCCGCATCAAAATTCGGCCCATCGCTGGCGCCGCGCAGCACCAGGTGGCCGTCGGGGTTGCCCGTGGTCGTGATGACCATGGCGCGGCCTTCGAGTGAGATGGTGGGAAAGCGATGCGGCTGGGCGGCGACGTGGATCGCATCGATGGCGGCGGCCACGCTGCCGTTGGTGGCGTTCTTGAAGCCCACCGGCGCCGACAGGGCCGACGCCATCTGACGGTGCAACGGGCTCTCCACCGTGCGTGCCCCGATGGCGCCCCAGGTCAGCAACTCGGCGTAGTACTGCGGCGTGACCAGGTCCAGGATTTCAGAGGCCGCCGGTACCTCCAGGTGCGCGCACGCCAGCAGGATGCGCCTCGCGTGGCGCAGGCCTTCGCCGATGTCACCCTGCCCGTCAAGGTCCGGGTCGTAGATCAGGCCCTTCCAGCCCATGCGCGTGCGCGGCTTCTCAAAATACACGCGCATCACCAGCAGCAGCGATTCGCCCAGCCGCTGCGCCATCTCGCGCAGGCGCGCGGCGTACTCCAGCGCCGACTCGGGCTCATGGATCGAGCACGGCCCAACCACCACCAGCAACCGGTCGTCAAGGCCACGCAGGATGTTGCGGGTCGCGGCGCGCGAGGCCGCGATGCCGGCAGCCTGCACTTCGCTCGCAGGGAGTTCGTCGCGCAACAGCCGCGGTTCCGGCAGCGGATCGGCGCGCGCGATGTGGATGTCTGAGATGGGGGTGGGCACGGCGTCTCCGAGGGCGGGCTGAAGGGCGAGGGCGTTTATGTTTCTAGGGCGAGCGGTGCAGGCGCGGGGCCGACATGGCGTCGATCTGGTCGGCGATCGCCTCATCGACATGGGGCAGACGCGGCGCGAGATTTGCGGCACCGAACGCCGCACGCAGTTGCTGCAGGTCCTTGACGCTGGGGGCCACTTTGATCTGGGCTAACGCCGCCATGGCATTGCCGCCGCGCAACAGCGCCAGCACCTTGGGCGCCCACACATTTGGATGAGACATGGGATGGTTCTTTCGTTAGCACTGCAATGGGGGTCGGCCCCCGAGCTTGTCGTGGGCCTGTGCTTCGCGGTGCAATGCCTCGGCAATATCGCCGATGGTTTCCTGATGCAGCAGAGTCTTCATTGCGCCCAGAATGGACGGGTCGGTTGCCGCCAGTTGCCGGGCCAGGTCGCGCGCTTGCGTGACCAGGCGCTCGTCGTTGGTCACGGTCCAGATCAATCCCCACCGCTCTGCATCCGTCGCACTGACTTCGCGGCCCAGCATGAGCATGCCCTTGGCTTTTTGCAGGCCGTCGTTAACGCAGGCAAGCAGTTCGCGGGCCATGGCCAACGTCAGCGCGTTGAGCTTGTCGGGTCGGTTGAGCCGGATTTCCAGCACACCGTCGAAGTGATCGACGAGGATTGACATGGTGTGGCCGCCTTCGGTGAGGTCAGTGTATTTCTCAGTGTGTGCTGACAACTATAGGCGGGAAGCCGATGTGTCGGTGCAAAACCTCCGTGTCGATTAAGATCAAATTCACCTTGCTGACAATGACACCATGAACGCACCGAAACGCATTCCCGGCCACCGATCCCTGCATTCTCCCGGCCCGACCCGGGTGCCCGACGAGGTGGTGCATGCGATGAGCCGTCAGCCCATGGACCTGGCCGATCCGCGGCTCGGGGCGGTCATCGAGGCCTGCGAGAGCGGACTCAAGCGCCTGTTGCAGACCGAGCGCGCACAGGTGTTCATGTACTCCGCGAATGGTCACGGCGCCTGGGAGGCGGCGATTGTCAATCTGATCGCGCCGGGGCAGACGGTTCTGGTGCCGGGAACCGGGCACTTCTCGGAATCCTGGGCTGTGCAGACCGAGGCGCTCGGCGGCCGTGTGGTGCGTACGCCTTGCGTCGAGGGCTTTCCCATCGACGTTGATGCCGTGGAGCAGGCGCTGCGTGCCGACACCCGGCATGAAATCGTGGCCGTGTTCGCCGTGCACACCGATACGGCGAGCGGCTTGACCAGCGACCTGCGCGCACTGCGCGCGGCGATCGACGCCACCGGTCATCCGGCCTTGTTCGTGGTCGATGTGGTGGCCTCGCTCGGCGCGGCGCCGTTTGCCATGGATGCCCTCGGTGCCAACGTCGTCATCGGCGCGTCCCAGAAGGGGCTCATGGTGCCGCCCGGGCTGGGCTTTGTGGCGGTCGACAGTGTGGCGATGGCCGTGGCCAGCCGCAATCCGGCACCTCGCTTTTACTGGGACTGGGGCCGTCGCAGCAGCGATCTGGTCTATCGAAAATTTTGCGGCACACCGCCGCAAAGCCTGCTCATGGGGCTGGACGCCGCGCTGTCGTTGATTTTTCGTGAAGGCGTCGATGAAGTCATTGCACGGCATCGGCTGATCGCGCGTGCGGTGCATGCTGCCGTGGCCTGCTGGAGCGAGGGCGGGGCGTTGCAGTTCTTCGGTCGGGTACCCGCGGCCCGTTCGGTATCGGTCACCACTGTGCTGGTGCAGCCGGGGATCGACCCCGAAGCGATGCGCGAGGTGGCGCGGGAGCGGTTCCAGGTCGCTATTGCGGGCGGTCTGGGACCGCTCGCAGGCCGTGTTTTTCGCATCGGACATCTGGGAGATATGAACCCCGCGATGATTCTGGGCTGCCTGGCTGGCATCGAGGCGGCAATGACGGTTCAGGGCATTTCGTTTGGCCAGCAGGGAATGCAACAGGCGATTGCCTGCCTGGCCACGGGCTGACGCTTACAACGCGTCAATTGACACCGCTTTAACGCCGGTTGTCGCCCTGGTGGTCACCACCTCGGTCGCCGCCTCGGTCACCCCGGTGGTCATCACCGCGGTCGCCGCCTCGGTCACCCCAGTGGTCACCACCGCGGTCGCCGCCTCGGTCACCCCAGTGGTCACCACCGCGGTCGCCGCCTCGGTCACCCCAGTGGTCACCACGATGGCCATACCCGCGGCCATTGCCGTGCCATCCGGGGTGTTCACGCTCGTAGCGGTCCCGAACCCATTGCTCCTGCACAAAATACACGGGTCGGCCACAGGCGTTGTAGCGACCGCAATAACGGCGCCAGTTTTGCTGATAAAGCGGGGGGACGTAAAGGTACATCGGCGGGCCGGCAACGGGCCTTGGCGCGATGATTACCGGTTCCGAGTAGACCACTGGAGGAGGGGGATAGCCGCCAATATTGATCTGGCCATAAACACCGGGCTGGTTGATGCCAATGGACACCCCCACCTGCGCGTAGACGGGGGCTATGACGCAAGCAGTCAGGGCGAGCGCAATCAGTTTTTTCATCGAGTTTCTCCAGAAGTGAACTCATCTTGCAACGTCGAAACCTGTACTTGCGACGACAGGACCGGTGTGTCGGCTCACACTGTTACCGGTATTTACACGGGCGAGCGGATTGTGCTGCGCGCCGGCTTTGAAGCGGGTGGGCCGGGGCCAGAATTTCCCCTGCCGGGGGCGGCCCTGGCCTATGCCGTTATTTGACGGGCGTTTCTGCTTCCCTGAGCAGGCCGCCTGCGCCCACATCGCCCTGGGCGGGGTTTTGCATGCGCGCCACGCAATCATCACGGTTTTCGGGCGGCTGTTCGTTGCACCGAAGCAGGGCGTTGCGTTGATACTCAGTCGGGCTGGCGCTGGTGAGGCCGCCGCGCCGGGCGGCCTGCAGCGCAGCGCCAGCCTCCTTCAGGCACGTAGCGCGATCTTCGTTGGACTGGCCGGCGTTGCAGGCTGCACGGTCCTGCAGGTACTGCGCTTGGGCACTGGATGAGTCGTGGCTGCCTGCAGCCAGCGCGGACGCCCCCAACAAGGCCCCCAAGGCACATAACGTGAGGCCGCGACAAGAGATGGATGTATTGAGTATGAGCATGGATGACTCCTGTGGTTCCGCCAATGGATACCTCAGTCTAGTCTCGATGCCCCTCCCCGAATGTCAGACAGAGCGCCTGCTTTGCTGTCGGACAACTCCGACACGCGGGAGCTTTCTGTGTCGAAGCCGGCCCCGTGAAGGCCGCTTCACCTAAACGCCGAGATAGCGCTGCAGCAGATCCGGCTGGGTCTTGAGTTCAGCTGCCGGGCCCTCATGCGCGATGTGACCATTGTTGATGATGTAGACGCGGCTTGCCAGTGCCAGCGTGGCGGCGAGGTTCTGCTCGACCAGAACAATGGTCTGGCCGGCCTGCGCCAGGCTGCGGCAGATGCGCACGAGATCCTGAACAATGACCGGGGCGAGTCCTTCGAATGGCTCGTCGAGCAGCACGATCTTCGGATCCCGCACCAGCGCTCGCGCGATCGCCAGCATCTGCTGCTCACCGCCGGAGAGGTCCGTGCCGCGGCTGGCGCGCCGCTCCTTTAGCCGCGGGAACATGTCGTAGATGCGCTCCAGCGGCCATTTGTTGTCGGCGGTCAGTCCGGCGAGGATGATGTTTTCCTCCACGTTGAGGCTGCCGAAGATGCGGCGGTCTTCATGGACGAGTTGCATGCCGACCCGGGCGATGTCATGCGCCTTCTTGCCGGCAATCTCCATACCTTCGAGCTTGACGCTTCCGGCTCTGGGCTTGACCACGCCCATCAGGCTCTTGAGCGTTGTGGATTTCCCGGCCCCGTTGCGGCCCAGAAGTGCCACCACCTCGTTTTTCTCGACGCGAAGCGAAACATCGAACAGGATGTGACTGTCACCGTAGTAACTGTTCAGGCCGCTGACTTCAAGCAGGCTCATACCAACACTACCTCTTCATGCACGCCGCCGAGATAGGCTTCCTGCACTGCGGCGTTGGTCTTGATTTCATCGGGCGTAGCCGCCTCAACGAGGATACGTCCTTCCTGCAGCACGGTGACTTTCTCGACCAGTTCGAACAGCGAGTCCATGTCGTGGTCGATGACGATCATCGTGCGGCCCTGGGCAATCGATTTCAGCAGGGCCACCGTGTCAACCCGCTCCTGCGTGCTCATGCCGGCAAGCGGTTCGTCGAGCAGCAACAGGCTCGGCGAAGTCGCAAGCGCCAACCCGATCTCAAGCCGCCGCTTCTCGCCATAGGCCAATTCGGACACAGGCGTATCGAGCCGCTCCGTCAGATGAACCAGAGCGGCAGTGCCTTCGACTTGCGCGTCCAGACCGGAAACCTTTGAAAGGCTCTTGAACAGGTCGGGCCTGAACTTGCCCCGGGTCTCACCGAGTGCAGCGATTTGCAGGTTCTGCCTGACGGTGAGGCGTTCGAAGAGCTGATTGATCTGGTAACTCTTGGTGAGCCCGAGCTGGCAGGCATCGGCCACGCCCAAGTCAGTGATGTCACGGCCATCGAACACGATTTTTCCGGAGGTCGGTACGATCTCGCAGGTCAACATCTTGAAGAAGGTTGTCTTGCCAGCGCCGTTCGGCCCGATGATGCCTCGTATCTCGCCGTGTTTAACCATGAAGTCGATTTCACTGTTGGCGACCAGGCCGCCATAACGCTTGGTCAGGCCGCTCGCCTGCAGGATCGGACCGGTCTTGCTGGCGGTCGCCTTGTGTTTGACCGACATCGCGCTCTTGGTGATGGGCATCGATGCGGTTGCCGCAGGCGCTGCGGCAATCGGCGGCGCCACCGTCTTCTTGCCACCTCTTGCCCGGTCGTACAGATCGACGATCGCACCAGCCAGGCCGCGGCGCAGGAAAACCACCAGAAGCACGAACACGATCCCAAGGATTAGCTTCCAGGTGGCGCCAAGGTTCAAGATCGTCTGGAAGAAATCGCTCAGGTAGAGCCAGACCGCCGCACCGAGCAGCGGCCCAAACAGAGTGCCCGCGCCGCCGATGGCGGTCATGATGACGATTTGCCCCGAGGTGTCGAACATAAAGGCGTCGGGCGGCATGAAGCCCTGCATGAGGCCGAGCAGGCCACCGCCGAAACCCGCATACATGGATGCGATCACGAAAACCAGCAGCTTGTAGCTGTGGATGTTGTGACCCAGCGCCTGCGCGCGCAGTGGATTGTCGCGAATGGCGCGCAGCATCAGGCCGACGGGCGAGCGCACGATGCGCAGCGCGATCACCAGCCCGACGAAATACCAGAACGCGAAGAAGGCATACATCGACAGGTTGCTGGTGAACTCGATGCTCGTGAAGCCCAGGCTCAGGTTCGGCGGCGGCACGCCGGGCAGGCCGTTCTCGCCGCCGGTGTAGGCTGACAGCGGGTTGAATTCGACGAAGAAGAAGACTTCGGCGATCGCCACGGTAATCATGGCGAAATAGATGCCGGTGCGCCGCAGCGCGACCAGGCCCACCAGATAGCCGATGACACCGGCCACGATCGTGCCGAGAATGAGAGCCACGATGGTATTGGTGAACGAGGTCTGCGTCAGCAGGTAGGCCGCGAACATGCCGCCCGAGCCGAAGAATGCGGACTGGCCGAACGAAAGCAGGCCGGTGTAGCCGAACAGGAGGTCGAAACCGATCCCGACCAGGCCCCAAATGAGGATCCGATTGATCGTGGTCGGAGAGAAGCCGAGATGGGGCAGTACGAATGGCGCCGCAATCAGGGCGACGGCCGTCAGGATTTCGACAAGGAAGCGACGTGGTCTGGACATCGGTAAATTATTTTTTATTCACGGCCCGCTGTGCCGAGCAGTCCGCGAGGACGGAACACCAGCACGAGCGTCATGGCTACGAACAGCACGACATAGGAATAGGCGGGATCGACCATCGAGGTCAGGCTGATGAGCTCGCCGGCGATAAGGCCGCCGAGCACCGCGCCCGGGAAGGAGCCGACGCCGCCGATGACGACGACGACGAAGGTTTGCACCAGGATTGCTTCGCCGACGTCGGGCGCAATCGAGACTACCGGGGCGTTGATGATGCCGGCGAAGCCCGCCGCCATCGCGCCAATGCCGAACACCAGCATGAAAATCTTGTAGACGTTGATGCCGAGCGAACTGACCATCATCGAATCTTCGATTCCGGCACGCACGATCATGCCGATGCGGGTGCGATAGAGCACGAAATACAGCACAAGCAGTGCGACCGCGACGATGCCGAGCAGCGCCAGTCGATAGGTCGGGTAAAGCATGAAGCCGAGCGACGTGATACCGGCCAGCGGTGTCGGCGGAGGCACCGTCTCCGACAGGCTGCCGAAGAAGAAGCGAACGGTTTCGACGAAGACGATGCCCAGGCCGAAGGTGACGAGGAGCTGATCTTCAGGCGGCCGTGCATAGAAATGGCGAATGATCAAGCGCTCGGTCACCACGCCCACCACCATCACGAACAGCGAGCCGGCAACGACCGCGACGATGAAAGAACCGGAATAAGTATAGGCCACCCAGCCGGCATAGCCACCCAGCATGAACATCGCGCCGTGCGCGAGGTTGAGCACGCCGAGGGTGCCGTAGATGATCGTCAGGCCGGAGGAGATCAGCGCCAGCAGCGCGCCCAGCACCAAGCCGTTGAAGCATTGCGATATGAAGTTTGCCCAGTTGATCACGCTGTCCCGTCCTGATCGGCGATCAATTTGAATATTTCATGTTGATATCGGAATTACTGATACTCCAACGGCCCGCGAGGACAATGAATGCTTGCCATCATGTGCGACAGCAAGCATTCCAATCCTGCACCGGCCGTAGAGCGTCCTTGTCTGTCAGGTGTAATCGCCGAGCTTGCAGCCAAACGCGTCGGCCGGCTGCGTGACCTTTTCGCCGGGCACGATTTCAATCACCTCCCAGAAGTCCTCGTCGTTTTTCATGTCCTTCTTGGCTTTGCCGCGAACAATCACAACCGGGCGAATGCATTGGTGATCCTGCGGTCGATAGTGGACATCGCCAAGGAGTGACGGAATGGTTTCACCCTTCTCGTACTGCTTGATGACGTCGGGCGGATAGAAACTGCCCGCTTCGGTCACCATCCGTGCCCACTGGGCGAAGCTGACGTAGGAGTTCTGGGCACCCCATTCCGGTCGATAGCCGTACTTCTTGTGGAATGACTCGACGAACAGCTTGGCAAGAGGATACTTGTCCTCGAGCGTCCACCAGAAATCGGTCGCCGCAAGAACGCCGGCGGTGATGTCCGGCCCCACCTCCTTGGCGAGGAACGGAATCTGGTAGGGGATGACCAGCGTCATCTTCGGGAGCAGGCCGAACTGCTTGGCCTGCTGGGTCGACAACACGGCGTCACGGCCCCAGTTGACGTTGATCAGGAATTCGGCGCCGGAATTTGCGATATTGGTCAGATACTGGCTGAAGTCCTGGGTGCCGAGCGGCGACACCTGGTTGGTCACCATGGTCCAGCCCGCGTTCTTGACCAGGTAGTCGTTGACAGATTTCGTCGTGGTGTGGCCATAGGTGTAGTCCGGCGTCATGAACGCCGCCTTGCGATTCTTGCCGAACTTCTTCACCAAAACGGGGCCGATCGCATTTGCCGCCGTCTCGCCGTAGAAGTTTTGCCGGAAGCCGTAGCGCACGCAGTCCTTGCCGGTCGTGTCGTTGGAACCGGAGATCCCGGCCAGATAAAGAATCTTCTCGCGCTCCGCGAACTTGTTAAGCGCGACCGCCACGGCCGACGAGGTCGAGCCGGTCATCATGATGATCTTGTTCTGACCGATGAAAGTCTGTTCCACCTGCAGCGCCTGGTTCGGCTTGGCGACCGAGTCGGCCGAGAGCAATTTCACCTTCTTGCCGAGCAGGCCGTTGTTCACCTTTGGCGCGAATTTTTTCATCAATTCGTGATTGGTGTTCATGTGCTCAACGGCGAGCTCCATGCCCTTGAGCTCGTCCGCGCCCTGCACCGCATAGGTGCCGGTGAGAGGCACGGCCGCGCCGATGAAAACCGTGTCACCCTGCGACCCGGCTGGCCAGGTCCCCATGGCCGGCTTATCTTCGGCATAGGCCCATTGGATGCCGCCGAAACTGGCCAGCAATGTGGCGCCAGCCACGCCTGCGCTGCGATGCAGCGCGTCACGGCGCGAGATGGCGGATGTCGCCTCGTTGGTGAGCTTGAACTTTGACATGTGCTTCCTTTCTTGGAAATTGATCCTGATCTTGGCCCGGGTCACAGCCATTGGGTCGCAAATTTTTCTTTCAGCGCTTGGCAGCAAGTCGGCGCGTCGCCCCTCCAAGCCGACGTTCACCAAAGTGGCAATAACGCGTTACCAGAAAAAACAGCTTTGTGCATTCCTTGCACGGTATAGTGGCAAATATATCTTGGTACGATACATTAGCCAACTCTCGAAAACCCTAAGAAAGATCTGCGCTGGAGCGCGCATGCTGTCAGGTACACGTAATGGAAAAGGCAGAAGAGGCGAGGCGCATCGGCCGAGCAGAACAATGAAAAGCGACGAATTCAAGATGCTGGCGGAGTTTCGCGCCCAGCTGCGCCAGTTCAATTTCTTCAGCGAACAGGAGTGTGCCGCTTTGGGCTTGACGCCGCAGCAGTACCAGGCGCTGCTGGCGATCAAGGGGCACCCGGAGGCTGAGGTGATCACCATCACCGAGCTGGCGCAATGGATGCTGATCAAGCACAACAGTGCCGTCGGTCTCGTGGATCGCCTGGAAAGGGAAGGGTTCGTCAGCCGCAAGCCGTCCAAGCAGGACCGGCGCCGAGTGGGCGTCAAGTTGACGGCGCACGGCGAGAAGGTCTTCAAGCGCCTGTCGGTGGCGCACCGGGTGGAGCTGAAACGCGTCAGTCCGGAGTTTCGGCGCTATTTCAGGTATTTTTCCAAGCCGGTGGACTGGGCCTGATGGATGGGCGGCGCAGCCCCCGGGCCCATGGGGACAACGCCGGCATTTTGCGTTCCAATAGCGGCCATGAAATCGCGCACTGGATCCCCTCAGGACATTGAATCCCCTTACGCGTGGATGCGGCTGCTCGTCTCGCTGCTGCTGATGACTATCGGTGGCGCCGGCATGTATTCGGTCACCGTGGTGCTGCCGCGTATCCAGGCCGATTTCGGCGTAGCGCGCGCCGATGCGTCGCTGCCGTACACACTGACGATGGTCGGCTTCGGCCTGGGTGGCATTCTGATGGGGCGCTTGTCCGACCGCTTTGGTGTGATGGCCACCGTGCTGATCGGGTCCGCCGGCCTCGGCGCCGGCTTCATCGTCGCGGGATTGGCGGGCAGTCTGTGGCAGTTCAGTCTGGCGCAGGGAGTGTTGATCGGGCTGTTCGGCACCTCGGCCACATTTGCGCCGCTGGTGGCCGACACCTCGCAGTGGTTTACGCGCCGGCGCGGCATGGCGGTGGCCATCTGCATGAGCGGCAATTACCTGGCCGGCGCTGTCTGGCCGCCGATTCTGCAGCACTATATCGACAGCATTGGCTGGCGCCAGGCCTATATCGGTATCGGGGTGTTCAGCCTGCTGGTCATGCCGGCGCTCGCGCTGGTGCTGCGCCGGCAGGCGCCGCCGGCGGAGTTGGCGACCGCAGCGGCGCCGCCGGGGCGAGCCCGCTGGCTGACCGGCGTCGACCCCGCTCGTCCGCTGGGCCTGTCGCCCGCCGCGCTGCAGGGCTTGCTGTGCATCGCAGGCGTGGCCTGCTGCGTGGCCATGGCGATGCCGCAGGTGCATATCGTGGCGTATTGCGGGGACCTGGGTTTTGGCGCGGCGCGCGGCGCCGAAATGCTGTCGCTGATGCTGGGCATGGGCATCATCAGCCGGCTCGCCTCGGGCTGGATCTCCGACCGGATCGGCGGCCTGCGTACGCTGCTGCTCGGCTCCGTGCTGCAAGGCATTGCGCTGCTGATGTTTCTGCCGTTCAAGGGACTGGTGCCCCTGTACGTGGTGTCCGGAATGTTCGGCCTGTTCCAGGGCGGCATCGTGCCCGCCTATGCGCTGATCGTGCGCGAGTATTTCGCGCCCAGGGAGGCCGGCGCACGTGTCGGTACCGTGCTCATGGCGACGCTGTTCGGCATGGCGCTGGGGGGCTGGATGTCGGGTGTGATTTTCGATTTCACGGGCTCCTACCGTGCCGCCTTCCTCAATGGAATGGCGTGGAACCTGCTCAACGTCAGCATTGTCGGATTCCTGCTTTACCGGGCCCGGCGCGGGAGTCATTTGCTGCGCCACAGCGCCCTATGACCATGACGGCATCCGGTTTTTCATTGTTCGATACGGCCATCGGCCGCTGCGGTATCGCATGGGGTGAACACGGCATCTACGGCGTGCAGTTGCCCGAGGCGAATGATCACGCGACGCGCCTGCGCCTGCGCCGGCCTGCGGGCGCGCAGGAAGCGCTGCCGCCGCCCGAGGTGCAGCGCGCCATCGACGCCGTAGTGGCCTTGCTGCGCGGCGAGCGTTGCGAGCCTGACGTGCTTCGCGCCGCGCCGCTCGACATGCAAGGCGTGCCGCCCTTCAACCGCCGTGTCTACGAGGTCACGCGCGCGATTGCGCCCGGCGCGACGCTGACCTACGGCGAAGTCGCCGCGCGTATCGGAGAGCCCGGCGCGGCGCGTGCGGTCGGGCAGGCGCTGGGACACAACCCGTTCGCGCCCGTCGTGCCGTGCCACCGGGTGTTGGCGGCTGGCAGCGGGGCAGGTGGCTTCTCGGCCCGCGGCGGCGTCACGACCAAGCTGCGCATGCTGCTGATCGAAGGCGCGGCGTTCGGTGCGCCGGGGCTTTTTGATTCCTGATCTTCATAGAAAAATGCCTGCGGCCAACGACCGTCGCCGTCTGCTGCAACTGGCTGGCGCCGCTGCCACGACCCTGTGGTTGCCGCGCAGCGCCTGGAGCCAGCCCAGGCTCAGTGGCGATCCGTTCACGCTCGGGGTGGCCAGCGGTTCGCCCACACACGACTCGGTGGTGCTGTGGACCCGGCTGGCACCGGCCGGCCCAGGGGACGCGAGTGTGGGGCATGGCGCCGTGACCGTGCACTGGGAAGTGGCGCACGACGAGGGTTTTACCCGCCTCGTGCAAAGCGGACAGGCCCAGGCGCTGGCCGAACTGGCGCATTCGGTGCACGTGGAGGTGGCGGGACTGGCACCGGACCGCTGGTACTTCTACCGTTTCATGCTGGGCGACGCCTGCAGCCCGGCGGGGCGCACGCGAACGTTCCCGGCGCCCGACGCCATCGTGGCGCGGCTGCGACTGGCCTACGCCTCCTGCCAGCGCTGGGAGCACGGCTATTTCAGCGCCTATCGCCACATGCGCGAGGAGAATCTGGACGCGGTGCTGTTCGTGGGCGACTACATCTACGAATACCCGGGCGCCGCCCATGCTGTGCGGGTGCCACCGGGCGGCTGGTTGCTGACGCTGGACGACTACCGCCGGCGCTATGCCCTGTACAAGGGCGAGGCTGATTTGCAGGCCATGCACGCCGCCTGCCCCTGGCTGGTGACCTGGGACGATCACGAGGTGCAGAACGACTACGCGGGCGAGCAGGCCGGCTACAGCAGTCGGCGCGATCCGTCGACAGCTGACCACTTTGCGGCGCGGCGCGCGGCGGCTTACCAAGCATATTACGAACACATGCCGATGCGCGCCTCCGTGCTGACCCGCGGCATGGCCGGCCTGCTGCACCGGGCGCCAGGCGCCGAGATGCGCATCTACAACCGGGTGCAATACGGCCGGCTGGCCTCGCTGTATCTGCTCGATGCGCGGCAGTACAAAGACCCGCAAGCCTGCACGCGCGATGGCCTGCTCGGGTCGAGCATGGTGGATCCGGCCAGTTGCCCCTCCTGGAACGATCCGCGCAGCTTGCTCGGGATGGCACAGGAGCGCTGGCTGGATCAGGAGTTTGCCCGGGCGGGCCGGGCCTGGAATGTGCTGGGCCAGCAGACCCTGTTCGGCCAGCGCGACTTCCGACCTGGCCCGGGCCAGACCCTGTGGAACGACGGCTGGGACGGCTATCCGGCCGCGCGCATGCGGCTGACCGATTCGCTGCGCCGGCACGCGGTGGCCAACGCCGTGCTGCTTGGCGGCGATGTGCACGAAAACTGGGTCGGCCATGTCAAGGCCGATTACGCGGACGCGGCCAGTCCCGCCGTGGGTGTGGAATTTTGCGGCACCAGCATCACCTCGCGCTCGGACGGCAACGCCAGGACAGCCGGGCGGCTCGCCGAGAACCCGCACTTCGTGTTTGCCGATGCCCAGCGCCGGGGCTACGGTGTGGCGGAGTTCACGCCCAGACAGTTGACCACCACCTTGCGTGTGGTGGACGACGTGACGCGCCGGGACACGGCGATAGCGACGCTCGCAACTTTTGCGGTGCACGCCGGCCGCCCCGTGGTGGAAACGGACTGAACGCGCTTCGGCGGCCGCCGTGCCAATGGGTCGAGCCGGGTCAGGGGCTCAGCAACACGGTCACCAGCAGCGTCGCGTCGCAGATCGCCAGAACGGCGTGCGGCTCGGCTGCCGGCAGGACAACGACCTCGCCTGCCTGCAAGCGACACGGGCGGGTGGATGTGCTCAACTCGACCTCGCCTTCCAGGCACTGCACGCTAACCTCGCCCGGCGCGCGGTGCTCCGGCAAACCCTGGCCGGCCGCCAACACCACCTGCATCAACTGGAGCTTTTCGGTCTTGATCAGGCTGTGGGTTTTGGCCATGCGCAGGGCGGCACCGAGCGGGCGCACGTCAATGACATCCAGTGGTTGAGCGTGGGGCAGAGCCATGATTTATGGTACCGCGCGCGTCGACATTTTGTCCATCAGTTCGAGCAGGCGGTCCAGCCCGCCGCTGTTGATCGCCACCATGGCCTGCTCGCGCACGGTGGGCTTGGCGTGGTAGGCCACCGACAGGCCGGCGCTGCCCATCATCGGCAAGTCGTTGGCGCCGTCGCCCACGGCAATCGCCTGCCTAGGCTGGATGCCCAGCTTCGCGCAGGTCTCCAGCAGCATCTTGCGTTTTTCGTCGCCGTCGCAGATATCGCCCCAGGGCTGGTCCACCATTCTTCCGGTCAGCAGGCCGTCCTGCACTTCCAGCATGTTCGAGCGCGTGAAGTCGATGCCCAGCCGGTCGCGGATGCGGTCGGTGAAAAAGGTGAAGCCGCCGCTGACCAGCAGCACCTTCAGGCCAGCCTGCTTGCAGGCGGCCACCAATTCGGCGGCGCCGGGGTTGAGCTGCAGGCGCGTCGCGTACACCGCTTCCATGCTCGCCACGCTCACGCCCCGGAGCAGGGCCACGCGCTGGCGCAGGCTTTCCTTGTAGTCGGCAATCTCGCCGCGCATGGCGGCCTCGGTGATGGCGGCGACCTCGGCCTTGCGCCCGGCAGCGTCGGCAATCTCGTCGACGCACTCGATATTGATGAGCGTCGAGTCCATGTCGAAGGTGATGAGCCTGAAGTCATGCAGGTTCAAGGGCGGGGTGATGCCCCGGATCACGAGGCCGGGGGAGATTTCTTGTGCGGTCATGCGGTCACAGTTTCGGTAGTGGGTTGGCCCAGCGAGCGCAGCACATCGCGCACCATCTGGGCGCGGGCCTTGGGATCGGGCAGGTCGCGCTCGATGCGCAGCTTTTCGTTGCTGGCGAGTTTGATGTGGCGGTTCTTCTGGATCAGCTCGATGATGCGCATCGAGTCGATCGGCGGGTCCTTCTTGAAGGTGATGTGGATCACCCCCGGCGCCGCGTCGACTTTCACCACGCCGTAGGGCCTGGCGATCACGCGCAGGCGGTGCACGTCGATGAGGGTTTGCGCCTGCGTGGGGAGCTTGCCAAAGCGATCCACAATTTCTTCCAGCAGGGCGTCGATCTGGTCGGTGTTTTTGGCGGTAGCCAGCTTCTTGTAGAAACTCAGGCGCAGGTGCACGTCGCCGCAGTAGTCGTCGGGCAAGAGCGCCGGCGCGTGCAGGTTGATCTCGGTGGTCGCGTTGAGCGGCGCCAGCAGATCGGGTTCGATGCCGGCCTTGAGGCAGCGCACGGCCTCGCCCAGCATCTCGTTGTAGAGCTGGAAGCCGATCTCCATCATGTTGCCGCTCTGGTTTTCGCCCAGCACCTCGCCGGCGCCGCGGATCTCCAGGTCGTGCATCGCGAGGTAAAAGCCGCTGCCCAGTTCTTCCATCTGCTGGATGGCCTCCAACCGCTGCGACGCATGCTTGGTCAGGCCCTCCAGGTCGGGCACCATCAGGTAGGCGTAGGCCTGGTGGTGCGAGCGTCCGACCCGGCCGCGCAACTGGTGCAGTTGCGCCAGGCCGAACTTGTCGGCACGGCTCATCACGATGGTGTTGGCGGTAGGCACGTCGATGCCGGTCTCGATAATGGTCGAGCACAGCAGCAGGTTGTAGCGCTGCGCCACGAAGTCGCGCATCACGCGCTCCAGCTCGCGCTCGGGCATCTGGCCGTGCGCCACCGCAATGCGCGCCTCGGGCAGCAATTCCTCCAGCTTTTGCCGGCGGTTCTCGATGGTTTCCACCTCGTTGTGCAGGAAGTACACCTGCCCGCCGCGCTTGAGTTCGCGCAGCACGGCCTCGCGGATCACGCCGTTGCCTTCCGTGCGCACAAAAGTCTTGATCGCCAGGCGACGCTGCGGCGCAGTGGCGATCACCGAGAGGTCGCGCAGGCCTTCCAGCGCCATGCCCAGCGTGCGCGGGATCGGCGTGGCGGTCAGCGTGAGCACGTCGACCTCGGCGCGCAGCGCCTTCATGGCCTCCTTGTGGCGCACGCCGAAGCGGTGCTCCTCGTCGATGATCAGCAGGCCGAGATTCTTGAATTTCGTCGATTCGCTGAGCAGCTTGTGGGTGCCGACCACGATGTCGATCGTGCCGTCGGCGATGCCTTTGGTCGACGCCGTGACTTCCTTGCCGGAGCGAAAGCGCGAGATTTGCGCCACCTTCACTGGCCATTTGGCGAAACGGTCCACCAGCGTCTGGTAGTGCTGCTCGGCCAGCAGCGTGGTGGGGGCCAGGAACGCCACCTGCTTGCCGCCGGTGATGGCAATGAACGCGGCGCGCAAGGCCACCTCGGTCTTGCCGAAGCCGACATCACCGCAGACCAGGCGGTCCATCGGGCGTGGACTGATCATGTCCTGGATCACGGCGTGGATGGCGGCGCTCTGGTCGGCGGTTTCCTCGAAGCCGAAGTCGTTGGCAAACGTTTCGTAATCCTGCGCGCTGTATCTAAACGCGTGGCCTTCGCGCGCCGCGCGGCGCGCATAGATGTTGAGCAGCTCGGCGGCCGAGTCGCGCACCTGCTCGGCGGCGCGGCGCCTGGCTTTTTCCCACTGGCCGGAGCCGAGCTTGTGCAGCGGCGCCTCGTCGGCACTCACGCCGGTGTAGCGGCTGATCTGGTGCAACTGGCTGACGGGCACGTACAGCACCGCCTTGTCGGCGTACTCGAGGTGCAAAAACTCCTGCACGGCGTGCGTGCCGTCGGGTTGCAGCTGCCCCAGATCGAGATTGATCAGACCCCGGTAGCGGCCAATGCCGTGCGCGCTGTGCACCACCGGGTCGCCGACGTTGAGCTCGCTCAGATCCTTGATGAGCGCTTCGACGTCGCTGACCTGCTCCTGCTTTTTGCGCCGGCGCGTGGTCGGGCCGGCCGCGAACAGCTCGGTCTCGGTGACGAAGTCCAGGCCTTGTTCGAGCCAGCTGAAGCCCGTGGCGAGGGCGCCCGTGGCAATACCGAGCGGCTCGGTGCTGCTTTGGAATTCCTGCAGCGAGTCGAACACCGGCGGGTTGACCTGGCTGGCGCGCAGGAAATCGAGCAGGCTCTCGCGCCGGCCATCGCTCTCGGCCAGCAGCAGCACGCGCTGAGTGGTGTGGCGCAGGTGAGCCTTGAGCCGGGCCAGCGGATCTTCGGCGCCGCGCACCACGGACAGCTCGCCCAGTTTTTGAAACAGGGCGCTGTCTGCCACATCTTCAATGGCGGGGCGGATCGCCAGCTGCGGGTGTTCGTTGACGCGCGCATAAAACTGCTCGGTGCCGAGGAACAGCGCCTGCGGCGCCAGCGCAGGGTGCTCCGGGTCGCCCTGCACCAGCCGGTAGCGGTCCTTCGTGTCCTGCCAGAAGCGCGCAAAGGCGGGTTCCAGGTCGCCGTGCAGCACCACGGTGGCGTCCGCGCCGAGGTAGTCGAACACGGTGGCGGTCTCGTCGAAAAACAGCGGCAGGTAGTACTCGATGCCTGCCGTGGCCACGCCGTTGCCGATGTCCTTGTAGATGCGGCTCTTGGTCGGGTCGCCCTCCAGCAGCTCGCGCCAGCGGCTGCGGAATTTGGCACGGGCGTCCTCGTCCATCGGGAACTCGCGCCCGGGCAGCAGCCGCACTTCGGGCACGGGGTACAGGCTGCGCTGGCTGTCGGGGTCGAAGGTGCGGATCGAGTCGATCTCGTCGTCGAACAGATCCACGCGGTAGGGGACCGGCGAGCCCATGGGAAAGAGGTCGATCAGGCCGCCGCGCACCGCGTATTCGCCCGGACTGACGACCTGCGTGACGTGGCTGTAGCCGGCAAGCAGGAGCTGGGCGCGGAGCCTGGCCTCGTTGAGTTTCTGCTTGACCTTGAAGTGAAAGGTGTAGCCCGCGAGGAACGCGGGCGGCGCCAGCCGGTACAGCGCCGTGGTGGCGGGGATGATGACGACATCGGCCCCGGTGTCGTGGTCGCGCTGGCTGATGCGCCACAGGGTGGCCAGCCGCTCGCTGATCAGGTCCTGGTGCGGCGAGAACGTGTCGTAGGGCAGCGTTTCCCAGTCGGGAAACAGGGCGCAGCGCAGATCGGGCGCGAAGAAGGCGATCTCCTCCATCAGCCGCTGCGCGTCGTTCGCGTCGGCGGTCACAATGGCCGTGAGCCTGTTGCCGGTTTTGTCGCGCTGTGCCAACCGGGCCAGTAGCAGGGCATCGGCCGAACCGACAGGGCGGGGCAGGGCGTGCCGCTTGCCGGGGTTGAGTTTGGGTAAATCCATGAATAGCGCCAATACGAAGCACCCCCCGCCACGATAGGCGGGGGGTGCGATGGATTGGATTTTAGAATGCGGGACACCGTTATGACCGATCCCGCCCAAAATCCCCGTTTTTTTGCCTTGATCCCGTGCGCCGGCACGGGATCGCGCGCGAACACGGCGGTGCCCAAGCAATACCAGCCCGTCGCCGGTTTTCCGATGGTGCTGCACACCCTGGCGGCGTTCGCCGCGGTGCCGCGCATTGCCGACCTGGTGGTGGTGGTGGCGCCCGAAGACCATTTTTTTGAACAGCAGAGCGCTCCATGTTTAATAGCGAACTGTGGAGGCTCCACAAGGGCTGCAAGCGTTTTTAATGGTCTCCTTGAGTTGTTTGAGCAAGGCGCCACCCCCGCCGATTGGGTACTCGTGCACGACGCCGCGCGCTGCCTGGTCACGCCCGCGCAGATCAATGCCCTGATCGACGCCTGCGAGCACGATGAGGTCGGTGGCCTGCTGGCGCTCAAGCTGGCGGACACGCTCAAATGCGAGTCGGACGGGCGGGTGGCCGCCACGCTGGACCGCAGTGACAAATGGCTGGCCCAGACGCCGCAGATGTTTCGCATCGGCGCGCTGATCGAGGCGCTCCAGCAGGCCGGCGACCAGGTCACGGACGAGGCCGGCGCGATGGAGGCCATGGGCCACCGGCCCAAACTGGTGCCCGGCGATGCGCAGAACTTCAAGGTCACGTATCCGCAAGACTTTGCCCTGGCAGAAATCATATTGAGGAGCCGAACATGACATTTCGCATTGGCGAAGGCTGGGACACGCACGCGCTGGCGGCGGGACGCAAGCTCATCATCGGCGGTGTGGAAATTGCGCATCCCATGGGCCTGCTCGGGCACTCGGACGCCGACGTGCTGCTGCACGCCATCACCGATGCGCTGCTGGGTGCTGCCGCGCTGGGCGACATTGGCACGCATTTTCCGGACACCGACGAGCGCTTCAAGGGCGCGGACTCGATCGCGCTGCTGGCCGAGGCGGCACGCCGCGTGCGCGACCAGGGCTGGCAGATCGGCAACGTCGACAGCACCGTCATCGCGCAGGCGCCGCGGCTCATGCCCCATATTGCGGCGATGCGCGAGCGCATTGCGGCAGCGCTCGGGTTGGCACTGGGTCAGGTCAACGTCAAGGCCAAGACGGCGGAAAAAATGGGCCCGGTCGGGCAGGGATTGAGCATCGAGGCCCGGGCGATCGTGCTACTGCTTTGATAGCTATACGCGTATATCCAGCAAGGGCTCCGCTTGCTTTGTGCTTGAAACCTGGTTGGCGGGGGCGTTGTGCAGCCTGATGTGGGCGGCCAGGCCGCCGGTGCTGGTGTTGGAGAGCGTGAATGTACCGCCCATGCGCTGGATGGTTTTGTCCACAATGGACAGGCCCAGCCCGGCGCCGGTCGCTGCGGTGCGCGCGGTGTCTCCCCGGAAGAAGGGCTTGGTCAGGCTGGGCAGCACATCCGGGGGGACGCCCGGGCCATGGTCGCGCACCTTGATCATCAGCCACGGATCGCGCACCCTGGCCGCGATGTCGATCACGGCGACGCCTGTCTCGGCCGACTTGCCGTAGCGGCGCGCATTCTCCAGCAGGTTCGACAGGACCCGCGTGAGTTCCACCTCGTCGGCCATCACGCGCAGCTCGGGCGCCACGTCCACCGTGATGCGCATGTCGTCCTGGCCCTCCACGGGATAGGTGCAGGCCTCCACCACGTCCATCAGCCGCACCGGTTTGAGGTCGACGTGGTCGGGGCGCGCGTAGTCGAGAAACTTGTCGATGATGGCGTCGAGCTGGCTGATGTCGGCCGCCATGTGGTCGCGCGCGTCCGCGTCGGCCACGCTGAGCTCGGTCTCCAGCCGCAGCCGCGCCAGCGGCGTGCGCAGGTCGTGCGAGATGCCGGCCAGCATGACGGCGCGGTCCTGCTCGATCTTGGCCAGTTGCTCGGCCATGCGGTTGAAGCCGATGTTGACCTCGCGGATTTCGCTGGTCGCGACCCGCTCGTCGAGCTTGCCGGCGTCGAAGTCGCCGTCGCGAACGCGCCCCGCCGCAAACGACAGCTGCTTGAGTGGGTGGTTGATGAGGCGGGCAATCACCGCGGCCCCGGCCAGCGACAGCACTCCCGCGGTAAACAGCCAGATCAGCCAGGTCTTGCTGTCCACGGGGGTGACGCGCGAGCGGTCCATCAGCAGCCAGTAGGCGTCGCCATCGATCGAAAAACCCACCCACAGGCCCTTTTGGCCGTTCACGCTGCTCGCCACCATGGTGGTCGGGCCCAGGCGCTGGGCCAGCTCCTCGGTGATGCGCTCATCCAGCGCGCTCCTGGCGAACAGCTCGAACCGGTCTTTGGGTTCGCGCGGCAGGATGCGCACGCCTTCCTGTTCGGCCATCGTCTTGATCAGGGACACGCGGGTGATCGAGTCCGAATACACCAGCGCGGCCCGGCTCAGGTTGACCAGCGAGGCAATCTGCTGTGCCGTCTGGACCGCGCGCGGCTCGTATTCGAGCGAGCGGAAGGTCTGAAACCAGGCCACGGTGCTGCCGATCAGCAGCAGCGCCAGCAGGAAGAAGGTGCGCCAGAACAGGCTCAGGCCGTGCTTGCGCTCGGCCGAACTCAGCGGCGCGGGCACGGTATCCAGCTGCGTGGGGCGGCTGAAGTCGCTCGGGACGTCGGACATGCGAGGCGGCCGGGTCGGAGGCTGGTGCTCGGCTGGCGCTTAACCCGCGCCGTCCGGAACGAACACGTAGCCCACCCCCCATACCGTCTGGATGTAGCGCGGTGCGGAGGCGTCGAGCTCGACCAGCTTGCGCAGGCGCGATACCTGCACGTCCAGGCTGCGGTCGAACGGTTCGAACTCGCGCCCGCGCGCCAGCTGCGCCAGCTTCTCGCGCGACAGCGGCTGGCGCGGATGCCGCACCAGCGCCTTGAGCATGGCGAACTCTCCGGTGGTCAGCGGCAGGTCCTCGTCGTTGCGGCGCAGCGTGCGCGCGCCCAGGTCGAACGTGAACGGGCCGAACACCACCGTTTCGTTCTCGGTCGACGGCGCACCGGGGGCCTCGATGGGCGGGCGCCGGCGCAACACCGCCGAGATGCGCGCCAGCAGTTCGCGCGGGTTGAAGGGCTTGCCCAGGTAGTCGTCGGCGCCCACCTCCAGGCCGACGATGCGGTCCACGTCCTCGCCCTTGGCGGTGAGCATGATGATGGGCGTGCGGTCGTTCGCCGCGCGCAGCCGGCGGCAGATCGACAGGCCGTCCTCGCCGGGCATCATCAGGTCGAGCACGATCAGGTCGACGGTGTCGCGCAGCAAAATGCGGTTCAGCGCCTTGCCGTCTTCGGCGACGATGACTTCGAACCCTTCCTGCGTGAGGTAGCGGCGCAGCAGGTCGCGGATGCGCGCGTCGTCATCGACGACCACGATTTTGTCGACTCGGCTTGTTGTCGTTGAGGTCATGGTTGATTGCGGTTGAATTTGTAACAGAGCCGATTCTGAGCCACATGGCACGCCGAAACTGGGGTTTTTGCCACAGTTTGACACACGGTTACATTTGTTGCCCGACTCTGCATGGCCTTCGTGCAACTGATGTGAACATGCGCGCACACCTTCGCGTTACGGATCGATCATGAAGAAAATTGTTTTCCTGTGGGCACAAATCCTCTGTCTGGCGGGCGCCTTTGCACAGCCGCCGCGTGTTCCCGCGGGCGTTGCCCATCCCCCAGTGGAGAGAGGCCCCGCGGGATCCGCAGCGCAGCAGGGCGGCGTGCTGCCGATACAGGATTCGCCGGCGCAGCGCCGCATTGAGTTGCGTGCCATCCTGCAATCCCAGCAGAATGCGCTGGAGCAACCCGCCACCGAGCGTCGGTTGTCGCCCGAAGAGCGCGCCGAGCTGCGTGAGCAGGTGCGCCAGCAGTACCAGGGACGCCCGCACAATACCGGCAAGCCTTGAGGCGCATGCGCCTCAAGGCTCGAGTGTGTAATTTTTTGAAAAGCCGAAGGTCAACATTGAAGACAGCTACAAAAATAATAGTGACTTGTGTAGTGGCCGTGTGGGCTGGCAGCAGTTTTTCCCAAAATATGCCGTATGCGCCGCCGCAAAACGTGGTGCATCTGGCGGCCCAGGGGTCGGTTGAAGTCCAGCAGGATTTACTCTCGATTACGATGAACACGACCCGGGAGGGGCCGGACGCGGGCACGGTGCAGAACCAGCTCAAGGCGGCGCTGGATGTGGCACTGGCCGAGGCCAAACGGGCCGCCCAGCCGGGCCAGATGGAGGTGCGCACCGGCAACTTCAGCCTGTCCCCGCGCTATGGCCGCGACGGCAAGATCAGCGGCTGGCAGGGCTCTGCGGAGCTGGTACTGGAGGGCAGGGACTTTGCCCGTATCAGCACGGCGGCCGGAAAGATCCAGACCCTGACCATGGGCAACGTGACGTTCGGCCTGAGCCGCGAGCAGCGCGCCCAGGTGGAGGGCGAAGCCCAGACGATGGCGATCGACCGCTTCAAGGCGCGCGCGTCGGACATTGCCAAAGGCTTCGGCTTTGCCGGCTACTCGCTGCGCGAAGTGTCGGTCAATGCCAACGATCAGGGCGTGGTGCCGCGCCCGCGCATGATGGCCATGGAAGCCAAAGCCGCGATGGCGGAGGCCCCGGTGCCGGTGGAGGCGGGCAAGAGCACGGTGCTGGTGACGGTGTCGGGGACCGTGCAATTGAAATGACGCGTTATCCCGGCTTGAATCGGCACAGCTGGCCGTCCTGAACCGGGCTCAAGGTGGCCCATGCGTAGTGCATCACCACACCGCGCTTCCCAAAACCCCAGTCCAGCGAAAATTCTCCGCTGGCGCTGGCCTGGCTGAACAGGGGCGCATACGCGGGTGCCGCACGGTTTGCGACGGCAGTGATGACAAGGGCGCCGCACTGGCTCAGGTCGCTCTCGTCGAGCCAGCGTGACTTGCCCGTGTCATGGTCCATGAACACCAGGGGTTCGGGGCGCAGGTGCAGCGCCAGGTTGCCACCGGTCCAGGTATCGGAGACGACCAGGCGCATCGGAGCGCTTTCGTGCACGCGCCAGACGGCCGCCGCCTGGTCGGCCAAGAGCTGGCTGGGAAAGTTGAAGCGTGCATTGCGCCCCACGATTTCCGGAACGACGGCGGCCCCCGCGAAAAAGACCATCAGAATCCCGATATGCGCGAGCGCGGCCAGCTTCCAGGTCCGGTTCAGCAGCAGGGGGTCCCGGTTGCCGCGAAAAAAACGGTGCGCCAGCAAAATGCCTGCCGGCAGGAAATACGCACTGACCCAGTTGCTGTCGAGCGCATCGCCCCTTAGCAATGCCGGCGCGATTGCCAGAGCCAGGGGTGTGCACAGCGTGACCAGCAGGTAGTGCCGGTCGAAGCGTTCGCGATCCGTGGCCATACCCTTCGAGCCGCCGCTGGCGTTGTGCGCCGGACCCAGGCGCAACAGCAGCCAGGCCACCAGCGCCATCACGCTGACACGGCTGGCCTGGTTGATCAGAAAGCCCAGCAGCACCACAAAGCGGTTGGTTGACGACTCCAGTTGGTGCTCGGCGTAATGGATTGGTGGGAAATTGTTGACCACCAGCCAGTGCACATGCGGCGACAGGACGACCGCGAAGACCGCCAGGCTGAGCGCGATGCCGCGCAGCACGCGCGCGTCGGCCCACAGCCGCTGTGTGATGACAAAGACGAAAAGGGCGGACAGCGCCAGCGCGGCACTGTACTTGGTCAGCATGGCCAGGCCGGCGGCCAGGCCGAGCGCCAGCCAGTGCGTGCGTTTGCCGCTGACCACGCCGCGGTAAAAATGGTAGAGCGCTGCCGCCGTGAACGGCAGCGAGACCGTGTTGTGATTCAGTGTCAACGCGTTGATGGTGTGGTACGAGAGCAGCGAGGTCAGCACGACCGCCACGATGGCGACCCGGGGCTGCACCATCTGGCGCGCCAGCAGCCACACGTAGACCATGGCCGCTACGCTGCAGCCTTGCGCGGCAAAAGCCGTCAGCGCCTGCGATGGTCCGCCGAACACCAGGTTCACGCCACGCATGAGGGCGCTTGGCAGGGGCGGGTGCTTGTAGTAGCCCCACTGCCAGCTTTGCGACCACACGACCTGCTCGATGCTGTCGATGTGCATGGCGCGCGGGATCAGCGCCGCACAGAGGGTCCACAAGACAAGATAGGCCAGTCCGAACAGAAAGAGCTGCCGCCCCGCCCTGGACGCCGACAGGGGCATGGAATGGGTTGGCACTAGCGCCTCAACCGTGCTCATCAGGCGAGGGCGCGAGATGGCAGCCGGGCTGCGCTGTGGGCCTCGTCCGGAAAGTTGGGGAGGGCTATTTTGCCTGGGGGCGGCATGTTCTTTCTCCAGATGAATTACGATGCATTGACCCCATTATCCAGCCTCAAACCGCGATCATCGATGCCATGAGTGAACCCACGCTGAACTACGTCGCCTGTCCGGATGCCAACGGTGGCCATCGCATGGCCTATTGGGAGTGGGGTGACCGCGCCAACCCGCATGTGGTGGTGTGTGGCCATGGCCTGTCGCGCCAGGGCCGGGACTTCGACGTGCTGGCCGGCGCCTTATGTGCCAGGGTGCGTGTGGTGTGTCCCGATGTGGCCGGCCGCGGCCAGAGCGACTGGCTGAAGGATCCGACGGGCTACCAGATACCGGCCTACGCCGCCGACATGCTGGCCCTGCTGGCGCAGCTCAAGCCCGCCACGCTCGACTGGGTGGGCACCAGCATGGGCGGGCTGATCGGCATGGTGCTGGCCGGGCAACCCGATCTGCCATTGCCCGCGCCGGTGCGCCGGCTGGTGCTCAACGATGTCGGCCCTGCCATCCAGTGGCCGGCGCTGGAGCGCATTGGCCAGTATCTGGGCAACACCGGCCGTTTCGAGTCGCTGCAGCAGGCGGCGGACGCCATGTGGGCCGTCTCCAGCAGTTTTGGGCCGCATACGCCGGCACAGTGGCTGGCGCTGTCGACGCACATGGTCAAGCCCGTAGGCGACGATGTGCGGGGCGCCCTGACCCTGCATTACGACCCGGCCATCGCGGTGCCGTTTCGCAGTTTGACGCAAGAGGCCGCCACGCAGGGCGAGGCCGCGATGTGGCAGCTGTATGACGGCATCACGGCCGATACGCTGCTGCTGCGCGGCGCGCAGTCGGACCTGCTGACTCGCGAGACGGCGCTGGCCATGACGCAGCGTGGTCCGAAGGCACGGCTGGTGGAGTTCGCAGGGGTGGGGCACGCGCCGACTCTGGTCGCGGCGGATCAGGTCGAGGCGGTGGCTTCTTTCCTGTTAGGGTGAGAGGAAACTTGCAAGGCACGCCATGAAAAGTGTCAAGGCTCCGCCCTCCGGCGCGTCCAAAAGCGCCGAGCCGATCCCCGAGTTGATTGCGGTCACCGGCAAGAGCCTGCCCGGCCACGCTGATGCACTAGCGCGTGCCCGGGCTTTTGCGGAGCCTTTGATTGCCGGTGAAACGCTGGATACGGGCGAAAACACCCTGGCGCATGCCGACGCGGTGGCGGCGATCCTCAGCGCCATCGGTGGCTCGCAAGCCATGCAGGCCGCCAGTTATCTGGTGCATGCCTGCGACCACCTGAACAGGCCGCAGGAGGTCATTGCCAAGGCCTTTGGCGACAGCTTCGCCGCGCTGGCGGTCGAGACCACCAAACTGATGCACGTGCAAAAGCGCTCGCGCGGGGCGGATGCGTCGGCGCAGTTGGTGGTCGACCCCGCGGTGCAGACCGAGAACGTGCGCAAGATGCTGCTGGCTTTCTCGCGCGACCTGCGCGTGGTGATGCTGCGGCTGGCGTCGCGCCTGCAAACACTGCGCTACTACGCGGCCAGCAAAAAGCCGGTGTCGCCGAGCCTGGCGCGCGAGTCGCTCCAGGTGTTTGCGCCCTTGGCCAATCGCCTGGGCATCTGGCAAATCAAGTGGGAAATGGAAGACCTGTCGTTCCGTTTTCTGGAGCCCGAGACATACCGGGAGGTGGCGCTGCTGCTGGATCAAAAGCGGGCCGAGCGCGAAAGCTATGTGCAGCAATTGCGCACGCAACTCGAAGCCGAACTCAAGTCGCAGGGCATTCGTGCCACGGTGCAGGGGCGGCCCAAGCACATCTACAGCATCGTCAAGAAGATGCGTGGCAAGTCGCTGGATTTCGACCAGGTGTTCGACATTCGCGCGCTGCGCGTCGTGGTGCCGCAGGTGCGCGACTGCTACGCGGCGCTGAGCTGGGTGCACTCCCGGTTCACCCCCATGACGGACGAGTTCGACGACTACATCGCCAAACCCAAGCCCAATGGCTACCAGTCGCTGCACACCGTCGTGACCGACGCCGCGGGCCTGCCGATCGAAATCCAGATCCGTACCGAGGCCATGCACAACCACGCCGAGCACGGCGTGGCCGCGCATTGGGCCTACAAGGAGGCGGGCGCCAAGGGTTATGCCGGCGTGTCCGCCGCGGGCGAGTACGACGCCAAGATCGCCGTGCTGCGCCAGTTGCTGGCCTGGGAGCGCGAACTCTCGGGCACCGCACAGCACCAGGGGCTGTTCGAGGACCGCATTTACGTGCTGACGCCGGAGGCCGCGGTGGTGGAGCTGCCGCAGGGTGCCACGCCGGTCGATTTCGCCTATAGCGTGCACACCAGCCTGGGCCACCGCTGCCGCGGCGCACGGGTCGACGGCGTGATGGTGCCGCTGAACACGCCGCTGCAAAACGGCCAGACGGTCGAGGTCACCGTGGCCAAGGAGGGCGGCCCGTCACGCGACTGGCTCAACGCCGAACTGGGCTACCTCGTGAGCCCGCGTGCCCGGGCCAAGGCGCGCGCCTGGTTCAACGCCATGGCCACGCACGAGACGGTGGCGCGCGGCCGCGAGGCCGTGGAAAAGCTGCTGCAGCGCGAAGGCAGGACGGCCATCAAGCTGGACGATCTGGCGTCCCAGCTGGGCTTCAAGAGCGCCGATGATCTGTTCGAGGTGGTGGGCAAGGACGAGTTTTCGCTGCGCAACATCGAAACCCTGCTGCGTCCGACCGAGCCGCCCATGCAGCCGGACGATTTTCTGCTGCTGAAAAAGGCGCGCAACACTGAGAAGACCCCCAAGGGCGGGGTGCTGGTGGTGGGCGTTGAGTCGCTCATGACGCAGCTGGCCAAGTGCTGCAAGCCGGCGCCGCCCGACGACATCCGCGGCTTTGTGACACGCGGCAAGGGCGTCAGTGTGCACCGCGCCGATTGCAGCAATTTCCGCGAGATGGCGGCGCGCAATGGGGAGCGCGTCATCGAGGTCGAGTGGGGCTTGCCGAAGTCGGTCGACGCTGCGGTTTACCCCGTGGACGTGGCCGTCGAGGCGGCCGACCGGCAGGGCCTGCTGCGTGACATCTCGGAAGTATTTGCGAAGGAAAAAATGAACGTCATTGGCGTGCAGACGCAGTCGGTCAAGGGCACCGCCTGGATGACGTTCACGGTGGAGACATCCGACTCGGGCCGCTTGAACAAGGTGCTGGGCGTGGTGGCCGAGGTGGCCGGCGTCAGGTCAGCCCGGCGGCGCTGAAAATCGGGTGCGTTGCGGCACTGGCGCCGAAAACAGCCATTCTTGCTGCTACAATCAGCCCTCTCGAACACCCTTAGGCGCGTAGCTCAGCTGGTTAGAGCACCACCTTGACATGGTGGGGGTCGTTGGTTCGAGTCCAATCGCGCCTACCAATTTTCCTCTGCTTCACAAGCCATCCTCAGGGTAAACCTTGGGGTTATGGCTGGAGCGGCTCCCTAAAATGTGTTGCGGTGCAATACACCTTGCACGGCGAGCCAAAACGGAGGAATTCACGCAGTGCAAAACAAGAAGCCCAGCGGTGCCAGGCAAGGCACACCGGTACCCCGCATCATCAAGAAATACCCCAACCGGCGGCTCTACGACACCGACACCTCCACCTACATCACATTGGCCGAAGTCAGGCACCTGGTGATGGATTCCGAGCCCTTCGTGGTGCGCGACGCCAAGACCAACGAGGACCTGACGCGCAGCATCCTGCTGCAAATCATCCTGGAAGCGGAGGCCGGCGGCGCGCCGATGTTCACCGAAGCGGTGCTGGCCAACATCATCCGCTTCTACGGCAATGCGATGCAGGGCTTCATGGGCACTTACCTTGAGAAAAACGTGCAGGCCTTCATGGACCTGCAAGCCAAGATGAGCGAGCAGGCCAAGGGCTTGACGCCTGAAATGCTGGCGCAACTCATGAACATGCAGTCGCCGATGATGCAGGGCTTGATGGGCAGCTATGTTGAGCAGTCCAAAAGCATGTTTGTGCAAATGCAGGAGCAAATGCGCGAACAGACGGAGCAGATGCTCGGGGCTTTCGGATTGAAGCGTTGATTCCGGTTCTGCGACTCGAGGCAGTCCGAGCGGCACAAGAACTGGGACAATAGCGGGATGAGTGAAGCTATATCTCCTGTGCGCAAATCGTCGGCCATTCCCAAAGTGGGCTTTGTCAGCCTGGGCTGTCCCAAGGCACTGACCGATTCCGAATTGATCCTCACCCAGCTCAGTGCCGAGGGCTACCAGACCTCCAAGACCTTCGAAGGCGCCGATCTGGTGATCGTGAATACCTGCGGCTTCATTGACGACGCCGTCAAGGAAAGCCTGGACACCATTGGCGAAGCGCTGGCCGAGAACGGCCGGGTCATCGTGACGGGCTGCCTCGGCGCCAAAAAGGTGTCGGGCGCCGCGGGCGAGGGCGATGTGAACCTGGTGCGAAAGATGCACCCCAGCGTGCTGGCTGTGACGGGTCCGCACGCCACGCAGGAAGTGATGGATGCGGTGCATTTGAACCTGCCCAAGCCGCATGATCCCTTTCTGGACCTGGTACCCAACTCGTTCGGCATTGCGGGCATCAAGCTCACGCCGCGGCACTACGCGTACCTGAAGATCAGCGAAGGCTGCAACCACCGCTGCACGTTTTGCATCATTCCGTCGATGCGCGGCGATCTGGTCTCGCGCCCCATCGGGGATGTGTTGGGCGAGGCGCGTGCCCTGTTCGCGGGCGGCGTGAAGGAACTGCTGGTGATCAGCCAGGACACCTCGGCCTATGGCGTCGACGTGAAGTACCGCACCGGGTTCTGGGATGGCAAGCCGGTCAAGACCCGCATGCTGGAGCTGGTCCAGGCGCTGGGCGAGATTGCGGAGCCCTACGGCGCCTGGGTCCGGCTGCACTATGTGTATCCGTACCCGAGCGTGGATGAGGTGATCTCGCTGATGGCCACCGGCAGCGTGTTGCCCTATCTGGACGTGCCGTTCCAGCACAGCCACCCCGATGTGCTCAGGCGCATGAAGCGTCCAGCCAGCGGTGAAAAAAATCTGGAGCGGCTCGCGCGCTGGCGCGAGATGTGTCCCGAGATCGTGGTGCGCAGCACCTTCATCGCCGGGTTTCCGGGCGAGACCGAGGAGGAGTTTACGCACCTGCTGGACTTCATGCGCGAGGCGCAGATTGACCGCGCGGGCTGCTTTGCCTATAGCCCGGTGGATGGCGCGGCGGCCAACGACATTCCCGGCATGCTGCCTCTGGCGCTGCGCGAGGAACGGCGCGCGCGCTTCATGGCGGTGGCCGAGGCCGTGTCGGCGGCCAAACTGCAAAGGCGCGTGGGCGCCACGATGCAGGTGCTCGTCGATTCAGCGCCGGGCATGGGGAAAAAGGGCGGTATCGGTCGAACCTACGCCGACGCGCCCGAGATCGATGGCACGGTGAAGCTGCTGCCACCCGAGAAGATCAGCAAGACGTTGAAGGTCGGGGAATTCACCAAAGCGCGGATTGTTGGAACACAAGGGCATGACCTCGTTGCCGTGCCTTTTTGAGCAGCGTCCAGACAACAAAAAAGCCACTGAATACTCAGTGGCTTGCATGCATAAAAATTAATTTATATTGGTGCCCAGGAAGGGACTCGAACCCCCACGAAGTTACTCGCTAGTACCTGAAACTAGTGCGTCTACCAATTCCGCCACCTGGGCATCTCAGGAAAGAGAGAGATTGTATCAAAAATATTAGCCAAACCAGCGGCCTGCTGGACGAAGTTGAAGGAACCATCCAGGGCCATCGCGATGGCCACGGGTTTGTGATCCGCGATGACGGTGAAGCCGACATCTACCTGCCCCCAAACGAAATGCGCGCGGTGCTGCACAAGGACCGCGTCAAGGCGCGCGTCGTGCGCAGCGACCGCAAAGGCCGGCCCGAAGGCCGGGTGGTTGAAATTGTCGAGCGGCCCAAACAGCCCATCATTGGCCGGCTGCTACAAGAAAGTGGTGTCTGGCTGGTCGCGCCCGAAGACAAACGCTACGGGCAGGATGTTCTGATTCCCAAAGGAGCGACCGGCACCGCCAAGCCCGGCCAGGTGGTGGTGGTGGAATTGACCGAGCCGCCGGCCCTGTTCGGCCAGCCGGTGGGTCGCGTGTGCGAGGTGCTGGGCGAGGTCGATGATCCCGGCATGGAAATTGAAATTGCCGTGCGCAAATACAGCGTCCCGCATGAGTTTTCCGAAGCCTGTATCGCACAGGCACGCGCGTTGCCCGACAAGGTTCGTCCTCAGGACAAACTGCACCGGGTTGATTTGACGGATGTGCCGCTGGTGACGATCGACGGTGAAGACGCACGCGATTTTGACGATGCCGTGTACTGCGAGCCTGCCAGGGTCGGCCGTGGCAAGGGCTGGCGTCTGCTGGTGGCAATTGCCGATGTGAGCCACTATGTCCAGACCGGCAGCGCCATCGACATCGACGCCTATGACCGTGCCACCAGCGTGTACTTTCCGCGTCGCGTGATTCCGATGCTGCCCGAGAAACTGTCCAACGGGCTGTGCTCGCTGAATCCCGACGTCGAGCGGCTGTGCATGGTCTGCGACATGCTGGTGACGGCCAAGGGCGACGTGCATGCGTACCAGTTCTACCCGGCCGTGATGTTCAGCCACGCGCGCTTTACCTACACCGAGGTGGCGGCCATTCTGGGCAACACGCGCGGCCCGGAGGCGCTGCGCCGCAAGGAGCGCGTGGCCGACCTGCTGAACCTGCACGATGTGTACCGCGCCCTGCTGGCCGCGCGCAATGTGCGCGGTGCGGTGGACTTCGAGACCACCGAGACGCAGATCATCTGCGACGACAACGGCCGCATTGAAAAAATCGTGCCGCGCACCCGCAACGACGCGCACCGCCTGATCGAAGAAGCGATGCTGGCGGCCAATGTGTGCAGTGCCGACTACATCATGCAAAGCAAGCACCCGGGCCTGTTCCGCGTGCACGAAGGCCCGACGCCCGAGAAGCAGGAGATTCTGCGCAATTACCTCAAGGCCCTCGGCATCGGGATGAACATCGGCGACAACCCCAAGCCCGGCGATTTCCAGGCCATCGCAAGCGCCACGAAGGACCGCCCCGACGCGCAGCAAATCCATTCGATGCTGCTGCGCTCGATGCAGCAGGCCATCTACACGCCCGTCAACAGCGGCCACTTCGGGCTCGCCTACGATGCCTATACCCACTTCACCAGCCCGATCCGCCGCTACCCCGATCTGCTGGTGCACCGGGTCATCAAGGCGATTCTGGGCCAGACCAAGTACCAGTTGCCCGTGCTGCCGACACCCGGTGAAGCGCATGCCAAGCTGGCCAAGCGCCTGCAAAAGGGGCAGGCTTCGCGCCTGCCCAAGCATGCCGGCGAGCCCGATCACAAGCCGGAAAAACTCAGCCTCGAGATGCTGGCCTGGGAGGCGGCGGGCCTGCACTGCAGCGCCAACGAGCGGCGCGCCGACGAGGCCAGCCGCGATGTGGAGGCCTGGCTCAAGTGCAAGTACATGCGCGAGCACCTTGGCGAGGAGTATGGAGGCGTGGTCACCGCGGCCACGAGCTTTGGTATCTTCGTCACGCTGGATGCCATGTATGTCGAAGGCCTGGTGCACATTACCGAGCTCGGCGGCGAATACTTCCGCTTCGACGAGGCCAGGCAGGAACTGCGCGGCGAGCGCACTGGCACCCGCTATGCCATCGGTACACGCGTGCGGGTGCAGGTCAGCCGCGTGGACCTCGATGGCCGGCGGATCGACTTCCGGCTGGTGCAGGAAAACGAAGAGCTGCTGCCGCGCGCCATGAAAGACAAGGGTGTGGCGCGCGAGGGTGCAAGCCAGGTGGCAGCGCTGGAGCGAGCCGGCCCGCCGTCGGGCAAACGCTCCCCCAAAATACCCCAACCCGTGGCCAAGAAGGCCGAGGCCAATCGGCGCAAGCCCAGGCGCTAGCCGGCCGGCGCCACATCACTCCACTCGACAGGCAGGAGAACGTTGAAAATGACCACTCACAATAAAGTCGCGATCGTCACCGGCGCCGGCACCGGCATCGGCAAGGCCGCCGCGTTGGCGCTGCTGGGGGACGGTTACCGCGTCGCGCTGGCGGGGCGCCGCATGGCGCCGCTGGAGCAGGTGATTGCCGAGTCCGGCGCGCCCGGCCAGGCCATCGCGGTTTCCACCGACGTGACGAACCCCGCCTCGGTGCAGGCGCTGTTTGATGCGACCGTGAAAGCCTTTGGCCGGGTCGATGTGCTGTTCAACAATGCCGGCGTGGGCGCGCCACCCGTGCCACTCGAAGACCTGACGCTGGCGCAGTGGCAAAACGTGGTGGACATCAATCTCACGGGCATGTTCCTGTGCATCCAGGCGGCTTTTCGGACCATGAAGGCGCAGTTGCCCCGGGGCGGGCGCATCATCAACAACGGCTCGATTTCGGCCACCACGCCGCGTCCGAATTCGATTGCCTATACGGCCACCAAGCATGGCGTGTCGGGCCTGACCAAGACCGCGTCGCTGGACGGGCGCAAGTACGATATCGCGGTGGGCCAGATCGACATCGGCAACGCCGCCACCGAGATGGCCGAGCGCATGGCGACCGGTATTTTGCAGGCCAATGGCGAGATCGCCGTCGAGCCGCTGATGGACGTGGGCATCGTGGGGCAGTCGGTGGTCTACATGGCCAGCCTGCCTTTGACCGCGAACGTGATGTTCCACACCGTCATGGCGACCAAGATGCCGTTTGCCGGGCGCGGCTGATCGCCGTTCCCCGGGCGCGGCAGACAAGTTAACGGTTGGCCGCGGCGAGTTCCCCGGCCGTCAGAGCGCGGTCCTCGGGCCAGCGGTCGGCGGCCAGCCCATGCTGGTACACGGCTTCGCACGCGGCCTGGAACGCCGGCCGGCCGGCCGCCAGTCGCGCGCCGATCATGCCGGCCAGCACATCGCCGGTGCCGGCGGTGGCCAGCCGCGCGTTGCCGGTGGGGTTGATGGCTGCAACCTGTCCCGGCGCCGCGATCACGGTGCCCGAGCCCTTGAGCACAACCACGCAGCCGAAGCGTTCCACCAATTGCTGCGCGGCGCCCAGCCGGTCGGCCTGAATCTGGACCGCGCTGGCGCCCAGCAGCCGCGCGGCCTCCAGCGGGTGCGGCGTCAGCACCGTCGCGCGGGCGCTGCCATCACGCCCGGTCCGCGCGCGCAACAGCGTTTGCAGCTGCGTGTCGGTTGCTATTGAATTGAGAGCGTCTGCATCAATCACGGCATGGGCTGCGGTCGAGAATACCTTGGGAAGAAGGTGGCGCACTGCGTCTCCGCCACCACAGCCGCAGACCGCCGTCATGGGTGCCAGGTCGAGCGACGAGGCGCAGCGCAGCATGAGTTCCGGCTGACTCGTATCGACCGGCATGGCTTGCGGGTCCAGCAGCGCGACGAAGACGCGGCCCGCGCCGCCGTGCAAGGCGGCGCAGGCCGCCAGCAGCGCCGCGCCCGCCATGCCGGGCGCGCCGCCGATGACGGCCACGTCGCCGTAGCTGCCCTTGTGCGTGGCGTGTGCGCGCGGGCCGTCCAGAGGCGGCCCCTGCAATATGGCGGCGGGGGTCTGGGCGGCGCTGTCCACGCCCAAGTCGTGAAACCAGACCTGGCCTGCGGCGTCGCGCCCGTGGGCGGTGAACAGGCCCGGTTTCAATGTCAGCAGACTCAGCGTATATTGAGCATGAAAACCACCTGCAGCCCTTATGGAGATTGCAGACTCAGCTATTGGGTTTGTAGCAAACGTGCCCGTGTCGGCATTCATCCCGGACGGCAAGTCGACGGCCAGCACGGGCGCGACGCCGCGGCTGAACCGGGCGATCCACTCGGCCATGCGGCCCTCGGGTGCCCGGGCGCTGCCGATGCCGAGCAAGGCGTCGATGCACAGGTCCTGGCGCGTGAGGGCGGTGGGCGGCGCGGCGGCCAGCACCACACCCGCCTGCCGCGCCCGCGCCAGCGCGGCCAGGCTGTCCGCCGGGGCCTTGGCCTCATCGCCCAGCCAGGTTACGACGGGCTGCTTGCCCCAGCGCTGCAGGTGCGCGGCAGCCTCCAGCCCGTCGCCGCCGTTGTTGCCCGGCCCGCAGGCGATCCAGACGGTGCGCGCATGCGGCGCCAGCGCCAGCGCCAGCCGGGCCGTGGCGAGCCCGGCGCGCTGCATCAGCGTGTGCGGCGGCAACGCAGCCGTGGCCGCCTGTTCGAGGCGACGGGTCGCGGCGATGTCGAACAGCGGGTGCGGGTGGTCGGGGGTGATGCGGAGCATGGACCGATTGTGCCCAAGGCTGCGAAGCGCCGCCCCAAGCAAGTTCAGGCCGTGCGTGCACCGGCCGGCGCGTTAGCGCAACAGGCGCTCGATGTCCAGCCCTTCGAGATCGATTGCAGGCGCGCGGCCGGCGATCAGATCGGCCACGACGCGTGCACTGCCGCAACTCAGCGCCCAGCCGCTGGCGCCGTGGCCGATGTTCAGCCACAGGCCCGGCACGCCGCTGGCGCCGAGCACCGGCGGTCCGTCGGGCAGCATGGGGCGGGCGCCCTTCCATTCCTGCACGCCGCCGGACAACTGGGCCGCGCCGGGAAACCAGTCGTGCAGCACCTTGTACAGCGTCTGCAGCGAGGCGGCGCGCTTGTGGCCGGGCGCGCCGCCGATCTCGGCGCCGCCGGCCACGCGCACGCGCTGGCCCAGACGCGTGATGGCAACCTGGTAGCGCTCGTCCATGACGGCGCTGAGCGGTGCATTGAGCGGCTCGCGGATGTGCGCGCTGATCGAATAGCCATACACCGGCGCGATGGGGACCGACAGGCCCAGCGGCTTGAGCAACGACGCCGAGGCCACGCCGGCGCACAGCACGAGCGTATCAAAGCGCCTGCGCTTGGCCTCGCCCGCTACATAAAGCGTAGCGGGTACGGATCTTCCGATGCGGGTGATCGTGGTATTGGGTAGAAAGCTGGCGCCCAGCAACTGGGCCCCGATCTTGAGCCCCATCGCGAACTGGCGGCAGTTGCCCACTTCGTCACGCGGCAGGTGGATGGCGCCTGCCAGCGCGGTGTCGGCGTTGAGCGCGGGCTCGATCCGGCGTGCTTCAGCCGCGTCGACTTCCCTGAAGGCCACACCCGCGTCGCGGATCACCTGCAGTGCGGGTTGCGCCAGCTGCTGGTCTTTGCCGGAGCGCAGCAGCATCAGGTAGCCCTGGCTGCGTTCGTATTCCAGGGGCAGGTCGGCGCTCAGCTGGCGCAGCCGCTCGGAGCTGTAAAAAGCCAGCCGCTGCAGGCGCGCGCGATTCGCCAGGTAAGTCTCCAGCTTGCAGGCACGCCGCCACTTCCAGATCCAGGCCAGGTCGCCAGCCGAGAGCGGCCGGCCGATCCGGACCGCGGCGTGGCGGCTCAACAGGGAGCGCATGACCTTGGCCGGCATGCCCGGCGCGGCCCACGGCGTCACGGAGCCGGGAGCGACCATGCCGGCGGTGGCAAAGCTGGCTTCCTCGGCGGCGGCGGCGTGCCGCTCGAAGACGGTCACTTCATGGCCGTCGGCGGCCAGCTCATAGGCCGTGGTGACGCCGATGATGCCGGCGCCGATGATCGCGATTTTCATGGATGGGGGGCGTTAAAAAAGCGGGCTGCGGCCCGCCAGACAGGTGCCGAGGATATACGAGTGGCCAGGCTCGGGCTTTACTTGAGCCGGCGCTGCAGAAGCACCAAGGCGGCCGCGGCCAGCGCCAGGCCGTGCGCCGCACCGGGCTTGAGCCGGCCGCTCGCCGGCCCGCAAGATTCAGCATGAAAAGTGCCTCCAGCCCATGAAGGCCATGGGCCAGTCGCTATGGTTATTGAAGCGCCTGCTCGGCCTGCAGGGCAATGTTCAGCACCGTGTCGTCGCGCAGCGCGCCGTGCCACAGCATCAGGCCCACGGGCAACTCGTCGGCGGCGTGGCATGGAATCGAAATGGCGCAGCCGTCGAGCATGTTGACCACGCTGGTATTGCGCAGCAGCAGCGCGTTGACGCGAAAGAACTCGGCGTCGTGCGCCGCATCCTGCGCCGCGTCCCGCCCAAGGGCGGGGGCCACGTCGGCGATCATAGGCGCCACGATGGGGACGGTCGGCGACAGCACGGCATCAAAACCCTGCAGGGCGGTTTCCACACCGGCAATCCAGCGGCCCCTGGCCTGCATCAGGTCGATGTATTCGTACGCCTTCATGGCGGCGCCGCGCTGGATGCGGGTCGCCACGCGCGGGTCGTAACCGGCCGCGTGGCGTTCCAGCAGGGGCCGGTGCCAGCTGTAGCTTTCCGCCGCGGAGAAACCGCCCGTGGACTGGAGCGCGCCGAGATCGCGAATCGCGGCCAGCGGAATCTCATCAATGCGGGCGCCGGCCGCGCGCAGCACCTGCAGCGTGCGCGCAAAGGCGCGCGCCACGGTGGCGTCGAGTGCATCCAGCATGCCCGTCGTGACCACTGCCAGGCGGTAGCTTGAGAGCGGAGCGTTGCTGCGGATGATGCGCCGGGCCGCCAGAATCTGGTGCACGAGCATGGCGTCGCGCACCGAGCGCGTCATCGCGCAGGCGGTGTCCAGCGTGCTCGACAGGGGCAGGGCGCCGTCCGTGGGGACCAGCCGCGCGGTGTTCTTGAAGCCCACGATGCCGTTCAGCGCAGCCGGGATGCGGATCGAGCCGCCGGTGTCGGACCCCAGACCGATGAACGCAGCCCCGGTCGCGACCGACACGGCGGCGCCCGAGGAGGAACCACCGGGAATGCGGGCTGGCGAGGCTGCGCCGCCCGCAGGCTGGTCGAACCGGCCGTCCCACGCCGCCGGAGTGCCGAAATGCGGATTGGTGCCCACACCCGAAAACGCGAATTCCACCATGTTGGTGCGGCCTATCAGGGCGCCGCCGCCCGCCCGCAGGCGCGCGACGGCGGGGCAATCTGCGGTCGCGGCGGGCGCGTCGGCCAGCACGGCCGATCCGGCGGCCGTGGTCTGTCCTGCGATGTCGAAGAGGTCCTTGACCGAGACGGCGAGGCCGGCCAGCGGCTGGTGCCGGCCATCGACATCGGCGGCCACGCCCCGGGCCTCGTCGAACATGGTTTTGAGGAACGCGTGGTCACAGGCGGGGGACCGGGCGGCGGCAATGGACTTTTCAATTTCCGCGCTCGCGCTGGTCTGGCCGGAGCGGATGTGTTGCAGGGTGGTGTGGAGGTCGGCGAGCATGATTTCAGAGGGGTGGTGTGCTAGAATCCTTGGGTTTTGCTGGATGGCTCCTGTGGCTGCTCAGTGAGGCAAATCGCAAACCAGTCCGGATAAGGTGTTTGCAGCGGATTCGCTGCAAAAGGTATTGCGGCCTTCGGGGTAAATCTCGGGGGTTGCAATAGCGGACTGGATTTTAGACTCAACCTTTGGAGTTCATTATGTCCGTCACCATGCGTGAAATGCTGGAAGCCGGTGTCCACTTCGGCCACCAAACGCGCTTCTGGAACCCGAAGATGGCCCCGTATATCTTCGGCCATCGCAACAAAATCCACATCATCAACCTCGAAAAATCGCTGCCGATGTTCGAGGAAGCGGCCAAGTTCGTGCGCCAGCTGTCCGCCAACCGCGGCACGATCCTGATGGTCGGCACCAAGCGCCAGGCCCGCGACATCGTCGCGACGGAAGCCAAGCGCGCCGGCGTGCCCTATGTCGACCAGCGCTGGCTCGGCGGCATGCTGACCAACTTCAAGACGGTCAAGACCTCGATCAAGCGCCTGAAGGACATGAAGGCCCAGCAGGAAGGCGGTCTGGATGCCATGAGCAAGAAAGAGCAGCTCATGTTTGCCCGCGAGATGGAAAAGCTCGAAAAAGACATCGGCGGCATTCAGGACATGACGGCCCTGCCGGACGCGATCTTCGTGATCGACGTCGGCTATCACAAGATTGCCATTGCCGAAGCCAAGAAGCTCGGCATCCCGCTGATTGGCGTGGTGGATTCCAACCACTCCCCGGTGGGCATCGACTACGTGATCCCCGGTAACGACGACTCCTCCAAGGCGGTGCAGTTGTATGCCCGCGGCATCGCGGACGCGATCCTGGAAGGCCGTGCCAATGTCATGACCGACCTGGTGAAGGCGGTGTCGGCCGAGAGCGGCGACGAGTTTGTGGAAGTGAACGAAACGGCGGCTTGAAGCGCGCCCCCCTGACGCGAACCGACGCGGAAAAAGTGGGGCTTCATGGCCCCCTTTTTTTTAACTCCCTTTTGAATTGAATTGAACTGAAGCGACGGAGAAAAAAATGGCTGCAATTACCGCAAGCATGGTGGCTGAACTTCGCGGCAAGACCGACGCACCGATGATGGAGTGCAAGAAGGCGCTGACGGAGGCCGAAGGCAACATGGAAAAGGCCGAAGAGCTGCTGCGCGTCAAGCTCGGCAACAAGGCCGGCAAGGCCGCCGCCCGCATCACGGCCGAAGGCGTGGTCGCCAGCTTTATCGAGGGCACCACGGGGGCCTTGCTCGAAGTCAATTGCGAAACCGACTTCGTGACCAAGAACGACAGCTTTCTGGCGCTGACCCGGGCTGCGGTCGAACTGATCGCCAAAAACAATCCGGCCGACGTGACGGCCCTGGGCGCGCTGGCCTACAGCCAGGACGGCTTTGGCCCGACGCTGGAAGACGTGCGCAAGGGGCTGATCGGCAAGATCGGCGAGAACATGAGCTTTCGCCGTTTCAAGCGCTTTGCCTCGGGCGCCAGGCTGGCCTCCTACGTGCACGGCACGCGCATCGGCGTGGTGGTGGAGTTCGAGGGCGATGAGGCCGCCGCCAAGGACGTTGCCATGCATGTGGCGGCCATGAAGCCGGTGGCCCTGTCCAGCGCCGATGTGCCCGCCGAGCTGGTGGCCAGGGAGCGCTCGGTAGCGGCCGCCAAGGCCGAAGAAGACAGGAAGACGGCAGAAGCCGCCGGCAAGCCCGTGCAGTCGGCCGAAATCGTTGCCAAACGGGTCGAAGGCGGCGTGCAGAAGTTCCTCAAGGAGGTGTCGCTGTACAACCAGGCGTTCGTCAAGAATGACAAGCAGTCGGTCGAGCAGATGCTGAAAGAGCGTGGCACCACGGTCAAGTCGTTCACGCTGTACGTGGTCGGCGAAGGCATCGAGAAAAAGGTGGACGACTTTGCCGCCGAGGTGGCGGCCCAGGTCGCCGCTGCCAAACAGGGCGCCTGAGCGTCCTTTAAGCTTCGGACCCGATACTCGTCGGATCCGTGCCTGCGCTTTTACCCCGCTAAACTCACACCAACCCAAGGAGCCCCCCACATGCCCGACGCCAAACCAGCCCACAAGCGCATCTTGTTGAAGCTGTCCGGCGAGGCCCTGATGGGGGACGACGCGTTCGGCATCAACCGCGCCACCATCGTTCGCATGGTGGAAGAAATCGCCGAAGTGACTCGTCTGGGTGTGGAGGTGGCGGTGGTGATTGGTGGTGGCAACATTTTTCGCGGTGTGGCTGGGGGTTCGGTCGGCATGGACCGCGCCACGGCCGACTACATGGGCATGCTGGCCACCGTGATGAATGCGCTGGCGCTGGCCGATACCATGAACAAGGCCGGGTTGACGGCGCGCGTGATGTCCGCCATCGCCATCGAGCAGGTGGTGGAGCCCTACGTGCGGCCCAAGGCGTTGCAGTACCTGGAAGAGGGCAAGGTGGTGATTTTTGCCGCCGGCACGGGCAATCCCTTTTTCACCACCGATACCGCTGCGGCACTGCGCGGCGCGGAGATCGGCGCGGAACTGGTGCTCAAGGCCACCAAGGTGGACGGGGTGTACACGGCGGACCCGAAAAAGGATCCAGGCGCCACCCGCTATACGAAAATATCGTTCGACGAGGCGATCGCAAAAAATCTGGGCATTCTGGACGCCACGGCGTTTGCGCTGTGCCGCGATCAGAAGCTGCCCATCAAGGTGTTCTCCATTTTCAAACACGGTGCGCTCAAGCGGGTGGTGATGGGAGAAGATGAAGGAACGCTGGTGTATGTCTGAGGAGAGAAACATGACAATTGCCGACATCAGGAAGACGACGGAAGCGAAGATGGATCAGTCCATTGGCGCATTCAAAAGCAATCTCACCAAGATACGCACGGGACGGGCCAACCCCGCCCTGCTGGATACCCTGCAGATCGACTACTACGGCACCCTGATGCCGATCAACCAGGTGGCCAATGTGTCGCTGCTGGATTCGCGCACCATCAGCATCCAGCCCTGGGAAAAGGGCATGGGTGCCAAGATCGAGAAAGCGATCCGCGAGAGCGACCTGGGCCTGAACCCCGCGTCCATGGGCGACCTGATTCGCGTGCCGATGCCGCCCATGAGCGAAGAGCGCCGCAAGGAACTCACCAAAGTGGTCAAGAGCGAGGGCGAGGGTGCCAAGATCGCGGTGCGCAACCTGCGCCGCGATGGCAACGAAGCGGTCAAGAAGCTGGTAAAAGACAAACTGGCGTCCGAGGACGACCAGAAGCGGGCCGAGGCCGAGATCCAGAAGGTGACCGACCGGCACATCGCCGAGATCGACCAGCTGGTGGCGGCCAAGGAACAGGACATCATGGCGGTATAACGGTGCCCCCACGCTTGCCACTCCGTGTGCTGCGCTGCCCCCCGCAGGGGCTCTCGCGCCTTGGGGCGGCCCGGCGGCGCTCCTGCCCGACCCGCACCACACCATGAGCCAGGTACCTCACCACATCGCCATCGTGATGGACGGGAACGGCCGCTGGGCGACGCGCCGGTATCTGCCACGCGTGGCCGGTCACAAGCAGGGTGTCGATGCATTGAATCGCTGCGTCAGGGCCTGTGCGGCCAGGGGCGTAGCGGTGCTCACCGTCTTTGCGTTTTCTTCCGAGAACTGGAATCGACCGGTCGAGGAAGTGTCGGGCTTGATGGAGTTGCTGGCCATGGCCCTGAGCCGGGAAGTGCCCAAGCTCAAGGCCGAGGGGGTACAGCTGCATTTCGTGGGCGAGCGTGCCGGCCTGTCCGACAAGGTCAGCGCGGGTCTGGCCCAGGCCGAGGCCGCAACAAAGCACAACACGCGGCTGGTGCTCAACGTCTGTTTCAACTATGGCGGCCGCTGGGACATCGCCCAGGCCGCAGCCCGGCTCGCGGCGCAGGGGCAGCCCTTGACGGAGGCCAGTCTTGACAGCGCGATGGCGCTGGCGCACGTGCCGGATCCGGACTTGCTGATCCGCACCGGCGGCGAGCAGCGCATCAGCAACTTTCTGCTGTGGCAGGCGGCGTACTCCGAACTTTATTTCAGTGACAGCCTGTGGCCCGAGTTTGACGAAGCCGAGCTCGATGCCGCGATTGCCGCGTTCAACCGGCGCGAGCGCCGCTTTGGCAAGACTTCCGCGCAGCTCGCCGGTGTGGCGAACGCGCAGAAGGTGGCCTGAAGAAGCCTCATGCTCAAACAGCGCGTCATCACCGCCCTGGTCTTGCTGGCCATTCTGCTGCCGGCCCTGTTTTACCCCTCGCCCGACCCGTTTTGCGCCATCACGCTGGTGTTGATCGCGGCCGGCGCGTGGGAATGGGGGCGCCTCAATGACTGCAGTAACCCACTGGCCTGGCTGCTGGGCGCAGCCTGTGTGCTTTTGTGCATTGGCAGCTGGGCTTTCGGCCTGTTGTCCATGCCGACGCCCTGGTTGTGGCGCTTTGTCGGCGCGGCGTGGGTGCTGGCGGGTGCGTGGCTGTTGCGTACCGGCGTGGCAGGCTGGCCGCGTATTGCGAGGCCCATCCGGCTCGTCGGCGGGCTCGCTGCCGTATGGCTGGCCTGGCTGGCGATGGCCCAGGCGCGCGTGATCGGCATCAACTTCCTGTTGTCCATCCTGCTGCTGGTCTGGGTCGCTGACATCTTTGCGTATTTTGCCGGACGGGCCTTCGGCACCCGCTTCACCCGGGGCAAGCTGGCTCCTGCCATTAGTCCGGGCAAGAGCTGGGAGGGGGTCTGGGGCGGCATGGCCGGAGTGGTCTTGCTGGCCGCCCTTTGGGTCTGGGCCGATGCGGCGTGGCAGGCGCCGGTGGCCAGCTTGTACAGCCGCCTGATCAGCATGGGCTGGTGGGTGCTGCTGCCCGCGGTTTTGTTCATGGCGGCCATGAGCGTGGTCGGCGACCTCGTGGAGTCGCTCATCAAGCGCAGCGCGGGCGTCAAGGACAGCAGCCGCCTGCTGCCTGGCCACGGCGGCGTGCTGGACCGGGTGGATGCCTTGCTGCCGACCCTGCCGCTGGCCATGATGCTGATCTCCTGGTGACGGCCATGAAGCAGCGCGTTACCGTTCTAGGGTCGACCGGCTCCATCGGCACCAACACGCTCGATGTGATGGCCCGGCACCCGGACCGGTTCGAGGTGTTTGCGCTCACTGCGGCGACCCGGGTCGACCTGATGCTGCAGCAGTGCGTACAGTTCAAGCCCCGGTTTGCCGTGATGGCCAGCGCCCCGCATGGCCGGGAGCTGGCTCAAAAAATCAAGGCAAATGGGCTTGCAATCGAGGTGTTGTCTGGGCCTGATGCAATTAAATTGATAGCGTCCCATGAATTGACCGATACCGTCATGGCCGCCATCGTCGGGGCCGCCGGATTGGCCTCCTGCCTCGCTGCGGCCAGGGCGGGCAAGCGCCTGCTGCTGGCGAACAAGGAGGCGCTGGTGGTGGGTGGCGATGTTTTCATGCGGGCGGTCAGGGAGGGTGGGGCGACGCTGTTGCCGATCGACAGCGAGCATTCCGCCATCTTTCAGTCGTTGCCCGAAGACCCCGCCAGCTGGCCGCAACGGGTCGAGAAAATTATCCTCACCTCGTCTGGCGGACCGTTTCGCACGCGCGAGCCGGCGACGCTGGCGGGCGTCACGCCCGACGAGGCCTGCGCGCATCCGAACTGGGTCATGGGGCGCAAGATCTCGGTGGATTCGGCCACCATGATGAACAAGGCACTCGAAGTCATCGAGGCGCGCTACCTGTTCGACATGCCGGCGCAGCAGATTGAGGTGGTGATTCACCCGCAAAGCGTGATTCACTCCATGGTGCAGTACCGCGATGCCTCGATCGTGGCCCAGCTTGGCACGCCCGATATGCGGGTGCCGATCGCCTATGGCCTGGCCTGGCCCGAGCGCATCGCCTCGGGCGCCCAGGCGCTCGACTTCAGGACGCTGTCGGGCATGACCTTCGAGTCATTTGAGACACAGGGGCACCGGGACCGTTTTCCTGGCCTGCAGCTTGCGTGGGAGGCGCTGCGCGCGCCGGCAGGCGCTTGCGCCACGCTGAATGCGGCCAATGAGGTTGCCGTGGCGGCCTTTCTGGACAAACGCATCCGGTTCGATCAGATTCACCATATCAATCTTGAAACTTTGCAAGCTGTTACGACCTCCGTACCCCAGACGCTGGATGATCTGCTGGCGCTTGATGCGCGCGCGCGCGCAGCCGCGCAGCGCGTCGTGGCGCGCATGGAAACATGACATGTTGAAAGGTGGCGCATGCTGACCCTTGTTGCTTTTTTGGTGGCCCTGGGCCTGCTGATTGCAGTGCATGAATACGGGCATTACCGGGTGGCCGTGGCGTGTGGCGTCAAGGTGCTGCGCTTTTCGATTGGTTTTGGCACGACGCTGTTTCGCTGGCAGCCGAAGCATCAAAAGCATGGGCAATCGACGGAGTTCGTGATCGGCGCCTTTCCGGTGGGCGGCTACGTCAAGATGCTCGACGAGCGCGAGGCCCCGGTCGCGCCCGGGGAGCGGCACCTGGCGTTCAACACCCAGCCTCTGCGCGCGCGCGCCGCCATCGTCGCGGCCGGCCCGATCGCCAACCTGTTGCTGGCGGTGTTGCTGTACTCGGCGGTCAGCTGGTACGGGCAGGAGGAGCCCAAGGCCGTGCTGGGCAGTCCTGTGGCGGGCTCCGTCGCTGCGCAGGCAGGCTTGCAGGGCGGCGAGCTGGTGCAGCGCGCCGGCTTTGAGGATGGCACGCTGGAGCCGGTGCGTTCGTTCGAATCCCTGAACTGGCTGCTGACCCGGGGCGCCCTGGACGGACGCGACGTGCGCCTTGAACTGGCAGGCCCGGACGGCGCCCCGGCGCACGACGTTGTACTGCCACTCAGCCGGCTGGATACGAAAGAGGCCGATGCCCAGTTGCTGCACAAGGTCGGTCTGGTAGCGCCGTGGACCCGCCCCGTGCTGGGCGACGTGATGGCCGGTGGTGCGGCCGAAAAATCAGGTTTGCGCAAGGGCGATGTGGTTGTCGCGGTTGGCGCGACACGCATCGTTGACGGACGCCAGTTGCGCGACGTGATTCGGGCGTCGGTGCGGGACTCGCAGCCGCTGGCGCAGGCGTGGCGGGTGGAGCGCGACAACAAGACCGTGGTGCTCAGCGTGCTGCCGCAAGTGGTGCAGGACGGCGCAGTTGCGGTCGGGAAAATCGGGGCCTACGTGGGGGCACCTCCTGAATTCGTCACGGTCCGGTATGGACCGCTCGACGGCTTGTGGCGTGGGGTCACGCGCACCTGGGAGGTGTCTGCGTTGACGCTGCGCATGATGGGCAAGATGGTGATTGGCGAGGCCTCGCTCAAGAATCTGAGCGGGCCGCTGACCATTGCCGACTACGCCGGCAAGTCCGCCAGCCTGGGGCTTTCGCAATACCTGGTGTTCCTGGCCCTGATCAGCGTCAGCCTGGGTGTGCTCAACCTGCTGCCGCTGCCCGTTCTCGATGGCGGGCACCTGATGTATTATCTTTGGGAAGGCGTGACGGGTAAGAGCGTGTCGCAGGCATGGATGGGACGGTTGCAGCGCGGTGGTGTTGCCGTGCTGCTGCTCATGATGTCGATTGCGCTGTTCAATGACGTTACCCGCATCTTTGGTTAACTACACGCCGGCTCCCCTGAGCAGCGTCGGCATCACCTTCATTCATGAATAATTATTTCAATTGCTTTCGCATGCGCACCGTTTCAGCGGTGGCGATCATGGCCTTCGCCGCCACTGCCGCCTGGGCCGTGGAGCCCTTCACGGTGCGCGACATCCGGGTCGAAGGTTTGCAGCGGGTGGAGCCGGGCACCATTTTCGCGTCCTTGCCGCTGCGCGTGGGCGATACCTACACCGACGAAAAAGGTTCGGCCGCCATCCGGGCACTGTTTGCGCTGGGCTTGTTCAAGGACGTGCGGCTCGAGACCAGCGGGGATGTGCTGGTGGTGGTCGTCGAGGAGCGACCCACGATCGCCGACGTCGAATTCGTCGGCTCCAAGGAGTTTGACAGCAAAGCCTTGAAGAAGTCCATGGCCGACATCGGCCTGACGGAAGGGCGTCCTTTCGACAAGGCGCTGGCCGACCGCGCCGAGCAGGAACTCAAGCGGCAATACATCAACAAGAGCCTGTATGGCGCCCAGGTGGTGACCACGGTGACGCCCATCGAGCGCAACCGCGTCAATTTGACGTTCTCCATCACCGAGGGCGAGCCCGCCAAGATCAAGGAAATCCACATCGTTGGCAACAAGGCGTTCAGCGAATCGACGCTGCTCGATCTGTTCGACCTCAATACCGGCGGCTGGCTGAGCTGGTACACCAAGGCGGACCGGTATTCGCGCGCCAAGCTCAATGCCGATATCGAAACCCTGCGCTCGTATTACCTTGCGCGGGGTTACCTCGAGTTCAAGGTCGACTCCACGCAAGTGGCCATCTCCCCGGACAAGCAGGCGATTTCCATTACCCTGAATGTGACGGAGGGCCAGCGTTATGTGGTGACCGGCGTCAAGCTGGAAGGCAATTATCTGGGCAAGGAAGATGAGTTCAAGTCGCTGGTCACCATCAAGCCGGGAGAGGCCTACAACGCCGACCAGGTGGCTGCGACGACCAAGGCCTTTACCGATTTTTTTGCAAAATTCGGGTTTGCATTTGCCCATGTGGAAGCGCGGCCGGAAATTGACCGCGCCAATGGCCGTGTAGCCTTCGTGATTGCCGCCGACCCGTCTCGCCGCGCCTATGTGCGCCGCATCAATATCAGCGGCAACAACCGCACGCGCGACGAAGTGGTTCGCCGGGAATTTCGCCAGTTCGAGTCGTCCTGGTACGACGGCGACAAAATCAAACTGTCGCGCGACCGTGTCGACCGGTTGGGATTTTTCACCGAAGTGAATGTTGAAACCCAGGACGTGCCGGGTTCTCCCGACCAGGTGGATCTGAACATCAGCGTCAAGGAAAAGCCCACCGGCAGCCTGACGGTGGGCGCCGGTTACGGCAGCGCTGACAAGCTCTCGCTGTCCTTCGGCATCAATCAGGAAAATGCGTTCGGCTCGGGGAATTCGCTGGGCCTGCAGCTCAACACCAGCAAGTACAACAAGGTGATCGTGGTCAGCACCACCAATCCCTATTTCACGACGGACGGGGTATCGCGCACCATCGACCTGTATCACAGAGCCACCCAGCCATATCAGGATCAGGGGGGTAACTACAAGCTGACGACCGAGGGCGCCGCCGTGCGCTTCGGCGTGCCGTTCAGCGAAACCGACCGGGTGTATTTCGGTGGTGGCGCAGAGCGCACGCGGATTGATCCGGGCACCAGCATCCCCGCCGCCTATTTGCTCTATGCCAATGAGTTTGGCTACTCCAGCACGGCGTTCCCGTTGACGGTCGGATGGTCCCGGGACAGTCGCGACAGTGCGCTGGTACCGACCGATGGCCGGCTGCAGCGTTTCAACTCCGAGTGGGGTGTTGGCGGCGCCGCGCGCTACCTGAAAGCGGACTACCAATACCAGCAATACGTTCCGCTCAACAAGCAGTTCTCGCTGGCGTTCAATGGCGAACTGGGGCTGGGCAAGGGGCTGGGTGGGTCCCCGTTCCCCGTTTTCAAGAATTTCTATGGCGGCGGTTTGGGCTCGGTTCGCGGTTTCGAGCAGGGGACGCTGGGCCCACGGGATGTGACGGGCTTTATCGTTGGCGGGGCCAAAAAAGTCACGCTCGGGGCCGAACTGAATGCGCCGTTCCCCGGCACTGGCAACGACCGTACGCTGCGGATGTTCGGCTTTGTGGACGTGGGCAATGTCTACGGCGAGAATGAACCCATCACCGCGAATCAGCTCAGAGCCTCTGTCGGCGTAGGTTTGAGCTGGATTTCACCGATCGGCCCCCTCAAATTTGCCATTGCAAATCCGATACGCAAGTTTGCCGGCGATAGAATCCAGAGATTGCAATTCCAGATTGGTACCTCCTTCTAATGAAAAACTTTTCGCGTCAATGCTGGCTGGGCCTGGCGCTCGGCCTGTTCATGTTTTCCGCGAATGCGCAGGACTTTCGCGTGGGTTATGTGAATACGGACCGCATCTTCAAGGAAGCGAACGCGGCCAAGGCGGCGCAGGCCAAGCTGGAGCAGGAGTTTTCCAAGCGCGAAAAAGACCTCGTGGATCAGGGCAACGTCCTGAAAGCCGCATCGGACAAGCTCGAGCGTGAAGGGCCGACGCTGCCGGACAGCCAGCGCCTGGCACGCCAGAAACAGCTGGTGGACCAGGACCGTGATTTCCAGCGCAAGCGCCGCGAGTTCCAGGAAGACCTGAATTCGCGCAAGAACGAAGAACTGCAGCAGGTTCTGGAGCGCGCCAACAAGGTGGTCAAGCAGGTGGCGGAGGCCGAAAAGTACGATGTGATCCTGCAGGAAGCGGTTTATATCAATCCCAAGCTCGACATCACCGACAAGGTGATCAAGGCGCTGAACGCGACTCCCGCCAAATAGGCGGCGCCGAGGCTGACCCAGTGTGGCGCTGCGTTTAGGATCCATCGTCGATGCACTGGGCGGGGAGTTGCATGGCAACCCCGATGTGCAAATTGAAAACATCGCTCCGCTGGAGACGGCGTCAAACGCCAGCCTGAGCTTTCTCAGCAACCCCAAGTACCAGCAGCAACTGGCCGCCTCGCAGGCGGCCTGCGTCATCGTGGGGCAGACCATGCAGGAGGCCGCTCTGGCGCGCGGTGCGTGCATTGTGGCGGCGCAGCCTTACCTGTATTTCGCGAAAGTCACGCAGCTCTGGAAGCGCCAGCATGCCGCGGCGGGCGGCGTCGGGGTTCATCCGAGTGCCGTGGTCGACGCGGCGGCATTCGTGGACCCCAGCGCGTCCATTGGCGCCCTGTGTGTGGTGGAGCGCGGCGCGCGCATTGGCGCGGGCACGGTGCTCAAATCACGCGTCACCGTTGGCGAGGGCTGCATTGTCGGCGAGCGCTGCATCCTGCATTCGGGCGTGGTGCTGGGCGCCGACGGGTTCGGCTTCGCGCCGCACGACGGCACCTGGGAAAAGATCGAGCAGCTGGGCGCGGTGCGCATCGGCAACGACGTCGAGATTGGCGCCAACACCTGTATCGACCGCGGCGCGTTGCAGGACACGATCATCGAGGATGGCGTCAAGCTCGACAACCTGATCCAGATCGGGCACAACGTACGCATCGGCCAGCACACGGCCATGGCCGGCTGCGTCGGCGTGGCGGGCAGCACGGTGATCGGCGCACACTGCACCTTCGGCGGCGCGGCCATGGTGCTGGGCCACCTGACCATCGCCGACCATGTCCACATCTCGTCGGCGTCGATGGTCAGCCGCTCGATCCGCAGGCCCGGCCACTACACCGGCTTCTTTCCCATAGACGACAATGCGGTCTGGGAGAAAAATGCCGCAACCCTCAAGCAGCTTTACAGTCTGCGCGAACGCCTTAAGGCGCTGGAGAAGAAAATAAAACCATGATGGATATTCATCAAGTCCTCAAGCACCTGCCGCACCGTTATCCGTTCCTGCTGGTGGACCGGGTTCTGGAGATCGAAAAGGGCAAGCGCATCAAGGCGCTGAAAAACGTCACCATCAATGAGCCTTTTTTCGTCGGCCATTTCCCGTACCGTCCCGTCATGCCGGGCGTGTTGATGCTCGAGGCGATGGCGCAGACGGCGGCCATCATGGCTTTCGACATGATGGGCGTGCTGCCCGACGACAAGACCGTGTTTTATTTTGCGGGCATTGACAGCGCGCGCTTCAAGCGCCCGGTGGAGCCGGGCGACCAGCTCATCATGGAAGTCGAGATGGACCGCGCGCGCGGCGGGATTTACAAATTCAACGCGCGCGCACTCGTGGGGGAAGAACTGGCTGCGGAAGCCGTGCTGATGTGCACCATGCGCACCATTACCTGAGGACGGCGCGCTGTGACGACCATTCACCCGACGGCGTTGGTGGATACCGGCGCCGAACTCGACAGTTCAGTGACGGTGGGGCCCTACACCCTGATTGGCCCTCATGTGAAGGTGGGCGCCGGCACGAGCATCGGCGCGCACTGTGTCATCGAGGGCCACACCACTATTGGCCAGGGCAATCGCATCTTCCAGTTCAATTCGCTGGGCGCCATTCCGCAGGACAAGAAATACACCGGCGAGCCGTGTGAGTTGCGCATCGGTGATCGCAACACCATCCGCGAGTTCTGCACCTTCAATATCGGCACGGCGCAGGACACTGCGGTAACGCGCGTTGGCAGCGACAACTGGATCATGGCCTATGTACATATCGCCCACGATTGCCAGGTCGGCAACCAGACCATTCTGGCCAACAACGCCACGCTGGCCGGCCATGTGCACCTGGGCGACTGGGTGTTCATCGGCGGCCTGACGGGCGTGCACCAGTTCGTCAAGATCGGCGCGCATGCCATGGCGGGTTTTGCCAGTGCCGTGTCGCAGGACGTGCCGCCGTTCATGACGGTCGACGGCAACCCGCTGGCGGTGCGCGGCTTCAACATCGAGGGCTTGCGCCGGCGCGGCTTCGGTCCGGAGCGGCTGGCGGCGGTGAAACAGATGCACCGGCTCTTGTACCGCTCTGGCCTTACCTTCGAGCAGGCGCGCGCCGACATCGCCGCAATGGCCGCCACGATGCCGCAGGCGGCTGGCGACATTGCGACCATGACCGGGTTCCTCGCGCAAGCCACGCGCGGCATAGTCCGCTAGAGCCACGCATGCCAGCGCATGACACTGCGCCGCACATCGCGATGGTGGCTGGCGAAACCTCGGGCGACCTGCTGGCCGGATTGCTGCTGGATGGCTTGCGCAAGCGCTGGCCGCAGGTCCAGGCCGGTGGCATCGGCGGGCCGAACATGGCAGAGCGCGGTTTCGAGGCCTGGTGGCCCAGCGAGGCGCTGGCCGTGCGCGGCTACGTCGAAGTGCTGCGGCACTACCGCGGCATCCTGCGCATTCGCAACCAGCTCAAGGCCCGGCTGCTGCTTGAGCGCCCGCAGATGTTCATCGGGATCGATGCGCCCGACTTCAATCTCGACCTGGAAGCGGCGTTGAAGGCGCAGGGCATCAAGACCGTGCACTTCATCTGCCCCTCGATCTGGGCCTGGCGTGCCGACCGGGTGCAAAAGCTGCAACGCAGTGTGGACCATGTGCTGTGCATTTTCCCGTTCGAACCGGCGCTGCTGGAGAGCCACGGCATCGCCGCCACCTATGTGGGGCACCCGCTGGCCAGTGTGATTCCCCTGCAGCCGGATCGGCAAGCCGCGCGTTTGAAGCTGGGTCTGAGTCCTGATGACAAGGTCGTGGCGCTATTGCCGGGCAGCCGCCAATCCGAAGTCCAGTATCTCGCTTCAAGATTCTTTGAGGCTGCAGCCCTTATCAGGAAAGCGCAGCCCGCTATCAAATTCATAGTTCCCGCGGTGCCGGCGCTGAAGGCCAGGCTGGAGCAGATGGCGCTGGCCAGCGGTCTGGGCGACGGTCTGCAAATCTTGCCGAGCCAGTCGCACACCGCGCTGGCCGCTTGCGACGTCACCCTGATCGCCAGCGGCACGGCGACGCTGGAGGCGGCCCTGTACAAGCGACCGATGGTGATTGCCTACAACATGAACTGGATGTCCTGGCACATCATGCGGCGCAAGCAGTTGCAGCCCTGGGTCGGGCTGCCCAATATTTTGTGCCGCGACTTTGTCGTGCCGGAATTGCTGCAGGATGCGGCGACACCGCGGGCGCTGGCGGATGCCGTGCTGCAATGGCTGCAGGCCGCGCCTGAGAAAATAGCGGCCGTCCAACAACGATTCACCACGCTGCACACCGAATTGCGGCGCGACACGGCCACCCTGGCGACCGATGCGATCCAGAAAATTCTTCAAGCCTGAGCAGGCCCTGCTGGTCTGGGACGCGCCGGGCCTGGTGGCCGGCGTGGACGAGGCGGGCCGCGGTCCGCTGGCCGGACCGGTGGTGGCGGCGGCGGTGATCCTGGATGAGCTGAATCCGATCCAGGGCCTGGCCGACTCCAAAAAGCTCAGCGCGCGCAAGCGCGAGCAGCTGTTTGATGAAATCCGTGCCAAGGCGCTGTGCTGCTCGATTGCCGAGGCCAGCGTGGAGGAAATCGACCGCCTCAACATCCTGCAGGCGACGATGCTGGCCATGCAGCGCGCCGTGCAGGGCCTGCGACTGAAGCCGGCCAAGGTGCTGGTCGACGGCAACCGGCTGCCGCAGCTTGACATGCTGGCCGAGGCCATCGTCAAGGGCGACGCGCTGGTGCCCGCGATTTCGGCCGCGTCGATTCTGGCCAAGGTACACCGCGACCGCTGGTGCGTGCAGTATCACGAGCAGTATCCGCAATACGGCTTTGCCGGGCACAAGGGCTACGGCACGGCCGAGCACATGGCGGCGCTGCAGGTGCATGGTGCGTGCCCGCAGCACCGCAAAACGTTTGCACCGGTATCCAGGGTGCTGCGATGAGCGCGATCCACATCACGTCGCGCGACAACGCCTTGCTCAAGGAGCTGCGCCGGCTCTCGCAGGACGGCACGGCCTACCGCAAGCGGGGACAAGTCTGGCTCGAAGGCGACCATCTGTGCCGCGCCGCCCTGGCACGTGGCGTGCAACCGGCCATCGCCGTATTTTCGGAGTCTTTTTGGCCTCTAGCCCCGGTGCAATGGACACAGGTAGCTATCAAAACAATAGTGATTGCCGATGTGCTGCTGTCCGGCATCAGCGCGCTGGAGTCGCCGGCCCGCATGGCTTTTGTGATCGACCTGCCGGCCACCCCCGCGCTGGTGCCCGACGCGGCCTCGGTGATCCTGGACCGGGTGCAGGACGCCGGCAATGTGGGCTCCATCCTGCGCAGCGCGGCAGCGTTTGGTTTTGGCCAGATCATTGCGCTCAAGGGCACGGCGGCGCTGTGGTCGCCCAAGGTGTTGCGGGCCGGCATGGGCGCGCACTTCGCGCTGCGGCTGGTCGAGGGCGTCGAGCCGGACGCGCTGGATGCGTTGACGGTGCCCGTCGTCGTGACCAGTTCGCACACCGGGAGCGCCTTGCAAGAGCAAAAATTGCCGATGCCATGTGCCTGGGCGCTCGGGCACGAAGGGCAGGGCGTGGGCGCGGCACTGATGGCGCGCGCCAGCCTGTCGGTGCGCATCGAGCAGCCGGGCGGCGAGGAATCGCTCAACGTGGCCGCCGCCGCCGCCATTTGCCTGCACGCCAGCGCGGTCGCTGCAGCTTCTGGGCAGCCGCATGCTGCCCCTCAGTTATAATCAACAGCTTTCCCAAATCAGCTTCGCCTAAGCCGCATTCAAGCCAAACCCCTCACAAAAGCAGCAACCAAGAGTCGTTTCTTGTGCACGCTTGGGCGAACCGTCATCAACCCGGAGAACCCAGTGCTTTTGTCTCTACAGGGAAACTTCCCGCCCGCCATCCTGGCGCTCGCAGACGGCACGGTCTTTGTTGGCAATTCCATTGGTGCCCCAGGCACCACCGTCGGCGAAGTGGTGTTCAACACCGCCATGACCGGCTACCAGGAAATCCTCACTGACCCCAGCTACTGCCAGCAAATCGTCACCCTCACGTACCCGCACATCGGCAACTACGGCATCAATGCCGAAGACGTGGAGGCCAGGCGCGTGTATGCCGCCGGCCTGATCATCAAGGACTTGTCGCTGGTGGCGTCCAACTTCCGCAAGACCATGACCCTGTCCGAGTACCTGATCCGGGAAAAGACGGTCGCGATCGCCAACATCGACACCCGCAAGCTCACGCGGCACCTGCGCACACAAGGCGCACAAAACGGCTGCATCATGGGTCTGGCGGCGGGGGAGAAGGTGACCCCCGCGCTGATCGACAAAACCGTGGCGCTGGCACAAGCCGCGCCCGACATGACCGGGCTCGATCTGGCCCGGGTGGTGTCGATCGACTCGCCCTACGACTGGACGCAGACCGAATGGCAGCTTGCCAACGTTGAGGGCAAACCCGGCTACGGCGAGCAGACAGCCCCCAGGTTTCACGTGGTCGCCTACGATTGGGGCGTCAAGAGCAATATCCTGCGCATGCTCAGCCGGCGCGGCTGCAGGGTCACCGTGGTGGCCGCGCAGACGCCTGCGGCCGATGTGCTCAAACTCCAGCCCGATGGCGTGTTCCTGTCCAACGGTCCGGGCGATCCGGAGCCCTGCGACTATGCGATCGACGCCACGCGCGAGCTGATCGAGTCGGGCGTTCCCGTCTTCGGCATCTGCCTGGGGCACCAGATCATGGCGCTGGCCAGCGGCGCGCGCACCTTCAAGATGAAGTTCGGCCACCACGGCGCCAACCATCCGGTGAAAGATCTGGACACGGGCCGCGTCAGCATCACCAGCCAGAACCATGGCTTCGCGGTGGACGAGAAAACGCTGCCGGCGAACCTGCGTGCCACGCACGTCAGCCTGTTCGACGGCACGTTGCAGGGCATGGCGCGCACCGACAAGCCGGCCTTCTGCTTTCAGGGGCACCCTGAAGCCTCGCCGGGCCCGCACGACATCGGCTATTTGTTTGACCGCTTCATCGCGCTCATGGAAACGGCACGGGAGAAGAACTAAATGCCCAAGCGCACAGACATCAAGAGCATTCTCATCATCGGCGCCGGCCCGATCATCATCGGCCAGGCCTGCGAGTTCGACTACTCGGGCGTGCAGGCCTGCAAGGCGTTGCGCGAGGAGGGCTACAAGGTCATCCTGATCAACAGCAACCCCGCCACGATCATGACCGACCCGGCCACGGCCGACGTGACCTACATCGAGCCCATCACCTGGCAAACGGTCGAGAAGATCATCGCGCGCGAAAAGCCGGACGCGATCCTGCCGACCATGGGCGGGCAGACCGCGCTGAACTGCGCGCTCGACCTGTGGCGCAACGGCGTGCTCGACAAGTACAAGGTGGAACTGATCGGCGCCACGCCGGAGGCCATCGACAAGGCCGAGGACCGCCTGAAATTCAAGGACGCGATGACCCGGATCGGTCTGGGCTCGGCACGCTCAGGGATAGCGCACAGCATGGACGAGGCCTGGGGTGTGCAAAAGACGCTGGGCTTTCCGACCGTCATCCGTCCCAGCTTCACGCTGGGCGGCACGGGCGGCGGCATTGCCTACAACCCGGACGAGTTTGAAACCATCTGCAAACGCGGCCTGGAAGCCTCGCCGACCAGCGAACTGCTGATCGAGGAATCGCTGCTTGGGTGGAAAGAGTACGAGATGGAGGTGGTGCGCGACAAGGCGGACAACTGCATCATCGTCTGCTCGATCGAGAACCTGGATCCGATGGGTGTGCACACGGGCGACTCGATCACCGTGGCGCCGGCGCAGACCCTGAGCGACAAGGAATACCAGATCATGCGCAACGCCTCGCTCGCGGTGCTGCGCGAGATCGGGGTGGATACCGGGGGCTCGAACGTGCAGTTCTCGGTGAATCCGGTGGACGGCCGCATGATCGTGATCGAGATGAATCCGCGCGTCTCGCGCTCCTCGGCGCTGGCCTCCAAGGCCACGGGCTTTCCGATCGCCAAGGTCGCGGCCAAGCTGGCCGTCGGCTACACGCTCGATGAGCTGCGCAACGAGATCACCGGCGGCGCCACGCCCGCCAGCTTCGAGCCCAGCATCGACTACGTGGTCACCAAGATTCCGCGCTTCGCCTTCGAGAAATTCCCGCAGGCCGACTCGCGCCTGACCACGCAGATGAAGTCGGTCGGTGAAGTCATGGCCATGGGCCGCACCTTCCAGGAATCGTTCCAGAAGGCGCTGCGCGGCCTGGAGGTCGGCGTTGACGGCATGAACGAAAAAACCCAGGACCGCGAAGTGCTGGAAAAAGAGCTGGGCGAGCCCGGCCCGGAGCGCATCTGGTACGTGGGCGACGCGTTCGCCCAGGGCATGAGCGTGGACGAGGTGTTTGCGCTGACCAAGATCGACCCCTGGTTCCTGGTGCAGATCGAGCAGATCGTCAAGATCGAGCTGGAGCTGGAAACCCAATCGCTGGACGACATCGACGCGGCGACGCTGCGCGCGCTCAAGCAAAAAGGGTTCTCCGACCGCCGTCTCGCGCGCCAGCTCAAGACCACCGACACCGCGGTCCGCGAGAAACGCATTGCACTCGGCGTGCGACCCGTCTACAAGCGCGTGGACACCTGCGCGGCCGAGTTTGCGACCAATACCGCCTACCTGTATTCGACCTACGAGGCCGAGGGCGGCGAGTGCGAAGCCGAACCCACCGACAGGAAGAAAATCATGGTGCTGGGCGGCGGCCCGAACCGCATCGGCCAGGGCATCGAGTTCGACTACTGCTGCGTGCACGCGGCGCTTGCCCTGCGCGAAGATGGCTACGAGACCATCATGGTCAACTGCAACCCCGAGACCGTGTCGACCGACTACGACACCTCGGACCGCCTGTACTTCGAGCCGCTGACGCTGGAAGACGTGCTGGAGATCGTCGACAAGGAAAGGCCCTTCGGCGTGATCGTGCAGTACGGCGGCCAGACGCCGCTCAAGCTCGCGCTCGATCTGGAGGCCAACGGCGTGCCCATCATCGGCACCTCGCCCGACATGATCGATGCGGCCGAAGACCGCGAGCGCTTCCAGCACCTGCTCGACGAGTTGGGGCTGCGCCAGCCGCCCAATGCCACCGCGCGCACCGAACCCGAGGCACTGGAGAAGGCCGCCGCGCTGGGTTACCCGCTGGTGGTGCGCCCGAGCTATGTGCTCGGTGGCCGCGCGATGGAAATCGTGCACGAACAGCGCGATCTGGAGCGCTACATGCGCGAGGCGGTCAAGGTCAGCCACGACTCGCCGGTGCTGCTGGACCACTTCCTGAACAACGCGATCGAATGTGATGTCGATGCCATTTGCGATGGCCAGCGCGTGTTCATCGGCGGCGTGATGGAGCACATCGAGCAGGCCGGCGTGCACAGCGGCGACTCGGCCTGTTCGCTGCCGCCGTACTACCTGTCCGCCGCCACCGTGGCCGAGCTCAAGGTGCAGACGGCCGCCATGGCCAAGGCGCTACACGTCGTCGGGCTGATGAATGTGCAGTTTGCGATCCAGCAGGTGGACGGCCGCGACGTGATCTACGTGCTCGAAGTCAACCCGCGCGCCTCGCGCACCGTGCCGTTTGTCAGCAAGGCCACCGGCATCCAGCTGGCCAAGGTGGCGGCGCGCTGCATGGTCGGGCAATCGCTCGATGCCCAGGGCATTTTTGACGAGGTCACGCCGCCCTATTTCAGCGTGAAGGAGGCGGTTTTCCCGTTCGTCAAGTTCCCCGGCGTGGACACGATTCTCGGCCCCGAGATGAAGTCCACGGGCGAGGTCATGGGGGTCGGCAAGACCTTCGGCGAAGCCTATGTGAAGTCGCAGATCGGCGCGGGCACCCGGCTGCCGCGCGGCGGCAAGGCCTTCATCTCGGTGAAGAACAACGACAAGCCGCGCGCGGTGGACATCGCGCGCGGACTGGCGGCCATGGGGTTCGAGCTGGTGGCCACCAAGGGCACGGCCGCCGCCATTGCGCAGGCCGGCATCGCCTGCGTGAGCGTGAACAAGGTCACCGAAGGGCGCCCGCACATCGTGGACATGATCAAGAATAACGAGATCGCGCTGGTCATCAACACCGTGGAGGAACGCCGCAACGCGATTGCCGACTCGCGCGCCATCCGCACCTCGTCGCTGCAGGCGCGCGTGACCACGTTCACCACCATCTTCGGCGCGGAGGCGGCGGTCGAGGGCATGAAGTACCTGGACGACCTGGACGTGCATTCCGTGCAGGAATTGCATGCCCAACTCGCCGCTGCTTGAGTCGGAAATAACAATCGCGGCATAATCCGCGTATCAAGACACCGCCGGACGGCAACGCTCGGCGGTTTCCTTTTTGATGAACCTTTTGTTGAAAATCCTATGGCTACCATTCCCATTACCAAACGCGGCGCAGAGAAACTCAAGGCCGAGTTGCACAAGCTCAAGACGGTTGACCGGCCCTGGGTCATCAATGCGATCGCCGAGGCCAGAGCCCAGGGCGACCTGAGCGAAAACGCCGAATATGAAGCGGCCAAGGACCGCCAGGGCTTTATCGAAGGCCGCATCCAGGAGGTCGAGAGCAAGCTGTCGGGCTCGCTGGTGATCGACCCGTCCACGCTGGAGGCCGGCGGCAAAGTGGTGTTCGGGGCCACCGTGGAACTCGAAGATGAAGTCTCGGGCAACATCGTCAAATACCAGATCGTTGGCGAGGACGAAGCCGACCTCAAGCTCGGCCTGGTCAACATCGGCAGCCCGATCGCGCGCGCGCTGATCGGCAAGGAAGAAGGCGACACCGCCGAAGTGCAGACGCCCGGCGGCGTGAAGCACTTCGAAATTGTGGCGGTGTCCTATCTCTGAGTGGCGCACGTTTTGAAGCGACGTTTTCCGGCCCTGATTGCCGCCCTGTGGTGGGGCAGTTTGACGACCATCGGTTTTCTGGTGGTGCCCTTGCTGTTTGCCAACCTGCCTACGCCGGCGATGGCGGGCGGCATGGCGGCCAAGCTGTTCGCGGCGCAAACCTGGGTGTCGGTCGCCTGCGGCCTGCTGCTGTTGCTGCTCTCGACGTCAAAACAGTCCCAAGCCCTTGCTGAGTGGGCACAGTTCGCTATTATTTTTATAGTTCTCGGCCTGCTGCTGGCCCTGCTCAGCCAGTTTGCCGTGGCGCCCCGGATCGTGGCGCGCGAGAACCTCAGGCTCTGGCACGGCGTGGGCAGTGCGATGTACCTGGTGCAGTGGCTGTGCGCCGGCGTGGTGCTGTGGACGCTGGTGCCGGCTCCGCGGCTACCTGACTGACACTCGTCCTTCTGCGGTGCGCCCCGGCAGCGCGTTATCCTGTTGCAATGGCTTGATCTTTTTGTCCAGGGGCACGGCAGTGGAATCACAAATTGTGGAAATCGAGGCAACGGCCTGGCAGGCCGTCCAGGCCAACGCGGCGTGGACGGCGGCGCTGGAGGCCGGCAAGGTGCTGTATTTTCCGCGCCTGGGTTTCGAGTTGCTGCCGCAGGAGGCGGGTCTGCTCAACCCCGGCGTGCTGTCGCCCAAGTCGCGCAACATCAGCCTGGACGCCAAGGGTGCGCTGCGCGGCGCCAACGGCGAGCCGGCCACGGTGCAGGCGCTGGCCGCGATGATCGGGCGCTTTCGGGCGCAGTCGCAGCAGCTCATTGCCGCGCTGCTGCCGCACTACACCGGGTTCCTGCGCCTGGCGCCGACCAGCTACCGGCCGATGCAGGTGGAGTCGCGCCAGCAGTCCTGGCGTGCAGATGATCGCCGGCTGCATGTCGATGCCTTTCCGTCGCGTCCGAATGACGGCGAGCGCATCCTGCGCGTGTTCACTAATGTCAATCCGTCCGGGCTACCCCGGGTCTGGCGCGTGGGCGAACCGTTCGAGACCGTGGCGCGGCGGTTTTTGCCGCGCGCCAGGGCTTATTCACCGTGGCAGGCCCGGGCACTGCGCGCGCTGCACGTGACCAAGTCGCTGCGTTCGGAATACGACCACCTGATGCTGCAGCTGCACGACGGCATGAAGAGCGACCTGGACTACCAGCAAACGGCCGACCAGGCCACGGTGCCGTTCCCGGCGGGCTCGGTCTGGGTGTGTTTTTCCGACCAGACCTCGCACGCCGTGATGTCGGGCCAGTACATGCTGGAGCAGACGCTGTTTCTGGCGCCCGAACATCAATACGACCCGCAGGCCAGCCCACTGGCGATCCTCTCCCGGCTGACCGGACGGCCTCTGGTGACGCAGCGGACGGCGTGAGCGTGCCGCGGATTGAGGGCTATTCCTTCCAGTGCGTCGCGACCCATCCGGCCGGGCGCATGGCGCTAAAGCGCCGGTTGCGCCGGCCCGCCAGTGCGTCGGGCGGATTGCATTCGCCGTGGAAGATCACGATGCGCGCGTCCACGGGCACGGCCGGCTCGGCCCAGTAGTTGGCCGGCCAGCGCGGGATGCTGTGGTACTTGAAGCTGGGGCACCAGGCCGCGGGCCAATAGCGCAGCTTGCCCTGGCGGTGCAGGAAATCGGACAGGTAGGCCTGCTCGTTGCGAAAGCGCGACTGCACCTCGTCCGGATGGGCTTTGAAGTAGGCCAGTACGTCGGGGTGCGCGCCCAGCTCAAAGCGGTACACCGAGGAGTTGCCGGTGATGCGCCGCGTCTGCCAGGGGCGCCGGTAGTCACGGATGATCAGGAACTCGCCCGGCTCCTTGAAAAAGGCGTCGAGGCTGCCCACGATCACCACGTCGACGTCGAGAAACAGCGCGGTGCCGGTGAGCCCGTACAGGTCGGCCGAGAAGGTGGTCAGCTTCTTCCAGGCACGGTCCGGCGTGCCGGGCGGCACGTCGAGCTCCAGCGCCGGGATCGGGAAGCAGTCCACCTCGGCCCGGATGCCCTGGCGGTCGTCGGTCAGGCAGACGAAGCGGAATGCGCCGCTCAGGTGCCGGCGCACCATGGCGTACAGGCGATTGACGTATTCGGGGCCGTATTTGGTGCCCCATTTCATGCAAATGACGTTGCGCTCGGGCGGCGCAACAGGCAGTGCCGCGGTCGTCATGGCCTCAGGTCTGGCTGCGTTTTTTGACCGAGGTCTGCGGTTTGGGTTTGGCCCGCTTGACTTTGCCGCCGGCCGTCAGGCGCTGGTTGCCCAGCACGCGCAGGGTCTTGACCTCGGGGCGCTGACCGCCGCGCTTGCTGTACTTGAGCACCTTGAAGTCGCGCGGGCCGGCCATGCGGTCCTCGTCGATCACCTTTTCCTTCTCGGGTTGCGGCCGCCACAGGATCAGCAGTTTGCCGATATGCTGGATGGGAGCGGCGCCGAGTTCATCGACCAGCGTCTGGTACACCAGTTCGCGCGCGGCGCGGTCGTCCGAGAACACGCGTATCTTGATCAGCCCATGCGCATTGAGGGCGGCGTCGGCTTCCTTTTTGACGGCAGCCGTCAGGCCGTCGCCGCCGACCATGACCACGGGGTCGAGGTGGTGGGCGGCGGCGCGATGAACCTTGCGCTGGGCGGGGGTGAGTTGAATTTGGGGCATCCCCGTATTATCGAGGCAGTATGAAAGTGAAAAGAAAGTGAAGTCCAAAAGTAAAAAAGTCAACAGGGCGTGGCTGAACGACCACGTCAACGACCCTTACGTCAAGCTGGCCACCCGCGAGGGCTACCGGGCGCGCGCGGCCTACAAACTCAAGGAAATCGACGAGACGCTGGGCCTCATCAAGCCTGGCCATCTGGTGGTCGATCTGGGGTCCACCCCCGGCGCCTGGAGCCAGTATCTGCGGCGCAAACTGTCGCCGGGCGGCGCGGCGATGGGTGAGCTCAATGGCACCATCATCGCGCTGGACCTCCTGCCGATGGCGCCGATCGAAGGCGTCGTGTTCCTGCCTGGCGATTTCCGCGAACCCGAAGTGCTACAGAAACTGGAGCACGAAATGCACGGCCGGAAAGCGGATGTGGTGGTTTCCGACATGGCTCCCAACCTCTCGGGCATCGCGTCGGCCGACACGGCGCGCATCGCGCACCTGGTGGAATTGGCGGTGGAATTCAGCCAGAACCACCTGAAACCCGAGGGGGCGCTGGTGGCCAAGGTGTTCCATGGCGATGGCTACAGCGCGCTGACCAAATTGTTCAAAGACACCTTCAAGCTCGTCAAACCCATCAAGCCCAAGGCCTCGCGCGACAAATCGTCGGAGACCTTTCTGGTCGGCATCGGCCTCATCGAAACAAGGCTGGAGCATGATTCAAGGCAAGAAACCACGCGAAATGCCGCACAAACCCTTGTAACACCTGTGGCTGCTGGCGGCAAAAGCCGTACCAGCGCATCTTGAAACGCCTAAAATGGATCACAAGTACATGGGGTCCGGAAAAGCGTTCCGGCACCTTCTGCTGTCTTTTTGCTATCGGAGCCTCGTTTGAACAATCAGTGGTTCTCAAAAATCGCCATCTGGCTCGTCATCGCCATGGTGCTGTTCACGGTATTCAAACAGTTTGATACCCGTGCCGCTACCAGTGCAGGCTATGTGGGTTACTCCGACTTCCTGGCCGAAGTGCGCAGCAACCAGATCAAGAGCGCGACCATCCAGGAAGGCCAGGGCGGCACGGACATCGTGGCCCTGACCAACGATGACCGCAAGATCCGCACGACCGCGACCTACCTCGACCGCGGGCTTATCGGCGATCTCATCAACAACAACGTCAAATTCGACGTCAAGCCGCGCGAAGAAGGCTCGCTCCTGATGACCCTGCTGGTCAGCTGGGGGCCGATGCTGCTCCTGATCGGGGTCTGGGTCTACTTCATGCGACAGATGCAGGGCGGTGGCAAGGGCGGGGCGTTCAGCTTCGGCAAGAGCAAGGCCCGCATGATGGACGAGAACAACAATACGGTCACCTTTGCCGATGTGGCCGGCTGCGACGAGGCCAAGGAAGAAGTCAAGGAAGTCGTGGATTTCCTGAAAGACCCGCAGAAATTCCAGAAACTGGGCGGGCGCATCCCGCGCGGCCTGCTGCTGGTGGGCCCTCCAGGCACCGGCAAGACCCTGCTGGCCAAGGGTATCGCAGGTGAAGCCAAGGTGCCGTTCTTCAGCATTTCGGGTTCTGATTTCGTCGAGATGTTCGTCGGCGTGGGCGCGGCCCGTGTGCGCGACATGTTCGAGAACGCCAAGAAAAACGCGCCCTGCATCATCTTCATCGACGAAATCGACGCTGTGGGCCGCCAGCGTGGCGCGGGCCTGGGCGGCGGCAACGACGAGCGCGAGCAGACCCTGAACCAGATGCTGGTCGAGATGGACGGCTTCGAGACCAATATGGGCGTGATCGTGGTGGCTGCCACGAACCGGCCCGACATCCTGGATGCCGCACTGCTGCGTCCCGGCCGCTTCGACCGCCAGGTGTATGTGACGCTGCCCGACATCCGGGGCCGCGAGCAGATCCTGCACGTTCACATGCGCAAGATCCCGGTCAGCCAGGACGTGAATGCCGGCATCATCGCGCGCGGCACGCCCGGCATGAGCGGTGCGGATCTGGCCAACCTGTGCAACGAATCGGCCCTGATGGCCGCGCGGCGCAACGCCCGCGTGGTCGAGATGCAGGACTTCGAGAAGGCCAAGGACAAGATCCTGATGGGCCCCGAGCGCAAGAGCATGGTGATGCCCGAGGAAGAGCGCCGCAACACGGCCTACCACGAGTCGGGCCATGCACTTTTGGGCAAGCTGTTGCCCAAGTGCGACCCCGTGCACAAAGTCACCGTGATCCCGCGCGGACGCGCGCTGGGTGTGACCATGAGCCTGCCGGCGCAGGACCGTTACAGCTACGACAGCGAATACATGCTGAGCCAGATCGCCATGCTGTTTGGCGGGCGCATCGCCGAGGAAGTGTTCATGCACCAGATGACCACCGGCGCCAGCAACGACTTCGAGCGCGCCACGCAGATTGCGCGCGACATGGTGACGCGCTACGGCATGACCGAGGCGCTGGGCCCGATGGTCTATGCCGAAAACGAGGGCGAAGTGTTCCTGGGCCGCTCGGTCACCAAGACCACCACCATGTCTGAGGAGACCATGCAAAAGGTCGATGCGGAAGTGCGCCGCATCATCGACCAGCAATACGCGCTGGCGCGCAAGCTGATCGAAGACAACAGCGACAAAATGCACGCCATGGCCAAGGCTTTGCTGGAGTGGGAAACCATCGACACCGAGCAGCTCGACGACATCATGGCCGGCAAGGAGCCGCGCCCGCCCAAGGACTGGACGCCGCGCATCCCGCCTGCCACCGGTGGCGGCAACGACGGCCCGCCGCCTGCGGTCAAGCCGGATCCCGCGCCCACCGTGGTCTGAAGGATTAAAGAATGGGATCAACGGGGCCTTGCGCCCCGTTTTTGTTGTGACTCGAGACATGTTCTGGCAAACCACCCGCTACTCTGTGGACCTGACGCAGCCGCGCGTGATGGGCATCGTCAACGTCACGCCCGACTCGTTTTCTGACGGCGGCCAGCATACCTCGACCGCCAGCGCGCTCAAGCACTGCGAACAACTGCTCAAGGACGGGGCGCACATCCTGGACATCGGCGGCGAGTCCACCCGTCCCGGCGCGCTGCCGCTGCCATTGGACGAGGAACTGGCGCGCGTGCTGCCGCTGCTCAGGGAGGCGGTCAAGCTGGGCGTGCCGCTGTCCGTCGATACCTACAAGCCGCAAGTCATGCAGGCCGCGCTGGACCTGGGCGCCGACATCATCAACGACATCTGGGCCTTGCGCCAGAGCGGCGCCGCGCAGGTCGTGGCCGCGCATCGCAGCTGCGGCGTGTGCCTCATGCACATGCACCGCGAGCCGCAGACCATGCAGGCCGCGCCCATGGCGGGCGACGTGGTGCCGCAGGTGCTATCGTTTCTGGAGCGAACTGCCAAGGCCCTGCAAGGGCTGGGCGTCGATAAGGCGCGCATTGCGCTGGATCCTGGCATCGGCTTCGGCAAGACCGTGGCGCAAAACTTTGCGCTGCTGGCGCGCCAGCGGGAACTGCTGGCGGCGGGCTATCCGATCCTCGCGGGCTGGTCACGCAAGTCGTCGCTGGCGGCGGTGACTGCTGTTGACGGTCTGGCGCCGCCCGCGAGCGAACGCATGGTGCCCAGCGTGGCCGCGGTGCTGCTGGCGGTGGAGCGCGGCGCGGCCATCGTGCGGGTTCATGACGTGCGCGAGACCGTGGCCGCACTGAAAATCTTGCGCGCTATGAATCCGGTAGCGGACAATGCTGATCAATAAAGGGGAGTACACACCAATGACACGCAAATACTTCGGCACCGATGGCATCCGCGGCACCGTGGGCCAGCCGCCCATTACGCCCGACTTCGTGCTGCGCCTGGCGCACGCCGTGGGCCAGGTGCTCAAAAAATCCGAGGCGCGCCCCACGGTGCTGATCGGCAAGGACACCCGCATTTCCGGCTACATGCTGGAGAGCGCGCTCGAATCGGGCTTCAACTCTGCCGGTGTCGACGTGGTGCTGCTCGGCCCCTTGCCGACGCCCGGCGTGGCGTATCTCACGCGGGCGCAGCGCGCGAGCCTGGGCGTGGTCATCAGCGCCAGCCACAACCCCTTCGCCGACAACGGCATCAAGTTCTTCAGCGCGCAGGGCAGCAAGCTGCCCGATGCCTGGGAGCAGGCCGTGGAAGTGGCGCTGGGCGAGGCGCCGGCCTGGGCCGACTCCGCCTCGCTGGGCAAGACGCGCCGGCTCGACGACGCGGCCGGCCGCTATATCGAATTCTGCAAGAGCACGTTCGCGCACGAGCTCACGCTCAGGGGCCTGAAGATCGTGGTCGATGCGGCCCACGGCGCGGCCTATCACATCGCGCCCAAGGTGTTCCATGAGCTGGGCGCCGAGGTCATCGCCATCGGCTGCGCGCCCGACGGCCTGAACATCAACCAGGACGTCGGCGCCACGCACCCGCAGGCGCTGGTGCGCGCCGTGCGGGACAGCCAGGCCGACTACGGCATCGCACTCGACGGCGATGCGGACCGCCTGCAGCTTGTCGATGCCACGGGGCGCCTGTACAACGGTGACGAGCTGCTGTACCTGATGGTGGCCGACCGGCTGGCGCGCGGCGAGCGCATCCCCGGCGTGGTCGGCACCCTGATGACCAATATGGCCGTGGAAGTGGCGCTCAAGGCGCAAGGCCTGCAGTTCGTGCGCGCCAGGGTCGGCGACCGCTACGTGCTAGAGGAGCTGGAGCGGAACCGCTGGCTGCTCGGCGGCGAAGGCTCGGGCCATCTGCTGGCGCTGGACAAACACACCACCGGCGACGGCCTGATCTCCGCCCTGCAGGTGCTGCAGGCCTGCGTGCGCAGTGGCCGCAGCATGGCCCAGATGCTGGCCGAGGTGACCCTGTTCCCGCAAACCCTGATCAACGTGCGGCTGCAGCCCGACCAGGACTGGAAAGCCAACGTCCGGCTCGCGGCAGAAACCAAAGCCGTCGAAGCCGAGCTCGACAACACCGGCCGCGTGCTGATCCGCGCCAGCGGCACCGAACCGCTGCTGCGCGTGATGGTGGAGGCGCGCGATGCGGGGCAGGCCAAGGCGTGTGCGCAGCGGCTGGTAGAGTCGGTGAGGGCGGGGTGATTGTTGCCGGGGATATGTGGGTTGTTAGTGATAGCCTGCGGCTTAGGTAGGTTGGAAAACACGAATAAAATGCAAGGAGGTTATGCCAGTCATGAATCAATACACCCGCCTGACTGGCATGCCGCGCTTTGTTCGCAGCATGGTCACTGTTGCGCTGCTATGCCTACCACTAGCATTGTTGGCTGAGATCATTGACCCGGAAACATTGATACAGAAGAACGGTTACCAATCAGTGCAGATAGGGGACGATGGAAAAATGCCCTTCTATTCGTTTACCGAACGAACGGACCCCGCAAGAATAGCGACCCTGGAACGAGAGATTGCTTTACTTCCCAAGGACGAAAAAATATTCAAGTCCTGCGATTTCGTGCGCGGCGGGACAAAGGCGAAGCTAATCGAATCGACGAGGAAAGCCATTGACGTTGTTGTCTCAAATTACGGCTACAAGGGCGCAACAGTGGCGTGCTCACTCAAATTCATGTATGGCGGTGAAGTTGGTACACAGCTTATTTACATGAAGACCGCTCGGGGCTCGACGTATATGGTGTTTGTCACGCACTGAGGCGGCAACATCATGAACTCATCCTCCGGCCGTTCTATCGATGGAAGTGTATCGGCAAGTCTGCGAATTCTCGTTAACGTTTCATTGTGAATCACTGAGTCCAATGCTCCAAGTCTGCATTGAATTGCTTAGAGGCGCGTTTACTCTAGTGGCGGTTGCCTTGGGTTCGTCCATTGCGCTTCGGGTCTACTTTCGTCAAAAAGAGTATGAACTTGTAAAGCAAAGATATCTTGAAGGGGGAGTAGACGTCGTTGCGGCAGAAATTGAGTCTGTACTTGGCGTGGTAAGCCACAACTGGGCCCGCTGCCTTCAGGTGTGCAAGTCATTCAGAGATACTGCTGAAAACTTTGACATTAAGGAGCTTGAGCGTGGTTTCTTGGACCTTGACAACTCAAAGTTCCAACAAATTGCTCATCTTCGGATCAGCTCGTTACTTCAGTCTCAGGTTGTATGGAATACATTTCAGTCCGCAATGGCCTACGCTTCTTCGGCAAATGCCATGATTACGAAAGAGATGCCTGAAGCGATGCGATTGCGTTGTACAACTGGTCGAATTGCCGTCAGTCATGGGAGCATGGCAGACACAATGTTGGTCAATCTTCAGGAGCTTCACAACGACGGTTTCAGGTACACCCCGCTAATCCGTGAACTTCACGCGCTAAGCCGAATGCTGGAGGCGGAGAAGCTGAAACTCAAAGCGGTTGCCCAGTTCTCGACACGCCCGGAGGTTCAACACCTGATTGAGCGTCTGCGGACCGCTTTCCCGGATCAAGAGAACTATAGCTAGTATTGGATGGTCGCTCCCTACTTCCGTTCAGGTGGAAACATTACGGTGAGCTGGCGCTGTCTGGTCATAGTGATTGCTATCAATTAACTAGCATATATCGCATCATTCTAAAGGGTTAGAAGCTCATTTCATGCCCCTTTCTGCTGCTTTCACCGTCGTTAAGGTCGACTACGCCAATCCCACCCACGCCCAAGCGCTGGTTACGCTGCTCGACGCCTACGCGCGCGACCCGGCGGGCGGCGGCGAGCCGCTGAGCGATTTCACCAAGGCGAACCTTGTGCGTGAGTTGGCAGCGCGGCCGCAGGCCTTCAGTGTGCTGGCGTTCGACGGCGCTGATGTCGAAAGTGCCTCGCCGGTCGGGCTGGTGAATTGCATCGAGGGCTTCTCCACCTTTGCCTGCCGGCCGCTGGTCAATGTGCACGACGTGGTCGTGGCTGCCAGCCACCGGGGACGGGGCGTCGCGGCGCAGATGCTGGCCGAGGTGGAGCGCATCGCGCGCGGGCGCGGCGCCTGCAAACTCACGCTCGAGGTACTGTCCGGCAACGACGGCGCGCGCAGACTGTACGAGCGCGTCGGCTTTGCCGGCTACCAACTGGACCCGGCCATGGGGCAGGCGCAGTTTTTGCAAAAGTGGCTGGCGTGAATTTGCGCCCACGCCAGCATCCACGCAAAACTCGCAACAAGGGCAGCCGGGCCGCTGTGGCTCTGGCGCTTGGGGCCGCCTTCCTGGCGGGTGCGAGCCCGGCGCGGGCCGACGATGCCGTACCCGCAGCCGCCACGCCCTTCAAGCTCACGGCCGGCCTGTATTCGATGTCGGGCGGTGGCTTACCTGCTGGCTTGGGGCTGGACCTGAACCTGCGCTACACCTCGGGACTCGGTGATCTCTGGCTGGGCTGGTTTCGCTCGCCGGTGCTGGAGGTTTCGCAGCCGCGTGCGGGTTGGGACCGGACCTACGATTTCGGGGTGGTGCGTTTCATGCCATCGCTGCAGGTGGCCTCGGGCGGGTTCTGGGGCGGCGGCGTGGGGCTGGAGACCGGCGACACCTGGTTTGCCGGGGCCGGGCTGGGCCGCACCAATTTGCGCAACTACGCCAATCTCAACTTTGACCCGAACGATGCCTGGATGCTGTGGGGCGGCTATCGCTGGAGCCAGAGCCGGTCGCTGTCGCTGCAGGTGGTGCGCGACAACCGGCAGAACCCGAGCCAGCAAAATGTGCACCTGCTGTACCGCACGCCCGTGGCAGACCAGCGCCTGCTGACGCTCGATCTGCTGGCCAAAACCGGGCTGGTCGACGGCGTCCCCATTCACCGCCTGGGCCTGTCGGTCACCTACGACTGGCACCAGTACTTTGTGCGGCTGGCCTATGACCCCCAGGTGAACTTCACGCCGCAAGACATGTGGCGGCTGTCGGTGGGCTCGCGGTTTTAGTTCAGCTCGCCGGCGTCAGGTGCGTGGTGCAATCCGCGCGCCCGTGAGTTGCTCCTGTGCGCTCACCAGCGCGGGCACGAACTCGCTGCCGTAGCCGAGCGCCGATGCGGTGGCCAGGCTCTGGTGCACGGCCTCGCCGACGAGGGACGGTACGCCATTCTGCTCGGCCAGATGGGTGTAGTAGCGCAGGTCCTTGCGCGCATTATCGAGTTCGAACCGGAGGCCGGTGAAGTCGCCGCCCAGGGTCTTCGCCATGGCCTGGAACAGGCCGGAGTTGACGGCGCCGGCGCCGATCACGCTGACGAGCTGCTGCAGGTCCACGCCAGCCTTGGCGCCCACGGCAAAGGCTTCGGCGGTGGCCGTGCAGATGGCCTGGCCGACAAAGTTGTTGAGCAGCTTGATGACGTGGCCGGCACCCGGTCCGCCCACATGGAAGATGTTTTCGCAATAGGCCTGCAGCACCGGCTGGATGCGCGCGAACACCTCGGGATCCGCGCCGACCATGGTATTGAGCTTGCCGAGCTCGGCTTCTACTGGCGAGCGTGCGAGTGGTGCGTCCACCAGCGTCGCGCCGTGCTCGCGGCACAGGGCGGCCAGCCGGGCAGTGGATTCGGGCTCGCTGGTGGAGGTGTCGATCACGATCAGGCCAGCCCTGGCATTCGACAGCACGCCGCCCGGCCCGGCCAGGGACGCTTCCACCTGTGGCGAGCCGGTCACGCACAGGATCACCACGTCGCAGGCACCAAGCCCGGCCGCACCGAACACCTGCTTGGCGCCAGCGGCCAGCAAGTCGGCCACGCGGTCCTGGTTGCGGTGCACCGTGAGCGACATGGCATAGCCCTTGGCCAGGAGGTTCTTGGCAACGCCATGGCCCATGAGGCCGGAGGCGCCGATAAATCCGATGTGTTTCATGGCAAGAATTCCCTCGTTGGTGTCGGACAAGCCAATCATCATACCTTTAGCTCACGGCGCGGCGCGGTGTGCCTGCAAGGCGTACTTTGAAAGCGAATTTGCGGCTTGTCACACAAATGCCGCCAAATTGACACAGGCGCGTCACTGCGGGCGTTCAAGCTTCCCGGGTCGAACAGCAGCGGGAATGAAAATGAGCAAGGGTTTTCGCAAGTGCTTTGAGCCGGATGACGGCGTGAACGACGCGCCCAACCCGTCCATTCACGAGGTGGATAGCGGTCGGCGTCACGTTTTCAAGTGCACCACGGCCGCCGTGGCGTTGCTGATGGGATCGCACACCTGGGGCGCGAGCGCGGGCACCGGCAAGCCGCTCGGCTTTACCGGCGTGCCGGTGTCGGTGGCAGACACATTGACCGTGCCCGTTGAATACGAGGCGCAGGTGTTGTACCGATGGGGAGACGCCATCGGGTCGGCGGCGGGATCCCCCGTCTTCGAGTCCGACGGCTCCAACACCTGGCAGGAGCAGTCGCTGCAGGCGGGCATGCACCACGATGGCATGGAGTTTTTCGCGCTGGACCAGGACCCGCGGCACGGCCTGCTGGCCATCAATCACGAGTACACCGACGACGGCCTGCTGCACCTTGACGGCATGAAGACCTGGAGCGCCGACAAGGTGCGCAAGTCTCAGGCGGCGCACGGTGTGAGCGTAGTCGAAGTGGTGGAGCGCGCCGGCGTCTGGCAGGTGATGCCGCATTCGATGTACGCGCGGCGTATCACAGCCAGCACGCCCATGCGGCTCAGCGGCCCGGCAGCGGGCCACGACTTGCTCAAAACGGCTGCCGACCCGTCGGGCACGCGCTCGCTCGGCACGCTCAACAATTGCGCGGCGGGCCAAACCCCGTGGGGCACCTACCTGGCCTGCGAGGAGAACTGGAACGGCTATTTTTCCTCGCGGCCAAACCCCGGTGCCGACGAGCTGCGCTACGGACTCGGCCCCAACGGCTGGGGCTACCGCTGGCACGAACATGACGAGCGCTTCGACGCCGCCAAGCATCCCCATGAGCCGCACCGTTTCGGCTGGGTGGTGGAGATCGACCCGATGGACCCGACCCAGACGCCCATCAAGCGCACCGCGCTGGGCCGCTTCAAGCACGAGGGCGCAACCACGACCCTCAGCAAGGACGGCCGCGCGGTGGTCTACATGGGGGACGATGAACGGTTCGAATACATCTACAAGTTTGTCAGCCGCGACCGGGTGGTGCCGGGCGGCTACCAGGCCAACCGCCAGGTGCTGGACCACGGCACGCTGTACGTGGCGCGCTTCGATGCGCAGGGCCATGGCCGCTGGCTGCCGCTGGTGCATGGGCAAAACGGCCTGAGTGCCGAGCGGGGGTTTGCCAGCCAGGCCGAGGTGCTGATCCGCTGCCGCCAGGCCGCCGACGTGGCGGGCGCCACCAAGATGGACCGGCCCGAGTGGATCGCCGTGCACCCGCAAACCGGCGAAGTGTTTGTGACGCTCATCAACAATGGCCAGCGCGGCCAGCCGGGACGCGGCGCGGATGACGCTAATGCGCGCGGCGACAACATCATGGGTCACATCATCCGCTGGCGCGAAGGCACAACGCAGCACGGCGACGCGGGCGCTGGCGAGTTTCGCTGGATGCACTTCGCGCTGGCGGGCGACCCGAATGCCGAGAAAGCCGGGCACCGCCGCGCGATCCTGGGCGACATGTATGGCTGTCCGGACGGTCTCAAGGTCGATGCCGGGGGCCTGTTCTGAATCCAGACCGATGTTTCCACCTCGGCCCTGCACCAGGGGGCCTACCGGGGCCTGGGCAACAACATGATGCTGTGCGCCGACCCGTCCACGGGTGAGACCAAGCGGTTTCTGACCGGCCCATCGGGCTGCGAGATCACCGGCATCACCTTCACGCCGGATCGCCGTGCCGTATTCATCAACATCCAGCACCCCGGTGAGACGGCCAGCGAACGCAGCGATCCCGACCGGCCGCAAACGGTGAGCCGCTGGCCGGATGGACCTGCGGGGGGACGCCCGCGCTCTGCCACCGTGGCCATCCGCCGCAAGGATGGCGGCATTGTCGGCACCTGATGCATTTCCCAAGCCCCGCCCTCCGGGGCTTTTTTACAACTGAATGAAGCATTGAAAACTGTTGAAGGAGTGAAAAATGAAAGAACTACCGACCCCGACCTTTGCACTGTCTCCGATCTCCCTGCCCAGGGGGTCACTTCATCGACGCAATCTGCCGGTTGATGATGCGCAAAGCCGGGCCATCGTTGAGACGGCACGCAGCGGCATCTCGGTGTCGTGGGCCCGCCATCAGGACGAAGTCCGGCAAGCGCAGCGGCTGAGGTTCAATGTCTTCGCGGGCGAAATGGGCGCGCGGCTGGACACGCCGCTGGCTGGGCACGACATGGACCTGTTCGACGACTACTGCGAGCACCTGCTGGTGCGCGATGAGGCCACACGGGAAGTCGTGGGCACCTACCGGGTGCTGACACCGGCCCAGGCCCAGCGCGTCGGCAGTACCTACAGCGATCTGGAATTCGACCTGACACGGCTGCGCGGTCTGCGCTCGCGCATGGTGGAGTTGGGCCGCAGCTGCGTGCATGCCGATCATCGCCACGGCGGCGTGATTCTGGCGTTGTGGGGGGCGCTGGCCGAGTTCATGGTGCGCAACCGGCTCGACACCATGATTGGCTGCGCCAGCATTCCCATGCTGCACAACGGTGCCATCAGTGGCGACGCGGCGGCCAGTATCTGGCACCAGCTCAGGCAGACCCATCTGGCGCCGGTCGCAGACCACGTGCTGCCACGTTTGCCGCTGCCCGTCGACGAGCTGGACGGCACGCTCGATATAGAGCCTCCTGCGCTGATCAAGGGCTATTTGCGCCTGGGTGCCAAGGTGCTCGGCGCGCCGGCCTGGGACCCCGACTTCAACACGGCCGATCTGCCCATGCTCATGCGCATTGCCGACCTGCCGCCGCGCTACCGAAAACACTTTCTGGGGGCCTGATGGGAGCTATCACCTTCGATTTGTTGGGCGCATGGGGCCATGGCTTTGCGCCAGATCAGGTTTGGCGCAGGACGTTGTCACGCATTTGTCATCAAATCGGTAAATACTGTCATAAACAGGCTTTTGATGACCCAATTTGTTTGATTCGCCCCAGCCCAAGATGAATTCCAAGGTCGTTGCCCGCCAGCCTGCAGCAGCCGAACCCCCTGCCGTCCCGCTCCTCGATCGGGACCACAGCATTCTCGCGTTCAACGAGCGGGTGCTGGACTGGGCGCGCCGACCCCAGGTGCCGCTGCTGGAGCGGCTGCGTTATTTGTGCATTGTTTCGTCCAATCTGGATGAATTTTTTGAGATTCGTGCCGCGCCGCACCTGGCGGCATTGCAGAGCGCCGAACACAACGGGCCCTACACGGTGGCGTCGTTCGAGGCGCTGGCCGCCGCCGCGCATGACCTGGTCGCGCGCCAATACGCGCTTTACAACGACGATCTGACGCCCGCGTTTGAGAAGCACGCCATCAAGATCATCGCGCATGGCGACCGCAACGTCGTCCAGCGGCAGTGGGTCAAACAGTACTTTGAGCGCCAGGTGCGCCCGCTGCTCATTCCCGTGGCGCTCGATCCGGCGCACCCGTTTCCGCAGGTGGCCAACAAGTCGCTGAACTTCATCGTGCGGCTTGGCGGGCGTGACGCCTTTGGCCGCGAGAACGACATCGCTATCGTCAAGGTGCCGCGCGTGCTGCCGCGTCTCATCCGCATGCCGGGTAAGGTGTCGGGGGGGCGGGTCCTGTTCCTGTCGTTGTCCAGCGTGATCCGTGCCAACCTGGGAACGCTTTTTCCGGGACGCGACGTGGGGCAGTTTTCGCAGTTCCGGGTAACGCGTCACTCGGACCTTGCCGTGGACGAAGACGACGTGCAAAACCTGCGCACCGCGTTGCGCCTGGGCCTGGAGCACCGCCACTACGGTCAGGCGGTGCGGCTGGAGGTCTCGACGGGGTGTTCCGAGTATCTTGCAAGTTTCCTGCTCAAGCAATTCAACTTGCCGGCGCTGGCGCTCTACCGCGTTCATGGCCCGGTGAACCTGGCGCGGCTGGCGCAACTGATCGATCTGGTCGACGAACCCGAATTGCTGTTTCCACCCTTCAAGCCGTCCTATCCCGCGCAACTGGTGCCTGGCCAGTCTTTTTTTGAGCGACTCAAGCAGGGGGATGTTTCGATTCATCACCCGTTCGAGAGTTTTGATGCGGTTCTTGCCTTTTTGCGCGAGGCCGTGCACGACCCGCAGGTGCTGGCCATCAAGCAGACGTTTTATCGAACGGGCGTGGAGTCGGAACTGATGGACCTGCTGCGCGAGGCGGTGCGCCGCGGCAAGGAAGTCACGGCCGTGGTGGAACTCAAGGCGCGCTTCGACGAGGAGGCCAACATCAACTGGGCGGAGATGCTCGAATCCATTGGCGCCCAGGTGGTGTATGGCGTGGTGGGCCTCAAGACGCACGCCAAGATGCTGCTGATCACGCGCCGGGAAGGCAAGAACTTCAAGCGCTATGCCCATCTGTCAACCGGCAACTACAACTCGCGCACCGCGAAGCTGTATACCGATGTGAGTTACCTCAGCGCCGATCCGCTGCTGACGGCTGACGTCGACAGCGTGTTTGTGCATCTGGCGAGCCAGAGCAAGCTGCCCAAACTGAACCGGCTATGGCTGGCACCATTCCAGTTGCAGCGCAAACTGATCGAGAAGATTGATTCGCTGGGCGAGGGCGCGGCCCAGGGCAAGGCGTCGCGCATTGTCGCCAAGATGAACGCACTGACCGACGAGGCGCTGGTCCTGTCGCTGGTCAAGGCCTCGCAGCGCGGCGTGAAGATCGACCTGATCGTGCGTGGTGCCTGCACGCTGCCGGCGCAATTGCCCGGTGTTACCGAAAACATCCGGGTGCGCTCGGTCATCGGCCGGTTTCTGGAGCATTCCCGCGTCTTCTATTTCCGCTGTGTGGAAGAAGAAGAGCTCTACCTGTCCAGTGCCGACTGGATGAACCGCAACATGCTGCGGCGGGTTGAGCTGGCCTGGCCGGTGAGCGACCCCGTCATTCGCCAGCGCATCATCGATGAATGCTTGGTGGCTTATTTGCACGATGGCCGCGATGCCTGGGATCTGGGGCCGGATGGCACCTACACACGGGTCGGTGCGGCAGGAGGGCACACGGGACACAGTGCGCAGGCGGCGCTGATGGCGCGTTACGCGGATGGGGACGCCGCCAGCGGCGAGTAAACACCATGGATCTGATCCTGTGGCGTCACGCCGAAGCCGAACAATGGGTGGAAGGCTGCAATGACCTGGAGCGGTCGCTGACGCCGCGCGGCGAGAAGCAGGCTGCGCGCATGGCCACCTGGCTGGACCGGCAGTTGCCCGAAGGCGCGCGGATTCTGGTCAGTCCGGCACGGCGGGCCGAGCAGACGGCGCTGGCGCTGGGGCGCAAATACAAGTTGCGGCCCGAACTCGGCCCGGGTGGCACGCCTGCGCAATTGCTGGAACTGGTGCAGTGGCCCGCCAACAAGTCAACCGTGCTGGTGATCGGACATCAGCCCACGCTGGGGCAGACTATCTCGCAATTGCTGGCACTCGGGGCCAGCGAGTGCGTGATGAAAAAGGGCGCGGTCTGGTGGCTGCGCCATCGCGACCGCGAGGGGCAGTCCCAAACCGTGGTGGTGAGCGTCCAGTCGCCGGAAACCCTTTAAGGCAGCGAAGGGCCGCCCCGAGCAAGTTCAGCCCCCTCGGGGGGCAGCGCAGCACACGCAGTGGCAAGCGTGGGGCTGGTAACAGGCGATCGGAGATCAGGATTGGCTGGGCCGGCCGGTCTTGATGGCCGGAACGGCTTCCAGTGCGGTGAGGAAGACTGCATCGGGCAGGGCGGCCAGGGCTTTGATGCCGGCACGCAACACTTCGCTCTTCTTCACGGGATGGGCCAGTTTGGCGGCACGCTGCTTCAATTCGTCGAGCACGCCATATTCGATCTTGGGGATGGTAAAACTGTCGCGCACCAGCTTGGGCTTCCTGGCCTTGGCGGGCTTGTCGGCGGCCTTGGCGGGACTTGCCACCGGTTTGGCCGGGATCTTTTTGGGACTTGCGGAGGCTGGTTTTTTGCTGGTGGCGATTTTTTTTGCGGTGGGCATAGGAGGATTCTGATTAAAACCGTATATACAGTTTATACGGTTTAAATCGCCTCGGCAAATCAGCAGCCCGCGAGTTGCAGGGTCCAGGGCGTTTTCTGCCAGGCTGCCACCTCTTCGCGCAACAGGTGAGCCGATTGCGGAAAGGCCTCGGCCCAGCCCGGGCGGCAGGCCAGTACCAGCCGGTGGTCGGCGTCGGGGTCTGCCGCGAGCCGCATGCCCTTCAGGTCGGGATCGCGCCGCGCATGGCAAAGAATGACGGCAAGGCGCAGGCACAACAACTGGCGCACGAACAAGGTGTCTTCGAAATCCACTTCCAGCTTGCGCAGCTTGCCGCGGTGCCCCAGCACGAGCAGGCTGAGGCGGTGAAGTTCGGGCAGGGCAAAGCCCAATGCATCGATGTTGTCCAGAATGTAGGCGCCATGTTTGTGATAGTCGCTGTGTGAAATCCGGCAGCCAATTTCATGCAGTTGGGCGGCCCAATCCAGTTTTCGCAAATTGCTGCCGGGGCCGGCAGTGGCAGGCCCGCCCTGCAATTGATTGAACAAGTGGCAGGCGACCTTGCCGACGCGCTGGGCCTGCGCGGTGTCAGTTTCGAACTTGTCGACAAGGCGTTGAACAGTGGCCGAGCGGACGTCGGTCTGCGTCTGCTCACGGTCCAGCAGGTCGTACAGGACGCCATGCCGCAACGCACCCTGGGCGGCCTGCATCTTGTCGATGCCAAGCAGGTCGAAGACGGCGCGCAAAACGCTGACACCGCCGCCGATGACGGCGCGGCGATCTTCCCTGATGCCGTCCAGCTGCAAGCGGTCGGCGCTCTGCGCCTTCAGCAGTCGGGCCAGCAGCCAATCCAGACCTTCGCGCGTGACGGACCCGGCCGGCCAGCCCGCTGCAGTCAGCGCGTCGCCTACGGCGCCAATGGTGCCCGAGGAGCCATAAGCCACCTCCCAGGCATCGCGCCGATAGGCGTTGAGCGCTTCATCGAGCACTGCTTTGGCGGCGATTTCCGCCATCTGGAACGCATGGGCGGTGAACTGGCCGGTGGAGAAGTGTTTCATTGACAAGGTGACGCTGCCGACGCGATATGACTCCACCACGCGGGCGTCAAACGCGCGGCCCAGAATCAACTCGGTGGAGCGCCCGCCGATGTCGACCACCAGGCGTTTTTCGTCGGATTGGGGCAACAGATGCGCCACGCCCTGGTAAATCAGCCGGGCTTCTTCGCGCCCCGAAATGACGTCAATCGGAAACCCCAGTATTTCGTGGGCACGCGCCAAAAATGCGTCACGGTTGCGTGCTTCACGCAGGGTCTGCGTGGCGACCGCGCACACCTGGCCCCGCTTGAAATCTGCCAGTCGTTCACCAAAGCGTGCGAGACAATCCCAGCCTCGCTGCATGGCGACGGAGGTCAGGTTGCGCTCGGCATCCAGGCCGCTACCTAACCGGACCGTTTCCTTCAGGTATTGAACCCGGTGAATCTGTCCGCCCTCGAAGCGGCCGATTTCAAGGCGAAAGCTGTTGGAGCCCAGGTCCACAGCGGCGAGTCGAGTTCCGTTTTGCATTGTCTGGCCTGATTGATTGCTGGTCAGCATAGCATTCACGCCCGTTTGTTTGCCTGGGATTTTCTGTCACACCATTGTCATATCGGCGTCTTAAAGTCTGCGCATCTCCTAACCAACCTGAGAGGTCTTTTCATGACGATGAAGTTCAGCACGACGATGATCAGCCTGGCGGCTGTGTCCTTTATGTATGCCATGCCTGCCAGTGCGCAGAGCGTGACCGGCGCCGGGTCCACTTTTGGCGCCCCCATCTATGCCAAGTGGGCATCCGACTACAACAAGATCACAGGCGTCAAAATCAACTACCAATCCGTGGGTTCGGGCGCGGGCATTCAACAAATCGACGCCAAGACCGTCGATTTTGGCGCTACCGACATGCCGCTCAAGGACGAGGATCTGGCAAAAAAGGGGGAAATGCAATTCCCGACGGTGATCGGTGGCGTGATCCCCGTGGTGAACGTCAAGGGGATCGCGCCGGGGCAGCTGAAACTCAACGGCCAGGTTCTCGGTGACATTTACCTGGCCAAGATCACCAAATGGAATGACCCGGCCATCAAGGCGCTGAACCCGACGCTGGCTTTGCCGGACGCCACCATTACGCCGGTTCGCCGCGCTGATGGTTCGGGTACGACGTTCATCTTCACCAACTACCTGAGCAAGGTCAATACCGAATGGAAGACGAAGGTGGGCGAGGGCACGGCGGTGAACTGGCCGGCCGGCGCGGGTGGCAAGGGCAATGAAGGGGTCGCCGCGTTCGTGGGCCGCTTGCCCAACTCGATCGGCTACCTGGAATACGCCTATGTGAAGCAAAACAAGATGACGTATGCGCTGATGCAAAATGCCGCCGGCAACTTTGTGTCGCCGGACGCTGCGGCCTTCAAGGCGGCTGCCGCGGGCGCGGACTGGACGAAGAGCTTCTACCAGATCCTGACCGACAAGCCGGGCAAGGATTCGTGGCCGATCACGGGTGCCACGTTCATCCTGCTGCACAAGGTGCAGGACAAGCCGGCTCAAGGCGCGACCACGCTCAAGTTTTTCGAATGGGCCTACCAAAACGGTGACCAGGCAGCGGACAGCCTTGACTATGTTCCGCTGCCTGCGAGCGTGAAGGCGATTGTCGAGAAGAGCTGGGGCGAGATCAAGGACGCATCGGGCAAGGTCGTCGCTTACAAGTAAGCAGGAAAATCGGGTCTTCTCAAGCTTCATGGCGCAAGGGGTGTTCCACGTGTCCTCTACACTTCCGGTAAACGAAGCTCCCTTCGACCTTGCCGCCAAGGTCACTCCACGCGCCATGATCCGTCCACCGCCCCATCCATTGGCCCGCTCGGGCCCCCTGCTGGACCGGCTGTTCGGCTGGACTGCCGCGGGTGCCGCCTGGTTGACCCTGAGCTTGCTGCTTGGCATTCTGGTGTCGCTGGTGATTGGCGCGTGGCCTGCCATCGAAAAGTACGGTCTTGGTTTTTTGACCAGCACCGTCTGGGACCCGGTGAAGAACGAGTATGGCGGGCTGGTCATGATCTATGGCACGCTGGCCACCTCGCTGATCGCGCTCGTGATTGCCGTGCCTGTCAGCTTCGGCATTGCCCTGTTTCTGACGGAGCTGTCACCGGCCTGGCTCAAGCGACCGCTGGGGACCGCGATCGAGTTGCTGGCCGCCGTGCCCTCCATTGTGTACGGTATGTGGGGGCTGCTGGTGTTCAGCCCGATTCTGGCTACCTATGTGCAGCAGCCCCTGCAGACCCTGTTCGCCGGCGTGCCCTACCTGGGGGCCCTGTTTTCGGGGCCGCCGGTGGGTATCGGTATTTTGTCGGCGGGCATCATCCTGGCGATCATGATCATCCCCTTCATCGCGGCGGTGATGCGCGACGTGTTCGAGGTCACCCCGGTTCTGCTCAAGGAATCGGCCTACGGTCTGGGGGCGACGACCTGGGAGGTGGTGTTCAAGGTGGTGCTTCCCTACACCAAGGCTGGCGTGATGGGCGGCATCATGCTCGGGCTGGGGCGAGCACTGGGCGAGACCATGGCGGTGACCTTCGTGATCGGCAACTTCAACCAGCTCGATTCGCTGAGTTTGTTCCAGGCGGCCAACAGCATCACCTCGGCGCTGGCCAATGAATTCGCCGAAGCCACTCCGGGCCTGCACCAGGCGGCCCTGATTTATCTGGGGCTGGTCCTGTTCTTCATCACGTTTGTCGTGCTGGCCCTGTCCAAGGTACTGCTGGCGCGGCTGCGAAAGAATGAAGGAACCCGAGCATGAACGGCCTCCAGCAGCGGGATGTGCGCCTGGTCAAATTTGCGCGGCGCAAGCGGGTCAACCGGATTGCGCTGACCCTGTCGCTGGCGGCGATGGCGTTTGGCCTGTTCTGGCTGTTCTGGATATTGCTGGAAACGGTGCGCCTGGGCGTCGGTGGACTGGTGCTGGCCACGTTCACCGAAATGACACCTCCCCCCAACGAGGCTGGGGGCCTCGCGAACGCCATCTACGGCTCGCTGGTCATGGTTACTGCGGCCACCTTTATCGGCACACCCGTTGGCATCATGGCTGGCATCTATCTGGCCGAGTACAACCCCAAGGGCTGGCTCGCGTCGGTCACGCGATTTGTCAACGATATTTTGCTGTCGGCGCCGTCCATCGTCATCGGCCTTTTTATCTACGCCGTCGTCGTGGCCCGCTTCAAGTCATTTTCCGGCTGGGCCGGTGCGCTGGCGCTGGCGCTGATCGTGATTCCGGTGGTGATTCGCACGACAGAGAACATGCTGCAACTGGTGCCGGCAGGCTTGCGTGAAGCCGCCTATGCGCTGGGCGCGCCCAAGTGGAAGGTAATTCTCGGCATCACCCTGCGGGCGGCGCGCGCCGGGGTGGTGACGGGCGTCCTGCTCGCGGTGGCACGCGTTGCCGGAGAGACGGCGCCGCTGTTGTTTACGGCGCTGAGCAACCAGTTCTGGACCTCTGACTTGAGCCAGCCCATGGCCAGCCTGCCGGTCACCATTTACAAGTTCGCCATGAGTCCCTACGAGAACTGGCAGAAACTGGCGTGGGCCGGCGTGTTCCTGATCACGGTGGCGGTGCTGGGGCTCAACATTCTGGCGCGCGTCATGACACGCAGCAAGCAGTGATACCCGCGAGCTCCCGAATCTCACCATCAAAATAGAGCAAGACAGACCATGACGACGCCCCAGGAAAAATCGAAAATTTCGGTCAGGAACCTGAACTTTTATTACGGCAAATTCCACGCTCTCAAGGACATCAACCTGGAAGTTCCGGAGAAGAAGGTGACCTCGTTCATCGGCCCGTCGGGCTGCGGCAAATCGACCCTGCTGCGCGTCTTCAACCGCATGTACGCGCTCTACCCCGAGCAGCGCGCCGAGGGGCAGATCATGCTCGACGGCGAGGATTTGCTGACCTCGCGGCAGGACGTGGCCCTGCTGCGCGCCAAGGTGGGCATGGTGTTTCAGAAGCCGACGCCGTTCCCCATGTCGATTTACAACAACATCGTGTTTGGTGTCAAACTGTTCGAAAATCTCAATGCCGCCGATATGGAAGAGCGCGTCGAATGGGCCTTGCGAAAGGCCGCGCTATGGAGCGAGGTGAAGGACAAGCTGCACCAGAACGGGGCCAGCCTGTCGGGCGGCCAGCAGCAGCGCCTGTGCATCGCGCGCGGGATTGCGATCAAGCCCGAAATTTTGCTGCTCGATGAACCCTGCTCGGCACTCGATCCGATTTCCACTGCCAAAATAGAAGAATTGATTGCCGAACTCAAAAACGACTATACCGTGGTCATCGTGACGCACAACATGCAGCAGGCCGCGCGCTGCAGCGATTACACGGCCTACATGTATCTGGGCAACCTGGTCGAGTTCGGCGCCACCGAAGAGTTGTTTTTCAAGCCCCGGCGCAAAGAGACCGAGGATTACATTACCGGCCGGTTCGGGTGACTATCAAGGAGGCAGTTATGTCCGACAAACACCTTTCAACCCAGTTCGACAGCGAGCTCAACGGCGTTTCCTCGCGCGTGATGGAAATGGGCGGGCTGGCCGAATCCCAGATCCACCAGGCGATCTATGCACTGTCCCAGTTCAGTGCGGAAGCGGCGCAGCAGGTGATCGAGATGGAGCCGCGTGTGAACGCGATGGAGATCGAGATCGACCGCGAGCTGTCGTCCATCATTGCGCGGCGCCAGCCGACGGCGCGCGACCTGCGCCTGCTCATTGCCATCTCCAAGACCACCGCCAACCTGGAGCGGGTCGGCGATGAGGCTGAAAAAATTGCACGCATGGTCAAGTCCATCATCGAGAGCGGCGCGGCGCGCACCCTGCCGTCGTCCGAGTTGCGCGTTGCCGCCGATCTGGCCTCCGGCCTGCTGCGCAAGGCGCTCGATGCATTTGCACGGCTGGACACGGCCGTGGCCGTGACCATCCTGAAGGAAGACGATTTGATCGACCGGGAGTTCGACGGCTTTGTGCGCAAGCTCATCACCTACATGATGGAAGATCCGCGCACGATTTCCGCGAGCCTGGACTTGCTGTTCCTGGCCAAGGCGATCGAGCGCATTGGCGATCACGCCAAGAATATTGCGGAGTTCATCATCTACATCGTGAAGGGCGCGGACGTGCGCCACACCACGATGGAACAAGTCGAATCCGCCGTCCAATGAGCCCCCACGCTGTGCACTGCGTGTCGTCGCTGCCCCCCAAGGGGGCGGCCTCCTTCCTTGGGACGGCCCGGCGCAAGGATGCTCCATGAAGCATCAGCCCCGCGTCCTGATTGTCGAAGACGAGCCCGCGATCGCCGAGCTGATTGCGGTCAACCTGCGGCACAACGGCTTCCGGCCGATCTGGGCCGAGGAGGGCGTCGCCGCCCAGCGCGAACTCGATGCCGTGCTGCCCGACGTGATCCTGCTGGACTGGATGCTGCCGGGGCAAAGCGGTGTGGCGCTGGCACGCCGGTGGCGCGCCAATGCGCGCACCAAGGGCGTTCCGATCCTGATGCTGACGGCGCGCGGCGACGAACCCGACAAGGTGGCGGGGCTCGATGCGGGCGCGGACGACTACATCACCAAGCCCTTTTCGACGCAGGAATTGCTGGCCCGCATCCGTGCCGTGCTGCGCCGCCGCGCTCCCGAGCGGGCCGATGCCAGCATCACGATCGGTGCCCTGGCGCTGGACTCGGCAACGCACCGGGTGTCGTACCAGGGGCAGGCGATCAAGGTCGGTCCCACCGAGTTCAAGCTGCTGAATTACCTCATGAAGCATTGCGAGCGCGTGCACAGCCGCGCGCAGCTGCTGGACAAGGTCTGGGGCGACCACGTGTTCATCGAGGAGCGCACCGTCGACGTGCACGTCAAGCGCTTGCGTGAAGCGCTGGGGGCCGCTGGTGCCATGGTGGAGACCGTGCGCGGCGCCGGCTACCGTCTGACGGCGCAGCCGCAGGTGGCGGCCAGCCAGGCCTGAGCCGCGAGGTCGGCGTTGCCGCGGCAATGCCCGCGCTGTCATCTCCCTTCACAATCGCGCCATGCTGTTTCGTTTTTTCAGCTTCCTGATGCTCCAATTTGCCAGCGCACTGGCGGGGTGGTGGCTGGGTGGCCGCTGGGGTGCGCTGGCCGGCCTGGCGCTGGCGGGCCTGCTCTGGTTTACGCTGGACTTGCTGCGCGGCGCGCGCGTTCTGCGCTGGCTCAAGCAGGGCGAGGCCAGTGGTGCCCCCGCGCTGCGCGGCCTGTGGGGGGAAGTGTCGGACCGGACCCGGCGCCTGTTGCGCCAGCGCGAGCAGCAAACCCAGGACAGCCAGGCACGCCTGCAGGAGTTTTTGGCGGCGATCCAGGCGTCGCCCAACGGAGTGGTGCTGCTGGACAAGACGGGCTGCATTGAATGGTGCAACCAGATCGCGGCCGAGCAGTTTGGTTTCGACGCGCAGCGCGATGTTCTTCAGCAGATCGGCAATCTGGTGCGCGACCCGGCCTTTGCTGCCTATTACACCGGGGGTGACTACGCACACGAAATCACCATTGCGGGGCCGGGCAGCACGCCGTCGCGGCCGATACGGGTGTCTATCCACCTGCATCCCTACGGCGAAGGCCGCAAGCTGCTGTTATCGCGCGATGTGACGGCGCTGGAGCAGGCCGAAGCCATGCGCCGGGACTTTGTGGCCAACGTGTCGCACGAGATCCGCACTCCGCTGACCGTGCTCGCCGGCTTTGTCGAGACGCTGCGCACGCTGCCGCTGAACGAGTCCGAGCGTGGCCGCTATCTGGCTCTGATGGCGCAGCAGTCGGAGCGGATGCAGACGCTGGTCAACGATTTGCTGACCCTGTCGCGGCTGGAGGGCAGGCCGCCGCCCGGTGCCGCTGAGTGGACACCGGTGCATTCGCTGCTGGAGCGGTGCCTGCAAGAGGCGCGTACGCTGTCTGCGCTAGTGACTCGCGGCGAGACCGCGGGGCACGAATTGCGCTTTGACCCTGCGCCGAGCCCGCGCAGCATGGGCGAGATTGCGGGCGCGCCGAATGAACTGCACAGCGCCCTGTCGAACCTGCTGAACAATGCCGTGCGCTACACGCCCGCGGGCGGCGTCATCGAGGTCCAGTGGCGGGTGCTGCCTGACGGGCGGGCCGAGTTTTCGGTGAAAGACTCCGGACCGGGCATCGCACCCGAGCATATTCCGCGCCTGACCGAGCGCTTCTACCGCATCGATCGCAGCCGCTCGCGCGAGACGGGGGGTACCGGACTCGGCCTGGCGATCGTCAAACATGTCGCGCAGCGGCACGGCGCCGAGCTGCGCATCGACAGCACGCCGGGGCTGGGCTCCACGTTTTCGATTATTTTTCCTGCCAGCCGCATCAAGGGGCCGGGCGGCGAGGCGCCTGCGCCTGCGCCTGCCGCGCCGCCGGTCGCCGCACGGCCCGCCACAGAATCGCTGCAAAAATAGTCGCGGTCAGGGCCAGCGCGATCGCGCTGGTCGCCCAAAACGTGATAGGCGATGCGATGGCGTGGACCGCACCGACACCGTGGTATGCCAGCAGGTAGCCGCCCGTCAGTCCCAATCCCCACAAGAGCACGCAATACACCAGCAGCGGCGCCACGGTCACGCGATAGCAGCGCAGCACAAACACGCACAGGGTCTGGACCGCGTCGGCCAGGTGGTAGGCGGCGACCCAGGCGAGCAGGGCGCTGGCCAGCGCAATCACGGCCGGGTTGCGCGCATAGATTTCCGCTACCTCCCCGCGCGCTATGAAAAGAATAGTGGACAGTGCAATAGCCATCAGGGCTACAAGCCTAAAACCCATGCGAATGGCGGCGCGGGCGCGACGCGGGTCGCCGGCCCCGAGCCAGTAGCTCGTGCGCGCGCTGGTGGCAATGGCGATCGACAGCGGCATCATGTACAGCACGGCCGCCAGGTTGGCCGCGATCTGGTGGCTGGCTGCGGCCGCCGTGCCCTGGCGGGCGATGAACAGCGCCATCAGCGTGAACGAGGTGATCTCCACCAAAATGGCCAACCCGCCCGGAATGCCCAGCCGCGCAAACTCGCCGATCTGCCGCCAGTCGGGCCGCTCCAGCCGTTGCCAGATGCGGTAGGGCAGGTAGAAGTCCTGGGTGCGCAGCAGCCACAGTGCCAGCGCCAGCATGGCGTAGTTCACGACCAGGGTGGCCCAGGCACAACCGACCACGCCTTGCGGCGCCAGGCCCAGGCCGCCAAAGGCAAACCAGATGGAGAGCGGCACCTTGACGAACAATGAACCGATTTGCAGCCAGGTCACGAGCTGGGGCTTGCCCAGGCTCTGGTTCAGCGTGCTGTAGATGCGAAACAGCAGGGAAGGGGCCAGCGCGAGGGCGAGCACGCCCAGATAGCGCTGCACTTCAACCTGCAGTGCGGCGGGCACCTCGGTCCAGCGCAGCACCGCGTCCGGAGACAGCAGGGCCGCCATCCCCACCACGATGGTGATGGCGCACAGGTACAGTGCCTGGCGCAGCGAGCGGCCTACGTCGGCCAGGCGGCGCGCGCCATGCTGTTCGGCCCAGACCGGCAGCAGTGCCTGCATGACACCCATCAAGGCCACGTAGACACTGATGTAGATGGCAGAGCCCACCGACAGCGCGGCCAGCGAAGTCTCGGAATAGCGCCCGGCCACGATGGTGTCGGTCACGCCGAACGCCATGACGGCCAGCTGGCCCACCAGCACGGTGACGGCGTGCCGGATGATGACTTTCAGTTCGGGCACTTACGGTCGGGCACGCTTGTAGAGCAGCACATTCTCGTTGTCGTCCGAGGGGCGGCGGAAGATGCCCTGCGGGGTCCATTGCTTGAGGTTCACGGACTTGTGCAGCGTGTCGCGCGCATCGGCGTCGACCACCAGCCAGGGACACTGCGCCTGCATCGTGGCATTTTTGAGGTTCAGGTGGCCGTGGTACTGGAAGGCCGTGATCTGGCCGCGGCTCAGTCCATAGACTTCGACGCATTCCGGCTGGTTGATGACGCTCACGACCCGCCCCACCAGCGCGTGGTAGCTGCGCGCGAAGTCCAGCACCGGCAGCCACAGCGTCATCAACAGCAGCCAGCTCAGCGCGGTACCGCCGGCCGGCAATACCAGGCTTTTCCAGATCGCGGCGCGGTTTCTGCCTACCCGCCACTTCACCAGCCAGGCCCAGGTCAGGGTGGCGGCCAGTGCGGCCAGAAATGCCGGCAGCGAGAAGCTGGGTTCAAACCCGGGCGCCAGCCGCGCCACGTTGGCGGCGGGCTGCTTCGGGAAGCCGGTTTGCATCGAAATCCAGATTACCCAGATGATGATGGCCGAGCCCGTAAAAAAGAGCAGCGTGAACCAGTCGATCAACGCCGTGACACTGCGCTTGAGCGTGGGCAGCGCGAACGCGGCCAGTGTCGCCAGCGCCGGCATCCCCAGCATCAGGGCGCGGTCGGCGGGCCGCGTGATGGTCATGGCGCCCACCGAGACGAGCACAAACCACAGCGGCTGGGCCAGGTGCCGGCTGAGCTGGCGACTGGCCAGTTGCCGGCGCCAGCGCCACAGCGTCCACAAGGCCAGCGGCCAGGCCGGCCAGGTAAACCACAGCAGCAGCCGGGCCAGGTTGCGCCATTCCACCCAGCGACTCTCGGGGAGGGTGGCGCGCCAGTGCCACAGGTCCAGCCACGCTGCCAGCCAGCCAGCCAGCAGGGTCACCACGACGATGCCGCAGGCCCAGAAAATGCTGCGCCGGCGCGCGTCATGGTTTTCATCCGGCTCGACCAGGCACAGCAGCGCGCTGCCCGCCGCGAAGAGCGTGGCCATCGCGGGTGCGCCGCTCGCCACCAGTCCGGCCATGCCCACAGTCAAACCAATGGCGGGCGCCACCGTGCGATAAGGGGCTGCCGCCACGGCATAAAAGGTCAGCGCGGTAAAGCAGACCTGCGTCAGGGCGGGCGTGATTTCGTGTGACAGCTGCGCCAGCCCAAGGCAGGCCATCAGCGCCAGCAGACCCCCGTCAGCCATGGCCCGGGCGTAGTCGGTCGGTTTGGCCTCGCCGCCAAATGCAAACGCCACCGGCTGGGCCTGCGTGCTGCGCGCCAGGTAGTACACGCCGTACCAGGTCGCGACCAGGGTCAGCGCCAGCAAAAACACAAACGGGATGCGGGCCGCGAAGGCCGGTGTGATCCAGCCTGGAGCCGCCTGCAAGGCCCAGGCGCCGAGCCAGTACGGCAGGGGTCCGTCAGTCTCCGGCGGCAGCCCGAGCAGCTGCGGATGCAGCCAGCCGCTGGCGCCGTGCGCCAGCTCCAGCATGTAGCCGAATGACGTCATGTCGGCGCTTTTCCAGGGCTCGCGGCCGATGAAGCCGGGCAGCACGTAGGCGGCGCAAAACAGCAGCAGCGCGATGCGCGGCAGGCGACGCACGGCGCCCTGGGCAACGATGGCGGGGGTCGGCTGGTTCACGCGAGGAGGATGCGGTGCTAAAAATCAGGGGCTGGTGTGCAAAAACAAAAGGGCAGCGCGGTAACCCGGGCTGCCCTTTGGCGGACGTACAGCGAAAACCTGCGGCCGAATTACTTGGCGGCGGTCTTGCCGAAACGGTTGCGGAAGCGCTCGACGCGGCCACCCATGTTGTCCACCGACTTTTGCGTGCCCGTGTAGAAGGGGTGCGATTCGCTCGAGGTGTCGAGCTTGTACAGCGGCAGTTCGCGGCCGTCGTCCATCTTGATGGTTTCCTTCGTGTTGGCGCACGAGCGCGTCACGAACTTGAAACCGTTGGACAGGTCCACGAAGCAGATTTCGCGGTAGCTGGGGTGAATGCCTTCTTTCATGTTCTTTCCTTTTCAGTTGCGACAGCCGCCCGGTGCCTCGCGCAAACCCCTTGCGCAATATAAAAACCAGGTACTTTTCGCGTTAGCCTTAAATTATCGCATGAAATCCGGATCCGCCGGCCCATCGCGGGCCGCGCTGCTTCAGCCGCCGCGGCGCATCATGTCGAAGAAATCGACATTGGATTTGGTGGCCTTCATGTTCTTGAGCATGAGCTCCATCGACTCGATCTCGTCCATGTTGAACAGGAATTGGCGAAGAATGCGGGTTTTTTGCAGGATTTCGGGGGCCAGCAGCAATTCTTCGCGGCGCGTGCCGCTGCGATTGAGCTGGATCGCGGGGAACACGCGCTTTTCGTACAGGCGCCGGTCCAGGTGCAGTTCGGAGTTGCCGGTGCCCTTGAACTCCTCAAAAATCACCTCGTCCATGCGGCTGCCGGTATCCACCAGCGCCGTGGCGATGATGGTCAGCGAGCCGCCTTCTTCCACATTGCGGGCCGCGCCAAAAAAGCGCTTGGGCCGCTGCAGTGCGTTGGAGTCGACGCCGCCTGACAGTACCTTGCCGCTGGACGGCACCACGTTGTTGTAGGCGCGCGCCAGCCGGGTGATCGAGTCGAGCAGGATGACCACGTCTTTTTTGAGTTCGACCAGGCGCTTGGCGCGCTCGATCACCATTTCGGCCACGTGCACGTGGCGCGCGGCCGGCTCGTCGAAGGTCGAGGCGATCACCTCGCCCTTGACCGAACGCTGCATCTCGGTCACTTCCTCGGGGCGCTCATCGACCAGCAGCACCATCATGTGCACGTCCGGGTAGTTGGCCGCGATCGCGTGGGCGATGTGCTGCATCATCACGGTCTTGCCGCTCTTGGGCGGCGCCACGATCAGCGCGCGCTGGCCGCGCCCGATCGGGGCGATGATGTCGATGATGCGCCCGGTGATGTTTTCTTCGCCCTTGATGTCGCGCTCGAGCTTCATCTGCTCCTTCGGGAACAGCGGCGTCAGGGCTTCGAACATGACCTTGTGCTTGTTCTCTTCGGGGCCGCCCCCGTTCACCTTGTCGAGCTTGTTCAGGGCAAAGTAGCGCTCGCCGTCTTTCGGTGTACGCACTTCGCCTTCGATCATGTCGCCGGTGTGCAGATTGAAGCGGCGCACCTGGCTCGGGCTGATGTAGATGTCGTCGGTGCTGGCGGTGTAGCTGGTGTCCGGGCTGCGCAAGAAGCCAAAGCCGTCGGGCAGGATCTCGAGCACGCCGTCGGCAATCACCTGCTCGCCGGCGCGCGCGCGCTTCTTGATGATGGCAAACATCAGTTCCTGCTTGCGCATGCGGCCGGTGTTCTCAATCTCCAGCTCTTCAGCCTGTTTGAGGACTTCAGACACGTGCAGTGCCTTGAGTTCGTTTAAGTGCATGGGGGGACTCCGTTCAGGAGTATTTGACAAAAATAGGGGGATTTGAAAGGAGGCTGGGTGTGCCTCACAAACCGGGAACTCGAACCAAGCCGCGTGGGTGTGCGAATTGGTGAACTGGGGAGATTATGACAGGAAAAACGATAGCAGCCCCAAGCGCGGTGCCGGGGCTGCCGGGGAAAAGACTCAGGCGAGTTGCTGATCGATAAAGGCCGTCATCTGCGCCTTGCTCATGGCGCCGACCTTGGTGGCGGCGAGTTGGCCGCCCTTGAACACCATCAGCGTGGGGATGCCGCGGATGCCGAATTTGGCCGGAATGTCGCGGTTTTCATCCACGTTCATCTTGGCGATCTGCAGCTTGCCTTCATAGGCCGCGGACACTTCGTCCAGGATCGGCGCCAGCATCTTGCAGGGGCCGCACCATTCGGCCCAGTAGTCCACCAGCACCGGCTTGTCGGATTGCAGGACCTCGGCTTCAAAAGTGGCATCGGAGATATGTTTGATCAGTTCGCTGGCCATGGCGTGTTCCTTGTTGGATGGGATGTACCGCTAAAGTGGAGGCATTGTGACAGAAAGCAAGCAAAATGACCGGGGACGCGGACTCTATGAACGTGATAGCAAAAAGCCATGAATCCGCGCTGGCGCCAGGGCATCCGGTGCGCGCGCTGTGGCTCGATCCGCAAGACGGGCTGATCGCCAGAATCGCCGCGGCGATCGAGCACTGCACGGCGCAACCGGCGCTGCACCCGGTGCAGACCGTGGTCCTGCTGCCCTACGCGCAGCTCATGCCGCTGGCGCAAACACTCTGGTCGCAAGTGATGCAAGGCGGCTTCGCGCCGCGCTTTGAAACCACCCGCAACTGGGCCCGCAGCATGACAGGCTTCATGCCCGGGCCGGACGACATCACGTTCGATGCGGCGCGCGACGGGCTCACCGCGCAAACCCTGCTGGAGCGCGCTGGGCTGGGCGCGCAGCGCGACGCCCTGGCGGGCCGGCTGGTCGAGTCCGCGCAGCAGCTGGCCGCACTGGTCGCCGCCGTTGCGCCGGTGCAACGGCCGGCCTGGGTGGCCCGCGCGCGCGCCGTGGTGGCCTCGGGGCTGGACGCCCCGGTGCTGGCGCTGGAGTCGGCCGTGGCCCGCGTGGCGCTGGAATGGGCCGCGGCCTCCAGCTACGCCACCGATGCGCTGTTCGCGGCGGTGACTGCCGATGCCGCTGGCGGCGCCGGGCTGGATTGCCTGGTCGTGCTGGAGGGCTTTCAGGCCGAGCCGCTGGCGCAGGCGCTGCAGGCGCAGATGGGCGACAAGGCGTGCTCCACCGCGCTACCGGCGCAGGCAGCCCGCGGCAGCATCGCGCTGCATGCGGCGCGTGACCTCGAGGACGAAGCCCAGCGCGCGGCCGCCTGCGTGCTGCGCCACGTCGAGGCCGGGCGCACGCCGGTGGCGCTGGCCGCCACCGACCGCGTACTGACGCGCCGCGTGCGCGCCATGCTGGACACGCAGGGCATCGCGATCCGCGACGAGAACGGCTGGACGCTCTCGACCACGCGCGCGGCCGCCCATGTGATGGGCGCGCTGCGGGCCTGCCGCTGGGACGCCAGCAGCGACGCCGTGCTGGACTGGCTGAAGAACGCTCCGGCCTTTGCGCAGGACCCGGTCCTGCTCCTCGAAAAATCGCTGCGGCGCGCTGGCGTGCAGGCCTGGCGGGCGTGGAGTGCGCCCGATCCTCTAGCCAACCCGTCGCAACCCGGGCTCGCGGCGTTGACGGCGCTGACCCTTGAAGTCAACCGCCTGCTGCAAACCCTGCAGCGCGCGCGACCCCTGGTGCAGTGGCTGCAGGGCCTGCATGCGCTCCTGCAGGCCAGCGGGCAGTGGGACTTGCTGGCCGGCGACGCGGCCGGCGACAAGCTGCTGGCCGTGCTGCGCCTGAGTCCGGCGGAGCAGGGCGCGTTCGAACAGTCGCTGGCTCCCACGGCCTGGGCCACGCGGCGGCTGGATCTGGCGCAATTCACGGCCTGGGTCAACGACGCGCTGGAGGCCGCCAAGTTTGTGCCGTCGCACACCAGCCTGGCAGGCGACGAGCAGGTGGTGATTCTGCCCATGTCCCAACTGCTGGCGCGTCCCTTTGCCGCGGTGGTGCTGCCGGGCTGCGACGAGGTGCGCCTGGCGGTCTCGCCCGAGCCGCCGGGGCCATGGACCGCCGCGCAGCGCGCAGCGCTCGCCCTGCCCACGCGTGAGGCGCTGGCGCAGGCCGTGCGCGCCGCCTGGCGCGATGTGCTGCAGACGCCGCACTGCGACGTGCTGTGGCGCCACAGCGACGACACGGGCGAGCCGCTGCTGCCCAGCCCGCTGGTGCAGGAACTGCTGCTGGAGGGGCTTGCGCCCACGGCCATGGACCCGCGCGAGCACCGCGCCGTGTCGTCGCAGCCCGCCCCAAAGCCGCAGCCGATGGCGCCGGCCTTGCCGGTGCAGCGTCTGTCGGCCAGCGCCTATGAGGATCTGCGGCGCTGCCCGTACCGCTTTTTTGCGCTGCGCCAGCTTGGCCTGAAGGAGGCCGACGAGCTCGAGGGCGAAGTTGACAAGCGCGACTTCGGCCTGTGGCTGCATGCGGTGCTCAAAACCTTTCATGAAGCATTAAAAGCGGCTCCAGCCTATGACCTGCCTGCGCGTGTAGCTATGATTAATGCAGCAGCCGAAGAAGTGACCCAAGCCATGCACCTCGGCGAAGACGAGTTCCTGCCGTTCGCCGCCGCGTGGCCGCAGGTGCGGGACGGTTACCTTGACTGGCTGGTCAAACACGAAGCCAGCGGCGCCCGTTTCGAGCAGGCTGAAGTCTGGCAGGAGCAGCCGCTGGGCCCGCTCACGCTGATCGGCCAGATCGACCGCATCGACCAGGACGCGGACGACGCGGTCCTGCTGATCGACTACAAGACCGAGGCCCTGGCCAAGACGCGCGATCGCGTCCGGCAGCCCACCGAGGACACCCAGCTGGCGTTCTATGCCGCGCTGCAGCCGCACGACACGCTGCGCGCCGCCTACCTCAACGTGGGCGAGAAGGGCGCGACCACCGCGGTCGAGCAGCCCGCCGTGGTGCAGGTGCGCGACGCGCTGATCGCCGGCATCCTGCACGACATGCAGCGCATCCGCGAGGCCGCCGCGCTGCCTGCGCTGGGCGAAGGTTCGGCCTGCGACTTCTGCGCCGCGCGCGGCCTGTGCCGCAAAGACTTCTGGGACGCCGCATGAGTACGGAATTGCCTGCTGATCTGGCCTACGAACACAACGGCCGGCGCGTCTCCAGCGCGGCGTTCTACGCCATCGCCTGCGACCCGCGCCGCAGCGTGGCGGTGGAAGCCTGCGCCGGCGCCGGCAAGACCTGGATGCTGGTGTCGCGCATCGTGCGGGCGCTGCTCGATGGCGCACAGGACGGCGACCAGACACGCGTGCGGCCGCACGAAATCCTCGCCATCACCTTCACCAAGAAGGCCGCCGGCGAAATGCGCCAGCGCCTCAACGAGTGGCTGGCCGGATTCGCGCGCGCAACGCCCGGGCAGCTGGAAAAAGAACTGCTGCAGCGCGGCGTCAGCCCGGCCGAAGCCCGCAGCAGCGCCCTGGCGCTAAAAAATCTGTACGCCAACCTGCTGGCCAGCGGCCGGCCGGTGCAGGTCCGCACCTTCCACAGCTGGTTCGCTGCCTTGCTTGGCACCGCGCCGCTGGCCGTGCTGCAGTCGCTCGGCCTGCCCGCCAACTACGAATTGCTGGAGGACGACGCGCAGGCGGTCGGCGAGGTCTGGCGCCGCTTTTACGCGGCCCTGACGAAGTCGCCCGAGGTGCGGCAGGACTACTTTGCGGCGGTGGCCGAGCATGGCCGTTTCCAGACCGAAAAGGCCCTGAGCGCGGCGCTGGCCAAGCGCGTGGAGTTTGCGCTGGCCGATGCGCAGGGCGTGGTGGAGCGATCCGTCCCGCGCTTCGATGCGCTGCTGGCCGGGTTTGCCGGCCTGCAGGAGCCGGAAGATTTGCTGGCCCAGCCCGCGCACCGGCAGCAGTTGCAGGCCGCCGCGCAGGCGTTGGGCCGCGCCAGCGCGCCGACCTTCTCGGCCAAGGGCGCGGAGCTGGAGCAGGCCATCACGGCAGGTGACATGCAGGCGGCCGCCGCGGCCCTGCTGACGCAGAAAGGCGAGCCGCGCAAGTTCAGCGAAAAAGTGGCTGGCATCGAGCAGGTGCGCGCCGCGCAGGAGCTGCTGCTGCGCGTGGCGCAGGCGCGCACGCAGCACGACGCCTGGCTGCACCAGCAGCGCATGGCGCGCCTGATGCGCGTGCTCAGCGCAGAATTCGCTGCCCTCAAGCGCGAGCGCGGCTGGATCGACATGAACGATGTGGAGCGCGCCGCGCTGGTCATGCTCTCCAGCCCGCTGCTCAGCGGCTGGGTGCAGGAGCGTCTCGACGCGCGCATCAAGCATCTGCTGATCGACGAATTCCAGGACACGAATCCGCTGCAATGGCAGGCGCTCAGCAGTTGGCTCAGCGGCTACGCGGGCGCCGGCGGCCACGCGCCCAGCGTCTTCATCGTGGGCGACCCGAAGCAGAGCATCTACCGCTTCCGGCGCGCCGAGCCGCAGGTGTTTCTGGCCGCGCAGGCGTTTGTGGTGGATGGATTGAAAGGCGACCTGCTGAGCTGCGACCACACGCGGCGCAATGCACCCGAGGTCATTGCCACCGTCAACCAGGTGATGACCGCGGCGCAGGACGCGGGCGAGTACCTGGGCTTTCGGGCGCACAGCACCGCATCGAACGAGGTGGGTGCGGTGCTCAAGCTGCCGCAGATCCCGCGACCGGGCCGGGAGGAGTCAACGGCGCAAGACGACGACGGCCTGGCGTGGCGCGACAGCCTCACCACGCCGCGCGAACTGCCCGAGGAGACCCTGCGCACGCTCGAGTGCCGCCAGGCCGCGCACTGGCTTGCGCAGCAACTGCGCGGCGGCCTGCAGCCGCAGCACATCATGGTGCTGGCGCGCAAGCGCGACCGGCTCGCGGTGATGCAGGAGGAACTGCGCACGCTTCATATCCCCAGCCAGCAGCCCGAAAAGACCGACTTGGGCGAAGCGCCCGAGGTGCGCGACATCGTGGCGCTGCTCGACGCACTGGTGTCGCCCTCGCACGACCTGTCACTGGCGCAGGCGCTCAAGTCGCCGCTGTTTGGCGTCAGCGATGCCGAGCTGGTGCAGATCGCCATGCTGCAGCGGCAAAGCCGGGCCGATGCGCCTGACGGGTCTGATGCGCGGCAGACCAGCGCGTGGTTCGATCTGCTATCAAAAACAGAGCTGAAAGCGCCCAATGGACAAGGACTTGCGACCGTTTTGATGCAATGGAAGGGCTGGCTCGACAGCCTGCCGCCGCACGATGCGCTGGACCGCATCTACGCCGATGGCGACGTGCTCGCGCGCTTTTGCGCCGCCACGCCGGCCGCGCTGCAGGGCAGCGTGCTGGCGAATCTGCGCGCCGTGCTGTCGGCCGCGCTCGATCTGGGAGGCGGCGCCCGCTACGCCACGCCGTACGCGCTGGTGCGCGCCCTGAAGGCCGGCGGCGTGAAGGCGCCCGCCATGGCCGACGCCAACGCCGTGCGCCTGCTCACCGTGCACGGCGCCAAGGGGCTGGAAGCGCCGCTGGTGCTGCTGCTCGACACCGACGCCGCCGAGCCCGCCGCGCAGACCATGGGCGTGGTGGTGGACTGGCCGGGCGAGGCGGCCGCGCCGCAGAGCTTCATGTTCCTCGCGAGCGAAACCAGCCCGCCGCCGAGCGCCATGGCCGCACTGCAGCTTGAGAAAACGGCCCGGGCGCGCGAGGAACTCAACGGCCTGTACGTGGCCATGACGCGCGCCAAGCAGCGGCTCGTGCTGTCGTCACTGGAGCCCAAAAACGCGAACGCCGGCAGCTGGTGGCAGCGGCTGCAGGCGCTGGCGACGCCCGTCAACGGCGCCGCCGCGGCCCCACCCGACGCGCTCCAGGCGCCCGGCGCGGCGCCGTATTTGTTGCCAATTCTGCCACCAGCCCTTGTGCCACCTGCACAGTCAGCTATCAAAACGGAAGCAGATGGCGCTGGCACTCAAGCGTCCTCGCCCGAATCCCTGATCGGGCAGGCCATGCACCGCCTGCTCGAATGGGCGCCGCTCGGCGCCACCGCGTGCCCCGGCGCGCAGGTGCAATCGGTGGCGCGTGAGTTCGGCCTGGACGCGGCGCAGGCGCAGCAGGCGCTGGAGATGGCGCAGCGCATCCTGCGCGGCGAGGGCGCCTGGGCCTGGAGCCCCGAGGCGGTCGCCTGGCACAGCAACGAAGTGGCGCTGTCCCATGAGGGCGCCAGCCTGCGGCTCGACCGCCTGGTGCGCCGCAAGGACGTGCCCGAGTGGTGGGTGCTCGACTACAAGTCGGCGGCCGAGCCGCAGCGCCGGACCGATAAGGTGGCGCAGCTGCAAACCTACCGCGCCGCCGTGCAGGCCATCTACCCCGATGCCACGGTCAAGGCCGCCTTCATGACCGCACAAGGCACACTCAGGGAAATTACAAGGTTGGATTGAATGAAAAAAGCAGTGGTGGTGGGCGGCGGCCCGGCCGGTTTGATGGCTGCCGAAGTATTGGCGGGCGCGGGCGTCGAGGTGCATGTGTTTGACGCGATGCCCTCGGTGGGCCGCAAGTTTTTGCTGGCCGGCAAGGGCGGGCTGAACCTGACGCATTCCGAGCCGCCCGAAATATTTGTTACGCGCTATGGAGCACGCCAGCCGCAGATCGAGCCGTTGTTAAAAATCTTCGGCGCCGCCGAACTGCGCGACTGGGCCAAGGCGCTCGGCGTTGAGACTTTCGTCGGCACCTCGGGTCGCGTCTTCCCGAAGGACCTGAAAGCCGCGCCGCTGCTGCGCGCCTGGCTGCACCGGCTGCGGGCGGCGGGCGTGCAGTTCCATATGCGGCATCGCTGGACCGGCTGGAGCGAGCAGGGCGATCCAGGCGCCTTGACCTTTGCCACGCCGCAGGACCCGAACCCGGTGCGCGTGCAGGCCGACGCCGTCGTGCTCGCGCTGGGCGGCGCCAGCTGGGCGCGCCTGGGCTCGGACGGCGCGTGGGCGGGTTTGCTCGGTGCGCGCGGCATCAATATCGCGCCCTTGCAGCCCGCCAACTGCGGCTTCGACGTGGGCAGTGCCGGGCGCACCGGATGGACGGACCATTTCAAAACCCGCTTCGCGGGTCAGCCCTTCAAATCGGTGGCCATTGCCTTCACCGACTCGCAGGGCCGCAGCTTCAGCCGCCGCGGCGAATTCGTCGCCACCGCCACGGGTGTGGAGGGCAGCCTGGTGTATGCGGCATCCAGCCTGCTGCGCGACGAGATCGCGGCGCACGGCAGCGCCACCTTCCACCTGGACCTGCTGCCCGACAAAACGCCCGAGCGCGTGCTGGCCGAGGTCGCGCATCCGCGCGGCTCGCGCACGCTCTCCAGCCACCTGAAAAGTCGCCTCGGCCTGGACGGCATCAAGGCCAGCATCCTGCACGAATTGCTCGACAAGAACGAGCTGGCGCAGCCCGCCCGGTTGGCAGAGGCCATCAAGGCCCTGCCAATCCGTCTGGTCGCCGCCCGGCCGATCATTGAAGCCATCAGCACCGCGGGCGGCGTGCCGTTCGAGGCGCTGGATGAGCACTTGATGTTGAAGCAATTGCCCGGTGTGTTCTGCGCCGGCGAAATGCTGGATTGGGAGGCGCCTACCGGCGGTTATTTGATGACGGCCTGTTTTGCGAGTGGGCGGTGGGCGGGGCAGGGGGTCTTACGTTGGGTGGGGCGTGAAGAGGGATGAACTACTATTTGGATTCCTTCTATTTACAGCTCCCGTGTTACTTGAGCTGGGGAAGAGAAGCTCCAGTGATACAGCCGAAGGTCAAATGTCGGATGCGCCTTGAGTTTTCTCGCGACCCGCTATCCAATCATCACAAGGACTGCTATGAATGAGGACGAATACCGGGGACTCGAAAAATTAACTGATCGTGAGTTGTTCGATTTCACGACCGAGACGGCGGGATCGCAGCGTAAGTGGGCCGCCCTGCACCTTCTTGAGCTGCGCAGAAACCGGGTCGTGGCTTCAGCGGCAAAGTGGTCCGCGGCTGCAGCATGTTTTGCGGCGATGGTCGCAGGTATTTCCGCTGTGGTCGCTGTTCTGAGCTACCTGCACAACTCGTAGCAGCGCTCAAATGGGCTGTTTCACTACCTTGACTGAAGCAGCCTAGTCTTTTCCGCCGTGAACTCGGCCTCCGTAAGTACGCCCCGCTTTCTAAGGTCGTCCAGCTTTAGCAATTCCGTATATGTATCGCGGGTGGGATGCTCGCTGACGACCGCCGCCGCGGGAGCCGGCGTGGTCTGATTCCTGATCGTAATTTCCGTCTTCGGAACGTCAGGCGTGAGTTGGCCTCGACGGACCTCTGGATCATCATGGTTGACCACCCGAAATTGGTACTCAATGGAGGCGAAGCAAGCAGGGCAAGGCCTCAGCGGCGTCTCAGAGACGCGGACAGGGACCGCAACTTTGCCGCGCTGAGCCGCGAACTGACTTGCTTCCCGGATGACGTCTGCCTTCATTGCCGCGGCATTCCCGAACACCCCTCCCTTGTCGATCCGGGTGAGCAAGTAAGTATCCGGGCCAAGTTCCGTAATGGGAGGATTCGCCGCGCACCCTGCCACCGCAGCCAGCACGATTGCGATCAATGTGAACCGTTGCATAAGACCCTCCAATTTCATGACAGTATTGCAGGGTACCCAGACAAAATCGTAAGGGAACTGCGAAACATCGTACGATTTTAGATATAAAGCCGATAAAAGTGGGCTCCTCAAAATTCCACTTCCCAGTTCTCAGAACCGACCGCTTTGGGGAACCGAACAGGTCTGGAACAGACACCCCAAAAGCTTTGAGAACGGTGCTGAAGCAGTCAAATACTTCCCCGCTTCAGAGCCAACGCATCGCGCAGCAGGCTGTTCACGCGTGTTTGCCAACCCGGCCCGCTGCTCTTGAGCGCATCCATGACCTCGCCATCCACGCGCATGGTGAGCGCAACCTTGGGGCTTGCCAGTCGCGGGCGTCCGCGCATGGGGCGTAACTCGGCCAGTTGCTGGTCGTTGAGTGGCGGGTTGTCCGGATCGCTAAAGGCTGCGGCCGTGATGACCGCATCTTCCTTTGGCGTTGGCGGTGTGAGCTTAAGTCGCTTGTTCATAGTGGCGGTACTCCCGCATTTTGACCTTGCGCATCATGGTGAGCGCCCTTGCTTCTGGACGCAGCTCTCGATCACGGCGCCCGTGGTGTCATCGGCACTATGGCGCAGCAGCGTGCCTGGTGCGCCGGCGCCGGTGCCCTTGGTCCACCACTCCAGGCCATCGCCGACATAGCGCGCACCGCTGCCGGACACGGCCACATGCATCAGATGCGTCTGCTCCGCATACCGCACGGCAGCCGTGCCATCGGCGCGATAGGCCGCCTCGATGATTCGGCCACTTTCGCAGCGGTAGACAAACGACGCGATCACGGTCGCGGCCTGCCCGGTGCCCTGATGGACACCAGGGGTAGCGCAGCCAGCGAGGGTGGCAGCCATCACGATGGCGGACAGACCCGGCGAGTATCCCATCGCTACTGGATCTTCCGGCCCCGATCGTCATGTCGGCGACGAACGCCCCTGGACATCTCGCGCTTGATGGCGGCTGTCGCGGCAGGGTGGGCGGGCCAGCTGATTTTATCTATTCGACCAAGAGGATCGACCTCACGCCACTTCACGTGGAACCCTGGCGCCGTTTGCATCATGCCGACATTTCCCGCGATGCATGAAACCAGGTCGCCAATTTCTTTTTGGTACTGATTCTTGAAAGCAAAGGTCGCCAGAATGCTGTCAACCTTGTAGGTCCGAATTGAAGATTTCTGGAACGCATAGGTGCCAGATGGAATCATGGTCTTCGTATAGAGACCGAATGAATCAAGTGCAGGATTTGAGATGGGTACGAGCTTGATGCCATGGGATTTCGTGATCATGCTAACGGGTTTTCCTGCAACGACCAGCTCAGCATCAGCTGTCCCGTTTACTACCGCGTCATAGCCTTGCTGTTGCGTCATTCCAGCGACAGGAATCCACTTGATACCGGTCACTTTTTTAATCACCTGCGCGGTAACCCAGTTGCCAGAGCCTTCGACGCCCTCAACGACTCTTTTCCCCGCGAGTTCATCGATGCTGTTTATGGATGAGTCGTCTTTCACGAGAAGGTGAAATTCCTCCGAGTAAAACGGAAACACCATCATGATTCGGCTCATCATCTTCGGATCAATACCTTGCTCATAGACAAGCGCGTCGGTTTGGACAATGCCGTACTGCGTGGTCTTGTCGCCATAAATCTTGAAGATATTGTCGAGCGAGCCATCCGAGGGTACGTTGATGATCCTGGCATTCGGCTTGGAGCAGACCTTTATGATGTCATTGGTTATCGCATAATATGTTCCGGTTGGCTGTCCAGAAGAAATTCCGATAGTTTGAGCACCTGCAGAAAATGCGGCGATGATGGCGAGAAGAGCGAATGTTTTTTTCATTTGCTGGCCTTTCATTTATTTCTTGCCGGCGCGCAACACGGCGCTAAGGCCGGGGTCCGAAGGTTCCGGCTCTGCTTGAACTGGCGTTGGTTCCTGAATTGGAATTGAATGAATGGGGGCTGCTTTCACCTGCGGACGCGTCTCAGGTTCCGCTGGAACTTTGCTGAGCATTCCGACAGTCCACCCAATGGCACCTGCGATAATCAACATGCCAATTACTTTTGAAATTGGTTTGATTTTCATATCTTTACCGCTTTCATCTGCTTTTTGAGCGATCAAAAGCGATGCCCGCCGGCAGCAACGTATTCGAGATCATCGAAATTTCCGGCGCAATTAGCGAGGTTGATCGTCTTGGGCAGTGTGCCGGCTGGTCTGTACAGACAGGCTTTGTTGGAGCCGGCGTTGGTCGTGGACATGGTGTCTCCAACTGCTACGACACCTCGCCCGTTACCCGGAAGACACAACGTAATTGGCCGTAACGGCCCGGGTGGTTACGTCGATCTGGTAGACGGTATCGGGTCCATAGCTTGCGTTATTACCTTAAACCACCTCTTCAGCAGGGGCCGCCGACATACAGGCACAAACACAGGCAACCTCCCATCCCAAGCGCTAGAACGGGATCACGCTTTTGGTCTGGAATGAGCAATATTTGTGCCATAAACAATTATCTTTATATATCAATATAGTTTTGAATGTTGTGTCCGGTGGCCGTAAAAATCTCCGACACTTTCGTGTCTGAAAAATATCACGTGTGAGAGTTCCGGGTGTCGCGTTCGTGAGATCGTGCCGTCGGATGGCGCCGCTTGGTTGTCCGTAAAAGATGAGATGAATCGGCCCCAATCCAATGACAGATATACGCATCTAGCTATTTATTTTGTAGCAAACTCGGTGTCGCGCAGTCTCGAGCCAAAATATCTCCATGTCCACCGCGTCGCGCAAGACCCAAAGTCCGCCAGCTGGCGCCAGGAAGGCTGCAGCCAAGCCGCGCGCCAGGCGCACGCCACGCAGCCACCACTACCACGTCTACGTGATCGAACTGTCGGACGAGGTGTGGAACGTGGGGCGGTTCCGCCGGGCCAACCCCGACTATCAGCTTGGCAAGCCGTTCGTCTACGTGGGCATGACGGGGCTGGACCCGGACGTGCGCTTTGACAAGCACAAGGCGGGCATCCAGTCCAACGTGTTCGCCTTCAAGTACGGCCTGCGCCTGCTGCCCGCGCTGTACGCCGCCTACAACCCGATGCCTTACGAGGGTGCGCGCGACATGGAGGTGGAGCTGGGCATTGCGCTGCGCGAGGCGGGCTACGGCGTCTGGCAGGCGTAGCCGGTTTCGTTGCGTCGGGACAGGTTGAGGTTGTGTTGAACAACTGGATTGTGTCCCGTATAACCACGACTGGCGCGACCCGTTCTGCAGTCATCCCCAGGAGGTTTTTATGCCTGTGCAAGAGCCCCTCGACCGCCGCCGCCGCGGCTTGCTCATCACGGGCGGCGCCCTGGCCGTTGGCGGCGCGCTGCAAGGGCGGCAAGCCCTCGCGCAGGCGGCGGGTGCTGCCAGCGGCACCAGGCTGCGCGTTGGCGTCATCGGCTCGGGTCATATCGGGGGCACCGTCGGCGGCTTGTGGGTCAAGGCCGGCCATCCGGTGCTGTTCTCTTCGCGCCGTCCCGACGAACTCAAGGGACTGGTGGCGGGGCTTGGTCCTCTGGCGCGCGCCGGCACGGTGGCCCAGGCGATCGCCTTCGGTGACGCGCTCCTCATTGCCGTGCCCTACGAGGCGCTGCCGCAGATCGGCCGGGACAACGCCGACGCGCTCGCGGGCAAGATCGTGCTCGATGCCTGCAATGCCGTGGGCGCGCGCGACGGCGCCATCGCCGACGAGGTGGAGCGCAACGGCATCGGCGTCACCTCGCAGAAATACCTGCCCGGTACGCGGCTGGTGCGCGCCTTCAACACCATGTCGTACATGATCCTCGCGCGCGAGGCGAACCGCCCCGACCCGAAGATGGCGATCCCGATCGCTGGCGACGATGCCTCGGCGGTGCTGGTTGCCGCGGGACTGGTGCGCGATGCCGGCTTCGAGCCGGTGGTGGTCGGCAAGCTGGCGGATGCAAGCCGCTTCCAGCGCGGCGGGCCAGGCTACGGCCAGTCGGTGAGCGCGGCCGAACTCAGGCAAAAACTGTCGCTGCCGCCATGATCGGGTTCCAGCGCTGGCTGCGGCGGGCGGTGCCGGCCACCCCTGCGGAACTCGCGGCGGCGCTGTGGTCCTTTGCCTATTTTTTCGCACTGCTGGCGGGCTACTACGTGCTGCGGCCGCTGCGCGACCAGATGGGCATCGCCGGCGGGGTCAGGACGCTGCCGTGGCTGTTCACCGCGACCTTCGTGACGCTGCTCGCGGCGCAGCCGCTGTACGGCGCACTGGTGGCGCGGCTGCCGCGCGCGCGCTTCATCCCGGTCGTGTATCACTTCTTTGTCGTCAACCTCGCGGTGTTCTGGCTGTTGCTGACGCTGGGCATCGCGCCGGTGCTGGTGGCGCGCGTGTTTTTTGTGTGGGTCAGCGTGTTCAACCTGTTTGCCGTGGCGGTGTTCTGGTCGTTCATGGCCGACCTGTTCACGAGCGAGCAGGGCAAGCGCCTGTTCGGCTTCATCGGCGCAGGCGGCACGGCCGGCGGGCTGCTGGGGCCTTTGATCACCATCGTGCTGTCGGTGCCGCTCGGGCCGGCCAACCTGCTGATTGCCGCGATCGTGTTTCTGGAGCTTGCGGTGTTCTGCGCGCACCGGCTCGAGCGCAGCGTGGGGGTACCGCAAGGCCGCCAGCGCAGCGAACCGCGTATCGGCGGCAGTGCCTTCGCCGCGCTGCCCGAGCTGATGCGTTCCCCCTACCTGCTCGGCGTTGGCGCCTGGGTAAGCCTGCTGTCGTTTGGTGCCACCACCCTGTACCTGATACAGGCCCATGTGGTGGCCGCGGCGGTCCATGGCGCTGGCGCGCAGACGCGCATCTTCGCCAGCATCGACCTGGCGGTCGGACTCCTGACGCTGGCGACGCAGGTCTTCGCCACCGGGCAGCTGCTCAAGCGTTTTGGCACCGGTGTGGCGGCTGGTGCACTGCCGGCGGTGTACATCGTCGGCTTTGCGGCGCTGGCTTTGACACCGGGTCTCATCGTCGTGCTGGTGCTGCAGGTGGTGCAGCGCTGGATGAACTTCGCCATCGCCAATCCGGCGCGCCAGGTGTTTTTTACCGTGCTGGGGCGCGAGGAAAAATACAAGGCGAAGAACCTGATCGACGTGGTGATCTACCGGGGCTCCGACGCGCTGTACGGCTGGGTGTTCGACAGCGTGCAGGCGCTGGGCTTGAAGATCGGTGCCATCGCGCTGTGTGCGCTGCCCGTGGTGGCTGGCTGGCTGGTGCTGTCGGCGGCGCTGGGACGAACGCAGGAGCGCCGCGCGGCCCGGGTGGCCGTGCCGGCGCCAGGAGAATGACCATGAACCACGTGAACCGCATGCCCCGCATCACCCGCCGCGAATTTTCTGCGCTCGCGGCTGCACCCTTGCTGCCGCAGGTCGCGCTGGCGCAAACCAGCGCGGCGCCACCCCTCACCACCCGCGCCATCCCAGGCACGGGCGAGCGCCTGCCCGTGGTGGGTCTGGGCACGGCCAGTGTGTTCAACAGCGACGACGAGCCGACCCGGCGCGCGGCAGCGCAGGTGGTGCAGGCGCTGGTCGATGCGGGCGGGCGGCTGATCGACACCGCGTCGACCTATGGCGACGCCGAGAGCGTGCTCGGCAAGGTCATCGCGGGCGCGACCTTGCAGGGCAAGATCTTCGTGGCCACCAAGCTGGAGGCACCGGACGCCGCGGAGCTCCAGCGCTCGCTGGCGCGGCTCAAGATGGCAAAGGTCGATCTGCTGCAGCTGCACAACGTGCGCGATGCGCGGCAATCCCTGGCGCAATTCAAAGCCTGGAAGGCGCGGGGCCTGTGCCGCTACATCGGCATCACGTCCACCTACCACGGCGACTTTGCGGCGCTCGAGGCGGTGCTGGGGCGCGAGAAGCCGGACTTTGTGCAGGTCGACTATTCGCTCGACAACCGTCTGGCGGAAGAGCGCATCCTGCCGCTCGCGGCCGAAGTGCGGGCCGGCGTGCTGACGGCCCTGCCATTCGGCCGAGCCCGCCTGTTCCGCGCGGTGCGCGGCAAGGCGGTTCCCGATTGGGCGCAGGATTTTGCCGGCAGCTGGGCGCAATTCTTCCTCAAGTTTTTGCTCGCCGACGAGCGGGTCACGGCGGTCATTCCCGGTACTTCCGACCCGGCGCACATGATGGATAACCTGGGCGCCATGCGCGGGCGCCTGCCCGACGCGGCGCAGCGCCAGCGGATGATTGCGTTCGTGAATAGCCTGTAGAGGGCAGGGCGCCGGTGCGCCGCAAGCGCACGCCGCGCAGGCTTCCCGCCACGCCATCTGGCACAAGCGCCAGGTAAAGTTCTGCCGCGCCACACGTTCCTCCGTGTTTTCCCTCGGCTGTTGTCATCGTCAGGCGACGTAGGATGGTTGTTGAGAAAGCGAACGACCGTTCTATTTTCATCGGAGGAAAGCTATGAAACGATGGACGCAGGCTTTAGCAGCCGTGAGTGCGGCAGTCATCCTGGCCAGCTGCGGCGGGGGCGGCGGAGGTGTTGCGGGGAGCAACAGCACCGGCTTTACGCAGATGGTCGTTTTTGGCGACAGCCTGAGCGATATCGGCACCTACAAGGTCGGCACCATTGCCGCCGTGGGCGGCGGCAAATGGACGGTCAATTCGCCTACCGCCAAGAACTGGACCGAGCTGATAGCCGCGCAATACGACCTGCCCACGCCGTGCCCGGCTCAGACCGGCCTGCCGTCTGTGCTGTTTGCGGGTTTCGTAGGGGCGCCAGTTCAAAACTTTCCGGACTGCCGCAATTACGCCCAGGGCAGCGCGCGCGTGACCAGCAATTTCAGCCCGAGCAGCCTCGCGGTCCAGCAGGCGGTGTACCAGGCTTATGGCGGGGCTGCGGGTGACCCCGCCGCCACGCAGGCCGCCGCAAGTGCAGCCGGCCTGGGCCTGATGGCCGTGCCCGTCGTGACGCAAATGAACACCCATCTGAGCAATGTGGGCGGCAGCTACAGCGGCAAGGAACTGGTCGCCGTGATGGCCGGTGGCAACGACTTTTTCATGAACCTGAACGGCGTCTCCGCCGCCGCAGCTGGCGGTAACGGGGCTGCGGCCGCGGCCCAATTCGCGGGCTGGTCCCCCGCCGTGCAAACCGCGGTGTTCGCGGGTGGCGCTGCGGCCGCGAATGCGGCGGCCAACGCGGCGGTCGCGGGCATGGCGCAGGCGGCGACCGAGCTGGCCACCGACATCAAGACGCTGGTACTGGCCAAAGGGGCCACGCACGTGTTGGTGGTGAATCTGCCTGACGTGACGCAGACGCCGTTCGGGGACACTTTTGACGCGCCGACCAAATCCCTGGGCACATCCATGATCACGGCCTTCAACTCCACCTTGCAGACGGACCTGGCGGGGGTGCCTGGCGTCCTCGTTGTAGACGCTTACACCCAGGGGCAGGACCAGACGGCCCACCCGGCTCAGTACAGCCTCACCAACGTGACCACGCCGGCCTGCAGCACGACATCGCCGGCAAACCCGTTGGCGGGCAGCTCCCTTGCCTGCACAGCCGCCAGCACCATTCCTGGCGACACCAGCCATTACCAGTATGCCGACACCGTCCATCCGACGCCTTACGGCTACCAGCTCCTGGCGAAGTACGTCACGCTCAAGCTGCTCGCGGCGGGCTGGCAATAAGCACAACAAAAACCAGACAGGACACAATCCATGAAGACAAAGTTTCAGCTTATGGCACTCACTGTCGCGCTGGCGGCATCCGGTGGTGCCTTTGCGCAAAAAGCGGGCTCCTTCAGCGCGCAGATCGGCGCCACCAACCTGGCGCCCTCCGTGAGCAGCGGCAACCTGACCGCGCCCAGCCTGCCCAATAGCCGGGCCACGGTGAACAGTGATACGGAGTTCACCGGCGCCGTCAACTACATGCTGACCGACAACGTGGCGCTGAGCGTGCCGCTGGGGTTCGGTTTCAAGCATGATGTGTCGGGTGCGGGCGCCATCGCCGGCGCCGGCACGCTGGCCACCACCAAGGTGATACCAATCACGCTGATCGCGCAGTACCGCTTCCTGGCGCCCGACGCGACATTCCGGCCATACGCGGGCGTCGGCGTGACCTATGCCAGGTTCTACGACACCAACGGCACGGCCGTGCTGACCGGACTGACCAACCCCGGTGGCGCGGCCACGACCATCTCATTCCAGTCCAAGTGGGCGCCGACGATCCAGCTGGGGCTGACGTACAACCTGAACGAGAAATGGTATCTGGACGCGTCCTACACCAAGACATTCCTGAAGACGACAGGCACGCTGTCCACCGGGCAAACGCTGGATATGCGGCTGGACCCGAACAGCTACACGGTCGCAGTGGGCTACAAGTTCTGAGGCGTTCCGACTCATGAAAAAAAGCAGCCTCGGCTGCTTTTTTTTGAATAAGGTGACGAGCCTTGACCCCGGCACTGGCTCCACAGTTAGGGCTGCTTGGTTCCCCACCTGACCCGGTTGGCCGCTTCACCATGCGGGAAGGCCCGTCAGCATCCATTGTAGGCGATCGCCGGCGGCGCGACGGGCAGCGGTCAGCTCTTGAGCAGCAACATGCGTCGCAAGGTGGTGTCGCGTTTGACGTAATGATGAAACAGGGCCGCGGCCGCATGCAGGCCGATCAGGAAGTAGCCGATGGCGGCCCCGGTTCCATGGATGTCCTTGAGCTGCTTGGCGAGCGCCTTGTTCTCGCCGAGCAGCGCGGGCAGCGCCGTCAGGCCAAAGTACGGAATGGGTTTGCCGCGCGCGCAGGCGCAGCCAGAGCAGCGCAAGGACCGTCAGGTCCAGCGAGAAATGCACGCTTCGGATGGTGTTGCGGATTTCGCTGCCGCGCGGGAAGAAATCGGTGATGTCCATGCACAGATACGCCGCGACGATCAGCACCAGCATGACCCAGTGCAGGCCGATGCTGGGGGCGCTATAGCGTTGTCGAAAGGCTGCCATGCTGGGGGTCCGGGGCGCGAGTTTTGGCCCCTGCGATCACAGTCAACGAATGTGAAGGCGCGGGAAAGCCGGGCTGCGCGGCACCGTAGAATCAAAGCATGTCCTACCTCGTGCTCGCCCGCAAGTACCGCCCCAAGACCTTCACCGAACTGGTAGGGCAGGCGCATGTGGTGCAGGCACTGACGAACGCGCTGACCACGCAGCGGCTGCACCATGCCTACCTGTTCACCGGCACGCGCGGCGTGGGCAAGACCACGGTGTCGCGGATTCTGGCCAAGTCGCTCAACTGCCTGGGCCCGGACGGCAATGGCGGAATCACCGCCAGCCCTTGTGGCGTCTGCCAGGCGTGCACTGATATTGATAGCGGCCGGTTTGTCGATTACACCGAGCTCGACGCCGCCTCGAACCGCGGCGTGGACGAGGTGCAGACGCTGCTGGAGCAGGCCGTGTACAAGCCGGTGCAGGGCCGCTTCAAGGTCTTCATGATCGACGAGGTGCACATGCTCACCGGGCACGCGTTCAACGCGATGCTCAAGACGCTGGAGGAGCCGCCCGAGTACCTCAAGTTCGTGCTGGCCACCACCGACCCGCAGAAGGTGCCGGTCACGGTGCTGTCGCGCTGCCTGCAGTTCAACCTGCGCCCGATGGCGCCCGAGACGGTGCAGGAGCACCTGGGCCATGTGCTTGCGGCCGAGGGCGTGCCGGCCGACGCGCCGGCGCTGCGCCTGCTGGCGCGGGCCGCGCGCGGCTCCATGCGCGATGCGCTGTCGCTGACCGACCAGGCGATTGCCTTTGGCAGCGGCAAGCTCGAGGAAGCCACCGTGCGCCTGATGCTGGGCAGCGTGGACCGCAGCTACGTGCTGCGCCTGATCGAGGCGCTGGCGCTGGGCGACGGCAAGACCGTGGTGGAAACCTGCGAGGCCTTGCGCCTGCACGGCCTGAGCGCGGCCTCCACGCTGGAAGAGATGAGCATGCTGCTGCAGCGCATGGCGGTGATTCAGGCCGTGCCCGGCCTGGCGGATGAGTCGTTTGACGCGAGCGACCCCGACGCGCACGAGGCCGCCCGCCTGGCCGCGCTGATGCCGGCCGACGAGACGCAGCTGCTCTACAGCATGTGCCTGCACGGCCGCGCCGAACTGGGCCTGGCGCCAGACGAATACGCCGCGCTGACCATGGTGCTGCTGCGGTTGCTGGCGTTCAAGCCGGCGTCAAGCGCGCCGGCTGAAAAAAAAACTCTGATTGATGCCCCAACGGGAGTGCCGTCGGCGGCGCAGCCCGTGACCAGGGCGATCGTGCCGAGCGCGCCTGTCGCGGCACCTGTCGCAACGCCTGACGTAACGTCTGATATGGCGCCTGCCACTGCGCCCGCGCCCGTCCAGCCGCCCGGCTACGTGCTGCCCGTGGTGGAGCCTCCGGTATCTGCATCAAAACCGGTGCAAGCCCTTGTTGTACCTGCGCAGTCCGCTACGAAAGTCGTAGCAGTCCCGGTGCGCGTGCAGGCCGAGCCCGGCGAGCGCATGCAGCAGCGCCAGGAAGCCCATGCAGGCGCCCGTGCGGCATCGGCCAGCTTCACGGCCACGCCCGAGGGTGACTTCTGGCACGCCACCGTGCAGCAATTGATCGCGGAGGAGGCCATTGCAGCGATGGTGCGCGAGCTGGCCCTGCAGTCGCAACTGGTAGCGCGTGACGGCGACCACTGGATGCTGCGCGTCGAGCGCGAATCGCTGAACCAGCCCACCAGCCGCGAGCGCTTGCGCACCGCCCTGAGCGCCGCAGGGCACGTGGCGACGATCAGTGTGGAAGTCGGCGCGGTCAGCGACAGCCCGGCCCGGCGCAACGCGGCCGCCGCACTCGAGAAGCAGCGCGCCGCCGAAGAAATTATCCTGGCCGACCCCCTGGTGCAATCCATGATGCGCGACTTTGGCGCGAAAATCGTGCCTGGCAGCATCAAGCCCATTTGACCCACCCCAACAGCCATTTACTCGCAAGGAAAACACATGTTCAACAAAGGACAACTGGCCGGCCTCATGAAGCAGGCCCAGGCCATGCAGGACAACCTGAAAAAGGCCCAGGACGAACTGGCGTTCATTGAAGTCACCGCCGAGTCGGGCGCCGGCCTGGTCAAGGTCACCATGACCTGCAAGCACGATGTCAAGCGCATCACCATCGACCCCAGCCTGCTGGCCGACGACAAGGACATGCTCGAAGACCTGGTGGCCGCGGCCTTCAACGCGGCCGTGCGCAAGGCCGAGGAAACCTCGCAGGAGAAGCTGGGCAAGCTCACCGCCGGCATGCCCGGCCTTCCCGGGGGCATGAAGTTTCCGTTCTGATGCGCTGCTGCACGCCTGAGCTGGCCCATGGCTGGTAGCAGTTCTCTCGACGCGCTGGTGCAGGCGCTGCGCCGCCTGCCGGGCGTGGGCATCAAGTCGGCGCAGCGCATGGCGTTTCATCTGCTGCAGCACGACCGCGAAGGCGCGCGGATGCTGGCGCGCGCGCTGGCACAGGCGGCGGACAACATCAAGCATTGCGAGCTGTGCCACACCTTTACCGAGAGCGCGATTTGCAGCACCTGCCTGGACGAGCGGCGCGACCACAGCAAGCTGTGCGTGGTCGAGACGCCCGCCGACCAGTCGGCGCTGGAGCGCACGGCGGCCTACAAGGGCCTGTACTTTGTGCTGATGGGCAAGCTCAGTCCGCTCGACGGGATTGGCCCGAAAGACATTGGCCTGCAAAAACTCTTTGCGCGCGCCACCGACGGCGTGGTGCAGGAGGTGATCCTGGCGACCAACTTCACGGCGGAGGGCGAGGCCACGGCGCACGTGATTGGCGAGGCGCTCAAAAGCCGTGGCCTGCAGGTGACGCGGCTGGCGCGCGGCGTGCCGGCCGGCAGCGAACTCGAATACGTGGACCTGGGCACGATCGCGCACGCACTGGTCGACCGGCGCTGACCGCGGACAGTCTTTTTGTCGGTTATCGCTAAAGATTGGCGCACCACAGCACCTCGCGCGCGGGCTTACGTACAAACCCGCACGGGGATGTTCCCGATGCGGGTTTTCTCGCGCCTGCCTATGCTGATCCCAGTTCAAGAAGAGAGAAAACACAATGGAAAACTTTACGCTTAATCGTCGCAAACTCGGTACCCTGGCCACCGCGGCCGCTGCCACCCTGGCCGTGCCCGCGCTGCGCGCCCAGCCGAATCTGGAAAAGCCCAAGCTGGCGATCGCCGTGGGCGGCAAGGCGGCGTTTTACTACCTGCCGCTGACCATCGCCGAACAGTTGGGCTACTTCAAGGCCGAGGGCCTGGACGTGGAGATCAGCGACTTTGCCGGCGGCGCCAAGGCCTTGCAGGCCGTGGTCGGCGGCTCGGCCGACGTGTGCTCCGGCGCGTTCGAGCACACCATTGCGCTGCAAAGCAAGGGTCAGTACTACACGGCATTCGTGCTACAGGGCCGCGCCCCGCAAATCGCAATTGGCGTGTCCACGAAGAACATGCCCAACTACAAGACCCTGGCCGACCTCAAGGGCAAGAAGATCGGCGTGTCGGCGCCGGGCTCCTCGACCAACATGGTGGCCAATCTGGTGCTCTCGCGCGCCGGCATCAAGCCCACGGACGTCAGCTACATCGGCGTCGGCACGGCCGGCGCCGCGCTGACCGCGATGCGCACCGGCCAGATCGACGCCATGAGCAATACCGACCCGGTGATGACCATGCTGGAGCAAAAGAACGAGGTCCGGATCATCTCCGATACGCGCACGCTCAAGGGTACTTTGGACGTGTTTGGCGGCCCGATGCCGGCGGGCTGCCTGTATGCGTCCGCCGAATTCATCCAGAAAAACCCGAACACCTGCCAGGCGCTGGCCAATGCCATCGTGCATGGCCTGAAATGGCTGCAGACCGCCGGCCCGGGCGACATCATCAAGACCGTGCCGGAAGCCTATTTGCTGGGTGACCGCGCGCTGTACCTGGCCTCGTTCAACAAGGTGCGCGAGGCGATTTCGCCCGACGGCATCGTTCCCGATGAGGGCCCTAGAACTGCGCTGCGGGCGCTGTCGAGTTTTGACCCGTCCATCAAGGCCGACAGGATCGACCTGCGAAAAATCTACACGAACAGCTTTGCGCTCAAAGCCAAAGAGCGCTTCAAAGCCTGAGCTTTCCCGCAGCCGGAATTATTAACTCCGCACGATCGCGCAAGGTGGCCGTGCCGATCGGCGATGGCCGCGCGAGTGGGCGATGACACAATACGCGGCTATGCCTGACTTCGCCCTCGAGTTCCTCGACATCACCTGCACCTTCAAGTCGCCGCAGGATCCCAAACAGCCGCAGGAACACGGCTACACGGCCGTCGCCAACACCACGCTGCGCATTCGCGCCGGCGAGTTCGTCTCGGTGGTGGGGCCCACCGGCTGCGGCAAATCCACGCTGCTCAACGTGGGCGCGGGCCTGCTGGCGCCGTCCTCGGGCACGGTGCAAGTGTTTGGCGAGCCTTTGCCGGGCATCAATATTCGCGCGGGCTACATGTTCCAGTCCGAGGCGCTGATGCCTTGGCGCAGCGCCATCGACAACGTCATGGTGGGGCTGCAATACCGCGGCGTGCCGGACGCCGAAGCGAGACGCCAGGCGCAGGCGTGGCTGCAGCGCGTGGGGCTGGGCGAGTTCGGCGAGCGCTACCCGCACCAGCTCTCGGGCGGCATGCGCAAGCGCACGGCGCTGGCCCAGGTGCTGGCGCTCGACCCCGACATCATCCTGATGGACGAGCCGTTCAGCGCGCTCGACATCCAGACGCGCCAGCTCATGGAAAACGAAGTGCTCGAGCTCTGGGCGGCCAAGAAGAAGGCGGTGCTCTTCATCACGCACGATCTGGACGAGGCCATCGCCATGAGTGACCGCGTCGTGGTGCTGTCGGCGGGGCCGGCCACGCATCCGATGGGCGAGTTCGAGATCGATCTGCCGCGCCCGCGCGATGTGGCCGAGGTGCGCACCCAGCCGCGCTTCATCGAGTTGCACAGCCAGATCTGGAGCGTGCTGCGCGATGAGGTGCTCAAGGGCTACGCGCAGCAGCTCAAGAAGGCGGCCTGAAGCATGAAAAGTCTGGTGCAGATGCTCAAACCCGGCGAGCACAACCTGCGTGCCTGGCAGGTCGGCGCGCTCATCGTCATGCTGGCCGCGTGGCAGCTGGCCTCGCGTAACCCGCAGCTGGCCTTTTTCCTGGGCGACCCGGTGCAGGTGGCCGGAAAGATGTGGTCGTGGTTCATGCCGTTCGGCTTTGGCGCCAGCGCGCTGTTTCCTGACGGCGTGCCCGGCAATGCCGACATCTACCGCCACCTGTACACCACGCTGATCGAGACCATGCTGGCCTTTGGCATCGGCACCGGCATGGGCCTGGCCTGCGGGCTGTGGCTGGCGCTGGCGCCCACCGCGAGCGCCATCCTGGACCCATACATCAAGGCCGCCAATTCGATGCCGCGCGTGATCCTGGCGCCGATCTTTGCGATGTGGTTTGGCCTGGGGATCTGGAGCAAGGTGGCGCTGGCCGTGACGCTGGTGTTTTTCATCGTGTTCTTCAACGTGTTCCAGGGCGTCAAGGAGGTCAGCCCGGTGGTGCTGGCCAACGCCCGCATGCTGGGCGCCAATCAGCGCCAGCTGCTGCGCACGGTGTACCTGCCCAGCGCCACCAGCTGGGTGTTCTCCAGCCTGCACACGTCCGTGGGGCTGGCCTTCGTCGGTGCCGTGGTGGGGGAGTACCTGGGCTCGGCGCGCGGGGTCGGCTACCTGATCCTGCAAGCGGAGGGCACGTTCGACGTCAACACCGTGTTTGCCGGTATCGTGGTGCTCACGGTGTTTGCGCTGGTGCTCGACGGCATTGTGGGCCGGGTCGAGCGCCGGCTCATGAAGTGGCAGCCCAGCCCGGGCGAGACCGAGAAGTTATAGCGCCGCTATAAAAAAATAGCGGATCATGCCCATCCCTAAAGGGCCGGCCCCCGTTTCTTTTAACGAGTCCGGCTGGCAACCACGGTATCGCGTGACGCCCGCTGAGGGGCCGACTTGGCAACCCGCTGGGCCGATTTGGCGGGTGCGCGTGCCGCAGTTTTGACACCCGAAGGCCGGCTGTGTGCACTTGCCACCACCTTGGCTCCGGGGCGCGCGCGTGTGCTGGCCACGGCCACGGACGTCTTGCCGCCGGAGCGCGTGCGCGCATGGGCCGTCAAGGTGCCCGCCGGCCGTGCCTTCATCGGCAAATACACCACCAGGTGTTGCCCCGCCTTGAGCGGCGCGGAGGCGCTCATCCGGTTCCAGCCGGCCACGCTGGCCGCGCTCTGGCCATAGCGCCCCGCGAGCGCCGCCAGGGTGTCGCCCCGGCGTGCCTTGACCAGGGTGCGATGCAGTGTGATGGGCGGCGGCTCCGGCGCCAGGGCCAGCTGGCCATTGTCGGCAACGTGTTCCGTCACGTCGTCCTCGACGCGCTCCGAGCGCGGCACCAGCAGCGTGGAGCCGACCTTGATCATCATCTTGGGCGGGATGTGGTTGATGCTGCGGAACTCGCTCTCGTCCATGCCGGCGCGCCTGGCCGCCTCCGACGCCTTCATGGTGGTGGATGTGGTCCAGGCGGTCCAGCTCGCCAGCTGACCGGAGCTGTAGGCCTGCAGGTTGCGTTTGAAGATGGCGGCATTGTCCCAGGGCAGCAAAATCTGCGGCGTGCCCGCGGCCAGAATGACAGGCCGGTTGGCAGAAGGATTCAGCGCCTTGAAGTCTTCGACCCGGACCTCGGCGAGCCTGGCGGCCAGCGTCACGTCGATATCGCGCGCGATGTCGACCTTCTGGAAGTATGGGTGGTTGCCGATATCGGGCAGCGACGTATTGAACTTTTGCGGATCGGCCACGATGTCCTTGAGTGCCTGCAGTTTGGGCACGTACAGGCGCGTCTCCATCGGCATGCTGAGATCCGAGTAGCTGGTGCCCAGGCCGGCATTCTGGTTTTTGGCGATGGCGCGCGCCACGTTGCCTTCGCCCCAGTTATAGGCCGCCAGCGCGAGTTGCCAGTCGCCGAACATGTCGTGCAGCTTTTGCAGGTAGTCCAGCGCGGCCCGGGTCGAGGCCAGCACGTCGCGGCGATCGTCGCGGAACACGTTTTGCTTGAGCTCGAAGTGCTTGCCCGTGGCGGGCATGAATTGCCACATGCCGGCAGCCTTGGCGCTGGAGACCGCCTGCGGGTTGAAGGCGCTCTCGACGAAGGGCAGCAGCGCCAGTTCGGACGGCATGTTGCGCCGCTCGAGTTCTTCGACGATGTGGAACATGTACTTGCGCGAGCGCTCGGTCATGCGCAGGATGTAGTCGGGCCGGGCGGCGTAGTACTGCTCGCGCTCGTGCACCATGTCATTGTCGAGGTTGGGCATCGCAAAACCGCGCCGGATGCGCTCCCACAAGTCAGCCGGCGGCTGGAGTTGCGCGACCGCCCGGGAGGCGGCCTGTGCCGCCGTGATGGGCTGCAAAGCGCCAGCATCGCGAGATGCTGCGCTGGAAGTGGATAAGCCGGTGGCGGGGTCGATGGAGGATGAGGAGGATGTGGTGGTGGTGCTGGCACAACCGGTGAGCCAGAGCAGGCCGGTGATGCACAGAATTTGAATGAGTTTCATCGGAGCGGGGTTTCCCATGGTCGAGGAGCGGCAAACACGGGCACCGGGTAGCCCGTGATGGCGCGAGGCACGCCCGGTCGCGGCCGGGGTGATGATGGGTGACTAGAATCGCAACCAGCCGCAAGTGGTCTCGCTGCAGGATGCCGGGCACAAGCCGCATCGTCGGTGCGCCGCCGCGGGCCGACAACCGTTGCCCGATCCTGATCAGGCATCATTGGCAGGGCAGTGTCGATGGCGGCAGGCAGCGGCGTTAACTTCATGAGTGGGCACATTATAAGTTTGCACGAGTGGTTTGAAACCCCCCCGGCCGTTATTTGCTGGCGTGGGAGCGCGCGCAATTCGACCGCACGGTGGCCGACATCTTCGGCTACCACGCCCTGCAACTTGGTTTGCCCGAGCTCGACGCACTGCAGGCCAACCGCATGCCGCACCGCTGGCTGGCCACCGGCGAACCTGTGGCGGCGGCCGGCGGTGCTGCCCCGGCGCCGCATCGGGCGGCCCTGATCACCGACTTTGCGGCCCTGCCGTTTGCGGAAAACAGCCTGGACCTGGTGGTGCTGCCGCATGCGCTGGAGCTGGGCGCCGACCCGCACGCCACGCTGCGCGAAGTCGGGCGCGTGCTGGTGCCCGAAGGCCGGGTCGTGATCAGTGGCCTGAACCCGGCCAGCCTGTGGGGCCTGCGCCAGCGCCGTGCGCAGGTGTATCAGCGGCTGGGTTGGGGGGCGCCGTTTTTGCCCACTGCCGGCGAGTTCATCGGCTACTGGCGTTTGCGCGACTGGCTGCGCCTGCTCAACTTCGAGGTCGAGGCCGGCGACTTTGGCTGCTATCGGCCGGCCGTGCGCAGCGAGAAATGGCTGGGCCGGTTCGAGTGGATGGATTGGGCCGGCGATCACTGGTGGCCTATATTCGGGGCGGTTTATTTTCTGGTGGCGGTCAAGCGGGTACATGGCATGAGGCTGCTGAGCCCCGCCTGGAAGGCCCCCCGAGGCGTTGCCTCTGCTCCTGTGTCAATAGCTAACCGCGCAGGTAAGACAAGGGCTCAGAGCCGCAATAACCAATAATCGAGCGTCGTATTGAATCACGTTGAAATTTATACCGATGGCGCCTGCAAAGGCAACCCCGGGCCTGGCGGCTGGGGCGTGTGGCTGAAATCGGGCAGCACCGAGAAAGAGCTGTTTGACGGAGAGCTGGACACCACCAACAATCGCATGGAACTCACGGCCGTGATCGAGGCGCTTGCCGCGCTCAAGCGGCCCTGCCGCGTCACGCTGTACCTGGACAGCGAATACGTGCGCAAGGGCATCACCGAGTGGATTGCGGGCTGGAAGGCGCGCGGCTGGCGCACCGCCGCCAGGCAGCCCGTGAAAAACGTCGATCTATGGCAGCGGCTGGACGCCCTCGTGTCGGGCGCGGGCCATGCGATCGAGTGGCGCTGGGTGAGGGGCCATGCGGGCGATCCCGGCAACGAGCGCGCCGATGCGCTGGCGAACCGCGGCGTGGAGCGCGCACTGGGCCGGCGTTAGGTAAGAAAAGTGGTCTAGATGACGCCGTCGAACATCATCACGTCGACGGCATCGCCCGCGGCCACGTTGCCCTGCGCGTGGTGCAGCACGATCAGGCCATTGGCCTGCACCATGGAGCTCAGCACGCCCGAGCCCTGGTTGCCGGTGGTGCGGACCTGCAGCGAACCGTCTGGCGCGGTGCTCACGATACCGCGCTGGTACTCGGTGCGCCCGGGTTTCTTGCGGATCGCCTCCGCGCTGCGCGCCTTGAGCAGCGGCGGTGCATCGGCCGTGCAGCCCATCATGCGCAGCAGGGCGGGGCGCACGAAAGCGAGAAAAGTCACCATCACGGCCACCGGGTTGCCGGGCAGGCCGAAGAGGACTGATTTGTCAATGCGGCCCACCGCCATGGGCCGACCCGGCCGCATGGCGATGCGCCAGAACGCCACATCGCCGAGCTTTTTCATCATGGCGCGGGTGTAGTCGGCCTCGCCCACGCTCACGCCCCCGCTGGTGATGATGGCGTCGGCCTGCCGCGCCGCCTGCGTGAACGCGGCTTCCAGCAGCGCCGGATCGTCGCGCACCACGCCCAGGTCGATCACCTCGCAGCCCATGCGCGAGAGCAGGCCGAACACCGTGTAGCGGTTGCTGTCGTACACAGCGCCTTCGCGCGGCGCCTCGCCCAGGCTCAAAATCTCGTCGCCGGTGGAAAAATAGGCGACGCGCAGCCGTCGATAGACCGGCACGGTTTTGATGCCCAAACTGGCCACCAGTCCAAGCGCAGCGGGCGCAAGAAGCTCACCTTTTTGTAGCGCCGGCTGGCCCTGCAGCAGATCTTCGCCCTTGAAGCGGCGGTTGTCACCGGGCCCAAGCAGCCCGGGCGGGATGGAGATGCGGTCTCCTTCGATCTGCGCAAATTCCTGCGGCACCACCGTATCGAGTCCGGTCGGCAGGATGGCGCCGGTCATGATCTTCAGACACTCGCCCGCCTTCACGCGGCCCTGCCAGGCCTTGCCGGCCAGGGCCGTGCCCACGACGGTCAAAACCAGTGGCGCGTCGGCCGACAACTGGGCACCGTCGAAGGCATAGCCGTCCATGGCCGAGTTGTCGTGTGGCGGCACGCTGACGGGAGAGATCACGTCGCGCGCCAGCACCCGGCCCAGCGCGTCAAAAATGCCGACTTCCTCAAGCTCCGCGACGGGCTCGACCAGGCGCGCGAGAAACTGATTGACGTCGGCAGAGGTCAAGGCCTGCGGGTCATAGCCCTGCAGCTCGGCGGCGATCTGCGCCAGCGTTTTCATGATTTTTCTAATGAATGCAGCTCGGCCAGTGTGTTGGCGTTGAAGAAGGCCCGCGCATCGTCATGGGGTCCATCGAACGGCACGACCACGGTCTTGTGCTGCGCGGTCCAGGCGTCGATCTTTCGTCCGCCGCCATGGGTGAACCGCACCAGGCTCTCCAGCAGCGTCACGCGCAGCAGGCAAAAGACCGGCTGGGTGCGAACCGCGGCAGGCGGGGCGCCGTCGCGGCCGGCCGCCATCGCAATCTCGGCATCCTCGCGCTCCAGGGCGTCCGCCAGCCGCGCCACCATGTCCAGTGGAAACAGGGGTGTGTCGCAGGGCACCGTGACCATGTAGGGCGTTTCGCAGCGCTCCAGGCCGGTCAAAAACCCGGCCAGCGGCCCGGGGTAGTCCGCCAGCACATCGGGCCACACGGGCGTGCCGAACGACTCGTAGGCGGCGAGGTTGCGGTTGGCGTTGATCATCATGTGGCCGGTCTGCATTTGCAGCCGCATCAGGGTGTGCAGCGCCAGCGGCATGCCGTTGAAGTTTTGCAGGCCCTTGTCCACGCCGCCCATGCGCGAGCCGCGCCCGCCTGCCAAAACAAGACCGGTAATTTCTGCGGAATCAATCATTGGATTTACGCGTTGACTTTGAAATCAACCGCCGATATAGCTCATCTCGATGTGCCGCGCGCCGCCCGCGGCATCGGGGGCCATGGTGCTGCGCAGCTCGGAGTAGCGGTCGCTGCGGCCCTGCCAGATGCGCCCGATGGTGGAGGCGATCTCTTCGTCCGTCGCGTCGCCGCGCAGCAGGCCGCGCAGGTCGTAACCCCGGGAAGCGAACAGGCACAGGAACAGTTTGCCTTCGGTGGACAGGCGCGCGCGGTTGCAACTGCCGCAAAAGGCGTGTGTGACGCTGCTGATGACGCCGATCTCGCCCAGCTGCGGGTCGTGCCGGCCGCTGGCGTCGGCATAGCCCCAGCGCTCCGCGGTCTCACCCGGCGCCGTCGGCTCGAGCGGGACCAGCGGCAGTTCCGTGCGAAGGAGCTGGACCACTGCGCTGGAGGGCAGCACCTCGTCCATGCGCCAGCCGTTGGTGGCGCCCACGTCCATGTATTCGATGAAGCGCAGCACGATGCCGGTGCCCCTGAAGTGGCGCGCCATCGGCAGGATCTCCCGCTCGTTGGTGCCGCGCTTGACCACCATGTTGACCTTGATCGGGCCCAGGCCGGCCGCGCGCGCCGCCTCGATGCCGGCGAGTACATCGGCCACCGGAAAGTCCACATCGTTCATGCTGCGAAATACAGCGTCGTCCATGCCGTCCAGGCTGACCGTGACACGCTGCAGGCCGGCGGCCTTCAGGGCCTTGGCCTTGCGCGCCAGGATCGAGCCATTGGTGGTGAGCGTCAGGTCCAGCGGTTTGCCGTCCAGGGTGCGCAGCGCCGCGAGTTGCCCGATCAGAACTTCAATGTTCTTGCGCAGCAGCGGCTCGCCGCCCGTGAGTCGGATTTTCTGCACGCCGTGCGTGATGAACAGCCGGGCGATGCGGGTGATTTCCTCGAACGTCAACAGCGAGGCGTGCGGCAGGAAGGGGTGGTCCTTGCCGAAGATCTCCTTGGGCATGCAGTAGGTGCAGCGGAAATTGCAGCGGTCGGTCACGCTGATGCGCAGGTCGCGCAACGGGCGCCCCAACCGGTCCGACACCCGGCCGCTGATGGCTGCGGGCGTGTGCGGATCGGGCGCGCTGGAGGGGGGCGCCAGCGCCGCACTGCGGTGGTCCAGCAGGGGAATGACTCGTTCAGACATGCTCGGATTCTGCCCCAGTGCGCAGCGCTGCCCGCACGCCACCGCTTGAGGCCCTGCCCCAGGCGTTGTTAAAGAGCCCCCACGCTTGCCGCTTCGTGTGCTGCGCTGCCCCCAAAGCGGGATGAACTTGCTCGGGGCGGCCCCTCACTGCGCTAGACGCAGCGCGCGCCGTCAACTTCGATGCACACGCCGCTGATGAAGGCGGCCTCGTCGCTGGCCAGGTACAGCGCGGCGTTGGCCACGTCCAGCGCAGTGGAAAAGCGCCCGAGCGGAATGGTGGCGCGGAACTTGGCCTTGCGCTGTTCCGTGAGCGGCCCGCCCGCGAATTCGGCGGCCAGCCCGGTGTCGGGGTTGAACACCGGGTTGATGCAGTTCACGCGGATGTTTTCGGGGCCGAACTCGGCGGCCAGTGACTTGGAGGTCGTGATGACCGCGCCCTTGGAGCCGTTGTACCAGGTCAGGCCCGGGCGCGGGCGCACGCCGGCGGTGGAGGCGATGTTGATGAAGCTGCCGCCCTTGTTGGCGCGAAACGCCGGCACGGCATGCACGGTGGCCAGGTAGATGCTCTTGACGTTGACCGCATAGCACTTGTCGAACTCGTCTTCGCTGACTTCGAGCGCCGGACGGTTGCGGTGCGTCCAGCCCGCGTTGTTCACCATCACGTCGAGCCGGCCGTGGCGCTGCACGGCCGCATCCACCAGCGCCTTCACATCGGCGGACTTCGTGACGTCCGCCGCGAAGAACGAAGCCTTGCCTCCGGCGCGCAGGATGGCGTCCACCACCTGCTCGCCGAGCGCGGTGTTGATGTCGTTGACGATGACGTGCGCGCCTTCCTCGGCCAGCCGCTTCGCGATGCCCTCGCCAATGCCGCCGCCGGCGCCTGTGACGATGATGGATTTATCTTTGACGCGCATGCTGTGAATCTCCGGTTACTATTGATTTGATAGCTTCTAACCCCTGTGTTGCAAGGGCTACAGCGTGTTTTGATTAAAATATACGGTCAACCGTGGCGGATCGCCACGGTCTTCAGCGTGGTAAATCCATACAGCGCCTCGAAGCCTTTCTCGCGCCCGTAGCCGGAGGACTTCACGCCGCCGAACGGCAGCTCGACACCGCCGCCGGCACCGTAGTTGTTGATGAACACCTGGCCGCTCTCGACGCGTTTGGCCATGCGGAACTGGCGTGCGCCGTCGCGCGTCCAGATGCCCGCGACCAGCCCGAAGCGGGTGGCGTTCGCCAGCTCCACGGCGTGGTCTTCGTCCTTGAAGCTCATGGCAGCGAGCACCGGGCCGAACACTTCCTCTTGCGCCAGACGGTGCATCACGGGCACGTCGCGCAACAGCGTGGGCGCCTGGTAGTAGCCGGTCTCGGGAGCTTCCTCGACGATCTGGCCCTGCGCCACCATCGGGATGCTGGCCACCTGGGCGTCACTGAGGAAATCCCACACGCGCTGCAGCTGGCTCTGGCGGATCAGCGGGCCGACATCCAGATCCATCGTGGCCGGACCGACGCGCAGATTGGCAAACAGCTTGCCCAGGCGCTCCAGCAGCGGCTCGTAAATGGCCTGATCCACCAGCAGGCGCGAGCCGGCCGAGCAGGTCTGCCCGGCGTTCTGCACGATGGCGTTGATCACCACGGGCAGCGCCGCGTCCAGGTCCGCATCGGCAAAGATGATCTGCGGGCTTTTGCCGCCGAGCTCCAGTGTGACCGGGCAGTGCCGCTCGGCCGCCACCTGCTGGATCAGCGTACCGACCGTGGGGCTGCCGGTGAAGCTGATGTGGTCGATACCGTCGTGGCGCGCGAGCGCGTCGCCCACTTCGTGGCCGTAGCCGGTGACGATGTTGATGGCGCCCGCCGGAAAGCCGACCTCGGCCGCGAGCTGCGCCACGCGGATCAGCGACAGGCAGGCGTCCTCGGACGGCTTGACCACGCAGACGTTGCCCGCCGCCAGCGCGCCGCCCACGCTGCGGCCAAAAATCTGCATCGGGTAGTTCCACGGGATGATGTGGCCGGTCACGCCGTGCGGCTCACGCCAGGTGAAGACGCTGTAGCCGTCCTGGTAGGGTAGGGTCTCGCCGTGCAGCTTGTCGCACGCGCCGGCGTAAAACTCGAAGTAGCGCACCAGCGCCAGCGCGTCGGCTCGGGCCTGTTTGGTGGGCTTGCCGCAGTCGCGCTGCTCGATCAGCGCCAGCTCGTCGGCGTGTTCGGCCACCTTGGTGGAGAGCTTCATCAAGAGCCGGCCGCGCTCAGCCGCGCTGAGCTTGCTCCAGACCGCGTCCAGGCACTGGCGCGCCGCCTGCACGGCGCCGTCGATGTCCTGCGCGTTGCTGCGCTGGAGTTCATCGAAGGGCTGCCCGTCGGACGGGTCGATCACGGAAATCAGGCGGCCGGACGAGGAGGGAACGCCGGCGTTGGCGATGTAGTTGAGTTGCATGACCGCAATTCTGCCCCAATGAGGCGGGCTTGCCGTCAGGGCGGATCAGTTGGGGCGTGCGCCGGCAACGGTGTATTGGGCGCTGTTGGCCTGTAGCCAGCGCTGCGACAAGTCGCTTTGCTGCTGGTCGGGATGGAAGTCGGGCTTGAAGTAGGCGCGCCAGGGCTTGAAGGTTTGCCGCACCAGCCCGGTCGGCCCGAACAGGAAGCTGGCCGCATCCTTCCACGTTGCCCAGCGCCACAGCGTGCCGTCGCGGCGCAGGTTGTTGAGCGTCTGGCGCAGGGTGTCGGTCAGGAAGAAGAAGGTGACGCGGCGCATCCATTTGACACGCCATTCCTGGGTGCCACCGAGCGCCTGGTACAACTCGAAGGCCGTGCTTTTGTGCTCGGATTCTTCGGCGCTGTGCCACAGCCACAGGGTTTTCAGGCGCGGCTGGGCGTCGCCGAACAACGCGGGGTGGCGCAACAGCCATTCGGCCAGGATGGCGGTGAAATGCTCGTTGGCCGCGGTGATTGCCAGTGGGTGGCGCGGGTCGAGGCCTTCCAGCAATTTCACGCGCGACTCGGCACGCGGCGCCCAGGCGTTGACCAGCCCCTGTTTTTCAAGGTGCGCATTGAACAGCGCGTGAATGCGTCGGTGCGTCGCCTCCTGGCCGATGAAGCCCTGCACTTCGCGCTGGCGCCGGGCCTGTTCCTCCGCCGACAAGGCCTTGTGGCCATTGCGCACCGAGTCGATGAAGAACTGCTCTCCCACCGGGAAACTCATCGACAGCGCATTGAAGAACGCCGTGCGGAAGGTGCCGCCGCCGCACCAGTGGCGCGGCAGCGGGGTTTGCAGGTCGATGAGCAACCGGCGGACAACAAGGTCGGTCATGCGGAAATCCAATCCATTGGAAGATGTTTTGGTACGAATGCGTACCGAATTATTCAATCATGCCTTTGCGTTGTGGTACTGTCAAGTACCAATTCAAGCTCAACAATCATGGACAGCAACGACAACCTCGCCAGTGAACATCGACACCGCTTGCTGGAGGGGCTGGCGCAGGCGGTCGCGGAAAAGGGCTACGCCGATGTGACCATCGCCGACATCGTGCGCGAGGCCGGCGTGTCGCGGCGCACCTTCTACGAGCACTTTGCCGGCAAGCCGCAGGCCCTGATCGCGCTCTTCGAGGCGGCGAGCCGCAACGCGCTGCAGGTGCTGCGCGCGGCCATCGACTCCGAACGCGACTGGCAGGCGCAGGTCGAGCAGGCCATGACGGCCTACCTCGGCTGCCTGGCGCAAAACCCGGTGCTGCTGCGCACGCTGTTCATCGATATCCTGGGCCTGGGCGCGCCGGGTCTGGCCGCACGCCGGCGTGTGAACGGGGAGATCGCGCGCTTCATGGGCTCGGTTATCAACGCGGGCCAGGCCACGCCGGTGCTGGACGACGACATGGCCATGGCGGTGGTGGGCGGCATCCACGAGCTGGTGCTGCAGGCCATCGAGCAGGAGCGCCTCGTGGCGGCATTGCCCGAACTGGCCGACCTCACGGGGCGGCTGGTTCGCGCGGTGGTGCAGGGGGAGAGTGCGCGGCGCGCCCGCCCCAAAGCCTGAGCGCCGGGCCGGTCAAGGCTTGCTGGCGGGCGGCAGTTCGCGCACCGCGGCCAGCATTTTTTCCACATGCTTGTCGGGGTTCAGGCTCAGGTAGAACGACGCGATCCTGTCATTGGGCGCGATGACGTAGGAGATCCGGTTGGCGTAGTCCGGCCGGGTCTGCATTACCGCATCGAATGACTTCATGATGGATTGCGAGGGATCGGATGCGACCGGGAACCTGCTCTGGCAGGACTGCACCGAGAACTTGGCCAGCGTGTCGATGTCGTCGCCCGAGACGCCTATCACCGTGGCACCCAACGCCGCAAACTTGTCCATGGACTCGGCAAAGGCATGGGCCTCAATCGAGCAACCCACCGAAAAAGCGGCGGGGAAGAAATACAGCACCACAGGGCCCTTGGCCAGGGCATCCGCCAGCGAGTAGTTGAAGACCTTGCCGTCGAACGCGGCCTGCGTGGTGAACTTGGGCGCTGCGTCCCCGATGTCGAGCGCGGCGACGGCGGAGCTGCACAGGCCAAGCATCATGAGCGCCGCGGCCACCCATTGGTATTTCAGACGCTGCATGCTCACTCCTTCCAGATGTGCATTTCATTCTAGTCTGCATCCCCGATTCCTGCCCTGACGCTCCTGTCTTTGCCGTCTTTGGCCCCGCTGCGCTACCATTCCGGCAATTCACTGCAGGCGCGACAAAATGAACACCGGCATGCGACCTCCCAGGTCATTTTCCCTCGGCCGCGCGGCCTGTTTTTTCCCGTTTGGCGGGGTTGGCAACCTGTGTCTGCTGGTGCTGCTGGCCCTGCTGGGAGGTTGCGGCACGCTGCCTCCTGTGGCGCCGCGCGCGCCCACCACGGCCCTGGCGCCGGACCCTGCCGGTGTCTTGTCCAAAACCGTCGCCGCATCGACGCCGCCCGGAGAAGACTCGGGCTTTCGGCTGTTGCCGATGGGGGTGTATTCGCTCGACGCGCGTATCCAGCTCGTGCAGCGCGCCCAGCGCTCGCTCGACCTGCAGTATTACGTGTTCGACAATGACGCGACCGGCCGGCTGCTGCTGCGCGACCTTAAAAAGGCGGCCCTGCGCGGCGTGCGTGTGCGCCTGCTGGTCGATGACCTGTACACGGCCGGCAGCCAGCAGCTGTTGCTCGCACTGTCGGCCACGCCGAACATCGAGGTGCGCCTGTTCAACCCGTTTTGCTGCGCTAGAGAGCAACTTCTGGGCCGCTTCACGGCTTCGCTGTTCGACATCTCCCGGCTCGACCACCGCATGCACAACAAGCTGTTCATTGCCGATGGTGTGATGGCCATTGCCGGGGGGCGCAACATTGCGGACAACTACTTCACGCTCGACCCGCTGCAGAATTTCGTGGACATGGATGCGCTGATGGTGGGACGGGTGGTGCCGCAACTGGCGTCGATCTTCGACACCTACTGGAATAGCGAGCAGGTCCGGCCGATCGAATCCATCGTGCAGGCCCCGGGTGATCGCAAGCTGATGCAGCAGGACTTCGATGAATGGGTCGACATGGCCGCGCCGCCCCCCGTGCTGGCGCTGCCGCCGACCGACGTCCTGGGCTATGGCCCGATCGGCGAGGAACTGGATGCGGGCCGCATGGGCCTGCTGTGGGGCACCGCCCGTGCCTTTGCCGACCCGCCCGACAAGCTGCTCAAACGCACGGATGACGACGCCCTCGCCACCAGCGTGACGCTGGACGTGCTCAAGGCCATGCGCCAGGCCACCAGCGAAATCTATGTGGTCTCGCCCTACCTGATCCCCGGCCCGCGCGGCATGAAGGCGCTGCTGGATGTGACCGGGCGCGGCGTGAAGGTGACGATACTGACCAATTCGCTGGCGGCCAACGACGTGCCGGCGGTCTACACGGGCTATGCGCATTACCGCCCGGGCATGCTCAAGGCGGGGGTGGATCTGTACGAGCTCAGCCCGCAGCGCACCACCCACAATGTGCGGCTGGGCATGTTCGGCTCCTCCTTCGGGCGGCTGCACGCCAAGATCGCGGTGATCGACCGCAAGACGGTGTTTATCGGCTCCATGAACCTGGACCCGCGCTCCGCCACCAAAAACACCGAATTGGGTGTGCTCGTCGACAGCCCGCAACTGGCGCGCGAGATGCTGCGCGTGATCAACATCAGCAAGCTGCAGAGCGCCTACCGGGTGCGGCTGGCGCCGTCGGGCTCGGACAGCGTCCAGTGGCTGTCCACGGATGGCGAGAAGGAGATCATCCTCGATTCCGAACCCGAGTCTTCGGCGTGGCTGCGGCTGTACAACTTCATGGTCGGGCCTTTTGTGCCCGATTCGCTGCTCTGAGGTGCCGAACGCGGCGCCATGAAAAAAGCCCGCCTGAGGCGGGCTTTTCAACGCGGGGTGTCCGCGCCAGTTACTGCCGCGTCACTTGAGCGGGGCCGAATTGGCCGGCGCTGGCGTAGCCGCGCCCGGCTTGGCCGCAGCGGCATCCGTGACGGCGCCCGTGGCCGCCGGCGCCGTGATTGCGACTGGTGCCGGCAGGACGGCTTGCGGCGCCTCGCCGCCATGCAGCCGCATCATCAGCGGCACGATCAGGAGCGCCACGATGTTGATGATCTTGATGAGCGGGTTCACCGCCGGGCCGGCCGTATCCTTGTAGGGGTCGCCCACGGTGTCGCCGGTCACGGCGGCCTTGTGCGCCTCGGAGCCCTTGCCGCCGAAGTTGCCGTCCTCGATGTATTTCTTGGCGTTGTCCCAGGCGCCGCCGCCGGTGCACATCGAAATGGCCACGAACAGGCCGGTCACGATGGTGCCCATCAGCAGGCCGCCGAGCGCCTTCGGGCCGAGCAGCAGGCCGACCAGGATCGGCACCACCACGGGCAGCAGGCTCGGGATCATCATTTCCTTGATGGCGGCCGAAGTCAGCATATCCACCGCGCGGCCGTATTCAGGCTTGCCTGAGCCGTCCATGATGCCCTTGATGTCGCGGAACTGGCGCCGCACCTCGACCACCACGGCGCCCGCCGCGCGGCCCACGGCCTCCATCGCCATGGCACCGAACAGATAGGGGATCAGGCCGCCGATGAACAGGCCGATGATCACCATCGGATCGGACAAATCGAAGCTGATGGCGTGGCCATAACTCTCCAGCTTGTGCGTGTAGTCGGCAAACAGCACCAGCGCCGCGAGGCCGGCCGAGCCGATGGCGTAGCCCTTGGTCACGGCTTTGGTGGTGTTGCCCACCGCGTCCAGCGGGTCGGTGATGTCGCGCACGCTCTTGGGCATTTCCGACATTTCGGCAATACCGCCGGCGTTGTCGGTGATCGGGCCGTAGGCGTCCAGCGCCACCACGATGCCGGCCATGCTCAGCATCGAGGTCGCGGCGATCGCGATGCCATACAGGCCGGCCAGCTGGTAGGCCACGCCGATGGCGATGCAGACACACAGCACCGGCCAGGCGGTCGAGCGCATCGAAACTCCCAGGCCGGCGATGATGTTGGTGCCATGGCCGGTGGTGGAGGCTTGTGCGATATGGCGCACCGGCGCGTACTGGGTGCCCGTGTAGTACTCGGTGATCCACACCAGTGCGGCGGTTAGCACCAGGCCGACGGCACAGGCGCCGAACAGCTTCATCTGGCTGCCGGTGGCGCTGATGGCGTTGTCGGGCATCAGCCACGTCGTGACGAAGTAGAAGGCGATCAGCGACAGCACGCCGGCCACGGCCAGACCCTTGTACAGGGCGGGCATCACGTTCTTCATGCCGGGCGAGGCCTTGACGAAGAAGCAGCCGATGATGGAGGCGATGATGGATACGGCGCCCAGCGCCAGCGGATACACCGCGGCATGGGTGCCGGCGCCGGCCACCAGCAGGGAGCCGAGCACCATGGTGGCGATCAGCGTCACCGCGTAGGTTTCGAACAGGTCGGCGGCCATGCCGGCGCAGTCGCCCACGTTGTCGCCCACGTTGTCGGCAATCACCGCCGGGTTGCGCGGGTCATCTTCGGGAATGCCGGCTTCGACCTTGCCCACCAGGTCGGCGCCGACGTCGGCGCCCTTGGTGAAGATGCCGCCGCCGAGTCGCGCAAAGATGGAGATCAGCGAGGCACCGAACGCGAAGCCGATCAGCGGGTTCAGCAGCGTGGCCAGTTGGCGGTCTGGCGTCAGGTTGCCGTTGCCGGCCAGGAACCAGTAGAACGCCGTGACGCCCAGCAGACCCAGGCCCACCACCAGCATGCCGGTGATTGCGCCGCCGCGAAAGGCAACGTCGAGCGCCGGGCCGATGCCGCGCGTGGCCGCCTGCGCGGTGCGCACGTTGGCGCGCACCGACACGTTCATGCCGATGAAGCCGCAAGCCCCGGACAGCAGCGCGCCGGCCACGAAGCCGATGGCCGTCTTGCCGTCCAGGAAGAAGCCGATCAGGATCGCCAGCACCACGCCGACGATGGCGATGGTGCGGTACTGCCGCGCCAGATAGGCGGCGGCACCGGTCTGGATGGCGGCTGCAATTTCCTGCATCCGCGCATTGCCTGCGTCCTGGGAAAGAATCCAGCTGCGCGCCCAAAAGCCGTAAGCCACGGCAATGAGTCCGCAGACGAGCGCCAAAATCAGCGCTGAGTTGCCTGTCATAGTTTCTCCTACTCGTTGTTTTCGCTGGGAGGGGGCAGCACGCGAGCGGTGCCCCCGCTGCGTTGCTTCCTCGGTGCCCCAGTCCGGCAAACGCGCGGTGGAGACGATTGGCCAACAGCGGAAATATAAGCCTAAAAGTGTGTCGGAGCCGTGACACGGCGGATTCAGCAAGGGGTGCGTCAGTAAAATCAGGGTTAATCCCGAGCAGATTCCGATTTATTTTCAACCTGAAAGACAGCCATGGCCCTGGACCGAGTAACCCCCGGCAAGAACGTCCCTGACGCCTTCAACGTGATCATCGAGATCCCGATGAACGCCGATCCCGTCAAGTATGAAGTGGACAAGGAGACGGACGCGATCTTTGTCGACCGCTTCATGAGCACCTCCATGCATTACCCCACCAACTATGGCTACGTGCCGCGCACCATCAGCGGCGATGGCGACCCGGTGGATGTGCTGGTGATCACGCCGGTGCCGCTGATCCCTGGCGTGGTGGTGACGTGCCGCCCGATCGGCATCCTGAAAATGCAGGACGAAGCGGGCGAAGACGGCAAGGTGCTGGCGGTGCCGGTCGACAAGATCCTGTCGATCTACACGCAGTGGCAAAAGCCCGAGGACCTGAACCCGGCACGCCTGAACACCATCGCCCACTTCTTCGAGCACTACAAGGATCTGGAACCCGGCAAGTGGGTCAAGATCGTCGGCTGGGAAGGCGGCGATTCCGCCAAGAAGGAAATCATGGACGGCATCGCCAACTACCAGAAGGCGAAGGCCAAGGCCTGAGTTTTTAAAGAAAACCGGCTGTAGCCCATACCGGACGGGAACAGCCAGCTATCAAAACAAGAGCGCCTGCGGTGTTGCCACCGGCAGGCGCTCTTGTTTCTGGCGCAACGGCGCTCAGCGCTGCGGATCGGGAAAGATCAGCCCGTGCAGGCCGCGCTTGCGCTCAAACGGCCTCCATTGGCCCTCAAGCTGCGCCAGCCGGTCGGCCACCGCCCACCAGGCGCTGGGATTCAGCCCCAGGCCGACGTGGCTGGCGACCACCTCCACGTTTTCGGTGTGCGGGTTCGCGGCGCTGGGTGCCTGGATGCTGCCCTGCCAGGCCACGATGCCGTCGCTGCGCGAATACACCGAGGTGGTGGGCACCGGAGGTGCCACGGGCAAGTCGTAGTTGCGCGACTGACGTTCAATGTTGTGGCCGCTGGCCAGCTCGTAGATGCGCCAGGCGTTGGTGCTTTTGGGCGGACCGGCGAACGGCGTGCCCAGCGTGATCACGCCGCGCACCATGTCGGGCATCAGCTTGGCGATCTCGCGCGCGTACACGCCGCCCAGGCTCCAGCCGATCAGGCTGACTTTTTTGCCGCTCGCATGAAACGTTTCCTCGACCTGCCGTTTCGCGCCGTCCAGCACGCCGGGCCGCGGACCGAAGTTGAAGCCCTGGTTCCAGCCGTCGGCGGCATAGCCCAAGCTGCCCAGGTAGCGGCGCAGCGGCACGGTCGTGCCGTCGCCGGCGCTCAGGCCCGGAAACACGATCACCGCATGGCCGTCGCCGGCCGGGGCGCGCTGCAGCACGGGCCAGGCCGGCAGCACGGCGCCAAACTCCCAGAACGCGCGAAATTCCATGGCCAAAAGCCAGGCGCTGGGCGGGGCGAGGTCTTCAAGGTCTTGCTGGGGGGCTTGTCGCGAGTCTCTTGCCATGAGTGTTGCGGTCATCTGGTGTGGGTTCAGGCACGCTGTGCCGTCTCCCTGGCCATTGGGGTAGAGGTTACGTTAGCAGTTTTAACGCGCGGGGTGCGCGGTTTGATGGCAGTTTTAGAGGAGGCTGCCTTCGTTTTCGTCTCCTTGGCGACGCGCGGCTTAGTGGTTTCTACCAAGACAAGACGGTGGCCGTTATCAAGATGGCGCGTCAGCGTGTTTGAACGGGTTGCGGCGTTCCAGTTCGTCCATGTAGTGCTCAATGCCTTCACCCTCGCGCGCCAGGAAGCGCTCCACCGCATCGGCAAAGGCCGGATGCGCCAGCCAGTGGGCGCTGGTGGTCTTGACCGGCAAGAGCGCGCGCGCCATCTTGTGCTCGCCCTGGGCGCCACCCTCGAAGCGCTGAAAGCCATGCTCTATGCACCACTGCAGCGGCTGGTAATAGCAGGCCTCGAAGTGCAGGCAGTCCACACGCTCCAGCGCCCCCCAGTACCGGCCGTAGGCGGTGCGCTCGGCGACTTCCTGTGCATTATTTAAGCTAAATTGGCCGGTAGCCCATACGGGGCCGTCACTGACAGCTATCAAACTGGTAGCGATGGGTTTGCCGTCACGCTCTGCCACAAACAGCAGCCAGTTTTCCGGCATGGTGCCCGCCATGCGCCGGAAGAAGTTGCGGCTCAGATACGGCGCGTTGCCATGCTCGTAGTAGGTCCGCTCGTAGCAGCGGTAGAAAAAGTCCCAGTCGCGCGGCGCGATGTCCCGCCCCAGCGACCAGCGAAAACTGACGCCGGCATCAAGTACCTTGCGGCGCTCCTGGCGGATTTTCTTGCGCTTGTCGTGGCTCAGGCTGGCCAGAAAATCCTCAAAGCTGCCGAACGGGCCGGCGACAAGCGTGGGGGCCGGCGAACGCAGCGAAGGGCCGCCCCGAGCAAGTTCAGCCCCCTCGGGGGGCAGCGAGGACACGCCAGTGCCGAGCGTGGGGGCCACATTTCTCCAATGAAACTGCACGGTATGGCGCAACATCAGGCCGGCTTGCGCGCAGGCGGCGACGTCGTCCTCGCCGGCAAACAGCAGGTGCAGCGACGACAGTTGCTGCTCGCCGCACCAGTCCACCAGCGCCTTCACCAGCGCCTGGCGCGCCGGCGCATCGCGCGCCAATAGCCGCACGCCGGGCACCGGCGTGAAGGGCGACGCGACCACGGCCTTCGGGTAATAAGCCAGGCCATGCTGCTCGTAGGCGTTGGCCCAGGCCCAGTCGAACACATATTCACCGTAGGAATGGTCCTTGAGGTACAGCGCGCAGGCTGCGACCATTGCGGGCCCCCGCCACAGCGTGACGAAGCGCGGCGTCCAGCCCGTGGCTGGCGTGGCACTGCCGCTCTGGTGCAGGGCAGCCAGGTATTCGTGCCGCATGAAGGGGTTGGCTTCACCCCGGCAGGCCAGCAGGGCGTTCCAGTCCGCCGCAGGGACTTCCAGCGGCGAGGAAAACACCCGGATGACATAATCGTTTGAATCGCTTTTCACTGTTCCTATGACTCTCAAAATCTGTGTGGCCCAGCTCAATTTTGTCGTTGGCGACCTGTCCGGCAACGCGCAAAAAATCATCGAGGCCGCGCACCAAGCCTATGCCGACGGCGCGCGGCTGCTGTTGACCCCGGAGCTGTCGATTTGCGGTTACGCGGCCGAAGACCTGTTCCTGCGCCCCGCCTTCATCGCTGCCTGTGATGATGCCGTGAAAACGGTGGCCCGCGAACTCGCCGGGTTAAAAGGCCTGGTGGTGGTGGTCGGCCACCCCACGGGCGGTGACGTGCGCAGCAAGTCGGTGGCGGTGCAGCGCCGCCACAACGCGGCCAGCGTGCTCGGCGAGGGCCGTGTGCTGGAGACCTACGCCAAGCGCGAGCTGCCCAACTACCAGGTGTTCGACGAGCGCCGCTACTTCACGCCGGGCCAGGGCGTGTGTGTATTCCAGGTGGGCGAGGGGGCGGATCGGCTCAGCGTCGGCCTGCTGATCTGCGAGGACGCCTGGTTCGAGGAGCCGGCGCGGCTCGCCCAGGAGGCCGGCGCCGAGCTGCTGGCGGTGATCAACGCCTCGCCATTCCACATCGGCAAGGGCGACGAGCGCGAGCAGATGATGCGCCAGCGCGCCCAGGCCTGCGGCCTGCCGCTGGTCTATGCGCACCTGGTGGGTGGGCAGGACGAGGTGGTTTTCGAGGGCCATTCGTTTGCGCTGAATGCCGATGGCTCGGTGGCCGGTCGCGCCCCGAGTTTTGAGGAAAAACTGTTCGAAGTCCAGGTGGAACGGACGCAGTCAGCTATCAAACTGGTAGCAGAGGTGGCGCCGGAGCGTACGCCGGACGCCGACCTGTGGGACGCGCTGGTGCTGGGCGTGCGCGACTACATCGGCAAGAACGGCTTTCCCGGCGCGATCCTCGGGCTGTCGGGCGGCATCGACTCGGCGCTGGTGCTGGCGATCGCGGTCGACGCCATTGGGCCCGACAAGGTGCGCACCGTGATGATGCCCTCGCCCTACACGGCCGACATCAGCTGGATCGACGCGCGCGAGATGGCGAGCCGCGTGAAAGTGCGCTACGACGAGATTTCCATCCTGCCGATGTTCGAGGCCTTCAAGGCCAGCCTGGCCGGCGAATTCCATGGGCGCAAGGAAGACACGACCGAGGAGAACATCCAGGCGCGCATCCGCGGCACGCTCCTGATGGCGCTGTCCAATAAATTCGGCGCCATCGTGCTGACCACCGGCAACAAGAGTGAGTTGGCCACCGGCTATTGCACGCTGTACGGCGACATGGCGGGTGGTTTTGCCGCCATCAAGGACCTGGCCAAGACGACAGTGTTCCGGCTGGCGCGCTGGCGCAACGCGCACGACCCCTACGGCACCGGCGCCAATCCGATTCCGGAGCGCATCATCACGCGCCCACCCAGCGCCGAGCTGCGCCCCGACCAGACCGATCAGGATTCGCTGCCGCCCTACGAGGTGCTGGACGCGATTCTGGAGCGCTACATGGAGAACGACCAGGGCCTCGAGCAGATCGTTGCCGCCGGCTTTGCGCGCACCGATGTGGAGCGCGTCACGCGGCTGATCAAGATCAACGAATACAAGCGGCGCCAGGCGCCGGTCGGCATTCGCGTGACGCACCGCAGCTTTGGCAAGGATTGGCGGTATCCTATTACCAGCAAATTTCGCGCGTAGAATTTTCCACTCCAGCCTCCCGCGCCCACCCAACTTCACCTGATCACCATGAAACAAATCACCGCCGTTGTCAAACCTTTCAAGCTCGAAGAAGTCCGGGAAGCGCTGGCCGAGTGCGGCGTGACCGGCCTGACCGTGACCGAGGTCAAGGGCTTTGGTCGCCAGAAAGGGCATACCGAGCTGTACCGCGGCGCCGAATATGTGGTCGATTTTCTGCCCAAGGTGAAGATCGAGGTGGTCGTCAAGAGCGATGATGTGGAGCGCTGCATGGAGGCCATCGTCAAGGCGGCGCGCACCGGCAAGATTGGCGACGGCAAGATTTTTGTCACCAATGTCGAGCAGGTGGTCCGGATCCGCACCGGGGAACAGGACGAAGCGGCAGTTTAGAACCCCCACGCTTGTCGCTGCGCGTACTGCGCTGGACGAGTCGCCGCCAGACGCGAGGACCCTTCGCTGCGTTCGTCTAGATGGCGTCCAGCCGGGGCTGCGGGCTGAGGCCAGCGCTCTGGACTAACTCGCGCAGCAGCGCGGCGGGCTCGGCGCCTTCGCGCATCAGCGTCATTTGCCAGTCGCCCATGAACTGTTGCTCGACGCTGGCGCGCAGAAATTCAAGCAGCCTGTCGTAGTAGCCGGCAATATTGAGCAGGCCGACCGGCTTGTCGTGGTAGCCGAGCTGGCGCCAGGTCCAGGCCTCGAAAAACTCTTCGAACGTGCCAATGCCGCCGGGCAGCGCCAGAAAGGCGTCGGCGCGCTCGGCCATCATGCGTTTGCGCTCGTGCATGGTGTCCACGATGTACAGCTCGGTGCAGTCGTGATCGGCCAGTTCCTTTTCCACCAGTGCCTTCGGGATGATGCCGATGACCTGGCCGCCGGCCTGCAGGGTGGCATGTGCCACGATGCCCATCAAGCCGTTTCGGCCGCCGCCGTACACCAGTTGGCCGCCATGACTGCCAATCCAGCTGCCCACGGCCGTGGCTGCGGCGGAGAATTCTGTCCGGCTGCCTGCGCGCGAGCCGCAGTACACGCAGATGGAAAACGCGGGGCTCGCTGGAGCGCCTTCGTGCTGCGCACTGCGGCGCGAGCTTGCTTGGGGGCGGCCTGGCGCGGCGCTCATGCGAAAAACCTCTGGCATAGCGCTGCGGCCCAGATGCCGGCGCACAGCAGCAAGCTCAGAAGCACAGCGGCGCTGCCCATGTCCTTGGCCCGTTTGGACAGGTCGTGCCACTCCGGGCCGATGCGGTCAATGGCCGTTTCCAGCCCGGTATTGAGCAGCTCCACGATCAGCACCAGCAGCACCGAGGCGGCGAGCACAGCCGTTTCAACCCAGCTGCGGCCCAGCCAGAACGCGGCGGGAACCAGCACCACCGCGGCGATGGCCTCTTGGCGGAAGGCCGTCTCCTGCCAGCCGGCGCGCAAGCCCTCGACGGAATAGCCGGCGGCGTGCCGGATCCGGCTCAGGCCGGCGCGCGATTTTTGGAGATTGGGGTTCGGGTGGATTCCAGCCCTCGATTTTGATTGCGGCATGGCGGAATTGTCGCCGAGGTTCTCGGCGCTGGGCGCTGGCACCGCGGGCGGCTTACCGGCTCAGCGGCATGGACGGCACCAGCCGTGTTCCGGCCAACGCGTCATGCCAGAACTGCCGCTGCGGCTGAAAGCGGCTCAAAAGGGCCCAAATCGCCACCCAGCCCATGGTGATGACGGCGGATTCGCCGCCCGACAGCGTGAACGGTGCCTGCGCGGCCAGCGCCGGCAGAAACCACAGCCAGCTCAGGACATAACGCAAAAGAGCGCGCGCCTGCGTCAGGGGCTGCCCGAACCGGTCCACCACGCGAATGTTCCAGGTCTTCATGGCCAATGTTTGCCCCTTGGCCCAGAACCAGGTGAAGTAAATGCCGAACACCACGAACAGGAAGGCCTGCAGGGCGTGGCGGTTGTCCATGGCGTTGCGCGTCTGGCTCAGCGTGCCGAACAGGTAGCCGGCAATGAACACCACGCCGAACATCAGCATGCCCTCGTACAGCCAGCACGCCATGCGCCTGGGCAGCGGTGGCGCCCGCAAGTCGATAACTATCATATTGATAGCTGAATGTGCATGATGGGCAAGGGCTGCAGCGCCATTTTGCTCAGATTCCATGGTGACCGGAGAGGGCGAGCTCAACGAGCCGGAGCGATGGCGGGAGCCGGCTCAGGCGACGGCGCCTCCCGTGGTGCGCTGGGCAGCAGGGTGTTGCGATCGACCTGATGCAGCTCCGGAGTGCTTTTTGCCGGATTGGACGGGGCCGGGTTCAGATTTGGCGTCGGGTTCGGCTTGGCGGGTCGCAGGCTGGCCATCTTTTGATGCGGCGCCGGCTTCACGGCTGTTGCCGCACCCCTGATCTTGGGCGGCGCCTTGGCTTCCAGCGCCTGTCTTTCTTCAGGGCTCAGGGCTTGATACGCCTGCCATTTGGCGCGTTTTTCTTCTGCGGAAAGCTGTTTGGTCTCGGCAAAGTTCAGCCGGGCCTGGGTGCGCTGCTGCGCGCTCAGGGAGACCCATTCGGTCATGCGGCTGTACAGCTTGGCCTGTTCTTCGATGGGCATGGACGGGAAATTTCTCGAAAGGGCCAGCCATTTCCGTCTCTGGCCGGGACTCATCGTGCCCCAGTTGGCGGCCAGCGGCTGCAGCGCCTCTTGCTGGGCCGGGGTGAGTTCGTTCCAGGCACTCCTTGGCGCGCTGCGAGCCCCGTTTTTGCCGGCAGCCTTGCTCACGCGTCCAGGAGGTTTGGCTGCGGCGATCGGATGGGATGCGGCCGGGATCGGCGCGCTGGCCGTGGCGTGGGCGGGAACGGCGACAGGGGCAGCAGGCGCGGTATTTCTCCAATCCCCCGGGACAAAGCGCAGGATTCCGAGCAAAAGGAGAAAAGCGGCGGCAAAAATAGCCGCGCCCGTCGCGAGCGGGTTAAGCTTCCGTACGGGCGCTTGCTGCATGGTTCTCATCCGGATTTACTGGGCCGTATCCTTGCTGGAGTTGAGAAACTGCAAAAAGCCCGGGTCCATATAGGCTGCGGGGGGCAAGTCGTCGGTCAGCAGGGCGGCATCGACTTCGGCCACTTCGACCGCACGGCTGTTGTTCTGCACGACGTTGATGGCAATCAGGCCGGCGACCAGCGCAACGAGCGGCAGGGCCGAGGCAATGCGGCCCCACCAGCTCAGGCCCTCATCGCCAAATGTCAGCGCGGCGCCAGCGCCGGAGGCCACCACGGTGGCGGCACTGTGCGTGCGGACAATTTTGCGATGCGCCAGCGCCCGCACGCGGGACGCGCGCAGACGCTCGGAAATATCGTGCGGCAGATCGGTCACGCCTTCCGACAGGCGTGCGGCGACCCTCTGGCCGAAACGGTCCTGGAGAATCTCGGCTTGATGCTGGAGTGAATTGGTCATAGTTGTATCCCCTTTGCCCTGAGCGCTTTGCTCAAAGCCTGGACTGCCCGTGAACAATGTGTTTTGACACTGCCTTCCGAACAACCCATGGCCGCTGCCGTTTCGGCAACGTCCATCTCCTCCCAGTAACGCATCAGGAAGGCTTGTCGTTGACGTGGCGGCAGTTCTTGTATCTCGACCTCGATCTCGCCAAACACCTGGGCGCGCCCCATGGCGTCTTCGGCGCTTTCCGTGCGTTGTGAGTCCTCGGCCAGCTGCAAAGTTTCCAGCAGGTCGAAATTTCCATCGTCTCCCGCGATTTCGAAGTCGCTCATGTTCGAAAACAGGGCATTGCGCGTCTTTTGACGGCGGAACCAGTCCAGCGTGCAATTGGACAGGATGCGCTGGAACAGCATCGGCAATTCGTCCGCAGGCTTCTCGCCGTAGTGCTCAGCCAATTTCATCATGCTGTCCTGCACGATGTCGAGCGCCGATTCTTCGTTGCGAACGTGATACACCGAGCGTTTGAAGGCCCGCTTTTCGACGCTTTTCAGGAAGTCAGAAAGTTCTTGTTCAGTGGCCAAAAGGGATCAAGCCGGTGCGGCTGTACGATGAATGTTGCCTCACACGGAGTGCTTTTTTGCTGCGCTTGCGGGGCGCATTATGGCATCGCCCGGCAGTTTTTTTGCTCTGGCCGGCAGATTTTCCATTGCTGCGGTGCAATAATGCACACTGCAAATCAAAAAGCAAACGGGTCACGGTCCGGCGACGCAAGCAGCTCGCCCATGGCTTTGGCCTCAAGTCCCGACTCGGCTTCACAAGAGTTCGCGCTAGGGGCACCCAAGGTTTTTCGTTAGAGAAAATCACAAAGGTTGATCATGGAAATCTCCAAAGCTGAAATCGCTTCCGCCGCAGCAGCGACGGTTGCTGCCCACAACGCGTCCGCCACGGCTCATGGCGGTAAATCAGAGCTGATGGGCGCCGAAATCCTCGTGAAGGCGCTGCAGGCCGAAAACGTCAAATACGTCTGGGGCTATCCGGGCGGCGCGGTTCTGTATATCTACGACGCTTTCTACAAGCAGGACACGATCCAGCACGTGCTGGTGCGACATGAGCAGGCCGCCGTTCATGCGGCCGACGGCTATGCGCGGGCCACCGGCGACGTGGGCGTGGCGCTGGTCACCTCCGGCCCCGGCGTGACCAATGCGGTGACCGGCATCGCCACGGCCTATATGGACAGCATCCCGATGGTGATCATCACCGGGCAGGTGCCGACGCACGCGATCGGTCTCGATGCGTTCCAGGAATGCGACACCGTGGGCATTACCCGCCCCATCGTCAAGCACAACTTCCTGGTCAAGGACGTGCGCGATCTGGCCAAGACCCTGAAGCAGGCGTTTCACATCGCGCGCACCGGCCGTCCCGGTCCGGTGGTGGTGGACATTCCGAAGGACGTGTCCTTCAAGAAGACAGCGTACGCAGGCTACCCCGAGACCGTGGAGATGCGTTCCTACAACCCGGTGCGCAAGGGCCATGGCGGCCAGATCCGCAAGGCGCTGCAGTTGCTGCTGGCGGCCAAGCGGCCCTACATCTACACCGGCGGCGGCGTCGTGATCGGCAATGCTTCGCAGGAGCTGCGCACCCTGGTGGACATGCTGGGCTATCCGGTGACCAACACCCTGATGGGCCTGGGCGCCTATCCGGCCAGCGACCGCAAGTTCCTGGGCATGCTGGGCATGCACGGCACGATCGAGGCCAACAACGCGATGCAGAACTGCGACGTGCTGCTGGCCGTGGGGGCGCGCTTTGACGACCGCGTGATCGGCAACACCAAGCACTTTGCGCAGAACGAACGCAAGATCATCCACATCGACATCGATCCATCGAGTATTTCCAAGCGCGTGAAGGTCGACATCCCCATCGTCGGCGACGTGAAAGACGTGCTGACCGAGTTGATCGGCATGATCAAGGAGTCTGCCGTCAAGCCCGACGCCAAGGCCCTGGCCGGCTGGTGGAACACGATTGAAGGCTGGCGCGACCGTCACTGCCTCAAGTACAGCCGCGGCACGGGGGATGTGATCAAACCCCAGTACGTGGTCGAGACGTTGTGGAACATGACCAAGGACGCCGATACCTACATCACCTCCGACGTGGGCCAGCACCAGATGTGGGCCGCGCAGTATTACCGTTTCGACGAGCCGCGCCGCTGGATCAATTCGGGCGGCCTGGGCACCATGGGCGTGGGCATTCCCTACGCCATGGGCATCAAGATGGCCAGACCCGACAGCGAGGTGTTTTGCATCACCGGTGAGGGCTCGGTGCAGATGTGCATCCAGGAGCTTTCCACCTGCCTGCAATACAACACGCCGATCAAGATCGTCTCGCTGAACAATCGTTACCTGGGCATGGTGCGCCAGTGGCAGGAGGTGGAATACGCGGGCCGCTACAGCAGCAGCTACATGGACGCGCTGCCGAACTTCGTCAAGCTGGCCGAGGCGTACGGGCACGTGGGCCTGTTGATCGAAAGCCCCCAGGATGTGGAGCCCGCGCTGCGCGAGGCGCGCAAGCTCAAGGACCGCACCGTGTTCATGGACTTTCGCACCGACCCGACCGAGAACGTATTTCCCATGGTGCAGTCGGGCAAGGGCATTACCGAGATGCTGCTCGGGTCCGAAGATTTATGAGACTTTGCGGGACAGACCGCAGCCGCCCTGGCGGCAAGCCCTGTGCTCAACTAATTTAGCTTTTCCATCGACGAATCTATTGCTTGCCAAGCCTGCGCATTACCGTGTGCAGGGGAGGGCAGCGAAAAGAGGAATCTTCTGATATGAAACACATCATTGCAGTTTTGCTCGAAAACGAGCCTGGCGCCCTTTCCCGCGTGGTGGGCCTGTTCTCGGCCCGGGGCTACAACATCGAATCGCTGACAGTTGCTCCCACCGAGGACGCCACCTTGTCGCGCATGACGATCCAGACCTCGGGGTCCGACGACGTGATCGAGCAGATCACCAAACATCTGAACCGCCTGATCGAGGTGGTCAAGGTGGTGGACCTGACTGAAGGGTCCTACACCGAGCGCGAACTCATGATGGTCAAGGTGCGTGCGGTCGGCAAGGAGCGCGAGGAGATGAAGCGCATGGCCGACATCTTTCGCGGCCGCATCATCGACGTGACCGAGAAGAGCTACACCATCGAACTCACCGGGGACCAGTCCAAGAACGATGCCTTCCTGGAAGCGCTGGAGCGCAGCGCGATTCTGGAGACGGTACGCACCGGTTCCAGCGGCATTGGCCGGGGTGAGAGAATCCTGCGGGTTTGAAGGTGTCCCCATTCATTGATTAACTGATTTAACCGAAGGAAGAGAAAATGAAAGTTTTTTACGACAAGGACTGCGACCTGAGCCTGATCAAGGGCAAGACGGTGGCCATCATCGGCTACGGCAGCCAGGGCCATGCCCATGCCCAGAACCTGAACGACAGCGGCGTGAAGGTCGTGGTCGGCCTGCGCAAGGGCGGCGCGTCTTGGTCCAAGGTGGAAAAAGCCGGCCTCAAGGTCGCCGCCGTGGCGGATGCGGTCAAGGCCGCCGACGTCGTCATGATTCTGCTGCCCGACGAGCAGATCGGCACGGTTTACAAAAACGACATCGAGCCCAACATCAAGCAGGGTGCCTCGCTGGTGTTCGCGCACGGCTTCAACGTGCACTACGGTGCCGTAATTCCCCGCGCCGACCTCGATGTCTGGATGGTCGCGCCCAAGGCGCCGGGCCACACCGTGCGCAGCACCTACACGCAAGGCGGCGGCGTGCCCCAATTGATCGCGGTGTATCAGGACAAGAGCGGCAAGGCGCGCGACCTGGCCCTGTCCTACGCCATGGCCAATGGGGGCGGCAAGGCCGGCATCATCGAGACCAACTTCCGCGAAGAAACCGAAACCGACCTGTTCGGCGAGCAGGCCGTTCTGTGCGGCGGCACGGTGGAACTCGTCAAGGCGGGTTTCGAGACGCTGGTCGAAGCGGGCTACGCCCCCGAGATGGCCTACTTCGAATGCCTGCACGAGCTCAAGCTGATCGTGGATTTGATCTATGAAGGCGGTATCGCCAACATGAACTACTCGATCTCCAACAACGCCGAGTACGGCGAGTACGTGACCGGCCCGAAAATCGTCACGGCCGCGACCAAGGACGCCATGCGCGCGTGTCTCAAGGACATCCAGACCGGCGAGTACGCCAAGAACTTCATTCTGGAAAACAAGGCCGGCGCGCCGACACTGCTGAGCCGCCGCCGCCTGATGGCCGAGCACCAGATCGAGACCGTGGGTGAATCGCTGCGCGCGATGATGCCCTGGATCAAGAAGAACAAGCTGGTGGATCAGACCCGCAACTGATGCTTCGTTGCACCGCGCAAAGGCCACCTTCGGGTGGCCTTCGTTCTGGTGGTCGCGGCGCCCGGTGACTGTCTTACACTTCCGTCCGGGTGCGAGTTTGCGGCGTGCCGGGCGAGGCGGCTCGCGGTCCATACCGGGGCACTATTAATTTGATAGCTATCATCGTACTATTCACAAGGGCTACAGGCTTTATTTATGCATGATGGTTCAGACTCCGACACACCTCCCGTCGAGGCAGTGATGATGCGCAAGCGTCGCAAGGGCATCTACATCCTGCCCAACCTGTTCACACTGGCGGCGCTGTTCGGTGGCTTTTATGCCGTGGTGATGGCCATGAACAGCCGCTTCGACATGGCGGCCATCGGTGTGTTCTTCGCCATGGTGCTGGACAGCCTGGACGGCCGCGTGGCGCGCATGACGAATACGCAAAGCGCGTTCGGCGAACAGATGGATTCGCTCTCGGACATGGTGTCGTTTGGCGCCGCGCCGGCGCTGATCGCGTACGAGTGGGGCTTGAAAGGGCTGGGTCGCTGGGGCTGGATCGCCGCGTTTGTCTATTGCGCCTGCGCGGCCCTGCGGCTGGCGCGCTTCAACGTCAACACCAGCGTGGTCGACAAGCGTTACTTCCAGGGGCTGCCCTCGCCGGCCGCCGCAGCGCTGGTCACCGGATTCATCTGGATCATGACCGACCTTGGCATCCCGGGCCCCTCGGTGGCATGGCCCATGTTCGCGCTGGCGCTCTACGCGGGGCTGACGATGGTGACCAACGTGCCGTTCTACAGCTTCAAGGACGTGCACATGAAAAAAAGCGTGCCGTTCGGGGTCATCGTGTTGATCGCGCTGGGTATTGCCGTCATCAACATTCATCCGCCGACCGTCCTGTTCAGTCTGTTCGTGATCTATGGCTTGAGCGGCTACGTGGTTTATGGCTGGCGCAGAGCCAAAGGCATCCAGACCAGCGTGATCAGCACCTCGACGGACGAGCCGGACGAGCGGGGCTTGCACAAGTGAGGGGCCTCCTGACATCGGCCGCACCCTCGAACGCCGCTGATGCCTGTGCTATAGTTTGCGGCATGAAACAAATTTCGCTGGTGCTACTGCTATCTCCCTACGGGCGGAGACGGTAGCGCACGCGCAAACCTTCACAACGGCCCGTATGCACCAGCAACGGGCCGTTTTGTTTTGGGTTGCTGGTTTTTGAGCAAAGAGACTCCACCATGTTGAAACAACCCGCCAGCAAATACGCATCTTTCAAACCCGTTCACCTGAGCGACCGCACGTGGCCCGATGTCGTGCTGACCCAGGCACCCATCTGGCTCAGCACCGATCTGCGCGATGGCAACCAGGCGCTGATCGAACCGATGGACATCGAGCGCAAACTGCGCATGTTCCAGATGCTGGTGAAGATCGGCTTCAAGGAAATCGAGGTGGGGTTCCCCTCTGCGTCGCAGATCGAATTCGATTTCGTGCGGCAGCTGATCGACGGCAACCTGATTCCCGACGACGTGACGATTCAGGTGCTGATGCAGGCGCGCGAACCGTTGATTCGCCGCACCTTCGAGTCGCTGCAGGGCGCACAGCGGGCCATCGTGCACCTGTACAACGCCACGGCGCCCGTGATGCGCCGCGTGGTGCTGGGCATGGACGAGGACGGGATCGTCGAGCTGGCGGTGGCCAATGCCCGATTGTTCCGCGAGCTTGCCGCGCAGCAGCCCGCGACGCGATGGACGTTCCAGTATTCGCCCGAAATGTTCTCGGGCACCGAGCTCGAATTTTCCAGACGCGTGGTGGACGCGGTGACCGAGGTCTGGCAGCCCACGCCGCAGCACAAATGCATCGTCAATCTGCCCTCGACCGTCGAGCACTCCACGCCCAATATCTTTGCCGACATGATGGAGTGGATGCACCGGCATCTGGCGCGGCGCGATTCGATCGTGCTGTCGGTGCACCCCCACAATGACCGCGGCACCGGCACCGCCGCCGGCGAATTTGCCCTGATGGCCGGTGCGGACCGCATCGAAGGCTGCCTGTTCGGCAACGGCGAGCGCACCGGCAACCTCGATCTGGTCAATGTGGCGCTGAACCTTTACACACAGGGCGTGTCGCCGGGACTCGATTTTTCTGAAATCGATGAAATCCGCCGCACCGTCGAGCACTGCAACCAGTTGCCGGTGCACCCACGCCACCCGTATGTGGGCGATCTGGTCTATACCTCGTTTTCGGGCTCGCACCAGGACGCCATCAAAAAGGCTTTTGCGGCACGCCGGGAAGGGGACGTCTGGGACATGCCTTATCTGCCCATCGACCCCAAGGATCTCGGGCGCAGCTATGAGGCGGTGATTCGCGTCAACAGCCAGTCGGGCAAGGGCGGCATTGCGTATTTGTTGGAGAGCGAGTTCGGTCTTGACTTGCCGCGGCGCCTGCAGGTGGAGTTCAGCCACGCGGTGCAGGCGGTGATGGACGCGTCGGGCAAGGAGCTGACGGCGCACGATCTTTGGCAGATGTTCGAGCGCGAGTATGGCGTCAAGACCATCGCCGCGCCACGTTATCAAGTCACGGAGCCGGCTCACGGTGCTGCTTCACAAGGGGTTGCGTTGGTGGCGGACCTTGACCTGGCCGGGCGTCCGCTGAAAATTCAGGGACGGGGTACCGGGCCCATCGATGCCTTCATTCAAGGCCTGAGCAGGGCCACGGGGCAGGGTGTGCGCGTTCTGGATTACCGCCAGCATTCGGTGGGGGCAGGGGCCGACGCACGGGCGGTGGCGTACATGGAGTTGCGCATCAATGAGGAACGAACCCTGTTCGGTGTTGGCATGGACGCGAATATCGTGACCGCCTCGCTCAAGGCCGTCGTTTGCGGCATGCAGCGCGCGGGCGTATTGGCGGTGCCGGAAGATCGAGAAAACGCGGCACCCTCCGGCCCTGCCAGAGCCATCAGCGCTGCCGTGTGATCGGCCGCGCCACGACTAAAATAACGCAACCAGGAGCCCTTCATGGCCGACAAACTCATCATTTTTGACACCACCTTGCGTGACGGCGAGCAGTCGCCGGGCGCATCGATGACGCGTGACGAGAAACTGCGCATTGCCCGCCAGCTCGATCGCCTGAAGGTTGATGTCATCGAGGCCGGCTTCGCGGCCAGCTCTAACGGTGATTTCGAGGCTGTGCAGGCCATTGCGCGGGCCGTCAGGGATTCGACCATTTGTTCATTGTCGCGTGCCAATGACCGTGATATTTCGCGCGCTGCCGAAGCGCTCAAGGACGCCAGCCGCGCACGCATTCACACCTTCATCGCCACCTCCGCGCTGCACATGGAAAAGAAGCTGCGCATGACGCCTGACGAAGTGTTCGAGCAGGCCAGGCTCTCGGTGCGTTTTGCGCGCAATCTGGTGGGCGATGTGGAGTTCAGTCCGGAAGACGGCTATCGCAGCGACATGGATTTTTTGTGCCGGGTGATCGAGGCCGTGATTGCCGAGGGTGCAACCACGATCAACGTGCCGGACACGGTGGGCTATGCGGTGCCTGAGCTCTACGGCAACTTCATCAAGACCTTGCGCGAGCGCATCCCCAACAGCGACAAGGCGGTCTGGTCGGTGCATTGTCATAACGACCTGGGCATGGCGGTGGCCAATTCGCTGGCCGGGGTCAAGATCGGCGGTGCCCGCCAGGTGGAGTGCACCATCAACGGTCTTGGCGAGCGCGCCGGCAACTGTTCGCTTGAAGAGATCGTGATGGCCGTCAAGACGCGCAAGGACTATTTTGGCCTTGAACTCGGCATCGACACGCGGCATATTCTGGCAACCAGCCGCATGGTCAGCCAGACCACCGGCTTTGTGGTGCAGCCGAACAAGGCAGTGGTTGGTGCCAACGCCTTCGCACACGCGTCGGGCATTCATCAGGACGGCGTACTGAAGGCGCGCGACACCTACGAAATCATGCGCGCCGAGGACGTGGGCTGGACCGCCAACAAAATCGTGCTGGGCAAGCTGAGCGGGCGCAATGCTTTCAAGCAGCGCCTGCAGGAACTGGGCGTTGCCATGGACAGCGAGGCCGACATCAACACTGCCTTTGCCCGCTTCAAGGAACTGGCCGATCGCAAGAGCGAGATTTTCGACGAAGACATTCTCGCGCTGGTCAGCGATGAGAGCATCACGCGCGGCAGCGAACAATATGTTTTCGTGTCACTGGCGCAGCACAGTGAAACCGGTGAACGCCCGCAGGCCACGATCGTCTTTACGGCGGGCGGCAAGGAAGTCAAAGGCGAGTCCGATGGCAATGGCCCGGTCGATGCCTCGCTGAAGGCCATCGAGACGCACGTCAAAAGCGGTGCAGAGATGGTGCTCTATTCCGTGAACGCCATCAGCGGCTCCACAGAGAGCCAGGGCGAGGTGACGGTGCGCCTGCAAAACAGCGGCCGCGTGGTCAACGGCGTGGGGGCAGACCCCGATATCGTCGTGGCTTCTGCCAAAGCTTATCTGAATGCCCTCAACAAGTTACAAAGCAAATCTGATCAGGTGGCAGCCCAGGGATAGGGTAAATACCTAGAACCTGAGTACCTGTTTAGGAAAATCTCGCAAGTATTTGATCTTGCATGATTTTTTCATTTCGATACACTCGGGGCATGTTCAAGGCGTATCGGAGATAAAACCATGTCCCGCTGTGCAAATTTCGAAGTGAGTCAAGTTTTGAATCGCCTACTACAAATTGTTTCTGCTCTGGTTCTTGCGAGCACCTTGGCTTTGCCCGCAGCACAAGCGGCCGGGCCCAAGAAGGTTGTTGTCAAAAAGCAGGCCCACTCCATTCATGTTTCCAGGCGTGTGGTTGCCACGATATCTCCGCGTGTCCGCACCAAGGGTGCCAAGGTGGTTGCCAGTTCCAGACGCAAGTCCGTCGTTCATGTGGCTTATGTCCCCGCCCAACCGTCTTTCGGAGAATTGGCGGGCCTGCACTCGACCCAGGATCCGCTTGACCTCAAGTCGGGCGTGGCGCTGGTGATGGATCAGGACACGCATGAGGTGCTTTTCAGCAAGAATGACCAGGCCGTGCTGCCCATTGCGTCCCTGAGCAAGTTGATGACCGGTTTGCTCATCAGCGAGGCGGGCTTGCCGATGAATGAGATGATCACCATCACGCAGGACGACGTCGACACTGAAAAGCACAGCAGTTCACGCCTGAGGGTGGGCACAGTGCTCAGCCGCGGTGAGTTGCTGCACCTGGCCCTGATGTCCAGCGAGAACCGGGCCGCCCATGCGCTGGGGCGTACCTATCCTGGTGGATTGCCAGCGTTTGTCTCACTGATGAATGCCAAGGCAAAAATGATCGGCATGAAGGACACCCGCTATGTAGAGCCTACTGGTTTGTCGAGCGAGAACCAGTCCAGCGCACGCGACCTGGCGACGCTGGTGAATGTGGCCTACAAGGATCCGACCCTGCGTGAACTCACGACTTCCCACAATTTTGACGTCGATGTGGGCAACCGGACTTTGCAATACAACAACACCAATCGTCTGGTCAAAAACCCCGGGTGGGATATCGGTTTGCAAAAGACGGGCTATATCACCGAAGCCGGACACTGCCTGTTGTTGCAGGCCAAGATTGCCGGGCGCAAGCTCATCATGGTGTTCCTCGACTCTGCCGGCTCGCTTAGCCGCTTTGCCGACGCTGAACGCGTGCGCCGCTGGGTCGAGTCCCATCCGCCTGCGGCCGTCAGTGTCTCTTCAGCCAAGCACGTCAACGGCTGAGCTGCTCAGGTCGGCCGGCCCGGCGGAGGCTTGTAGCCTAGAGCCGCTGATATCTGGTTGACGGTCGCTTGAAGCTTGGGTAACCAGCCCTCGTCGAGGCGGTCCGCCGGCGCCGAAATCGATAAACCGGCAATCAGTTTTCTCTGGTCGTCATAAATGCCGGCGCCCATGCAGCGCACCCCTAATTCCAGCTCTTCGTTGTCGCGCGCAGTGCCATACTGCCTGGCCTTGGCGAGTTCTCGCTCCAGCGCGGGCAGCTGGGTAATACTGTTCTTGGTGTGCCCGCTCAGACCCGTTCGCGTCGCATAGGTGCGTACGCGTTGAGGGTCGTCGTTCGCCAGAAACAGTTTGCCCACCGAGGTCAGGTGCAACGGTGCGCGCCCACCGATTGCGCGCACTACCTGCATGCCCGAGCGCTCGCCAAAAGAGCGTTCGATGTACACGATTTCATCGCCCTGGCGCATGCTCAGGTTCACGGGCTGCTGAATGAGGTGATGCAGCTCACGCATCGGCCCTAGCGCCGCATCACGCACGCTTAAACGCCCCTTGACCAGGTTGCCGAGCTCCAGCAAGCGCATGCCCAGCCGGTAACTGCCCGCCTCGGGACGGTCCACGAAGCGGCCGGTGGCCAGATCGTTCAGGATGCGGTGGGTGGTAGATGGATGCAAACCGGTCAGCGCGCTGATTTCTTTCAGGGAGACGGCTTCATCGCGCGAGGCCAAGATATCGATGAGCGCAAACATGCGCTCGATGACCTGCACGGTGGGTTTTGCCGGGACAGTCGGGTCCGATCTTTTCATGGTGTGTCCGGGAAATGTTGAAACCAGATTTTATCTGGTGAAAAAAAGATACGCCACCCGGTAGCCGGGCGCACAGGTATGGCTACGTGGCAGCGCGGGAATTACCCGTAACCCAGCGGCCATCCATCAATATTTCATGCGGCCCAAATCGCGCCTTGTAATTCATCTTCGGGCTCTGGCTGATCCAGTAACCCAGGTACACATGTGGCAGTTCCAGTTGACGCGCCTGCTCTATTTGCCACAGCACGCTGTAAGTGCCGTAGCTGGCACTGGCATCAGGCTCGTAGAAGGTGTAGACGGCCGACAGGCCATCGTTGAGCACATCGAGGATGGAGACCATCTTGAGCGCGCCGGGCGTACTGTCGGCCAGCGTTTCGCGGAACTCCACCAGGCGCGAATTCACCCGGCTTTGCAGCAAAAACTGGGTGTATTGGTCGATGCTGTCATGGTCCATGCCGCCCCCTGCATGGCGGCCGTTCTGGTAGCGCAGGTATAAGTGATAGTGCTCCGGCACGAAGCACAGCTTGAGCACACGGGCCTGCAGATTTTGATGCCGGCTCCAGGCCCTGCGCTGGCTGCGGTCCGGGCTGAAACTACGGACCAGAACCCGCAGCGGCAAGCAGGCGCGGCAACCATCGCAATAAGGCCGATAGGTGAACATGCCGCTGCGCCGAAAACCCTTGGTCACCAGGTCGGAGTATGTATCGTTATGAATCAGGTGGCTGGGGGTGGCCACCTGCGAACGGGCCTGGTTGCCCGGCAGATAGCTGCAGGGGTAGGGCGCCGTTGCATAGAACTGCAAGGTTTGAAGAGGGAGATCCTTGAGGTGCGTCACGTTGGCACAGTCTTCGCGAGCAGGAGTTTGTGCCAGTATACGTGTTCGAACTGCCAGCGTGGTGCTGGCAGCACCGAGTTGTGCGCTACCTGATTTACAAAACTGGCGCGGCTGATTTCTCGCGCTCCCAGCGAGGCCAGATGGCCGGTGTTCTGCTGGCAGTCGATCAGATCGATGCCGTTATGCCTGCAAAAGCACACGAGCGCCGCCAGTGCAATCTTGGACGCATCAGGTACCCGGGTGAACATTGATTCACCAAAGAGGGCCTTGCCGAGTGCCACGCAATACAGGCCGCCCATTAGTTGCCCGTCGACCCAGGTTTCCACGCTGTGAGCCAGTCCGGCGCCATGCAGCGCCTCGTAGGCCAGCACCATGTCAGGCACGATCCAGGTGCCCGACTGGCCCGTGCGCGCGCTGGCTGAGCAAGAACGAATGACTTGCGCGAATGCACTGTCAATGCGGATATCACAGCGTGCATCGCGCTGAAAACGGTCAAGCGCCTTGCGCAGTGAACGATGCAGCTTGAAGTCGTTTACCCGCAGTACCATGCGCGGATCGGGGCTCCACCACAAGATGGGCTGGTCATCGCTGAACCACGGAAAGATGCCTTGGGAATAGGCCCGAACCAGGCTCTCGACGTCCAGCGCGCCGCCCCCCGCCAGCAACCCGGGCGCCGGGTCCGACGCACCCCAAGCCTGCTCGGGTTCCGGGAACGGAGCGCCGGGAGCCAGCCAGGGGAGCCTGGATTGGGAAGATTGCATGGTGTGCGTGAAAAGGGATGGCGCTGGGGCAATTACACACGCATCGCGGGTGCCACTCGCACCGCCACAGCCTTCAGCCTTCGCGCAAATTTCTCAGCATGCGCATACCAAACCGCAGGCGGGTTCTGTCCCAAGGGGTGAAGCGCCTGATCTGCAGTGGGTCATCGCCCTGCCGTGATGCGCCCCATTGCGTACTGAAAGCAGCGTCAAAGCCCAAGCTGCGCACCACCTCCACCGCTTGCAATGAATAATCTTCACCCGGCTTGCCGTTGGGATAAGCAAATAGCCCCACGCGCTCGCCCAGCAGTCGCTCCAGAAAAATTTGACTGTCGCTTATCTCCTGGCGAGCCTGATCCTCGCTGAGCCTGGCCAGGATGGGATGAGAAACCGTATGTGCACCAATCTGCATACCTGCCTGGTGCATGGCCTTGACTTGCAGCGAGGTCATCATCAGATCTTGCGGCAGTTGCACTTGGGCCAGCCGGGCGATTTGTTCAGTGACACTGATGCGCTGCGCAAGCGGCTGGTACTTGACTTGATCAATGAGCGCCGCAATCGCCGCCCGCTTGTCGGCGAGGGTGGTGACGGGGTGTCGCCCCAAATTCAGCGAAGAAAAATCCAGCAGTGGGCTTGTGCCGTTACGAACCGTCTCAATGATGGTGTCGTTCCACATGCGCCCGCCATTGAGAAAGCCGGTGGCGATAAAGAAGGTAGCCGTGAGCCCATGCCGCTGCAGTATGGGCATCGCCACCTCAAAGTTATCGGCATAACCGTCGTCAAAGGTGATGCAGGCGGCACGTACGGGCAGCGTGCCGGCTTTGAGTCTTATCACTGCCTGGTCTAGCGGCAGCACGTTAAACCACGACTTGAGCCAGCCGCAAACCTCGGCAAACCGGCGAGCGTCCATTTCGTCAGGGAAGAGTGGATCTGGTGCGGGCAAGACGCGATGAAAAATCAGCGTTGACAGACGCGCACCGGCACCAGCGGGCGACATCCATTGCAAAAGTGTCTTCACCATGAATCAAGCGGGTCTGGCAGGGGCAGCCAAACCCGGAACGGTCTTCCAGCCCGGGGCATAGACCGGCTCGGTAAGCCAGTATTCCTTTTCAACCCATACCCGTGTGAGCACCACCATAACCATGACGTCGTAGGGCAAATCGAAATAGGACAGGCTCAAAAAAGCGCCGCCAACGGCATAGCCGGCCAGCGATACCTGGCAAAGCATGCCGAGCTCGCTGCACCAGCGAGTCTCTGGTGCCGAAAATTTTTGCCGCTTGAGCCAGCCCGCCGCACGCCAGGTGGCCGCGAGTAAGCCTAAAAACAGAAAAAGTCCCACGAAGCCGTGATTGCCGAGCACCTCGAAATAAATGCTGTGCGCGGCGCGAACACCCGCGCCCGTCTGATAAGGTGAATAAAGGGCAAATAGCTCCGGCCGAGCGCCATTGAAGCCAACCCCAAAGGGGTAGTGAAATGCGCTGTTCCATGCACTCCACCATGCACTGATCCGCCCCATTGCGGAAGCATCCTGTTGGTAATTATCAATGGTGGCCATGCGATTCACCCAGGAATCAGGCATAAACATGATGAGCGGTACTGACACAACGAGAAGTGCCAAGCCGACGCGAAGCTTGCTCTTGCTGTTCCACCACAAATAGAACGCCATGGCTGAAATCGCCAAAAGAGCACCACGCGATTGCGACCCTAAAGCCGATGCGGCGCACAGAACCATCGCGGCCATCATGCCGTGGCGTGCCCATGCCTTGTGAAGCTGAAGCTGCAGGAATCTGAGCAAGGGAATGGTCATCACCAAGGCGGCAGCAAACTCGTTGTTGTCTTCAATAAAGGAGCCGGGCGGGCCCCACACATGGAAGTCGCCACCCGACATGAGTGTAAAAATCCCGCCTTTGATACCCAACAGTGCCATCGAGCCGGCGCAGACCCACATCAGCGCGAAGATGTGTTGCTTCCGGTGCAGCAGCATCAACGAAATGATGACCATGAAGTCAATCTTCATGACCTTCTTCCACTGTGCGTAATCACCGGCTGGATCAAGTCCCATCAACCACGAGATGGTCATCCAGACCATGAACACAACCAGCCACGTCACGGGGCTGGCCTTGAACGGTGACTCGCGGTCTTTGGTTATCAGCAAACCCAGCAACACGCTGGCTGCAGCGATGGCCGCCAAAGGCGCGTTATAAGCAAAACCCCACGTGTAACGATGCGGATTCATGATGCTGAGCCAGGTCCACAGCATGATGCCGATCCAGGGGCGCCGCAGTGCTGCCAATGCGGCCACCATAACGATAGCGACGACGAGAATGTCACGCATGGCTGATCACGTACCGGAATTTGCCAGATTTTTCGGCGGGGATGTTGTCAACACGATCCACCACCACGGCCACATCAGGGCCTAGACGTTGCTTGAACTCACTGACAATCTGGTCCAAGGCGCCGGACGCAAAGTTGTCATCCGTCACCAGTAGCACACGGGTGAGCGCCCGAGATTCCTGTATCACTTTGAAAGACTTGACGCCAGCCAGATCACGTAAGATGTAAATGAGCGACAGGCCATGCATTACCGTGCCATCTGCGGCGATCACGAAGTCGGTGCTGCGGCCCTGGATGTCTTCCAACAGCGGCAGGCCGCGACCGCAGTTGCAAGGTGTAGTGCCCAATACGCCAATATCACCAGTGCGATAGCGAATGAAGGGGAATTCATTGGTTGACAGGTGGGTAACGACGATCTCACCGGCTACGCCCGGAGGTTGAACCTGCCCGGCCCCGTTGACGATTTCCACCACGATGTCGTCTGCTGTCAGATGCATGCCTCCGGCGGGACACTCATGGGCGATGAAACCGGCGTCGCGGCCGCCATAACCGTTGGCAACCCGACAACCAAACACCTGGCTGATGGTCGCGCGTTGTTCGTCATACAGGAGCTCTGAGGTGACGAAGGCTACCTTGATGCCAAGGTCACTCATAAGTACGCCGCGCTTTTGGGCATGCATGGCAATGTGGGTCAAAGCCGAAGGATAGCCAAACAGCATGCGGGGCTTGACGCTGCGAATGGTGGCAATGAACTGGTCGAGCTTGGGCTCGGACATCTCAAACGCGGGCAATAACTGGGTGCGCAGAAGTTTGTCGCGCCAGTGCTTGAGGTGGTCCTGTTTGCTTAGCTCAATGGGCGAGCCCCAGACCACGATTTCAGGGTCACCAACATCAACATCCCACCAGCGGGTGGCGCGCCACTTGGCCGCGACGTCATGGCTGATGCGTTTTTTGCCAATGAAAAAAACCAGCGGTTCACCGGATGAGCCGCCCGTGTTGAAGCGGGTCATGCCTTGGGCATGGGCGTGCCTGAGCGCATTGGTATTGGCGCGAATGATAGTTTTGGTGAGCAACGGCAGGCGTTGCAAATCGGCCGTGCTTTGAATGCTGGCTGGATCAAAGCCTAACTGTGCAAAAAGGTCGTGGTAGTAAGGCACATTGGCCGCCGCATCCCGCAAGAGATCACGCAAGCGCCGCAACTGAAAAGCCACAAGCCGGTCCGCCGGCCACCATTGGGCCTCTTCCATAAGGCGTCTTAACGCTACCGTGTCGTGGCGCTTCAAGCGCTCATGCAGGGGGAACAAAAGCGTTGAGACAAAAGACGTATACAAATTCATGTACTCCCTGTTGACCAGTGCGGTGGCTGCGCAATGGCTCGCCGATAAACATCGCTTAGCACTGGCCGCACGTACAACCAAGTGTAGCGTTGCGCCTCTTGCAAGCCAGCCTGCGCACGTTGCTGCCAAAGAGTTTTATTTGACAATAGCGCCAAGCAGGCTTGCGCCATGGCAGCTGGGTTCGCAGGCGGCACCAGCGAGGCGGTGACACCATCCTGTGCGAGATAAGGAATGCCTCCAACATTTGTACTGACCACCGGCACTCCGCTGGCCCATGCTTCCAGCACAGAATTGGGCATGTTGTCGGCCAAGCTTGGGTTGAGCATGATGTCGGCACTGCGGTAAAGCGCGGCCATGGCGTCATGCTCAAGGCGGCCGGTGAACTGCACTACACTGGTTAGCCCCATATCTTGAACCGACTGGCGCAGGCGGTGCTCGTCGGGGCCGCTACCGGCAATGGTCAGGCGGACTTGGGGAAAGCTGGCTCTAATCGTTTGGAGAGCCCGAATAGCGGTCAGGTTGTCGTACAGCGGCTCCAGGTTTCGTGCGACCACCAGGTGGGGTGAACCCGCGCGAACGGGGCTGTCTGAATTTTTGTGTTCAAGGCGCTGGGTAGACTTGTCCACGGCGGCGAGCGTCGCTTGCGACGAACGCACGCCGCGGTGGGCAAGTCGGTGCCACATCTTAAGCGGCAACCTTCGTGAAGCGATCTTCATAGAGGATCGCAAATTGGTTCATTGCCTCCTTCCAGTCGCGAGCCGCGTGGCCCCAACCAACGGTGATGTTGCGCAGTGCCAGCCAGATCAGCTTCGTGGCCGCGTCGTCGCTCGGGAAGTGCCCGCGCGTCTTGATGATCTTGCGCAGGCGCGCGTTCACGCTCTCGATCGCGTTGGTGGTGTAGATCACCCTGCGCACCGCCGGCGGGAAGGCGAAGAAGGGAATGACGTGCGCCCACGCTCGACGCCACGAGGCGACCACGGTGGGGAATTTGCGGCCCCACGCTCCCGTCTCGAAAGCATCGAGCTCGGCCTGCGCCGCCTCGGCGCTGGGCGCGGTGTAGATCGGCCGGATCGCTGCGGCCAGCGCCTTTCTGTCCTTCCAGGTCGCGTAGTCGAGGCTGTTGCGGATCAGATGCACGATGCAGGTCTGCAGTGTGGTGGCCGGGAACACGGCAGCCAGGGCCTCGGGCATGCCCTTGAGGCCATCAGTGACGGCGATCAGTATGTCATTGACACCCCGGGTCTTGAGGTCGTTGAACACTTTCATCCAGAACTTGGCGCCCTCGGTGCCCTCGATCCACAACCCCAGGATGTCGCGCGTGCCGTCGGGCAACACGCCCAGGGCCAGGTAGATGGCCTTGTTGCGCACCACGGCATCCTCCTTGATCTTCACGCGCAGGGCATCAAAGAACACCACCGGGTACAGCGGCTCGAGCGGGCGGGCCTGCCAGGCCGTGACCTCAAGCATCACAGCCTCGGTCACGCTGCTGATGAATTCGGCGGAAACCTCGGTGCCGTAGGACTCCAGCAGGAAGCCCTGGATCTCGCGCATGGTCATGCCGCGCGCGTACATGGCGATGATGTGGTCGTCGAATCCGGTGAAGCGCCGCTCGTGCTTGGGAATGAGGATCGGCTCGAAGCTGGCGTCGCGGTCGCGCGGCACCTCGATGCGCACCGGCCCTTCGCCGGTGAGCACGGTCTTGGCGCTGCGCCCGTTGCGCTGGTTGGCCCCTGCATCGGGCCTGGCGGCGCCGGCAGCGTAGCCCAGGTGATGGCCCAGCTCGGCGCCCATGGCGCGCTCGATCAGGGCTTTCTTGAAGGCCATGGAGGCCGCATTCACGGCCTCCCCGGTCATCGGACCAGTGACAAACTGGTCAATCAGTTCCTTGGGGATCTTCGGCAGCGCCGCACTCTTGGCCGCGATGGCCGCATTCTTCAATTTCGTCTTGCTTGGCATAAATGGTCCTGTAGGTCATATTTATGCCTCAAACACAAAATTCAGGACAGGCTCGCGCGAACCGGTGCGCGAGGATGAAAACGACTGAGGTCAACAATGTTCGGAACAATACCGGCCACCATACCGAATTGGGCAAAAACGCCTTGCAAAAACCCCGATGGCACAACCAATGCACGAGTCTGGCGCATCGTGAAGCGAACCAGTAACCCGGCGCGCTGAAGAAACCCTTCCGCCTCGCCACCCCGGTAATTGACTACTACGGGAACGCCACGAATGCGTGCCACCCAAACGGCCGGGGCAGCAAACAAATGCCATGACCAGCCGGAGTTGGCCATGACGTGAAAAATATCAACCTGCCCCGCGGCTCGCCAAAGACCCACCAAATAAGGGACAAGTCTGAATCCGGCGCGCAGCACCGGGACCCGACCGGCCCATCTTGGGCGATAAGGCGCGTTGACCTGGATGGTGATGACGGTTGCCCCCGCCGCCGCCAACAAGTCGGCTAGTTGTCGCGTCTGATTGGCCATGCCGCCCGAAGGGGGCGGCAGAGGGCCGATGAGACCTATATGAAGCCCGGAGAGTCCAGACAAGGCAGGCGTCATGACGCGCCTGCCGACGAGGTGTAGACGTTGGCGTAGTTGGCTACGCTGCGAGTCCAGTTGCGTTCTCCTTCCACAAAACACCTGCCTGCCGCGCGCATGGTGGGCCAACTAATCTGGTTGGCCAACAGATCAACTATCGTTTGCGTCAATGCATCAACGCTGCCCGACTTGAACAGCATGCCGGTTTCACCATGGCGAATCAGTTCCTTGTGGCCACCCACGTCCGACGCAACCAGCAAGCGGCCTTGAGCCATGGCTTCAAGGGGCTTGAGGGGGGTAACCAGTTCGGTCAGGCGCATGGAATGGCGCGGATAGGCCAGTACGTCCACCAAGTCGTAGTAGCGATGCACCTCGGCGTGCGGCACGCGACCGGTAAAAACCACCTTGTCGGCCACGCCCAGGCGCTGGGCCTGGACCTTGAGTGTCGTATCTTGCGGGCCACCGCCCACCAGCAGCACACGCACCTCGGGGCGCTGCAGCAGAATGCCCGGCAAAGCATTCAGCAGCAGGTCGAGTCCTTCATAAGCGTAGAACGAACCAATGAAACCGATGACGCTGGCGCCACTCAACCCAAGCCGGGCCTTGAGCGCGGTCTCGGGCTGGCCACCGGGTTCAAACGATTCGATGTCCACCGCGTTGGGAATGACAGTCACTTTGGGGGCGGGGATGCCGCGGCCAACGATATCGCTGCGCAGGCCTTCGCAAATGGTGAAAACATGGTGAGCGCGCTTGAGGGCGCGGGTCTCCAGCCAGCGGGTCAGGTGGTAGCGCAGGCTGCCATCCGACGTGGTGCCGTGGTCCACGGCAGCGTCTTCCCAAAAGGCACGCACTTCATACATCACCGGTATGCCAAGGCGCTTGCCCACGCGCAGCGCAGGCAGGGCATTGAGCACCGGGGAATGGGCGTGGATGATGTTAGGCCGCACTTGTGCGACTACTTGTTGCAGGCGGCGCTCCAGTTTGCGCATGAGGGCGATTTGACCCCAACCGGGTAGTCGGCCGGCCGGCACGGCCGGGCAACGGTAGAAGTGCCAGCCGTCTACGTCTTCTTCAAGCACATCGCAGCTGGTTTGCTTGGGGCTGGTGAGGTGAAAGGTTTCCCAGCCCAGCTTGCGCTGCTCGCGCAGGATGGAGAGCGTGCGAAAGGTGTAGCCACTATGCAGCGGGATGGAGTGATCGAGCACGTGGAGGATGCGCAGGCTCATGACGACGCGAGGATTGGATCGCCGCAACCTGTGGCCTCGAGAGGAGAAGGAGCGTCAACCACTTGGCGCAAAAAGGCTTCGAACATCAGCAACGTCCACAGTGGCGCGCTGTAGTCCCGAGCACCAGACTGGTGCGCCTCCACCAGATGTTCCAGGTAAACCGGGTTGAACCAGCCGGTGGCAGCCAGCCGTTCGCCCAGCACCGCGTCGCGCACGCGCTGCTTCAGGGGACCTCGGAACCAGCGTGCCAGCGGCACGGCAAAACCCATCTTGGGCCGGTATAGCACATCTTGTGGCAAGTACGGCTCCATTGACTTTTTGAAAAGATACTTGCCCTCCTGCCCGCTGATTTTGTGACTCGACGGCAACGTGGCGAGCCACTCCACCAGCTCATGGTCCATCAAGGGCTCGCGCACTTCCAGAGAGTGCGCCATGCTGGCGCGGTCCACCTTGGTGTTGATATCACCGACCAGATAGGTTTTGAGGTCCAGGTATTGAATCAGGGCCAGTGGGTCGTCGGTGCCGGCCTGGGCCGCGTGGCGGTTGAACACCTCTTGCGCGTCATAGCCGGCCAACGCCGACTTGAAATTTTGGCTGAATAGCGCCTCTCGCATGGGGCCACGCAGAATGGAAACGGTGTGAAAGTAGGCCTCCACCGAGGTGCGCGCCAGCCCCTCAAAAGTGGTTTTGGCGCGAAACATGCGCGGTGCCCAGTCGGCCTTGGGGTAGAGCTCGCCCAACAGGCCAAATACCGGGCCGCGCACACTCTGCGGTATGGCGGCGCGCATGCGCTCTTCCATCAGATGCAGGCGATAGCGCCGGTAGCCGCCGAAGGATTCGTCGCCACCGTCCCCCGACAGGGCCACGGTGACGTGCTTGCGCGCGAGCTGGCAGACCCGGTAGGTGGGAATCGCCGAACTGTCGGCATAGGGTTCGTCGTACAGGCGCGCCAGCGTGTCGATGAGGTCAAAATCATCGCTCTTGACGATCTCGAGACGATGGTTGGTGTGGTAACGGTCGGCCACGGTTTGCGCAAACGCAGACTCGTTAAAGGCCGGGTCGTCAAAGCCGATGGAGCAGGTGTTAACGGGTTCTGGCGACAAGCCAGCCATGACGGCGACCACGGCGCTGCTGTCCACCCCGCCCGAGAGGAAGGCGCCGAGCGGCACTTCGGCAATCATGCGCAGTCGCACGGACTCTTGCAGGCGCTGCACCAGCTCGGCTTGGGCATCGGCCCCGGAGATGGGGTTGTCCAGGCTGAACCTGACGTCCCAGTAAGCTACGGGCTCGCCCATCGGCTGGCCGCGCACAATGGTCAAGGTGTGGGCGGGTGAAAGTTTTTTGGCCTGCTTGAAAATGGTGCGTGGCTCGGCCACGTAACCCAGCGCAAAATATTCTTCCACGGCCAGCGGATCAATGTCGCGGCGCAGGCCGCTATGGGCCAGGAGGGACTTGAGTTCGGAGCCGAACAGCAGGGTGCCGTTATCGAGCAGCGCGTAATACAGGGGTTTGACGCCCAGCCGGTCACGCGCCATGAAGAAAGTCTGCCGGTTGCGGTCCCACAGCGCAAAGGCAAACATGCCGCGGAAACGCTTGGCACAGTCGGCCCCCCAGGATTCCCAGGCGTGAACAATGACTTCGGTGTCGCTCTTGGTGTGAAACACATGGCCCAGGGCCTGTAGCTCGGGAATGAGTTGCTGGTAGTTGTAGATTTCACCGTTGAAGACCACCACGACGGAACCATCTTCGTTGAATAGCGGTTGCTGCCCGGTGGCAATGTCGATGATGGACAGGCGCCGATGGCCGAGACCCACGCCGGGCTCAATGTGCAAGCGACCATCGTCCGGGCCGCGGTGCAATTGCGAGTCGTTCATGCGCTGAAGCACAGCGCTGCTGATAGCACTGCTGCCGCGGGTGTCAAAGATGCCGGTAATGCCGCACATTGGGTTTATTGATGTTGCCGGGCGGATCGTACAGGGCACAAGCGGCGCAATTGCCGGTCATACACCCGCTGGTAGGTCGACACCATCACCTGCAGGCTGAAGATGGTTTGCGCCCGCTGACGACCTGCCTGGCCCATGTTGCGGGCCCGCTGAGGATTGGAGGCCAGCGCCACGAGGTGCAGGGCCATGGCCCGGGGATCAGAAGGAGAAGTAAGGGATCCCGTCTGCCCCTGTAGCACCAGGTCGGCGTTGCCGCCCACGGCCGTGGCGACTACGGGCAAGCCACTGGCCATGGCCTCCAGGATGGTGTTGGAAATACCCTCTGCCAGCGAAGGCAGCGCAAAGGCATGCAAGCCACGCATGATGTCGGCTACATCAGTGCGCTGGCCCGGTAACCAGGCCATTGCGCCCAGTCCCGCTGTGTCCAGCACATTCTGTACCTGTGCGCGTAACGGGCCATCCCCTACCATGATCAGGCGTACGCGTTGCCTGAGTTCAGGGACAAGCGCCATGGCGTGCACAAAAGCATGTGCCAGCATGAGTTGATCCTTGACGGCTTGCATGCGGCCCACGGTACCCACCAGCCAGTGCTGCGCCGGGTCAAACGGGCAACCAGCGATGGGTTGCGGGCCATCCTGCGCCGGCCGAAAGCGATCAGTATCCACGCCATTGCACGTCTGCGTGATAGCGTCTGGTGAGACATGTACCTTATCAACCAGATAGTCCGCCAGATCGCGCGACAACGCTGTGTAGTGGTGAACAAAGGGCTTGTAGAGCCGTCGCATGCGCTGGTAGGCAACATTACTGCCGTCCAGGTCCCCCACGTCGCGGCCATGTTCGCCGTGTATGCGAACCGGCACGCCAGCCGCCCAGGCGGGCACCTGCGCTTCCAGCGCGGCGAGGTTCCGGCTGTGCACGATGGTGGGGCGCAATTGGCGGAATAAGTTGAACAGCCTTGGGTACTGCCAGAAGCCGTGACCCGGTGGCTTGTGCAGCGAGATGAAATCGACGTCGGTACGCTCAATACGCTGACGGAAATCGGTGACCTCAGTCAACGCCAGTACCGTATGCCGGTATGCGTGCGCCGGCATGTGATTGATAAGATTGACGATACCATTCTCAAGACCGCCTGTGTCAAAACGATACATCACGTGAAGCACCAAAGGGCGTGGGTCTGGCATTTACAGGCGCCAGAGTCTGTAGCCGGCGCCTTCGATGGCATGGCGGTCGAAAGCGGCCTTGACGTCGATAAATGCGCCCCCCCTGACGAGTTTTCGACCAAAGTCATCAACAGTCAGCGCGATAAATTCGCGGTGAGCCACGGCGGCCACAATCGCGTCGGCCCGGGGCAAATCGTTCCATGGCAGCAGCGGGACACCATATTCGCGCACAGCTTCATCCGACTCGGCGCGCGGGTCGGTCACACACACTTCTACACCATAGGTTTTGAGCTCATTGATGATGTCAATCACCTTCGAGTTGCGCAGGTCGCCACAGTTTTCCTTGAAGGTGAGTCCGAGTACGTTCACTTTGGCGCCTTTGACATAGCTGCCGGTTGCGATCATGTGCTTGATGGTCTGCTCGGCAATGAACTTGCCCATGCCGTCGTTGATGCGTCGACCCGCCAAAATGACTTGCGGGGTGTAGCCCAGCATTTCGGCCTTGTGGGTCAGGTAGTAGGGGTCAACGCCAATGCAATGGCCGCCCACCAGGCCGGGTTTGAAATTAAGAAAATTCCATTTGGTACCGGCCGCCGCGAGCACCCCGGTAGTGTCGATACCGAGCTTGTCGAAGATGATGGAGAGCTCGTTCATCAGCGAAATATTCAAATCACGCTGCGTGTTCTCGATCACCTTGGCGGCCTCCGCGGTTTTGATGTCCGATGCGCGATGGACGCCAGGCAGGATGATGGTTTCATACAGCGCAGCAACTTTATTCAGCGTCTCAGGGGTGTCGCCCGCCACGATTTTTAGGATTTTGGTGAGGGTGTGCTCTTTGTCGCCGGGGTTGATGCGTTCAGGCGAATAGCCCACAAAAAAATCCTGCTTCCACTTCAGGCCAGACTCGCGCTCCAGTACCGGAATGCAAACTTCTTCGGTGGCGCCAGGGTAAACCGTGGATTCATAGACCACGATGGCCCCTTTTTTCATATGACGCCCGACGCTGGTGCTGGCGCCAATGAGCGGGCGAAAATCAGGGATGTGAGCATTGTCCACCGGCGTAGGAACAGCCACGACGATGATGTCGGCCTCGGCCAGCAAAGTGGGGTCTGCGGTGTAGACAGCATGGGGAGAAGCCTGCATTTCATCGTCCGTCAATTCACGGGAGGGGTCAACACCTCTCAGGCATGACTCAACTTTGAACTCGGCAATATCAAACCCGATGGTGCGAAAGTGTTTGCCAAACTCCACCACCAGAGGCAAACCCACATAACCCAAACCGATTACGGCGACCACAGACATCACAAAACCTCCAGGAAATTATTAAAAATCATTGCTGCCGGGTTTTCAGCAGAAGCTCGTTGATGACCGTATAGTTCGTCGCCAAAAAAGACGCCAGTGCAGCTTCAGCGCCTCCGGCCTGATTTTTAGGGCTGTAAACAATGATGACTGCAGAGTCATCGCCTCGCCCCGTCAAACGATAAAACGCACTATAGGCTTTGGCAAGGTAATCACTGGCGGTCAGCGTGCCGTTGACCCAGTATATTTGCCATGCCACCAGACGTGGTGGGTTTACTTGCGAATAAAGGTCCGTTCCACGCAGTTCGGCAGCCCGCACGTCCACCGTCTGCCCGCCCACAGTAATGGAACGACTGCCGCTGGCAACCTGAGCCCATTGCGGATCCTTGCTGACGACCAGGACGTTGCTGGAACTGACCAGCTTGCGGTCGTAGTCCTGGTGCCGATAGTAGCCCACGTATAGCCCAACGGTGTGGTCCTGGCTGGCATAACTGCTGTTGATCTCGGCGGACGGGTTGTGGAACGCAGGTTTGAAGCCTGCTCCAACTTGAGGCACTTCGTGCCAGTCGCCGGCCAGTGCCCGGGGCGCGGTAAGTGATACCTGCGCGTTGCCTTCCGCCCGGTCTATGCTCCATAGCGCGATATGCGGCAGTGCCGCCAGTAGAGCAAAGCAGGCAGTGATGGTCCAGAGCTTTGCAGGACTGAAAGGGGGTGCGGTGGATTGCCTTGCCTTTTCTGCTTCGATCGTCTTGTCGGATTTGTCGGGTTCGGCCCAGCGTATGCCAATGGTGAACATTGTCATGATGACGAAACCAAAAAACAGCCAGCCATAGATCAGATGGTCCACGCCGACGGCAAGTTTGTTGCCAGAGAGGTTTGCCAGCATGACGATCATGTAAGCACGTATCCAGTTGGCAATGACTGGCACCAGAATGGAAACCATCACAAACAGGACCCGGCGCTTGGTGGAATAGTAGTTCAGATACGCAAAAAGGGTGCCTACCGTTAGAGATGCGATCAGGTAGCGCACGCCGCTGCACGCCTCGATCACGGACCAGGAGCCCGAAGGTATGACAAATTGCAGGCCTTCACGGTAAACCGGAACGCCGCTCAAACGTAACGCAGAAACGGTGAAATCAGCGGTCCACACCATGAGCTGGGGCATGACAAACTCACCGATGGGTACCGCGAAAAACAGAAAGCCCAGCGGGAAAAGGATGAGCCGCGTGACGGGCCAACCCAGCACGGCCGGCACCGCCAGAACCAGCAGTGATACAAGCGCCAATTGCGTGACGGCGTTGACGGCTACCAGGTCACCCAGAAGCCAGCCGAATACAACACAGGCTGCCAGCAGTACAACGCCTGGGGCCGGTTGCGGTGCTTGTCCTGCCATGCGCTGGCGTTGACGCCAGATCAGCCACAGTGTTATCGGGGGCACCAAAAAAGCATGGGTGAAGGTTTCAGACCGGGCCCAGATGGTCACCATGGCGATGCCGGTATCGCGGTAGAGAAACAAAACCCAGGCCAGCAGCAACAGCAGCGCCGACAAGGCATGGCGCCAGGGCGGCGCCAGACGGGCATTGTCCTTGGGCGGGTGCAGACTGGCGGTTAAATTCATGCGTTGCCTTGTGCAGGAGACTGGTCGCTCAGATGTTCGTCCAAACGCCCCAAATGGGCATCCCAACTGTAGCTTTGGACCACGCGCCGCCGGCCAGACTGACCCACCGCGGCTGCCCGGACAGGTGCTTTCAGCAACGCATCAATTTCGCGGACAAAGTCGGTGGCCTCTGCGGCAGAGATTAGTTCTTCGCCGGGTCGGGCATCTATCGCTTCGACACAGGACTGCGACGCAACCACGGGGCGAGCCATGGCCATCGCTTCAAGAATCTTGTTTTGTATGCCCCGCGCCACGCGTAACGGTGCAACAACAACGGCAGCGTGTTGCAGGAATGGCCGGATGTCTGGCACGGTTCCGGTGACCACGACAACGCTGGATGCCAGTGCCAAAACGGCAGGCGATGGGCTGCGTCCGACGATGTAGAAGCACAACTGGGGCCAAGTCTGACGCAGGAGGGGAAGGATCTGTTGCACAAACCAGGTCACGGCGTCGATGTTGGGCCAGTAGTCCATGGCGCCAGTGAACACCAGCGGCATTTGCTCCGGGTGCACATCCGTGTCAGTAAAGGGCGAGGCACAGGCCGGGTCGGGCGAAAAATAGTCGGCATCAACACCGTTGCTGATGACGCCAACCCGATGGGCGCTTTCGGGGGCCATATTACGAAACAGGGCGGTTTCGTTCTCGGTGACAAAAAACGAGCGCTGCGCGCGGGCCGCGACCGCGCGTTCGTAGGCCAGCATGCGCGCGCCCTCACGCCGGTACAGCCAGGACAGCGGCCATTTGTGGCTAGCCGCATATTGCGTCCATTTGGCGGAATCCACGTCCACAAAATCAACCAGCAGGGGCAGGATGGTGTTGCCAGATGCGCAAGACACGTATTGCGCCATCACGGAAGAAAAAACGATGGCCGCATCCATTTTATGGGCTACCAACGTCTGATTGACCCACGCTTGCAGGTCGGCATCCCTGTAGTAACGCAGACCGAGCGCCTGATGAGTTAACAAACCGGTCAAGCTGCGCAGCCTGGCTGTGCGAGGGTTGAGCCGCGCCACATACAGGTCGGGGCAGATTGCACGCACGGTGTCCAGATAGGCTTCGTCCGCAGGATCGTCCACAAACGTACCCAGAAAAACACGGTGTCGTTGGCTCAGGTGTTTGAGCAGATGGTAAGAGCGAACCTTGTCGCCCTTGTTGGGAGGGTAGGGCAGCCGGTGCACCAGGTAAAGCAGGTTACTCATGGTGGCGATCAGCCGAGATTCCTGACGACAAAGGGGCCCAACCAGTTGGCCAGGCCGATCGGCAAACGCCGCCACATGGCAATCAGCAACTTGTACCTGGCGTTGGATGGATTGTTTTGCGGGATGGCGTCACGCTTGTAAAGGCAGTACTCGTAGTGCAGTGGCCGCGGGTCAAAGCCCCAGTTCTTCTTGAAAGCGTAAGAGCCTGTGTCCCGCTTGCTGCGGCCATAGTCGAATACCCTGAGCCCGCGCTCGCAAGAGCGGCGCATCAATTCCCAGTACTTGAAATCGTTGGCCGCCAGGTTGCGGGCAGATTCATCGTCGCCCGCGTAATAGGGCAATACCTCATCACGAAAGTAGAAGCTCAATACGCTGCTCAACGGCCTGCCATCTGGCGCGACAATGGTCAACACTTCGCAATCAGCGCGAAACTCCTCCATCAGAGCCTTGAAGTAGCTCTTGGGCATGGCAGGTGTGCCATGCCGCAGAACGTTATCGGCATAGAGCGAAAAAAATCGATCTGCACCGCTGTCAATTTCGCTGACCAAACCGTTCTTGATTCCTTTTCGCACCATAGCCCGCTGCTTGCGCGGGATAGCCAGCAGGTTGGCCTCCTCAGAAGTCAGGATTTCCTTGCGGAAGCTGACGTACAGGTCTTGTGTGGGCCAGTCGGCGTGCCGCGGGTTGACGTTGCGCAGTTCAAGGTGCGCCACGCCGAGACGTTTGGCGATTTTTTGAGCCTCAAACTCCAGGGCCTCTGCTGCCTGTGGGCTGAGCGCCGCGACGCCGCCATACACCGCGAATGGCAAACTGGTCAATGAGTTGCCAAACAACCAGCTATTGACATGGCCGAGAGGCAGAACACCCTGGATTTGGCCGTCAGCCTCGGCATACAAAAAATAAGTGTCATGATCAAAAACATCACGAACAATCTTCTGCCAACCCGCGCGATGGAAAAAAGTGGCCTCGGGACACGTGATCACGAAGTCATCCCACCGCGCTGCCGTGGCGAGATCTTGGGGCTCCAGGCGCTTGATGGTCAGCAGGGAAGGCTCAGATAACAGGGCCATGTTTGATGAACTTGTCCAGAAAGATGTGGTCCATGCGACCCCATTTGAAGTCGCCCAGCAATCGATTCAAACGACCTTGCATGCGGCCGATGTTGACGTAATGCCGAAAACGTGTCTTGCGGCTGATCCCCGGTATGCGGGGCTGCCCGATGTCAATCTCCCATGGATGGAAATAGAAAATGCCCGCCTCACGGTCACGTTCATTGACCCGGCCGAGCATCCAGCGCGACAGGGCGTAAGGCAATAATCTGAAGTAGCCCCCTCCGCTGGACGGCAGGTTGCGGTTCAACACCCGCATGGTGGTGATTGGAATTTCTATGAGGCTTGGCCGCACCTCATGGGCAAACCGTGGCGATTCCGGCATGCCATAGTGATCATGCCGAATGGGGTAGACGCTGGAGCTGTAGCGGTAACCAGCCCGCACCAGGCTGTCAAAAGCCCAGAGGTTGCCAGTGCTGATTGAAAAACTGGGTGCGCGATAGCCTTTGACCTCACTATCCACCAAATCCTCCAAGACAATTTTGGCCAGATGAATATCGGCAAAAAAAGCCGCTTCAGTTTGGTCGGTTGCACGCTCGTGGCCATACCCATGGCTGGCCAATTCATGCCCTTCCTTGACAATCTGGCGCACCAATTGGGGATAACGCTCGGCAATCCAGCCCAGTGTAAAGAAGGTGGCCTTGATATCGCGACTGGACAGCATTTCAAGAATGGCGTTGACGTTGCGCTCTACACGGCATTCACGCGTGCTCCATTCGGAGCGTGCAATATGTGTCGCAAATGCCGAGACTTGAAAATAGTCTTCAACATCGATGGTCAACGCGTTGGTGATGGGAGTGACCGGCATACCGATTTTCTATGTGGCAAGCGATTTCAGGGCTATTCCAGATTGACTGGACATCAACCATTGGTACAGATCTGCCGCAATACGTTCGGCGGCGTGGCCATCCCAGAATTCAGGCAGGCGGCCACGCTTGCCCCGTCCGGCCAAAATTTCCTGTACCGCGCCAAGAATGGCAGCCCGGTTGCGGCCTACGAGGAGGTTGGTGCCTTGCTCCACGGTGATAGGGCGCTCGGTGTTTTCTCGCAGAGTCAGGCAAGGTACGCCTAGCGCCGTGGTTTCTTCCTGCAGGCCACCCGAGTCGGTGAGTACCATGGCGGCGCCAGCCATTAACCCCAGCATCTCAAGGTACCCTTGCGGTGGCAGCAACACCATGCGCGCAGGATCAACCAGGTCCTCCAGACCGAAACGGTCAATGTTGCTGCGGGTGCGGGGATGCAGGGCAAACACCAACGGCAGGCTGGCGGCAACTTCGGCCAAAACCCCCAGCAGGGCGCGCAGGGTTTCAGGTTTGTCGACATTGGAAGGGCGGTGCAGGGTGACCACGCCATAGCCCATTGGATGGCTCAACACCAGGGGATTGATGTCGCAGGCGCGCAAAGTTTCCGTCGCGCTGCGGGCGTTTGCCCGGCCAAAAACCACCGAATCAATCATGACGTTCCCCGCAAAGCAAACGCGCTCAGGCGGTATACCCTCTCGCACCAGGTTATCTTCAGCAGTGCGTTCTGTGGTATACAGCCGGGCAGAGATCTGGTCTGTGAGGATGCGGTTGATTTCTTCCGGCATGGCCCGGTCGTAGCTGCGCAGGCCGGCTTCAATGTGCACCACGGGCACGCCTTTTTTGACCGCAACCAGGGCGCAGGCCAGCGTCGAGTTGACATCGCCAACCACCGCGACGCAGGAAGGCTTGTGCGCATCGACAACTGGCTCGAACCGGCGCATAACTTCTGCTGTCTGGATGGCATGCGTGCCGGACCCCACTTCAAGATTGGCATCCGGCCGCGGCAGGCGCAGGTCCTCAAACAGGCGGTCGTTCATGTCTTTGTCGTAATGCTGTCCAGTGTGTACCAGCAATACCGGCATAGGCGGAATGTGTGCCGCCATCGCCCTGAGAATGGGCGCCATTTTCATGAAGTTGGGCCGCGCACCTACTATGCAAATGACCGGACCCAAACCCGCGACTGGTGCTTCCATGATCGCCTGATTGCTCATGGATGCCCCTCTTGGCTGGGTTTTCTGACCGCTGCGACAAGCTTTTGCAGCATGGAGAGGATTTCGAGATTGATCCGCTCCAGGCGAACCACGCTAAGCTCAAGGCGCCGTAAGCGGCCGTCATATTGTTCAACACCCAAGGCGTCAATCTGACTGGAGATGGAACCTGCCAAGCCGGGAGTGAGCTGCAACTTGGCGAGATCAACATCAATTGGTCCGGCTGCTGTCAGGCCTTGACTACCTGGATTTTCCCGCGCCGGCCTTTCCCCCGGTGCCTTATGGGAGTGCGTCGCCGATTCGTCGTGAATTTCGCTCGCGACGTTATTCACATCCTGGAGCTCGAAGCTGGTTTTGTTATTCAGAAAGCCAAATAACAATAAGCGATCACAAATCAGATTGATACGCCGGGGAATACCCCCGGAGGCTTTGAAAATTGCCTCGAAAGCGGCTGAGTCGAAGGTTGGGCGCCCCGTCGCGCCTGCGCATTTCAACCGATGCTCAATATAGCCCTGTGTCTCATCCGAAAGCAACGGCCCGATGTGGCAGGTCGCGGTAACGCGCTGCCTGAGTTGTTGCATGGTGGGGCTTTGCAAAATGGTACGGAATTCAGGCTGCCCCACCAGAAACGTCTGCAGCAATGCTTGTTGGCCAAACTGGAAGTTCGACAGCATGCGCAACTCTTCCACCGCCCGGGCGGTGAGGTTTTGCGCCTCGTCAACGATCAGCAAGCAGCGTTTGCCCTGGCTTGTCTGGTGGAGCAGATAAGCCTCCAGTGCCATCAACACTTCGGCCTTCGAGGCATCTTTAACCCGCACACCAAACGCAGCAGCCACCATGCGCAAGGTGTCTTCGGCATCTAGCTGCGTAGTAACAAGGTTGGCGGCTACGACTTTGTGCGGGTCCAGGCTGGCGAACAGGCCACGCACAATGGTGGTCTTGCCGGCTCCAACCTCACCGGTGATGACAATGAAACCTTCATTTCGTTGCACGCCGTACTCGAGGTAGGCCTTGGCTCGCCGGTGTTGTTTGCTGCCGAAATAAAAACTCGGATCAGGGTTGAGCTGAAAAGGCTTGCTGCTTAATCCGTAAAAGGCTTCATACATGGGTCAAAACTGCATGATCAAAGTGCCGAAGGCCGCGGTTTCAGTGTAAGGCGCGCCGCCGCTAGAAACGGCGCGGCGAACTCCGACGGAGGCTGTGGTTTGCTTGCCCACTCTGCCAGTGACATTGAGATTGAGCAGTCGCAATTTTGTGCCTTGAACGCTTGACAGCCCGGAGGTGTTTTGCTGCGACGCAAGAATACCCAGCGAGTAATCGGGCGTTAAACGATGCGTGTAATTGACGCTGAGGCCGCGCTGGTTAAAGAAGAGGGAATTAGTGAGGGCGTTGGAGACCGTCGATGACGTATCGATTGGGCTGCTTTCGATTCGTGTGGCCATAAACGTGATGGTGTCTCGCACACCCAGCAGCGCAAATGACAGGTTTTGGCTGTGTTGCAGGGAAACCGCTGACGTCAAAACGCTACTGACCGCAGTGGCATTCGGACTTAGCCCATTGGCTTGCAAAAATGCATTGACCAACTGTGCGCGCGCTGCCGGGTTGGGCTCGATGGATGCAAACTGGCCATACAGGAGGTCGTAAATGGATCCAAGGCTTACAACTCCAAGCTGGTTGGGCGTTTGTAGAATGTCTTTTGAATCGGTGAACTTCCACGCGGTGCGTCCCGTCCGGTGCTCAAAACTCAGGTTGTGCGAACTTCCGAATGAACGATGTTCCAGGGATGCTGACAATGTGGTCAACTCGGACGGTGTCCAGTTCACCGCGAAACCGCTGTTGCCGTAGCTTTGCATGTCGGCAGTGGTGTAGTTATTGCGTTCCCGCCCGACGTTGGCAGACACACGCAATTGGGGCGTGACCGTGTAAGAGGGGCCAACAGTAAAACGATCAGCTTGAACGGGGAGGCTGGCGCTGTAATCAAATTTTTGCTGGCTGGCATCTGCCATCCAGCCCAGACCGCGGATAGCGCTATCGCCGCTGATTTTGGCAGAGCCTTCGGTCGAACTCACATTTCCAAATCCACCGGCATCGCTGTTGGTGATTGCCCGACTGTAACGAGCCTCATAGCTGGCCAGATCGCCCAGCCGGCCGCGTACATAGGGTGATATTCGATAGCTGGAAACCTCGGTTTGATTGGTATTGATGGATGTGTTGCTGATTGACGGGGTGCCAAAAGCCGAGATGGCCTGTCGCGAAATGGAGCCACTGAAATCAATATAGGCCCAGTTATCAATCGCCTCCAGCGTGCCAGCCGCATTGAGCGCGCGTTGATACTGGTTGGACGATGAGTTCTGGGCATATGTAATCTTGTCCAGGGAGTAGTCCAGATAGCCCTTGAGTCGACGGCCCTGACTGTCGATGCGGATTCCAGGGCTGATCTCGGAGACCAGATCAGACTGCGGATCGACGCTGCTCAGGCCCACGTTGTTTGTCAGGGTTTCGGTAATCGAGACACGAGGCACAATGGACAGCGTCCGGATCGGGCCCGAGTCAGAGCCGGACTCCTGAGCATATGCTGCAGTGGACGCCATTACCAACCCAACGGCCAGCGGCACCGATTGGGCCGTCATTCGTAGAGTCCATAGAGAACGCGAACTGCGCATCATGGCTTGGGCTGACGTCGAGAATAGTCGGGTCTGCTGCTGCTCATGCCCGAGCCGTACCCGTATCCGTACCCATATTCGTACCCCTCTCGGGAAACGGCTCTTGCCTGATTTAGCAGCATTAACTTGACGGGGCACGCCTCAATGGTGGCCAGTGCATGCCGAACCTCTGACTGCAAGGTTCTTCCAGCCTGTACCACCACCACCACCTGACCCATATGAGAAGCCAGCGCTCGCGCCTCAGTTGTGAGAAGAAGCGGTGGTGAATCAAAAATGATGATGCGGTCAGGGTAGCGATTCGCCATTTCATCGAGTAGCCGGATCATTGCATCGCTGGCCAGCAGTTCAGTGGCGCGGGCGTGCGGCGTTCCAGCAGGCAGGATGGTCAGCTTATCGATGTTTGTTTTCAGCAGCATGCCCGACATGTCGCTGGACTCACCCAGCACCAGGTCGAGCAAACCGGGACCTTCTGACAGCCCCAGTACTTTCATCACGGAGGGCCGCGCCACGTCAGCATCCACCAGCATGACCGTGTAATCCAGTTCGGTGGCCATGCTCATCGCCAGATTGATGGCCGTAAAAGTCTTGCCTTCACCAGCCAATGCACTGGTGACCATGATCAGGTTGCCGTGGGCAATGACAGATGCGCCTTTACCCATGGCGTTATTGATCAGCGGACGTTTGATCACCCGGAATTGATCCGCAATTTGGGATCGTGGCGCGTGGGGACTGACGATGCCCGCTGCGGCGAGTGCCTCCAGATCAATGTCAACACGTCGGGACAGAAGGGCGGGCTGGACCTCGCTCACAGGTCTCGGGGCTGCGTCAATCGCTTGAGCCACTTCAGGCCTTGCAGGCATTTCAGCGCCCGCCTGGCGAAGCTGCTCCAGACGTTCTGCGGCCTGTTCAATCAAACTACTCATAGTTGATTCATCCTGCCCGCCCGGACATCATGGAAAATATGATCATCCCGGCAACAAAAGTTGCAACCAGCCCGCCTGAAGCGCCCAGGAACTTCTTTAAATCGGACTTTTCCTGTCGTGCCTCCGAGTCGTCCATGACCATCGAGACAACACCCACCAATGGCAAGCCTACCGCCTCCCTCAAGGAGCGAGCATCGTAAAAGACGGCTCGCAACTGGCTGGCGATAAAGGTGACTGCAAGCCCGGCACCCAATGCCGCCAGCAGCGCCAGAGGCAGCAGCAGCAGACGGTTGGGCGCCACCGGTTTGGGAGAGGCGCGTGGTGGATCAATCAAACGAAAGTCTGCGACGCCTGCGGCATTGTCCAAATCACCCGATAAGGAGGCCGACTCCCTTCGGGCCACAAGATCGTTGTAGTGCTTTTTATTAATGTCGTAATTACGGTTCAACTGGGCATACTCAGCCTCAATTTCCGGCGCTGTTTTCATCATGTTGCGCGCCCGACTGAACCGCGCCTCATATTCCGCCACTCTGGCTCGCAAGGCAGCAACCTGTACCTCCGATGTGGCCAGCAGACGGTTGAGCTCCTGATAAGCCAGGCTGTTGCTGGATACCGGTGCCGGATTCGCCATTGCAGCTTTCCGCAATTCGTCTACCCTCTTTTTCTTTTCAGCTTCCAGTTCAGCAATGAGTCGCCTGGCTGCGATCACGTCGGGATGCTGTTCGGTAAAACGCTGCAACAGATCATCAAGGCTGTGCTTCTGCGCCTCGATTCTCTTGTCTAGCTCAGGAGTGGCAATTGACATGGCGGATTCCTGTAACAGGCTGCGCGATGTGATATCGGCGTTCTGCGCTTGTTCTGCCTGCAATTGTTGCCTGGCCGCGTCACGCGCGTTCTCGGCCTCACGCAAATCGAGCCGGGCCTGACTCAATTGAGCGCTCACGGCACTGAGCTGGCCGGCCATGTCGGTACCGTCGGCACTCTGCAACTCGATATTGCGGAGTTTGAATTCCTTCAGGCGCGACTCGGCCTCTTCGAGCTTGGCCAGGTAGGTTTTGATTTGCTCGTCGATGAACTGCTTGGCCGTGTTGGAGTCCTTGCGTGTGTCCCCCAATCGTGATTCCACAAAAATGGACACCAGTGACTGGACCACCTTCTTTGCCTTCTCGGGGCTGGTATCGCGGTACGACAGCACATAAAGGTTGTCCTGGCCGACATTGTTGATTTGAAGGTTTTTCATCAGGCTGTCAATCAGCGCATCCTGTGCGGCCTTGGACTGGGTTTTCAGGTCCAGGTCGGCCATGCGTACCAGCTTTTCAACGTTGGGACGGCTGATCAGCGTACGACTTAGCATCATCACTTGCTGCTCGACGTTGGGCTGCACCGCCAGGCCCGACATCAAGGGTTTCAGGATGGACTGCGTGTCCACAAAAATGCGGGCCGATGCCTCATATTTGTCAGGTACCGACAGCACCACGAAAGCACCGATCGCAGTGACCACCCACGCAACCAGCAGGCCCAGCCAGCGATACTTCCACATACCCCTGGCAGCGGTAAATACTTGGCGAATCAACTCATCCATCGGATCAAGTCCTTGCAGTCAGGGTGCGGCGCTGCAATACCTTCGTCAAGCGAAGCAGCAAACAGAAGAATGCCAACCTTAAAACCACCCTTGCGGAATGATCAGGATGTCGCCTGGCTTCATTTCAACATTGGCAGATATGTCGCCGCGCTTGATGAGATCTTTGAGCCGTACTGAATATCGCTTGTTGTTCTCGGACGCACGTGTAATGGAAGCACTATTGCCGGCAGCGAAGTCGGTCAGGCCACCCACCGCGATCATGACGTCCAGCACGGTCATGTGTTGCTTGTAAGGCAGCGTCTGGGGTTTTGCCGCCTCGCCAATTACCCGTATTTGCTGGCTGTACGGGCCCACAAAACTGGTAACAATGACGGTAACGACGGGGTCACGTACGACTTTTCCCAGCGCCTTCTCGATGTCCCGGGCAATTTCCTGGGAAGTTTTGCCTTGTGCAACAAGCTCATCGACCAATGGGGTCGAGATTTTTCCATCCGGGCGGACCGGAACCGAGAGGGAAAGCTCGGGATTGCGCCAGACAATAATATTGAGCACGTCGCCAGGCCCCACAACATAGTTGTAATCCGGGGTGGCCGCGTCGACCGGTGCGGGCGGAAAAGCGGTTGAAAAACCAGCACACGCAGACAGCACGCTGGCAAGCGCGCCCAGCAACGCCCAGCGAAACACAGTCGTGGTAGCGATCGAAAAGCTTTTCACAGCGTATCTCCCAATAAAAGATGCAACCAGACGGCAACACGAGTTGCGACTATATAACAGTTGCCAGCGCCGTCAGCGCAAAACGGTGCTTCGCTCGATCAGAGGTGCGAAATGCGTCACTATTTCACATTTTTAGTGTATCTATCTTGGGTTTGAATTCGATGACAACGCCTGTTGACCATGCGCGTAGTTCATGCTTGCGGCGCATGGCCGACGGCCCCGGCGGCGCAGGCGATGGAGTTCATGCGGCAGTATCCGGCGCAGGAATTTGTGACTGCAGTTCCTCGATCGGGTGTCGAAAACCACTGGATATTCGACCGCGTCTAACAAAAAAAAGCCCGCTATTCAAAAAATAGCGGGCTTTCAAGTGCTTGTGCGGCTTGTAGTGGCTCCTCGTCACGTGCGATGCTGAGAACTGGGAGTTAGGGTTTTCCATTACTTGACAATTGGCTGCCGCGCCACCGTAGGCGTGGTAGCTTGTCCACAAAATCCACAGGCCGAAGGCCCGGCGACCCCCCGGAGCTTCGCTCACTCAGGGGGTGGGAGCCGGGGAACCTGTGGAGGCTTGTGGGCAAGCGAGGTGAAATGCGGAGGTGATTCGCCCACGTCGGGCCTTGCCACGTTCCTGACTTCCAGAAGGTTTTACCCTCTACCTGAACTGGCTGAAGGTTTTGAGCAACTTCATGGTCGATTCATAGTCGAGCTTGTCACCCTCAAACTCACACCGGTACAGGCCTTGCAGATTTGATGGCAAGGAAACGCCTTTTTCCACCAGGAGGATCATCCGTTTCCCGTATAACGCCATGGCGGCACCGATTTCGATCAGGACGTTGTCGTTGAGTTTCACGTGCTCAAGGCCATCCTTGTCGGTGTACTTTCCTTCGGCTCCCACGTGAAGGACGCCGGCAGCGCAAGAACGCATGTCTTCGAAAACCTTTTCGGGAACGGGTATGGCCGTGGCCTCGCGTTCGACCGAAACAACTGGCTCAAAACTACCAAATGTCAGAAGCTCCTTTATTTGAGCGACTATCGCTCGCTGCTTCCCATGAGTGATGAACACCCGGTTACCTTTGGCGTCGAAGGTTTGTTGGGCTGGGAGGCCTGTGGGCGGGGGCGACCCGGCCGACGAACTGAGGGCGGACTCTTCCTCCGTTGGCAAGGTGTTGCTTGAATCTGCGCCAGCGGACCGATCACTGAGGTCTAGCGTGGCGGCAGGCCTGGGTACGCCCGGGGAGTCGAGGTTAACAAATGGCCCGGTTGGAGTATCGCGAATGATTCCAGCGTAAGTACCGTTGGCCTTAATTATTTCGATCGCAAGGTTCGTCCTATCGCTTGGGAGGCCAAGCGACTTCAGAACGTTTACGGCGATGACGTCGCTGGGAAGCTTTGCGCGGCGATACTTCTCGAAGAATTCCCGCAATAGGCGCGGCTTTAGAATCGCTTCACGGCGAGCGACGATATCTTCGCCTTCGGCCTCTGGAGCGACTAGTTTTTTGCCAAGCGGAGTGAGCTTCATGACGCTTGCATTGATGCCGCCGTCTGTTAGTCCGTACGCAATTGAGGCGCCGCTCAGCGTTTGCCAGCTGCTGCTTGTAGGACTAATCCCCAAGGAGAGCGCAACGTCTGGAGGGGACCCCGAATCTCCAGCAAAATCATCGACGAGAGCAGATGCGATCCTCTGCGCCTGTTGAAGAGTTGCTTGCGGAAAATCGGCCTGCCTAAAATAGACACGTTTTTCTTCAACCTTTGCCGGCGCGACTTTAGTAGTGGATTTCTTCAAAGTCTTCGTCGGCATGTCCTTCTTTTGTCCCATCTTGTCTCCCCTAGTTACCGATCTGCTGGACGGGTGCGAATGCCCCATCCCCCCGTTCAAGTAACACGGGGGGCTATAAATACAAAGCACACATATTAAGGCGTTTGTTACGTCCTGTCATCCCCGGCCCCCCAGCGGCTGGTGGGGGGCCGGCGCAAGCCGACACCAGCCAGCCGATGGGGCCGGGGATAGGTAGGGTTGCAAAGTACCCCTTGATGGGTTATCGTTACCCCCTGCAAGCTTTACTGGTGCACCACATGCCACTTACCCCTGCAGAAGTTCGCAAGAACCTCCATGCACTTGCTCCCTACAGTCGCCAACGGGCCGAGCAACTCCAAGACGTTGCGTACAAAGCCATCGCCCGATACACCGGGACGTTCGACGAACTGGAAGCGGCGCTCGGGCTGCTGCAAATTGGGGACCATATCGGCTGGAAGCCACTGGTGCTCATTCACAACAAGCGCACGATCCGCAAATACGAGGAAGTCCTCGATATCAACATCCGGGAGTTCTTCCCGGCGGAAGGCCCCAGTGCCCACCGTTCGCTCGGCTACAAGATTGCCAAGAAGATCGGCAACTTCTGGAAAGCCGTGAGCGGCGAAGTCAAGGATGACGAACTCAAGGCCCAGCGACGCTCGATGTCATAGGGGTACATAAAACCCTTGACGGGGTATTGAGTACCGCCTAGCATTCAGGGTATGTATTACCCCTATCTTGTTCCTGTCTATCGGCAAGCCATTTTTTCCCTGTGCGGGTCGGGGCCGGTGTATGCGTTTCCGGTGAGGTGTGAGCCATGAAGCTCCTGCTTTCCGGCCTCGATACCGTCGAATGCGCCTACTACCTGCGCTCGGGTTGCATCAGCAATCTCGACTTCGCGGCCCTGAGAGAGCGCCGGGAAGCCCATCGCGAGTCCAAGTCCCGCGACCCGCTGGTGATCGAGCTGGGCGGCACCGAATTCATGCTGTTGCCCAACGGCACCAAATCCGGCTATCCCTTCGTCATCTCAAATCAGCACTGCACCATCCAGTTCGGGGAATTCAACGATCCCAGCTTCTTCGTCACCTACCGCAGTCTTGCGCTGTGGCACCAAGGTGCACGGGCCCTGCACGAAGGTTTCCTGAGTTGGGCCGGTTCCCTAGGCTTCGTGCCCGTGCGCCCCGAAGGCGTGTCGCGCTGCGACTTCGCGTTCGACTTCCACCTGCCGACCGTTGACTTCGACGAGGACAGCTTCGTCACTGTCGCCGAGAAGGACAGCCAGCACCGCAAGAATGGCGAAGTCCAGACCTTCACCTTTGGCCGTGATGAAGTCGTGTTGCGCGTGTACAACAAGTCCGCTGAGGTCGAGGAATCCAGCGGCAAATACTGGCTGCATCCCCTGTGGCAAGGGCAGACCGAGAACGTCTGGCGGGTCGAGTGGCAAGTGCGCAAGGAAACGCTGAAACGCTTTGGCCTGCGCACCTTCGATGCCCTGTTCGACGGCTATGGCGATGTGCTGCGCTATCTGGTGAGCGAACACACCAGCCTGCGCGTCAAGTCCGAGGACGGCAATCGTTCCCGCTGGCCCGTGCATTCCCTATGGGTCATGCTTGCCGAGCACATCGACCAGCTACCGGCCCAAGGCGTGTATCGCGAACTCGATGCACGCGCCCAGCTCGATGAAACGCTGATCCGCATGGCGATCAGCATGGAGGGCTATCTCAAGAAGGTGGCGGCCATCGAGTGCCTGAAGGAGGGCCGTCCCATGCTCTCGCAAGGCCAAACCATTGACCGCCTCATTCCCCTGCTGGAAAAGGTGCACAACGGTTTGACCTGGCGCAGTGATGTGCAGCGGCGCATCGATCAATTGAGGATCGGGGCATGAGGCTGCAGGACGTCTTGTTCGCGGCGATCAACGCCCGAAAGAACAGGGCGCTGAGAGTGGCAAAAGCGGCGCTGCCGGACTCTCAATTCTGGGCGTTCCGGGGTTTGTTTCTGGATGAGTTTGGCCAAAATGGACTGGAACGGGAAGTGGAGCGGATCGTGGCCGACTATGAAAAGCTGAGTGGCAAGGACACGGGCAGGCCGATACATGCAGGAAAGGAGGTGCCCCATGATTGAACAAAACCCAATCCGAACTGATCGTCGATTGCGATCTGGACGCAGACTTGCCTTTGCTGCCTGCTGAGTTGAAACTGGTGCAGGAACTGCTGCCCGAGTTGGTCAAGGACGTGCTCTGGCTGCAAGACGATAAGGAGTAAAAAAATGGCTGTTGCGCTTTACGCTCGCGTGTCCACCACAAGGCAGGCTGACAAGGATTTATCCATCCCGGATCAGCTGCGCCAAATGCGGGATTGGGCTAAACGCAACGGCTATGCCGTCGTCAAGGAGTATGTCGAGCCGGGCGCGTCCGCCACCGATGACCGGCGACCCGAGTTCCAGCGGATGATCTCGGACGCCACGCTCAAGCCCTCGCCCTATGAGGCCGTCATCGTGCACAGCCTGTCGCGGTTCTTTCGCGACCACATCGCTTCTGCTCTTTACGAGCGGCAACTTAAGAAATCAAGTGTCAAGCTAATTTCTATCACGCAACAAACCAGTGATGATCCGTCCGGCGAGATGGCGCGGAGCATCTTCAGTCTGTTCGACGAATACCAGAGCAAGGAAACCGGCAAGCACACGCTGCGGGCCTTGAAAGAGAACGCCCGGCAGGGCTTCTTCAATGGCTCCAAGCCGCCATTTGGCTACAAGACCGAAGAAGTCGACCTGCCAGCGGCCAAGGGCAAGAAAAAGCGCCTTGTGATCGACGAGGCCGAAGCGCCCACGGTGCGGCGCATCTTCGAGATGTACCTCAACGGTTTGAACGGGGCCGAGATGGGCTGCCTGCAAATTGCCGTGCATTTGGGCGAGCGCGGCGTGCTGCGCCGGGGTGCCAAATGGACACGCAACCGGGTGCAGCAGTTGCTGGCCGACACCGCTTACATGGGCGACTACGTGTTCAACAAGCAGGACGGGCAGGGCCATCAAGCCAAGCCGAAGGATGAATGGGTAACGGTGCCAATCGATCCCGTCATTGATAGACAGGTATTTGCGGCGGTCGCCGCCAAGCGTCACGACAGGTCACCGGCCGTCACGCCGGCGCGGGTGGTGAACACGCCAACGCTGCTGACAGGCCTGCTGCGCTGCGATAGCTGCGGCGCTGGCATGACCACGGCCACGGGCAAGGGCGGGCGCTACCAGTACTACAAGTGCAATACCCGCATTGGGCGAGGCGCTGGCGCCTGCTGCACGCCTGCCGTGTCCATGCCCAAGATGGACAACCTCGTCCTGGCTGCGTTCGCCGACAAGGTGCTGACACCTGAGCGCCTGCGCGACATGCTGCGCGAGATGAAGCAACAGCTCAAGCAGGCTAACTCGGGGCAGGACGAGACGCTGCGTACGCTCAAGAAGGAGCTGGTCGAATTGGAAACCGGCACGAACCGGCTTTATGAGGCGGTGGAGAAGGGCTTGCTGCCGATGGATGACATGCTCAAGGTCAGGGCGCAAAAGCTCAAGGCAAGGCGCGAGGCGGTGCTCATCGAGGTGGCGGGCGCCAAGCGCATGAAGGAGCTGCCGGTGGCCATGCTGTCGGCGCGTCAGCTCGATGCGTTCAGCACGGCCTTGCGTGCCCGCGTGCTCGATCGCAGTGCAGGCTTCTCGAAACGCTACTTGCGGGAGTTTGTGAGCGAAGTCCGCTTCGATGGCAAGCGGGTGGTGATGCGCGGCAAAAAGGCGGCTTTGCTGGCAGCGGCTGCACAAAAAGAAATGGGCACCATAGGGGTGCCCAGCTCCGTACCTAATTGGCTCCTCGACCTGGGCTCGAACCAGGGACCTACGGATTAACAGTCCGGCGCTCTACCAACTGAGCTATCGAGGAACAAGCCTTAAATTATAGCAATGTTTTTGGGCGATCCTGGCGCGCTTCGAACTGAAATGCGGTGCGCTACGGGGCATCGCCTGCGGCGGCAATGCGTGGTCATTCAAAAGCATGAATTGCTATAAAAATAGAAGCTATGTGTCAAGACTTTGTGAGGGCTACGGGTGTATTTCTTTTAAATCTTGCCGTGACTAATGACTCCCTGTCACGACATTTGAATCGCCTCCTGCGTTGCCATCCAGGCCTGCATCTCTGCTTTCAACTTTGCTACAGCCGCCTCCGGTTGCGCCGCAGCGACCAGTGCGCGCACGACCGCTATCGAGCCTACGCCGCTGGCAAGCACCTCGGGCAGTTTGCCGCCGTCAATGCCGCCGATCGCCACCAGCGGATAGTCGCGCATCAGCCGGGCATAGGCGGCCAGGCGGCCGGTGCCTTGCGGCGCGGTGGCCATCTGCTTGAGGGTGGTGGGGAACACCGCGCCCATGGCGATGTAGCTGGGGCTCAAGCGGTCGGCACGCAGCATTTCGGCGTAGCCGTGGCTGCTCAGGCCGAGCCGCAAACCGGCGGCGCGGATCGCCGACAGGTCCGCCGCGCCGAGGTCTTCCTGCCCCAGATGCACGCCGTACGCGCCTGCGGCGATGGCGGCTTGCCAGTGATCGTTGATGAACAGCCGTGCGTCCGTGCCCTTGACGGCCTCGACCGCCGCGCGCACTTCACGCTCCACGGCCTGGGCATCGCCGGATTTGAAGCGCAATTGAACCGTGGGCACGCCGGCCCGCGCCATGCGCACGACCCAGGCTGCATCGGGCAGCACGGCGTACAGCCCGAGTTGCTTGGGGCAACTGGCGAACGCGTCCGGCCGCGGCCAGGCCCGCATGCCGAAGTCCTGGGGATCGGCGGGCCAGTCGGCGGGACTGAAATGGCCTGTGCGCAGCGTCATCGCCTGCCAGGCGTGGGCCAGGCACTCGGCGTCGATTTCGATGAATCCCAGATCCAGGCAGGCTTGTTTGGCGGCGCGGTAGACCGGCGCCTCGCTGCTGAATGCCGGCGCGGTGCGAACCTGCGGCGTCAGCCCGAGCGTGGCCTGGTGGGCCGACACAATGGCCTGCGCCATGTCGTGGTGGGAAGTCATGGTCAAGCCTCATGCCAGAAAGGAGTGCCCAGTACGGGGGTGCTGGGCTGGGCGGCATCGTGCTCCAGCATGGCGCCGGCAAGGTGCGCGTCGCGCCCCGCCTGCACCGCGCCGGCGAATGCGCCCGCCATGGCCACGGGGTCCTGCGCCAGCGCCACGGCCGTGTTCAGCAGCACGCCGTCATAACCCCATTCCATCACCTGGCAGGCGTGCGAGGGCAAGCCCAGCCCGGCGTCGACGATCATGGGCACGGCCAGGCGCTCGCGCAGCATGCGCAGGGCATAGGGATTGACGGGGCCCTTGCCGGTGCCGATGGGCGCCGCCCATGGCATCACGGCCTGGCAGCCCACGTCCACCAGGCGCTGGCACAGCACCAGATCCTCGGTGCAATAGGGCAGCACCTTGAAACCGTCCTTGATCAGCCGGCCGGCGACGTCGACCAGATTGAGGGTGTCGGGCTGCAGTGTGTAGTCGTCACCGATCAGTTCGAGCTTGATCCACGGCGTGGCAAACACCTCGCGGGCCATGTGCGCCGTGATGATGGCTTCCTGCACGCTGTGGCAGCCGGCGGTATTGGGCAGCACCGGCACATCGAACTGGCGCAGCAACTCCCAGAAGCTGTTGCCGGCGTTGCTGTCCGCCACCTGCTGGCGCCGCAAAGAGGCGGTCACCATCGCAGGGCGCGCGCGGCGCACGGCCGCTTCCATGGTGGCGGGCGAGGGGTAACGGGCCGTGCCCAGCAGCAGGCGGCTCTGGAATGTCTGGCCGTACAGGACCAGGGGATCGGAAGGCGTGGAGGCGTTGTTCATGGATGGATCCTTTCAGCCACCGGTGACCGGGAAAATCACCTCGATGTCGTCGCCGGGCTGCAGCAGAGTCTGCATATATTGCGTGTTGGGAACGAACTGCATGTTGACGGCCACGGCGAACGGCGGCTTGGGTTGCAACAGGGCCAGTGCGTCGGCGAGCGTCGCGCCACTGTGGATTTCGTGGGCCGTTTTATTGAGGGTGATGTTCATGAGGCCACCCCCTCGGCCTGTTCAAGGCCCAGCGCAAAGGTGTTGGCCAACGCGGACTCGCCGGTGGTGACCAGTTCCATCACCACATCGAGCAGCGCGGGTGCAATCATGAAGCCGTGGCGGAACAGGCCGTTGATCTGCAGTACGCGCGGGCCCAGGTGGCGGATGGCCGGCAGGTTGTGGGGCAGGGCGGGGCGGCACTGCGTAGCAATCTCGACGATGCGCGCCTCGGCAAAACCGGTGTGCACTGAATACGCTGCGCTCAACAGCTCGAGGGTGGAGCGCACACTGGCGGGAGAGAGATCGTCCGACTCGATTTCGGTCGCCCCGATCACAAACAGATGGTCCTGCTTGGGGACGATGTAGAGCGGGTAGCGCGGATGAATCAGGCGGGTCGGGCGGATCAGCGTCACTTCGGGCGCATGGACCCGGATGATTTCGCCGCGCACGCCGCGCAAGGCCGGCCACTGGCCGCGCGCGCCCAGGCCGCGGCAGTCGAACACCCAGTCGGGCTGGCCGCGCTGGCCGGGATCGAAGTCGCCTGGGTCGCGCGGGCTGTGCCAATGCAGTTCGACCTGCAGCGTTTGCAGTTGATGCAGCAGCGCCGCCAGCAACTGGCGGTTGTCGAGCTGGCCTTCACCGGGCAGATAAAGCCCCTGCGTAAAACGCGCACCCAGTGCGGGCTCCAGCCGGGCCACGCCGGCTGCGTCCAGCGGCTGCACGACCGGCAGCGCCGTGATGCGCTGTTGGATGGCTTTCATCTGGCCGGCGAAACGTGCGGCCTCCGCGGCATCTTGCCGGTGCCACAGGATCAACGAGCCCTGCTGCTGGAAAAACACCGGCTGATCGAGCTGCGCGATCAGCGCGGGCCAGCGGCCCAGCGCATGCAGCCCCATTTGCACCACGCCGGCTTCGGTTACGGCGGACTCGGCCAGCGGTGCCAGCATGGCTGCCGCAACACGGGCAGCCGCACCTTCAGCCTGCGGGCCGCCGGCGTCATACAGCTTGACCGCATGGCCCGCGCGCGCGAGCTGCACGGCCAGCAGCCGGCCCATCAGGCCGGCGCCCAATACCACCGAGGTGGACAACTTTGACGAAGAGTGGAAATTCATGGGTCCATCTGCAGAAAACAGCTGGACAAAACGAGGTGGCCTCATTGGTGGAAACTTCCCACGCCAGCATGATCTGGATCGGGTCTTAGGGTTTATCTCAGTCAAGCCAAACTGGCCAGACACCCCTGTTTCATCCGTACCCCAGATTACATCACACCACGCAGGCATTGGCCGCATTGCAACTTGCCGCATAATTTTCGCAATGACCATGAATGATTCTTGTCCGCCGCCGGGCGGCCGCTATCCGCGGGTTTTGTCGATTGCCGGCTCGGACAGCGGCGGCGGCGCCGGTATCCAGGCCGACCTCAAAACCTTTAGCGCGCTGGGCTGCTACGGCATGACCGCCATCACGGCGATCACGGCACAAAACACGGTGGGCGTGCGCGCCATCCATGGGATTCCGCCGGACATGGTGAAGGCCCAGATTCAGGCGGTGGTGGAAGACATCGGCGCGGATGCCGTGAAGATCGGCATGCTGCACTCGCCCGAGATCGTGAAGGTGGTTGCGTGGGCGATTGACCACTACCAGCTCACGCAGGTGGTGCTGGACCCGGTGATGGTCGCCACCAGTGGCGACCGTTTGATCGCCCAGGAGACCGTACAGGTTCTGGTGCAGGAACTGTTTCCGCGTGCGACGGTCGTCACACCCAATCTGGACGAAGCGGCCTTGCTGCTGGCGCGCGACATCCGTGGCGTCGAAGCACTCGACCAGGCCGCCAGCGACCTGCTGGCGCTAGGCGCGCGGGCGGTGCTGCTGAAGGGGGGCCATCTGCCGGGAGATCAGGTGGTGGACGTGCTGGCGCAGGCCGGTAGCGCGCGCCAGCGTTTGCAATCGGCGCGCATTGCCAGCCGCAACGTGCATGGCACGGGCTGCACCCTGTCCTCGGCCATTGCGGCGTATCTGGCGCTGGGGCTGCCCTTGCCGCAAGCGGTCGAGCAGGCACGCGCCTACATTCTGGCGGCGATCGCCGCGGGGGCGGGCGTGCATACGGGACACGGGCATGGCCCCTTGAACCACGGCCACGCGCCCGTGCCGCTGCGGATACTGCCAACGCCGTAGCGAGCCTTTCAGACCTGTTTTGGGCGCGTCAGCCAGGCCAGCGCAAAGGTGAGCGCGAGGGTCGGCAGTGCGGAGCCCCATTGCGGCGCCCAAGCCGCGGTCGCGTGATAGATGGCAATACCAGCCAGCCACAGCACGGCGGCGGTAACGTCGATCTTGCGAGGCGAGGGCGCGGGTTCGGGGCGCTTCCTGAAGCCCAGCCGGCCCAGGATCACGCCATACAGCGGCACGAACACCGAACTCAAAGTCAGCAGGAATGGCTCCAGGCTATGCATTGGCAGCACCAGCGCCAGGGCGGTACACAGGACCGCAAGCAACAGGCCCCAGCGGCGGATGCTCCAGGATGGCTTAAGGCTGTGCGCCGACACCGAGCCCGAGTAGACATCGCCATAGGCATTGTCGATTTCATCGATCAGGATCAGACTCAGCGCAATCAGCCCACCCTGTGCGAGCAGCAGCGCGCCTACCAGGTTGTCCCCCGGCTGCGCGACGCTGGCCACCAGCACGCCCAGCGCATAGCACCAGATATTGGCAACGGCGTAACCCAGCCAGGTGCCCCCCAGCGCGCTCCTGCCGCTGCGGCCGTGCCGCGCGTAGTCCGCCACCAGCGGCAGCCATGACACCGGCATTGCAATCACCAGATCGAGCGCCGACAGCATCCCCATGCTGCCATCGCCGGGCCGGGCCCAGATGGCTGCAAAACCCCGGCTCTGCAACTGCCCGGCAAACTGCCACGTCAGCCACAACAGGGAGGCAATCACCAGCGGCAGCCCGAAACGCGCCACAAACCGGCGTACCAGCCGGATCATGGAGCCGGCCATCAGGGCCGTCAGCATGGCGCCCCAGAGCAGCGTAGTGCCCAGCACACCGGCCGGTCCGTCGAGGGCGAAACCCAGGGTCTGTTTGCCGATGGCGGCCGTGCCATCGCGCATGATCACGAGCTCGAACGTGGTCCAGCCAATCAGCTGCACGATATTGAGCAGCACCGGCAGGCGGGCAAAAAAACTGCCGTAGGTGGCATGCATCAACCCGGCACTGGACAGGCCGCTGTCGCAGCCAATCTTGGCGGTCCAGGCCAGCAGGCCCGCGCCCAACAACGATCCCAGCACCACGGCCAGCATGGCGTCGCGCGTGCCCACGGCGGGCACCAGGTAGGCGCCGACCTGGATGACGAGCAGGCCAACGCCCAGGCTGAACCAGAGCGAGGCATGCTCCGGCCAGTGGAAAACCCGGTCTGCGGCCGGGACTGGCGTCAAAGCCAGGTTGCCGGGGGCGGGAAGCGATGTGGTGTCGGTCATGTGTTCGGCTCTGCGCAGGGTGAAAGGCGAGTGGGCTTGGCTTTTGTATGAGGGCCGCGCTCACAGCCTGCGAATGGGCCGTTTGCGCCAGACAAGCCGGTAATAGCTGGTCTGCATTGCGAGCATCGCCAGAAAGGCCACAGGATAGGCCATCCAGATGCCATTCAATCCGATGCGATGGCTCAGGCCCCAGGCAACGGGCACCTCGATCGCCAGGATGGCGAACATCGAGATGGCGGTCGGGACCAGCACGCTGCCGCTGGCACGCATCAGGCCCGACAGCACGGCAGACATGCCGAAGACGATGGAGCTCCACAGCATGATGTGCAGCAGGGTTTGCGCCACCTCGACCACCGGCGCACTGGTGATAAAAAATCCGACGATGGTGCGCGAGAACAGATACGCCAGCACCACCAGGGCGCCCGTGATGACGAGGTTCATCAGGATGCCGGTGCGGGCGATGGCGCCGAGGGTGTTGATGCGCCCCGCGCCAATCGCCTGGGCGCCCAGGATCGACGCCGTGATGGCGATGGAGATGGCTGGGAACTGCACGTAAGCCACCACCTGATTCACCGCGCCATAGGCCGCCGTGGCGTCCGAGCCGAACCGGTTGACCAGGAACAGCACTGCCACCTCGGCCAGCGAAATAGTGATCATCTGCACCGCCGTCGGCAGGCCGATACGCAGCACCCGCGCCAGGATGGCCCGATCGATCTTCATGTGGTGCAAAAAAACCGCATCCGGGGCCAGGGGGTGCTGGCGTTTGAGCATGTACCAGCCGAGCCAGAGCAGCGCCACCGAATACGATGCCACGCTGGCCCAGGCGCCACTGGCGACACCCATCATCGGCAAGCCGCCCCAGCCACGAATCAGTGCCGGCGTCAGCACCAGTCCGATGGCGGTCGAGATCAGCAGGGTGAGCAGCGGCGTCACGGTGTCGCTGACGCCGCGCATCATCGAGGTCGCGAGCAGAAACACGAAGATGCCCGGTGCGGCAATCAGCATGATGCGCGCGTAGCTCGTGGCCCCGGGCAGGATATCGGCGGGCGTGCCCAGCAGGGTCAGCATCGGGCCTGTGAAAGCGCCACCGAACACGGCCACCAGCAGCCCTGCACCGATGCCCACGCTGAGCGTGGTGCCCGCAATCGCCTTGACTCGTTCGACTTCCCGGGCGCCCCAGGCTTGGCCGATCAGCACCGAGGCACCGGCCCCCAGGCCGATCATGAACGAGATGAAGAAAAACAGAATCGGAAAAAATGCAGACACCGATGCCATCGCCCCGACACCCAGCATCTGGCCGAGGTAGACGTTGTTGATGGTGCCGGACAGGGCCTGCAGGATATTGGCCAGCATCATCGGCCCGAGAAAGGCCAGGAACGCCTTCCACAGCCGCGGGCGCGTCGCCGGGTTTGCTGCTGCGGCGCTCATTCGGCGCCTCCTTCAAGGTGTGGTTGCGGCTGTGGCTCGAAGGCCGCTGTTGCCAGTTTCGTCGCATGAAGACGAACATCCACAGGCCACGCTTGCACGAGTTCGTCAAAGCGTGCCGCATTGCCGGCGAACAACGCTCGGGTGGCTTCTTCGAAGCCGCTCTGGTGCCCCGCGATCGCCGACATGAAGCGGTAGGCCGCTTCCTGGGCCTGCCGCACACGGTCTTTGCCGGCATTGGCGCACCGCGCTTCTTCCACCAGTTTGCGCAGCGCCACGGAGGCGCCGCCGGGCTGGCTGGCCAGCCAGTCCCAGTGCCGGGGCAGCAGGGTGACTTCGCGCGCCACCACGCCCAGCCGGGGCCGTCCCGGGCCGCGGCGTCCCTCTGCCATGGCGCTGCAAGGCGGGTTCTGCCCGCCGTGATGCGGCTTTTGTTCGAGTCGCTGCGCCACGTCAGCCGGGGTGCCGCGCAAGTCGAGTTCGACAATGGCACTCGTCTTGTCGTCAAACACCAGCACGGGCTCGGTGACGCCCCGGTCAATGATCTTTTTGACGGCAACGGCGACGGCCTTCAGCTCGCCGGATGCGATGCGCCGGCTGCCTTCGAAGGCGGTGCAATGCGCGGGTGTTGGTTCGTCCATTTTTTGTTTTCCCAAAATTGGATCGAATAATACCCGGATTAAATTTGTTTCCAATATCACCCGGGTAAAATAAATCGAATCGGGCACAAAAAAAGGCCCGCACGCGCGGGCCTGATCGATGAGCGCAGCCGGCTCAGTCGAACACCGGCGTTTCCACGCCCAGCACCTTGTGCAGTTTGGGGCTGGTGGTGGTGTACTGCAGGTGGATCTTCTTGTCCGGGAAGATGAACGGCGCGGCCGCAAAGGCGGCCAGCGCGCACTCGTGAAAGCCGCTCAAAATGAGCTTCTTCTTGCCCGGGTAGATGTTGATGTCGCCCACCGCAAAAATGCCGGGCACGTTGGTGGAGAACTTCTCGGTGTCCACCTTGAGCTGCTTGCGCTCGATGTCCAGACCCCATTCGGCAATGGGCCCCAACTTCGGGCTGAGTCCGAAAAACACCAGCAGCACGTCCAGCGGCACCACGCGCGTCACACCATCCGAACCCGTGACCTTGGCACCGGTAAGCCGTCCGTCCTTTTCCTCGTAGCCGGTGACCTGGCCGACAATGAACTGCATCTCGTAGGCGTTGCACAGCTCATGCATCTTCGCGACGCTGGCCGGCGCCGCCTTGAAGCCATCGCGGCGATGGATCAGGATCACGCTCTCGGCCTTGTGCGGGCCATCCTTGACAAAGTTCAGCGCCCAGTCCAGCGCGGAGTCGCCGCCGCCCACGATCACCAGGTTCCTGCCCGCGAAATCGGCCGGGTTCTTGACACGATAGAACAGCTGCGAGCCATCGAACTTGTTCAGGCCATCGACCTTCAACAGGCGCGGCTGGAACGCACCGACGCCGGCGGCGATGAAGATGGTCTTGGTCAGGAAGCGCGTGCCCCTGGAGGTCTCGACATAGAAGCGGCCGTCCTCCTGCTTGTCCACCACCGTCACTTCCTGTCCAAAATGGAAGGTCGCGCCGAACGGCTCGATCTGCTTGAGCAGCGAATCCGTCAGTTCCTGGCCGGTGCACACCGGCACGGCGGGAATGTCGTAGATCGGCTTGTCGGGATAGAGCTCGACGCACTGGCCGCCGGGATGGGCCAGCGAGTCGATCACATGGGCCTTGATCTCGAGCAGGCCGAGCTCGAACACCTGGAACAGGCCGACCGGGCCTGCGCCGACGATGACGGCATCGGTTTCAATCGGGCCATCGTGGGCCTGGGCGGTGTTGATCACTTCTTGGTTCAGTTGAGGTTCCATAATTCTTTCGCCGGGTCTGCGGCAGGCCCGGTGCTTTAACGCACCAGCTCGCCGATTTTGTCGGTCTTGTCTTTCCATTCTTCGGCGTCGTCGAGCGCCGGTTTGCGTTTCGTGATGCTCTTCCAGCCGGGCGCATGGCTCAACTCGACATTGAGCTTGATGAAGGACATTTGATCAGCGGGAAGATCTTCTTCGGCGTAAATCGCATTCACCGGGCATTCGGGGATGCAGACCGCGCAGTCGATGCACTCGTCGGGATCGATCACCAGCATGTTCGGGCCTTCGCGGAAGCAGTCCACGGGGCAGACATCCACACAGTCGGTGTATTTGCAGCGGATACAGGAATCGGTGACGACGTGGGTCATGTTGTTTCGATCGGATCGGTCAAAGGAGGGGTTAACCGCCGATTTTATTGGGTTTTGCGTGTGGGGTCCCGGCTCGGGATTTAGCTATCGCACGAGCAAGGCTCCTGAAGTCTTGTTGGAGGCCGTGTCCACCAGCACCATCGAGCCCATCGTGCGCGACTGCGCATAGGGCCGCGTCGCAATCGGCTGCTGCAGCGACAGCTCGACATGGCCGATGGCGTTGGGGGCGAGTTCGGTGGCGTCCTCCTCGGCCAGCGTGTTCACGTTGAGCCGATGCACGATGCGCTTGACCCGGGCCTTGACCCAGCGGTGGCCGTGCAGGGCCCAATACACGCGGCCGGCCACCAGCGGCACGTCGTCCATCCAGGCGACGGTGGCGTTCAACGTGGTGCTGCCCTCGGGGCTGCTCACAAAGCTGTCTTCGCTGGATGCGTCCGCCAGCAGCCAGTCGCCGCGCGACACATCGACCTCGCGGTCCAGCACGATGCCGGCGCTGCTTCCCGCCAGGATGGCCTTGGGCTGGCGCGCATGATCCAGCACCTGCGCCACCGTGGCGGTTTGTCCGCCCGGCATGACCGTGATGCTTTGGCCGGGCTGCACGCCGCCCGCCGCCACGCGGCCCCAGAACACGCGCCGGCCTTGCGTGGTGTCGGCAGAGGATGAAAACTTTTCGACCCACTGCACCGGAAAGGCAAAGGGCTGCGTCGGGTCGGCGCCGGTGCTGGGCAACTGCTCCAGGATTTCCAGCAGGCTGGCGCCATGGTAGCCGCACCAGCCGAGGTCTTGCGCCTCCGGTGCGCCGGCACCGCGCTCCACCACGTTCCAGCCCTTGAGGGCCGAAATGGGAACGATGGCATGCACCGCAATCTGCGCCGAGGCGGCAAAGGCGCGCAGGGCCGCGCCGATGTGGGCAAACGCCGCAACGGGGTCCTGCACCGCATCGAGCTTGTTCACGGCAAACACGATGGAGGGCACGCGCAGCAGATTCACCAGCAGCGAATGGCGCCGGGTTTGTGGCAGCAATTCCAGGACGGGATTGTTCCAGTCGAGCTTGGTGGCATCCACCAGCACCACGGCGGCATCGGCGCTCGAGGCCGCCGTCACCATGTTGCGGGTGTATTGCTCGTGGCCGGGCGCGTCGCCGATGATGAACTTGCGCCGCTCGGTGGCAAAGTAGCGATACGCCACGTCGATGGTGATGCCCTGCTCGCGCTCGGCCGACAGGCCGTCGGTGAGCAGCGCCAGATCGGTTTCGCCGCTGCGCTGCACGCCGGCCAGGTGGTCCTGCAGCACCGTGCGGCTGTCCACCAGCAGGCGGCCGATCAAGGTGCTCTTGCCGTCGTCGACCGATCCGCAGGTGATGAACTTGAGTGCGGAATCATGGTCATTTTGGCCTGTAGCCCCCGTGTACCCTTCGTGAGTTGCTATCAAAGTAGTAGTGCTCATCAGAAATACCCGTCCTTCTTGCGTTTTTCCATGGAAGCGTCCGAGGTCTTGTCGTCCATGCGCGTGGCGCCGCGCTCGCTCACATCGGCGGCCAGCGTCTCGATCACGACCTCGGCCGCCGAGCCGGCCAGACTCGCCACCGGGCAGGTGCAGGTGATGTCGCCCACGGTGCGAAAGCGCACATCCCGGGTGACGGCGACCTCGCCCTCACGCAGCGGCGTGAGCGGCGTCACCGGCACCAGCAGGCCACGGCGCTCGACCACTTCGCGCCGGTGCGTGTAGTAGAGCTGCGGCAGCGCAATTTGCTCGCGTTCGATGTACTGCCAGATGTCGAGTTCGGTCCAGTTGGAGATCGGGAACACGCGAAAGTGCTCGCCGGGGGCCAGGCGCGTGTTGAACAGCGTCCACAACTCGGGCCGCTGCGCCTTGGGTTGCCACTGGCCAAAGCCGTCGCGGTGCGAGAAGATGCGCTCCTTGGCGCGGGCTTTTTCCTCGTCGCGGCGCGCGCCGCCGATCAGCGCGTCAAAGCGGAATTCCTCGATGGCTTCCAGCAGCGTGACCGACTGGTGCACGTTGCGGCTCTCGAGCGCATGGGCCAGCCGCACGGTGCCGCGCGCCATGGAATCTTCGACCTTGCGCACGATCAGTTTGGCGCCAAGCTGCTGCGCGCGCAGATCGCGGAAATCGGTCACTTCGGGGTAGTTGTGGCCGGTGTCGATCATCAGGAGCGGGTAGGGGATGCGGCCGATGCCGAAGGCTTTCTCGGCGCACTTGAGCAGCACCAGCGAGTCCTTGCCGCCCGAGAACAGCAGGGCGGGGCGCTCGAACGCAGCGGCGACCTCGCGCAGAATGAAGATGGTTTCTTCTTCCAGCGCGTCCAGGTGATGGTTGCCGAGGGTGGGGTGCAACTCGGGTTCGAGTGAAAAGTCGGTGCGGGCGTTCATGCGGCAGCTTCCTCGGGATTGTTGTGTTGTTTCACATGCAGGCCGCATTCCTTCGCAGACTCGTCTTCCCACCACCAGCGGCCGGCGCGGAAATCCTCGCCCAGGCTGATGGCGCGCGTGCACGGCGCGCAGCCGATGCTCGGGTAAAACTGGTCGTGCAGCGGGTTGTACGCCACCTTGTGCAGGGCGATGTAATGCCACACGTCGCCCCAGGTCCAGTTGGCGAGCGGGTTGAACTTGACGCGGCCCGTGCCACCGGTGAGGTCGCTGGTGTCGATCATCGGCACCTCGGCGCGTGCGCCGGACTGTTCGCGACGCATGCCGGTGAGCCAGGCCCTTTTGCCGGCCAGCGCGCGCGCCAACGGCTCGACCTTGCGGATATGGCAGCAGGCCTTGCGCAGGTCAACGCTTTTGTACATGGCGTCTTTGCCTTCCTTGGCCACGAAGTGAACCACCGACTCGTTGACGGGCTTGAATACCTCGACCGGCGCGCGCGACGCGGCCTGGAGCTGCGCCAGCAGTTGCAGGGTCTCGGCGTGCAGCATGCCGGTCTCCAGCACAAAGATGCCGATGTCCAGTTGCAGTGTGTTGATCAAATGGCTGATCACCATGTCTTCGGCGCCGAGGCTGGACGCCTGCGCGACCAGCGGCGCGGCGGCGCCGGGCGCACGGGCGAAGTCGTGCGCGGCCAGCTTGAGCAGCGCGGTGGTGGCGGCCAGTTTCGCGTCGAAGTCAAGCGATGGCCTGGCATGCAGCTCAACAGCGCTCATGCAGCCTCCCGTGCCGTATCGCGTGCAAAGAGCGGGCGCGGCTCCAGCGCGTCGCCCTGGTAGAACGCGCTGTAGCGTGCGAACTGGCGCTCGGCGGCGGCCGGGTCCACGCCTTCGGCCAGCACGGCGCTGGTGAAGCCGCTACGGTGCATGTGCACCAGCAGATCGATCAGCACGTCGCCCGTGCCGCGCAGGTCGCCGGAAAACTTGTAGCGGCGGCGCAGCAGTACGGCCTGGCTGAAGGCGCGGCCGTCGGTGAACTTGGGGAAGTTCAGCTCGATGCGCTCCACGCCTGCCAAGGCACCCTCCTGCGCCAGCTGCGCGATGTCGGCGTCGTTGGCGATTTGCAGGGTTTTTAGGCTGCCCGCCGGCGCGAATTCCTGGTTTTTAGCTATGATTTTCATAGTATTTGGCTTGATCGTGAGAGGCTCAGGTGGTGGCTTCCTCGACCGCGTGCGCGGCGCGGCCGCCCTGGTGGCGCGCGCCGTTGGCGGCGGCCTTGAACGGGTCGTGGCCCACGCGGCGCAGCGTGTCGATGAAGAACTCGCCGCTCTTGCGCAGTTCGCGGTAGGTGGTGAGCACGGCCTCGATCACGCCGGGCACTTCGGCGGCCGAGAACGAGGGGCCGACCACCTTGCCGCCGATCGCGGGGCCGGACAGGTCGGTGCCGTCGGCGCCGCCCAGCGTGACCTGGTACCACTCCTTGCCGTCCTTGTCCACGCCCAGGATGCCGATGTGGCCGCTGTGGTGGTGGCCGCAGGAGTTGATGCAGCCGCTCATGTGCAGGTCGATCGGGCCGAGGTCGAACACCTCGTCCAGATCCTGGTAGCGCTCGGTAATCGCCGCAGCGATGGGCAGCGAGCGTGCGTTGGCCAGCGAGCAGAAGTCGCCGCCGGGGCAGGCGATCATGTCGGTCAGCAGGCCGATGTTGGGCTGCGCCAGGCCCAGCGCGCGCGCGGCATCGTAGAGCGCGGGCAGGTCGCTGGCATGCACCCAGGGCAGCAGCAGGTTCTGCTCGTGCGTCAGGCGTGCCTCGCCGGCACTGAACTGCTCGGCCAGCCGGGCCAGCGCGTCCATGGTGTCGGCATCGGCGTCGCCGGGCGCGAAGCCCACGCGCTTGAATGACAGGCTGACGGCGCGCAACTGCGGCAGGCGGTGGCCGCGCACGTTCTGCTGCAGCCAGCGCTGGTACAGCTGGCCGTCGGTATTGACCTTGGAGGGCAGGTTGGCGGGCTTGAGCTCGGGCACCACGAAGTTGGCGGTGACGCGGTCCAGCTCGGCCTGGGTGATGGTGTGCGGGGCGCCATCCTGCTCGACGATGGCCTTGTACTCGGCCTCCACCGCATCGATGAATTTCTGGCCCTCGGACTTGACGAGAATCTTGATGCGCGCCTTCCACTTGTTGTCACGCCGGCCGTAGCTGTTGTACACGCGCACCACGGCCTCGATGTAATTGAGCAGTTGGTCCCACGGCAGGAATTCGCGCACCACGCTGCCGATCACCGGCGTGCGGCCCATGCCGCCGCCCACCTTGACGGTGAAGCCCACGGCACCGTCGTCCGCGCGGCGCGCCTGCACACCGATGTCGTACCAGCCGGTGGCGGCGCGGTCTTCGACGGCGCCGTTGTAGGCGATCTTGAACTTGCGCGGCAGGAAGGAGAACTCGGGGTGCAGCGAGCTCCACTGGCGCGTGATCTCGGCGAACGGGCGCGTATCGACGATCTGGTCCTGCGCGATGCCCTCGTAGGCCTCGCAGGTGATGTTGCGGATGTCGTTGCCGCTGGTCTGGATGCCGTGCATGGACACGCTGGCGAGCAGATCCATCACGTCGGCCGCGCGGGTGATGGGGATCCAGTTGAACTGCACGTTGGTGCGCGTGGTGAAGTGGCCGTAGCCGTAGCGCAGCGGCGGCGCGGCCAGCGTCAGGCCCGGCTGGGCGGCCTGCAGTTCGTCCTGCGTGGCCTGGGCGTGCGCCAGCAGCTCAGGGCTCGGCTTGTCATACTCGCGGGCGATGCGCGCCAGCGTGCGCAGCTGCGTGCTGCTGATCTCGCCATAGGGCACGGCGATGCGCGCCATGGGGGCGTAGCGCTGGATGTACCAGCCGTTTTGCAGGCGCAGGGGCAGCAGTTGCTCGTCGCTCAGCTCGCCGCGCTGCCAGCGCTCGAGCTGGTCGCGGAATTGGGTGGCGCGCAGCTTCACGAACTGTTTGTCGAAATCGGTGTATTGGTACATGGTTCAGTCAGCTCCAGGGTCGGTTGCGCGAAATTTCAGAAGGCGATCAGCTTGGCCCCGGCATAGGCCATGAGCACGGACAAAAGGGAGCGGATCACGCGGTCGGACGTCTTGCGCATCAGCGCTGAGCCGAGCCAGATGCCGGGCAGCGAGCCCGTCAGCAGCCACAGCAGCAGCGGCCAGTCGACCGAGCCGATCGAGGCGTGGCCCAGGCCAGCCACCAGCGTCAGCGGTACGGCGTGGGCAATGTCCGCCGCCACGATGCGCGGCAGCGGCAGCGCCGGGTACAGGAGCATCAGCACCAGCACGCCGATGGCGCCGGCGCCGACCGAGGTGAGCGTGACCAGCGCGCCGACGACGGCGCCAAACAGCACGGCCAGCGCTCGGCTGCGGGGCCGGATGGCCTGCGCCAGCGCGGCCGCGGCGATGCGGCGCGGTGCGGCCTTGCCGGCGACAGCCTTGTACAAGGTCGCGGCGGCGGTGAGCAGCAGCGCCGCGCCCAGCGTGCTGGTCATGATTTGTTGCACGACGGGGTCGGCCGGGCCCACGGTGTGCAGGATGTACAGCGTAATGAGGGCGGCCGGCATGCTGCCCAGTGCCGTCAACCCCACAATCGGCCAGTCGATCAAGCGGGCGCGCGCCAGGCCCATGGAGCCGCCCATCTTGGTGAAAGACGCAAACAGCAGGTCCGTGCCAATGGCCAGGTGCGGCTTCATGCGGAAGAAGAAAATCAGCAAAGGCGTCATGAGCGAGCCGCCGCCGACACCGGTCAGCCCGACGACGAAGCCGACAAAGAAGCCGGCGCAGATGAAAGCAAATTCATGCATGGCCGCGACTGTAAAAGTGCGGCTTCTAAAAACAAACTATTTATTTGTTCTGCGCTTATGCGCATAAGCTTATGCGCCAGCATTGGCGCGCAGGCTTCAGTCCTGCAGCAACTGGCGGCCCCTGGCCAGATAGGTCTCCATCTCGCTAGGGGGCACCATGCCGCCGCCGGTGGCCCACACCAGATGCGTAGCCTGGGCCAGGCGCTGCGCGCTCAGGCCGGCACGGGCGCGGTAGCCCTGCTGCTCGCCCAGCACCCGAGCCATGCCCGGCACGCCGGCCAGTGCCGACGGCTCCAGGCGCAGGCCTTCGCTGCGCTCCATGAGCGCCAGCAGCCGGTACAGCTCCTCGTCGCTGACCGTGTAATAGCCGTCCACGAGGCGCTGCATGGCGCGCCCGACAAAGCCGGAGGCGCGGCCCACGGCCAGCCCGTCGGCGGCGGTGACGTTGTCGATGCCGAAGTCCTGCACCGACACGGCATCATGCAGTCCGGTATAGACACCCAGCAACATGCACGGCGAGTGGGTGGGCTCGGCAAAGATGCAGTGCACGGCGTCGCCGAAGGCCAGCTTGAGCCCGAAAGCCACGCCGCCAGGGCCGCCGCCCACGCCGCAAGGCAGGTAAACAAACAGCGGATGCTCGGCGTCCACCACGGTGTTCGCCGCAGCCAGCTGGCCTTTGAGCCGCTCTGCCGCCACCGCGTAGCCGAGGAACAGATGGGTCGAGTTCTCGTCGTCGACAAAGTGGCAGCGGGGGTCGGATTCGGCCTGCTTGCGGCCCTCGGCCACCGCCACGCTGTAGTCACAGGCGTACTCCACCACGGTGACGCCGTGCGAGCGCAGCTTGTCCTTCTTCCATTGGCGCGCGTCGGCCGACATGTGCACGGTCACCTGCAAACCCAGGCGCGCGCCCATGATGCCGATCGACAGTCCCAGGTTGCCGGTCGAGCCGACGGCAATCTTGTACTGGCCAAAGAAGGCGCGCGCCTTGTCACTGTCCAGCGCGGCGTAGTCGTCGCCGGCGTGCAGCAGGTCGCCGGCCAACGCCAGGTCTTGTGCGTGCTTGAGCACTTCGTAAATGCCGCCTCTAGCCTTGATGGAGCCGGAAATCGGCAGGTGGCTGTCGGTCTTGAGCCACAAGGCGCCGCCGCCCGGCGCCAGGCCGTAGCGCTGGCTCAAGAGCGCTTGCAGGGCCGGCAGGGGCCGGACGCCCGATTCGATGATGCCGCCACTGGCCGCCGTGTCGGGGAACGCCCGCATGATGTAGGGTGCAAAGCGCGACAGGCGGGCGCTGGCGTCGGCCACGTCTGCGGCGGTGAGGCCCACATCGCCCAGCGCCTGTGCCGTGGGGACGACAGCCGGATTGAACCAGCTGGTTTCTTTCAACGCCACCAGTTCGCGGATCAAAGGGAGGCTCGTGGTCCACTCATCCAGTGTTTTGCCCAAAATCATGATCCGGTTCCTTGATGTTTCCGACGGCGGTGGCCCTGGCTGTCAATAACCCGGGCCGGCGTCGAAACTGCAGCATACGCAAACTGGTAGAGTCCGTGGCCTTGGAGAAATTATGAAACCTGTTCGCGCCGTCTTCCTGTCCATTGCCGTGAGCGGCACCCTGTTGTTGCTGGCGCCTGCCGCCTCGTTTGCGCAAAGCGGCCCGCCGATCAAGATTGGCGAGATCAACAGTTATTCCGCCATTCCGCAGTTCACCCAGCCGTACAGGCAGGGCTGGGAATTGGCCGTGGAAGAGATCAATGCCAGCGGCGGCCTGCTGGGGCGCAAGGTCGAAGTGATCGCGCGCGACGATGCCGGCAAGCCCGAGGAAGCCCTGCGCCATGCAGTCGAGCTCACGTCCCGGGAAAAGGTCGACGTGCTGGCGGGCGGCTTTTTGTCCAATGTAGGTCTGGCGCTGGCCGACTACGCACAGAAGAACAAGCGCCTGTTCGTGGCCAGCGAGCCGTTGACCGACGCCATCGTCTGGGACAAGGGCAACCGCTACACCTTCCGCCTGCGCCCCAGCACCTATATGCAGGCCGCCATGCTGGTGGAAGAGGCCGCCAAACTGCCCGCCAAGCGCTGGGCCACGATTGCGCCCAACTACGAATACGGCCAGAGCGCGGTGGCCAGTTTCAAGGAACTGCTCAAAGCCAAACGCCCCGACGTGGAGTTTGTCGGCGAGGCCTGGCCGGCGCAGGGCAAGCTCGATGCCGGCAGCACGCTGTCCGCCATCATGAACAGCAAACCGGACGCGATTTTTAACGTAACCTTCGCCGCCGATCTGGCCAAGCTGGTGCGCGAGGGCAACCAGCGCGGCATTTTCCCGAAGACCCCTGTCGTCTCGATGCTCTCGGGTGAGCCCGAATACCTCGAGATGCTGAAGGACGAAACGCCCAAGGGCTGGATCGTGACCGGCTACCCCTGGGACCAGATCGACACGCCGGCACACGCCGCCTTTGCCACGCATTACTACAAGAAGTTCCACGAGAACCCCAAGGTCGGCTCCGTCGTGGGCTACGCCACCATGCAGGCCATCTTTGCCGCCATCAAAAAAGCCGGCAGCACGGACAACGAGAAACTCGTGACCGCCATGCGCGGCCTGAAATTCAGCACGCCGTTCGGGCCGGCCGAGTTCCGCGCGATCGACCAGCAGTCCACCATGGGCGCCTATGTGGGCAAGCTGGATGTGCGCGGCGGCAAGGGCACGATGGTGCAGTGGCGCTATGACGATGGCAAGAACTACATGCCGACCGATGCCTACGTCAGGGCGCGCCGTCCAGCCGAAGCGATGAAGTAGGGCGCTATCAGACCAGTAGCTATACCCGAAGACACGGTAAGGGCTACAGGCGCTTTTCATTGAGAATTTCCGCCTCGGGCGCCGGCCGCGGCATCGAACCGATCCGCGGCGAGCCGGCGGGCCAGCCGGGCCTCGAGGGGCAGCGGCTCACCATGGACGAGCGCCGCCAGCAATTCCCCGCACAGCACGGCCAGGCTCATGCCGCGGGACCCCATCGCGGTGCAAACCCACAGGCCCGGTTGCTGCGTAGGCCCGAGCAGCGGCAGGCGATCCGGCGCGGCGCAGCGCACCCCGGCCCAGGCCTGCACCTGGCCGCCGGAAAATTCGGTCTGTAGCTGCCGGGCCGCGTTGGGCAGCAATGTCTGCAGGCGCTGCAGATTGGCCTCGTGGTCCTGGGCGTGGCAGGAGGCGCTGGCGTTGTCGCGCTCGTAGCTGGCACCGGCGAACCAGGCGCTGCCGCACCCGAAGGGCACGTTCGGGGTCAGATGGCCGTTGCCGTTGACCGGAAAGGGCGGCAGCTTGGACGGGCCGGGGCAGCCCGTCGCCGTGTTCATGCCGTACGAGATCTGCCCTCGGATGGCTTGCAGCGGGGGCGTCGTGCCCGTTGCGGCGGCGAGCAGGCCGCGGCTGTCAAAGCCGGCCGCAACCACCACCATGTCGGCCCGTGTCAGCACTCGTCCAGCCGAATCGAGCACTTGCCAGCCGCAGTCAGCACGCGCCAATGCAGCCACCTGTGCGTCGCCATGCCACGCGATGCCCGGCTGCGACAGCAGGGCTTGCACCAGGCACGCCGGTTTGACCCAGGCCGCCTGCGCGTGCCAGTAGGCGAGCGTGGCCTGCGCCAGCCCCGCCTGCGCCAGTTGCAAGGCGCTGGCGGCAACCGTCCAGTCGCGCCCCGCCTCTGGCCATTGCACTGGCAGCGCGGCGTGGCCATCGACACGATGCTCCAGCAGGCCGCTGGGCTGCCAGTCCACGCCTTCACGCAACAGGGCGCGAGCCTGCTGCAGGGTGAGCCGCACACCGCAGCGCGACAATTGCGACAGCATGCTGTCGTCCGGCGAAATATGCGGCGCCAGCAGGCCGGCCGGCAGACCCGAGGCGCCGCTGGCCGGCGCCGGTGCGGCATCGAGCACCTCGACCTGCCAGCCGCGCCGCGCGAAGCTGGCGGCCACGGCGGCGCCCGACAGGCCGGCGCCAATCACGACGCAGCGGCCCGGGCGCGGAACCGGGTCGTGCAGGTCGTTTGGGGCGCGCGGGGCGACGGCCGGGCGGCGCCTCTTGGGAATCCAGGCCGGGTTGAACGTGCCGCGAAAACTGCTGCAATCCGGCCTGTCTGCGGCTCGTGGCTGACTGAAGTCCGCGTCCAGCACGAAGCCGACCTGCACCAGCGCGCGGCGCACGGCGACCGGCACGCCGTGCATGGCCGCCAACGTCGTGCCGCGCCGGCAGCAGTGCGCCAGCGCCTTGCAGGCCCACAGGTCCCAAGCGCCGGCGCGGGGCGTGGCCTCGCTGCTTGGCATCGCAATGTCCGCCAGATGGACCGCATCGGCCTCGAACTGCTGCTCGCGCAGCAAGTCCTTGGCCTCACCCACGCATACGGTCAACAGGACGCACCCACCTTCAAACGTCATGCGGTGAAAGCCGGGCAGCAGGCCAAAGCACTGCGCCCGCAGCTGCTGTGCGAGCGGCGCCAACGCAGACTCGGGCTCGGCGCGGCGTTGCCATTCGGCGGCACTGAGCGCATCCGCTTCCAGCGCAACGTAATGCAGCAAACGCGGGCGCTGCGGATCAGCCTTCCAGGCATGCCACGCTGCGAGAAAGCGCTCGCCATTCCCAAGGCCGGTATCCAGAATGCGCCATTGCGATTGCCCCGCCCAGGCGCCGGGCAGCCCGAGGTTTTGCAAAAACGGGGGGCGGTCCTGTTCCATCGACCGCAGGCTTGGTTGCGCGACGTTATGCGCTGGGCGGCACGTAGCCTTGCGCCGCCTCGGCGCCGGCGCCGAAGAAATGCGCCTCCATCTGGCGCGCCAGATATTGCCGTGCCCGCTGGTCGGCCAGGTTCAGCCGGTTCTCGTTGACCAGCATGGTCTGGTGCTTGAGCCAGGCAGCCCAGGCTTCCTTGCTGACGTTTTCCCACAGGCGCTTGCCGAGTTCGCCGGGATAAGGCGGGAAGTCGAGCCCTTCAGCCTCGCGGCCGAGTTTGATGCAGTGAACCATGCGTGCCATGAGAGAACCTTTTTAAAACAGACTTGATGCGACTCTATCAATGTTTTGGCTCACGCGGCCAGGGCCGAGGGTGAAATCCGTATCCGTTGCCCGGGTGTCGCCGGCCATCGCGGGCCACAAGAGCGGGTGCACTGCGGCGCATCGGCGGAACTAAATGTAAACCTGTGCCGTCGAAGGTTTCCGGAGACCCGCGACCGTTCCGACCAGGCCATCAATGTCTGGGGAGATCCGAGTGCTGCGTCGACGACCCGATTGGCCGCCGTGGTGGCCTGTTGCGGTCAATTTGATGCATTTACTTTGGAGGTGCTCGATATGTTGAAGAAAATGACTCTCGCCGGAATTGCCATCGGTGCCCTGAGTGGCAGCACTGCCTTCGCGGCTTGCACAACCACGATCGGGAGCGTGATGTCGCTGACCGGCTCGCTCGGCGTACTCGGCCAGAAGATCGCGCAGGGCGCGCAACTGGGGATCGCCGACCTGAACAGCGCGGGCGGTGCCAATGGCTGCACGCTCCAGCTGTCGCTGCTGGATGATCAAACCAGCCCCTCGGTCGGCGTTGATGCCGCCAAGAAACTGGTCGACGTGCAGCAGGTGCCGGCCATCATCGGCGCGCTGTCCAGCGGCGTGAGCGCGGCGATTTTGACCGCGGTGACGGTGCCGGGCAAGGTGGTGCAGATATCGCCCGCCTCGACCTCACCCACTTTCACCGAGCTCGCCGAGCAGGGCAAGACCGGCGGTTACTGGTTCCGTACCACGCCATCGGACGCGCTGCAAGGCGTGGCCATGGCCAAGGTCGCGCGCGATGCCGGGTTCAAGAAAGTGGCCATTCTGTATCTCAACAATGCCTACGGGCAGGGACTGAGCAAGGAGTTCGCCAACGGCTTCGCCAGGCTGGGCGGCAGCGTCACGGAAAACGTCGTGTACAACCCGAGCCAGCCGTCCTACCGTTCGGAAGTCAGCAAGGCGCTGAGTCCGGCGCCCGACGCATTGTTCCTGATCGGCTACCCTGGGGACGGCACCACGATCACGCGCGAGTGGATCGCCGCCGGTGGCCCGCAAAAGTTCCTGTTCCCCGACGGGCTGGAGTCGCAGGACTTCGTCAACGATGTCGGTGTCCAGTACATGAAGAACGTGCACGGCACCGCGGCGGGCTCGTCCAAGACGCCCTCGCTGGGGACCTTCCAGACGGAGTACCAGGCGAAGTTCGGCTCGCTGCCGACCCAGGCCTACATCCCGAATGCCTACGATGCGACGGTGCTGGTCGGGCTCGCGATGGAGCAGGCCAGGAGCAACAAGGCGGACGCGATCCGCGACAGCATGCGCAAGGTCACCGATCCGAAGGGCGAAAAAATCTACGCCGGCGCAGCCGACCTGAAGAAGGCAGCGCAGCTGCTGTCCCAGGGCAGAACCATCCAGTACATCGGTGCCTCGGGACCGCTGCAGTTCGACAAGAACGGCGACATCGACGCGCCGATGGCGGTCTGGAGCGTGAGCGACCAGGGCAAGGTGCAGCTGACCGGCATGGTGACGGTCGAGCAGATTGCCGAGCTGCGCTCCCAGGCCAAATAGACGGCCCGACGGACAGGAGGTGCCTGTGCTTGAGGTGGGCGATCTGGTCAAGGAGTTCGGCGGGTTGCGCGCCGTGGACGGTGTGTCGTTCACGCTCGCGGCGCACACCATCACCGGGCTGATCGGGCCCAACGGCGCAGGCAAGACCACGCTGTTCAATACCATCGCCGGCGTGCACCGGCCGAGCTCGGGATCGATCTCGTTTCTCGGCCGGCGCATCGGCGGCCTGCCGCCGCACCGCATCTTTCATGCGGGCCTGGTGCGCACCTTCCAGATCCCGCGCCCTTTCGCCGGCATGACGGTGCTGGAGAACACCATGCTGGTTCCGGCAGGACAGGCCGGCGAGCGCTTCTGGAACAACTGGTTTGCGCGCAGTCAGGTGCGCGCCCAGGAACGAGCCGGGCGCGAACGTGCGCGCGAGGTGCTGGATTTCGTTGGCCTTGAGCGCCTGTCGGGCGAATATGCGAAGAATCTCTCGGGCGGGCAGCAAAAGCTGCTGGAGCTGGCGCGCGTGCTGATGGCCGAACCCCAGCTGATCCTGCTTGACGAGCCCGGCGCGGGAGTCAATCCGACGCTGCTCGTGACCATCATGGACAAGCTGCGCGAGCTCCATGCGCGCGGCATCACCTTCCTGATCATCGAGCACAACATGGACTTGATCATGAACCTGTGCAATCCGGTGCTGGTCATGGCACAAGGCCGTCTTCTGATGGAAGGTCCGCCCGAGGTGGTGCGCAACGATCCGCGGGTGCTCGAGGCGTATCTGGGCGGGGTGCTGGCATGAGCGCGGCCGCGACCTCCCCGCATGCGCCCACCGGCACGGCGGCCTCCACGGGCGGGGCCGGGCAGGTGCAGCCGGCGCTGCGCGTGCGAGATCTGGTGTCCGGCTACGCACCAGGGGTCGACATCCTGCGCGGTATCGGACTCGAGGTGCGGCGTGGCGAGATCGTCACCGTGCTCGGCCCGAACGGCGCCGGCAAGTCGACCCTGATCAAGACCATCGCCGGCCTGGTGCCGGTGCGCAGCGGGCAGGTGCTGCTGCATGGTCAAAACCTTGTTGGTGTGCCGGCGCACCGGATGGTGGGCCGCGGCCTGGCGTATGTACCGCAGACCGACAACATCTTCGCGCGCATGTCGATCGAGGAAAACCTGCAGATGGGCGCCTGTGCACGCCATGACCACGCCGGCGTCGGTGAGGACATCGCGCGCATGTACGAGCTGTTCCCGCGGCTGCGCGAGCGCCGCCGCCAGGCGGCCGGCACGCTGTCGGGCGGCGAGCGGCAAATGGTCGCGGTGGCGCGCGCGCTGATGGCGCGCCCCACCGTGCTGATGCTCGACGAACCTTCGGCGGGCCTGTCGCCGAAGCTGGTGGGTGTGGTGTTCGCCAAGGTGCGCCAGGTGCGCGAGCTGGGCGTGACGATGCTGATCGTGGAGCAGAACGCGAAAGCGGCGCTGGCCATTTCCGATCGCGGCTATGTGCTGGCGCAAGGGCGCGAGCAGGTGAGTGGCGACGCGCGCGAGCTGCTCGCGAACCCCGAGGTCGGCGCGCTCTACCTCGGCATCCGGCGGGGGCTGTCATGATCGCGCAGTACGCTGCCGACGGCATTGTGCTGGGTGTCACGCTGGCGCTGGGCGCGATCGGTCTCACGCTGACCTACAACATCCTGCGCTTTGCCAATTTCGCGCATGGCGAATTCCTCACCTTCGGCGCCTACTTCGCGCTGGTCTTCGTGTCATTCCTGGCCGGCGGCCAGAGCCTGGGGCCGCTGACCTTTGGCTGGAGCTTCCTGGCGGCGATTGCCTGCGCAGTGCTGCTGACGGCGCTGCTCGCGCTGATCCTGGACTGGCTGCTGTACCGGCCGCTGCGCAAGAGCGACGTCGCGGTGGCGCTGGTCATCGCCTCGTTCGGCGCGTCCCTGATGCTGCGTAACCTCGTGGTGTTCGTCTGGGGGTCGCAGCCCGAATACTACACACGCGGCATCGCGATTGCGCGCGAAATCATGCCGGGCGTACGCCTGAGTGCCAACGAGGTCTTTGTGGTGCTGCTGACCGCGCTGCTCATGCTGGCACTGCACCTGTTTCTGAGCCGCACCCTGCTTGGCAAGCAGATGCGCGCCGTGTCGGACAACCCGGCGCTGGCGCAGGTCACCGGCATCGACGTGCGCCGCGTCGTGCGCTGGACCTGGATCATTGGTGGCGGGCTGGCAGCCGTAGCCGGCGTGATGTTCGGCCTGACGGTGCAAATCTCGCCCGAGATGGGATTCAACCTGATCCTGCCGATGTTTGCCGCCGCCATCCTGGGCGGCATCGGCAGCGTCTACGGCGCGGTGCTCGGCGGTCTGATCATCGGTCTGGCGCAGTCGCTGTCGGTGCCGCTGATTGGCGCCGAATACAAGCCTGCGGTGGCCTTTGGGCTGATGTTCCTGATTCTGCTGGTCTATCCAAAGGGCATCCTGGGAGAGAAATCATGACCGGCATCACGTCCTACCTCGTGTTCTTCCTGATCCAGGCGCTGGTCTTCGTCGTTGTCTGCCTGGGGCTGAACCTGCAATGGGGTTACACGGGCCTGTTCAACATCGGCGTGTCCGGCTTCTTTCTCGTGGGCGCGTACGCCTTTGCGATCCTGTGCGGGCCACCCTATGCGAGCCATCTGGGCGGTTATGGCCTGCCGTTCCTGGTGGGGCTGGCCGGCAGCGTCGTGGCTTCGGGACTGGTGGCCTTCATTGTCGGCATTCCGACGCTGCGCCTGCGCGAGGACTATCTCGCGATCGTCACCATCGGGATCGGCAGCATCCTGCAGTTGATCGCACTCAACGCACACCTTCTCACCGGTGGCAGCCAGGGCGTCACCAGCATTCCGCGGCCGCTTCCCGGCCTGGTGGGTGGCGTGTTCAGCCGCAACCTGCTGATGCTCGCGTTGATGGTCGTCGTCGTGCTGATTCTTTATGGCGCGCTGGAAGCCATGGTGCGCTCGCCCTGGGGCCGGGTGCTCAAGGCGATCCGCGAAGACGAGCAGGCCGCCGCCTCGCTCGGCAAGAATGCCTTCGGCTTTCGCCTGCAGTCCTTTGTCATCGGCTCGGCCATCATGGGGCTGGGCGGCGCGCTCTATGCCAGTTTCATCGGCTTCATCAGCCCGGAGGATTTTTTGCCTATTCTGACCTTCCAGATCTGGAGCATGCTGATCGTCGGCGGCAGTGGCAATAACAAGGGCGCGGTGCTTGGCGCCGTGCTGATGTGGGCCGTGTGGACTCTGAGCGGCAGTGCTGCCCAGGTACTGTTGCCCGCCACGCTGCAGGTCAAGGGCGGTGCTGCGCAAATCATGCTGATCGGGCTGATGCTGATGCTGATGCTGGTGTTTCGCCCGCGCGGGCTGATCGGCGAGGAGGCGGTGGTGTCGCACGGCGCCGAGATCGAGGCGCCGGGCAAATCGGGATGACGGCCCGGGCCGGTCTGCCGGTGCAGGCGGGTGGCCGGCGCCGCATAATGGTCCCTCGGTTTTCCCACCGTTCAATTTTTAACTGGAGGCCTCATGAGCCAATACAACATTGCCCTGATCGTCGGCAGCCTGCGCAAGGACTCGTTCAACAAGAAACTGGCGCATGCGCTGACCGGGATGGCGCCCAAGGAGTTCACGTTCACGCAGGTGCGGATCGACGATTTACCCCTGTACAACCAGGACGATGACGCGAACCAGGCGGCCAGCGTGAAGCGCCTGAAGTCGGAAATCCAGGCCGCCCAGGGCCTGCTGTTTGTCACGCCGGAATACAACCGCTCGATACCGGGCGTGCTCAAGAACGCGATCGACAACGCATCGCGCCCCTACGGGCAAAGCGCATGGGCGGGCAAGCCGGCCGGCGTGATTGGCATCTCGGTCGGCGCGATTGGCACGGCCATGGCGCAGCAGCACCTGCGCAATGTGCTGGCCTACCTGAACGTGCCCACGCTGGGTCAGCCCGAAGCCTTCGTGCAGGCCAAGCAAGGCCTGTTCGATGCCGCCGGCAACATTGGCATCGAGGACACGAAAAAATTCCTGCAGGGTTGGGTGGACCAGTTTGTGGCCTGGGTGAAAATTCACAACGCCTGATTGGCGGCGACCGCGTGCCGCTTCCTACGAAAAAAAGCCCGCTATGCGGGCTTTTTTGTGCGCACCAGGCAGGCGTCAGGCTGCGATGGCGGCCTGCGGCTGGTTCGCCGCATCGGCGATCAGGGCCTTGATGTCCCGGCCGGCGGTGGCCAGTGCCGCGGACTTCTGGGCCTCGCCCATGGCGATGCCCTCGGCACGCACGAAGCGCACGTCGGTGATGCCGAAGAAGCCGAACACCGTCTGCAGGTAACTTTCCTGATGTTCCATGGCGCGGCCGCCCTCGCTGGTGGAATACACGCCGCCGCGGCTGGAGACCACGATCACGGTTTTGCCGGTGGCCAGGCCGACCGGGCCTTTTTCGGTGTAGGTGAAGGTGCGGCCGGCTTGCGCGATGCGGTCGATCCAGGCCTTGAGCTGAGTCGGGATCGCGAAGTTGTACATGGGCGCGCCCACCACGATCACGTCGGCGGCGAGGAATTGCGTGACCAGCGCTTCCGACAGCGCGTTTTCACGTTTTTGCACGTCCGTGAGGTTTTCGCCCTGCGGGCCGAGGCGGAAACCCAGCGAATCCACCGACAGGTGGCTGGGCGCGTCGGCGGCCAGGTCCAGATAGTCGACGCTGGTGCCGGGATGGCTGGCCAGCCATTCGGCGACGGTCTGTTTCGTCAATTGGCGCGAAACCGAGTTGCCGCCCAGAACGCTGGAGTCGATGTGTAACAGTTTCATGATGCGTGTTCCTTGAATGCGTGATGAATAGAACGGATGGCCGTATGACTGCGGTCCACTTGATGAAGCGACGTCAATTGCCATGGATAGATTGTGTGGATGAACTCATTTATTGATAAGTCGGCAAAACTGCGATAGATTGTCCTATTGGTAGAACAATAAGGGCGTTCGATGCAAGACCTGAATGACATGCTGTACTTCACCGAGGTGGTGGCGTCGGGTGGTTTTGCGGCGGCGGGGCGCACGCTGGGTCTGCCCAAATCACGGCTGTCGCGGCGTGTGGCCGACCTGGAAGGTCGGCTCGGCGTGCGCTTGCTGCAGCGCACCACGCGCAAGCTCTCGCTGACCGCCGTAGGCGAGGTTTATTACCGCCACTGCGTTGCCATGTGTGACGAAGCCCGGGCGGCCGACGACGCCGTGGCACAGGCGCAGAGCGAGCCGCGCGGCACCATCCATGTGACCTGCCCGGTGACGCTGGCGCAGACCGTGCTCGGGCCGATCCTGCCGCAATTTCTGGCGCGGCATCCGCAGGTCAGGCTGGACATGGAGGTCAGCAACCGGGTGGTGGATCTGGTGGAAGACGGGGTGGACGTGGCCCTGCGCGTGCGCCCGTCCACGGCCGACAGCGGCAGCCTGGTCGTCAAGCAGCTTGGCACCACCCAAAGCCTGCTGGTGGCCAGCCCGGCGCTATTGGCGCGCCAGCAGCGGCCCGCGGCGCCCGGCGATCTGGCGCGGCTCGACACGGTGGCCATGTCCGCCAGCGACGGCCGCACGAGCTGGAAGCTGTTGGGTCCCGGCGGCGCCGAGCATCTGTTCCAGCACCAGCCGCGCTTTGTGGCGGACGATTTGCTCACACTCAAGTTCGCCGTGCTGGCCGCGGTCGGCTTTTGCATACTGCCCGACTACATGTGCCGCGACGAATTGCGGGACGGGCGGCTGATCTCCGTGCTGCCCGGCTGGGAGCCACCGCCCGCCGTGGTGCATGCGGTGTTCCCGTCGCGGCGCGGGCTGCTGCCTGCGGTGCGGACTTTTCTGGATTTTCTCGGCGACAACCTGCCAGGCCGGTGACAGGCAGTGTGGGGGGTGAAGTAGCTGCCCGCAACACTCTTGATGGAGCTTTACAGGACTTCACAGGGCCGGTCGTACGCGCGGGTGTCGGCTTGGGTGTTAATTGGGCATCACCAATTGGAGTCTCTTCATGAAAATTGCCATCCTGGTTATCGCGCTTGCCGCCTCCCTCACCGGTTGTGCGATCGTCCCTTACGGCCCCTATGGTGCCTATGGCCCTGCCGTGGTCGTAAGTCCCGGCTATTACGGTCACGGCCACTACGGACGAGGCCATTACGGGCGGTAAGCCTGAAATTCGTTATATAAAAATACTGTAGTTTGAAATTTTCCACTGGCTCGCCACAATATATGGCTAGTCCATTACTCAACTGAAAGGAGTTAACCATGACGACTCTAAGGCTTGGCGACATCGCCCCTGATTTCGAGGCCGAAACCACCGAAGGCAAGATCAGCTTTCACAAGTGGCTCGGCGACTCTTGGGGTGTGTTGTTCTCGCACCCCAAAGATTTCACGCCGATCTGCACCACCGAGCTCGGCTTCATGGCGGGCAGCAAGGCGGAGTACGACAAACGCCATGCCAAGATCCTTGCGGTTTCAGTCGACTCCGTGGCGGACCACAAGAGTTGGGCCAAGGACATCGGCGAGACCCAGGGGACGGCGCCGAACTATCCCATCATTGCCGATACCGATTTCAAGGTCGCCAAGCTCTACGGCATGCTGCCCGCCGGCGCCTCGGGTGACGTGTCCAAGCGTACGCCGGTGGACAACCAGACCGTGCGCAACGTCTTCCTGATCGACCCCGACAAGAAGATCTGCCTGATCCTGATCTACCCGATGAGCGTAGGGCGCAACTTCAACGAGATTTTGCGTGCACTCGATGCACTGCAATTGACGCGCAAGCACAAGGTGGGCACGCCGGCGAACTGGTCGGTCGAGGGTGCCAGCGCCGACGTCGTGATCTCCGCCTCGGTATCCGATGCCGATGCCGAGAAGCTCTTCCCGAAGGGCTTCAAGAAACTGAAGCCGTATCTGCGCACGACGCCTGACCCACGGTAATTGTTCGCCCTGCGCTGATTACCAAAACCGCCTCAGTACCTCTGGGGCGGTTTTTTTGGGGCCGGCTCCTCATGCGAACGAGCAGTAGCTGGAACTAATTCCTTGAAACAACAACAAAACGCGGACAACGGCAAAAAGAATGCCACGATGATGGCGCCGATTTCTGCGCAACAATCGTCCCCTACGGTTTGTCGCCGCTTTTGTTGAGGGATATCGATGTTATTGAACTGGTTTGATGCGGCACCACGCCGCGTATTGGCAGCGGTCTGCCTGATTTCAGTGGCGCTGCTGGCCTTTGGCCTGTACCTGCAGCATGTGGTCGGGCTGGACCCGTGCCCGATGTGCATTGTGCAGCGGTATGCTCTTGTTTTGATAGCTATCATCGCAGGCGTAACCTCGGCATCAGGCCGAAAAGGCGTGCAAATCTCGGGTGCCGTGCTGCTCCTCTTGAGCGCCGGCTTTGGCGCCTTTGTGGCAGCGCGCCAGAGCTGGTTGCAGTGGTACCCGCCCGAAGTCGTCTCCTGCGGGCGCGACTTCTACGGCATGATCGAAACCTTCCCGCTCAAGCGCGCCCTGCCCATGATTTTCCGGGGCGGCGGCGACTGTACCAAGGTGGACTGGACCTTCCTGGGCGGCTCGATCGCCAACTGGTCGTTCCTGTGCTTTTGCGCCGTGGTCCTGGTCAGCCTGCTGCTGATTGCGCGGACGGCGCGGCGGCCTCACTACAAGCCTGAAGGATAGGTTTCCGGCGCCTCGCCCCGATCCCATTCCACGTTCATCTCCAGCGGCTCGAGCGCGTGCGTTTCGTCCAGATGGATGATGGCGTCGAACTGGGCTGGCAGCCGCGTGTGGAAGTAGTGGCTCTGGCGTTCGGTCTGCGGGTGGTAGATCACCCCGATCGCCCGCTGCAGCCGGGGCGCGGCCAGCAACTGGCGCAGCGGCGGGTTGCCGCGCAGCGGCAGCCAGAAGCGCGTCTGCCCGCACTGGTGGAACAACTCCTCGAAGCTGCCTGGCAAGCCGTGACGCACCCGTTTCCTGTGCGGCGGCGCGTCCCATTCGGAAGCCGCCGTCACGCTGCCGTGGTAGGTGCTGAAGCCGACCAGCGTGGCCTCGTCGCCATATCGGTCGCGCACCAACTGGCCCACATTCCATTCGCCCATCTCGCCCATCTCGGTGGCGCCGGCATCGCCCAGGTGCGAGTTGTGGGCCCAGACGGCCAGGCGCGGCGGCGCAGCGCCGCGGACAGTGAGATGGCGGTCCAGCGCCTGCAGCGTCTCCACCATGTGGCTGTCACGCAGGTTCCATGACGAGACGCGGCCGTGGAACATGGAGCGGTAGTACTCCTCGGCATTGCGCACCAGGCGCGCATTCTGCTGGGCGAAAAAGGCCTCGTCACGCTCCAGGCCCGGCGTCGCCGGGAATTTGGCCGCCCGCTGGTTCATGTCGCGCAGCTGCTGCACGACCTCGTCCTCGCAGATCGGCTTCAGGCCGAAGCTGGCGGCGTAACCATAAGCCTGGCTGTCTTCGTGCGCATGGTCGAAGCACGCATAGCGCGTACGAGCCCGGGCCGCAGCTTGCGGGTCGACCCGGTCCAGGTAGGCCAGCACTGCCTGTATCGAGGTAAAAAGGCTGTACAGGTCGATGCCGTAAAAGCCGACCCGGCGGGAAGAGGGCAGGCCGCGATTGTGCTCGCGCAGCCATTCCACGAAGTCACGCACCACGGTGTTGCGCCACATCCAGGTGGGAAAACGCTTGAAGCCCGACAGTGCGGCATCCGCATCCACGTCTTCGCCCAGTCCGCGCACATAGCGGTTGACGCGCCAGGCGTCGGGCCAGTCCGCCTCGACGGCCACTGCGGTAAAGCCCTTGTCGACGATCAGGCGCCGCGTGATGGCGGCGCGATCGGCATAGAACTCCTGCGTCCCATGCGAGGCCTCACCCAGCAGGGCGAAGCGGCTCGCGCCGATCAGTTCCAGCAAGCCGTCGTATTCGCCGTCGCTGCCGTCCAGCAGACCGAGGTGGGGGAGCAGGCCCGCCAGCAGCGGGTCGGCGCGCTGCGCATGCGCGGGGGGTGATGTGTTGTTGCCATGGCCGCGACTCCTGTGTCGTCTTACCGCGCATCGTGCGCATGCTCGCGCCGCGCTTGCTCAAGCAGCGTGCGCACCTCGTCGTCGCTTGCCTGCGGGAAGTCTTCGTACCACAGGCCCACGGCACGAAATGGCTCGGGCATGGCGGCGCACACGATCTCATCGGCCTGGTCCTGCAGGGCCTCGCAGGTATCCCGTGCGCCGACCGGCACCGCCACCACCAGGTGGGCCGGATGCTGTTGGCGGATGGCCAGCAGAGCCGCCCGCATGGTGGAGCCGGTGGCCAGGCCGTCGTCGACCACGATGACGGTGCGCCCGCGCAGCGGCACGCCGGGCCGCTGGCTGCGGTAGAGCTGTTCCCTGCGCACCAGTTCGACCTGTTCGCGCTCGATCACCGCCGCTATTGCCTGCGGCGAGATATTGGCGCCCGGCAGCGGGTTCATGACGCGCACGCCGCCGCTGGCGATGGCGCCCATGGCGTATTCCTCATGCCCGGGATAGCCGAGCTTGCGCACCACGAAGACATCCAGCGGCGCCTGCAATGCGCACGCCACTTCAAACCCTACAGCCACCCCGCCGCGCGGCAGGGCCAGCACCAGCAGGCCCGGCCGGCCCCGATAGTGCTCCAGCTTCTCGGCCAGCACGCGGCCGGCCTGGTGGCGGTCGTGATAGGGCAGTTGGTCGGCTGTCATGATGCGTGCGCCGTCACGGTGAGGTGCGCCGCGAACCACGCGGCGGCCAGCGCCGCGGCCTGCTCCAGCGTGCCGGGTTCCTCGAACAGGTGGCTGGCGCCGGGCACGATGGCCAGCTGCTTCTCGCATCGCAGCAGCGCGCAGGCCTGCTCATTGAGCTCGATGACGTCATGATCGACGCCACCGACAATCAGCAAGGTGGGCGCGGTGACGGCGGCGAGCGCTGCCGGGCCGGCCAGATCGGGCCGCCCGCCGCGCGACACCACCGCCTGGATCCCCCCGCCCAGCCGCGCGGCGGCAATCAAGGCCGCGGCGCTGCCGGTGCTGGCGCCGAAGTAGCCGATACCCGCGTACCGCAGGCCCGGCTGCGTGAGCGCCCAGGCCGTGGCATCCTGCATCCGCCGTGTCAGCAGCGGAATGTCGAAGCGGTGTTCGCGTGTGTGGACATCCACCTGCTCTTCCTGCGCTGTGAGCAGGTCGAACAGCAAGGTGGCGATGCCGCGCAGTTGCAGTTGCCGGGCAACGTAGCGGTTGCGGGCGCTGTGCCGCCCGCTGCCGCTGCCATGGGCGAACAGCACCAGCCCGTCGAACGTTGGCGGCTGGGCCAAGTCGCCCTGCAGCCACACCTTGCCCGAGGGAATTCGCACCTCACGGCTCGAAATCGCGGATGTCGTGTTGTCCATCACCTTCTCAGGGCCGGCGGGGTCCTGCCTCGAAAATCAGGTACCGCGCAATGCAGACCATGGCAGATCATTTCCCGTTTTGCGCAAAAAGTCCAATACGATCGAGAGGCTCATTTTTTGAAGAAAATAGGCGTCCAGCCCTCATGGAACAGCAGCATGTTGCTATGAAAAAAGGAGTAACACCGCCTGAGCGCGAGTAGGGCGCTTGATCTGAATCAACTGCCGGGCGCAAGCGCGCTGTGGCCCAAAAACCGTGCAATACCATCGGCGTCCTTTACGACTGGACTCGTTTAGTGCAGGTGGTGCAGATAGGTTTAATTTCAGATTTCTGGAGAGGGGAGCATGAAGCTGATGCTTTTCCCGGAAAAGCTTGAAGAAGACACGCCATGAAAAAAGGCCCCGACTGGGGCCCTTCTCTTGATGCTGTCACTGAACCAGCGTCAAACTTTCCGGCGCCGCGACGTCACGGCCAAGCCTAGCAAGCCGAGTGCCAGCAAGCTGAGAATCCCGGGTTCTGGTACTTGCGCGACGGTGGTTGATGTCCCGATGAACAACTGCTCGTAGCCGTTATTGGCATCGCGGCCGATACATGCCCCTACGCCCGCCGTCCCACCGTTGGTACCAACAGTGGCCGGATCGCAACCGAAGCGAAGGTCAACATGAATGTCGGTGTAGCCAGAGAACAACCCGTTACTCCAGGACGTCAGAAAAGCGTTCAGTTCAGGTGCATCAATGGCATAGGCAGCCTGGTTGGCACCCAGGTTGTTGTTGATAGGGCCAGCGGTGTGGGGACTGCTGCAGGAAACGGGAATAACGCCATTCAAGCAGATCGCCCCGCCGGAGAGGACGTAATCCGTGGCGCCATTGGTGCCCGCGATCGGCCCTGCTCCGGTGGAGGTGTAAGCCCCGACGTCGCCCATAAATACGCCGCCTCCGCCTTCTGTAAACAGGGCGTATGGGCCGTCCCGATTGGTGAAGTCGAAATACTTTGTGGTCTGGCCCGCTCCGGTCAAACTGATCTGCGCCCAGACCGCGACATTCTGGTTGGTCGAGGCGCCACTGTTGACCTGGTTGTTATTGAAGAAGAAAAGCGGATTGTTGGCGCCCAGGAATCCAGTGAATGCCGCCAGCGTACTGTTCCAGATGCCAGAGAAGAAGTTGCTGCCGCCCGACCCGTTCGGAGTCGACAAGGCATTGTCCATCCCGGGCAGATTCGTATTTACAGGCCCGCCGCTGGCTCCCGTGGCAACCACGATCAGATCCTTGATTGCCCCTGGCGTGGAACTGACATAGTAAGGGCTACCCGGTCCGGTGCTGCCGGCGATAGTGCCGTCGACCTGCAGCGCATACGAATTGGCATCGCCATAGGTGACGTAGCTCGCACCCGAAAGATCAAGAGTGGCTTGCGCGGGCGCTGCAAACCCTGCTGTCAGCGCCGCTCCCACGGCCAGTAACTGAAATTTTCTGCTTGAAATCTTCATGAACATCTCACTTGATTGAGATACCAGTTCCAGGGAATCTGGATTGCAAAGGTATTACGCAACAATTAGCAACATCTATGCCTATAGTAATAACGTTATACAAATCAATGGCTTGTGGACTTTTGGCCGATTTGATTTGTCATCATGTAAAAAAAATCGACAAAATCTGAGCCGAGGCGCACCGCAATAGCCCGGCGCAGGGCATCGCGATGATCGGCCGTAGCAGTGCCGGTGTTCGAAACCGGGAGTGACTTTTCAGCCCAGCTTTTTGACCAGCACCTGGCTCCTGCGGTCCCAGTTGTACTTGCGCTTGCGCGCCTCGGGCAGCCAGTCGGGATCGACCACCTCAAAACCGCGCTTGAGGAACCAGTGCATGGTGCGGGTGGTCAGCACAAAAATGCTTTGCAGGCCGGCGGCGCGCGCGCGCTGCTCGATGCGCTTCAAGACTTTTTCGCCATCGCCCTGGCCCTGGCTTTGCGGCGACACGGTGAGAGCCGCCATCTCCCCCGTCCTGGCCTCGGGATAGGGGTAAAGCGCGGCGCAGGCGAAGATCACGCCGTCGTGCTCCAGCACGGTGTAGAGGCTGGCATCGCGCTCGATTTCGGTGCGGCTGCGCTTGACCAGGGTGCCATCGTTCTCAAACGGCTCGATCAGCTGCGCGATGCCGCCCACGTCGTCGGCGCTGGCCTCGCGCAGGCTCTCCAGCTTCTCGTCGATCACCATGGTGCCAATGCCGTCGTGCACATAGACTTCCAGCAGCAGCGAGCCATCCACCGCAAACGGCAGGATATGGCTGCGCTCCACGCCCCCCTTGCAGGCTTTCACGCAGTGCTGCAGGTAGAACGCGGTGTCGGTCGGGTGCTGGCCGGGAGGCGACTGGGCCAGCAACTGCTCGGCGGCGGCCAGCGGCAGTTCGGTGTCGATGGGATTGTCTTCGCTCTCGGGCTCGCCCGGCTTGACGCGAATGCCGGGGACTTCGGTCACGAAGATCAGCTTGTCGGCCTGCAGCGCGATCGCCACCGAGGTGGTGACTTCTTCCATGGTCAGGTTGAAGGCCTCGCCCGTGGGCGAAAAACCGAATGGCGAGATGAGCACCATGGCGCCGAAATCGAGCGTGCGCGTGATCCCCGCCACGTCCACCTTGCGCACCACGCCTGAATGCTGGAAGTCCACGCCGTCCACGATGCCCACGGGACGCGCCGTGATGAAGTTGCCCGAGATCATGCGCACGGTGGAGCCCGCCATCGGCGTGTTGGGCAGGCCCTGGCTGAAGGCGGCCTCGATTTCGTAGCGCAACTGGCCGGCGGCTTCCTGGGCGCAGTCGAGCGCGACCTCGTCGGTGATGCGGATGCCGTGCGAATACCTTGCAGCGTGCCCCTTGGCCTTGAGTTGTTCGGTCACCTGCGGGCGAAACCCATGCACCAGCACGAGCTTGACGCCCAGGCTGCGAATCAGCGCCAGGTCCTGCGCCAGGTTTTGCAGCTTGCCGGCCGCAATGGCTTCGCCGCAGATGCCCACGACAAAGGTCTTGCCCCGATGCATGTGGATGTAAGGCGCCACCGAGCGGAACCAGGGAACGAAGGTGAAGTTGAAGACGGTAGACATGCGCGGCAGGCAATCAAAGGAAAGGGCGGGGGTGGGTCGGCAACGGGGGGACGTGCGGCGGGGATAATCCGTAATTCTCTACGAAGTTGCCGCCTTGTCAGTCCAGTCTCCCCAATCCCTGCTCAAAATCGAGTTTCCCGAAGCGCTGCCGGTGTCCGCCAAACGCGAGGACATCATGGCCGCCCTGGCGGCGAACCAGGTCATCATCGTCTGCGGCGAAACGGGCTCCGGCAAAACCACCCAGCTGCCCAAGATCGCGCTGGCGATGGGGCGCGGCAAGCTTAACGATCCACAAGGCGGCAAGCTGATAGGCCACACCCAGCCGCGCCGGATCGCCGCCAGCAGCGTTGCCAAACGCATTGCCGAGGAGCTCAAGACGCCGCTGGGCGAGGTGGTGGGCTTCAAGGTGCGGTTCCAGGACCGCGTAGGCCGCGATGCCTCGGTCAAGCTGATGACCGACGGCATTTTGCTGGCCGAGACGCAGACCGATCCGCTGCTCAAGGCCTATGACACCCTGATCATCGACGAGGCGCACGAGCGCAGCCTGAACATCGACTTTTTGCTCGGCTACCTGCGTGAAATTTTGCCGCGCCGACCCGATTTGAAGGTGGTCGTAACGTCGGCCACGATTGACGCCCAACGCTTTGCGGATCACTTTGCGTCGAGCAAAGGCCCCGCGCCGGTCATCATGGTGTCCGGGCGCATGTTCCCGGTCGAGCAGCGCTGGCGGCCGTTCGAGGAATCGCGCGACTACGGCTTGAACGAGGCGATTGCCGACGCCGTGGACGAACTGTGGAGCGGCCGTCCAGCGCCGGGCCGCCCCAAGCCGGACACGACCCCTGGCCCAAGCAAAGCGCAGGGCGCCGCTGCGCTTGGGGGCAGCGACGACGCGCAGCGCGGAGCGTGGGGGCCGAGTCTCGGCGCCGGCGACATCCTGGTGTTCCTGCCCGGCGAGCGTGAAATACGCGAGGCCGCAGACCATCTACGCAAGCACTTGAGCCATCAGCCCGTGTTTCGCGATGCCGAGGTGTTGCCGCTGTTCGCGCGCCTGTCGCAGGCCGAACAGGACCGGATTTTTGACCGCCACGGTAGCCGGCGCATCGTGCTTGCGACCAACGTGGCCGAGACCTCGCTCACGGTGCCCGGCATCAATTACGTCATAGACGCAGGAACGGCGCGCGTGAAGCGCTACAGTTTTCGTAGCAAGGTGGAGCAGTTGCTGGTCGAGCCGATCAGCCAGGCGGCCGCGAATCAGCGCGCCGGGCGCTGCGGCCGCGTGGCCAATGGCATCTGCATTCGCCTGTACGACCAGCAAGACTTTGATGGCCGCCCCCGGTTCACCGACCCCGAGATTCTGCGCAGCTCGCTGGCCGGCGTGATCCTGCGCATGAAGTCGCTGCACCTGGGCGTGGTGGAGGACTTTCCATTCATCGAACGGCCGCAAGGCCGTGCCATTGCCGACGGCTACCAGTTGCTGGCCGAACTGGGCGCGGTGGACGACGCGAACGAGCTCACCGCCATGGGCCAGGAGCTGGCCCGGCTGCCGCTGGACCCGCGCGTGGGCCGCATGATCCTGGAGGCGCGTTCACGCCACGCGCTCGACGAGGTGCTGGTGATTGCCTCGGCGCTGTCGGTGCAGGATGTGCGCGACCGGCCCATGGAGGCGCAGGCCGCGGCCGACCAGGCGCACGCGAAGTTTGATGATGGCAAGAGCGAGTTCAGCGGCTACCTCAAGCTCTGGAAATGGCTGGAAAGCGCCCGCGGCGGTCCACCGCCCTCTCGTCATCCCCGCGCAGGCGGGGATCCATCCCCGCAAGCCGCGGTGCGCGGGCAACCGGCAGGCAAGCATGCGACCGCGGATTCCCGCCTGCGCGGGGATGACAGTGCACCGGCGCACCGCCTGTCAAATCGCCAGTACGAACAACTGTTGCGGCAAAACTTCATCAACATTCGCCGCGTGCGCGAGTGGCGCGACATCTACAGCCAGCTGCACACCGTCGTGGCCGAGCACAAGTGGCAACTCAACACGCAGCCCGCCAGCTACGAGCAGCTGCATTTGTCTACGCTGGCCGGTCTGCTCGGCAACGTCGGCTGCAAGCTCGAGGACGAAGAGGTGTACCTGGGCGCGCGCGGCATCAAGTTCTACCGCCACCCCGGCGCGCACATGGGCAAGAAACCGGGCCGCTGGATCGTGGTGGCCGAACTGGTGGAAACCACGCGCCTGTTTGGCCGCGGCATTGCCAACATCGAGCCGCTGTGGATCGAGCAGGTGGCAGGCCATCTGCTCAAGAAGCAGATGCTCGACCCGCACTGGGAAAAGAAGGCCGCGCAGGTCACGGCGCTGGAGCGCGCCACGCTCTATGGGCTGGCGGTGTACAACGGGCGGCGCGTCAACTTTGGCCGGGTCGACCCGGTAGCGGCGCGCGAGATCTTCATTCGCGAAGCGCTGGTGGCGGGCAACTGGGACACCGGGCTGCCGTTCCTCGCGGCCAACCTCAAGCTGATCAGCCAAGTGCAGGACCTCGAACACAAGGCGCGCCGCCAGGACGTGCTGGTGGACGAAGAGCTGATCTACGCCTTTTACGACCAGCAACTGCCGGCCGATATCTGCAGCGGCGCCGGCTGCGAGAGCTGGTACAAGGACGAAGCCCGGCGGCAGCCCCAACTGTTGCTGCTGACCCGCGAGGAGCTGATGCGCCACGAGGCCGCCGGCATCACCACGCAGGCTTTTCCCAAGACCTTGCGCCTCGGCGGCGTGGATTGCATGGCGACCTACCTGCACGAGCCCGGCGATGCCCGGGACGGCGTGACCGTGGACGTGCCGCTGTTCGCGCTGAACCAGGTGAACGAGGAGCGCTGCGAGTGGCTGGTGCCCGGCATGCTGCGGGACAAGGTGCAGGCGCTGATCAAGACGCTGCACCAGCGAGCGCGCTCGCGCCTGGTCCCGCTGCCCGAGACCGCGACGCGCATGGCCGAGGCGTTGAACCAGCCGCAGGTGTTCGGCGCAGGCTCGCTGGTGGACGCGGTGCAGAGGCTGGTGCGCGATGCGACGTCACTGGACATCAAGCGCGCCGACATGAAGCTCGACATGCTGCCGCCCCATTTGTTCATGAACTTTCGTGTGCTGGACGAGCATGGCCGGCAGCTGGGCACCGGGCGTAACCTGGGGGCGCTCAAGGGCGAGTTGGGGTCGCAGGCGCGCGGCGCGTTCCAGGCGCTGGCCGGCCTCAGAAGCCGGATTGCGCCGGTGGCATTCGGCGCTGAGAAAAATGGCAACTCGCCCACTGATTCAGCATCAAATAGGCCTGTAGCCCATACGAGTAAAGGACGGCCTGCTCCAGAAAATATAGCATCCAAGACAGTGAAGCGCTACACCCAGTGGAGTTTTGGCGAGTTACCCGAGCTGATGGAAATCCGCAAGGGATCGCAAACGCTGGTCGGCTTTCCGGCGCTGATCGACCTGGGCGATGCGGTCACGATCGAGGTGTTTGACGAACCTGATGTGGCCGCCGCCAAACACTGCGCCGGCTTGCGGCGGCTGTTCTCGCTGCAGATCCGCGACGCGCTCAAATACCTCGAAAAGAATCTGCCCGACCTGCAAAAGATGGCGACGCAGTTCATGCTGGTGGGCCGCACGCTAGAGAACTCGGGCGGCGGCACACTGGAAGAGCTGCGCCAGCAAATCATCGAGGTGGCGCTGGACCGCGCCTTCCTGCTGGAGCCGCTGCCGACCCATGAGGCCGAGTTCACCAAGCGGGTGGAGGACGGGCGCGGGCGCCTGACGCTGATTGCCAATGAGGTGGCACGGCTTGCCGGCGGCATCCTGGCCGAATTCGCGGTGGCGCAGCGCAAAATCAAGGACACAAAAAACGCCACCGAGGCCGCGCTGGACGCCGCGCAGCAGTTGCAGCGACTGATGCCCAAACGCTTCCTGGCCGTCACGCCCTACGGGCAGCTGCAGCACTTTGCGCGCTACCTCAAGGCCATCACGCTGCGGCTGGAGAAGTGGCGCGCCGACCCGGCCCGCGATGCGGCCCGTCTGGCTGAACTGCGGCCGCAGGAGCAGCGCTACTGGCGCCTGGTGGCCGAGCGCAAAGGCGTGATCGACGCCCGCATGCAGGAGTTTCGCTGGCTGCTGGAAGAGCTGCGCGTGAGCTTCTTTGCCCAGGAACTGCGCACGCCGCAGCCGGTGAGTATCAAGCGGCTGGACAAGCTGTGGATTCAGCTCAACAGCTGACTAGATGCGTCCCATCAGCAGCAGCACCACGATCACGAGCACGACGAGGCCAATACCGCCGCTCGGGCCGTAGCCCCAATTCCGGCTGTGGCCCCAGGTCGGCAGGGCGCCCACCAGAATAAGAACGAGAATAATCAGGACGATGAGAGACAGAGACATGAAAGCACCCTTTGTTATGTGCATTCATTCTTGCCCGCACCGCAATGAAATCAAGCAGGACGGGAGCGCGTTCCGCCGTCAGGCGGCGCCTACAGTTTCGCCAGCCGCTCCAGAGCCAGATTCAGCGTCTCGTCCTTCTTGGCAAAGCAAAAGCGCACCACGCGCTGATCGAACCCGTTGCCGTAGAAGGCGGACAGCGGAATGGCCGCCACGCCGATCTCGGTGGTGAGCCACTTGCAGAATTCGGCCTCATTCAGGTCGCTCACGGCCGAGATATCGACGCACTGGAAGTAGCTGCCCTCGCTGGGCAGCAGCTTGAACCTGGTGCGTGCCAAGCCTTCGCGGAACAGGTCGCGTTTGCGCTGGTAGAAGGCGGGTAGCTCCAGGTAAGGCTTGGGATCGGCCATGTAGGCCGCCAGCCCGTATTGCACCGGCGTGTTGACGGTGAACACGGTGAACTGGTGCACCTTGCGGAACTCGGCGGTGAGTGGCGCGGGCGCCGCCACGGTGCCCACCTTCCATCCTGTGACGTGGTAGGTCTTGCCGAAGCTGGAGATGATGAAGGCGCGTGCCGCCAGGCCGGGAAAGCGCGCCACGCTGTGATGTTCGGCCGGCGCGTACACCATGTGCTCGTACACCTCGTCGCTGATCAGGAGCACGTCGGTTGGCGCCAGGATCTCCTGCAACTTGAGCATGTCGTCCCGCGTCCAGACGGTCGCGCTTGGATTGTGCGGCGAATTGATCAGGATGGCGCGGGTTTTGGTGTTGATGGCGGCGGCGATCTTGTCAAAGTCGGGGCGCAGCGTGCCGGGCGTCAGGGGCACGCGTACTACGGTGCCACCGGCCAGCTCGATGTTGGGCACGTAGCTGTCGTAGCAGGGCTCCAGCACGATGACTTCGTCGCCGGGATGCACCACGGCCAGGATGGCGGTGATGATGGCCTGCGTGGCGCCGGCCGTGACGGTGATCTCGCTGGCCGCATCGTAGTCACGGCCGTTGTGGGGGCCATGCAGGGTCCTGATTTTTGCCGCGACTGCCTCGCGCAACACCGGCACGCCCGGCATCGGCGGGTACTGATTCAGGCCGCGCGTCATGGCATCGGTGACGGCATGCACCAGCCTGGGATCGCAATCGAAATCCGGAAAACCCTGCCCGAGGTTGACCGCGCCTCTAGCCGCGGCCAGGCCCGACATGACGGTGAAGATGGTGGTGCCGACGGCGGGCAATTTGGTCTGAACGAGCGGAGTGCGTACGGTCGTGATCATGGGTAGATGCAGCAGGCAATGAAAGAGGGCGGGGTTGTTGACAGGGCTATCGCAGAACCGGCTTTGCCGGGCTGCTGGCAGCGCCCCCTTGAGGGGGAGGCGGCCGCAGGCCGCTTCGGGGGGAGTTAAAGCTCATAATCATTCACATGGCCGGTCATGGCCCTGGCAATGAGGTTGCGATCGAGGCGGTCGCTCAGCAACTCGGCAAACTTGAAAACGAAATCGCGCAGATAGGCGCTGCGCTTGAAGGCGACGCGCGCCACATTCTGCCCAAACAGCTGCCCGACGGGGCGCACCACCAGGTCGGCATCGGTGCCGCTGCTGGAGACGTCGCGCACCGCCATTTCAGCCACGATGCCGATGCCCAGACCGAGCCGCACATAGGTCTTGATCACGTCGGAGTCGATCGCCTCGAGCGCAATGCGTGGCTGCAATTTACGCTGGGCAAAAGCGTGATCGATACGGGTGCGCCCGGTGAATGACGGGTGGTAGGTGATCAGGGGCTCTTGCGCGATGTCCTCGAGCGTCAGGCGCTCCTTCTTGGCCAGTGCATGGCCGGCGGGCAGGACCACGACGTGCTGCCATTCGTAGCAGGGCAGGGTGATCAGGTCGGGGTAGTCCGCCAGCGACTCGGTGGCGACGCCGATCTCGGCCACTTCATCGATCAGCATCCTGGCCACCTCGGCGGGTGTGCCCTGGTGCAGGCTGATGTTGACCTTGGGATAGACCTCGCGCAGCTTGGCCACCGGCACCGGCAGCACATAGCGGGCCTGCGTGTGGGTGGTGGCAATGCTGAGCGTGCCGCTGTCTTCGGCGCTGAACTGCTCGCCGATGCGCTTGAGGTTGCCCACCTCGCGCATGATGACCTCGATGCTCCTGAGTACATGCTGGCCCGGCTCGGTGATGCGTTTCAGGCGCTTGCCATGGCGCGCAAAGATCTCAATGCCAAGTTCTTCCTCCAGCTCGATGATGGCCTTGGACACGCCGGGCTGCGAGGTATGAAGGGCCTTGGCCGCTTCGGTCAGGTTCAGGTTGCGCCGCGCGGCCTCCTGGACGAAGCGGAATTGATGTAGATTCATAACGAATTTCAACTAACAATGAAATTTATTATGCCGCAAAGATCTATCAAATCATCAGGAAAGTGCGATTTGGGCCATCAATTCAATCATCCGGGCGTCCTCGCCGATGGCGGGCTGCAACGTCAGCCGAATCTGCGGATACCGGACTTTGAGTTCCGCGACCAGGCGCGGCAGGTCGTCCCGCACGTGCTGGCCGATCCCCAGAAACATCGGCACCACGCGGATCGAGCCGGCACCTCGCTCCAATAGTTGCGCCGTGGCGGCGGCCAGGTCGGGCTCGGTCAGCTCCAGATAGGCGCACGCCACCAGCACCTGCGCATCGTGCTCGCGCATGTGCGCCGCCACGCGCTCGATGGGCTGGCGCCACAGCGGATCGCGCGACCCATGCGCAAGCAGCACGATGCCTCTGACGGTGACCATGACTACCTTCGCAGCACCAGCCAGCCGAAGGCCCCCAGCGACAATACCGAGTAGATCAGTCCCGGTGCCGCGGCGGCAAGCCAGGGCCGCCAGTTCTGCAGGTTGCCGAAGTGGCCAAACAGGTTGTTCAGCAGGAAAAAGCTGATGCCGGTCATGACGCCGATGAAAACGTAGGTCGAGATGCCGCCGGCCCGAAAGTGCAGGTAGGCGAAGGGCAGGGCCAGCACGACCATGACCAGGCAACTCAGGGGGTAGAACACTTTTTTCCAGAACTCGATCTCGTAGCGCTGCGACGACTGCCCATTGGCCTCAAGGTGGCGCATGTACTGGAACAGGTCCACGGTGCGCATGCGCTCGGGCTGCAGCAACGCCACCGACACCATCTCGGACGTGATGGTGCTGGGCCAGCGCAGGGAGGGTGCAACACTGCGGGTCACGCTGTCCGGTTTTGCCGACGTTCCCGCATCCAGCTGGGTATTGAAATCTGTCCTGGACACATCTGTCAGCAGCCAGGTGCCATCTTTGGCAAAACCGCCTTGCGCCGCCTGCACGACTGACAGGAGGCGGCCCTGGGCATCGAATTCCACTACCCGCACGCCGCGCATGCTGCCGTCGGGCAGCAGCGAGCGCACGTTGACCGAATAGGAGTCGTTGCCCTGCTTTTCTTTCAGCCAGGCCCCCGTTTGCCCGACGGTGATTTGCCCAAGGTAGCGCGAGCGCAGCAGCTGGCCCGCGCGGTCGGCTGCCGGGGCCACATAGTCGCCCACGGCAAACGTGAACAGCACGAACATCAGCCCCAGTCCCACCAGGATTTCCAGCGCGCGCCACGGACCCAGGCCGCTGGTGCGCAGGATCGTGAACTCGGAGCTTTGGGCCATGCGGGCCATGACAAAGATCGTGCCGATGAGCACGGTGATCGGCAGCAGGTCGTACAGGCGGCTGGGAGACTCCAGCAGCACCACGACCAGCGCGTATTTCAAGGGGTAGCCACCGGCCACACCCTGATTCACCGAGCGCAACTCGTCGACAAAGTCAAAAAAGAAAAACAGGGCCAGAAACCCCAGCGTGACAAACGTGACCGAGGCCAGCACGTCGGCGTGGACCATGCGCCGCACCGTTCTCACGTCGTGCTCCCCACCGGCTTCGTGCCCCGGCGCTCGCGGCGGCGCAATGCGGCGCGCAGGGTCCAGTTGTTGTGGCGCTTGAGCAGCCACAGCCAGGCGAGCACAAAGGTGCCGCCATGCGCGGCCAGCATCATGCCGCCGAAGGTTGTTTTGCCGTCACCAATCCAGCTTTGCCCCAGGTTGAGCAGGTTGTAGTACGCGACAAAGGCGAAAAAGGCAAAAGCCAGGTTGCCATTGCGGCCCATGCGCGGATTCACGCTGGAGACGCCCAGCCCGATGAGCACAAAATTGACGGCGGCCAGGGCCAGCCCGAAGCGAAAGGAGAGCTCCCCCAGATAGTCGGGGGTGGGCTTGCGCATGAGCGTGGCGGTGGACAGGGTCTTGGGCGGCGCTGCTTCCTGCACCCCCAAAACTTTCTCGCCAATGCGAATGCCGTACTCCTCGAACTCGCTCAGCGTGATGTCGGGCTTGGTGGTCTCGCTCTCCAGACGCTGGCCGTGTTCAAGGATCAGGAAACGGTCATTGCCAATGTTGTCAATCCGCCCGCTGCGCGCCGATGTCACGGTCTGCTTGTTGTTTTCGGTGTCGGATATGAAGATGTTGCTGCCAGCCTTGCCGGCACCCGTGTTCTTGTCCACGAAGAACACCCGCCGGCCGCCCGCAGACTCCTGAAATTGCCCCGGCACCACGCGGTCGAGGTCACCGCGCGTTTCATAGTGGTCGCGCATGTCCTGGATTTGCTGGTTGGCCCAGGGCCAGACAAACACGGCAAGCAGCGCAATGACAATCAAGATCGGCAATGCAAAACGAAGCAATGGCGACAAAAACGACGCCAGCCCGCGCCCGCTGGCGAACCAGATTGCCATTTCGCTGTCGCGGTACATGCGCGACAGCGTGCTCACGATGGCGATGAACAGACTCAGCGTCAGGATGGTGGTCAGATGCCCCAGCACGGTGTAGCCCATGACCATCAGAACGTCTGCAGGGTTGACGCTTCCGCGCGAGGCCTGGCCCAGCGTACGAATCAGCATCATGGTCACGACAACGGTGGACAGCACCACCAGCGTCGCGCCAAAACTGCGCGCCAGCTCTTTGCGAATCGAGGAATGGAATAACATCGGTTTCAACGAAAAGCGCAATTATGAACTTTGAACTTAAAACTCTCGATCTGACAGGGGCGACCCTGGAAAAATGCGATGCCTTGATTGTTCTGGTCACGCAAACATTCACGCCCGGTAAGGACGCCCTGGGCAAACTGGTGGGCGAAGCCCTCAAGACTGGCGATCTGGAAACAAAGCCCGGCAAATTGCTGCAGCTCTATCGCTGCCCTGCAGTCGCCGCGCCACGGGCGGTGCTGGCGGGGGCGGGAGACGGCTCGGCCCGGCAGGTTCGGCTGGCGGTCCAGGCCGCCGTCGGTGCCATCAAGTCAGGGCCGGCCCGGCGCGTGAGTATCTGCTTTGTCGGCGCCACTGCCGAAGTATCGGGCGCTGCTGTGCGCGCCGCGGTGCTGGCGGCGGCCGACGCCAGCTACGTGTACACCAGCACCAAACCCAGTGCCGAAGGGCGGAAAGTGACGCGTGTGATGCTGGGCGTGCCGGATGCTGCGGCCGTGAAGACTGCATTCGAGCAGGCAGTAGCTGTGGTGGTGGGGGTCGAACTGACCAAGGAATGGGGCAACCGGCCGGCCAACCATGCCACGCCGACCCTGCTGGCGGATGCCGCCAAAGCCCTGGGCAAGCTGCCCAAAGTCAAATGCGAGGTGCTGGGTCCCAAGGAGGTCGCCAAGCTCGGCATGGGGGCGTTTATCGCCGTGGCCAAGGGGTCGGAGGAGCCGCTGCGCTTCATCGTCCTCAAGTACGAAGGTGCGGCCAAAGCGCAGGCGCCGGTGGTGCTGGTGGGCAAGGGCATTTCCTTCGACACCGGTGGCATCTCGATCAAGCAGGCGTCCGAGATGGACGAGATGAAGTTCGACATGTGTGGCGCGGCCAGCGTGCTGGGCGTGTTTCGCGCCCTGGCCGAACTCAAGCCCGCCCTCAACGTGGTGGGCCTGATTGCCTCGTGCGAGAACATGCCCGATGGCCGCGCCGTGAAACCGGGCGATGTGGTCACCAGCATGAGCGGGCAGACCATCGAAGTGCTGAACACCGACGCCGAAGGGCGCCTGGTGCTGTGCGATGCGCTAACCTACGCCGAACGCTTCAAACCCAGGGCCGTCATCGATATTGCCACGCTGACGGGAGCCTGCATTGTGGCGCTGGGCAATGTACGCAGCGGCCTGTTTTCGTCCGACGAGGCGCTGGCGGCCGCGCTGCTGGCCGCCGGCGAGAACGCCCTCGACCCGTGCTGGCGCTTGCCGCTGGACGACGAGTACGCGGAGGGCCTGAAAACCAACTTTGCCGACGTCGCCAACGTGGCCGGGCGCGCCGGTGGCGCCATCACAGCGGCCAAATTCCTGCAGCGTTTCTCCGGCAAGTTTGCCTGGGCGCATCTGGATATCGCCGGTACCGCCTGGAAGGGCGGGGCCGTCAAGGGCGCGACGGCCCGGCCCGTGGGTCTGCTGCTGGCCTACCTGCTGGATCAAGCAGTAAAAGAGGCCGTGGCCCCCGTCAAATCTGCCCGATCAGCTCCTAAAAAAGTAGCGAAATCGGATTGACCGGCCGATGACCGAAGTTGCCTTCCACTTCAACACACCCGATAAGGTGGCCTATGCCTGCCGGCTTTTGCGCAAGGCGGTGAGCAGCGGGGCCAAGGTCGTGGTGACGGCCGGGGCCAACGATCTGCAGATGCTGGATGTGGCGCTGTGGACTTTTGCGCCCCTTGAATTCGTGCCGCATTGCCGGGCTTCAGCCAACGCAGCGGTGCTGGCGGCATCGCCCGTGATGCTGACGGACGCGGTACCTGCCGCGCCGCATCAGCAGGTTCTGGTCAACTTGGGAGAACAGGTGCCGGACGGGTTCGAGCGCTTCGAGCGGTTGATCGAAATCGTTGGCCTGCAGGACGATGATCGCCTGCAGGCCCGCAGCCGCTGGAAGCACTACGCCGACCGCGGCTATGCCATCACCCGTCACGACCTTGCAGCCAGGAGCAGCAGCTGATGTCCGGCGCCGCCCGAACCCCGCCGCGCTACGTCCCGACGCTGACCGAGATCGTGACCCCGGCGGAGCAGCCAGCGCCACAGTGGGCTGGGGACGCCATGGCGCTTTTAGATGAGGCGGCCGAACCCGAATTGTTCAGTTCCATGCAGGAGCAGATGGTTCACCGGGTCATGCTGCGTGTGGACGTGTTGGTCCAACAGCGATTGCTCGAGGCCATCGCCGCGGTGGTGCAGCAGCACACCAAGTCCCTGGAGCCGCTCCTTCGCGAAGAGATCGAAGAGGTGCTGCGGCAATCGGTGTCCGAGGCGATCGCCGAGGAGTTGGCCATTGGCAACCCCCGGCCGGATTGTGACAGTGTGCAATCGATGTTGCGGCGACAAAACGGCAGGCACAGGGTAAACCCGTCATGACCATGGACCTAGCGTGTTCCCTCTGTTGCGGGCACCAAAATTGCGATATGTTCGCGGCCGTTGAGTTATAAATTCTCATCTCAACTTTTTTCAACTTGGAGTCTTTTATGCAAATGAAACTGAAATTGACCGTAGCCGCTGCCGTTGCAGCGATGGCGGGCCTGAGCTTCGCGCAGGATGTGCAAGTCGTGAAAATCGGCTCTGTCGCGCCGATGTCCGGCCCCCAAGCCCACTACGGCAAGGACAATGCGAACGGCGTGCTGATGGCGGTGGAAGACCTGAACAAGGAAAACCTGGTGATCGGCGGCAAGAAGATCAAGTTCGAAGCCCAGGTCGAAGACGACGCTGCCGATCCCAAGCAGGGTACCGCCGTGGCACAAAAGCTGTGCGACAGCAAGGTCGCCGGCGTGGTGGGTCACCTGAACTCGGGCACGACCATTCCCGCGTCCAAAATCTACAGCGACTGCGGCATTCCGATGATCACCGGTGCGGCAACCAACCCCAGCTTGATGAAGCCGGGATACAAGACCTCGTTCCGCATCATCGCCAATGACAATGCCCTGGGTGCCGGCCTGGCGTTCTACGCCGCCGATACGCTCAAGCTGAAGAAAGTGGCGATCATCGACGACCGCACGGCCTATGGCCAGGGTGTTGCCGATGTGTTCAAGAAAACGGCTCTAGCCAAGGGCATGCAGGTGGTGGACGAGCAGTACACGACCGATAAAGCCACCGACTTCATGGCCATCCTGACCTCCATCAAGTCCAAGGCGCCTGATGCCATCTTCTACGGTGGCATGGACGCCCAAGCCGGCGCCATGCTGCGCCAAATGGATCAGTTGGGCATGTCCAACGTCAAGTACTTCGGCGGCGACGGCATCTGCACCACGGAAATCATCAAGATTGCCGCGGGCGCGAAGAGTCTGGACGGCGTCGTCTGCGCCGAGGGCGGTGCATCAATTGCCAAGATGCCTGGTGGTGAGGCCTGGAAGAAGCGCTACGACGCCAAGTACCCCGGCCAATTCCAGATCTACAGCCCGTACACCTACGATGCCACGTTCGTGCTGGCCGACGCCATGAAGCGTGCCAACTCGACGGACCCCAAGGTCTACCTGCCGCAGATTCTGAAAACCAACTTCAAGGGCGTGACCACCACGATCCAGTTTGAACCCAATGGAGAGCTGAAGAACCCCGCCATCACGCTGTCCGTTTACAAAGATGGCAAGAAAGTGGCTTTGAACTGACCGTTCAAGCGACCCCAAGAAAAAAAGCCACCGCGAGGTGGCTTTTTTGTTGCTGGCGGAGCAGGCGGGATTCGAACCCGCGGAGGGTTTTACCCCTCACACGCTTTCCAGGCGTGCGACTTAAACCGCTCATCCACCGCTCCAGTGGGCGTGATTGTATCAGCGCGGTGAGGCTTTCTTTGGGTAACGGCCGCGTTGCCTGCGGCCTATTGCGCCTTCTGCATCTGGATCATTTTCATGGCCGAGGTGATCAGTGCCGAAACCTCGGTCATATTGCTGGGAACGATCAAGGTGGTGCTGGACTCTGCCGCTACCTTGCTGTAGGCGTCCACCGCGCGTTCCGCCACCTTCAGCTGCACGGCCTGCTCGCCACCGGGCTGGCGGATGGCGTTCGCCACCACCTCGATGGCCCTGGCCGTGGCTTCGGCCACGGCCGTGATGGCACCGGCTTCGCCTTGCGCGTTGTTGATGGCGGCCTGTTTCTCACCCTCCGAGCGCGCGATGAAGGCCTCGCGTTCGCCGGTGGCAATATTGATCTGCTCCTGCCGGCGGCCCTCGGAGGCGGCAATCAGGGCGCGCTTTTCACGCTCCGCGGTGATTTGCTGCTGCATCGCATGCAGAATTTCTTTCGGCGGTGTCAGATCCTTGATTTCATAGCGCAGCACCTTCACGCCCCAGTTCAGCGCGGCTTCGTCGATCGCCTGCACCACCTGGGCGTTGATGATGTCACGCTCTTCGAAGGTCTTGTCCAGTTCAAGCTTGCCGATCACGGAGCGCAGCGAGGTTTGCGCCAGCTGCGAGATGGCCAGGATGTAGTTGGATGAGCCGTAGCTGGCGCGCATGGCGTCGGTCACCTGAAAGTACAGGATGCCGTCCACCTGCAACTGCGTGTTGTCGCGCGTGATGCAGACCTGGCTGGCAATATCCAGCGGAATTTCCTTCAGCACATGCTTGTAGGCCACCCGGTCGACAAAAGGCACCAGGAAATTCAGTCCTGGCGTGAGCGTGCCGTGGTACTTGCCCAGGCGCTCGATCACCCAGGCATGCTGTTGCGGCACGACCTTGATCGAGCGCGTGATGAAGATGACGGCGATGACAAAGATGACGATGGCGATTTCCATATTTTTCCCCTTGATGAGTTGATTGTTCGTTGATGGATGATGGATCCGCTCAGAGCAGGGCCTGCCGCGACGCGGCACGCCCTGTTCCACAGAGACTCAGATTTTGTCGACCAGCAGGCGGCTGCCAATCACTTCGGCCACGCGGTGTAGTCCGCTGGAGGGCGGATTGCCGGGGCGGTGCACGACGGTCCAGTTGGCGCCGCGGTATTTCACCGTGGCCGTGCCGTCGGGATTCCAGGATTCGACGTTGACTGTTTCGCCAATGTCCAGATTGACATCGCGGTTGGTGCTGGCGGATGCGGCGGCGGGGTGTCGGCCCCGAATGAAATACCAGGCTACGACGGCGCCGCCGCCGACCACGGCGGCCACCAGCAGTTGCGTGATAGTGCTGGCGCCCAGTTGCGCCGCCACAGCGGCCGCGGCCAGCCCGATGGCGAGCATCAGCAGGTAAAAGGTGCCCGTCGTCAGCTCGACGACGATCGCAACGCCCGCGAGCAGCCACCAGATGGTTGATTCAGCCATGTTTCCTGCTTCTCCATTGTGTTGCCTGAGCCACATTTTGAGGCCAAAGGCTGCTTCGCAAGAGCGCGGGCACTTTAATTCCTTACACTTCGCGCTGGCTGGTTTTTTTCTGTTCCCCATTCACCGGCACCGAGGCCTGCATGAAATTTCGCTTTCCCATTGTCATCATCGATGAAGACTTCCGCTCCGAGAACACCTCGGGTCTGGGCATTCGCGCCCTGGCGCAAGCCATCGAGAGCGAGGGCTTCGACGTGCTGGGCGTGACCGGCTACGGCGACCTGAGCCAGTTTGCCCAGCAGCAAAGCCGCGCCAGTGCGTTCATTTTGTCGATTGACGACGAGGAGTTCACGCCCGGTCCGGACCTGGACCCGGCGGTGCTGAACCTGCGCTCGTTCATCGAGGAAGTGCGGCGCAAGAATCTCGACGTGCCGATTTATGTGTACGGCGAGACGAAGACCTCGCGCCACATTCCCAACGACATCCTGCGCGAACTGCACGGCTTCATCCACATGTTCGAGGACACGCCCGAGTTCGTGGCGCGCCACATCATCCGCGAGGCCAAGAGCTACCTGGAGGGCGTGCAGCCGCCGTTCTTCAAGGCGCTGCTCGACTACGCCGAGGACGGCTCCTACTCCTGGCATTGCCCGGGCCACTCGGGGGGCGTGGCCTTCCTGAAGAGTCCGGTGGGGCAGATGTACCACCAGTTTTATGGCGAGAACATGCTGCGCGCCGACGTCTGCAACGCAGTCGAGGAATTGGGCCAGTTGCTGGACCACGACGGCGCGATTGGCGAGAGCGAGCGCAACGCCGCGCGCATCTTCAACGCCGACCACTGCTTCTTCGTCACCAACGGCACCAGCACCTCGAACAAGATGGTGTGGCACCACACCGTGGCGCCCGGCGACGTGGTGGTGGTGGACCGCAACTGCCACAAGTCCATCCTGCACGCCATCATCATGACGGGCGCGATCCCCGTGTTCATGAAGCCCACGCGCAACCACTTCGGCATCATCGGCCCGATTCCGCAAAGCGAGTTCGAGCCGGCCTCGATCCGCGCCAAGATCCGCGCCAATCCGTTGCTCAAAGGCGTCGATGCGAGCAAGGTCAAGCCACGCGTGCTGGCCCTGACGCAGTCGACCTACGACGGCGTGCTCTACAACACCGAGACCATCAAGAAAATGCTCGACGGCTACGTGGAGAACCTGCACTTCGACGAGGCCTGGCTGCCGCACGCAGCGTTTCACCCGTTCTACGGCACCTACCACGCCATGGGAAAGAAGCGGGCGCGGCCGAAGAACTCGGTGGTGTACGCGACCCAGTCGATCCACAAGCTGCTGGCGGGCATCAGCCAGGCCAGCCAGGTGCTGGTGCAGGACTCGCAGAACGTCAAGCTGGACCGGCATCTGTTCAACGAGGCGTATCTGATGCACACCTCGACCTCGCCGCAGTACAGCATCATTGCCAGCTGCGACGTGGCCGCCGCCATGATGGAGCCCCCCGGCGGCACGGCGCTGGTGGAGGAGAGCATTGCCGAGGCACTGGACTTTCGCCGCGCCATGCGCAAGATTGCCGAAGAGTACGGCGGCGACTGGTGGTTCAAGGTCTGGGGGCCCGACAAGCTGGTGGAAGAAGGCATCGGCCGCGCCGACGACTGGATCATCAAGGGCGAGTCGAAGAAGGCCAAGGCCGGCGTCAACTGGCACGGCTTTGGCAAGATGGCCACGGGCTTCAACATGCTGGACCCGATCAAGTCCACCATCGTCACGCCGGGGATGGACCTGAACGGCAAGTTTGCCAAGACCGGCATTCCGGCCAGCGTCGTGACCAAGTTCCTCGCCGAGCATGGTGTGGTGGTCGAGAAGACCGGGCTCTACAGCTTTTTCATCATGTTCACCATCGGCATCACCAAGGGCCGCTGGAACAGCATGCTGACCGCGCTGCAGCAGTTCAAGGACGACTACGACAAGAACCAGCCGATGTGGCGCATCCTGCCGGAGTTCTGCCAGAAGTACCCGAAATACGAAAAAATGGGCCTGGCCAACCTGTGCCAGCATTTGCACGCGCTGTACGCCAGGTACGACATTGCGCGGCTCACCACCGACATGTATCTGAGCGACCTGACCCCCGCGATGAAGCCCAGCGACGCCTATGCCCACATCGCGCTGCGCAAGACCGAACGCGTGGAGATCGACCAGCTGGAAGGGCGCATCACCGTCGGCCTGGTCACGCCGTACCCGCCGGGCATCCCGCTGTTGATCCCGGGCGAAGTCTTCAACAAGAAGATCGTGGACTACCTGAAGTTCTCACGCGAATTCAACGCGCAATGTCCGGGCTTCGAGACCGATATTCACGGCCTGGTCGAAGAAGAGGATGCCGACGGCAAGAAGCACTACTTCGCCGACTGCGTGCAGGAATAACCCGGCGGCAATCGTCAACCTGTCTCAGGACGGCATGTCCTCGCGCACGCGCAAGAAGCTGGCGAAGCGGGGAAGACCGCTGTCGTTCAGCCCCCTGAAGCGGTAAGTCACCCAGCTGCCCAGCGTGGGCGGGTTCCTGCGCTGTTCGTCGCTGAACCCCGTACCGAGCTTGAAGCGCCGGACGGGGTGGCCTTCCGCTGCCGGCGCCTCCACCAGCAGCGCGCCCAGCAGGCCTGCGTATTTGCCCTTGCCGGGGATGTGCGCGATGACCCGGGCTTCGGCGTCCTCATGGGTTTTGACCTTGAGCAGATCGTCGTTGCGTTGCGCCCGGTACAGCGATGCGCCGCGGTGCAGCATCAGTCCTTCGCCACCCAGCCTCACCGTTTTCATCAGCATGACCTGCAACGCCTGGTGGGTGGCGACACGGCTTTGCGCGACCGGCTGGACCCAGGGCACCGCCATCGTAGCGAGCAGCCGGTTCAGCACCGGGATGCGCTCGGTGAACGGGCCGCCCTGCGCGGGCAGGTCGAACACCATGAAGCGCATGCCACGCCAGGCGGCATCAATGGGTATTTGCTGGCGCACCGTGGAGACTGCCTTGGTGAATTGCCCGCGCCCGGCCCACAGCTCGCCGTCGAGCGGGGTGGCCGGCCAGCCGGCGGTGAACCACGCCGGCGCATTGACGCGCTCGCCGCCCCGCGTCAGCAGTTGTTTGCCATCCCAGTAACCGCGCACGCCGTCGTACTTCTCGCTCACCCAATAGTCCGCCAGCGGCACGCCGGGGTGGTAGACGTTGGCCAGCATCAACGGCGAGTTGGCCCCGGCGGTGGCCCAGGTCCATGGGCTGCCCGCGGCGCCCAATACCAGTAGCGCGAGCAGGTGTCTGCGGCGCATGCTTACGTCAGGCGGTTGCTATCAAAATGGAAGCTGGCAGCCAATATTGGATAAGGGCTGCAGTACGATTTCATCGTCAACCCGGTGTCACACGTTGTCGCGCGAGATACCCGCGGTGTGGCTGAAGCCACCGTCCACATAGGTGATCTCCGCGGTGACGCCGCTGGCCAGATCGCTGAGCAGGAAGGCCGCGACATTGCCCACGTCCTCGATGGTGACGTTGCGGCGCAGCGGCGAGGCCGACGCCACCATGCCAAGGAGCTTGCCGAAGTCCTTGATGCCGCTGGCCGCCAGCGTCTTGATCGGGCCGGCGCTGATGCCGTTGACGCGCATGCCGCGCGGGCCGAACGACTCGGCCAGGTAGCGCACCGAAGCTTCCAGAGAGGCCTTGGCCAGGCCCATGGTGTTGTAGTTGGGCACGGCGCGCAGCGCGCCGAGGTAGGTCATGGTCAGCAGGGCCGATTTGTCGTTGAGGTAGGGCAGAGCTGCCTTGGCCATCGCGGGGAAGCTGTAGGCGCTGATGTCGTGGGCGATCCTGAAGGATTCGCGATTCAGTCCCTCGAGGAAGTCGCCGGCAATGGCCTCGCGCGGCGCGAACCCGATGCTATGGACGAAGCCGTCGAATTTGGGCCAGGTTTGCGCCAGGTCAGCGAACAGTTTTTCAATTTGCGCGTCGTCGCCGACGTCGCAGTCGAACACCAGCTTCGAGTCGAAGTCGCCGGCGAATTCGGCGATGCGGTCCTTGAAACGCTCGCCCACATAGCTGAAGGCCAGCTCGGCTCCCTGCGCATGGCAGGCCTTGGCGACGCCGTAGGCGATCGAGCGATTCGACAGAACGCCCGTGATCAGCAGTTTTTTGCCGTTGAGAAAACCCATGATGCGTAACTCCTTGTTCGTGCAGAATTGTCGCATGCGAGGTCTGCTGTTTTGTCTGATGCTGCTGAGCGCCACGGCCTCGTGGGCGAGCCACGCCCTGTCCATCTGGGGCGATGTGCAGTACCGGGCCGGCTTCCCCTATTTCGACGATGTCAACCCCGACGCGCCCAAGGGCGGCGAAATGGTGCTGGTCTCGGACCAGCGCAGCTCCACGTTCGACAAATACAACCCGTTCTCGCTCAGGGGTTCCGCGCCGGCCTACATCGATACCTTGATGTTCGACACCTTGCTGACGGGCTCGCCCAGCGAGTTCGGCGTGGGTTACTGCCTGCTGGCGCAGGACGTCGAGCTCGCGCCCGACCGCATGTCGGTAGTGTTCAAGCTCAACCCGTCAGCGCGCTTCAACAACGGAGATCCGGTGACGGCTGCCGATGTGAAATATTCCTTCGACTCCCTCACCGGCAAGTACGCGGCGCCGCAGTACCGCTCGCTGTTTGCCGACGTCAAATCGCCGCAAGTCCTGGATGCGGGCACCATCCGCTTCGAGTTCAAGCGCTTCAACCGCGAACTGCCCCTGACCGTCGGCGGTCTGCCCGTGTTCTCGCACAAATGGGGCGCCGGCAAGCCGTTCGACCAGATCACGACCGAGCCGCCGATTGCCAGCGGCCCCTACAAGATTGGCCCGGTGGTGTTCGGGCGCGATATCACCTATGTGCGCGACCCCACCTACTGGGCGCGCGAGCTGAATGTGCGCCGCGGCCAGTACAACTTCGACCGCATCACGGTCAAGATCTACCGCGACAACACGGCCAAGCTGGAAGCCTTCAAGGCCGGCGAGTTCGACCTGATCCAGGAGTTCATTTCGCGCGACTGGGTGCGCGCCTACACCGGCAAGCGCTTCGACAGCGGCGAACTCGTCAAGCGCCTGCTGCCCGATAATTCGCCGCATGGCTTCCAGGTGCATGTGTTCAACCTGCGCCGTCCGAAGTTCCAGGACATCCGGGTGCGCAAGGCGATCAACCTGGCCTTTGATTTCGAGTGGATGAACCGCCAGCTCTTCTACGGCCTGTACAACCGGCTCAAAGGCTATTTCGGCGGCAGCGAGTACGAGGCGCTGGGCACGCCCGGTGCGGATGAACTGGCCCTGCTGGAGCCCTTCAAGAACCAGCTGCCCCCGGCAGTGTTCGGCCCCGTCGCCTACCCGCCCAGCACCGACCCGCCGCGCAGCCTGCGCGGCAACCTGCGCGAGGCCAAGGCGTTGCTGCACGAGGCCGGCTGGGACTATCGCGACGGCGCCCTGCGCAACGCCCAGGGCGAGGCCTTTGTCATCGACTACGTGGACAGCAACGAGAGCGGCATCCGGACCATTGCGCCGTGGATGCGCAACCTGGAAAAACTGGGCATCCAACTCAATTTCCGCGCGGTGGACTTCTCCATCTACCAGCAGCGCCTTCGCACCTTCGACTTCGACATGACCGGCATCCGCATGGCCGGCATCACCGTGCCTGGCAACGAGATGTTCGATCTGTTCGGCTCCAGGGCGGCCAAGATCGAGGAAAGCAACAACCTGTGGGGCCTCCAGAGTCCGGTGGTCGACGCCCTGCTCGAAAAGATGGTCACGGCCCAGAGGCGCAGCGACGCCGACGCCGCCGGCAAGGCGCTCGATCGCGTGCTGATCCACGGCTGGTACTCCGTGCCGCAATGGTATTCGGCAAGCTACCGCGTCGCCTATGATTCGCGCAAATTCGTGCAGCCGTCCAGGCTGCCGAAATACTTCACGCCCGAAGCCTGGGCCATGAGCACCTGGTGGGCGAAACCCTGATGTTCAGCTACATCCTCAAACGCCTGCTGCTGATGATTCCCACCTTGCTGGGCGTGCTGCTGATCACCTTCACCGTGATCCAGTTCGTGCCCGGCGGGCCGGTGCAGCAGTACCTGGTCGAGGCCAAGGGGCGCACTGCCTTTGGCGGCGACGCGGGCAATGCGATGGGCTACCGCGGTGCGCAGGGCGTGGAAAAGCAGCGGCTCGAAGAGATCAAGGCGCTCTACGGCTTTGACAAGCCGGTGCCCGAGCGCTTCGTGCGCATGCTGGGCCAGTTCGCGCGGTTTGACCTGGGGAAGAGTTTTTTTCAGCACAAGGACGTGTGGCAACTGATCAGGGAAAAATTGCCCGTGTCCATCAGCATCGGCCTGTGGACGTTCTTCCTGAGCTATCTGATCTCGGTGCCCCTGGGCATTGCCAAGGCGGTGCGCGCGGGGTCACGGTTTGATACGCTGACCAGCCTGGTCGTGCTGGTGGGCTACGCCATTCCGGGCTTTGTGCTCGGCGTGGCACTGCTGGTAATTTTTGGCGGCCAGCTGCAGTGGTTTCCACTGCGCGGGCTGACCTCGAGCAACTGGGACACCCTGAGCTGGGGCGCCAAGGTGACGGACTACCTCTGGCATATCGCGCTGCCTATCACGGCCAGCGTGGTGGGTTCTTTTGCGGTGATCACCATGCTGACCAAGAATACGTTCCTCGAGGAAATTCGCAAGCAGTACGTGCTGACGGCGCGCGCCAAGGGGCTGTCCGAGCGCCGCGTGCTCTGGAAGCACGTGCTGCGCAACGCGCTGATTCCCCTGGTCACCGGTTTCCCCGCCGCTTTCATTGGCGCGTTCTTTACGGGCTCGCTGCTGATCGAAACCCTGTTCTCGCTCGACGGGCTGGGCCTGCTCTCGTATGAGTCCGTGATCCGCCGCGACTATCCGGTGGTGCTCGGAACGCTGTACCTGTTCACGCTGATCGGCCTGGTCACAAAGCTGATCAGCGACCTTTGCTACGTTCTGGTGGATCCGCGTGTCAAGTTCGACTAACACCCCCGAAGCGGCTTTGCCAGTTTCGCCGGGGCGGCGCGCCTGGCTGCGCTTCAAGCGCAACCGCATGGGATTCTGGAGCCTCATCGTGTTTGGCGTGCTGCTAGCGATCAGCCTGTGCGCCGAACTGGTCAGCAACGACCGCCCGCTGCTGGCGCGCTACAACGGCCACTGGTATGCGCCGATCGTCCAGCAGCTGCCCGAAACTACCTTTGGCGGCGACTTCCCGACCCCGACCGACTATCTGGACCCGTTCATCCGGCAGCAGTTCGCCAAGCCGGGCAACTTCGTGTTGTTCGCGCCCAACCGTTACGGCGCCAGAACCCTGAACTACTACGCCAAGGCGCCCAATCCCGCGGCGCCTTCTGCCGATAACTGGCTGGGCACGGACGAGCGTGGACGCGATCTGCTGGCGCAGCTGATTTACGGCTTTCGGGTCTCCGCGCTGTTTGGCCTGGCCTTGATGTTCACGGGCACGGCGCTGGGCGTGCTCACGGGCGCCATCCAGGGGTTTTTTGCGGGCAAGACCGATTTGACGCTGCAGCGACTGATCGAGATCTGGAGCTCCATGCCCGACCTGTATCTGCTCATCATTTTCTCGTCGATCTTCCAGCCCAGCCTGGCCCTGCTGCTGATTCTGCTGAGCGCCTTTGGCTGGATGGGCCTGTCGGATTACGTGCGCGCCGAGTTTCTGCGCAATCGCCAGCTCGACTATGTGCGCGCCGCGCGCGCGCTGGGCCTGTCCAATTGGCAGATCATCCGGCGCCATGTGCTCCCCAACAGCATGACGCCGGTCGTCACCTTCCTGCCGTTTCGCATGAGCGCGGCCATCCTGGCGCTGACCTCGCTGGATTTTCTCGGGCTCGGCGTGCCGGCCGGCACGCCGTCGCTGGGCGAACTGCTGGCCCAGGGCAAGAACAATATCGACGCCTGGTGGATTTCGCTCTCCACCTTCAGCGTGCTGGTGGTCACCCTGTTGCTGCTGACCTTCATGGGCGACGCCCTGCGCGATGCCCTGGATCCGCGAAAGGCCGACAAATGAACGCCCCCACGCTCGGCACTGGCGTGTCCTCGCTGCCCCCCGAGGGGGCCTTCGCGGCTAGGGGCGGCCCGTCGCCGCCCACGACCTTGCTGGAGGTGAAAAACCTGCGCGTGGCCTTTGGCGGCAAGGAGGTGGTCTGCGGCATTGATTTCTCCATCGGGCCGGGCGAGAAGCTGGCGCTCGTGGGCGAATCGGGGTCGGGCAAGACCGTGTCCGCACTGAGCCTGCTGCGGCTGGCGCACGACGCACACGTCGAAGGACAGGCAATTTTCGACGGGCCGGCCGGCCCCACGGATCTGCTGTCCATTCCGGAGCGGCAGCTGCGCGGCATTCGCGGCCAGGACATTGCCATGATCTTCCAGGAGCCCATGACGGCGCTGAACCCGCTGTTCACCGTGGGCGATCAGATCATCGAGGTTCTTGAGCTAAAACAAGGTATAGCCCGCACGGAGTCTTCGCAAGCAGCTATCAAGTTGCTAGCTACCACCGGAATTGCCGAGCCGCAGCGCCGCGCGGGGGCTTATCCGCACCAGCTCTCGGGCGGGCAGCGCCAGCGCGCCATGATCGCGATGGCGCTGGCCTGCAAGCCCAAATTGCTGCTGGCCGACGAGCCCACCACCGCGCTCGACGTGACCGTGCGCGGCCAGATTCTGGATTTGCTCTCCGAGCTGCAAAAAGAATATGGCATGGCGGTGCTGATGATCACGCACGACCTGAACCTGGTGCGCCGATTTGCCGACCGCGTGGCGGTGATGGAGGCCGGCCATATCGTGGAGCACGGCCCTGTCGCCGACGTCTTTGCCAACCCGCGCCATGCCTACACCCGCAAGCTGATCGACAGCCGGCCCACGCGCGATGTGGCCGAGGTGCCGCCGGACCCGGCGCGCCCGCCCGTCATGCGGGCGTCTGGTCTGCAGGTCAGCTATCCCGTGCCGCTGCCGGGGCTGCGAGGCTGGTTCAAAAAGGGCGAATTCGTGGCGGTCAGGGGCGCTGATTTCAGCGTTCCGGCGGGGCAAACGCTGGGCGTGGTGGGGGAGTCCGGCTCGGGCAAATCCACGCTGGCGCTGGCAGCGCTGGGCCTGCTGCCGCACCAGGGCCAGCTGCAGGCGGCGGGCCACGCCTGGAGCCGCGATGCGGCGCGCAACAAGGCCATGCGCCGGGCCGTGCAGGTGGTGTTTCAGGATCCGTTTTCGTCGCTCTCGCCGCGCTTGACCGTCGAGGAAATCGTGGGCGAAGGCCTGCTCGTGCATGCACCCGAACTGGACGCGAACGGGCGCCGGCTGCGCGTGGCCCGGGCCCTGGCCGAAGTCGGCATGAGTGCAGACCAGTTTCCCGGCCTGCCGCAGCGCTATCCGCATGAGTTTTCGGGCGGGCAGCGCCAGCGCCTGGCGATTGCGCGCGCCCTGATCATCGGGCCGCAGTTGCTGGTGCTCGACGAGCCCACCAGCGCACTGGACGTGACCATCCAGAAGCAGGTGCTGCAGCTGCTGCAGCGCCTGCAGCGCGAGCACGCCTTGAGCTACCTGCTGATCACCCACGACGTGGACGTGATCCGCGCCATGGCGCACCGGGTGATCGTCATGAAGGACGGTGAGATCGTCGAATCCGGCACGGTCGAACAGGTTTTTGCTGCGCCGCAGCATGACTACACCCGGATTTTGGTCGCTGCAGCCACCTGAGCCGGGGCGAGGCCCTTACAAATCAAAGCACTTGCACTGGTTTTGCGCTACAATGTAAGGCTCACGACCAAACGGGCGGGTACCAACCGCCCGTTTTTTTTGGGCGACTGTTTTTGGTATGGTTTTAGGGAAGCAACAGAGGCGACGTGGCGTTACAGGAAATCGTTGAACAAACCGTGACCGGTTTCGGTTACGAGCTGGTGGAGATCGAGCGCTCCGCCGGGGGTTTGCTGCGCATCACGATTGACTTCCCGTGGACGCCGGGTGCGGAGCAGCAGTTCATCAACGTCGAAGACTGCGAGAAAGTCACGCGCCAGTTGCACTTTGCATTCGAAGTCGATGCGGTGGAATACAGGCGACTGGAGGTGTCCTCGCCCGGTATCGACCGTCCCTTGAAGCGTGAGCAGGATTTTGAGCGGTTTGCCGGCGAGGTGGTTGATATCACCCTGAAGGCACCCATCGGCAAGGACGTGGGCGCTGCGGCCGCCAACGCGGTCCATGCGAACCGGAAAAAGTTTCGCGGCACGCTGGAGCGGGCCCCGGCGGGCTGGCAAATCGTCTGGCGCGACGAGCCGGCGGTCAAGCCCGGGCAAAAGGTCAGCAGGAAGAGGGTGCCTGCGCCGCTGCAGGCCTTGGGTTTTACGCTGGACGAATTGCGCGAAGCGCGTCTGGCACCGATTGTTGATTTCAAGGGCCGCAAGGCCAGGGCCACCGCTGCCGGTGGCGAGATTTAAGTTCAAGACAGGAGATTCGTGACATGAATCGCGAAATGTTGATGCTGGTGGATGCCATCTCGCGCGAGAAGAACGTCGAGCGCGATGTGGTGTTTGGCGCGGTCGAAGCGGCCCTGGCGCAAGCCACCAAGAAGATTTATGCCGGCGCCGAAGTCGACATCCGTGTTTCGGTGGACCGCGACAGCGGCGACTACGAGACCTTTCGCCGCTGGCACGTCGTGCCCGACGAGGCGGGCCTGCAGCTGCCCGATGCGGAAATCCTGCTGTTCGAGGCCAAGGAGCAGATCCCCGACATCGAGGTCGACGACTACATCGAGGAGCCGGTCGAGTCGGTGCCCATCGGTCGCATTGGCGCCATGGCGGCCAAGCAGGTCATTCTGCAAAAAATCCGCGATGCCGAGCGCGAAATGCTGCTCAACGACTTCATGTCGCGTGGCGACAAGATTTTTGTCGGCACCGTCAAGCGCATGGACAAGGGCGACATCATCGTCGAGAGCGGGCGCGTCGAAGGCCGCCTGCGCCGCAGCGAGATGATCCCCAAAGAAAACCTGCGCTCGGGCGATCGGGTGCGCGCCATGATCATGGAAGTGGACCTGACCTTGCGCGGCGCGCCCATCATCCTGTCGCGCTCGGCCCCCGAGTTCATGATCGAGCTGTTCCGCCAGGAAGTGCCCGAGATCGAACAGGGTCTGCTGGAGATCAAGTCCTGCGCCCGCGACCCCGGCTCGCGCGCCAAGATTGCCGTGCTGTCGCACGACAAGCGGGTCGATCCGATCGGCACCTGCGTCGGCGTGCGCGGCACCCGTGTGAACGGCGTGACCAATGAGCTGGCCGGCGAGCGCGTCGACATCGTGCTGTGGAGCGAGGACCCGGCGCAGTTCGTGATTGGCGCGCTGGCCCCGGCCAATGTCTCGTCCATTGTGGTCGACGAAGAGCGCCACGCCATGGATGTGGTGGTGGACGAAGAAAACCTCGCGATTGCGATCGGCCGCGGCGGCCAGAACGTGCGCCTGGCGTCCGAACTGACCGGCTGGAAGATCAACATCATGGATGCGGCCGAATCGGCGCAGAAGCAGGCCAGCGAGACCGATACCAGCCGCAAGCTGTTCATGGAAAAACTCGATGTCGACGAAGAAATCGCCGACATCCTGATCCACGAAGGATTTACCAGCCTCGAAGAAGTGGCCTATGTGCCGCTGCAGGAGATGCTGGAAATCGAAAGCTTCGACGAAGACACCGTGACCGAACTGCGCACGCGCGCCAAGGATGCGCTGCTCACGATGGAAATCGCCAAGGAAGAAAACGATGGGGCCGTCTCGCAGGATCTGCAGGACCTCGAAGGCCTCACTCCCGAGCTGATCACCAGGCTGACCGAGGCCGGCGTCCATACCCGTGACGACCTGGCCGACCTCGCCGTCGATGAGCTCACCGATATCACCGGCCAGTCCGAGGACGAAGCCAAAACGTTGATCATGAAGGCGCGCGAGCATTGGTTCGCGGGCCAAGAGTAATGGTCATGGAGGCACGAACCAAATATGTCCAGTACTACAGTCGCCGAGTTTGCAACCGAACTCAAGAAATCAACCACAACGCTGCTTGAACAGCTCAAGTCGGCGGGGGTGGCCAAAACGGCCGCGTCCGACCCATTGACCGAGGCCGACAAGCACAAGCTGCTGGTGCACCTGCAAGCCAGCCACGGCACGGCAAGCACCGAGCGCAAGAAGATCACGCTGGTGAAAAAATCCACCAGCGAGATCAAGCAGGCCGACGCCACCGGCAAGGCCCGCACCATTCAGGTGGAAGTGCGCAAGAAGCGCACGTTCGTGAAGCGCGATGAGGACCTCGACGCGCCGGTGGAGGTCGCCGAGCCCGCTCTGGAAGCGCCCGCACAATCCGTGATCAGCGATGCCGAACTTGGCCGCCGCGAGGAAGAAGCCCGTCGCCAGGCCGAATTGATTCGCCGCCAGGAAGAAGAACTGGCCGAAAAGCGTCGCCAGCGCGAAGCGCAGGAAACACGCGAACGCGAAGCGGCGGACAAAGCCGCCCAAGCCGCCGTCGAGGCGCAGGCCGCTCAAAAACAGCCGGAACCTGCCTTGGCGCAGGCGGAGGGCGCCGACAATAGCGCAGCGGATGACGCTGCGGCCCAGGCGGAAACGGCAAGCCGCGCCGAGGCGCAAGTCCGCGCGCAGACGCAGGCCCGTGAAAAAGCTGCCAGTGAATCGAAGGCGCGTGCCGACGAGGACACGGCGCGCGCCGCAGACCTGGGCGATCGCCGGCGCAAGGCCGAGGCCGAGGCCGCAGCGATCCGCTCCATGATGTCCACGCCGCAAAAGGTGCTGGTGGCCAAGAAACCCGAGCCCAAAGTGGTGGCCAAGCCCGGTGCGGTTGACGCCAAGGGCGTGATCAAGGGGACACTGCACAAGCCCGTAGCTGTGCCCGGCGCAGTGGCCAGGCCCGGTGCTGCGGCAACCCCGGCAGGCGCGGCTGGCAAGGAAATCAAGTCGGCCAAGCTGTCTTCCAGCTGGGCCGGTGATCCGGCCAAGAAAAAGGCCATCCCGACGCGCGGCGACAGCAGTGGCGGCGTGGGCCGGGGCGGCTGGCGCGGCGGTCCGCGCGGGCGGCGCGGCAACGAGCGCGGTGGCCGCGAAGAATACGTGCAGATGACACCGGTGGAGGCGCGCGTGCTCGAAGTGCACGTGCCCGAAACCATCACGGTGGCCGAACTGGCGCACAAGATGGCGGTCAAGGCCTCCGAGGTGATCAAGCAGTTGATGAAGCTGGGGCAGATGGTCACCATCAACCAGCCGCTGGACCAGGACACTGCCATGATTTTGGTGGAGGAAATGGGGCACAAGGCCATCATTGCCGCGTTGGACGATCCGGAAGCGTTCACCGACGAGGAAGTGTCGCTGCAGGAGGCAGAATCGCTGCCGCGCGCACCGGTCGTGACCGTCATGGGCCACGTCGACCACGGCAAGACCTCGCTGCTGGACTACATCCGGCGCGCCAAGGTGGCAGCCGGAGAGGCCGGCGGCATTACCCAGCACATCGGCGCCTACCATGTGGAGACGCCGCGCGGCGTGATCTCGTTCCTGGACACTCCGGGCCACGAGGCGTTCACCGCCATGCGGGCCCGCGGGGCGCAGGCCACCGACATCGTGATCCTGGTGGTGGCGGCCGACGACGGCGTCATGCCGCAGACCCGGGAAGCCATCAAGCACGCGAAAGCGGCCGGTGTGCCAATCGTGGTGGCCATCAACAAGATCGACAAGCCCGACGCCAATCTGGAGCGCGTCAAGGGCGAGCTGGTGACCGAGCAGGTGATCCCTGAAGAGTTTGGCGGTGAATCGCCCTTTGTGGGTGTCTCGGCCAGAACCGGCGAGGGCGTTGACGCACTGCTGGAGCAAGTACTGCTGCAGGCCGAAGTGCTGGAACTGCGCGCGCCGGTGGACGCCATGGCCAAGGGTCTGGTGATCGAGGCGCAACTCGACAAGGGCCGCGGTCCGGTCGCGACGGTGCTGGTGCAATCGGGCACGCTCAAGACCGGCGACGTGGTGCTGGCCGGCTCGACCTACGGCCGCGTGCGCGCCATGCTGGACGAGAACGGCAAGTCGACCAAAGCGGCAGGGCCGTCCATCCCGGTGGAAATCCAGGGTTTGACGGAGGTGCCGCAGGCCGGCGACGAATTCATGGTGATGTCGGACGAGCGCCGTGCCCGTGAAATCGCCACCTACCGTGCCGGCAAGTTCCGCCACACCAAACTGGCCAAGCAGCAGGCCGCCAAGCTGGAGAATATGTTCACTGACATGGCTGCCGGCGAGGTCAAGATGCTGCCCATCATCGTCAAGGCCGACGTGCAGGGCTCGCAGGAAGCGCTGTCGCAGTCGCTGCTCAAGCTCTCCACCGACGAGGTCAAGGTGCAGATGGTCTACTCCGCCGTGGGCGGCATCAGCGAGTCGGACGTGAACCTGGCCATTGCGTCCAAGGCCGTCATCATCGGCTTCAACACCCGGGCCGATGCCGGCGCGCGCAAGCTGGCCGAGAACAACGGGGTCGATATCCGCTACTACAGCATCATCTACGACGCCGTCGATGAGCTCAAGGTGGCGATGTCGGGCATGCTCACGCCGGACAAGAAGGAAGAGGTCATCGGTACCGCCGAGATCCGCCAGGTGTTCAAGGTCAGCAAGATCGGCTCGATCGCCGGCTGCATGGTCACCGCGGGCGTGGTGCGGCGCACCGCGCGTCTGCGCCTGCTGCGCGACAACGTGGTCATCTTCACGGGTGAACTCGAGTCGCTCAAGCGCTTCAAGGACGATGCCAAGGAAGTCAAGGAAGGCTTCGAGTGCGGCTTGAACATCAAGAACTACAACGACATCCAAGAGGGTGACGTGCTGGAGTTCTTCGAGATCAAGGAAATCGCGAGAACGCTGTAATGGCGCTGGAGCAGTCACGGTGAAAAAGCAAGCCAGCAAGCCCAATCGCGGATTTCAGGTGGCCGATCAGATCCAGCGCGATCTGACGGAGCTGATCGCGCGCGAGCTGAAAGACCCGCGAGTGGGCATGGTGACGATCCAGGCCGTGGAGGTCACGCCCGACTACGCGCACGCCAAGGTGTTTTTCAGCGTGCTGCAGGGCGACCCGAAAGAGTGCGAGGAAGGCTTGAACCAGGCCGCCGGCTTTTTGCGCGCCGGCCTGTTCAAGCGCCTGCACATCCATACCGTGCCGACGCTGCATTTCCAGTTCGACCGCACCACCGAGCATGCGGCCGACATGAACGCGCTGATTGCGCAGGCCGTCGCCTCGCGTTCCAAAGAGGAATAGCGTGAGAACCGCCGGGCCGCCCCAAGGTGCGAAGGCCCCCTTGGGGGGCAGCGATTTACACGAAGTGAAAGAGCGTGGGGGCTACATCCGTGCGCCTCGTGCACGGGTTGCCAGGCGCCCCGTGCACGGGGTGCTGCTGCTCGACAAGCCCCTGGGCCTGTCGAGCAACGACGCGCTGCAAAAAGCCAAATGGTTGTTGCGCGCGGAAAAGGCCGGCCACACCGGCACGCTCGATCCGCTGGCCACGGGCGTGTTGCCGCTGTGCTTTGGCGCGGCGACCAAGTTCAGCCAGCTGCATCTCGATGCCGACAAGACTTATGAGGCGGTAGCGCTGCTGGGCATCAAGACCAGCACCGGCGACGCCGAAGGAGAGGTGATTGCACAGCGCCCCGTGAACGTCACGGAAGCGCAGATTGCGGAAGTCACGCGCCGGTTCACCGGCCGCCTGCGGCAGGTGCCGCCGATGCACAGTGCCCTCAAGAAGGACGGCAAGGCTCTGTACGAATACGCCCGCGCCGGTATCGAAGTGGAGCGGGCACCGCGAGACGTCGAGATATTTGAGCTAAATGTCGCTCTAGCCGATGTGGTGCAAGGGCATACCGCTATTAATATCAGAGCAAAATGCAGCAAAGGCACCTACATACGCACGCTAGGTGAAGACATTGGCGAAGCACTCGGTTGCGGCGCTCACCTCACGGCCCTGCGCCGCACGGCCACGGGCAACTTCGATCTCTCGCGCTGCGTGACGCTGGAGGCGCTCGAGGCCATGACGGAGCCCGAGCGCCTGGCCTGCCTCCTGCCCGTGGAATCGCTGCTGCCAGACCACATCCGCGTGACGCTGGATGCCGACGACGCGGGGCGATTCCTCAGCGGTGTGCGCCGGCGCGGCCACTGGCCCGACGCTGAACGGGTCGCGGTCTATGGCGAAGCGCCGCACGCCCTGCTGGGCAGCGCGCACATCAAGGCCGGCGAACTGATCCCGGGGCGACTGCTCAGCCCCCCTGAAATACAACAGATCCTCGAATATCCAGAAAGCAAACCATGAGCAACAAACAAATCCGCAACATCGCCATCATCGCCCACGTGGACCATGGCAAGACCACCATGGTCGATCAGCTGCTGCGCCAGTCCGGCACCTTTGCCGAGCACGAAAAGGTGGTCGACACCGTGATGGACAACAACGCCATCGAGCGCGAGCGCGGCATCACCATCCTGGCCAAGAACTGCGCCGTGAGCTGGAAAGGCACGCACATCAACATCGTCGACACGCCCGGCCACGCCGACTTCGGCGGTGAAGTGGAGCGCGCCCTGTCCATGGTGGATGGCGTGGTGCTGCTGATCGACGCGCAGGAAGGCCCGATGCCGCAAACGCGCTTCGTCACCAAGAAGGCGCTCGCGCTGGGCCTGCGCCCGATCCTGGTGGTGAACAAGGTCGACAAGCCGGGCGCGCGCCCGCAATACGTCGTCGACGCCGCCTTCGACCTGTTCGACAAGCTCGGCGCCACCGACGAGCAACTGGACTTTCCCGTCGTCTACGCCTCGGGCATCAATGGCTGGAGCTCGATGGAAGAGGGCGGGCAGGGGGAGCAGTGGGGCCCCGACATGTCGGCCCTGTTCGACACCATTCTGGCTCACGTTCCGCCGCATGAGGGCGAGGCGGACGCGCCGCTGCAGTTGCAGATTTCGGCGATCGACTTCTCGACCTTCGTGGGCCGCATCGGCGTCGGGCGTGTCAACGCCGGCACCGTCAAGCCCGGCATGGAAGTGCTCGTGATGGAAGGGCCCGATGGCGCGTCGCACAAGGGACGCATCAACCAGGTGCTGACGTTCCAGGGCCTGGAGCGCGTGCAGGTGACGCAAGCCGGCCCCGGGGACATCGTGCTGATCAACGGCATCGCCGATATCAGCATCGGCGTCACGGTGACGGACCCGCTGCAACCTGCGCCGCTGCCGATGCTGAAAGTCGACGAGCCGACGCTGACCATGAACTTTTGCGTGAATACGAGCCCGTTGGCCGGGCGCGAAGGCAAGTTCGTCACCAGCCGGCAGATCTGGGACCGGCTGCAGAAAGAGCTGCAGCATAACGTGGCCCTGCGCGTCAGCGAAACCGACGAGGAAGGCGTGTTCGAGGTCATGGGCCGCGGCGAACTGCACCTCACCATCCTGCTGGAGAACATGCGCCGCGAAGGCTATGAGCTGGCCGTGTCCAAGCCGCGCGTGGTGTTTCGGGATGTCAATGGCGAGCGCCACGAGCCGATCGAGCTGGTCACGGCCGACATCGAGGAGCAGCACCAGGGCGGCGTGATGCAGGCGCTGGGCGAGCGCAGGGGCGACCTGATCAACATGGAGCCGGACGGGCGCGGCCGCGTGCGGCTGGAATACCGCATCCCGGCGCGCGGGCTGATCGGTTTTTCCAATGAATTCCTGAACCTGACGCGCGGCTCGGGCCTGATCTCCAACATCTTCGACAGCTACGAGCCGTACAAGGGCGAGATCGCCGGCCGCAAGAACGGCGTGCTGATCTCCATGGACGACGGCGAAATCTTCAACTACGCCCTGGGCAAGCTCGATGACCGCGGCCGCATGTTCGTGCGTGCCAACGACCCGGTGTACGAGGGCATGATCGTCGGCATCCACTCGCGCGACAACGACCTGGTGGTCAACGCAACGCGCACCAAGCAGCTGACCAACTTTCGCGTCAGCGGCAAGGAGGACGCGATCAAGATCACGCCGCCCATCACGCTCACGCTGGAGTATGGCGTGGAGTTCGTCGAGGACGACGAACTGGTCGAGATCACGCCCAAATCGATCCGCCTGCGCAAGCGCTTCCTGAAAGAGCACGAGCGCAAGCGGGCCGGCCGCGAGAGCGCATAAGCCGGGCAGAAGGAGAGCCGGGCAGGAAGCTGTCCGTGCTCGAGACGCGATGAAACTCACCCATACCAAAGCCGTGTTCATGATGGTGGCGGTGACCCTGATGTGGTCGGTCGCCGGCGTGGTGACGCGGCATTTGCAAAACGCGCACAGCTTCGAGGTCACGTTCTGGCGCAGCTTCTTCACCATGGTGTCGCTGCTGGTGATCCTGCCCGCGTGGCAGGGGCGCGGCGTGTTTCGCGCCATGCAGTGGACCAGCCCTGCGTTCTGGATATCGGGCGTGTGCTGGAGTGTCATGTTCACTGCCTACATGGTGGCGCTCACGCTCACCTCGGTGGGCAATGTGCTGGTCACCATGTCGATCGGCCCCTTGCTGACCGCCTTGCTCGCGCGCGTCTTCATCGGCCATCGCATTGCGCCGCGCACCTGGGGTGCCATTGCGCTGGCGGGTCTGGGCATCGCCTACATGTTCGGCTCCCAGGTGAACGTTGCCGCTGGCAATGATGGCGCGCTGCTGGGATCCCTGGTCGCGCTGTGCGTGCCGATGGCGGCCGCAGTCAACTGGACCGTGGTGCAGCGCAGCCAGGCCCACGGTGAAAAAATCGATCTGGTCCCCAGCTTGCTGGTCGGCGCCGTGCTCTCGACCCTGCTGACCTTGCCGCTGGCCTATCCCTTCGTGGCCACAGGCCCCGATTTGCGTCTGCTGGCCTTTCTCGGGCTGGTTCAACTGGCGATTCCCTGCATTTTTTCGGTCATCAGCGCGCGTGTGCTGAAAGCGCCCGAGGTGGCTCTGCTCGCCCTGCTCGAGGTGATTTTCGGCATTCTCTGGGCCTGGCTGGGGGCCAACGAAGTCCCTTCCGCGGAAGTTTTGATCGGCGGCGCACTGGTGATTGGTGCGCTGGTCGGCAACGAAGTGCTGGGTTGGCGCAGCCGGGTCCGCCAGCGGTGCGGGCCGACCCCGGTCGCCATCCGGCCGTCAAGCCTTGAATGAGCGGCCGCACCTGCCCGTTGCCTGCACCGAGCCGGTCCGCCGTTGACCCGAACCCTCAGCGGGCCGGCTCAAGCTGCTGGTAGACCGCGTCAGCCAGTTTCATCAGACTCTCGCGCGGCAGCTGGCCGGCCAGCGCATAACCAAAGCCCTGGTCAATCCAGTAAAAGCGGGGTACCGGGCCATCGGTCGAGAAGCGAAATGCGGTTTCACCGCGCCCGTTGGCAGGCTCTCCTGTGGCGTGTGCGTTGGTCGCGTCGTGCGTCACGGCCCCCAGGTACAAGGTCACGCGCTCGCCGCTCGTGTTCTGGAACATGAACTGGGCGCGCGCGCCGTCGTCGCCGGGCAGCAGGCGTCCACCCACCAGCGCATAGCCCTGCGCCGACAGGTCGGGGATCTTCAAGGGCTTGCCCAGGCGTTTGGACAGCCATTGCACCAGATGCTCCTGCTGCGCCGCCGTCACTTCGACGGGGTGGCGCACCTCGGGCGCATAGACGGCATGGGCTACGGCGGCCTGATGTGCAAATTCCTGGCCGGCCCGGGCCTTGTCCAGCGCTTGCACCACTCCGGGCCGTAGCGCCTGGGCATGGTCGTAGCCGCCATGCGCCAGCCAGCCCACGCCAAATGCGAGCACGACGCCGGCGGCCATGCCACCCAGACGCCACCAGTGATCGAGTTGGTACCGTGCACCGGCAGCGCGTTGCGCGGCCGCCAGCAGGATGGGCGGTATGGCCTCGTCGCGCAACGATCCGTGCAGGCTGCGCAGAGCCTCGCGCTGGGCGCGCCAGGCCACCAGCGTGGCGTGGGCGGCGGGATCCTGTGCCAGCCGCGCCTGCAGTGCTGCCTGCTTGGCCCCGGTGAGTTGCCCATCCAGCAGGGCATGCAGCTCGTCCTCGGTGACCGGGGTGTAATTTGGGGTATCCATGGGGTGGTCCGAGGGCATTATTTGAGCCGGCGCAGCACAGGCGGGTTGCTGGCTATGTCGGGCCGGCCCTCCATCAATTCGCGCAGGCGGCTGCGCGCGCGCGACAGGCGCGACATCACGGTGCCCAACGGCACGCCGGTGATCCTCGCGACTTCGTCATAGCGCAGGTCTTCTACGCTGACCAGCAACAGCACCACCCGCTGCTCCTCGGGCAGGCGCAGCAGGCAGCGCTCGATGTCGAGCGCGAGGTCCGTTGCCGCACCGCTGGCCTGCAGTTCGTGGCCCGCATTGTCCACGTCGACCCGGACTCCCGCGGCGGATTGCCGCGCGCTGCGCCGCAGCTGGCTGACAAACTGGTTGTGCATCAGGGTGAACAGCCAGGCCCGCAGATTCGAGCCCGCCGTCCACAGGCGCCACTTGCTGCAGGCGCGCTCCAGCGTGTCCTGCACCAGGTCGTCCGCAGCCCAGGCATCCCCAGTCAGCACGCGTGCATAGCGCCGCAGGCCGGGGATCTGGGCAACCAGCTCGGAGCGGTGATCCATGGAGGACTGCGGCTGTCGCGCCGACTCTTACGGTGTGGCGGCGTGCCACAGTTTCAGAAAGCCATCGCCGGTCTTGTCACCGGGCTTGGCGTCCTTGGACCAGTAATACAGCGGTTTGCCCTTCACAGCCCACTGCATCTTGCCGTCGTCACGGGTGATCATCGTGTAATCGCCCGATGCCTTGTCGCTGCTGCTGGCCGTGAATGGCGGCCAGTTGGTCGCGCAGCCTCCATTGCAGGCGGACTTGCCGCTGCCTGCCGTATCCTTGTCGAAAGTGTAGAGCGTCATGTCGTTGGGGCCGACCAGCACGCCATCGGCCACCTTGGCGGGCGTTTGGGCGTACATGGAAGCACAGCCTGCAAGCAGGGCGGCGGCGAGGGCGGCGGCGGGTATCAGTTTCATGGGGTTCTCCATTGGGTTGCGGGAGCAGAAAAAAGGTCTGCAACCACATCAACGCTTCGGCATGCGGCTTTATTCCATGGCTGCTGCATTTATTTCAGCGTTGTTTCAACGATGCCGCACCTTCATGGCGCGTTCGACCTCGCGTTTGCCCTCACGGTCCTTGATGGTGTCGCGCTTGTCGTGCTCGGCCTTGCCCTTGGCCAGTGCAATTTCGCATTTGACCTTGCCAGCCTTCCAGTGCAGGTTGAGCGGCACCAGGGTGTAGCCCTTTTGCTCCACCTTGCCAATCAGCCGCTTGATCTCTTCCTTGTGCATCAGCAGTTTCTTGGTGCGCACCTTGTCAGGGCTGATGTGGGTGGAGGCGCTGCCCAGCGGGTTGATCTGGCAGCCAATCACATACAGTTCGCCGTCGCGGATCACCACGTAGCCATCGGTCAGCTGCACCTTGCCCTCGCGCAGCGATTTCACCTCCCAGCCTTCCAGCACCATGCCGGCCTCGAAGCGCTCCTCGAAGAAGTAGTTGTACGCAGCTTTCTTGTTGTCGGCAATCCGGGTCGGTTTTTGTGCAGCGGTATCGGGTTTCTTGGCCATGGAGTCCAGATGGGGTTGAAAAGCAGGCTTGTAAGAGGGCGCCCAAGGCTTGTCTACAATTCCGCGAGCCTTGCATTCTATGAAAACCGTCCACAAGTCCGTCCTGATCTGGTACAGCCCTGAAGAAATGTTCGCTCTGGTCACGGATGTGGCGCGGTATCCGCAGTTCCTGCCCTGGTGCGACCATGCCGCCGTGGTCGAGTTCGATCAGGCGGGCATGACGGCCGAGGTAGGCATTTCGTTCGGCGGCATCCGTCAGGTCTTCATCACCCGCAATGACCATGTGCCGGGGCGCCAGGTCGGCATGAAACTGATCAAGGGGCCGTTTTCCAGGCTTGATGGCCAGTGGAATTTCATCCCGCTTGGGGCGGGCAGCGAGCGGGCCTGTCGGGTCGACTTCACACTCAACTACGGCTTCGACAATGCCGCCCTAGCGGCGTTGGTGGGGCCCGTGTTCGACAAAATTGCGGGTAGCCTGGTGGATGCCTTCGTCAAGCGGGCCGGACAGGTTTACGGGTAGCGCCATGACGATTCGTGTCAGTATCGTGTATTCCGGTGAACCACGCCACACCCATGAGGAGTGGGTCACGCTCGACGACGGTGCCAGTGTCTTGCAGGCCTTGCAGGCAAGCGGTGTGCTGCAGGCATTTCCCGAAATTGATCTGGCGCATGCCAATGTCGGGGTCTGGAGTCGCAAGGCCAGCCTGAGCCAGCCGCTGCGTGAGCACGATCGGGTCGAAATTTACCGGCCGCTCGCGGTGGATCCCAAGGTGGCGCGGCGGGAACGCTTTCGCAAGCAAGGTGCCAAGGCGGCCGGGCTGTTTGCCACGAAACGCGCCGGCGCCAAGTCGGGCTACTGAATCAGGCGCCCTGTTGGGCAACGGCCGCTCAATTGCAATCCGAGTTGATGATGGACTGAACCCGTTGGGTTTCAGCGGCTCGCGCGGTGTCGTCCATGATTTCGCGTTCGCCCTTGTCATTGGTGCGGGCAATGCGAACGCCGGAGTCCAGGGTGGCTTTGGATTGCCTGGCGCGTGCGCAGTTGTCGGCTTTGGCCTGGGCTATCTTTTGTTCCTCGGCCTTTTTCTTGGCCGCTTGCGCGTCTTCGGCCTGTTTTTTCTTCTCCTCGAGTTCCTTGTCCTTGCCACTGAGCTTGGGCGCGATGCCTGCCGTCTGGGGCGCCGCAGTGCCTGCGTCGATGGTGGGTGCAATCGCAGCGGTGGGCAATTTGGCCGCCTGGCTCCGCCCGACGGGCTGCTTCAGGATATTTTTTTCCGGTGTGTCAGTGGGTGGAGGACGGTCACTGAACACCTTGCGGCCATCCTTGTCGATCCATTGCCACTGCGCCATGGCCGATATCGACATCAGGCAGGCCACGCCGAACAGGAAAACTCTAGACAAATTCATGCAGGCTAGTTTAGCGCCGGCATCGCGAATTTTGTGTTGCATTCCTCCCACTGGCATCTCGCGGAGCCGCAGTTCGCCAATTCTTGCAGGTTGTGGCCGCTCAGGGTAAGTACCAGAGGCACGGGTACAATCCGTTTTTTGGAGCTTTCTCATGCGCCTATTAGGAAAAGCGCTCACCTTCGACGATGTGTTGCTGGTGCCAGCGTTCTCCCAGGTCCTGCCCAAGGACACCTCTCTCGCGACCCGTTTCTCCCGCAACATATCCCTGAACCTGCCCCTGGTGTCCGCCGCCATGGACACGGTCACGGAAGCCCGCCTGGCAATCGCCATCGCGCAGGAAGGCGGCATGGGCATCGTGCACAAGAACTTCACCGCGCAGGAGCAGGCCGCCCAGGTGGCCAAGGTCAAGCGCTACGAATCTGGCGTGTTGCGAGACCCGGTGGTGATCACGCCCAGCCACACGGTACGCCAGGTCATGGACCTGTCGGAGCAGCTCGGTGTCTCGGGCTTCCCGGTCTGCGATGCCGGCAAGGTGGTGGGTATCGTCACCAGCCGCGATTTGCGCTTCGAGACGCGCTACGACGTGCCCGTGCGCGAAATCATGACGCCGCGCGACAAGCTGATCACGGTCAAGGAAGGCGTGACCGCCGCCGAAGCGCGTGCGCTGCTCAACAAATACAAGCTGGAGCGGCTGCTGATGGTGAACGACGCGTTCGAACTCAAGGGTTTGATCACCGTCAAGGACATCACCAAGCAGACCAGCTTTCCGAATGCCGCACGTGACTCGCATGGCAAGCTGCGGGTGGGTGCAGCGGTCGGGGTGGGCGAGGGCACGGAAGAACGAGTCGAAGCGTTGGTCAGGGCCGGCGTCGATGCCATCGTGGTGGACACCGCGCACGGCCACAGCCGGGGCGTGATCGAACGCGTACGCTGGGTCAAGCGCAACTACCCGCAGGTGGATGTGATCGGCGGCAACATCGCCACTGGCGCGGCGGCGCTGGCGCTGGTCGAGGCCGGCGCCGATGCGGTCAAGGTCGGTATCGGCCCCGGCAGCATCTGCACCACACGCATCGTGGCCGGCGTGGGCGTGCCGCAAATCATGGCGATCGACAGCGTGGCCACGGCCTTGCAGGGCAGCGGCGTGCCTTTGATCGCCGATGGCGGCATCCGCTATTCGGGGGACATTGCCAAGGCGATTGCCGCGGGCGCGAGCACCGTGATGATGGGCGGTGTGTTCGCCGGCACCGAAGAGGCGCCCGGCGAGGTGATCCTGTTCCAGGGCCGCAGCTACAAGAGCTATCGCGGCATGGGCTCCATTGGCGCCATGCAGCAGGGCAGCGCCGACCGCTACTTCCAGGAGGCTACCACCGGCAACCCGAATGCGGACAAGCTGGTGCCCGAGGGCATTGAAGGCCGCGTGCCCTACAAGGGCTCGATGGTCTCCATCGTGTACCAGATGGCCGGCGGCGTGCGCGCCAGCATGGGTTACTGCGGTTGCGCCACGATCGAGGACATGAAAAACAAGGCCGAGTTCGTGGAAATCACCACCGCCGGCATTCGTGAGAGCCATGTCCACGACGTGCAGATCACCAAAGAAGCCCCCAACTACCGCGCCGACTGATTTTTCTTCATGCAGCACCAAAAAATCCTCATCCTCGATTTCGGCTCGCAGGTGACCCAGCTCATTGCACGGCGTGTGCGCGATGCCCACGTTTTTTGTGAAGTTCACCCCTGCGACGTGACCAACGAGTGGGTGCACGAGTATGCGAAGGACGGCCGGCTCAAAGGCGTGATCCTCTCTGGCAGCCACGCCAGCATCTACGAGGAGACCACCGACAAGGCGCCGCGAGCCGTATTCGATCTGGGCGTGCCTGTGCTGGGCATTTGCTACGGCATGCAGGCCATGGCGCACCAGTTGGGCGGCGTCGTGCAAAGCGGGCACAAGCGCGAGTTTGGCCCTGCTGACGTGCGGGCGCATGGCCACACCCAGCTCCTCGAGGGCATACAGGATTACACGACCTCGATGGGCCACGGCATGTTGCAGGTGTGGATGAGCCACGGCGACAAGGTCACCGAGTTGCCACCAGGGTTCAAGCTCATGGCGTCCACCGACAGCTGCCCGATTGCCGGCATGGCCGATGAAGAGCGCCGGTTTTACGGTGTGCAGTTCCATCCTGAAGTCACACACACCAAGCGCGGCGCGGCCATTCTGGAGCGCTTTGTGCTGGACATCTGCGGTACTCGGGCCGACTGGATCATGGGCGACTACATCGACGAGGCGGTCGAGAAAATCCGCGCGCAGGTCGGTAGCGAGGAAGTCATTCTGGGCCTGTCCGGCGGCGTTGACTCCTCCGTGGCGGCCGCTCTGATCCACCGCGCCATCGGCGACCAGCTCACCTGCGTTTTCGTCGATCACGGATTGCTGCGCCTGAACGAGGGCGACATGGTGATGGACATGTTTGTCGGCAAGCTGCACGCCAAGGTCATCCGGGTTGACGCCGCGGAGCAATTTCTCGGGCACTTGGCGGGTGTGAGCGAGCCGGAGGCCAAGCGCAAGATCATCGGCCGCGAGTTTGTCGAGGTGTTCAAGGCGCAAGCCCAGAAGCTACGGGCGTCAGACGCTACAAACAATGGAGCAAAATGGCTGGCCCAAGGGACAATTTATCCCGACGTGATCGAGTCCGGCGGCGCCAAAAGCAAGAAGGCCGTCACGATCAAGAGCCACCACAACGTGGGCGGCCTGCCCGAGCAACTGGGCCTGAAGCTGCTGGAGCCGCTGCGCGAGCTGTTCAAGGACGAGGTGCGCGAGCTGGGTGTGGCGCTGGGCTTGCCGCATGACATGGTGTACCGCCATCCCTTCCCCGGCCCGGGCCTGGGTGTGCGCATCCTGGGCGAAGTCAAAAAGGAGTACGCCGAACTGCTGCGCCGCGCCGATGCGATCTTCATCGAGGAACTGCGCAATTTCAAGGACGAGACCACCGGCAAAAGCTGGTACGACCTGACCAGCCAGGCCTTCGCCGTGTTCCTGCCGGTCAAGAGTGTGGGCGTCATGGGCGACGGACGCACCTACGACTACGTGGTCGCGCTGCGCGCCGTGCAGACCAGCGACTTCATGACCGCCGACTGGGCCGAGCTGCCCTATGCGCTGCTCAAAAAGGTGTCCAGCCGCATCATCAACGAGGTGCGAGGCATCAACCGCGTGACTTACGACGTCAGCAGCAAGCCGCCGGCAACGATCGAGTGGGAGTAGGGGGAGGCGCGGGGTTTCGCTATGTCCAGACAAATTCCCGGCGTGCCCGGGCAGCTTTCGTTACCCGGGTTCGATGCTCCGTCGCAGCCGACGGACAGGTTGTTCTTCGCTATCTTTCCGGACGCTACTGCCGCCGCGCGTATCGCGCAGCTTGCACAGCATCTGCGCGGCGAACATGGGTTGAAGGGCAGACCGCTCGCGACGGAGCGCTTTCACATCACGCTGCATCACCTCGGTGACTACGTGGGGCTGCCGCAGAGCGTGGTCGCTGCTGCGGGCGACGCTGCGGCAGCCGTCGCGATGTCGCCTTTCGAGGTCGCGTTCGACCACGCGGGGAGTTTCTCCGGACGGCCGCGCAACCGGCCGTTCGTGCTGCGCGCAGGCGACGGCGCCGCCGCACTGAGGGCGTTTCAGCAGACGCTGGGCGAGGCGATGAAGAAGACCGGGCTCGGGCGCTGGGTGGAGTCGCAGTACACACCCCACGTGACACTGCTGTTCGACGATCGCCACGTCGCCGAACAGGCGGTCGAGACGATCGGATGGCGCGTCCACGAGTTCGTTCTCGTGCACAGCCTGCTCGGGCAGGGACTCCATGTGCCGCTTGCGCGCTGGCCGCTGCGCGTCTGATCAGGTGAGCCGGCCCGGCATGGGCTAAAGTAAGCGCACCATGTACATGCCTCCCCAATTCAACGCCAAAGACCGGGCCCATGCGCTGGCACTCATGCGCAGCCACCCCTTCGCCAGTCTGATCAGCAACGACGACAGCGGTCTGCCGTATGTGACGCACCTGCCGCTGCATCTGGTGGAGCGCGGCGGGCAGATCGTGCTGCTGGGCCATGTGGCCAAGCCCAACAACCATTGGCGCTACCTGCAGGCGCGCCCGACCGCGGTGGTCACGTTCCTCGGCCCGCATGCCTACATGTCGCCCAGTGTGTACCCCGATCTGGCGCGCGTGCCAACCTGGAATTACCTGGCAGTGCATTGCACGGTGCAGGCCACGCTGATCGACGATCCCAAGGGCAAAGATGCGCTGCTCAAGACCCTGATCGGCGACCACGAGCCCGCGTATGCCGAGCAGTGGCGCGCGATGACGCCCGAATTCCAGCTCAAGATGCTCGCCGGCATCGTGGCATTTGAGCTGCAGGTGACCGACTTGCAATGCAAGCTCAAGCTCAACCAGCACCGGCCCGAGGCATTTGCGCGGATGCACGAAATTTATGCGGCGGGTGGCGAGAACGATCGGGCGTTGGGCGAATGGATGGACCGGCTCGGGATGAAAGCCCACGCCGGCGAAGCCGGGGAGAGTTCATGAGAGGTTTTTTCGGCCTGGCCGGATTGCTGATCGCACTGGTCATCGTGGGCGTGCTGGTGAAAAAGCAGCTGGCCGCCACGCAGCAGGCAATACCTGCGTTGCAACTGCCGGCGGTGCAAGGCGCAGCTGGCCCCGACGCGGCGCCGGCCGCCACGGCCCGGCAGCAAAGCCGGCAGATCGAGCAGCAGTACAAGCAGGCGATCGAAGGGGCAATGCAAAAGGCGCGCCCCGTACCGGACGACAATTAACAACAAAACAAGGCTGTAGCCCTTAAGGGATCTGCGATTACAGCTATCGAATCAATAGTGCCGATGGCGGACTCCACTTTCATGCAACTGGCGCTGGCGCAGGCCCGCGAGGCATCCAGCGCGGGCGAGGTGCCGGTGGGTGCCGTGCTGGTCAGGGATGGGCAGGTGATTGCCACGGGCCGCAACTCCCCGGTGAACTCGCAGGACCCGACCGCGCACGCCGAGGTCAACGCGCTGCGCGCCGCGGCGCAGGCGCTGGGCAACTATCGGCTTGACGGCTGCGAGTTGTTCGTCACGCTGGAGCCCTGCGCCATGTGCGCCGGCGCGATGCTGCACGCGCGGCTCCAGCGCGTGGTGTTCGGCGCGAGCGATCCCAAAACGGGCGCGGCCGGCTCGGTCGTCAACCTGTTTGCACAGGCGCAGCTCAATCATCAGACCAGCGTGCAGGGCGGTGTGCTGGCCGACGAATGCGGCGCCCTGCTGCAGGACTTTTTTCAACGAAGGAGGCAAGCCATGCGTGACGATGCCGCAACCAGCCACCCCTTGCGCGACGATGCGCTGCGCACGCCCGATGAGCGCTTTGCGCGCCTGCCCGGCTATCCGTGGGCACCACACTACCTGAGCGATCTGCCGGCGCTGGCCGGACTGCGCCTGCACTATCTGGACGAGGGTCCCGGCAACGCGCCGCTGACCTGGCTGTGTCTGCACGGCAACCCGACCTGGAGCTACCTGTACCGCAAGATGATTCCCGCGATTACAGCAGAGGGGTACCGGGTCGTGGCGCCGGACCTGATCGGCTTCGGCAGGAGTGACAAACCGAAGAAGGAGGGCGCCCACACATTCAGCTGGCACCGCCAGGTGTTGCTGGAATTTGTCGAGCGGCTGGACCTGCAAAACATCGTGCTGGTGGTGCAGGACTGGGGCGGGCTGTTGGGTCTGACCTTGCCGCTGGCAGCGCCTGGGCGATACAAAGGCCTGCTGGTGATGAACACCGCCCTGGGCACGGGCGACGTGCCGCTCAGCCCTGGTTTTGTCGCGTGGCGCGAGATGTGCGCCAAAAACCCCGAGTTCGACGTGGCCCGTTTGATCGCGCGCGGCAATCCGCAACTGAGCGCCGGGGAATGCGCCGCCTACAACGCACCGTTCCCGGACCGCGGCCACCGTGCCGCGTTGCGCGCCTTCCCGCCGATGGTGCCTGAGTTCGAAGATTCCGATGGTGCCGCCATTTCGCGCGAGGCCCGCGAGTTCTGGCAGAACCGCTGGACCGGCAAGACCTTCATGGCAGTGGGCGAGCAGGATCCGGTGCTGGGGTTGCCGGTGATGCGCGGCCTGCAAAGGCTGATTCGCGGCTGCGGCGAGCCCCTGCTGCTGGCACAGGCCGGACACTTTGTGCAGGAGCATGGCGAGCCGGTTGCGGCGGCGGCGGTCGATTATTTCGCGCCGCGATAATCGCGTCTTCATGAAAAAACACATCTACATTTATTCCCCCTCCGGTGCCGTACGCGACAAGGCGGCTTTCAAACGCGGCGTGGCCAGACTCAAGACCTTGGGCCATGAGGTGGAGATCGACGCGGCGGCGCTGGCCAGCCACCAGCGCTTCGCCGGTGACGACGACACCCGGCTGGCAGCCATCCACCGGGCGGCGGCCAGCGGCGCGGATGTCGCGCTCATCACGCGTGGCGGTTATGGCCTCACGCGCCTGTTGCCGCGCATCAACTACAAGGCGCTCGGCAAGGCTATCGATAAGGGCACGCAGTTCGTTGGCATGAGCGACTTCACCGCGCTGCAGCTGGCGGTGCTGGCCAGGACCGGCAAGGTGACCTGGGCGGGCCCGGCGCTGTGCGAAGGTTTTGGTGTGACCGACAAAGCGGATGAGGCGGACGGCCATAGCTGCGGGGGCGTCAAAAGCCTCGGCCCCGACGAGATCATGGAGGCGTGTTTCGACGACATGATCACCGGCCAGGGGGAGGGCGCAGGCTGGCGCCAATTGCGCGAAGCCGCCCCGGTTGCTACAACTTCAGTAGCTGAAAAATCACGCCCACCCAAGGCAAGCGACTCTTTTACCGTGAAACATGCGGCACTTTGGGGCGGCAACCTCGCCGTGCTGAGCTCCCTGGTGGGCACGCCGTTTCTGCCGCAGATCAAGGGCGGCATCTTGTTTCTCGAAGATGTGGCGGAACACCCCTACAGCATCGAGCGCATGCTCACGCAACTGTTGCACGCAGGCATTCTGGGGGCTCAAAAGGCCATTGTCCTGGGCCAGTTCACCGAGTACAAACTGGTGCCGCACGACAAAGGCTTCAAACTTCAAACGGTCGTGCATTGGCTGCGCAGCCAGGTCAAAATACCCGTCCTCACCAATTTACCGTTTGGCCATGTACCGACCAAGGTGTTGCTGCCGGTCGGCGCGCATGTGGAGCTGGCCGTCGACGGGCGCGATGCCTTTTTGCTGTGGGGGCACCACCATTGAGTTGGGCGCAGGCGGGGGAGCCCTGCCGGCGTCGCTGCTCCGATTCAGTGGTTGAGTTGCTTGAGCGGGCTGACCCGCGAAGACAGCCCCCCGGGCAGCAGGCCCTGGAACAGGACACTTAGATGTTCGACCTGCTGCTGGGCCGAGGCTTCGCCATGCAGACTGGCCAGCGCTTCCATGATTTCGCCACGCAAATACCACAGGCCCTGCACGTCACGGGCAAAACGCAGTTTGCGCATGGTTTGGGGAAAGCTGTCATCCCCGGTTTCGCCCAAGGCATCCAGCATGGCGTGGCGGATACTCTCCATGCGGCCGGCAGCGACCGTTTTTGACGCCCAGGCAGGTCGTGCCAGCAGGCCATACATGCTAAAAAATCTCAACGCTAATTGACGCATTCATTACTCCAACGACTGAGTAAGTCTCTTTTAATGGCGCTACAGTAAGCTCACAAGGCCCTGAAGGCAAGAAAAATGACATCAATATGGTTATAAAAAAACAACAATCAAATCAAGGATTTAACAAATACACCGAAAGTGCTTTCTGGAGCTTGATGCTTTTGGCTTACCCGGGATATTCTGTAGCAAGTGGTATGGCCATCCTCAGTCAGGTGATGGCCACAAGAGCAGGGGTTCAGGGATGGCGGGGGATTCGAATTCCCGCCATCCCCAACACAACCTGAGCGAACCTTAATGCCCTAAACTCATTAACTTTAGTAACAACCTTTAAGTCGAATATCCATTGCATGGATGCCCCAACCACTGTCGTTTTTGCTGATTTGACCGGGAGTACCGGCGTTTTCGAAACGCTGGGCAATGCCAAAGCCACGCAAGCCATTACCCGCTTGACGCACTGGATTGGACAGGTGTGCGAGGCCCATTCTGGCCGCGTCGTCAAGATGCTGGGGGACGGCGTGCTGGCCGTGTTTCCCGAAGGCGGCCGGGCGGTCGCCGCGGTGATTGAAATGCAGCGCGTGCACCAAAAACGCATCAAAGCGTGGCCCGCCAATCTGCACATGCACTTGCAGGTGGGCGTGGCGTGCGGCGAAATTGTCGAGGTCAATGGCGACTGTTATGGCGATGCCGTCAACGTGGCCTCGCGGCTGAGCGACATGTCGGGCGCCGGCCAGATCTGGGCAACCGACACCGTGATCCAGCAGTTGTTATCCAAAGACGTGCGGTTTCGCAGCCTGGGGCCAATCAACCTCAAGGGTAAAACCGAGGCCCGCGTGATCTACCGCATTGAATGGCAATCGGAAGTGGCGACCGATTTCCTGACCATCGCAGGGGGGCTCGAGCAGGCCGCCGCGCCGCCCGGCGGCACACTGCCAGGCCAGATCGATTTGTCCTGGCTGGATGTCAATGCTTCATTCAACGCATCGACTTTGCCGATCCATATCGGGCGAGTGGCCGAAGCCGATTTCGTGATCAACGACCCGCGCGTGTCGCGCCTGCACGCCAAAATCGAATGGCGCCAGGGTGCGTTCGTGCTGGCGGACATCAGCAGCTACGGCACCTGGGTGCGCTTCACCTCCAATGGCACGGATGCACCCACCGAATTGCCCCTGCGCCGCCAGGAGTGCGTCCTGCTGGGCGCCGGCGAGATGGCGCTGGGTGCACCGTTCAGTGACTTCACGGTGCCGACCGTTGCCTTCCATCTGTCGGCTGGCGTGGTGGCCCTGGCGCACCGCGCCGGCCTGACCTGACTTTGATCACTTTCCGGAGGCGAGACAAAATGACCTGGTTGAAACGCTCGGCCTGGGCGCTGCTGGGGTTGTTGGTTTTGCTGGTCGTGGCCGCGGGCATCTATGCCTGGCGGACTTTTCCGCAATTGGACGGTGAGCTGAAAACCCCCGGCCTGGCCGCCTCTGTCACGGTGCAGCGCGATGGCTCCGATGTGACCCATATCAAGGCCCGATCGGCGCGCGACGCCTGGTTTGCGCTCGGCTACGTGCATGCGCAGGAGCGCGGCTGGCAGCTGGAGTTCAATCGCCGTGTCATGCACGGCGAGTTGTCGCAAGTGCTGGGGCCGGCCACGCTGGACACCGACAAACTGCTGCGCACACTCGGTGTCATGCGTGCGGCCCGCGCCCAACTGGCGGGCTTGCCGGCAGAGGCCAGAGAGTCGCTGCAGGCCTACAGTGACGGCATCAACGCGTTTTACGCCAACACCTCGCAGGCATTGAGCCCCGAGTTTCAGATCCTGGGGGTTCGTCCGGGCGGCACCTCGGGGGCCGCCTGGACGCCTGAGGACAGCGTGGGCTGGTCGATCATGATGGCGCTCGATCTGGGCGGCAACTGGGGCACCGAGTTCGCCCGGTTATCGGCGGCCAAGGTGTTGAGCACCGAGCATTTGTGGCAACTGTTTCCGCCCTATCCCGGCGAGCCGCCGGCCTCCAAAACGGACCTGGCCGAGCTGTATGCCGACCTTGGTGTGTACCGCACCGGGACGCCACCCACTACGAAATCAATAGCTGAAAGCCAAGACTCTATAAGGGCCAACGGCCTTTTTGATTCAAACTTCTCGGCAGGCCTGCGACAATGGGCTGCCGATTTTTCGCAGAGCGCCGGTACCGTTGAAGGCAAGGGCAGCAACAACTGGGTGGTGGCCGGCACGCACAGCGCCAGCGGCAAACCGCTGCTCGCCAACGACCCGCACCTGGGTTTGAGCGCGCCCGCCATCTGGTATTTTGCTGCGCTGCAGGCGCCCGGACTGAACGTGATCGGGGCCACGCTGCCCGGCCTGCCGTTCGTGGTGCTGGGCCGTACCGACAAGGTGGCCTGGGGCTTCACCAACACCGGCCCGGACGTGCAGGACCTGTACCTGGAGCAGATCAACCCCGCCAACCCAAAGCAATACCGTACGCCGGACGTGGATGGCCAGTTGGTCTGGGCCGACTTCCAGACCCGGCAGGAAGTCATCAAGGTCAAGAACCAGCCCGACGTCGTGCTGGCGGTGCGCGAGACCCGCCACGGCCCGGTGCTCAGCGACGCGCAGAAAGCCTACGCGGGGTTGCTGGATCTGGGCAAGTACGCGGTGGCACTGCGCTGGAGCGCGCTCGATGCCGACAACCGGACCATGGAGGCCGGCGTCAAGGCCAACCAGGCCCGATCGGTCGACGAGCTGCTCAAGGCCTACGCCGACAACCACTCGCCCATGCAAAACGTGGTGATGGCCGATGTGGGCGGAAACGTGGCGTACAAGGCCGTCGGCAAGGTGCCGCTGCGCCGCCCCGACAACGACATCATGGGCGTGGCGCCGTCGCCCGGCTGGCTCGCAAAATACGACTGGGCCGGCTGGATCCCCGCCAGCGAGACACCACAGGCCGGTGCCGCGCAGATCGACGCCAAAGGCTGGTACGCCTCGGCCAACCAGCGCATCACGCCGCCCGGCTATCCGTACTTCATGGGCCAGGACTGGGTGGTGCCGTACCGCTTCAACCGCATCGAACAACTGCTGGCCGCCACACCCCTCCATGACATGGCCAGCCTGCAGAAAATCCAGGGCGACCAGTTGTCGCTGGCCACGCAGAAACTGCTGCCGTATCTGCAAAAGACGGTATCGGCGCATCCCCTGGCCGGCGCGGCGCAGCAGCAGCTCAAAACCTTCGACAGCACGATACGCGCCGACAGTTCGGCGGCGCTGATTTTTGCGGTATGGGCCGACGAACTCACGCGCGGCCTGATTGCGCCCAGGCTGGGGCCGGCGCGCTTTGCGGCGATGTACGGCAAGCGCGACTTCCGCACCACGGTCGAAGACGTGCTGCTGCACAACGACGCCTGGTGGTGTGCACCGCAGACGTGCCAGGCGCAATCTGGCGCCGCACTGACTCGCGCACTCGATCGGTTGCAGGCCTTGTATGGCACCGACGTGGCGAAATGGCAATGGGGCCAGGCGCACCCGGCCATCAGCACGCACCGCCCGTTTGGCAGCGTGGCGCTGCTCGCGCGCTTCTTCGACGTCACGGTGCCGACCGGCGGCGACACCTACACCATCAACGTGGGGCAGTATTGGGCCAATGAAGAAAAGATGCCGTTTGCGAGCCGTCACGCGGCCTCGCTGCGCGCTGTGTACGACTTGTCCAACCTGGAAAATTCACAATTCATCTACCAGACGGGGCAGAGCGGGCTGGTGTTCTCCAGGCGCTACCGCGACATGAGCCCCGCGTGGGCCGGCGTGCAATATCGGCCGCTACGGATGAACCCGCCCGAGATCCGCCATCGCCTGGTCATGACGCCCTGAACGGCTGATCCCGAATCTTCCCGGCCCGATGACACGTCCCTTGCGCGCTTCGATCCCGGCTGATTCGGTGGCGGGGTTGTCGGTTGCCAGCATCTTGCTGCCGCAAGCCGTCGCGTATGCGGCCATCGCGCATCTCAGCATTCAACACGCCATCGTTGCGGCGCTGGCGGGCCTGGTTTGCTACGCGATGGTCGGCGGCAGCCGCTTCGCCGTAGTGGCGCCCACGTCATCGACCGCGGCCTTACTCGCTGCGGCGGTGCTCTCGCTGAACCCGACCGGAGATGCCGACAGCACCGCATTGGCAGTCGGACTGGTGATCATGACCGGCGTCGGCCTGCTGCTGGTGGCCGGTGCCCGGCTCGGCCGCTTGTCGGCCTTCGTTTCGCGCCCGGTACTGCACGGATTTTCGTTCGGGCTGGCGCTGACCATCATCATCAACCAGTTGCCGGTCCTGGTGGGCTTCGACGTCGGCGTCAACGCCAGCGGCGACAATCCTGTCCGGCTGCTGGCTGAATTGCTGGCGCAGGCGAATCATTGGGCGCTCTGGAGCGTGGCGGTCGGCGGCGGGGCGCTCGCGCTGATGCTGCTACTGGCGCGCCGGCCCAAAGTGCCGGGGGCACTCGCAGTGCTGGCCCTGGGCATCGGCCTGGCCTACGCGGTGGATCTGAACGAACTGCACGTTGCAACGGTGGGGCCCATCGCCTTGACGCTACCCACCGTGGGGCTGCCGCAATTGTCGATGGACCGCTGGCTGCGCATTGCGGAGTTGGCGGGCGGCCTGCTGGTCATTGTTTTTGCGGAATCCTGGGGCAGCGTTCGCAGCATGGCACTGCTCCACGGCGATGCGATCGAGCCCAACCGCGAGCTGTGGGCCATCGGCACGTCAAACCTGGTTTCCGGCCTGTTGCAGGGGATGCCCGTTGGCGCCGGCTTTTCGGTCACCGCAGCCAATGAAGCGGCCGGGGCGCAAAGCAAGGGGGCGGCCGTGGTCTGCGCCGCGGCGGTGCTGTTGCTCGTGCTGTTTGGCAAGCCGTTGATCGAGCATATCCCCCAACCTGTTCTTGCCGCCGCCGTGATCAGCGCCCTGATGCACGCATTGAGCCCGGGGCCGCTGCTGATCCTCTGGCGCGTGAATCGGGATCAGTACGTCGCGCTCGCGGCGGTTGCCGCCGTGCTCGCGTTCGGTCTGTTGCATGGCATGTTGATCGCCATTGCGCTGTCGCTGGCCTCGGCCATCCGCGCGTTCAGCCAGCCGATTGTCAGGGAGCTGGCCGAGCTGGATCAGACCCGCAACTACATCGATCGTGATAGCCATCCGGAGGCCCGGCCCCGCGACAAAATACTGATCCTGCGCCCGGAGGAGCCGCTTTTCTTTGCCAGTGCCGAAGGCGTGCTGGTTGAAACCATGGCGCGGCTGGAGGCGCGCAGCGACCTCATGGTGTTGATTCTCAGCCTGGAGCAAAGCGCGGACCTGGACAGCACGGCGGCCGAATGCCTGGTGGATCTGTGTCACGTGCTCGAACGCCGCGGGAAAACGCTGCTGCTGGCACGGGTGAAAGATCCGGTGCGCCAACTATTGCTGAAGATGGAGCCGGCCCTCTTCGAGAACCGGCTGTTCTGGAGTGTTGCGGACGCGGTAGCCAGTGCGACCCGGCTGCTGCAAGAGGGGCGCTGATCCCCTAGTTGGCAGGGGCGGGGAGGGCCGCGGCGGGAATCTGCAACCCCAGCAGCGTTGCAAGTGCCGCGGTCCCGGAAGCGCCTTCCTGCGTTACCAGCGCGCCGGTCTGGGCGTTGGTTCCGACGATGGTCGGAATGGAGCCAAAACCGAAACGGGTCATCAAGTCGGTGTTTTTCTTGACCTCGGCCCTTTGTGCGTCCATGTCACCGCTGGCCGTGATGCCGCCCTGATGGGCGCGCATCGAGGCTTCGTGCGCATCCATCGCGGTGGCCGGGTCTTTGGCGGCGAGCAGGGCGGCGCCCTGCTCTGTGCTCGCCGGGTTCAGCAGGCCGACAGGAATCCAGACGAATTTCGCCTGGGGTACCAGCGGCTTTGCGGCGTCCCACAATTCCGCGCAGTGCGGGCATTGGGCATCGAAGAAGACGTAGACCGTATGCGCGCTCATTGGCGCGCCCACCGTGAAACCTTTGGCGTCGGCCGTGATGGCGGCAATGGAGACGGGCTGAGACGCCGCCTTCGCGGCGGTGTCGGCACCCGCTGTGCCGGGCGCCTTGTTGCAGCCGGCAAGTAGAAGGGACGCCGCTACGACCGCGGCGCAGAGGAACTGGGTGTTCATGATGGTCAAGAGAGTGGAGAGGGCTTTGGGCAAGAAACGCAGAGCATACCAAGCGCCAAAATACAAATGGCACCCGTAGGTGCCATCTGATTGTCACTACCCCGAGGCAGCCTGTTATTTACGCTGCCTGCGTGGCTTTTTTAACCGCATCGACGGCTTGCGTGGTCACTGCCGTGAACTGCGACTGGGCCGCTTCCACTGCCTTCTTGGCCGAAGCCTGTGCCGACTCGACGGCGGACTGACCCGCGGTCAGCGCGCTCTTGAAAGCGGCAACAGCGGATTCGGTTCCAGCGGGAGCGTTCTTTGCAAGGTTTTCGACCACGCCGTTGAACGCCTTTTGCGCTTCAACCGTCTTGGCTTCTACGGCCTTGGCAAACTCTGCGCCGCCTGCGGCCAGAATGGTCTGGACGTGCTGGAAGTAGGCGACAGATTTCTCAGCCAGCGGCTTGAGCGCGCCAGATTGCAAAGCCAGAAACTCCTGGGCGTCTTTGGCGCCCAGAACGGCCTGGACATGGCTGAACGACTCGCCCAGCAGAGCCTTGGAGGCGGTCACGTTCAGCTCGACCAGCTTTTCGATGCTGGCGTGAGCCTGGGACGCCAGGCCTTCGAGTGCTTGCGCATTTGCTTTGCTGGTGGCGATGAATTGTTCAGCGGTGTTGTTCATGTCTATTTCCTTGGGTCTGGTTAAACGGATCGGGTGCCTGCTTCATTTATGTTGCAGTGCAGCATGGATGAATTATAGGGATAGCCCGGGGTCAATGGTGATGTTTTGCGCATCCCGTCCCCTCATTAGGGATCTCGGTCTATCGGCGAAACCTCCAGCCGCAGCTTGCATGGCAGTTTCGCCAGGTTGACGTGTCGCCGGTATGTACATACAATGTCCATGTACATATTAACTCCGTTGGAGCAGTTCAAATGGCAGCAGCTGTAGAGCGAATCGTTGTGCAGGCGACGGCGCAGGACAAGAGAATCATCGCCGCCAAGGCGAAGAAGCTGGACATTCCGGTTTCTGAATTGATGCGGCGCGGCGCGTTCGCCTACGAATCGAGCGAATCGGACGCGGAACTTGGCGCACTCGCGGACGCGGCCAAAGGAGCCGCTGACCGCGCTGGTGCGGCGATCGATGACGCCTTGAGCTTCATCCAAGCCAGCAATAACCGGATTGCAGCGATGGAAGCCAAGGCTGCAAAGGCCTCTGCACGCAGGACCGCCTGATGGGAGTTACGGAAAAGATTTGGGGAGCCTTTACCTCCGTGATCAAGCTGGAGGATAAGGTCGACCGCCTGGTTGAGGCAATGAAGCATCAGCAGAACAAGATCGAAGACCTCACGGGCCGGGTTATCCGGCTGGAGGCGCAGCTGGAATTGCTCACCGGGGCGGCCCTGGTCAAGAAGCTCAAGGGCGATTGAGCAAGTCGGAGCGATCGAAAGAATGAGAATCCCCATCGGCTCGCGCCAGGATACTCAAACGCGTTGCTGAGGGGCAGAGGGAGGTAATCGCGTTGGCAGGGATAGGTTGTTCCGACAACAGCAAAGCAATGCTCATAAATCTTCATTTTTGTAATTTAACATAATATACATCGTATAAAATACAAATAGCGTCATCTGAAGAGGCATTTCCAATGCAAGGACGCTCACGCACCAAGCCAAGTTTGGGCCTCGCCACCATTTTCTTTCACATCCGCACGACACGCGACAAGGCCGCGCGAAGAAGCTGGCAGCGGCGCACACTGGTGCAGATGGATTGGCTCACGCCCGCCGAGCGGCATGAAATCTGCGCGGTATGGTCGCGCCCGGCTGCAGTGCGCATAGACAGTGCGGCCATGCGCAAACTGATGGGAAGCAGAGCGCCGCGCAGCGAGTGGGAAACCATCCCGGCCCGTTCCGGGATGCGCGCACGCTTTGAGGGCGCCGGCCGTCGGCACCGTCGGATCAGGAACCCCGAACTATGCCGGCCCGGGCTTTGGCATGGTGAGCCCGTGAACGATCAAATCTTTTCAACCGGGAATGACGCCAGCCGTGTCAGCCCGGCTTCGGGCGTTATGGCCGGTTTCATCCTTCCAGCCGCCGCCCAGGGCTTTGTAGAGCGACACGGTAGCCTTTAATCGCTTTAGCTTGAGCTGACCCAATTCGTTCTGCACCCCGGCGAGCGAGCGTTGCGTGTCGAGCACCGTCATCAAGTCTTCGGCGCCAGCGCGATAGCGCGCCTCCGAAAGGTGGAACGCCAGGCGTGCCTGCTCCCATTCCGTTTGCTTGAGCTTTTCCTGCTCGGCCAGATTGCGAATCTGCCCGAGCGCGTTGTCGACTTCCGCGAAAGCGGCAATCACGGTCGAACGGTATATCTGCAACAGTTCCTGTTTCTGGGCGAGCGCCAATGCCTGCTGGTTTTCAAGGCGGTCCGCGTCAAAAATCGGCGCCACTAATCCCGCCCCAAAATTCATCAACAGGTTGGGTGCGTTCACCACCGAAAGCAGCGCGCTGCTTTGTCCGCCCGCCGAACCGGATAGGTTGATACTGGGAAAAAGCGCCGCGTGCGCCATCATGACGTTGGCGTTGGCTGCCGCCAGGTTGGCCTCGGCGCGCCGGATATCGGGACGGCGCGCCAGCAACTCCGACGGCAAGCCCGGCGATACCTCCGGCAACAGGATGTTGCCCAAGCCCTGTCCGGAAACCGTGAAGGACTGGGCCGGACGACCCAGCAGGACGGCCAGCGCGGCCCGCGCTTCGCGCTCCTGCTGCTGCAGACTGGGAATCACGGCCTGTTCTCCGGCCACGACGGAACGCTGCCTTGCCAGATCAAGCGGCGATGTCGCACCGGCGCGGCTTTGCGCCTCGACCAATTTCAGCACGCGCTGCGCGTTGGCGACATTTTCCCGGGCGATCACCAACTGGTCGCGCAACGACAAGACCTGCAGATAGGTCGACACGATGCCGGTCGTCACGGTCAGGGCCACCGTTTCACGGTCATAGCGGTTGGCGTCGAGGGACGCCTGCGCAGCGGCCAGGCCCGCCTTGTTCTTGCCCCAGAAATCGACCTCATAGCCGATTTCGAGCATGCTGCTGACAGCGTTTGTGCCTCGTCCCCAGGGGATTTGCGAGGTCCGGCTGGCGCCGGCGGCAAAGTCCACGCTGGGCAGCAAGGGGGCGCCTGCGATACGCGCCGCCGATTCGGCCTGACGCACCCGCGCGACCGCCGCGCCAATCTCCAGATTGCGGGTTCTTCCTTCATTGACCAGCCCGGTCAACTCGGCGCTGCCCAGCCGCTTCCACCAATCGCTGTCGGGCCAGATCTGCCCGCCGTTGGTTAACAGCTGTCCCCACCCCGTAGGGACCTCCATCGCCAGCGCCGGTTCGTGCGGATCACTGACATGGGCGCATCCGCCAAGCAGCAAACCGGCCGGCACGATGACCGACAGATTCAATACATACGCTATCCGGAAATTTCGCATTTTCAATGGGGTGTGAGGTGAGTCACGGGATGGACGGCGATCCGGTGGCCTGCTGCTGCCGGTGTGTTTGACGCGGATGCAGCCGGCATGTCGATGACAACCTGCTCTCCAGGCGTCAAACCCGCCAACACTTGCGCCTGATGCTGGTTCCGGATCCCGATGCGAACCCTGCGTAATTGAGGATGCCGGTTCGCGTCAAGAATTTTGAGGCTGTACAGGCCATCGCTGTCCGGCTTGCCCAGTGCCGTGACAGGAAGGATTATGGCGTCATGCGCATGCGCGATGGCAAAACTGACCTGCGTGCTCATGCCACTCATCAATCGCAGATTGGCGTTGCCGACTTCGAACAGGACGTTGTAAAAGGTGTCCCTGCCCTGCTCGCCCGACCCGTCGGCCGGCACGGGAACGATTTGCCGAACCTTGCCAGACCAGTGCTTGCCGGGATAGCCGGGCGTGGTGAAACTCGCGCTGGTGCCTTTGTGCAGGTGCGGCACATCAATTTCGGCGACGCGCGCCTGCACCGTCAATTTCGACAGGTCCGCGATGCGCACCAACGCCGGCGCCTGCTGATGCGCAGTTACCGCCTGTCCGGGGCGTGCCGTCAGCGCGACGACCGTGCCTGAGAAAGGCGCCGTCACCTCGGTATGTTTGTGCGCTTCATCGTCATCCCGGGTGGCGGATTCAGTCTCCAGGATATGCGCCTTGATGGCTTCCACGCGCGCGGTGGCTGCCGTCATGGCAGCGCGACTGGATTCGAAAGATTCATCGCTCGTGGCGTGGTCCGTTTTCAGCTGCGTCTGGCGCTTGAACTGCAATTGGGCAAAATCGAGCTGTGCCTGCTGCTCGGCCAATCCGGCGCGCAATCCGGCCAGTTGCGCCTGGTTGCCTTCCAGCCGTGCTACCGACACATTCGGTGCGATCTTGATCAGCAGCTTGCCAGCCTTTACCCCATCGCCGACCGCCACGAACACATCGCTGATCTCACCCGATATTGGCGCGCCCAAATCGGCATAGCGGAACAACTGCAGCTTGCCGGACGCGAGAACGGTCTGTTCGATATCACCGCGCTGGACTTCCACAGTTTTGATCTTGACGGGCGGCGGGGGGGCAGGCGCGGCAGCGACGGGAACGCGCGGGCGCCCGTTCCGCAAATACAAGCCAGCGACCAGCGCCAGCGCGACCGACAACGCAAATGCCGGAGCCAGATATTGACGATAGCGGTGGGGTGCCCCTGGCGCTGGCGCATGGGCCACCTTGATTTGCTCGGCTTCCACTACCACTTGCCCTTGGGCTGCCCGGCGCGTACAAATGCGGCAATCAGGTCGGCCGAATCCTGCCGGTTGGCACGTTGCGCAAAATTGATGGCGCTCAGCCCTTTCTGGTTCTTCAGCGTGGGGTCGGCTCCCTCATCGAGCAGCAGCTTGACGGCCGCGGGCGTGCCGTAGGACGCGGCCATCATCAGCGGCGTGGTCCCGTTGGGCGACGCTGCATCGATGTATGCGCTGTTGTCGAGCAGCAGGCTCATGATTTCAAGGTGGCCGCCGGTTGCCGCGTAATGCAGCGGCGCCCAGCCGGGCTTGTTGACGTCGGCCCCCTTGGCGATCAGTTCGCGCACCATGTCGAGTTCGCCCTTGAGCGCGGCGATCATGAGCGGGCTCTCGTCCTGCTGGTTGCGCACATTCACGTCAATTTTGGGTGCATCCAGGAGCGCCTGCGCGGCCTTCAGCGCGGGCTCTGCCAGCGCCATCAACAGGCCATTCTGGCCTTTGGGGTCCGGCGTGTTCGGATCGAACCCGCGCGCGACGAGTGCCGTGATGGTGCTGGCGTCATCCCGCCTGATCGCCACGAAGAAATCGTTGTAGGAGTTAGCCGACGCGCAATTAAATCCAATTAAAACAATCAGGTAAATAATTATCTTAAAGTAATTTCTCATGAATTGACTCCGCTGAACAGGCGCTCGAAATTGGCGCTGGTGGCGTGCGCAATATCTTGCACGGGCAGGTCTTTGAGCTGGGCCAGCTGCTGCGCCACGTACGGCACATAGGACGGGTTATTGGTTTTGCCACGATACGGCACGGGCGCCAGGTACGGGCTGTCGGTCTCGATCAGCAGGCGGTCCAGCGGCACAAAGGCCGCCACATCGCGCAGATCCTGGGCGTTCTTGAAGGTCAGGATGCCCGAAAACGAGATGTAAAAGCCCATGTCGAGCGCGGCGCGGGCCACCTGCGCCGTCTCGGTAAAACAGTGAAAAACACCGCCGGCACTGCCGCTGGCGCCCTCCTCGCCCTCCTCCCGCAAGATGGCGAGCGTGTCGCTTGATGCGCTGCGGGTGTGGATGACCAGCGGTTTGCGCGACTGGCGCGCAGCGCGGATGTGGGTGCGAAAGCGCCTGCGCTGCCATTCCATATCGGCCACGCCGCGGCCGCCCTTGCGCTCGTCCATCTGGTAGTAGTCCAGCCCGGTCTCCCCAATGGCAACCACGCGCGGCAGGGCGGCGCGCTCCAGCAAATCCTGCAGCGTGGGCTCCCGCACGCCCTCGTTGTCGGGATGCACGCCGACCGTGGCCCAGAAGTTGTCGTAGGTCGTTGCCAGGGAATGGACCGCCTCGAACTCTTCCAGCGTGGTGCAGATGCACAGCGCCCGGTCGACCTGCGCTTCGGCCATGGCGCGGCGTATCTCGGCCAGCTGGGCCAGCAGCTCGGGAAAGGCGAGATGGCAATGGGAGTCGGTAAACATTATTTTTAGGGAAAAAAGGCTGTAGCCCTTGCCCGCTCTACGCAACCAGCTATGGAAGGTGTAGCGCGGCGATCAAACGGTTTGTGTCGGCCGGTCCGAGCCCAGGTGCGCACCCAGCATCTCTTCGATCTTGAGCTTGAGCAGGCGGGATTTCTCGTCGTGCGGGAAACGCACGCCCACGCCCTGGGTGCGATTGCCCGACGGTTTGGCCGGCGTCACCCAGGCCACCTTGCCGGCGATGGGGTAGCGCTGCGGGTCGTCGGGCAGGGACAGCAGCACATAGACATCGTCGCCCAGCCGGTACTCACGCGCCGTGGGGATGAAAATGCCGCCCTCGGTGAACATGGGAATGTAGGCCGCATACAGCGCGGCTTTTTCCTTGATGGCCAGCTGGATGACGCTGGGCCGGGGGGGAGAATGTGAAGTGCTCATGCCGTGGGGTAGCTCAAGCGTTTGAGTTTAGTGCGTTGCGGGCCTGGCTTACAAGGGCTTCCAGCATTAGTCCGGCATTGAAGGGGTGTTCGACGGTGCGCGCGGTGCGCGCCAATTCCCTGGACCAGCGCGCCAGCGCGGCGGTGCTCGCGATCGGCAGGTCCGCCGGGTTGAAGTAGCGCGGCGCGCCGCCGACGCTGCCCGCCAGCAGGTCGTGACACAGTTTTTGCAGCGCATCGACCGCTTGCGCGGGCGCCCAGCCGGCCAGGGCGCTGGCGTCGCCCCGGGCCATCGCACGCGGCAGCAGCGACCAGGTTTTAAGGTTGAGCCCGCTCTGCAGGAACTGCAGGGCGTCGTCCGGCCGCCCACCCGCGGCGCGCAGCACGGCGGCGGCATCCGCGGCCCCAACGCCTTGCTGCTGCAGCCACGCGAGCGCGGATGCTTCATCGGGCCAGAGCATGGTGTGGCCCAGGCAACGGCTGTGGATGGTGGGCAGCAACTGGTGCGCGGCCTCGCTGGCCAGCACGAACCGGGCGTCGCCGGGCGGCTCTTCCAGCGTCTTGAGCAGGGCGTTGGCCGTGACGTTGTTCATGCGCTCGGCCGGATACACCAGCACCGCCTTGCCGCGTCCGCGCGCGCTGGTGCGCTGTGAGAACTCCACGGTGTCGCGCATGGCATCGACCCGGATCTCCTTGCTGGGCTTGCGCTTTTTGTCGTCGATATCGGCCTGGGCCTTTTCGCCGAGCGGCCAGCCCAGCGCCATCATCACGGTCTCGGGCATCAGCACGCACAGGTCGGCATGGGTGCGCACCTCGATGGCGTGGCAGCTGCCGCACTGGTCGCAGGCGCCTTGCGGCGTGGGCGCCTCGCACAACCAGGCGCGCACCAGTTCCAGCCCGAGCCGGTACTGCCCCAGCCCCGACGGGCCGTGCAGCAGCCAGGCATGGCCGCGCTGGGCCAGCAGCGCGCTGAGCTGCTGCTGCAGCCAGGGGGCCAGGGCGTCGCTCATTTTGGCCCTCCATTCGCGGCCACCATGATGGCGAGCCAGCCCCGGCGCACCATCGCGCTGGTGATTTGCTGCCAGACCTGGTGCCGGTCCCGCGCCGCGTCGATGCGGGCGAAACGCTGCGGCGACTGCGCCGCGCGCTGCGCATAGCCCTGTGCGACGCGGCGGAAAAATTCGACCGGCTGGGCCTCGAACTTGTCGGGCACGCGCGCACCCGACAGGCGCTGCGCTGCGATCTCGGGCGCCAGGTCGAACCACACCGTCATGTCGGGTTGACGGATCATATCGGCCGGCAGCCCTTGCACAGACTGCACCCACTGCTCCAGAACTGATAGCATGCCGAGATCGAAGCCGCGCCCGCCGCCCTGGTAGGCAAAGGTGGCGTCGGTGAAGCGGTCGCACAGCACCACGTCGCCGCGCGCCAGTGCCGGCTCGATGACCTGGACCAGGTGGTCGCGCCGCGCCGCGAAGATCAGCAGCGCCTCGGTCAGCGCATCCATTGGGTCGTTCAGCACCATGGCGCGCAGCTTTTCGGCCAGCGGCGTGCCGCCCGGCTCGCGCGTCAACGTGACCGCCCTGCCCTGCGCGCGAAAGGCCGCGGCCAGCGCCTCGATGTGGGTCGACTTGCCGGCGCCGTCGATGCCTTCGAAGCTGATGAAAATGCCGGGCTTGATCATGGGTTTTGAGGGCTCCGCGGGTTTTGGCCGCGCTGGAATTGGTTGACCGCGCGATTGTGCTCGTCCAGCGACGCGCTGAACTGGCTCGAGCCATCGCCGCGCGCCACGAAATACAGCGCCTTGGTCGCCAGCGGCTGCACGGCGGCCATCAAGGCGCCTTTGCCGGGCATGGCGATCGGGGTCGGCGGCAGGCCGGACCGGGTGTAGGTGTTCCAGGGCGTGTCCAGCAGCAGGTCGCTCTTGTGCAGGTTGCCGTCGAACCTGGCGCCCAGGCCGTAGATCACGGTCGGGTCGGTCTGCAGCATCATGCCCAGGCGCAGCCGGTTGCAAAACACGCCGGCAATCATGGGCCGGTCGCCGGCCCGGCCGGTTTCTTTCTCCACGATGCTGGCCAGTACCAGCGCCTCGTCGGGGGTCTTGATCGGCAGGTCGGGCGAACGCTGCGCCCAAGCCGACGCCAGCCGGGTGTCCATCAAGCGCATCGCGCGTTTGAGCACAGCCAGGTCGCTCGAGCCCTTGGCGTAGCTGTAGGTGTCGGGGTAGAACCGGCCTTCGGGGCTGAGGCCCGGACGCCCCAGCGCGGTCATGATGGAATCATCGCTCAGCCCTTGCGTGTCGGGCCTGAGCTGCTCTGCTTTTGCGAGCGCGTCGCGAAACTGCCGGAAGTTCCAGCCTTCCACCAGCGTGACCGTGCGCAGCGTCTCCTCGCCGCGCACCAGCATGCCGAGCACGCTGCGCGGTGTGGCGCCGGGGTTGATCTCATAACTCCCGGCCTTGATTCTGCGGGCTTGGCCCGACAGCCGGAACCACCAGAACAGCGCCTGCGGGTTGACCTGCACGCCGGCGTCGGCCACCGCCTGCGCCACGCCGCGCGGCGTGGTGCCGGGTTCGATCGACAGGTCCAGGCTGGTCGTGCCGGGCACCATCCGGGCAGGGGTCAGCACCAGCGGCTGGTGCAGCCACCAGGCGGCAGCGCCCGCGCCCAGCGCCAGCAAGAAAAAGAGTCCCAACAACAATCGACGCACAGCCCTATCGCCTCGTGGAAATGATCCGGGCATGATAATTCACCCCATGACTGTCTCCCTGCCCACCACTGCCGCTTCTTCATCACCAGACGCCGCTACTGTGCCCCTGAACGGCGTCGCACCCCTGCCCCACTTGGGCGTTATCCGGGTCGCGGGCGAAGATGCCGCTACGTTCCTGCACGGCCAGTTGACCCAGGATTTCTCGCTGCTCGATCGGTCCGAGGCCCGGCTTGCCGCGTTCTGCTCGGCCAAAGGGCGCATGCAGGCCAGCTTCATCGGCTTCAAGCGCAGCCCGACCGAAATTCTGCTGGTCTGCAGCCGCGACCTGCTCGCGCCCACGCTCAAGCGGCTGTCGATGTTCGTGCTGCGCGCCAAGGCTAAATTGACGGATGCGACCGCGGATTTCAGCCTGTTCGGGCTGGCCGGGGATGCTACGAAAGAAATAGCTGGTGGCGCCCATACCGTCTGGGCTAAAGCCGATTTTGGCTCTGCAAACGTGGTGACCTTGTACCCGGCGGACGGCCAGCCGCGGGCGCTGTGGATCGCGCCCGTTGGCGAGCCCGCGCCGGTAGGGACGCCGCTCGCCACCGAACTGTGGCTGTGGAGCGAGGTGCGCAGCGGCATCGTCACGCTCACCACGCCCCTCATCGACGCTTTTGTGCCGCAAATGCTCAACTACGAGTCGGTCGGCGGGGTCAATTTCAAGAAGGGCTGCTACCCGGGCCAGGAGGTGGTGGCGCGCAGCCAGTTTCGCGGCACGCTCAAGCGCCGGGCGTATCTGGTGCACTGCGACGCGCCGCCCAGCCCTGGCCAGGAGGTTTTTCACAGCGCCGACGCCACCCAGCCCTGCGGCCTGGTGGCCCAGGCAGCCGCGGCACCGCATGGGGATTTCGATGCACTGGTGTCGCTGCAGATCAGCGCCACCGAATCGGGCACCTTGCACCTGGGCGCGCCCGGCGGACCCGCGCTGGCCTTGCAAGCCCTGCCCTACCCGCTGCTGCTGGACATCTAGGGCGCGCCCGCCCAGTGCGGTGGCGGCCCCCGCCCGGCCGCCTCATCGCCCGGTCGTCACGTGTCAATCAACCGGGCTCCGACCGGCAGGTGAGCGGCGTCGCCGTGCCGCCGGAGCCCGCCGCCATGGCGTGCACCGTGGGTGCCACCGACTTGAGAAACTGAACCGCCATTGCGCTGGTGAAGCTGTAGCGCGCGGCATAGGGTTCGTGCACATAGGCGGTGATGGTGCCGAACATCCGCTCGCCGACAAAAAACACGAACGTGGCCGAGCGGCTCACCCGGCGCGAGCCGAGCAGGCGCCCGCCCGGGCCGTAGGTCTCGAAACGCTGGTCGCCGGTACCGGTCTTGCCGCCGACCGCCTCTGTGAACGTGCCGCGCAGGCTCTTGGCCGTGCCGCCCTCGACCACGTCCTGCAGTGAGCGGCGCACCAGGGTCGTGATTTCGGGCGCCAGCAGCCGCTGCTGCGGCTGTGCCTGCGCCACAAAACGGGTTTCATACGGCGTGCCGACGGCAAAGTCCAGACTGTGCAGCGACCGGATGGGGCGTTGCACGCCGTCGCCCACGATCAGGCCCATCAGTTCCGCCAGCGACGCGGGGCGGTCGCCGGAAGCGCCGACGGCCGTGGCGAGCGACGGTGTGAGGTTCCCGAAGGGATAGCCGAGCCGGCGCCAGGCCTGCCCAATACGCACGAAGGCAGCCACCTCCAGTTGCTGGCGGATGCGGTTGGTCTGGGCGTTGCTGATGCGCGCCCGCGTCAGCCATGCATAGACATCCTGGCGCACGGTGGCGCTGTCGTCCAGCACCTGCTTGAGCGATGCGTTGGGCTGGCGACGCAGGGCTTCGACCAGCCACAGCGCGAGCGGATGCACGTGCGCCAGGTAGCCGCGGTCGCGCAGCGAGAACTTGTCGACGCCATATTTCACATAGAGCTTGTGCAGGGCATCGTCGGACAGGGGCGGCCCTGCCAGCCGCTGGCGCATTTCGCGCCCGAACTGGGCCTCGCCCAGGGAGGGATCCACGCTGCGCAGCGCCACCGCCAGCGCCACCGGCGAGACCCGCTTGCCCGCGAACATCAGATCGAGCGCCTGCTTCACCGTCTTGCCCTGGTACTGGCCGTAAAAGCGCCGCATGAAGGTGCTGCTCTCCTGGTCGATAAAGCGTGCCAGGTACTCACGCCGCTGGGGTGAGTCGGGGTCGGCCAGCCACTGGTCGACGCCCGGCTCGATCTGGTGAATCTCGTAGCGCACGATGTCGCGCATGAGCCGCACGAACACCAGGTTGACGGAATTCTGGAACCCCACGCGCACGGTGAACTCCTGCGTGTTTTCCCAGGGTTCGAAATTCTCGAAGCTCTGCAGTCCGCCGCCCGTGGCGAACGCTTCGCCGGCGTTGCCCGAGTACTTGCGCTCCATCGCGGCCTCCAGCATCGCCTGCAGGCTGGCACCCGGCGTGCGGGTCAGGTAATCCGAGGCCCAGCGGCTCAGCACGTCCTGCGCGGAAACCGGCAGGCGGCGCAGTTCTGCGGGACTCAAGCCGCCCAGGCGCTGGTGCAGCGCACTGATGATCTCCAGATAGGTCACGAGGGTGCGCAGCTTGGCGGTCGAGCCGAGGTTCAGCCGCGCGCCGCTGTTGATGTCGAACGGCTGGTCCACGCTGTCGGCCTGCGTGCGCAGCAGGTTCGCGCCGCCCTGCTGCTCGTACAGCGTGACGCTGAACGTGAGCCGGCCGGGGTCGTCGCCGGCCTGCAGCATGTTGCGGCCATACAAGCCGGCGGCGCGGGCACCGTCCGGTGTGCGCACGCGCTGCAAGGCGTCGGTGATGGCTTGCTGGGCCGCCTGGTCGATGGTGCTGCCGGCACGCAGGTCGAGACGGTCCAGGTGGTACAGGGAGTCGACACCGAGCAGCGCCGACAGGCCCGTGCGCAGGCTGGTGACGGCCTTGCGCTCGACGAACGACTCGCTGGCACGCGGCGCCACCGGGCGGGCCTGCTGCAGTTGCACCGCCAGCGCCGCGTCGCGCAAGGCCTGTGGGATGGTCCCGGCGCGCGCCAGCAGGCGCAGGTAGCGGTCGGTCATGGTGTTGAGTGCCGCGCGGTCCTGCAGCAGGTAGGGGGACGGCCGGCGCTGCGCGATCATCAGCGACAGCGCTTCCTTGAACACCTGCGCCTGCCGCGCGGAGACAACGGACCCGTCCATGCTCTGGAGCAGCCGGTTCACCTCGGCAAAATCGTCGCCGTACCAGGTCCACAAGCCGTCGCCGAGGCCCTGCACCTCGCCGTGGCTGGCGCTGCCCGACAGCGGCACGGTGTTGAGGTAGTCCAGCACGATCTGCTCGCGCCAGGGCAGCGTGACCTCGCCGCCCAGATAGGCGCGCACCGAGGCGCTGGCCATCTGACGCAGCTTCTCGGCGCCGGTGCCGGTCTGACCGTCGGGGGAATGACGGTATTTCTCGATCTGCGTGGCCAGCGTGCTGCCGCCCGGCGTGGCGCGGCTGCTGGAGAACAGGTGCAGCACCTGGTCAGCACTGGCGCGACTGAAGCGGCGCCAGTCGATGGCCGGGTTGCGCAGCGGGTATTCGGGGTTCAGCAGGTTGTGATTTTCGATGAACAGCAGGCTGTGCACCAGCACCTGCGGCACCGCACTGAAACTGGGATACACCCGTTGCGGGTAGCGCTGGGCGTAAAGCGCCTGGCCGTTGCAGTCGAACAACTCGAGCCCCGCCTGGGTTTTCTCGTGGTACGGCGTGAACAGGCCGTCGTCGACCAGCTCGGTCATGCGCGGCGACATGCGAGCCTGCTCGGCAATGGCAAAACCGCGCTGACGCAGCCGCGCGGTGAACTCCGGCAGCTGTGCATAGCCCAGCCGCTCGTCGTAGGGGCCCGGACCCGGAAACCGGATGGCATCGCTGGGGCCGGGCGCGACCGTCACGGTGAGCTTCCTGCCGAGTTGCGCCAGATGGTGCGCCTGCCAGCGCGAGGTTTGCAGCTCGGTGGAAACCAGTTGATAAACGACATAGGCCAGCGCAAAAAATGCGGCCAGCAAGACGTATTTGACCCACGCGCGTCGCGCCACTACAGCATCCTCTCCCGAGACAAACCTCAAAGCGGCATGAACATTTCTACGTGCGCAATGCCGACTTCGTCGAACGGATCACCGCGTACAGCATAACCCGCGCGCGCATAAAACCCCTCGGCACTGCGCTGGGCGTGCAACAGCACCTCGTGGTCGCCGCGCTCGCGGGCGCAGTTCATCAAGGCCTGCAGTACGCGCAGGCCCAGCTGCGAGCCGCGCACGGCGCGGTCCACCGCCATGCGGCCGATCTTGGCCACGCCCGGCGCGTGCTGCAGCAAGCGCCCGGTGGCCAGCGGCTGGCCCAGTCGGTTGTAGGCCACCGCATGCAGCGCGCTGCGGTCGGCCTCGTCCCACTCCATCTCGGCCGGAATGCGCTGCTCCTGCACAAACACTTCGGTGCGCACGCGCGCGGCGTCCTGGCCCAGTTCGGACCACTTGCCTATCTTGACGACGGCGACGTCCTGCCCGGCCTCGAACCCCAACAGGATGTCACGCAGCGCGGGGGGTACCGGTCTGGAGGTTTGCGTGGCCGGATCGGCAAACACGTAGACCAGCTCACCGGTGATGAGCAGCTCGTCGCCTCGGAAGATCGCGCCGCCGAACAGCATCGACGAAGTGCCAACGCGCGCGCACTTCATGGCGATGTCGATCTGGTCGTCGATGCGTGCCGAGGCGTGGAATTCGACCGTGGCTTTCTTGACGTACAAATCGCCCCCCATCTGCAGCATGGTGGCTTCATACGGCAAGGCCAGTGCACGCCAGTAGTCGGAGATGGCGGTGTCGAAATACATCAGATAGTGCGCGTTGAAAACGATTTTTTGCATGTCCACTTCGGCCCAGCGCACGCGCAGCCGGTGGAAAAATCGGAAGTCCTGTCGATTCATGGTCCGTCCATTAAGGGTTGAAAGCCTGTCGGAGAGCGGCGGCGGCGTCCGCATGGGCCTGGCGCGCCTGCGCAATGGCGCGCCCCATCTTGATGAACTCGTGCGTCACGCCGCGGTAAATTTCGAGATCGACGGCGACGCCCGCGGCGCGCAGTTTGTCGGCGTACAACACGCCCTCGTCGACCAGCGGATCGCATTCGGCGAGCCCGACCCATGCGGGCGCCACACCGTCCACGTCGGGCGCATTCAACGGGGCGAAGCGCCAGTCGTCACGGTCGGCCTTTGTTCGAATATATTGGTTGAAGAACCAGGTGATGTGCGCTTCTTCGAGCACGAAGCTCTGCGCAAACGTGGTGTGCGACGGCGTGTCCTGGTGCGCCGCGCAGCCGGGGTAAAACAGCAGCTGCAGCGCCAGCGGCAGGCCGGCATCGCGCGCCAGCACGGCGCAGACCGCGGCCAGCGTGCCGCCTGCGCTGTCGCCGCCCAGCGCCATGCGCGTGCCGTCCAGCCCCAGCAACGTACTGTTCCCGGCAAGCCAGACCGTGGCGTCCCAGGCATCGTGCGCCGCCACCGGGAACTTGTGTTCGGGCGCCAGCCGGTAATCGACCGAAAGTACCGCGCAGTGCGCGAGGTGGCTGAGCTGGCGGCACAGCACGTCGTGCGAAGCAATGCTGCCGATGGTGAAGCCGCCGCCGTGGAAATACAGCAGCACGGGCAGCCGCCCGGTTGATGGGGCCACCAGTCGCGCGGGAAGCGCATGGCCGTCGCGCGCGGGAATGCTGAAGTCTTCCACCCGCGCCAGCTTGGGAGCCGTAATTTCCAGCACGCCCGCACCGGCTTCGTAGGCGGTGCGCGCCTGCTGCGGCGACAGCAGGTGCATGGGGGGACGCCTGGCGCGTGCCATGCGGTCCAGCACATCGCGCATGACCGGCGTTAGCAAGGCGCGCGGGTTGAACGGTGGGCCACTCACTGGCCGTTGCTCCGTCCGGCCGGGGCGAATCGCATTGCCAGCAGGGTTTTCTTCCATCTCATTTTTTGCAGTGTCCGTTACAGTCAAGGTTCCATCGTACAACGCAGACCCATCATGGCTTTCATCAACTTCGTGACGCAGATCCAGTTTGAATTTGGCGCGCTCAAGCTGCTCGCGCAGGAATGCCAGCGCGTCGGCATCACGCGCCCGCTGATCGTGACCGACCCCGGCGTCAAGGCGGCCGGCCTGTTGCAAAAGGTGCAGGATGCGCTGCCCGGCGTGACGATGGCGGTCTACGACCAGACACCTTCGAACCCGACCGAGGCAGCCGTGCGCGCCGCGGTGGCCGTATACAAGGCCAATGGCTGTGACGGCCTGATCGCGGTGGGCGGCGGCTCGTCGATCGACTGCGCCAAGGGCGTGGCGATCGCGGCCACGCACGAAGGCCCGCTCAAGACCTACGCCACGATCGAGGGCGGCTCACTCAAGATCACCGAGCGCGTGGCGCCGCTGATTGCGGTGCCCACCACGGCCGGCACCGGCAGCGAGGTGGCGCGCGGCGCGATCGTGATTCTGGACGACCACCGCAAGCTGGGTTTTCATTCCTGGCATCTGGTGCCCAAGGCCGCCATTTGCGACCCGGAGCTCACGCTCGGCCTGCCGCCCATGCTGACCGCCGCCACGGGCATGGACGCCATTGCGCACTGCATGGAAGCCTTCATGGCGCCGGCCTTCAACCCGCCAGCCGACGGCATCGGGCTCGACGGCCTGGCGCGCGGCTGGACCCACATCGAGCGTGCCACGCGCGACGGCCTCGATCGCGAAGCGCGCCTGAACATGATGAGCACGTCGATGCAGGGCGCGATGGCGTTCCAGAAGGGGCTGGGCTGCGTGCATTCACTCAGCCACAGCCTGGGTGGCGTCGATCCGCGACTGCATCACGGCACCTTGAACGCCGTCTTTTTACCGGCTGTGGTGAAGTTCAACGCGAGCGCCGAGTCGGTCCGGAAAGAAAACCGGCTTGGACGCATGGCCTACGCCATGGGCCTGAAGTCGGCTGATGACATTCCCGACGCCATCAAAGCCATGAATGCGCGGCTCGGTTTGCCCAAGGGACTGGCCGCCATGGGCGTGAAAGAGAGCCAGTTCGACGACGTGATCCGCGGCGCCCTGGCCGACCACTGCCACAAGACCAATCCGCGCCTGGCGACGCCCGAGGACTACCGCGAGATGCTGCTGCAGTCCCTGTAGCGAGCCGCCACGAAGCGGCCGGTTGGCTGCCCGCTCAGGCGATTCCACCCGGGCGGGCAGCAACGCCGCGCACATGATCTTCCAGCTGGCCGAGCGAGGCCGCCAGCGAGTTGGCTTGCTCATCGACCCGTTGCACCAGCGTCGCCTGTAAACCATCCAGGCGCGTTTGCAGCTGCTGCGCACCCTCTACGCGCTCCCGAGACAGCCGCACCAGCTCTTCCGCGATGAAGGTTTTGAGCTCGGTGAAGCGCGACGCTTCGGCCTTGTTCGCAAGCTCGCGCTGCGCCGCCAACTCCTTGGTGTGGCGGCGCCCTTCCATCAGCAGCGTGGTCTGCATAGTGGCGATCACGGCAATGAATATCGCCGCCATGACCAGCATGAATCCCAGCAGGACCAGCCCCAACGGCGCGCTAACCGTGCTCACCAACAGCGACAACTCGGTGGGTTGCACGATGAGGCCCCAGTTCACCACCGCAAAAGCGGCGAGCGCAAGACCAAAAATCAACAGCAGCAGGGAACGGATCGACATGATGGGCCTCTTGCAGCCCCAAAGGGGCAGAGTTTTCAGTATACGTTCGTGGCTACCAAACCTGTAGCAGCTACTTGCGCAGCCCCTGCAGTTTGGAGAACGCTGACGCCATGGCCGTGGATTGCGGCGCGCTCGCGCCCCGCTGGCGTGGTGGCTGCTGGCCGCGCCCCGCACCTTCAAACCGGTTGTCGCGCGGCCCATCCCTGCGAGCCGGAGCGTCGCCCAGCTTCATCGACAGGCCGATGCGCTTGCGCTCGATGTCCACCTCCATGACCTTGACCTTCACGATGTCGCCGGTCTTGACGATCTCGCGCGCGTCCTCGACAAACTTGTGCGCCAGCTGGCTCACATGCACCAGTCCGTCCTGGTGTACGCCCAGGTCCACGAAAGCGCCAAACGCGGCCACGTTGCTCACCGTGCCCTCCAGGATCATGCCGGGCTGCAGGTCGCGGATGTCGTCCACCCCGTCGTTGAAGCGCGCCACCTTGAAGTCGGGTCGCGGGTCGCGGCCGGGCTTCTCCAGCTCGGACAGAAGGTCCTTGACGGTGATGACGCCGAACCGCTCGTTCGCAAACAGCTCGGGCCTGAGCGTCCCCAGCATCTCCGCGCGGCCCATGAGTTCGGCCACCGGCTTGCCCGTTTTCTCGATGATTCTCTCGATCACGGGATAGGTCTCGGGATGCACGCCGGTCATGTCGAGCGGGTTGTCGCCGCCGCGGATGCGCAAAAAACCTGCGCTCTGCTCGAAGGTCTTGGCGCCCAGACCCGTCACCTGCATGAGTTGCTGGCGATTTGCGAAGGCGCCGTTGGCTTCGCGCCAGCGCACCACGGCCTTGGCCACCGAGCCGCTCAGTCCCGACACGCGCGACAGCAGCGGCACGCTGGCGGTGTTGAGGTCCACCCCGACCGAGTTGACGCAGTCTTCCACCACCGCGTCCAGCGTGCGCGCCAGTTCGCTCTGGTTCACGTCGTGCTGGTACTGGCCGACGCCAATGCTCTTGGGGTCGATCTTCACCAGTTCGGCCAGCGGATCCTGCAGCCGCCGCGCGATGCTGGCGGCGCCGCGCAGGCTCACGTCGACGTCGGGCATTTCCTGTGACGCGAACTCGCTGGCGCTGTATACCGACGCGCCGGCTTCGCTGACCACCACTTTCTGGATTTCCGCGCCATCGTGCAGTTTCGCCAGCTGCTTGATCAAATCGCCCGCCAGCTTGTCTGTCTCGCGGCTGGCCGTGCCGTTGCCGATGGCGATCAGGTTCACACCGTGTTTTTCGCAAAGCCGGCTCAGGATGTGCAGCGAACCGTCCCAGTCACGCCGCGGCTCGTGCGGAAAGACCGTGGCGGTTTCCACCAGCTTGCCGGTGGCATCGACCACCGCGACCTTGACCCCGGTACGGATCCCCGGATCCAGCCCCAGCACGACGCGCGGGCCTGCCGGCGCGGCCAGCAGCAAGTCGCGCAGGTTGTCGGCAAATACCTTGATGGCGACTTTTTCGGCGCCTTCACGCAGGCGCGCAAACAGGTCGCGCTCGGTGGACAGGCTGAGCTTCACGCGCCAGGCCCAGGCGACACATTTGCGGATCAGGTCGTCTGCCGCCCTGCCCCGGTGGCTCCAGCCCAGGTGGATGGCGATGCGCCCTTCCGCGACGGACGGCTTGCCCGGCTCCGCTTCGACAGGCAGCACCAGTTTGGCATCCAGAATCTCCAGCGCGCGCCCGCGGAATACCGCCAGGGCGCGGTGCGACGGCACGCGGCCGATCGGCTCGTCGTAATCAAAATAGTCGCGAAACTTGGCCACGTCGGCGTTGTTCTCGTCCTTGCCGCCCATCAGGCTGGACTTGAACAGGCCCTCCGTCCAGAGCCACTCGCGCAGGCTCTGCACCAGTGCGGCGTCTTCGGCCCAGCGTTCGGAGAGGATGTCGCGCACACCGTCCAGCACGGCGGGCACGGTGGAAAAATCAGGGCCGGGCTTGCCGTCGTCCAATACTTCGGCAGGGCGCGTGAAGGCGGCGGCCTCGACAGCGGGATCCAGCGCCGGGTCGGCAAACAGCCGGTCGGCCAGCGGCTCGATGCCCGCTTCGCGCGCGATCTGGCCCTTGGTGCGGCGTTTGAGCTTGTACGGCAGGTACAGGTCTTCCAGGTCCTGTTTGGTCGGGGCCGCCTCGATCGCAGCGCGCAGTGCGGGTGTGAGTTTGCCCTGCTCGTTGATGCTCTTCAAAACGACGTCGCGCCGGCCTTCGAGTTCGCGCAGATAACCGAGGCGGTATTCCAGTTCGCGCAGCTGGATATCGTCCAGGGCGCCGGTGGCCTCCTTGCGGTAGCGCGCGATGAAGGGCACCGTGGCGCCGCCGTCGAGCAAATCGACGGCGGCCTGGACCTGATCGTCCCGAACCTTGATTTCGTTGGCGATCTGACGAATGATTTTCTGCATGGTAGTAGCAACCCCGGCCCGGCGCCGGGGCATCCAATGTGAAGTGAATCGATGGACGGAAGTTTGCCACAGGGCACCTGCGTGCCCGCCTGGACGCCCCGGGCGCGTCAAGCCATATCGCTCAAGGGACGGACGGGGCCGCGCGTCGCGGGGGCACCGGCACCATGCGGGTCTGTCTGCGCCGACACCGGCAGCAACAGCATGATGCGGGTCCCCATTCGATCGCCCTGACAGCGGGAGAACTCAATGCTGGCGCCGATGGATTCGGCGCGCTGGCGCATGCCTGACAGGCCTTTTCCGGTACCGCGTCGGTCCGCCATAGCCGCCTGGATACCCCGCCCGTTGTCGCATATCTCCAGCAGCAGGCACTGGCTGTACGGCAGATACCGGCAGGTCACCTCGACCGCCGACGCCCGGGAATGGCGCATCACGTTGGACAGCGCCTCCTGGCTGATGCGCAGCAGTTGCAGCACCTGGTCGGGCGTGACCAGCGCCAGCTCCCCAGTGTCCTGCATGCTCCAGGCCATGTGAATCCCGAGCCGGTCCAGCGAGGGCTGGACGCGATAGCGCAACCGGGCCAGCGCATCGATGATCGAATCGTGTTCCCCGTCGATGGAGTCGACCATGATTTTCAGGTCAAGAAGGCACTGCTCCAGCGCAATGGCCATGGCTTGCTGTTGCGGAGAATGGGGATCCAGCGTGGCGATGAGGTTGACGAGTTGCGAGCCCACCCCGTCGTGCAGATCACTGGCGATGCGCTTGCGTTCGCTCTCTATGGCACGCCGGCTCAGCAGGTCGCTGTGGCTCGCCTGCTCGGCCCGCAGCCGGCTCAAAGCCTGCAGATGCCCTGTCTGCTGCGCATCGATCGCGCTGTGGCTGTCGGTGCCGCGACCGGTCATGACCAGCCACACCAGAAGAAGAAAGGCGGGATAAAGGTAGTGCCCGAACGCCGTTCCCGTTTGCAGGGTCTCCGCATGAAGCACATCGTTCAGCGCAATACCCAGACCCAGCAGCGTCGTGCCCATCACAAACCATCGATGGGGGCCGCCCCGGCGGGCCACAAAATAGCAGATCCCCGCGGCCAGCAGCAGGAAAAACCCTACATTGAGGATTTGCCAGGCCTGGAAAAGGGGGATCCGCCCCTGCAGGCTGCGCAGCCCGTGCAAGCCCATCCCTCCCAGCACGACCGTGCCGACGAGAGCCTGCGACAGACACAGCCAATACAGCCACTCGCGCTCGATGCTGGCGCTTTGCAGCAGGAAAAATACCACGGCTGCGACACACCATTGGTAGCTGATATCCAGCCAGAAAGTGGACGGGGTACCCGCGGCGGCGCCGCCTGCGTAGCGCGACAGTCCCAGATTGACGGCAAGTGCCGCCAAGGCCAGCGCCAGCGCCAGGTCGAACCGGCTGCGCTTGCGGCACCAGGCGGTCAGCGTCATGGCTTGTGGGTCCACTTTGTCCTCATCGTGTTCAACGGGCCAGCGGGCACCGGCACCTGACCGCCGGGAGGTTGCGAACATGGGGCTTGCCTGCTGAAACGATGCGCCTGCAGTCCGGCGCCGCCATAAAAATACAGCGCTACAAGAGGCCACGGGCCCCGGCAAAGCTGACCGCTTGCGCACGGGTGCGCACCTGCAGCTTGCGATAGATGTTTTTGATGTGCGAGTTGACCGTCTGGCAACTGATCGTCAGCCGGGCGCCAATCTCGGCGCTGGTGTAGCCGTTGGCCACCATCCTCAGCACTTCTTTTTCACGGTCGGACAATTTGTCGGGCTTGCTGGAGACCCTGATCATTTGCGCATCACCCTGCGCGTGGTCCAGCTTGAGCAGCAGCCGGCGCGCCAGGTTCGGTGTGATCGACGCACCGCCATTGACTACCTGCAACACCGCCTGAGAGAAGTTGCCGAACCACGAATTCTTGAGCAGGTAGCCCGTGGCGCCCAGCTCGAACGCATGCAGGGCGTGCTGTTCGTCCTCCATGGCAGAAATGACCACTGCCTCGGCTGCCGGACGAATCGACTTCATGTAGTCGATCAGGTCGAACCCCGAACCATCACCCAGGTTCAGGTCGATCATCATCACGTCGAACTCGTGCAGCGCAATCAGGCGGCGCCCCTCGCGTGCGCTGCCTCCCTGAGCCACAAGGCTGACCCGCAAATCCGCCACCAGTTCCTGCGCGATGACCCTGCGAAAGTGGGGGTCGTCATCGACCAGCAGCACACGCACCGGCTGACCCGGCTGACCATTCAGAAAATTTGGCCATAGGGAGGAGTCGCTCCGCAGTGCAAACTGCTGGATAGCACCCCGGTTTTCCCGGCGCATGACGCCGGGCTCACTTTCCAGTTGGCTTCGATCACCCATAAAACCCCCTTATGTAGATCATTCGTTACCGTGATCTTTAACATCTGGCAGCTAGCGCATCTTGTGGAGAAATTGTGACACCTTTGCGACAGTTTTCATACAACTCCAATATTTCAGGATACTGTTTGAGGACGCGATCACGTTGTCTTAAGTCAACACTATTTGAGAACGATACAAAATTCCACAACAAAGATCGCAGGGACTTCATCTTTTACAAAAGTTACCGTTGAAAGGCTCTCATTTAAAGGACCGAAAACACGGCCGCCATTTCCGGGCGGCGGCGTAAGAAAAAGCGGTGCTGCGCCGACTCATTCGCAGGCATCCACCACGATGAGGCGGTCTTGATGAAAGTTACTATCAAATTGATAGCTGTCTGTGTAGTATCAATGGGGGCTACCGCCTCTTTTTCCATGCAGAACGGCTGTGTCATGCAATCGGGCGCGGCCCTCACGCCCGTGATTGAGCTGTATACCTCCGAGGGCTGCAGTTCCTGCCCGCCGGCGGACAAATGGTTGTCAAGCTTCAAAGAGCGCGGTGCAGGCCAGGCCGCCGTGATCGAGGCCTTTCACGTGGGCTACTGGGACACCATCGGCTGGGTCGACCGTTTTGCCTCGCCCGCCTATGCCGAGCGCCAGCGACAGGTGGCGGCCTGGAACCAGCAGCGCTCCATCTACACCCCGCAGGCCGTGTTGAATGGCAGGGACTGGCCCGATTGGGCAACGTCTGGAACGCATGCGCCCGCGTCCGCCCAGGCCGCCCGCGCCAGCATCGCGCTCAAGCAACGGGGGGACGACCAGTTTGAAGCCATCGTCACGCCAGGAAGCGGCGCCCCTGCAACCTGGAGCGCCTACTGGACCATCACCGAGAACGGCTACAACTCCAGGGTCAAGGCGGGTGAAAACGCAGGTGAATTCTTGCGGCACGACTTCGTGGTGCGCCAGTACACGCCGGCGGGCAACTACAGGACCGACCCGGCCATGCCGCAAAGGCTCACCCTGCGCAGCATTGTACCCAGCCCCGGGCACGCGCGGCAGGTCAACCTGGTGGTGTTCGATCCGAAAACGGGCAGCACGCTGCAGGCGGTGTCAGCCGGCTGCTGACGCTGTACCGAACTCCCGGCGCGGCCGGAATCCGCGCGGATCAGTCGGCCCGCAGCGCCTTGCGCAAGGCTGCCCCGATTTCGGGCTTGTCGGCAAAAGGATCCGTCGGGTTGCGCGCCTGCAGGATGTCCTCCAGCCGGGTTTGCACCGAGCCGATGGCCTTGGGGTGGCTGTAGATGTAGAACTGGTTGGCGGCCACCGCATCAAATACTTTTTGAGCCACGTCGGCAGCCGTGACCTTGCCGGAGCCGACCGCCTTGTCGGTCATGGCCTGGCCCACCAGCTGGCTCTTGGTGGGTTTTTCGCCCGCCATATCGCCGGGACGGTTGCGGTGGCTCTGGTTGATGCCGGTGGCGACAAAGAACGGACACAGCACGCTGGCGCTGATCTGGTCGGTCACCAGGGACAGGTCCTGGTACAGCGTCTCGGACAGGCTGACCACGGCGTGCTTGCTGACGTTGTAGACACCCATGTTGGGCGGGTTCAGCAGGCCGGCCATGCTGGCGGTGTTGACGATGTGGCCGCGCCAGGCGGGGTCTTTTTTGGCGGCGCCCAGCATCATGGGCGTGAACAGGCGCACGCCGTGCACCACGCCCATGACGTTGACCCCCAGCACCCATTCCCAGTCCCGGACCGAGTTCTCCCAGATCAGGCCGCCCGAGCCCACACCCGCGTTGTTGAAGACCAGGTGCGGCGCGCCAAAGCGCTGCTGCACGGCTTGGGCCAGCGCTTCCATCTGGGCGGCGTTCGACACATCCACCTTGCGCGCGAGCACGGGCGCGCCGGCGGCCTGCATTTCGGCCGCGGCCTTGTCGAGCGCGTCCTGCTGCACATCCACCAGCACCAGGTTCATGCCGAGCCTGGCGCCGATGCGGGCGCATTCGAGGCCGAAGCCCGAGCCAGCGCCCGTGAGAACGGCGGTCTTGCCTTTGAAGTCGGTGATCATGCGGAAGGTGCTTTCTTGAGGATGTAGCCAATGCGCGGAAAGTGCACATGCACCGTGCCGGCGCGCTCGTCGCTGCGGCGCAGCGTGTAGTGCATGCGGGTGGCGGCGATCAGTTCACCCTGGGTGGGTTCCGGGCCGAAGCTCTCGCTGGTGATCACCACCTGGCTGCCCAGCGCGATGCCGTGCTCGTCCTGGAACGGCTCGTTCTTGAGCGGCGCGGGCGTGGACTGGGCGGCCAATGCGATGGCTTCCGCGGCGCTGAAGGCTTGTTCCTGGTCGTGACCGATGGCGGCCATGCGGTCCATCCAGGCCAGCACGGATGGCGTATGGTCGAGGATGCCGGCCATGGCCGGGGTACGGTGCCGCGTGAACCACAGCGGGTGATAGGCCGCAAAGTCGGCGATGCACGGCGCGGCACCGAGCAGAAAGGACTGCTCCTCGAGCATGTTGGCGAGACGGCGCAGATAGCTTTTGCAAGCGGCCGCCGCATCGGGCGGTGGCAGGCGCGGCACGGCCACGCGCATTTTGGCGCGATCTTCGGCAAAGGCCTTGAGCACCTCGGGCGGTGCGCCCGGGAACACCTGGGCCGCGCCTGCCGGGCTGAAGCTCCAGGCCATGGCGGTCCAGAACAGCGTGCTGTCGGCCCATTGCGCGAGCACGCGCGCCACGCCCTTGTTGTGCGCAGGGTATAGCGTGGGCGTGGGCTGGCGATGCTCGAGGATGTCGCAAATCAGCGCGGTATCGCAGTAGATGTCGGCGCCGACCTGCAGAAACGGGGTCTTGCGGTAGCCGCCGGTGAGCGCGACCACGTCGGGCTTCGGGCTGATGGCCGGGATGATGACCGACTTCCAGGCCAGCCTTTTGTAACCCAGAATCAGGCGGATTTTTTCCGAGAACGGAGAGGTCGGGTAGTGGTGAAGAATCAGCTCGCTCATGATTTATCTCTTGAGAGTTGGCGCAAGTTTCAGGTGGGCATCGCGCGCGCGATGATCGCGTCAAAATCCGTGGCCGCACCCAGCGTGCCAAAGGTCTGGCCCCAGTTGCCATCCAGGCGCGAATCGCAAAACGCGCTGAACACGGCGGCAGGTGCGCTCTGGTACAGCAGCGCCGCCTGCACGGCCAGCGCCACATCCTGCGCGAGGCGGCGCGCTTCGACCTCACTCGCCATCTGTTCGACGCGCGTGGGCAGCGCCGCGGCCAGGCGATCCAGCGCCGCATGCGCGCCCCTGGCGGGTGCCAGTTCCTGTGCCAGCGCGGCCACAGCATCGGCCTTGCGCAACGCGCGCAGCAGGTCGATGGCCATGATGTTGCCCGCGCCCTCCCAGATCGAGTTGACCGGCATCTCGCGGTAGATGCGGGCCATGATGCCTTCGCCACCCTCCTCCACATAGCCGTTGCCGCCCAGGCATTCCATGGCTTCCTGCGCAAAAGGGCTGCCGCGTTTGCAGATCCAGAACTTGGCAACGGGCGTGAGCAGGCGCGCCATGGCCTGCTCGTGCGCGTCCCCCGATTTGTCGAACGAGCGCGCCAGCCGCAGCGCCAGTGCGGTGGCCGCTTCACTCTCCAGCGCCAGGTCAGCCAGCACGTTGCGCATCAGCGGCTGCTCGATCAGCGGCTTGCCAAAGGCCTGGCGCTGCGCCGTGTGGTGCAGTGCGATGCTCAGCGCCTGGCGCATCAGGCCGCTGGTGCCCAGCGCGCAGTCCAGCCGCGTCATGCTGCCCATGGCCAGGATTTGCGGCACGCCACGCCCCTCCTCGCCCACCAACCAGGCGCTGGCCTGCTGGAACTCCACTTCCGAGCTGGCATTGGCCTTGTTGCCGAGCTTGTCCTTCAGGCGCTGGATCTGGATGTTGTTGCGACTGCCGTCCGGCAGCACGCGCGGCAGGAACAGACAGGACAGGCCGCTCGTGGTTTGCGCCAGGATCAGGAAGGCATCGCACATCGGCGCCGAGAAAAACCATTTATGGCCGGTCACTGCAAAGCGCTGGCCCCAGGCGTCCGTGCCCTCCAGCACGGCTCGCGTCGTGTTGGCGCGCACGTCGGAGCCACCCTGCTTCTCCGTCATGCCCATGCCCATGGTCAGGCCGGGCTTGTCGCGCCACAGCTTCGGTGCCGGGTCGTAGGCGCGGCTGGCAAGTTTGGAGCCCCAGTCGGCGTAGATTGCCGCGTTGCTGCGCAAGGCGGGCGTGACGGCGTAGGTCATCGAGATCGGACACAGGATGGAGGGTTCCAGCTCGGTGAACAGCATGAAGCCGGCGGCTCGCCGCACATGCGCATGTCCTTTGGCGTCAGCGCCTTCCGCCCACGGCGAGCCGTGCAACCCCGCGCCCACCGCCGCCGCCATGAGCGCGTGGTAGCTCGGGTGGAACTCCACCTCATCGAGGCGCCGCCCAAAGCGGTCGTGCGTGTGCAACTCGGGCGCATGCACATTCGCCAGCCGCGCGTGCGTCTGCATGGCGGCAGACCCGCATTGCGCGCCCAGCGCCTGCAGCGGGGCGGTATCGAGTGTGGGCGCATTGAACGCCAGCGCATCGCGCATCGCCTGGTTGCCGCTGAACGGGTTGTAGTTCACCAGCGGCGTGCTCTGGTTGAAGACCTCGTGCGTAGTGTCCATGGCGCCCTCCTTTTTCGCTGGCCCTAGATCAGTTTGACCAGCTGCTTGCCAAAATTCCTGCCCTTGAGCAGACCCAGGAAGGCCTCGGGCGCGGCTTCGATGCCCTGCGCCACGGATTCGCGGAACTTGAGCTTGCCGGTCGCCACCAGGGTGCCGAGTTCGGTCAGCGCCGCGGGCCAGTGTTCCATGTGCTCGCTCACGATAAAGCCTTGCACTTTGAGCCGATTCGTCAGGATCAGTTGCGGCGTGGTCAGTGGCAGGGGCTGACCGTCGTAGCCGGCGATCATGCCGCACAGGGCGATGCGGCCAAAGGCGTTCATGCGCGCCAGCACGGTGTCCATGATGACGCCTCCGACGTTTTCAAAATACCCGTCAACCCCGTTCGGCGTGGCATCCTTGAGCGCCGCATACAGGGATTTCGGGTCCTTGTGCGCCTTGTAGTCCACGCAGGCATCGAAGCCCAGTTCCTGCACCACGTAATCGCACTTGTCCTTGCCGCCGGCGATGCCCACGGCACGGCAGCCGCGCGCCTTGGCCAGCTGGCCGACCACGCTGCCCACGGCGCCGCTGGCAGCGCTCACCACCACGGTTTCGCCGGGCTTGGGCTCGCAAATTTTCATCAAACCGTACCAGGCGGTGACGCCCGGCATGCCGACCGCGCCGAGATAGGCGCTCAGTGGAATGTGTGCCGTGTCCACCTTGCGCAGCATGCCGACCTGGCCGGCATCGACCACGCTGTATTCTTGCCAGCCGCCAAAGCCGACCACCTTGTCGCCCAAGGAAAATTTGGCATTTTTCGATTCCACCACCTCGCCGGCGGTGCCGCCCTGCATCACCTGGCCCAGCGGCTGCGGCGCCGCGTAGCTCTTGCTGTCGTTCATGCGCCCGCGCATGTACGGATCCAGGCTCAGGTAGTGGTGGCGCACCAGCACCTGGCCGTCCTGCAGCGCAGGGGTCTCGCTGCTGACGAGCTTGAAATTGCTGGCGACGGCTTCGCCGGTGGGACGGTTGTCGAGAAGAATCTGCTTGTTGTGCGGCATGGAACGCTCCTGGTGGGTTATTTGGGGTACTACAAAAATAAGAGCTGACTGCGCCCGTGGGTAAAGGGCTACAGCACTATTTTCTATAAATAGTGTTGATCAGTCGGTGGAAATCACGCTCAACGGATGACTGCCCTTGGCCCCGACGGGCAGGCGCTTGACATACTTGAACGTCCCGGTGGCATGGGCACAGATGCGCCCCTCCCGGTCGTAAATCGTGCCCTCGGTGAACGCCATGGTGGCGGTGCGGTGCATCAGGTGGCCTTTCGCCGTGAGCGGGCCGCGCGCCGGTTGCATGAAGCTGGTTTTCATCTCGATGGTGACCACGCCCATGTCTTTTTGCACGCTGCGGGCGGCCACCGCCATGGCCACATCCAGCAGGGTCATGCTGGCGCCGCCGTGCGTGACGGAGAACGAATTGAGGTGTTCGGGCCGCGCCTCGTAGTGCAGTTCGGAATAGCCGCCGTCGAACAGCGCCAGCTCGAAGCCGAGGTGGTTGACGAACGGGATCTCGACGCCGAATTTCATCCGCTGCTCCTGCTCAGCCATCAATCAGCCACCGGTCACGATCGATACGCCGCCATCGACCGCCAGCCACTGGCCGGTGATGTGCTTGCCGGCATCCGACGCATACAGCACCGTCAGGCCCTTCAGGTCTTCGTCGTCGCCCAGGCGGTGCAGCGGCGCGTGGGCCGCCAGTTTCTCCTCGCCCATTGCCTTGAGCGTGCCCTGCGTCATCTTGCTCGGGAAGAAGCCCGGGCAGATGGCATTGACGGTGATGTTGTACTTGCCCCATTCGGCGCCCAGCGCGCGCGTGAAGTTGATCACGGCACCCTTGGAGGTGTTGTAGGCAATGGTCTGCATCTCGGGCGGGTTGCCGCCCAGGCCGGCGATCGAGGCCAGGTTGATGATGCGGCCTGACTTGCGCGGGATCATGCTGGTCTTGGCGACGTGCTGGCTCAGGATGAAGTAGCCGCGGATGTTCAGGTTCATCACCTTGTCCCAGGCCTCCACCGGGTGGTCTTCGGCCGGCGCGCCCCAGGCGGCGCCCGCGTTGTTGACCAGGATGTCGACGGCGCCCATGCGCTGCAGGGTCTCGTCGCCCAGGCGGCGGATGTCGGCTTCCTTGGCGCAGTCGGCGGCGATCCAGCGTGCGTCGATGCCGGCGGCCTGCAGGTCGGCCACGGCCACTTCGAGGTCTTCGGCCTTGCGCGAGCTCAGCATGATTCGCGCGCCGGCCTCGCCTAGCGCAAACGCCATTTGCAGGCCCAGGCCGCGCGAGCCTCCGGTGACGAGGGCAGTTTTGCCCTTGAGATCGAACAGTTGTTGAATGGTGCGAGTCATGTGGGTCTCCAGCGTGTGTTCAATGGCTAAAAATGAAATGTAAGTGCACTGGCATCATCGGTCTTCTTTCAAACGTGAGCGGACGTAAATCAGGACGACGCCCACCGCCGCCACGAGCGCGCCGACAACCATCAGCGACCAGCCCAGCGGACCGGCGCCGCGTCGGGTGAACACGCCCAGCACCAGCGTCAAGAGGCCGCCGTAGATCAACACCCAGATCAGCGCCTGCAAACGCGCAATGCTCCTGGAGGACGCGGTCGCGCCGGACTCCTTGAAAAGCCCCATCAGAATGCATCTTCGGGCAGGCTGGCGCAGGTCAGGTCACGGCTTTCGACGACATTCAGCCAGGCCCCGATCTTGGGCAGCTCATAATGATAAAAATACCTTGCAGCCCCCAACTGGCCCGCAGTTGAAGCTACTGATTTGGTAGCATCCGCGCGCAGCGCCGCGAGCGCCACGTCCAGCCAGATCCAGGCCAGCACCGTGTGGCCAAAGGCCTGCATGTAGGGCACGGCATTGGCCAGCGCGTCGGTGGGCTGGCCGGTGGCCCACGCGGCCTGGGTGGCGCTCGTGACCTGCTGCAACGCTTGCCCCAATGCTTGGGCATGCTGCGCCAGCTCAGGTACCTGCGCGGCGCGCTCGCGGGTAGCTTTGATGCGCGCGGCCAGCAATTGCAGGCCGCGGCCCTCCTCCATCAGCACCTTGCGCCCCAGCAGGTCCATGCCCTGGATGCCGTGCGTGCCCTCGTGGATCATGTTCAGGCGGTTGTCGCGCCAGTACTGCTCGACCGGGAAATCGCGCGTGTAGCCATAGCCGCCGTGCACCTGGATCGCCAGTGAGTTGGCCTCCAGGCACCATTCGCTGGGCCAGCTCTTGGCGATCGGGGTCAGCACTTCGAGCAGCAGGCGCGCCTCGTCGGCCGCCTGCGCAGTTCCGGTGCGCTGCTCGTCCACCAGGCGCGCGCAGTACAGCTCCAGCGCCAGCGCGCCTTCGCAGTACGATTTTTGTGCCAGCAGCATGCGCCGGACGTCGGCGTGTTCGATGATGCGGATTTGCGCCTTAGCCGCATCCTTGCCGCCCGGGCCCACGGGCCGGCCCTGCGGCCGGTTTTTCGCATACTCCAGCGATGCCTGATAGCCCGCCATGCCCAGCATGGTGGCCGCCAGGCCGACGCCGATACGTGCCTCGTTCATCATGTGGAACATGCAGTGCAGGCCCTTGCCAGGCTGGCCAACCAGGTAGCCGATGGCGCCGCCCTTGCCCTGCGGCTGGTACTTGCCTTCGCCGAAGTTGAGCAGCGTGTTGGTGGTGCCGCGCCAGCCCAGCTTGTGGTTCAGGCCCGCCAGCGCCACGTCGTTGCGCTCGCCGGTCAACTGGCCTTTGGAATCGACCATCTTTTTCGGCACGATGAACAGCGAGATGCCGCGCGTGCCGGGAATCAGCTTGCCGTTCTCGTCGGGGATCTTGGCGAGCACGATGTGCACGATGTTCTCGGTCAGCTCATGGTCGCCTGAAGAGATCCACATCTTGTTGCCGGTCAGGCGGTAGCGCGGTCCCAGCGGGTCACTTTGGAAGTCGGGGCCATCCGGCACGGCCCGCGTCGCGACATCGCTCAGGCTGGAGCCGGCCTGCGGCTCGGACAGGCACATGGTGCCGGCCCAGCGGCCCGAGAACTCGTTCCTGGCGAACACGTCTTTTTGCATCTCGGTGCCGTGCACCATCAGCAGATTCGCGTTGCCGCTGGTCAGCATGTTCGAGCCGATGCTCACCGAGGCCATCGCAAAGAAGCTGTTGGCGGCCGCCTGCAGCGTGTAGGGCAACTGCATGCCGCCGATGTCGTAGTCCTGCGCGGCACTGAGCATGCCGGATTCGACAAAGGCCTTGTGCGCATCGTGCGTGGCCTGGGGCAGGACCACCTTCTCGCCGTCAAACTGCGGCTCCTGGGTGTCCACGGTGCGGTTGAACGGCGCGTATTTTTCGCGTGCGATGCGCTCGCAGGTGTCGAGCACGGCATCAAAGGTTTCGCGCGAATGATCGGCAAAACGCTCGCGTTGCTGCAGCGACGGCGCGTCGAGCCAGTCATAAAGCAGGAAGTCGAGGGTGGGACGAAGGGCCATGGTATTTCGAATGAAAACTGCCGCCAGCCCAGTATCTACCTGCGCCGGCAGCTATAAAACCAGGAGCGCCGCGCCTCACAGCACCTCGAAAACACCTGCAGCGCCCATGCCGCCGCCAATGCACATGGTCACGCACACGCGCTTGGCCCCGCGGCGCTTGCCTTCGATCAGCGCGTGGCCGGTCAGGCGCTGGCCGGTCACGCCGTAAGGATGGCCGACAGCGATGGCGCCGCCATTGACATTCAGCCGCTCGTTCGGAATGCCGAGCTTGTCGCGGCAGTAGATCACCTGCACGGCGAACGCCTCGTTCAGCTCCCACAGGTCGATGTCGCCAATCTTCAGGCCCAGACGCGCCAGCACCTTGGGGATCGCGAAGACCGGGCCGATGCCCATCTCGTCGGGCTCGCAGCCGGCCACGGCAAAGCCAAGGAAACGCCCCAGCGGCTTGAGGCCTTTTTTCTCGGCCAGGGTTTCATTCATCAGCACACAGGCGCCGCCGCCGTCGGAGAACTGGCTGGCGTTACCGGCCGCGATCACGCCGCCGGGAATCGCAGGCTTGATGCCGCTGATGCCTTCCTTGGTCGTGCCGGCGCGGATGCCTTCGTCATTGGTGACGGTGACTTCCTTGCTGCGCAGGCCCATCACCGGGTCCGCCACGCCCATCGTGACGGTGATAGGCGCGATTTCGGCCGTGAACAGACCTGCCGCCAGCGCCTCCGTGGCCTTTTGCTGGCTGATGGCGCCGTACTCGTCCATGGCGTCGCGGCTGATGTTGTAGCGCTTGGCGACTTGCTCGGCCGTTTGCAGCATGTTCCAGTAGATCTCGGGCTTGTTCTTCACCAGCCACGGGTCGGCCAGCATGTGTTTGTTCATCTCGTTTTGCACGCACGAGATGCTCTCCACGCCACCGGCCACGAACACGTCGGCTTCGCCCGCGATGATGCGCTGCGCCGCCAGGGCAATGGTCTGCAGTCCGGACGAGCAAAAGCGGTTCACGGTGGCACCCGATACCGTCACTGGGCAACCCGCGCGCAGCGCGATCTGGCGCGCGATGTTGGCACCGGTCGCGCCCTCGGGGTTGGCGCAGCCCATGATCACGTCTTCGACTTCGGCGGGCTCGATGCCGGCGCGCGCGATGGCGTGCTGCACGGCATGGCCACCCAGCGTGGCACCGTGCGTCATGTTGAAGGAACCCTTCCAGCTCTTGGCGAGGGGCGTGCGGGCGGTGGAGACGATTACGGCTGAGGTCATGATGGTCCTTATTGATTAAACGTCTTGCCTTCGGCAACCAGCTTGGCCAGCAGCGGCGCGGGTTGCCAGAACTTGGCGTCGTCCAGCGGGTTCCGGGCGAAGCGGTGCATGGCCTGCACCACGTTGAACAGGCCGACCTGGTCGGCGTACAGCATCGGGCCACCGCGCCAGAGCGGGAAACCGTAACCGGTGAGGTAGACCATGTCGATGTCGCTGGCCCTGGACGCAATGCCTTCTTCGAGAATGCGGGCGGCCTCGTTGACGAGCGAGTACACCAGACGCTGCACGATTTCCTCGTCGGAAATCTTGCGCGGCGTGATGCCCAGCGACTTGCGGTGCTCGGCAATCATGTCTTCCACCAGCTTGCTCGGAATGGCATCGCGCTTACCGGCCTGGTAGTCGTACCAGCCGGCGCCGGTTTTTTGCCCGAAGCGGCCCAGCTCGCAGAGCAGGTCGGCCGTTTTGCTGTACTTCATGTCGGGCTTTTCCGTGTAGCGGCGCTTGCGGATGGCCCAGCCAATATCGTTGCCGGCCAGGTCGCCCATGCGGAACGGACCCATGGCAAAGCCGAACTTCTCGATGGCCTTGTCCACCTGCGAGGGCGTGCAGCCTTCGTCCAGCAAAAAGCCGCCCTGGCGGCCGTACTGCTCGATCATGCGGTTGCCGATGAAGCCGTCGCAGACACCGGAAACCACCGAGGTTTTCTTGATCTTCTTGCCGAGTGCCATGACCGTAGCCAGCACGTCCTTGCCCGTCTTCGCGCCGCGCACCACCTCTAACAGCTTCATGACGTTGGCCGGGCTGAAGAAGTGGGTGCCGATCACGTCTTGCGGACGCTTGGTGAATGCGGCGATCTTGTTCACGTCGAGCGTGGAGGTGTTGGAGGCCAGGATCGCGCCGGGCTTCATCACTTCGTCGAGCTTCTCGAACACCTTTTGCTTGACACTCATTTCCTCGAACACGGCCTCGATCACCATGTCGGCGTCCTTGAGGTCGTTGTAGTCGAGCGTGGCGGAGAGCAAGGCCATGCGCTGCTCGTACTTGTCTTGTTTGAGTTTGCCGCGCTTGACCTGGGATTCGTAGTTCTTGCGGATCGTGGCGATGCCGCGGTCCAGCGCTTCCTGCTTCATCTCCAGCATCTTCACCGGGATGCCGGCGTTGAGGAAGTTCATGGAGATGCCGCCGCCCATGGTGCCGGCACCGATGACCGCTATTGATTTGATAGCGCGTTGCGGTGTATCGGCAGGGACATCGGGGATTTTCGAGGCGGCCCGCTCGGCCATGAAGACGTGACGCAGTGCGCGGCATTCGGGGGTCCACATCAGGTTGATGAAGATCTCGCGTTCCGCCAGCATGCCGGCATCGAATTTCTGCCTGGTGGCCACTTCGACCGCATCGACGCATTTGCCGGGTGCCGGGAAGTTCTTCGCCATGCCCTTGACCATGTTGCGGGCAAACTGGAAGTAGGCATCGCCCAGCGGGTGCTTGCACGGCAGGTTGCGCACCAGCGGCAGCGGACGCGCGCTGGCGACGGAGCGGGCATAGGCCAGCGCCTCTTCCGGCAGCGATTCAGCCGAGGCGGCCATCTTGTCGAACAGCTTCTGACCTGGCAGCGAGGCCAGCATCTCGCTCTTGACGGGCTCGCCGCTCACGATCATGTTGAGGGCCGTTTCCACGCCGAGGACACGCGGCAGGCGCTGCGTGCCGCCGGCACCGGGAATCAGGCCGAGCTTGACTTCGGGCAAGGCCACGTTGCAGCCCGGTGCGGCGATGCGGTAGTGGCAGCCCAGCGCGAGTTCCAGCCCGCCGCCCATAGCCACCGAATGGACTGCGGCCACCACCGGCTTGGACGAGTTCTCGACGGCCAGGATCACGCTCAGCAGATTGGGTTCCTGCAAGGCCTTGGGCGTGCCGAATTCATTGATGTCGGCGCCGCCCGAAAAGGCCTTGCCCGCGCCGGTAATGACGATGGCCTTGACGGCTGCATCGTCATTGGCTTTGGACAGGCCATCGGTGATGCCGAGCCGGGTTGCATGCCCCAGGCCATTGACCGGGGGATTGTTCAGGGTGATCACGGCAACATCGCCGTGAACTTTGTATTCTGCCGTCATGCTGGTGTTCCTTAAAAGAAGAAAAAGAACGAACGTTCGCTTTTGATTCTAGAAGCTTTATGTTGCACCGCAACGCTTCATTGTCCCGGCAGGGACAAGCTTACGCGCAACTCAAACTTCCAGCCATTCCTTGCGGATATCGTTGTTGGCCCGCAGCGTGGCGGGCGTGCCCTGGAACACGATGCTGCCATGCCCCATCACCAGTGCGCGATCGGAAATCGCCATGGCGATGGTCAGCTTCTGCTCGATCAGCAAAACGGAAATACCACGCTCCTTGAGCGTCTTGAGGTACTCCCCGACCAGCTCGACGATCTTGGGCGCCAGACCTTCGGTGGGCTCGTCGATGATGATCAGGTCCGGGTCGCCCATCAGCGTGCGGCACAGGGTCAGCATCTGCTGCTCGCCGCCCGACAACACGCCGGCCTCGGTGTTCTGGCGCTCCTTCAGGCGCGGAAACATCCGGTACATGTCGTCGAACGACCAGCGACTGCCCTTGCCCTTGCCTTTTTGACCCAGCAGCAGGTTCTGCTGCACCGTCAACCGGGGAAAGATGTCGCGGCTCTCGGGCACATAGCCAATGCCTGAATGAGCGATCTCGTAGGCCTTTTTACCCAAGGTCTCCTGGTCTTTCCAGCGCAGCGAGCCTTCGCAATGCACCAGGCCCATGATGGCCTTGGCCGTGGTGGAACGCCCCGAGCCGTTGCGCCCCAGCAGCGCCACGATTTCGCCGGGGTGGACTTCGAACGAGACGCCGTGCAGCACATGGCTCTTGCCGTAGAAGGCATGCAGGTTATCGATTTTTAGCATGTCTGGACTCCCGCCGGGCCGCCCCAAGGGAGGCTTGCGCCCCCTTGGGGGGCAGCGATTACACGAAGTGATGAGTGTGGGGGCACCATCAATGCCCTCCCGCCTGCTGGTCTGCCACCGAGGAGCCCAGGTAGGCCTCCTGCACGCGCTGGTTGGCACGCACCGCCTCGGGCACGTCGAAGGCCAGGACCTCGCCATACACCACCACGGCGATCTTGTCGGCCAGGCCGAACACCACGCCCATGTCATGCTCCACCGTCAGCAGGGTCTTGCCAGCGGTGACTTCCTTGATCAGTCCGATAAAACGCGCGGTCTCCGATTTGCTCATGCCCGCCGTGGGTTCGTCCAGCAGGATCACATTGGCGCCGCCCGCGATGGTCACGCCGATCTCCAGCGCGCGCTGCTCGGCATACGTCAGGTTGATGGCCAGCACATCCCGTTTCCTGTCGAGCCGGATCATTTTCATCAAGGCATCGGCGCGCTCGTTGGCGTCATCCAGATTCGCCAGGAACTTGAGGAAAGTGTATTTGTAGCCCAGACTCCAGAGCACGCCGCAGCGCAGGTTCTCGAACACGCTGAGCTTGGGAAAGATGTTGGTGATCTGGAAGCTGCGTGACAGGCCCAGGCGGTTGATCTCGAACGGCCGCTTGCCGTTGATGCGGTGGCCGTTCAGCAGCACATCGCCGCTGGTGGGCTCGAAGCGGCCGCTGATCAGGTTGAACAGTGTGGATTTGCCGGCACCGTTCGGCCCGATGATGGCCACGCGCTCGCCAGCCGTCACGGCCAGATTCACGCCGCGGATGATTTCGGTCTTGCCAAAACTCTTGCGCAGGTCTTTCAATTCGAGTGCGAAGCTCATAGGGCCTCCCGGCGCTTGGTTTCTTTTTCGATGTACTCCTGTACGGCGCTCCATTTGCGGGCAAATTGCCGACGGGTGAACTCGAACAGAACGATACCCACCCCCATCACGAAGCCCGCGCCGAGCCAACTGGCTAGCGAGCTGGAATCGAGCGTGAGCCCCATGAATGGCACGCCCGAACCCTGGCCGGCGTTTAGTTGCACGTGGTACACCATTTCGATCAGGGCGGCAGCGCCGACCAGCACGACAAACGCCGTCGCCGCCAGCGCCAGGTAATGCAGCAGCAATGGCCGCAGCTTGCCAAAGGAGGCGACGCGCACGTTCATCATGATCAGGCTGGCAATGCCGCCGGGGGCATACATCACCATGAACAGGAACACCAGTCCCAGGTACAGCAGCCAGGCCCTGGTCAACTCGCTAAGCACCACGGTCGCCAGTACCATCAGAATGCCGCCAATGATGGGGCCGAAGAAGAATGTGGCCCCACCCAGGAAGGTGAATAGCAAATACGCGCCCGAACGGTAGCTGCTGACCACCTCGGACGTTACCAGTTCGAAGTTCAAGGCCGCCAGTCCGCCTGAAATGCCGGCAAAGAAGCCGGCGATGAGAAAGGCGAAGTAGCGCACCTTCTGCGTGTCGTAGCCCACGAATTCCACCCGCTCGGGGTTGTCGCGCACGGCGTTGAGCATGCGGCCCAGCGGCGTGCCGGTAAAGGCGAACATCAACCCCGTGCAAATAAAGGTGTAGATCGCGATCAGGTAGTACAGCTGAATTTGCGGACCAAATGTGATGCCCAGCGGATGCAGGCCCGCGACACGGTCACCCGAGATGCCACCCTCGCCGCCAAACACACCCGGAAACATCAGCGACATCGCCGCCACCAGCTCGCCGATCCCCAGCGTGATCATGGCAAACGTCGTGCCGGACTTTTTGGTGGTCACCCAACCCAGCAGCACCGCAAAGGCCAGGCCGCCCAAGCCACCGACCAGCGGAATCAGGCTGACGGGCAAATGCAGTGTGCCGGCATCCACGAGGGTGAGCACCTGGATGGCCAGGAAGGCGCCCAGCCCCGAGTGCACGGCATGGCCGAAACTGAGCATGCCGCCCTGCCCGAGCAGCATGTTGTAGCTCAGGCAGACGATGATGGCCACGCCCATCTGGCACAGCATGGTCTGGCTCAGGCTGCTCGTAAAGACCAGTGGCGCCACCACCAGCGCCAGGGCAAAGCCTGACCAGATGATGAATCGCCCGACGTTCAGCGGTTTGAATTGATAGACGTTGGATCGCATGCGGTCAGCCCTCCCGTGTACCCAAGAGCCCCTTGGGCCGGAAGATCAGGATCAGTACCATCAACAGGTAGGGCAGGATCGGGGCCACCTGGCTGAGCCGCATGCTCCACAGCGCATAGCCGAACGTGTCCGGCGTGATGTGCAGACCCAGCATGCTGGCGCCTCCAAGCATGGAGCTGTCTATGCCGACCGCCAATGTCTGGATGATGCCGATCAGCAGGGACGCCAGGAAGGCCCCCGCCAGCGAGCCCATGCCGCCCACCACCACAATCACAAAAATAATCGAACCAACCGCTTCCGCCATGCCGGGCTCCGTGACAAACGCGTTGCCGCCAATCACACCGGCCAACCCCGCCAGCGCCGCGCCACCGCCAAACACCAGCATGAAGACGCGCGGCACGTTGTGGCCCAGCGATTCGACCGCCTGCGGATGGGTCAGTGCGGCCTGGATCACCAGGCCGATGCGGGTGCGCGTCAGCAGCAGCCAGATGCTGAGCAGCATCAACAGCGCGACCAGCATCATGAAGCCGCGATACATCGGAAATTGCAAGCCATACAACGTGAACAACGGGCCGCTGAGCGCGGGCGGAATCCGGTAGTCGACCGGACCGCGGCCCCACACCAGTTGCACCAGCTCCACAAGGATGTAGCTCAGCCCGAACGTGAGCAGCAGCTCGGGCACATGCCCGAACTTGTGGACCCGGCGCAGGCAGTACCTTTCAAACGCCGCACCGATCAGGCCCACCAGCAGCGGCGAGATGATCAGGGCCGGCCAGAAACCGATCACCCGGGTCGTGCTGTAGGCGAAAAACGCACCCAGCATGTAGAAGCTGGCATGAGCAAAGTTGAGCACGCCCATCATGCTGAAGATCAGCGTGAGCCCAGAGCTCAGCATGAACAGGAGCAGCCCGTAGCTCAGCCCGTTCAAAATCGAGATGATGTAAAACTCCATGGAGTCCCCGTCTGGTCAGTGGCCGTGGTTGCAGAGTAGATCAGAAATAAAAAAGCCGGGACGGCATTTGCAATCCCGGCTCGTCCCGCCGCTGCTGGCTTAGCCCTGGCTGGGGCGCTTCATCTGGCAGCTGGTGGGTGTGCTTGACACGTACGGCTCGAACTGCTTGACCGGGGCAAACGTGTAGCCCGTGTTCTCGTTGCTGTAGGGGTACTTCTTGCTCACCTTTTCCCACTTGGTAATGAACAGGCTCTGCTGCAACTGGTGGTCCGACTTGCGCATGGTGACGTCCCCGGCGAAGCTCGGGACCTGCAGGCCTTCCAGGGCAAACGCCACCTTGACCGGATCGATCGACTTGGCCTTCAGCATGGCGGCGTCCAGCAGCTTGATACCGTTGTAGATGGCAAATGTGTAGAAATCGTCGTTGTACTTTTTCTTGAAGCCCTCCACAACCTTGCCCAGATCGCCGGTCGTCTGGGAGTAGCCGTAGGCCACCACGTAAACCTGGGTTTTGTCGCCCAGGGCGGCGAGCGCCGTCGGCGTTCCGGTGACGCCGGCATAGTAGGTGTACATCGGCAGATTCAGACCGGCTTCGCCCAGGGCCTTGACAAACAGCGTCAAGTCGGCACCCCAGTTGCCGGTCACGATGGCGTCGGCACCCGACGCCTTGATCTTGGCCACATAGGGCGAAAAGTCCTTGACCTTACCGATTGGCACATAGTCGTCACCGACAATTTTCACGTCTGGCCGCTTACGCTTCATGTCCAACTGGAAGTACTTGGACACCTCGTGGCCGTGCGAGTAGTCCTGGTCCAGCATGTACACATTCTTGACCTCCGGCTTGTCTTTCATGAAGGTGGTCAGGGCCTCCATCTTCATGGTGGTGTCGGCATCGAGGCGGAAATGCCAGAAGCTGCAGTCCTCGTTGGTCAGGGGCGGCGAGACTGCTGCATAGTTGAAGTAGACGACCTCCTTGCCGGGGTTGCGCTCGTTGTACTTGGTCACGGCTTCCGACAGCGCCAGCGCTGCACCCGACCCGTTACCCTGAGTCACATAGCGATAGCCCTGATCAATGGCTGCCTTGAGCTGGGTCACGGCACCCTGTGGAGAGCCTCCCGAGTCAAAGGGGTTGATTTGGAAAGTCACACCTGCCGGGTTGTGGCTGCCGGCGAAATAGTTGGCGACATACTGCCAGCTCTTGAGCTGGTTTTGCCCCACGTTGCCAAAGGGGCCGGACAGTCCCTCGATCATGGCAATCTTGACCGTCTGGCCGCTTTGCGCAAAAGCGGCGCCAGCCATAGCCATGACTGCGGATGCGGCCACAAGTTTCAAAGCAAACTTCATCAGATGTCTCCGAGTGGATGTAAGAACGTGTGAGCGTAATCAGTTTCGTGCACTGCAACATACAGGGATTGCCCTATGTTCTATCGCCTGCGTGACTGTCGTTGCTGTGGAACTTGCCGGCCACTTTTGAATCTCAGGTATTCGGCAGCTTGTAGTCCTTGAGTATTTCCCGCAGCTTCGTTTTGAGCATCTTGCCGGTGGCGCCCAGCGGGATGGCATCGACGAACACCACGTCGTCGGGCATCTGCCATTTGGCGGTCTTGCCCTCGTAAAACTTGAGCAGCTCCGCCGCCGTGACTTCCATGCCGGGCTTTTTGACCACGACCACGATCGGGCGCTCGTCCCACTTGGGGTGCCTGATGCCAATGCAGGCCGCCATCGCCACAGCGGGGTGCGCCACCGCGATGTTTTCGATGTCGATCGAGCTGATCCACTCGCCGCCGGACTTGATCACATCCTTGCTGCGGTCGGTGATCTGCATGTAGCCGTCGGCGTCGATGGTGGCGACGTCGCCCGTGGGGAACCATTCCACGCCGTTCTCATCCTTTACCAGCGGGTTGCCGCCCTCGCCCTTGAAGTATTCGCGCACCACCCAGGGACCCCTGACGTACAGGTCGCCAAAGGCCACGCCGTCCCACGGCAATTCCTTGCCGTCGGCGTCGACGATCTTCATGTCGACACCAAAAATCGCGCGGCCCTGCTTGAGGCGGATCTTCATCTTCTCGTCAGCGGGCAAATCCAGATGCTTGTTCTTGAGCGTGCACAGCGTGCCCAGCGGCGACATTTCGGTCATACCCCAGGCGTGCAACACCTCCACGCCATATTCTTCATTGAACGTATCAATCATGGCCGGCGGGCAGGCCGAGCCGCCAATCACGGTGCGCTTGAGGGTGGAGAAGCGCAAGCCACCCGCCTTCATATGCGTGAGCAGCATCTGCCACACCGTCGGCACGCCGGCGGCGTAGCTGACCTTTTCGTTCTCCATCAACTCGTAGATCGACTTGCCGTCCATCGCCGGGCCCGGAAACACCAGCTTGGCGCCGGTCATGGCGGCTGAGTACGGAATGCCCCAGGCGTTGACGTGGAACATCGGCACGACCGGCAGGATGGCGTCGCGGGCGGACAGGCACATCACGTCCGGCAGCGCGGCGGCATAAGCATGCAGGAGGGTGGAGCGGTGGCTGTACAGCGCGGCCTTGGGGTGGCCCGTGGTGCCGCTGGTGTAGCACATGCTCGAGGCCGTGTTTTCATCGAAACTGGGCCAGTGGTAGGTGGATGACTGCGCGCCAATCCACGCCTCGTAGCTGATCAGCCCCGGGATGCCGCTGTCCTTGGGCAGCTTGTCGGCATCGCACAGTGCAACGTACTGTTTGATCGTGGTGCACTTGCCGTGGAACGCCTGCACCAGCGGCAGGAACGTCGTGTCAAAGCACAGCACCTGGTCTTCGGCGTGGTTGGCAATCCAGGCGATCTGCTCGGGCGCCAGGCGCGGGTTCAGCGTGTGCAGCACGCGGCCCGAGCCGCTCACGCCAAAGTACAGCTCCAGATGGCGATAGCCGTTCCAGGCCAGCGTGGCCACCCGATCCCCCTGCGGCAGCTTCATGGCATCGAGCGCATTGGCGACCTGACGGGCGCGCGCGGCCACGTCTTTGTAGGTGTAGCGGTGAATGTCGCCCTCGACCCGCCGCGACACGATTTCGGCGTCGCCATGGTGGCGCTCGGCAAACTCGATCAACGAGGAAATCAACAAGGGTTCGTTCTGCATCAATCCCAGCATGGGGTCTCTCCTTTTTATGTAACAAACTGATGTGCAACAGTATCGCGCAGCCAGGTGCGCCGCGCATGGGGAATTGCCCTGCGTCCGCCTGCCACCGGTCAACTGCGGGACAATACGGGCATGAACATGGTTGAAGATTTTGCCCCGGAAGTGGAGCTTGGTTTGAACTGGCGCAACAGCTTTGCGGCGCTGGGCACCGACTTTTACACCCTGCTGCCGCCGCGCCCCCTGAGCGCGCCCTACTGGGTCGGGCGCAGCGCCAGCGTGGCGCGCGAGCTGGGGCTGGACCCGTCGTGGCTCGAATCACAGGATGCCCTGGAGGCGTTTTCGGGCAACCAGGCCATTGCGGGCACGCAGCCGCTGGCCAGCGTCTACAGCGGGCACCAGTTCGGCGTCTGGGCCGGCCAACTGGGCGACGGCCGCGCCCTTTTGCTGGGCGAGACCGCCTCGGGCTACGAGGTGCAGCTCAAGGGCAGCGGCCTGACGCCCTACTCCCGCATGGGCGACGGCCGCGCGGTGCTGCGCTCCAGCATCCGCGAATTTTTGTGCAGCGAGGCCATGCATGGGCTTGGCATTCCGACCTCGCGTGCGCTATGCGTGACCGGTTCGGATGCGCCGGTGCGTCGCGAAGAAGTCGAGACCGCCGCGGTCGTCACCCGCACTGCGCCGAGCTTCATCCGTTTTGGCCATTTCGAGCACTTTTCGGCGCGCGAGCAATATGCGCAGCTCAAGACGCTCGCGGACTACGTGATCGACCGTTTTTACCCGGCGTGCCGGGAGACAGACAAGTTTGCCGGCACCCCCTACGCCGCCTTGCTGGAAATGGTCAGCGAGCGCACCGCGCGCATGCTGGCGCAATGGCAGGCCGTGGGGTTTTGCCACGGCGTCATGAACACCGACAACATGAGCATCCTGGGCCTGACGATCGACTACGGCCCGTTCCAGTTTCTCGACGCCTTCAACCCGGCGCACATCTGCAACCACTCGGACCATCAGGGCCGCTACGCGTACAACAAGCAGCCCAACATCGCCTACTGGAACCTGTTTTGCCTGGGCCAGGCGCTGCTGCCGTTGATTGGCGAGCAGGAACTGGCGCTGGCCGCGCTCGAATCGTACAAAACCGTGTTCCCGGCCGAGCTGGGCGCGCGCATGCGGGCCAAGCTGGGCCTGACCGACGAGCAGCCCGGCGACATGGAACTGATCGAGTCCATTTTCAAGCTGCTCGCCAAAGACAATGTCGACTACACGATTTTCTGGCGCCGGCTGAGCCACTGGGTCGGTGGCCGTGCGATGAGTGATGCCCCGGTGCCCGACGATTCGGTGCGCGACCTGTTTCTGGATCGACCCGCATTTGACACTTGGTTACTACAATATTCAGAGCGGCTTGCCAAGGTAGGTTATGGTCTAGCGGCCGATTTGATGCTCAAAACCAACCCGAAATTCGTCCTTCGCAACCACTTGGGCGAGCAAGCCATTCGCCAGGCGAAACTAAAGGACTTTTCCGGAGTCCATACTTTGCTAAACCTGCTGGAAACCCCGTTCGACGAGCACCCGGGGTTTGACAGCTACGCCGACTTCCCGCCCGACTGGGCATCCACCATCGAGATCAGCTGTTCATCATGAGCCACAAGATTGAGAAGACCGACGCCGAATGGAAGGCGCTGCTGGCGCAAAAAGGGGCCGAACCGGTCGCTTTCGAGGTCACGCGCCACGCCGCCACCGAGCGGCCCCACACCGGCAAGTACGACGACCATTGGCAACCCGGCAGTTACGCCTGCGTCTGCTGCGGCGCCAAATTGTTCGACTCCAGCACCAAATTCGATGCCGGCTGCGGTTGGCCGAGCTTTTCGCAGGCGGCCGAGCCCACCGCCATCGAGGAGCACGTGGACCGCACCTTGGGCATGCAGCGCACCGAGACCCTGTGCGCTGCATGCGGCGCGCACCTCGGCCATGTGTTTGAAGACGGCCCGGCCCCGACCGGACTGCGCTACTGCATGAACTCGGCGTCCCTGGACTTCAAGCCCAAATGAAGCTCCTCCTCGACTTTTTCCCCATCATCCTGTTCTTCGTGGCCTTCAAGTTCGCGGGCATTTATGTCGCGACGGCCGTGGCCATCGCCGCCACGCTGATCCAGATCGGCTACCTGCACTACAAGCACGGCAAGGTCGAGCCCATGCAATGGATCAGCCTGGGGGTGATCGTGCTGTTCGGCGGCGCCACGCTGATCTCGCACAACGACACCTTCATCAAGTGGAAGCCCACCGTTTTGTACTGGATCATGGGCGGCGCCCTGCTGGTGGGGCAGCTCATCTTCAAAAAGAACCTGCTCAAATCGCTGATGGGCGCCCAGATGGAGTTGCCCGAGAGCGCCTGGCGCATGATGAACTGGAGCTGGACCGGCTTCTTTGCGGCCATGGGCGTGCTCAACCTGTGGGTGGCCTTTCACTATGACCTGGACACCTGGGTCAACTTCAAGCTGTTCGGCGGGCTCGGGCTGATGGCGCTGTTCGTCATCGGCCAGGCGCTGTTCCTGGGCAAATACATCAAGACCGACGAGGCCAGCGGCTCATGAGCAGCACCAACATGCCCCCCACCAAAATCGCGCCGGTCAGCGCGCAGGCAATGGCCCGGCAACTGCAGCAGGTGCTGGTGCCCACGCAACTGGAGGTGCTCGACGAGAGCGCCGCCCACGCGGGTCATTCCGGTGCCAACGAGGCGGGTTTCGGCTCGCATTTCAGGGTGCGCATTTCGTCACCCCTGTTTACCGGCCGCACTCGCGTGGCGCAGCATCGCCTTGTGTATGATGCGCTGCAAGAATTCATTGACCAGGGCGCCCACGCCATCGCCATTGAAGTGCTCTGACGTCGCACTCTGAACACTGCCGCCCCGGCGGCATCCCACGTTTTATCCCCCCAGCATCCTTGAGGAAACTTTATGAAGAAGCATTTTCTGTCCGCCTTTGCAGCCGCTGCTGTCATGGGCGCACTGGCCCTGCCCGCTGCCGCGCAAAACGTGGCCATCGTGAATGGCAAGGCCGTCCCGCAGGCGCGCGTGGATGCGCTGGCGCAACAGGTGGCCGCCTCGGGCCGGCCCATCACGCCTGAAATTGCCGCGCAAATCAAGACCGAAGTCATCGCCCGCGAAGTCTTCATGCAGGAGGCGCAAAAGCGCGGCCTGGACGTCACCCCTGATTTCAAGAACCAGATGGAGCTGGCGCGCCAGACCATCCTGATTCGCGACCTGTTTGCCGACTTCCAGAAAAAGAACCCGGTGACCGATGCCGACGTCAAGGCCGAGTACGACAAGTTCGCGGCCACCAACGGCGGCCAGGAGTATCACGCGCGTCACATCCTGGTGGACACCGAAGACCAGGCCAAGGCCATCATTGCCCAGCTCAAGAAGGGCGCGAAGTTTGAAGACATCGCCAAAAAATCGTCGAAAGACACGGGCTCGGGCGCCAAGGGCGGCGACCTGGACTGGGCGAATGCCGGCAGCTACGTCAAGGAGTTCTCGGACGCCATGGTCAAGCTGAAGAAAGGCCAGACCACCGACACGCCCGTGAAGACCCAGTTCGGCTACCACATCATCCGTCTGGACGACGTCAGGACCGCCCAATTGCCCAAGCTCGAAGACGTCAAGCCGCAAATCGTGCAGCAGCTGGAGCAGCAAAAGCTGGCCGCATTCCAGGAAGAGCTGCGCGCCAAAGCGAAGATCGAATAAGCCTTGCGGGGCCCCTCGCCCCGGTGGTCCTTGAAAACGCGGCCTTGGGTCGCGTTTTTTTATGGCGCCACCCAGGCCGCCAGCGCCACCAGGCCGATCAGCACCGGCTGGTGCAGCATGTACCAGGACAGGCTCCAGCGGCCCAGCCAGGCCAGCTGCGCCGCTGGGCGGGGAATAGCGGCGCCGAGCCAGTGCGGGCGGGCTCGAAACAGCCACTGGCCGCAGGCCATGCCCCAGCACATCACGCCCAGCCAGGGCAGCACCGGCACGTAGTCTTCGGTGATGGGCTTGCGTGTGATGAGGCCCAGCCAGTTCAGCGACCTGGCGTTGAAAATTTCAGCAAAATGAGCCAAAGCCCCTGTCCCGAGTGCATAGGCGGCTATGAATCTAGAAGCAATGGCGAGCGCCCCGAGCAGCCACAGGCCCAGCGGATGGCGGCGCCCCCAAGGTGCGGACAGGCGCACCACGATGAGCATCACGGCGATGCCATGCAGCACCCCGAAATAGATGAAGCTATCGGGAAACATCCACCACGAGCCCGCCGTGACCAGCACCGCGCACCCCGCGACCTGCGCCCAGCGTTTCCAGAAGCGCGGCCAGCTCTGCCCCTGCTGCACGGCGATGGCCTGCCCCAGCCCGGCGCAGAACAGGAACAGGCTCACGATGGCCGTGCGCTGCCAGGTCCAGAACGGGTCGGCATAGAAGTTCTGCCGCAGGTAGCCAAAATGGTTGAGGTCGAAACAGAAATGAAATACGGTCATCCAGACGATGGCGCACCCGCGCAGGGCATCCACGCCGTCGAAGCGGTGACGGGACGCAGTCGGTGAAATGGGCGCCGGGTTCATCGGCAAACCATAACCGATCCATGGTCGATCAGGATGCGGATAATTCACTTCACACCAACAGCCCAAGGAGACCTCACTCCATGAACACACATCTGCTGATCGGGACGGGCCCGCGCAAGGTCATTGCCCTGCACGGCTGGTTTGGCCACGCCAGGGGCTGGGGGCCGCTGGTGGACGTGCTGGATACGCAAGACTTCAGCTACGCCTTCATGGATTGCCGCGGCTACGGCGGCATGAGGGGCAGCGGCGGCCCCTACACGCTGGACCAAATCGCACAGGACGCGCTGGCGCTGGCCGATGGCCTGGGCTGGCAGCGCTTTTCCCTGATAGGCCATTCGATGTGCGGCAGTGCGATCCAGCGCGTGCTGGTGGATGCGCCGGCCCGCGTCGAGAAACTGGTGGCCATCGCACCGGTGTCACCCAGCGGCATGGCGCTTGACAATGCGAGCTGGGCTTTTTTCTCGCGTACAACGAAGGATGCAGAGGCGCGCAAACGCCTCCTCGACATGACCACCGGCTTGCGCTTGACCAGCGTCTGGCTGGACCAGATGGTGGCCTCGTCGCTGGCCGAGTCCGACGAGGCGGCCTATGAGGCCTACCTGACGGCCTGGGCGAAGACCGACTTTCACGCGCAGATCGAGGGCAACCCGGTGCAGATCAAGGTCATCGTCGGCGAGCACAACCCGCTCCTGGGCGCCGGGGCGATGGCGGACACCTACATGCAGTGGTACCCCAACGCCACGCTGGAAGTGATGGGCAACGCGGGCCACTACCCCATGAACGAGACGCCGATCGCGCTGGCCACGAGCATCGAGAAATTCCTGCGCGGCTGACGGGACGGCTTTGGGACTGCCGGTATATTGCGAGGCGCCGTCAATGCGCCGTTGCGACCCGTTCTGACCGGAATCACGCCTCAGCCGCTCTGCACGGAGACCCGCATCAGGAAGGTTCCCTGTGCAAGTGCGGGCACGCCGCTGGCAAACGCCCACAACGGTATCACCGGCAGCGCGATCAACGCGGCGATGCAGATCGCGCGCCGCCGGTCCAGCTTTTCCGACAGCGAACCGAAGATCGGCCCGCCAATGATCGCGCCGATATTCCGCATGGTGATGAGCGACCTTTTCGCCTGGGTGTTTGACATGGGTCAGACGCTGGCGATCGGGGATGCGCCGCGCCGCCCACGCCGGTGCTAGATTGACCTCTTCCGCATACCGTGCATCACGGACAAGGAGATACCGATGGTTGCCATGATGAAAGCCGCCATATTCATCGAACCGGGCCGCATCGAGCTGGCCGACAAGCCGATTCCCGGCGTGGGCCCGAACGATGCGCTGATCCGCATCACCACCACAACCATTTGCGGCACGGACGTGCACATCCTCAAGGGTGAGTATCCGGTGGCCAAGGGCCTGACGATTGGTCATGAGCCCGTCGGCGTGATCGAAAAGCTCGGCAGCGCCGTGCAGGGCTACAGCGAAGGCCAGCGCGTGATCGCCGGCGCCATCTGTCCCAACTTCAACTCCTACGCCGCGCAGGATGGCGTGCCCTCGCAGGACGGCAGCTACCTGGTGGCGCGCGGCCTGTGCGGCTGCCACGGCTACAAGGCCACGGCGGGCTGGCGCTTCGGCAACCTGATCGACGGCACGCAGGCCGAATACGTGCTGGTGCCCGACGCACAGGCCAACCTCGCACCGATCCCCGACGGCCTGACGGACGAGCAGGTGCTGATGTGCCCCGACATCATGTCCACCGGCTTCAAGGGCGCGGAGAACGCCAACATCCGGATCGGCGACACCGTGGCCGTGTTCGCGCAGGGCCCGATCGGCCTGTGCGCCACGGCGGGCGCGCGCCTGCTGGGCGCATCCACCATCGTCACGGTGGACAGCAACGAGCACCGGCTCTCCATCTCGAAGAAGATGGGCGCCGACGTCACGCTGAACTTCAAGCACTGCGACGTGGTCGACGAGATCATGAAGCTGACCGGCGGGCGCGGCGTGGATGCGTCGATCGAGGCGCTGGGCACGCAGGGCACGTTCGAGTCGGCACTGCGCGTGCTCAAGCCCGGCGGCACGTTGTCCAGCCTGGGCGTGTATTCGAGCGACCTGACGATCCCGCTATCGGCCTTCGCCGCCGGCCTGGGCGATCACAAGATCAACACAGCGCTGTGCCCCGGCGGCAAGGAGCGCATGCGGCGCCTGCTCAACATCGTGGCATCGGGCCGCGTGGACCTGGGCGTGATGGTGACGCACCGCTACAGGCTCGACGACATCGTGGCTGCCTACGAGCTGTTTGCCAACCAGCGCGACGGTGTATTAAAGGTGGCCATCAAGCCGCATTGACACGCCGGCCGCGACACTAGCCCACCCAGCGCCGCGCGTTCTGCCAGAGCCGCAGCCAGGGGCTGAAGGCACTCGGGTCGCCCGAGGTCCAGCTCATCTGGATATTGCGGAACACGCGCTCGGGGTGCGGCATCATGGCCGTGAAGCGGCCGTCCTGCGTCGTGACCGCCGTCAGCCCGCCGGGACTGCCGTTGGGATTGAACGGGTAGGCCTCGGTGGCTCTGCCTGTGTTGTCGGTGAATCGCATCGCGGCGATCGCGCGGGCGGCGTCGCCCCGGTGCCTGAAATTGGCGAGGCCTTCGCCGTGCGCCACCGCGATCGGCAGGCGGCTGCCGGCCATGCCCGCAAAGAACAGGCTGGGCGAATCGAGCACTTCCACCATCGACAGTCGCGCCTCGAAACGCTCGCTCTGGTTGGTGGTGAAGCGCGGCCAGTCCTGCGCGCCGGGGATGATGTCGGCCAGCTCGGCAAACATCTGGCAGCCGTTGCACACGCCCAGGCCGAAGGTGTCGGGCCGCGCAAAGAAAGCCTTGAACTGCTCCGCCAGCGCCGGGTTGAAGGTGATGGAGCGGGCCCAGCCGATGCCCGCGCCCAGCGTGTCGCCGTAGCTGAACCCCCCGCAGGCCACGACGCCCTTGAAGTCGCGCAGGTTGGCGCGGCCGGTCTGCAGGTCGGTCATGTGCACGTCGAAGGCTTCAAAACCCGCCTCAGTGAAGGCATAGGCCATTTCCACATGCGAGTTGACGCCCTGCTCGCGCAGCACGGCCACCCTGGGCCGGCTCAGGTTCAGATATGGCGCTGCTACATTATCAAGAGCGCCTGGTGCAAGCTGGACATGGAGTCCGGGGTCATTTGGCTCACCAACGGCAGCATGTTCGGCGTCCGCGCACACCGGGTTGTCGCGCTGCCCGCAGATCTTCCAGCTCACCGCATCCCAGGTCTGATGCAGGTCTTGCAGCCTGGCACTGAACACCGCCTTGGTGTCGCGCCAGATCTGCAGTTGCCCCTTGCCGGCATCGATCGTTGAACTGGCCGGCCGCGTCTTGCCGACGAAATGGCTGTGCCGGCTCAGGCCGTGCTCGCGCAGGGTTTGCATCACGTCGTTGCGCTCAGCAGTGCGCACCTGCAGCACCACGCCTAGCTCCTCGCTGAACAGGGCCTTGAGCGTGAGTTCTTCGCGCCGCGCGCTGACCTGGCCGGCCCAGTTCTTGGCGTCGCCATACTCGGCGCGGCTGTCGGCAATGCCGTCCCCCTCGGTCACCAGCAGGTCCACATTCAGCGAGACGCCGACGTGGCCCGCAAACGCCATCTCGCACACGGTGGCGAACAGGCCGCCGTCGCTGCGGTCGTGGTAGGCCAGGATCTTGCCCTGTGCGCGCAGCGTGTTCACGGCGTTGACCAGGCGGACCAGGTCTTGCGGGTCATCGAGGTCGGGCACGGCGTCGCCGACCTGGCCCAGCGTTTGCGCCAGCATGCTGCCGCCCATGCGGTTCTGGCCCCGGCCGAGGTCGATCAGCACCAGCGTCGTGTCGGCCTCGGTCGCGTCGAGTTGCGGCGTGAGCGTGCCGCGCACATCGGCCAGCGTGGCGAAGGCCGTCACGATCAGGCTGACGGGTGAAGTGACTTTTTTGGGTGCATCGCCCGTGCCGGACTCGCCTTGCGGCGCGCTCCACTGCGTGCGCATGGACAGCGAATCCTTGCCCACGGGAATGGAAATGCCCAGCGCCGGGCACAGCTCCATGCCGACGGCCCGCACGGTCTCGTACAGCGCGGCGTCCTCGCCCGGTTCGCCGCAGGCCGCCATCCAGTTGGCGGAGAGCTTGACGCGCGCCAGTTCGATCGGCGCGGCCAGCAAATTGGTGATGCTTTCGGCCACCGCCATGCGGCCGGACGCCGGCGCGTTGACGGCCGCCAGCGGCGTGCGCTCGCCCAGACTCATGGCCTCGCCGGCGAAGCCTTTGTAATCGGCCAGCGTGACGGCGCAATCCGCCACGGGCACCTGCCACGGCCCGACCATCTGGTCGCGGTGCGACAGGCCGCCCACGGTGCGGTCGCCAATGGTGATGAGGAAGCGCTTGGAGGCGACGGTGGCGCTCGACAGCACGTCGATGGCCGCCCTCTGCAGGCCGACACCGCTCAGGTCGATCGGCTTGAAGCGGCGCACCACGGTCGTGACGTCGCGGTGCATCTTGGGCGGCTTGCCCAGCAGCACGTTCATGGGCATGTGAACTGGAGCCCCCCTGCTGGCCACTGACGTGTCCTCGCAGCCCCCCGAGGGGGCTGCGCTTGCTTGGGGCGGCCCGGCGCGGCGCGCGGCCACTTCGTCATCAGACACGATGAGGTCTCTCTCTTCAGTCGCGACGCCCACCACGGCGAACGGGCAGCGTTCGCGCTCGCAGAAGGCCTGGAACTGCGCGAGCGATTCGGGCGCAATCGCGAGCACGTAGCGCTCCTGGCTTTCGTTGCACCAGATTTCCCGGGGTGCCAGGCCGGACTCCTCCAGCGGCACGGCGCGCAGGTCGAAGCGCGCGCCGCGCCCGGCGTCGTTGGTCAGCTCGGGAAAAGCGTTGGACAGGCCGCCGGCACCGACGTCGTGGATCGCCAGGATCGGGTTCGCCTCGCCCAGGGCCCAGCAGTGGTTGATGACCTCCTGCGCCCGGCGCTCGATCTCGGGGTTGCCGCGCTGCACCGAATCGAAGTCCAGTTCGGCTGCGTTGGCACCGCTGGCCATGGAACTGGCCGCGCTGCCGCCCATGCCGATGCGCATGCCCGGGCCGCCAAGCTGGATCAGCAGGCTGCCGGCCGGGAAGTCAATCTTGTGGGTCAGGCCGGCGTCGATGGTGCCCAGGCCGCCCGCGATCATGATGGGCTTGTGGTAGCCGCGCCGGATCGTATCCACGTCGGACGCCACGGTCTGCTCGTACTCGCGGAAGTAGCCCAGCAGGTTGGGCCGGCCAAATTCGTTGTTGAAGGCGGCGCCGCCGAGCGGGCCCTCGGTCATGATCTGCAGCGGGCTGGCGATGTGCCCGGGCTTGCCGCCCGGCTGGTCGGACCAGCCGTCCCAGAGTCTGGATACCGAAAAGCCCGTCAAACCCGCCTTGGGCTTGGAGCCGCGCCCGGTGGCGCCCTCGTCGCGGATTTCGCCGCCCGCGCCGGTCGAGGCGCCCGGGAACGGCGAAATCGCGGTGGGGTGGTTGTGGGTCTCCACCTTCATCAGCACGTGACTCAGGGCACTATTCTTTTCATAGCTGACAGCGCCCGTCCCGCCTGGGGTTGAAGGCGATTTTGCGATGAACCGCTCAATGGCCGTGCCTTCCATCACCGAGGCGTTGTCCGAGTACGCCACCACCGTGTGCTGCGGGCTGGCCTGGTGCGTGTGGCGAATCATGCCGAACAGGCTGCGTTCCTGCACCGCGCCGTCGATCGTGAATTCGGCGTTGAAAATCTTGTGCCGGCAATGCTCGCTGTTGGCCTGCGCAAACATCATCAGCTCCACGTCGCTGGGGTTGCGCCCCAGCCGGGTGAAGGCGGCCACGAGGTAGTCCATTTCATCGTCGGCCAGCGCCAGGCCGAACTGGCTGTTGGCCTGTGCCAGCGCCGCCCTGCCCCCGTCGAGCACATCCACATAGGCCATGGGCGCCGCATGCAGTTCGGTGAACAGACCGGCGGCCGCATCGCGGTCGAACATGACGCTCTCGGTCATGCGGTCATGCAGCAGGGCCGCCACTTGCAGCAACTGCTCCTGGTTCAGCGCCGGCTTGCCGAGCAAACTGGCTTTTAGCGTGAGCCGGTACTCGGTGATGCGCTCGATGCGCTTGACGGCCAGCGCGCAGTTGTGCGCAATATCGGTCGCCTTGGACGCCCAGGGCGAAACGGTGCCAAAACGCGGCGTGACGACGACCAGCGCGCCGTCGGCAGCGCCTTTCGCCGCCTGATAAGGCTCCCCATACGTGAGCAAGGCCGCCAGCTGCGCCCGCTCCGCATCGCTCGGGGCCTCGGCGGATGCCACCAGATGGACGAATCGGGCGGCGACGCCGCTGATCCTGTCGTGGACCGCCTGCAGTTGGGGCAGAAGTTGCTGGGCGCGGAAGTCGCTAAGGGCATTGCCGCCCTCAAGCTGGGTAAGGTGCAGGGTCACTTATTAGGGCCTGGTTCGGGTGGGGACGGCAGCAGACACGAGCCATCCGTAAAAACCCTTTATTTTACGCAGGCCAACAATCGTCCAAGGAGTGGTCCACGGCCTGTTGCATTAACCACCGGACTTTTTGAAGATGACAAACAGGACCAACAGCACAACGGTCCAGACCATGGCAATCAGGATCGGATGCCAAGTCTTTGCGGGCTGGCGAAACTCATCGTTGTAGGTTGAATCCCGCCGGCGCTGCGCGTTGGATCGGGAGCCTCGAAACTGCTTCGGGAAATAACGAGGGTCGGGAGTCTGCTGCTTGCGCTTGCTCCTCCATAGATTCCATTTGGGTCTTAGACCAGCTCGCCGACGCTGGATGTTCCGATACCAATCCCTGTCATCAAGGCTCATTTTTAATTCCCCTTGTTGAAAGTCTTCTACTGCATGGAGCAGCCCAATCGCTGCTGCTCGGCATGAATGCCCTTCCAACGCATCTGGTCCGTATTGATGATCTCTATCGGCTGCAACTTCCGGTTCTCATAACGGCTCCATATCTCGGCCCGCTCAGCATGCAACTGGAGGCAGCGGGTATTTCGCTCGACCTGCTGAGCCTGGGCTTGCCGCTGCGCCGCTGCCGCCGAGGCAGCGTTTACTTCGCCCTTGGCAAGATTGACTTGCTGTTCAAACGACATGCCATCCGGAACGCTGACAATGCGCTCGACAAAGGCTTGGTGCTGGTTGCAGTGGGCCTTAGCCCAAAAGGTGCTGTCGTTGTAGGCCTTGCACAAGTAGATAGTGTCAGCCTGTGCTGCCGCTGACAGCAGCAGTACTGCAAATAAAAGCATTCTCACTATCCCACCCTCCCCTTTGATCAAAGTTTACTGGATATGGGAGGGCCGTACAGTGACCTGCAGGCGGTCACCGATCGTCATCATGAATCGTTTGCGCGCCTGTCGAACTGACGCACCGGCTACCTGCGGGCAAATTCACCCAGTGGGATAATTACGGCCATGAGCATTACCTACAAAGACGAAGAAGGCATCCGCGGCATGCGCGTTGCCGGAAGATTGGCCTCCGAGCTGCTGGACTACCTGACGCCCTACGTGAAAGTCGGCGTCACCACCAACGAGCTGGACAAGCTGGCGTACGACTACATCACCCAGGTGCAGGAGGCGATTCCGGCGCCGCTGAACTACACCGGCGGCGGCAACATCCCCTACCCCAAGTCGATCTGCACCTCGGTCAACCATCAGGTGTGCCACGGCATCCCCAACGACAAGCCGTTGAAAAAAGGCGACAGCGTCAACATCGACGTGACCGTGATCAAGAACGGCTGGCACGGCGACACCAGCCGCATGTTCATCGTGGGCGAAGGCTCCATCCTGGCCAGGCGGCTGTCGGCGCTGACGTATGAGGCGATGTGGCACGGCATCCAACTGGTCAAACCCGGCATCCACCTGGGCGACATTGGCCATGTCATCCAGCGCTTTGCCGAGAGCAACGGCTTTTCCGTGGTGCGCGAATTTTGCGGCCACGGCATTGGCCGGGTGTTCCATGAAGAGCCACAGGTGCTGCATTACGGCAAGCCCGGCACCATGGAGATGCTGAAAACCGGCATGACCTTCACCATCGAGCCGATGATCAACGCGGGCAAAAAGGAAATCAAGGAAGGCCCGGAAAAAGACGGTTGGAGCATTGTGACCAAGGACCATTCCCTGTCGGCCCAGTGGGAGCACACCATCCTGGTCACCGAGACCGGCTACGAGGTGCTCACGCTCTCCGCGGGCAGCCCGCCGCCGCCGCCTTTTGTCAACGCACAGGTCAACGCACAGGCGAATGCCTGACCTGCAAACCCTTCGAGACGACTACCGTCTCCAGAAAGCCGCGCTGTTCCAGTCGGTGCGCACCAGCGGCGCATCCACGCGCGGCATTCACAGCGTGCTGCACAAGCTGGCCCGCCAGGCCGACGCCCTGCTCCAGGCCCTGTGGCAGATGGCGGCGTTCTCCGAGCAGCTGGCATTGGTCGCGGTGGGTGGCTACGGGCGCGGCGAGCTGTTTCCGTACTCGGATGTGGACGTCGTGCTGCTGCTGCCCGACGACCTGAATCCCGACGACAACGCACCGCTCAAGCGGCAGATCGAGGCCTTCATCGGTAGTTGCTGGGACACCGGGCTGGAGATCGGCTCGAGCGTACGCACGGTGTCGGACTGCGTGGCCGAAGCCGCCAAGGACGTGACGGTGCAGACCTCGCTGCTGGAGTCGCGCCTAGTCACCGGCAGCAAAACCCTGTTTGCGGAATTTGGCCGGCGCTTTGACGCCGCGATGGATCCCGCGGCGTTCTTCGTGGCCAAGACGCTGGAGCTGCGCCAGCGCCACACCAAGTTCGAGAACACGCCCTACGCGCTGGAGCCCAACTGCAAGGAGTCGCCCGGCGGCCTGCGCGACCTGCAGGTGATCCTGTGGGTGGCCAGGGCGGCAGGCCTGGGCAAGAGCTGGGACGAACTGGCAAGAGGTGGCCTGGCGACGGCGTTCGAGGCCCGGCAGATCAAGCGCAACGAGGCGCTCTTGTGCCTGATCCGCGCGCGGCTGCACCTGCTGGCGCACCGGCGCGAAGACCGCCTGGTGTTCGATCTGCAAACCGCCGTAGCCGAGTCCTTCGGCTATGGAGCCCCCACGCTCGGCACCAGCGTGTCCTCGCTGCCCCCCGAGGGGGCTGTTTCGCCTGGGGGCGGCCCGTCGGCGAAACGTCCCGCAATGCGTTCCAGCGAATCGCTGATGCGCCGCTACTACTGGGCGGCCAAGGCGGTGACCCAGCTCAACCAGATCCTGCTGCTGAACATCGAGGAGCGTTTGAGCTCGTCCGCGCACGAACTGCATCCGATCAACGAGCGCTTCTTCGAGAAGGCCGGCATGATCGAGGTGGCCAGCGACGATCTGTACGAGAAGCAGCCGCACGCGATTCTCGAAACCTTCCTGCTGTACGAAACCACGGTCGGCGTCAAGGGTCTGTCGGCCCGCACCCTGCGCGCGCTGTACAACGTGCGCGGCGTGATGGATGGCCAGTTTCGGCGTGACCCGGTGAATCGCGAAAACTTCAAGCGCATCCTGCAGCAGCCCGAAGGCATCACGCACGCCATGCGGCTGATGAACCAGACCTCGGTGCTGGGGCGCTACCTGTGGGTGTTCCGCCGCATCGTCGGGCAGATGCAGCACGACCTATTCCATGTGTACACGGTGGACCAGCACATTCTGATGGTGCTGCGCAACGTGCGGCGTTTCTTCATCGCCGAGCATGCCCACGAATACCCGTTCTGCTCGCAGCTCGCCGCGGGATGGGACAAGCCCTGGATCCTGTACACCGCCGCGCTGTTCCACGATATTGCCAAGGGCCGCGGTGGCGACCATTCCGAGCTGGGCGCCAGCGAAGTGCGGCGCTTTTGCCGCCAGCACGACATCGCCGGCGAGGACATCAGGCTGATCGAATTCCTGGTCAGGGAACACCTCAGCATGAGCCGGATCGCGCAGAAGCAGGACCTGGGCGACCCCGACGTGATTGCGGCCTTTGCCAAACGCGTCGGCAACGAGCGCTACCTGACCGCGCTGTACCTGCTCACCGTGGCCGACATCCGCGGCACCAGCCCCAAGGTCTGGAACGCCTGGAAGGGCAAGCTGCTGGAAGACCTGTACCGGCTTGCGCTGCGCGTGCTGGGCGGCCGTGCACCCGACCCCGGTGCCGACGTTGAAGCGCGCAAGCGCGAGGCGCTGGTGATGCTGGCCCTGCACGCCGAACCCTTCGAGGCCTACAAGGCGCTATGGGACACGCTCGATGTGGGCTACTTCATGCGCCACGACGCGGCCGACATCGCCTGGCACGCGCGCCAGCTGTCGCGCCATGTGGCACGGCAAGCCGGCGCTACCGCGCCCGCCATGTCCAAGGCCATCGTGCGCGCGCGCCTGTCACCGGTCGGCGAAGGCCTGCAGGTGCTGGTGTACACGCCCGACAAGCCCGACCTGTTTGCACGCATCTGCGGCTATTTCGACCAGGCCAGCCTCAGCATTCTGGATGCCAAGGTGCACACCACCAGCAACGGCTTCGCGCTCGACACCTTCCAGGTGGTCACCTCGTTTTTGCCGGAGCATTACCGCGAACTCGTCAGGATGGTGGAAGCCGGCGTGGCGCATGCCATTGAACAGCCCGGTGAGCTGCCCGCCCCGAGTCGCGGCCGCGTGTCGCGCCGTGTCAGGAGCTTTCCCGTGACGCCGCGCGTCGAGCTGGCCCCGGACGAGAAGGCGCAGCGCTGGCTGCTCAGCATCTCGGCCAGCGACCGCGTCGGCCTGCTCTACTCGGTGGCGCGCGTGCTGGCCCGCCACAAGCTCAACCTGCAACTGGCCAAGGTCACGACTCTGGGCGAGCGGGTGGAAGACACCTTCCTGATCGACGGGCCCGAGCTGCAACACAACCGCGCGCAGATCGAGATTGAGACCGAGTTGCTGGAAGCCCTGAACGCCTGAAGCGTGCGCAGGAACGCCCCGTTGCTACTTTTTTAGTAGCTGATTGCCCATGACTGATAAGGGCTACAGGCCTTTTTTCCTTAAATTCTCAGTCATCCTGGCCGGCATCCAGCCCCGGAAACAGCACCTCGGTGAAGCCGAACTTCGTGAAGTCGCGCACCCGCATCGGGTACAGCTTGCCGATCAGGTGGTCGCATTCGTGCTGCACCACGCGCGCGTGAAAGCCCTCAGCCGTACGCTCGATCGGGTCGCCATATTGATCGAACCCTGTGTAGCGGATGCGCGAGAAGCGCGGCACCACGCCGCGCAGGCCGGGCACCGACAGGCAGCCTTCCCAGCCGTCTTCCTCCTCGGGCCCGAGCGGCGTGATGACCGGATTCAGCAACACCGTGCGCGGCACCAGTGGCGCATCGGGGTAGCGCGGATTGACCTCGTCGGTGCCAAAAATCACCAGCTGCAAATCCACCGCGATCTGCGGCGCAGCCAGGCCGGCGCCGTCGACGGCGCGCATGGTGTCGAACATGTCCGACACCAGCAAATGCAGCGCGTCGGTGTCGAACTCGGTCACGGGCTGGGCAACGCGCAGCAGGCGCGGGTCGCCCATTTTGAGGATTTCGCGAATGGTCATGGTGTTGTCGTGTGTGGATGGGTCAGGCAAGGCGGCTGCAACTGGCCTGATAACCGTGCATACCGCAAGGGGGCGCCTCAGAAAATGGAATATAAAGCCCGTTAAGCTGTTGGCATATTGCCGGACCGGTTATTAAACAAGAAAACTGACCATGCCATGGAACTAAGGCAACTGCGCTATTTCATCCGCGTGGTCGAACTCGGAAGCATGGGGCGAGCGGCGGCGGATCTGGGCGTGGTCACCTCTGCGCTCAGTCAACAGATCAGTCGACTCGAGGGCGAACTCTCCGCCCGCCTCCTGCAACGCACAACGACGGGCGTCGTCCCCACCGACGCCGGCGTAGCGTTCTGGCGCCAGGCGCAACTCGCGCTGCGGCATGTCGACGAGGCCGCCCGCGCCGCGCAGCACGCGCGCCTGTCCGGGCATGTGAGCGTCGGCCTCGCGCCATCGACGGCGTCTGTCCTGGCGCTTCCCCTCATGAGCGGGTTGCGCGCCCGCTACCCCGATATACGTCTGCATCTCGTCGAAAGCTTGTCGGGCAACCTCGCTGCGATGCTCAATGCGCGTCAACTTGACCTCGCTGTCCTGTTCGAGACCGAAGCAGCCCAGCGCTGGAGCGTGACGCCGCTGCTGGACGAGCGTCTCTTTGTCGTCGGCTCCCCGCAGTTGACCGGCATGCCCAGGGGCAAGCAGGTCCGGCTCAAGGAGATCGGAGCGCTACCCCTCATCATGCCGAGTGGAACCCATGGGCTGCGGGCGATCGTGGCGACGGCATTCGCGCGGGCCAAGTGCGAACCGAACATCGTCGCCGACATCGACGGCCTGGCTATCCTCATGGATGCCGTTCAGGCAGGGCTGGCGGCGACCATCCAACCCGGCGCGGCAACCTCGCGCCTTCCTGCCGACGTGGTTCGGCTTGTGCAGGTCGCGGATGCCGGCGTGCGCCGGCGCAATCTGCTGGCCAGCCTGTCGGACGACGAGCTCTCCCCTGCGGCCCTGGCCACGCGGGTTGTGCTGACGGACGTCGTGCGCGAACTGGTGGCCGGGTCCCATTGGGCAGGTGCAAGTCTTCACGAATCATGAAGATGGCTTGCCTGGCTGGGCACTACCGGAGTTGATGCGGGCCACCTAAACTGCTCCTCACAACGAGGGGGCAACGCATGGTGGATGTACTGGTCATTGGTGGCGGCAACGCGGCCCTTTGTGCGGCCCTGATGGCACGCGAGGCGGGCGCTTCCGTGCTGGTGGTCGAAGCATCCCCGCGCGAATGGCGCGGCGGGAACTCGCAGCACACGCGCAACCTGCGCTGCATGCACGACGCGCCGCAGGACGTGCTGATCGACGCCTACCCCGAAGAGGAATACTGGCAGGATCTGCTGAAGGTCACCGGCGGCATCACCGACGAGCACCTGGCGCGCCTCACGATCCGCGCATCGTCGACCTGCCGCGACTGGATGCGCCGGCACGGCGTGCACTTCCAGCCGCCGCTGTCGGGCGCGCTGCACGTGGCGCGCACCAACGCCTTTTTCATGGGCGGCGGCAAGGCCCTGGTCAACGCCTACTTCCGCAGCGCCGAAAAACTCGGCGTGCAGGTCCGCTACGACACGCCGGTGGTGTCGGTCGAGCTCGACGGCGACCGCTTTGTTGCCGTACGCACTACCAAGGGCGAACGCATCGAAGCGAAAAGCTGTGTGCTGGCCGCCGGCGGCTTCGAATCGAACCGTGAATGGTTGCGCGAAGCCTGGGGCCAGAACGAGCGCGGCGAGTGGCCGTCCGACAATTTTCTGATCCGCGGCACGCGCTTCAACGAAGGCATGCTGCTCAAGCACATGATCGACGCAGGCGCGGACTCTATCGGCGACCCGACGCAAGCCCACATGGTGGCGATCGACGCGCGTGCGCCGCTCTATGACGGCGGCATTTGTACCCGCATCGACTGCGTCTCGCTAGGCGTGGTGGTGAATCGCGAGGGCCAGCGCTTCTACGACGAGGGGGAAGATTTCTGGCCCAAGTGCTACGCCATCTGGGGCCGGCTGGTGGCCCAGCAGCCGGGCCAGATCGGCTACTCCATCATCGACCAGAAGGCGATCGGCCGCTTCATGCCGCCGGTGTTTCCAGGCACCACGGCCAACACGCTGGCCGAGTTGGCCCGCAAGCTCGGGCTGCCCGAGCAGGCCTTCGTCAAGACCGTGGAAGACTACAACGCCGCGTGCCGCCCCGGCAGCTTCGATCACACCGCGCTCGATGACTGCGCTACCTCCGGCCTCGCGCCGGCCAAAACGCACTGGGCGCGGCCGATCAACACGGCGCCGTTCTATGGCTACACCCTCAAGCCGGGTGTCACCTTCACCTACCTCGGCCTCAAGGTCAACGACCGCGCCGCTGTGCACTTCGGCGGCCGGCCTAGCCCCAACCTCTTCGTTGCGGGCGAAATGATGGCCGGCAACGTGCTCGGCAAGGGCTACACCGCCGGCGTCGGCATGGCCATTGGCACCGCCTTCGGGCGCATCGCCGGCACGCAGGCGGCCGCTGCCGCAAGGAAAGTCGAACATGCAACAGCTTGAAGCCCTGACCCGCGAGGCCAGCGCACTGGCCGGCGGTGGCTACCCCGTGATCCCGATCCTGAGCGCCAACGAGGCAGAGGTCGGCCGCCAGATGCAGATCTGCAACGCCTGCCGGTACTGCGAAGGCTTCTGCGCCGTGTTTCCGGCGATGACGCGGCGGCTCGAGTTCGGCAAGGCCGACATCCACTACCTGGCCAACCTGTGCCACAGCTGCGGCGCCTGCCTGCACGCCTGCCAATATGCGCCGCCGCACGAGTTCGCCGTCAACGTGCCGCAAGCGATGGCCAGGGTGCGCATCGACACCTACGCCGAGTACGCATGGCCCGGTGCGCTCGGCAGCCTCTACAAGCGCAACGGCCTCACGCTCGTCCTGGCCACGGCGCTCGCGCTGGTGCTGTTCCTGGTGCTCACGATGGCCGCCCGGGGCACGCTGTTCCCGGGCCCGCTGGCTGGAAACTTCTACGCAATCTTTCCGCACAACATGCTGGCGCTGATGTTCGGGGTGGTGTTCGGCTTTGCCGTGCTCGCGCTGGGCATCGGGGTCGCGCGCTTCTGGCGCGAGGTATCTCCAGCCTCGGAGACGGGCAGATCGCAGGAGCCGTCATTGCGTCGCGACGCCACCGTCGAAGTCGTTACTGACGTGCTGCGCCTCAAGTACCTCGACGGTGGCCACGGCGAAGGCTGCAACAACGCCGACGACCGGTTCACCCTATGGCGCCGGCGCTTCCACCACTTCACCTTCTACGGCTTCATGCTGTGCTTCGCGGCCACCAGCGTCGCAACGCTCTACCACTACCTGCTCGACCTGCACGCGCCCTACCCGCTGACCAGCCTGCCGGTGATACTGGGCACCTCAGGCGGTATCGGCCTCGTGATCGGTCCGGTCGGGCTGCTGTGGCTCAACCTGCGGCGCGACCCGGCGCACGGCGACTTGGCGCAGCGACCGATGGACCGCGGCTTCATTGCGCTGCTGCTGCTTATCAGCCTCACCGGCCTGGCCCTGCTGGTCTGGCGCGACACAGGCGCGATGGCATTGCTACTGGCCATTCACCTCGGCGTGGTGATGGCGCTCTTTCTTACGCTGCCCTACGGCAAGTTCGCCCACGGCATCTTCCGTTCGGCAGCGCTGCTCAAGAATGCCATCGAGAAGCGGCAACCGAACCGGCTGCAGCTCGGCTCGGAGTGAGCGATCCTTTCAACAACAACCCCACGGAGTTCCTATGCGACAGTCCTTGAAAACCCTTCTGCGTACCGGTCTCGGTACCTTGTGCATCGTCCTCGGAGCCGCCAGTGCCCACGCGGGCGATTGGCCGACCAGGCCGATCACGATCATCGTGCCCTTCGCTCCAGGCGGCACCACCGACATCGTCGCGCGCGAGGTCGGCCGCAAGCTCTCGGAGGCGCTGAAACAGCCGGTCATCATCGACAACCGCGGCGGCGCCGGCGGCACCGTGGGAGCCGCCATCGCGGCCAAGGCGCCGCCCGACGGCTACACGTTCTTTATGGCCACCATCGCGCATGCGATCGCGCCCGGCATTTACAAGCACCTGCCCTACGACTTCCAGCGCGACTTCGATCCGGTGGGGCTCGTCGCCACGACGCCCAATGTGCTGATCGTCAACCCCCAACTGCCGGTCAAGTCGGTCGCCGACCTGGTGGCCTACATCAAGGCCAATCCCGGCACGGTCAACTTCGGCTCGGCGGGCAACGGCAGCACGGAACACATCTCGGGCGAGCTCTTCCGGTCCATGACGAAGACCCAAATCACGCACATTCCGTACAAGGGCGGTGCGCCGATGATGGTGGACGTCATAGGCGGCCAGATCCAGATGGCGATCGAAACCAGCCCTTCGGCCAACCCCCACATTCACAGCGGCAAGGTCAGGGCGCTCGCCGTCACCACGCTCACGCGCTCACCGGCCTATCCCGACGTGCCAACGCTCAACGAGTCCGGCCTGCCCGGGTACGACATGACGACCTGGTTTGCGCTGATGGCGCCGCACGGCACGCCGGCGGCGATCGTCCAGCGCACCAGCAAGGAACTGGCACAGGTGCTGGCGCAGCCTGATGTCACGAAGCGTTTCGAGGAGCAAGGCGTGTCGGCTGGCCACATGAGCCCCGCGCAATTGACCGCCTTCGTTCGCAGCGAAACCGCGAAGTGGGTCAAGGTGGTGAAGGAGTCCGGCGCCACGACGGAATGAGGCATCTGGACCAAGCTTCGAGGCCGGCGTGCCGTACGCCGCGCTATTCCTTGTCCTTGCGATTCTGCGCCTCGATGCGCTCGCGCGCGGCCTGCCACTGTGCATCGCTCCACTCGCGCAGCTCGTAGAAGTTGCCGCCGGTGGCCAGCGCATTGCCGCCGTCCATCGCGATCGTCTGCCCCGTGAGCCAGTCGCACTGGCCGGGCGCCAGCAAAAACGCCGCCAGGTTCTGCAGCTCGGTCATCTCGCCGGCGCGCGCCATCGGGTTGCGCTGCTTGCTGCGCGTGCCGGGTTCCTCGCCCGGGCTGAGCCGTTTGCTCATGCCCTCGGTCGGAATCTCGCCGGGCGCCACGGCGTTCAGGCGGATGCCGTAGCGCGCCCACTCGACCGCGAGCGACTTGGTCATCACCTCGATCCCGGCCTTGCTCATCGCCGACGGCACCACGTACGGCGAGCCGTTGTCGACCCAGGTGACGACGATGCTCATCACGCTGCGGTACGGTCGGCCTGGCTGCCAGGCGCCGGCCTTGGCCTCGGCGATCCAGCGCTTGCCGACGGCCTGCGTGACGTAAAAGCTGCCATGAAAAACGATGTCCGCAATGGCGTCGAAAGCGCGTGGCGACAGGCTCTCGGTCGGTGCAATGAAGTTGCCGGCGGCGTTGTTCACCAGGCCCGTCAGGCCGCCGCTGTCCCATAGCGCAGCGACCATCGTTTCGACGTCCTGCGCATTGCGGATGTCGACGCCGAAGGTGTCGACGCGGCGTTTGGGAAACTGGTCACGCCATACCGCGGCGGTCTCGTAACAGACCTGCTTGCGCCGGCCGCAGATCGCCACGTCGGCGCCCAGCGACAGGAACTTCCCGGCCATCGCGCGGCCGAGCCCGGTGCCGCCCCCGGTGACGAGAATGCGCTGGCCGGCCATCAGGGTGGACTGGAACATGATGCGTCTCTCAAAGAAGAGGTGTGAATACGCATCAATCTACGCTGCTGCACCATTGCGGTCAATGGCTGAGGCGGCCCCGGATTCCTGACGCTGCCAGTCGCGTCAGGGCGTTTTCGTGACGTACGTGGGCCGTCGAGGCAAGGACGTGGAGGCCGATGATGTGCGGCAACTGGTGGCGATCTGAACGCCGGTGCTGCGGGAGGATTCCGTGAAAACTCGCGGTCAGCCTGCCGGCTTGATGTTCTGGTTCACACGGAACAGGTTGCCGGGGTCGAACTTCTGCTTGACCGCGGCGAGCTTCGGGTAATGCTCCCGGTAGGTCGCCTGCACACGCTCCTGGCCCTCGTCCATCATGAAGTTCACGTAGGCGCCGCCGGCGGAATAGGGGTGCAGCGCATCCCAGTAGTCCTTGCACCAGCGGGTGATGTGCTCGCGATTGGCCGGATCGGGGTCCACCCCCACAATCACCATGGCCCATTTCGAGCTGCGGTAGCAAAACGCCGTGTCGTTGCGGCCCACCCGGTGCACGGCGCCATCGATGGGATAAAGATGCATCGAGGACTGCATCGTCGGCGCGCGCGGACCGTGTTCGACGTGCAGGGCGATCGCCTCCTCGGGCAGCTCATCGACGAAGTCGGCGCGCCAATACCATTGATGGCCGGGCGGATAAAGACCGTCAAAGGCACGCTGCAGCATCGGGTAGGGCAAGGCGTGAATGCCGTAGAGCGCAGGGCTCATGGCGCGCACGGGTTCGAACACCTGTTCCGCCCGGGCCGGATCGCCCGTGTAGCACCACACCACGCCGCACATCTTCTTCAGGTGCAGTGCCTCGGGGAACGGCGGCGCGGGCGGCACGGTCAGGAACAGGAAGAAGCCATTGAGTTCCGGCGGCGCACCGACGATGAAATCGCGGTACCAGCGCATGACCTCGGCCGCGCGCTCCAGGGGCCAGAGGGTTGGGCCGGCCACCACGTTGTCGACCGCATGCAGCTTGAACTCGAACGAGGTCACAACGCCGAAGTTGCCGCCGCCGCCGCGCACCGCCCAGAACAGGTCCTCGTTCTCCCTGCTGCTGGCCGTCACGAGTTGCCCGTTGGCCAGCACCATGTCGACCGAAAGCAGGTTGTCGATGGTCAGGCCGAAGCGGCGCGACAGGTGCCCGATGCCGCCGCCCAGGGTCAGCCCGCCGACGCCGGTGGTCGAGATGATGCCGGCCGGCGTCGCCAGCCCGAAGGCATGGGTGGCGTGATCGACATCGCCCCAGGTGCAGCCGCCCTCGACGCGCACCGTGTGCGCCCTGGGATCGACGCGAATGCCGCGCAGCGCCGACAGGTCGAGCACCAGGCCGTCATCGCACACGCCCAGGCCGGCGCCGTTGTGGGCGCCGCCGCGCACCGCGAGCAGCAGCGCATGCTCGCGCGCGAAGTTCACCGTGGCGATCACGTCGGCCACATCGGCGCAGCGGGCAATCAGGCGTGGCCGCTTGTCGATCATGGCGTTGTAGACCTTGCGCGACGCATCGTAGGCGGCGTCGCCGGGTTCGATGAGGGCGCCACGCAGTTGCGCCTTGTAGGCTTGCAGTTGGGTATCGTTGAACATGACAGCTCCTGGTCAGTGGGAATCAAGGGTTCCGGCCGGTCCGGCGTGCCGACCTCAGTTCACTCTAGGAGATGCAGGGCGTGCGCACAATCCGCCGGATTGATCATTTTTCCAAGGCACCCGATGCCTTGGTCAATGGTCAAAATTGACTATCCCGGGACCGCTGGCGCGATGCGTTGACCGGGATTGCGGTTCGTCGCAGAATGTTTGGTGGACGGCCGGCGGCGGCCATCCAGGAGGTGCAAACCATGCCACTGTTCCTGATCGAGCGCCAATTCGCCGACGCACTGCAACTTGATGATGCAAGTGTCGCGGCCGTCAAGCAGATCAACACCGATGTCGGCGTCAACTGGCTGATCTCGTTCCTGTCGGCTGATCGCAAGAAGACCTACTGCCTGTACGAGGCGCCCAGCGCTGACGCCATTCGCGAAGCGGCGCGACTGGCCCACCTGCCTGCCGACGTGGTGGTCGAGGTCAGCCGGATCCGTCCGGAGTCGTTCGCCTGACGGCCTGGCGCTCATCCATTTCAGGCTTCACCGCCGCGATCGGGTCTGACGATGCCAATGCAATGCGCTTTCTGCGGCCGCGAAAACCGGCCTGTCGCACTCTTCTGCGATGGCTGCGGCGCGGCGCTGTGCGCGGACATTGGCACCACATCCATGGCAGAGGCGGCCCTTCAACCTGCGTCCGAATTGTTTGTCGGGCGCGAGCGCGAGCTGGCGGCCCTGGACGCCCTGCTAACGCGCGCGCTGGCCGGCTCGGGCGGCGCGGCAGCATTGGCCGGGGACCCGGGGATCGGCAAGACCCATACGGCGCAGATGCTGGCCCGGCGCGCCGCGGCGCGCGGCATGCAGGTGCTCTGGGGGCGCTGCAGCGAGGAGCCGGGGGCGCCCTCGTACTGGCCCTGGCTGGAAGTCATACAGGGCTGGCTCGATTCGCACGACGATACGGCGGTGCACCGTGCGCTGGCGCGCGCTGCGCCGGCGCTGGCAGAAATCGTCCCCGACGTCGCGCAGCGCTTCCCGAACCTCCCGCAGCTTCTGCCCACGACCGACCCATTGCAGACACGTTTCAGGCTGTTCCATGCGATCACGGAGTTCTGGAGGCGGGCGGCCCAGGAGCAGCCGCTGCTGCTGATTCTGGACAATCTTCATTGGGCGGACGCATCGTCACTGCGCCTGCTCGAGTTTCTCGCGCCGGATCTGGGCGCCTGCCACGTGCTGGTCCTGGTGACCTACCGCGACATGGAGCTGTCGCGCCAGCATCCGCTGTCCGGCACGCTTGGCGAGCTGGCCCGGCACCAGCACTTCACGCGCCTGCGCCTGTCCGGCCTGAGTCGGGACGAGACAGCCCTCATGATGAAACTGGCGGTTGGCGCCGTGGTCCCGCCGGTGCTGCTCGACAGGGTGCACGGCCAGACCGAGGGCAATCCGCTGTTCGTGAGCGAAATGACACGACTGCTTTTGCAGGAACAGGCCCTCGAAGGCGCGGCATGCGGTAGTTCAACCGCTTCGCCTGCTGGCAGGCTGATGCGCATCCCCGAAGGCATCAAGGAGGTCATCGGGCAACGCCTGAACCGGCTCTCGGTGCAAGCCAATCAGGTGCTCACCTGCGCCGCTGTGATCGGACGCTCGTTCGATACTGCCCTGCTCGCGCATCTGGTGGACGAGCTGGACGAAGACGCGTTGACCGGCGCGCTGGAGGAGGCGTTACGAGCGAATGTGATCGAGGCGCTGCCGACGGCGCCTGGCCGGTATCACTTCGGGCATGCCCTTTTCAGGGAAATCCTCTATGACGAGATCGCGCTCCCGAAGCGCGGGCGCTTGCACCTGAAGGTGGGCCGTGCCCTGGAGGCCGCGCATCGCAACGATCCCGGGCGCCAGCTGCCGGCCCTGGCGCATCACTACTGGGCGGCCCTGCCGGGCGGCGATCCCGCGCTGGCGGTCGCATACGCGCTGCGAGCGGCCGAGCAGGCCGACAAGCTGATGGCGCATGAAGAGGCGGTGCGCTACTACGGCCTGGCGCTGCAGGGCATGGATGCGGGCACGAGCGCCGATGCCGTGTCGCGTTGCCGGGTGCTCAATGCGCTCGGGGAGGCTCATGCCCAAGGCGGCGAATACCTGCAGGCGCGCGAGGTGTTCGCGCAGGCTGCCCAGATGGCGAAGGACGCGGGCAACAGCCACGAGCTGGCACGTGCCTCGCTCGGATTCGAGGCCGCGAGCTGGGCACCCGGCCTGCCGGGCGTTGCCGCTGCCCGCCTGCTGCGCGAGGCGCTCGTCACGCTGGATGGCGGGGAGCTGTCCTTGATGGTTCAGTTGTTGAGCGCGCTATCGCGGGCCCTGATCTTCAGCGGTGAGGAAGCGCAGGCGATGAAAGTACTCGAACAGGCGCTGGCGATGGCCAGGCGCACGAACGATCCTTCAACCCTGGCCACGACACTGATTGCAACGCTGTCGGCGCGGTGGCAGCACGAACGGACCTCACAGAGGATGGACAACGCCGAGGAGGCATTGCGCCTGGCCACGCAAGCGGGCGACCGGCTGCTGATGTCACAGGCCGCCGCGTGGCGCATGTTCGATCATTTCGAGCTGGGCGACATGGAGAGCTGGCGAGCTGGCCTGGCGGCCTACGAGCGTGATGCGGACGAATTGCGCCAGCCGTTCCTGCAGTATGTGGGGGCCTGCTCGCGCACCATGCATGCGCTGTTCGAGGGGCGCTTTGCGCAGGTCGAGGCGCTCGCGCAGCACACCCTGCAGATTGGCGACCGCATGCCGGGTCTGGACGCGGCAGGCGTGTACGGTGTGCAGATGTTCACGCTGCGCCGCGAACAGGGCCGCCTGCCCGAGGTGGCGCCGCTGTTACAGCACCTTGTCACGGCGACCGGGCAAGCCAATGTCTGGCGGCCCGGGCTTGCGCTGATCTACGCCGAGCTGGGCCAGCTGGACGCCGCACGAGGCGAGTTCAATGGGCTGGCGGCAGATGGCTTTGCCGGGCTGGTGCACGATGGTGTCTGGTTGGCGAGTCTGGCCTACCTCGCCCATGTGTGCTGCACGCTGCACGATACGGACAGCGCCGCGGCACTTTATCGATGGCTGGCGCCCTACGCGGGGCGCAACCTGCTGGCCGGAACCTCGATCGCCTGCTTTGGTGCGGCAGACCTGCTCCTTGGGATGTTGTGCGCAACTATGGGCCGCGAAGAGGATGCCGAGCGCCACTACAGGGCCGCCCTGGCCATGAATGAGCGCCAGGGCGCGCGTCCTGCATTGGCGCGCACCCGTCATCAGTACGCAGTGATGTTGATAGCCCGGCATGGACCGGGCGATCGGCAGCAAGCGCGGGCGCTGCTGGAGGCCGCGCTCGTCGAAGCCAGCACACTGGGAATGGCATCGCTGCGCACGCAAATCGAGAGCTGCCGGCGGGAGTCGACGCCCGATTCAGCCGCTGTGGACTATCCCGCTGGCTTGAGCGAGCGCGAGGCGCAGGTATTGCGGCTGGTCGCGGTCGGGCGCGGCAACCGGGACATTGCCAGCGCGCTGTTTGTCAGCCCGAACACCGTGGCCAACCACATTCGGAGCATCCTGAGCAAAACCCGATCGGCGAATCGCACCGAAGCCGCAGCGTTTGCGATACACCATGGGATATTGAAGCCGCACGCCAGGTCTTCGGCCGGCGCGGAACAGGATTGGCCCGAAAGTACGCACACTTGAATTTGTGCCGCGGCAAGACTAGAACCACAATGGCGGCGCCAGCTCGCGCGTTCGCCCCACAGGTCGAGCCTTATGGGGGTTTTTCCACATCTGCCAGGGAGAAATCGATGCTTAGGCAAAGCCTGGGTTGCACTGTGTTGGCCGCCTCGGCGATGGTCAATCCTGCCAATGCGCAGCAGTCCCCACCGGCATCTGACAGAACCATGCAGGTTGAAGCGCTGGTCAACAAGGCCGCAGCGCTGATCGACAGCAAAGGCAAGGCGGCATTTTCCGAGTTCATCACGATCGATGGAACCCCGGGCCTGGTCGCTTCGGGCTTCTACGCCCGGTAGCCTCTGGCGGAGCCATTTGCGCCGCCCGCTACTTGCGCGGAGCTTCGATCGGCGGGCTGCCTTCCTTGAACAGTTTCTGCAGCTGGGAGCGCAGTTCCGGCGTGTCCTGATGCTGATGCACCGCCACGGCATGCTGCACGGCGGCGGCAAGCAACTCCTTGTCCGTGTCGGCACAGAGCGCGACCGTGCAATTCATCTCGCTCGGATATTCCCGGCAGTCAATGTATTTACGTGTCATTTCAACCTCCACATCAAGTCAATGATTGATGAGACTCGGGTTGGCGCGCAGCGCAGTAGGGGTGACGTCCAGCCCTGGCGAACCACCCATGCGGACAACGCCGCGATTTTGTTTATAGCCCGGCAATCCCCGCCCGCAATACCGCATTTGCGCGACTGCAAGCGCGCAGCGCTCACAGGGCCTTGCTCTCGCGCCGCAGGCGAGCGTGGGATCAACCCGTCAGCGCCGCTTCCTCCAGAGGCCACCATGACCGAACCGGATTTCCAGGCTCGCGCCAGTCCATGCTTGCGGAAATCGCCGCAAAGACGATTTTTGCCAGTAGCTCATTGAAGAGCTGGCTGCGCCGGCCCGGCAATAGCTGGCCCGGCAGGGTTGTGCCAATGTCGAAATCAGAATCGGCAACGGATCAGGGCATCACAGCTGCCAGCAGCCAGCCCGCCGCGCCGCTGCCCAGCACCACCAGCCATGGCGGCAGCTTCCAGGCCATCAGGGCCATCAGGGCAACCAACGCCAGCGCGAAGTCCTGCGGCCGCCCGATGGCACTGGTCCAGACCGGGCGGTACAGCGCGGCCAGCAGCAGGCCGACCACCGCCGCGTTGACCCCGGCGAGCGCCGCCTGGGTGCGAACGCTGTGGCGCAAGGGCTCCCAGAACGGCAGGGTGCCGATGACCAGCAAAAACGACGGAACGAAGATCGCGACGAGGCACAACGCGGCGCCGATCCAGCCGTTCGGGGCACTGGTCATCGAGGCGCCCAGAAACGCCGCAAAGGTGAACAGCGGACCGGGCACCGCCTGCGCCGCGCCATAGCCCGCGAGGAAGGTTTCGTTCGTGACCCAGCCGCTGGGCACTGCCGCTGCCTGCAACAACGGCAGCACCACATGGCCGCCGCCAAAGACCAGCGAGCCGGCGCGGTAGAAGGCGTTGACCACGGCCAGCGCCTGGTTCGGCCAGACGCCCAGCCCGAGAGGCAACCCCAGCAGCAGCGCGAAGAACAGCCCCAGCAGCATGGCACCGGTGCGGCGGCTGACCGAGACCGGCAGCGCGTCGTGCGCGCCGTCTTGCGCGGGCTTGAAACACAGCAGGCCGAGCACGGTGGCCGCGGCGATGACGCCGACCTGCCCCGCGGCGGTCGGCCACAGCAGCACGATGCAGGCGCCAGCCAGGGCGATACCGATGCGCGCCGCATCGGTGCACAGTTTGCGGGCCATGCCCCACACGGCCTGGGCCACGACGGCGACGGCGACCACCTTCAAACCATGCAGGATGCCGGCTGGCAGCGCGTCGCCCCAGGCGGACAGCCCGAGCGCAAACAGCGTCAGCAGGATGGCCGAGGGCAGCGTGAAGCCGGTCCACGCGGCCAGCGCTCCCGGCAAGCCCGCCCGCGAGAGCCCGATCGCGATGCCGACCTGGCTGCTGGCCGGACCCGGCAAAAACTGGCACAGCGCCACCAGATCGACGAAGCTGCGTTCACTGAGCCAGCGCCGGCGCGTGACGAATTCGGCGCGGAAGTAGCCCAGGTGCGCGATCGGGCCGCCGAACGAGCTCAGCCCCAGGCGCAGGAACACGAGAAACACCATCCAGGCGCTGTCGCGGCCACGTTCCCCGAGTTCGATATCTGTCAACTGCGTGGCCATCGACGTTGGATGGAGCGGCCGCTTCAGGCCCGAGCGTTCAGCAAGTCCAGCAGACCGGCCTCGTCGAGCACCGCGACCTCGAGCTCCTGCGCCTTGGCCAGCTTGCTGCCCGCCTCGGTTCCGGCCACCACGTAGCTGGTTTTCTTGCTGACCGAGCCCGCCACCTTGCCGCCGGCGGATTCGATCAGTTCCTTGGCCTGGTCGCGGCTCAGCGTGGGCAGCGTGCCGGTGAGAACGAAGGTCTTCCCGGCGAATGGCTGCGGCGCCACGGGGGCGGGCTCGCCCTCCTCCCAGGTCACGCCGCAGGCGCGCAACTGTTCGACCACCTCGCGGTTGTGCGGCTGCTCGAAGAAGGTGCGGATGCTGCTGGCGACGATCGGGCCGACGTCGCCCACCTGCAGCAACTGCTCCTCGGTGGCGTCCATGACGGCATCGAGCTTGCCGAAATGGCGCGCCAATGCTTTCGCCGTGGCCTCGCCGACATGGCGGATGCCGAGCCCGAACAAAAACCGCGGCAGCGTGGTTTGCTTCGATTTTTGTAGCGCATCGACGATGTTCTGCGCGGACTTGTCGGCCATTCGGTCCAGAGCGACGAGCGACGTCAGGCCAAGGCGGTACAGGTCGGGCAAGGTGCGGATGACGCCCGCATCGACCAGTTGATCGACCAGCTTGTCGCCCAACCCTTCGATCTCGACCGCGCGGCGCTGCGCGAAGTGCAGGATGGCCTGCTTGCGCTGCGCGCTGCAGAACAGGCCGCCGCTGCAGCGGTAGTCCACCTCGCCCTCCTCGCGCACCGCCGCGGAGCCGCAGACCGGGCAGTGCCGTGGCATGGTGAAAACCTTCGCACCGGGCGGGCGCCGCTCGGGCAGCACGCTCACGACCTCGGGAATGACGTCGCCGGCGCGGCGCACGATCACGGTATCGCCAATGCGCACGTCCTTGCGGCGCGCCTCGTCTTCGTTGTGCAGGGTCGCGTTGGTCACGGTCACGCCGCCGACGAATACGGGCGCCAGCTTGGCGACCGGCGTGAGCTTGCCGGTGCGCCCGACCTGCACCTCGATGCCGAGCACCGTGGTGAGCTGCTCCTGCGCCGGGTACTTGTGCGCCACCGCCCAGCGCGGCTCGCGCGTGACAAAACCGAGTTGCTGTTGCAGCGCCAGGTTGTTGACCTTGTAGACCACGCCGTCGATGTCGAACGGCAGGTGGTCGCGCTGGCTGCCGATGGACTGGTGATACGCTACTAATTCCATAGCGCCATGCGCAATCTGCACCTGGGCTGCGACCGGAAAACCCCATGATTTGAGGGTTTGCAGCAGTTCGTAGTGGGTCTGGAATTCGGGGCCGCCCTGCGCGGCGGGCGTGACTTCGCCCAGGCCGTAGGCAAAAAAGCTCAGCGGCCGCTGCGCCGCGATCGCGGGGTCGAGCTGGCGCACCGCGCCGGCGGCTGCGTTGCGCGGGTTGACGAAGGTCTTCTCGCCCTTGTCGCGCTGTCTGGCGTTGAGCGCTTCAAAGTCGTCGCGGCGCATGAAAATCTCGCCCCGCACCTCGAGCACGTGGGGCACGCCAGTGGGCAGGCGCAAAGGAATTTGCCCGATGGTGCGGATGTTCTGCGTCACGTCCTCGCCCACTTCGCCGTCGCCGCGCGTGGCGGCCTGCACCAGCGTGCCGGCCTCGTAGCGCAGGTTCATCGCCAGGCCGTCGAACTTGAGCTCGGTCACGTATTCAACGGGGGGATCGTCCGGTGTCAGGCCCAGCTCGCGCCGCACGCGCGCATCGAAGCTGATGGCGCCCGTGGGTTCGGTGTCGGTTTCGGTGCGCAGGCTCAGCATCGGCACGGCGTGGCGCACGCTGGCGAACTGGTCGAGCGGCTTGCCGCCCACGCGCTGGGTCGGCGAATCGGGACTGAAGAGTTCGGGATGCGCGGCCTCCAGCGCCTGCAGCTCGCGAAACAGGCGGTCGTATTCGGCGTCCGGGATTTCGGGTTCGTCGAGCACGTAGTAGCGGTGCGCATGATGGTGCAGCTGGCGGCGCAGCGCCTCGACGCGCGCGGCGTCGGAACCCGGCTCGGGCGGCGCAAACAAATGGGGGTTTGCCATGGCGCAGCGCGGCGGCGAGCGCCGACTCAGGAGAACAGGCGGCGCGCCAGCGCGGAGCCGGCCGACAGATCGCGCGCGTCCAGTGTGTCGTACAGCTGCTCCAGGTCGGCGCCGATCACGTCCATGGCCTCGGGCACCAGCGGCTGGCCGTTGTCGTCGGTGACGATGCCGTCCATCGCCGCGCACAGGGCTGCGGCCGCCTCGCGCATGCGCGTGAAGGGCTGCTCGCCGCGATCCACCTGCGGCACATCCAGGCTGAGCGTGACTTCGCGCAGCGCCGACTGCGCCGGGTCGTCGGCCATGGCGGCCTGGGTATCGAACGCCAGCCCGAGCAGGGGCGGCAGTCCAGCCACACTCGCGGGCAGCACCATGCGCCCCGGAATCACGCCCGGTACGAAACCCAGGCGCGCCGCGTTCTGCTGCACGTAGCCGGGGCTCCAGGCGGCGCGTTGCGCGCGCAGCGAGAAACCGAGCTGCGCGTCGTGGTCGCTGGCGAACTGGTCGAGCTCGCGGGCTCTGGCCACTTCATCGAGCATTTCGGGGAAATCGGGCGCGCCATTGACCGCGTCGGCGAAGGCCTGCGCCTTCATCACGAACTCGGAGTATTCAATCTCGTTGAGGGCGCCGGTGCGGTTCGCCAGTTGCACACCGGCCTGAAAGGCGCCGTAGCGCTGGCCGGGCACCGGTGTTTCCCAGTGCTGGGCAACCTCGTTGAAGCCTTCGATCGCAAACGGCTTGCTGCCGGCGCGGCGCGTGGGCGGCATGGCGGCCAGCGCGGCGTCGCCTGAGACGGGGGCATCCAGCGCAATCGGTGCGATGACGTCGATCAGGGCATCCATGCCCGGCTTTTTCTCGGGCACCGGCAGCGGGTGCGACGCTGCCAGGTCGTCGTCGAAGGTGGGTTCGGTGCGCGCCGGCTCGGTGCCGTCCGCCGGCGCCGCGCGGCCGGCGCCATTGCCGGCCTCGGGCAGTGCCTGCCGGGGCGCGTTTCTGCGCGAGCTCCAGGTGCTGTGCGCCACCACACCGGCCAAGACCAGGCCTCCTGCGATGGCCAGACTGATTTGCAACGTGCTCATCTGTCGCTCCTGCGGGTCAGGCCGCCTCGGCCATGGAGACGGCGGATTCCATATCCACCGCCACGATGCGCGACACACCCTGCTCCTGCATGGTCACGCCGATCAGTTGCTCGGCCATTTCCATCGCGATCTTGTTGTGGCTGATGAAGAGGAACTGGGTTTCACGGCTCATGGCGCGCACCAGTTTCGCATAACGCTCGGTGTTGGCGTCGTCCAGCGGCGCGTCCACCTCGTCGAGCAGGCAGAACGGCGCCGGGTTGAGCTGGAAGATCGCAAACACCAGCGCAATCGCGGTCAGGGCCTTTTCGCCGCCCGAGAGCAGGTGAATGGTCTGGTTCTTCTTGCCCGGCGGCTGGGCCAGCACCTGCACGCCCGAGTCGAGGATTTCCTCGCCGGTGATTACCAGGCGGGCGTTGCCGCCGCCAAACAGCTCGGGGAACATCCGGCCGAAATGCTCGTTCACGGTGTTGAAGGTGCCGGCCAACAGTTCGCGGGTTTCGCTGTCGATCTTCTTGATGGCATCTTCCAGCGTGGTCATGGCTTCCACCAGGTCGGCCGTCTGGGCATCGAGGAACTGCTTGCGCTCGCGCGAGGTGTTCAGCTCCTCGAGCGCGGCCAAGTTCACGGCACCGAGCGCCGCGATTTCGCGGTGCAGACGGTCGATCTCGCCCTGCATGCCGGGCAAACGCACGTTGCCTTCCTCGACGGACCTGGCCACGGCCTCCAGGTCGGCCTGGGCATCGGCCAGCAGCTGGGTGTATTGCTCCAGCCCCAGTCGCGCGGCCTGCTCCTTGAGCTGGAAGTCGGTGATGCGTTGGCGCAGCGGGTCGAGTTCGCGCTCGAGCTGCAGGCGGCGTTCGTCGCTGGCGCGCAGCTTGGCGGTCAGGTCGTCGTATTCGCTGCGCTTGGCGCCCAGTGCGGCCTCGCGCTCCAGCTTGAGCGCCAGCGCGCTCTGCAGGCCGGCCTGGGCCGCGGCGGCAGTCAGACGGGTCAGCTCATCAAGGGCCTGCTGCTGCTCCTGCGCGATGCTCTGGGCCTGCTGCGCAGCCGTTTCCATCGCGCGGGCCAGCTCGGCCTTGCGCGACTCCAGGCTGCGCTGGGCAAACGTGGCCTCATGGGCCTGGCGCTCCAGGCTGCGCCGCTGCTCGCGGCACTGCGTCAGCTGGCGCTCGGCCTCGATCACGCGCTCGTCAAGCTGCGCATGGCGCTCCTGGGTGTCGGCCAGCTGCATGTCGAGCTCTTCAAAGCGGCCTTCCGCGGTGACGCGGCGCTCCTGCAGGTCGCCCAGCTGGGCATCGACCTCGTGCAGGTCGGCGGCGATCTGCTCGCTGCGGGCGCGGGTCTGTTCGGCCAGCTGCGTCAGGCGCAGCGTCTCCACCTGCAGCTCATGTGCGCGGCTCTGGCTCTCGGCCGCCTCGCGCCGCGCCGCGATCAGCCGCTGCGACGCATCGGAATATGCGGCTTCGGCGCGCACCAGGGCCGAGCGGGACTCTTCGCTGATCAGCGCCTGCGCCTTGAACTGGCGCTCCAGGTTTTCAATTTCCTGGGCACGCGCCAGCAGGCCCGCCTGCTCGGAGTCCTGCGCGTAAAAGCTCACGCTGTGCAAGCTGACCGCATGCCCGGTCTTGACGTAAATCACCTCGCCCGGCTGCAGCTGGGCGCGGCTGGCGAGCGCGTCTTCAAAACTCGGCGCCGTGTAGCAGCCGTGCAGCCAGTCGGTCAGCAGGGCCTTCTGACCCGCATCGTTCAGGCGCAGCAGGTCGGCCAGCCGGGGCCGCGCCGCTGCCTTCTCGGGCAAACCGGCCTGCGGCGGGCTGTAGAAAGCCAGTTTGGCTGGCGGCGCGTCGCCACTGAACGAGCGCACCATGTCCAGCCGGCTCACCTCCAGCGCGCCCAGGCGCTCGCGCAGCGCGCCCTCCAGCGCGTTCTCCCAGCCCTGTTCGATGTGGATCCGGCTCCACAGGCCCTGCAAGCCATCCAGCCCGTGCTTGGCCAGCCAGGGTTTGAGCTTGCCGCCGGTCTTGACCTTTTCCTGCAAGGCCTTGAGCGCCTCCAGGCGGGCCGACAGATCCGCCTGTTTGGCGGATTCGCTGTTCACCGTCTGCTGCCTGGTGCGGCGGTCGTCATCGAGCTGCGGCACCGACTCCTGCAGCTCGTGCAGGCGCGCGTCGGCCACGCTGGCAGCTTCCTGCGCGGCCTCCAGTTGGTTGTTCAGGTTCACCAGGCGCGCCTCGTCGGGCGCCGCCAGTGCATTCTTGTCGGCGGCCAGGCGCTCGCGGCGCTGATTCAATTGGCGCGACTGCTCCTCAATGCTGCGCTGCTCCGCCGCCAGCACCTGGATTTGCTGCTGCACCTGGCCCACACTGCTGCGCTGCTCGTTGGCCTTGGTTTGCGCCTGGCGCAGCGCGTCTTCCAGATCGGGCAGCACGTGGGCCTGCTCTTCGACCTGTGCGGCCAGCAACTCGGCCTTTTCTTCGGCATCCTGTGCCTGCGCGGCCAGGGTTTCGGTCTCGGCGCGTGCATCGTCGCCGCGCGCGGCCCATTGCGCGGTTTGCTCTGTCAATGTTGCCAGGCGCTGCTCGACGCGCTGGCGGCCCTCCACCACGAAGCGGATTTCGGCCTCCAGCCGCCCGACCTCGGCGCTGGCCTCGTACAGCAGGCCCTGCGACTGGTTGACCTGGTCGCCGGCCGCGTAATGCGCCTGGCGAATGGTCTCCAGGTCGGCTTCGATATGGCGCAGGTCGGCCAGCCTTGATTCGAGGTCGTTGACCGCCTTTTCGGCGTCAAGCCGGACCCGGGCCTGGTCCGCTTCGCTCTCGGCGCGCTTCAGGAACCATTGCTGATGCTGTTTCAGGGTCACGTCCGCCTGCAGCGTGTTGTACTTTTGCGCCACCTCGGCCTGTTTTTCCAATTTTTCCAGGTTGGCATTGAGTTCGCGCAGGATGTCTTCGACGCGGGTGAGGTTCTCGCGCGTGTCCGACAGGCGGTTTTCGGTCTCGCGGCGGCGCTCCTTGTACTTGGAGACTCCCGCCGCCTCCTCCAGAAACAGGCGCAGCTCTTCGGGTTTTGACTCGATGATGCGGCTGATCGTACCCTGGCCAATGATGGCGTAGGCGCGTGGCCCCAGGCCGGTGCCCAGGAACACGTCCTGCACGTCGCGCCGGCGCACCGGCTGGTTGTTGATGTAGTAGCTGGAGGTGCCGTCGCGCGTCAGCACGCGCTTGACCGCAATCTCGGTGAACTGGCTCCACTGGCCGCCGGCGCGGTGGTCGGCATTGTCGAACACCAACTCCACGCTGGAGCGACTGGCCGCCTTGCGCAGGTTGGTGCCGTTGAAGATCACGTCCTGCATGGACTCGCCACGCAGCTCGGAGGCCCGGCTTTCCCCCAGAACCCAGCGCACCGCGTCCATGATGTTGGACTTGCCGCAGCCGTTGGGCCCGACCACCCCCACCAGTTGCCCCGGCAGCAGGAAGTTGGTCGGCTCGGCGAAGGATTTGAACCCGGATAACTTGATGGAATTGAGACGCACGGGCGGTGGACGCTGACTTGTTGGTTTGAACGGCGAACGGGCTGCAGGCCTGCATCCCGAATGGCCCCTGAACAGGGTGTCATGATACCTTGCTCACGAGAGGCAATTGCCCTGGCCGGGAGGGCTCCGATGGCACTCAGTGCGGGCTAAGCTTGTCTGTGTACGCTGGTGCGTCACGCAAATGTCTGTGTGCATGCTGATGGACGGGGTCGCCCTGACCGGCCTGAATGGTCCAGCTTCGGAGTTTTCATGGAAGAATTCAATCAATCACTGTTTCTGCTCATCAATGCACCGGCCCATCCGGCCCCGGTCTTACTGGCAATCGCCGAACTGTTTGCGGGCTACGTAATCTGGCTGGTGCCGCTGTCCCTGGCGGCACTCTGGCTGCGCGGTGGCGAGCACATCCGTAAACTGATGCTGGAAGCGGCGCTCTCGGGTGTGGTGGGGCTGCTGATCGCTCAGGCGATCGGGCTGGTGTGGCAGCATCCGCGGCCTTTCATGATCGGGCTGGGCCACCAGTTGATTCCCCACGTGGCCGACTCCTCGTTTCCCAGCGATCACCTGACCCTGCTGTGGAGCGTCGCGTTCGGCTTGCTGGTGCATCGGGAGTCCCGCGCGGCGGGCGCGCCGCTGGCCCTGCTGGGACTCCCCGTGGCCTGGGCACGCATTTACCTGGGGGTGCATTTCCCTCTGGACATGGTCGGCGCCGGGTTGGTTGCCATCCTGAGCGCCGGCCTCTGCCGGCGCGAAGCACGCTGGCTCGTGAATCCCCTCCTTCCATGGGCGACGGCCATGCATCACCGTGTTTTCGCGCCACTGATCCGTCATGGCTGGGTAGCGAAGTAATGGCCTATCCCCTATCCCTGTCCTAAGTTTTGCCCGGGATAGTGGCGCCTTTCAGCCCGCACCCTTGATCTCATCAAGAGAAAAATCATGAATACAGTTTTACGTAAAGATACAACCCGAATGCTGAGCAAGGTTCCGGAAGTCACCCTGATCTTCTGGATCATCAAAATTGCCGCCACCACACTGGGTGAAACCGGCGGCGACGCGGTGTCCATGTCGATGAACCTGGGATATCTCGTGGCAACGGCCATTTTTGCGGCGATCTTCCTGGTTGCCGTGGTCGCCCAGATCAAGGCCAAGGCCTTTCACCCCTTCCTGTACTGGATCACCATCGTTGCGACGACGACGGTCGGGACGACGATGGCAGATTTTGCCGATCGCTCTCTTGGCATTGGCTATGCGGGAGGATCGACGATATTGTTTGCCCTGTTGATGGCCTCCCTGGCCATCTGGTATCGATCCATGGGCACGGTATCGGTCGACACCGTCGGTTCGCCGAAGGCCGAGATGTTCTACTGGGTAACGATCATGTTCTCGCAAACGCTGGGCACCGCACTGGGTGACTGGACAGCCAGCACGGCGGGTCTCGGCTATGAGGGAAGTGCGGTGGTCTTTGGCGGGCTGCTGGCACTCGTTGCGGCCGCGTACTACCGGACCAGTGTTTCTCGCACTCTGCTGTTCTGGGTGGCCTTCATTCTCACGCGCCCTCTTGGGGCTGTGGTGGGCGACTTTCTCGACAAGCCTTTGAATGCTGGCGGACTGGCATTGAGTCGTTACTCCGCATCGGCGGCGCTGTTTGCGTTGATGCTGACTTGTATCCTGTTTTTCCCGCAAAAGGCGGCGAAACAAGCCCATTGACTGCCGGAGGGTAAATGCGCGTCCTGCTGGTTGAAGATGACCCCATGATTGGGGAAGCCATCCAGAGTGCCTTGAGGGATGCTTCTTACGCGACCGACTGGGTGAAGAATGGACAAGCGGCGCTCGATACGCTCTCCGGCCAGTACTATGACCTTGTCTTGCTCGACCTCGGTTTGCCCGGGAAGGATGGCCTTGACGTGTTGGGCTCGATCCGCGCCAGGGACAACCCCGTACCGCTTCTCATCATCACGGCGCGCGACGAACTGAATGAGCGGATTCGCGGGCTGGACGGTGGTGCCGACGACTACGTGCTTAAACCCTTTGAGATGGCCGAACTGCTGGCGCGCATGCGCGCAGTGCTGCGGCGCAAGGGGGGCACATCCAGCCCGGTACTCTCGAACGGTGCTTTGATGCTCGACCCCGCCACACGGGAAGCCACCGTGAATGGCATGGTAAACCGCCTGTCCGGGCGCGAGTTTTCCTTGCTGCAAGCCCTGCTGGTCCGGCCCGGCGCCATCCTCTCGCGCGGCGAGCTGGAAGACCGGATTTACGGCTGGGGCGAAGAGGTCGAGAGCAATGCCGTCGAATTCCTGATTCACTCGCTTCGCAAAAAACTGGGCAGTGACGCCATTAAAAATGTACGGGGGGTGGGATGGATGGTTTCCAGGGAAAGCTGAGGCAGTCGTTGCAGTTCAGGCTGTCGGCCTGGCTGTGCGGGGTCATCGCGGTGATTGCAGTCGCCGCCGGCATTGTTTCTTTTTTGTCGGCGTTCCAGGAAGCCATCGAACTGCAGGACGACCAGCTTCGCCAGATGGCGGCCCTCTTCGATGGGCAGCAGTTGCCTGTTCCATCCGCCGCCCCGCACGTGGACAAGCTCGAGGGCGACCCTGACTCGCGCGTGGTGGTGCAATGGCTGCGCCCTGCCAGCGCCGCGTCCGTCAAGCCTGCCGGGGCGCTCTCCGGCCTGCCAGCCAATTTATCCGATGGTATCCAGACCACGAAACTGGGCGGCACATCCTGGCGGGTGTTCGTGAAGACAGTGGCGTCCGGAGCCCGGGTTGCCATTGGTCAACGTACGGAAGTGCGCGATGAGATCGCCCGCGACAGCGCGCAGCGCACTTTGATGCCGTTCCTGATCCTGATTCCCGTCTTGCTGCTGCTGGTGGGTGGCCTGATCCGCAACATGTTCCGGCCACTGAAAACGATGGCTTGGGAGCTTGACCGGCGCTCCGAGCAGGATCTGCGCGAAGTCGCCCCTGCGCACCTTCCTTCGGAAGTTCGCCCCTTCGTGGTGGCCATCAATCGGTTGCTGTCGCGGGTGGGCCAGTCGGTGTCGATGCAGCGGCGCTTTGTCGCGGACGCGGCGCACGAACTGCGCTCGCCGCTGACGGCGCTTTCGCTGCAAGCGGAGCAACTGGACGCAGCGGACATGTCGGCGCACGCGAGGGAGCGGCTGGCCGTGTTGCGCAGCGGCATCCGGCGCACGCGGAGTCTGGTCGACCAACTGCTCACGCTGGCCCGCGTGCAGGATTCTTCCCGGGAGCGAACCCGAACGGTGTCGGTGCAACAGGTTTTCCGGCAGGTGCTGGAAGATCTGATGCCCCTGGCGGAAGTCAAGAATATCGACGTGGGCGTCGTGGGCACGCAGGATGCCCGCGTCACGGCCCCCGAGGCGGACCTCAAGACACTGGTGAAAAACCTGGTGGACAACGCCATCCGCTATACGCCCAACGGGGGCCAGATCAATCTCTCGGTGCACGCCAATGAGGGGCAGGTGATCCTGCAGGTCACCGATACGGGACCGGGCATCGCGCCGGAAGAACGCCAACGCGTGTTCGATCCCTTTTACCGTGTCGTGGGCCACGACGAAGTGGGGTCCGGGCTGGGCCTGTCCATCGTGCAGACCATTGCGGGTCGGCTCGAAGCCAAAATCGACCTCGGTTACGCGAGCGAGCCGGCGCAGTCGGGGTTGCGGATTTCAGTCGCCTTCCCAGAGGCGGCCCATGTCGCGACTGACTGAGAACTCCTCCCCTCAGCCAGTGAATCCCGCAAAATAGAAGCTTGCGTTGGCAAACATCCTAGGAGATACCGTGAACGATCTTGCTTCCATTCAGGAACTGCTCGCGCCGCTGTTTCCCGGCCTCATCGGCATGCAGCTGGTGGAGGTCACGCCGGATCGCGTCGTCGCCACGCTGGAGGTCCGGCCCAACCTGTGCACCACGGGCGAAATTCTGCATGGCGGCGCGATCATGGCGTTCGCCGACACGCTGGGCGGAGTCGGCACCTTCGTCAGTCTTGCCGAGGGCAAGCGCACGGCGACGGTGGAGTCGAGCACCAAGTTCATCGGTGCCGCCAGGGTGGGCAGCACCGTGACCGCCGAGTGCGAGGCCTTGCACCGGGGCAAGACCACGATGGTCTGGCAGACGAAGATCCTGACCGCCCAGGGCAAACTGTGCGCGGTGGTGACGCAGACCCAACTGGTGCTCGACATTTGAGCCTTTTAGCGCCGCAGCCCTTTGAAACCGGGGCTCGGCAGCTATCATTTCTATACGGATGGGGTCGCAGGGCCGGGCTTGCGCGCCGTCACTTCGATCTCGATTTTCATACGCGGATCGGCCAGCCCGGCCGAGATCATCATGGCCGCAGGGAGAACATCGCCGAAGTAGCGGCGCAAGGTGGGCCAGCAGGCGGGGAAATCGGCCGCGTCGGGCAGCACATAGGTGACGCGCACCACGTCGGCCAGGCTGCTGCCGGCCTGCGCCAGTGCGGCCTGGATGTTGCGCAGGCACTGGTCGGTCTGCGCCACCACGTCGCCGGCGATGGTCATGCTGGCGTAGTCAAACCCCGTGGTGCCCGAGACAAAAATCCAGTCGCCGCCCGCGTCGTGGCTCACCACGGCGCGCGAGTAGCCCATTTCCTGCTCAAAGGTCGATCCGGAGCTGATGAGTTGTCGAGTCATGCTGATGCCTGTGTCCAAGTCTCATTATTCCAACGAATTGGCAAGGGGCGCAGACACCCATCCGCCACCCAGCGCCTGAAACAGCGCCGCCGTATCGGCGAGCCGGTCGGCCTGTGCGCGGGTCCGCTCCAGCGCCGTCTGCAGCGCCTGGCGCTGCGTATCGAGCCGGTCGAATCGGCTGACGCCGCCGGCGGAATACCGCGCCTGCGCGATCGCAAGACTCGCCTGCGCCTGCCGCGCGGCTTCATCGCGGGCCTGCAGTTCGCGCGCGTCGTTGCCCAGCGCCGTCAACGTGTCCGCAACCTGCTGCAGCGCCTGCAATACCGTCTGCTGGTAGCCGGCGAGCGCTGCGTCGTACGCCGCCTGCGCCGAGCGTTTCTTCGCCTGCAGTGCGCCCCCATGAAAAATCGGCTGCGTGAGGGCCAGGCCCACATTCCAGATATTGAGCCCGTTCACGACATCTTCGATGCGGGTGCGCTCCGAGCCGATCCCGGCGGAAATCATGAACTGCGGATACAGGTTCGCTGTCGCCACGCCGACATTCGCGCTGGCCTGGTGCAGCAGCGCCTCCGACGCGCGGATGTCGGGCCGCTCGCGCGCCAGCGTGGACGGCAGCGTAAGTGGCAGCGTGTCCGGCAACTGCAGCGCATCGAGCGTGATGGCGCCGAAATCCGCCTTGGACGGCGCGCTGCCCAGCAGGATCGCGAGCTGGTGATCGGCCTGCGCGAGTTGCGTTGCGAGCGGCGCCAGCGACGCGCGGGTCTGCGCCAGCAGCGTGCGCTGGCTGCGCACGTCGAGCTGCGCCACGCCGCCGGCCGCGAAGCGTCCCTCGGTGATCGCCAGTTGTTGCGCCTGGGCGTCGGCGAGGCGCTGTGCCAGCGCGATCTGCTGCGCCAGCGACGCGCGCCGAACGGCGGCCAAGACGACGTTGCCTGCCAGGGTGAGCCGCGCCGCCTCGAGTTCGAAGGACTGGTAGTCGACCTGCGCCTTCAAGGCTTCCAGCGCGCGGCGATTGCCGCCGAAGATATCGAGCGCATACGACACGCCGACCGACGCGTTGTACAACGAAAACGGGCCGGGATTCGGCACATTCGGGATGCCGAACGCCGCGATATCCACCTGCTGTCGCGCGCCGCCGAGCGTCGCGTCGATCTTCGGGAAGTCGGTTGCGCCGGCCTGTGCCCTGTAGTTTTCGCGCGCCTCGGTGAGTTTTGCGCGCGCTTGCGCGAGCGTCGGGCTGTGCTGCAACGCGTGATCGACCAGGCGGTTGAGCGCATCGCAGTGAAACCGGGTCCACCACATCGGGACGGCGTGTGGCGCGGTGACAAAGCTCTGGGATGCCCCCGCCGCGCCACCGGCCGCCACCGTTGCCGCAGGCGGGGCTTCGCGGGTGTAGGTCTGGGTGTCCGGCGCGGCAGGCGGCCGAAAATCCGGTCCGACCGCGCAGCCGCACAGCGCGAGGATGGCGACAAGAGCGAGCGGCTTCATTGACCGGTCCCTCAGTCGAGCGTGCGCCGGTAAAAGCGCAGCGCAATGCCCATCACGATGACCATGAACAACGCCATCGGCCAGACCGACGGCCACAGGTCGACCCAGCCGCTGCCCTTGAGCAAAATGCCGCGAATCAGCCGGTTGAAATAGGTCAGCGGCAGCAGGTTGCCGATGAATTGCGCCCAGTCCGGCATTCCCGCGAACGGGAACATGAAGCCCGACAGCAGCAGGCTCGGCAGAAAATAGAACACGGTCAGCTGCATGGCCTGCAACTGGTTCCGGGCCATCGACGACAGCGTGATGCCGACCGTCAGGTTCGCCGCAATGAACAGCAGCGAGGCCAGATAGATGGCGAGCAGGCTGCCCGCGAACGGCACATGAAAGACAAGGCGCGCCGCGGCCAGGATGATGGATGCCTGCACCAGCCCGATCACCACATAAGGCACGATCTTGCCGGTCATCACCTCGACCGGCAGCGCGGGTGTCGCGAGCAGGTTTTCCATCGTGCCGCGTTCGCGCTCGCGCGTGATCGCCAGGCCGGTCATCATCACCATCGTCAGTGTCAGGATCACGCCCATCAGGCCCGGCACCACGTTGTATTGCGTAATGCCCTCGGGGTTGTACAGCTTGTGCACCTGCACTTCGAACGCAGCAGGCCTGCCATTCAGGTGGGCCAGCGGCCCGGTGATGTCCTTGTCCGCAACCGGCTGCACCAGGCCGGGGAGTGCCGCCAGTGCACTGCCCGTCGCAGTGGGGTCGGTGGCATCGGCTTCGAGCAGCAGCGATGGACGCTCACCGCGCAGCAGCCTGCGCGAAAAATCGACCGGGATGTTGAGCACGAACTGCACCCGGCCCTGTGCCAGCGCGCGTCGGCCGGCTTCCTCGTCGGGCAGGGTTTCAACGATGTCGAAATAGCTGGAGTTGGTCATCGCGGCGACAAAACTGCGCGTGAAGGCGCTCTGGTCGCCCATGACGACGGCGGTGGGCAGGTGCTTGGGGTCGGTGTTGATCGCGAAGCCGAACAGCGTGAGCTGGATGATCGGCAGGCCGATGATCATGGCGAACGTGATGCGGTCGCGCCGCAGTTGCAGGAACTCCTTGAGCACAATGCTCCACCAGCGCGACCACGAGAAAAGAACGCGCGTCGTCACGATGGCGCTCCATCGTTGTCGCTCGAACGGTCCACCAGGTAGATGAACACGTCCTCGAGTCCAGTCTCGATGCGCTCGATGCGCTCGATGCGCAACCCCGTGCCGGCGGTCGCCTGCCCGATAGCGGCTTCGAGCGCAGCGTGGTCGCTGCCGCTGACATGCAGCGCCGAACCAAACACGGCGACCTGATCGACACCCGGCACCCCGCGCAGCCGATCCGACAGTTGGCTCAGATGTTCGCCATGCAGGCTCCACGTTGCGAGATTCTGCGAGTCGATGATTTGTTTTGCGGTGCCTTGCGCCAGCAGCCTGCCGCACGCCATGTACGCGAGCTTGTGGCAGCGCTCGGCCTCGTCCATGTAATGCGTGCTGACCAGCACCGAAATGCCCCGCGCGGCGAGCTGGTGCAGCGTTTCCCAGAAGTTGCGGCGCGCCCCGGGGTCGACGCCCGCGGTGGGCTCGTCGAGCAACAGCAGCTGCGGCTCGTGCAGCATGCAGGCAGCGAGCGCGAGCCGTTGCTTCCAGCCACCGGACAACGCGCCCGTCAGTTGATCCGCCCGACTCTGCAGACCGAGCGATTCGAGCGAGCGGTCCACCGTTTCGCGGCGGGCCGGCATCTGGTAGATACGCGCGACAAAGTCGAGATTTTCCCGGATGGTCAGGTCGTCCCAGTAGGAGAAGCGCTGCGTCATGTAGCCGACGTTGCGCTTGATCTGCGCACTCTCGCGCACGATGTCGTAGCCAAGACAGGTGCCGGTGCCCGAATCCGGCGTGAGCAACCCGCACATCAGGCGGATGGAGGTGGTCTTGCCGCTGCCATTCGGCCCGAGAAAGCCGAAGATCTCGCCGCGCGCGACCTGCAGCGACAGGTCGCGCACGACGTGCTTGTCGCCGAAACGTTTGTTGAGCTTTTGCACGTCGATGGCGTAGGGCGGCGCGGGCGGGCTCATTGCAATGTCACCGCGACGGGCTGGCCGGGATGCAGCCGCGCGGCGTCGGCCGCGGACGGATGCGCTTCGACCATGAACACCAGCTTCGCGCGGTTCTCGTTGCTGTAGATCACGGGCGGGGTGTATTCGGCCTTGTTCGCGATGTACGTGATCTTCGCAGGCACGTCCGCGGCGCAGCCGTCGCAATGGATCGCCAGGGCGCGGCCCGGCGCCAGGGCGCCGACGATCGTCTCCGGCACAAAAAAGCGCACCTTCACGTTTTGCGGTGGCAGCAGTTGCACGACGGGATTGCCGGCCTGCACCCATTCGCCGACACGATACAGCGTGTCGTACACGAGCCCCCGGGCCGGCGCGCTCACACGCGTCTGGTCCAGCTTCCACTGCGCCTGGGCGACGGCCGCCTGCGCCGCCTCGATCTGCGCGCTCTGCGCGCCGATCTGCTGGGACCGCCCGGGAAGCCTGGCGACATCGACCTGATGCGTCAGTTCGCGCACCTGGGCCGCGGTCGCATCGGCGTTGGCCTGCGAGTCGTCGAGTTGCGCCTTCGCGATCCCGCCGACGCGGAACTGGGCCTCATCGCGCGTGAGCTGCAATGCGGCCTTGCGCGCATTGGCGAGCGCCTGCGCGAGCTGCGCCTTGATGACGTTGACTTCGGGCGGCCGCTTGCCGGTCTGGATGTCGGCCAGCTGCGCGCGCGCGACAGCGAGTTGCTGCTGCGCCTGCTGCAACGCGGCGGCTTCGTCAACCGATTCGAGCGCGAACACCGGCGCGCCGGCCTCGACCGTCTGCCCGCGCGCCACCGGCAATTGCGCGAGCTTGCCGGACTGCGACGAGCCGAGGTACACGAACTCGCCCTCGATATAGCCCTGATACGTGTTGTCGTCGTGGTGCGAGCAGCCCGCCAATGCCGCAGCCACACACAGCAGGACCGGCAGACATGTCGGCGCGCGGAAAAAACGGCTCATGGATGAGGCTTCATGGTGTGACTTTTTATTGCTCCGATCTTCCCCTCCGGCATCCCGGATGGCTGAACGCCGGGCGACCCTCTTTTACATGAAATCGGGTCGCCCCCCATGACGGCGCGCAAGCAAGCTGTCTGCGCTCGCGGATCGATCCTGAGTCAACGCGTTGCCGAGTCATTTTACGAATTTCTATAAATTCAATGATTTTCAAATAGCTATGAAATTTATTTAATCAATTACATTAACTACAGACAACGATCATGCGACGACTGAAAGCCTCCATTGGCCCGGGCTGTTCCGCCTTGACCCGAAGGCGCATACTGCAACAACCACCCCAGTGGAGAACGCCATGACCCTCTGCCCGATTGCCATCGCCGTTGGCTGCAAAAAATGCCCGGCTTTCAGTGTTTGCCCGCTCAAATCCGTGATTGGCGATCAGCCCAAGGCGGATGAAGTCAAGCCGAAAACCACGTCTGGACGGAAGAAGTAAGGACGATTGCGTCATTTTCCGCTGACGGTCCAGCGGCCGGGCGCAGTCAATCCCGGATAATTCGGGGATGAATCCCCTGTTGAAGCAATTGCAGCCCTATCCTTTCGAGCGGCTGCGGCAATTATTCGCCGGCATCACCCCCGACGCTTCCTACCGCCCCATCAGCCTGGGCATTGGCGAGCCGCGGCATGCCACTCCCGACCTCGTCAAACAGGCCCTGATGAATGCCGCGGCCGACCCGGCCGGCGGACTGGCCGCTTACCCGGCCACCGCGGGTTCGCCCCAACTGCGCGAGGCCTTTGTCGCATGGCTCGAGCGCCGTTACGGCCTGGCGCTGGACCCGGCCACCCAGGTGCTGCCCGTCAATGGCTCGCGCGAGGCGCTGTTTGCCTTCGCGCAAACCGTGCTCGACCCGAGCCGGCCAGGGGCGACCGTGGTCTGCCCCAATCCGTTCTACCAAATCTACGAGGGCGCTGCGCTGCTGGCGGGCGCGCAGCCGTACTTTGCACCGAGCGATCCGGCACGTAACTTCGCAGTGGACTGGGACAGCGTGCCGGCCGAGGTCTGGGCGCGCACGCAGCTGTTGTTCGTCTGCTCGCCCGGCAACCCCACGGGTGCCGTGATGCCGCTGGCCGAGTGGCGCAAGCTGTTCGAGTTGAGCGAGCGCCATGGTTTCGTGATTGCCTCGGACGAGTGCTACAGCGAGATTTATTTTCGCGAGGAGCCGCCGCTGGGCGCGCTGCAGGCGGCGGCGCAACTGGGGCCCAGCAACTTCAAGAATCTGGTCTCGTTCACCAGCCTGTCCAAGCGCAGCAATGTGCCCGGCATGCGCAGCGGCTTCGTGGCGGGCGATGCGGCCCTGCTCAAGCAGTTTTTGCTCTACCGCACCTACCACGGCAGCGCCATGGGCGGCGTGGTGCAGGCGGCCAGCATCGCCGCCTGGCGCGACGAGCAGCATGTGGTGGACAACCGCGCGCTGTACCGCGAGAAATTTGCCCAGGTCACGCCACTGCTGGCCCAAGTGCTGGAGGTGGCGCTGCCCGACGCCGGCTTTTATCTGTGGGCCAAGGTGCCCGCCAGCCGCAGCGGCGAGCCCGGCGATGACACCGCTTTCGCGCGCGAACTGCTGGCTCAATACAATGTGACGGTGTTGCCCGGCAGTTATCTGGCGCGCGAGGCCCATGGTTTGAACCCGGGCAAGGGCCGCATCCGCATGGCTTTGGTCGCCGAAACGGCGGAATGCCTCGAAGCCGCGCAGCGCATCGTGCAATTTGTCAACACCCAATCCTAATTCCCAAAAACCCGACCCCGAGACTTTCACCATGACCCAGCAACTGCAAAAAATCATCGATGCCGCGTGGGAAGACCGCGCCAACCTGTCGCCCAAGGCCGCACCCAAGGAAGTGATTGAGGCGGTGGAGCACGCCATCGGCGAACTCAACAACGGCCATCTGCGCGTGGCCACGCGCGAAGGCGTGGGCCAGTGGACCACGCACCAGTGGCTCAAGAAGGCCGTGCTGCTGAGCTTTCGCCTGAACGACAACGAAGTCATCCGCGCCGGCGATCTGGGTTTCTACGACAAGGTGAAAACCAAATTCGCGCACCTCGACGCAGAGCAGATGCGCGCCACCGGCGTGCGCGTGGTGCCGCCGGCCGTGGCGCGCCGCGGCAGCTTTATTGCCAAAGGCGCGATCCTGATGCCCTCTTACGTCAACATCGGCGCCTACGTCGACGAAGGCACCATGGTCGACACCTGGGCCACCGTGGGCTCGTGCGCGCAGGTGGGCAAGAACGTGCACCTGTCCGGCGGCGTCGGCCTGGGCGGCGTGCTCGAGCCCTTGCAGGCGAATCCGACCATCATCGAGGACAACTGCTTCATCGGGGCGCGCTCCGAAGTGGTCGAAGGCGTGATCGTGGAAGAAAACTCGGTTGTCTCGATGGGCGTGTACCTGGGCCAGAGCACCCCGATTTACGACCGCGCCAGCGACACGGTGAGCTACGGCCGCATTCCCGCGGGCTCGGTCGTGATCAGCGGCAGCCTGCCCAAGCCCGGCGGCAAGTACAGCATGTACGCCGCCATCATCGTCAAGCGGGTCGACGCGAAAACCCGCGCCACCACCAGCCTGAACGAGCTGCTGCGCGACTGAGCGGATCACCCCTCACAATACTTTCGGGAAAAGACGCACGATGAACACGATGGAGAGAATTCTTCGCCTGATGGCGGACCGCAAGGCCTCGGACGTGTACCTGTCGGCCCACTCGCCGGCGCTGATCAAGATCAACGGCCAGAGCGTTCCCATCAACGCGCAGGTGCTGCCGCCCGAGGCGCCGCGCAACCTGTTGGCCGAAATCCTGGCGCCGGCGCGCATCGAGGAGCTGGAAAAAACCGGCGAACTGAACATGGCCTTCCCGCTCCATGGGGTCGGCAATTTCCGCATCAGCGGCCTGCGCCAGCGCGGCAGCTATGCCGCCGTGATCCGCTACATCGCCGACGACATTCCGCCGCTGGACACGCTGAACCTGCCGCCCATCCTGAGCCAGCTGGTGATGGAAAAGCGCGGGCTGCTGCTGCTGGTGGGCGCCACCGGCGCGGGCAAGAGCACGACGCTGGCCTCCATGATCGACCACCGCAACGAAAACGCCGTGGGCCACGTCCTCACCATCGAGGACCCGATCGAGTACATGTTCAAGAACAAGAAGTCCGTGATCAACCAGCGCGAGATCGGCACCGACACCGAATCGCTGCAAATCGCGCTGCGCAATGCGCTGCGGCAGGCGCCTGACGTGATCCTGATCGGCGAAATTCGCGACCGCGACACCATGTCCGCGGCCATCGCCTACGCCCAGTCGGGCCACCTGTGCCTGGCTACCATGCACGCCAACAACAGCTACCAGGCGCTGAACCGCATCCTGAGCTTCTACCCGGTGGAAGTGCGCCCGACCATGCTGGGCGACCTGGCCGCCGCGCTCAAGGCCGTGGTGTCGCAGCGCCTGCTGCGCACGGCCTCCGGCAAGCGGCTGCCCGCCGTGGAGGTCATGCTCAACACCAAGCTGGTGGCCGAGCTGATCGAGAAAGGCGACTTCTCGGGCGTCAAGGAAGCCATGGAAAACTCCATTGCCGAGGGCTCGCAAACCTTTGAGGAAGACATCGCGCGCCTGATCCTGGACGGCAGCGTCGAGCGCAAGGAAGGCCTCGGCCACTCGGATTCGCCCACCAACCTGATGTGGCGCCTGCAGAACAACCAGGTCAGGGCGGCCAAGGCGCTGGAAGAAGAGCCGCAAAGCGACGATCCTTCATTCACAGAAATCACGCTGGATGTGCGCACGACCGGGTTCGGCGCCACCGGTTTTGGTGCCACTGGCTTTGGCAAGACAGGCGTTGGCCCGCTGTAATGCCAACACCCTGATTGCAGACCCACTCCATGACCTCCACGCTCCATCTTGCCGAACAGCTGATCGCCCGCCCTTCGGTCACGCCCAATGACATGGGCTGCCTGAAGATCATCGGCGCGCGCCTGGCCCCGCTCGGCTTCGAATGCGAAACCATGCTGGGTGGCCCGGACCACTTTCAGGTCACCAACCTGTGGGCGGTTCGCAGAGGTTTTGGCGCGAAAGCCCAGCCTGCGCGGGCACAAGACGCTACAAAATTGATAGTTTTCGCGGGCCACACCGATGTGGTACCGACCGGTCCGCTGGCGCAGTGGCGCAGCGACCCGTTCACCCCCACGCACCGGGACGGCCTGCTGTACGGCCGCGGCGCCGCCGACATGAAGACCTCGCTGGCCGCCATGGTGGTGGCGGTGGAAGAGTTTCTCGCGGCGCACCCCGACCCTGCGCTGTCCATCGGTTTCTTGCTCACCAGCGACGAAGAAGGCCCGGCGCTGGACGGCACCGTGACGGTGTGCGAACGCCTCAAGGCGCGTGGCGAGCGGCTGGACTATTGCATCGTGGGCGAGCCGACTTCGGTCAAGCGCACCGGCGACATGATCAAGAACGGACGCCGCGGCACCATGAGCGGCAAGCTCACCGCCCGCGGCGTGCAGGGCCACATCGCCTACCCGCACCTGGCGAAAAACCCGATCCATCTGGTCGCGCCCGCGCTGGCCGAGCTGGTCACCGTCGAATGGGACCGCGGCAACGAATTCTTCCCGCCCACCACCTGGCAGATGAGCAACATCCACGGCGGTACCGGAGCCGGCAACGTGATTCCGGGCACGGTGGTGATCGACTTCAATTTCCGCTTTTCGACCGAATCGACGCCCGAGGGTTTACAGCAGCGCCTGCACGCCGTGCTGGACCGGCATGGCCTCGACTACGAGCTGCAGTGGACCGTAGGCGGTCTGCCCTTTTTGACCACGCCCGGCACGCTGGTCAGCGCGGTGCAGGACGCGATTCGGGCCGAGACCGGCCTCGAGACCGAACTCTCCACCACCGGCGGCACCAGCGACGGCCGCTTCATCGCCAAGATCTGCCCGCAGGTGATCGAACTGGGGCCCCCTAACGCCAGCATCCACAAGATCGACGAGTGCGTGGCGGTGGCCGATATCGAGCCGCTCAAGAACATCTACCGCCGCGTGCTGGAAACGCTGTCCGCATGACCCTCATCGAGTTGATCGACGCGGGCGCCGAGCAGCTCGCAGGGGCCGGCGTTTCCCTTGGCCACGGCACCAACAATGCGTTCGACGAAGCCGCCTGGCTGGTGCTGTGGCAATTGGGCCTGCCGCTGGATACCCCGCTGCAGGGTCCCGGTTCAGTAGCAAATCGGCCCGTAGCCCCCTTGGAGCAAGCACAGATAGCTACTCTTTTAAGAGCGCGTATCGAAACGCGTAAACCCGCCGCGTACCTGACCCGCGAGGCCTGGCTGCAAGGCGTGCCGTTCTATGTGGACGAACGCGCCATCGTGCCGCGCAGCCTGATTGCCGAGCTGCTGGCAGATGGCGGCATCGACCCGTGGCTGGGCGCGCACACGCACAGCGTCCTCGATTTATGCACCGGCAACGGCAGCCTGGCGGTGCTGGCAGCGATGGCCTATCCGGAGGTCAATGTCGATGCCGCCGACATTTCGACCGATGCCTTAGAGGTCGCCCGCATCAACGTGGACCGGCACCAGTTGCAACAGCGCATCACGCTGCTGCCGTCCGATGGCCTGGCCCAGGTGGGTGGCCCTTACGACCTGATTGTGTGCAACCCGCCTTATGTCAACACGCACAGCATGGCCGCCCTGCCCCCCGAGTACCGCGCCGAGCCCGCACTGGCGCTGGCCGGTGGCGCGGACGGCATGGATTTCATCCGCCGGCTGTTGCGCGACGCGCCGCAGCACATGACCGAACACGCCGTGCTGGTGCTGGAAATCGGCCATGAGCGCGAGCACTTTGAAGCCGCCTTTCCGCACCTCGAAGCGGTCTGGCTCGAAACCAGCGCAGGCGTGGACCAGGTGCTGCTGGTAACGCGCGAATCTCTCGACCATCATGATTACCCTTAAAAATGTGACCCTGCGCCGCAGCGCCAAGGTGCTGCTCGACAACGCCTCTGTGACCCTCAACCCCGGCGAGAAGGTCGGCCTGGTGGGCCGCAACGGCGCCGGCAAGTCCTCGCTGTTTGCGCTGCTCAACGGCACGTTGCACGAGGACGGTGGCGACTACTACATCCCGGCCCAGTGGCGCATGGGCCAGGTCGCGCAGGAGATGCCCGAGACCGACCAGAGCGCCACCGACTTCGTGGTCGAGGGCGACACCACCCTGGTGGCCGCGCAGGCCGAGGTGCGCGCCGCCGAGGCGACGGACGATTTTGAGCGCATGGCGCATGCCTACATGGAGCTGCACGACGCCGGCGCGCACGATGCGCCCGCGCGCGCCCAGGCGCTGATCCTGGGCCTGGGCTTCAAGACCACCGAGCTGACGAATCCGGTGAACAGTTTCTCGGGCGGCTGGCGCATGCGGCTGCAGCTGGCGCGCGCGCTGATGTGCCCGTCCGACCTGCTGCTGCTCGACGAGCCGACCAACCACCTGGACCTGGATGCGCTGGTGTGGCTGGAAGCCTGGCTCAAGCGCTACGAGGGCACACTGGTGGTGATCAGCCACGACCGCGAATTTCTCGATGCGGTGACCAACGTCACCCTGCACATCGACGCCGGCAAGCTGGTGCGCTACGGCGGCAACTACAGCAAATTCGAGGACATGCGCGCCGAGCAGATGGAGCTGCAGCAGGCTGCCTTTGGCAAGCAGCAGGACAAGATCGCGCACCTGCAAAAGTTCATCGACCGCTTCAAGGCCAAGGCCAGCAAGGCCAAGCAGGCGCAAAGCCGCGTCAAGGCGCTCGAGCGCATGGAAAAAATCGCGCCAATGCTGGCCGACGCCGACTTCAGCTTCGAGTTCAAGGAGCCGGCCAATCTGCCCAATCCGATGCTGTCGATGTCGGGCGCCAGCTTCGGCTACCCGCCGCCCGAAGACGCTCCGGCCGGCACGCCGCCCACCGTGATCGTGCAGCACGTCAACCGCTCGGTGCTGGCGGGCCAGCGCATCGGCATCCTCGGAGCCAACGGACAAGGCAAATCGACGCTGGTGAAAACCGTGGCGCGCGCCTTGGCGCCCATCGGCGGCGAGCTCACCGAAGGCAAGGGCCTGAACATCGGCTACTTTGCCCAGCAGGAACTCGACGTGCTGCGGCCGCTGGACACGCCGCTGGAGCACATGATCCGTCTCGTCCGCGAGACCGCGGCGCGCGGGCAAAACCACGGCCAGGGCACGCGCGAGCAGGACCTGCGCAGCTTTCTGGGCATGTTCAACTTTGGCGGCGACATGGTCAAGCAGGCCGTGGGCAGCATGAGCGGCGGTGAAAAGGCGCGGCTGGTGCTGTGCATGATCGTCTGGCAGCGCCCCAACCTGCTGCTGCTCGACGAGCCGACGAACCACCTGGACCTGGCCACGCGCGAGGCGCTGTCCATGGCGCTCAACGAGTTTGAAGGCACGGTCATGCTGGTCAGCCACGACCGCGCCCTGCTGCGTGCCGTTTGCGACGAGTTCTGGCTGGTCACGCGCGGCGGTGTCGAGCCCTTCGATGGCGACCTTGACGACTACCAGCGCTATCTTCTGGATGAGGCCAAGCGCCAGCGCGAAAGCCTCAAGGAGTCGTTGAAGGAGCCCGTCGCTGCTACAACAAAAATAGCTGAAAGCGAAGCACCCAAGGGGGCTACAGGCACATTTAGCTTAAAAAACGCACCGGCACAGCGAAAACTCGACGCGCAGCGCCGGCAGCAGCATGCGGACAAGGCCAGGCCCATCAAGCGCGAACTCGAGGGCTGCGAGCGGCGCATGGCGGAACTGACGCAGGAAAAAGCGCGGATCGAGGCACAGCTGGCGACGCCGCTGGCGCCGGCGGCCATTGCCGAGACCGGCAAGCGACTCAAGGCGGTCGGCGACGAGTTGCATGCACTCGAAGAACGCTGGCTGGAGCTGACCGAGGAAATCGAGCACACCGCCGGCGCCTGAGGGGATCGAATGACACGCAGCGGTGTAGAGTGGTTCGCTGATTCATTCGTTTTTGGAGCGCTCACCATGACGCACAGTCCCGGTCGCCTGGCCGTCGATTTGATCTCCCTCGCCTGATCGGTACGGCATGCTGACCGCCCTGCAAATGGCTGCTGGCGACGAGGCCCTGTCGGCCGCCGTGCGCCGCAGCCACCAATTGCTGCACCGGCGCGCACTGGTGGCCGCCGTGGCCAGCACGGTACCCGTGCCGGGGCTGGACTGGGCCGTGGACGCCGCCCTGCTGTCGCGCCTGCTGCCCAAAATCAGCGCCGAGTTCGGACTCACGCCGGCGCAACTCGACCGGCTGGACCCAGGCCAGCGCGCGCAAGTACAAAAGGCTGTCGCCGTGGTCGGGTCGGTGCTGATCGGCAAGTTCATCACCAAGGAGCTGGTCTTTATGGCCGCGCAAAAGATCGGCATGCGCCTGACGGTGCAGCAGGCCGCCAAGTATGTGCCGCTGGCCGGCCAGGCCGTGTCCGCTGCCATGGGCTACACGGCGATCCGCTATCTGGGCGAGCAGCATATCCAGGACTGCGTGCGCGTGGCGCAGACGGCGCAGCTTGCGTTGCCGCCTGCGGCGCCGTCCAAAACCCGCGCCTTCAGCCCACAACGACTTCGCTGATCTGGATCACCGGAGTCAGATCGGTGTAGTTAGGAATGTCTCCCATGATCTCTTGCGCGTGCGGTCCGAAGCCGGCCTGAAACGATTCCACTGAATCGCAAAAGATGTGGCACATGCCCACATAGGTCGCGGGCGCGCCAGCAGTGCCGCCGGCCAGCCCCTTGTCAATCGTGTAGTACTTGCAGGCGTCACCCATCTTGCTCTTGACCAGCGGCATGTGCTTGTCGCGGTAGTACTCGTGGTTGAAACGGGCCCCGGGGGTATTGGGGTACATCACGCTGACTTTGATCATGGCTTGTCTCCAGTGACTGATTTTCAAGCATAAAAGAACAAACCCCGGGAGACAAGCAGTTGGGGCGAGATGGGGCGCTGCTGGTCTATCATGATGCCCGCGCCTTTCATCCAGCATTCAAGCGCTGGCATGGCCCGATCGGGCCACCTTTGCGGATCTCAGCATGAACATGTACATCGGTCGCAGCTTCGACGAACTCAGCCTGGGCAATGAATTTGAAACCAGCCTGACACTCACGGAGGCGCACATCGTGCTCGGTGCCGGCTTGTTTTGCGACTTCAATCCGCTGCACGTCGATGAAGCGTTCGCCGCCAAAAGCCGCTACGGCGGCCGCATTGCGCATGGCTACCTGACCAGCAATGCAATGGCCGCGCCGCTCGGCATGCTGTTCCACAGCACCGCCATCGCCTATGTTGAACATCACATCCGCTTTACCCACCCGGTGCGCGCCGGCGACACGCTCAAGGTGAAATGGACGGTCATCGCACTCGATGCCAAACCGAAGATCGAGGGCGGACTGGTCACGCTCGGGGGCACCTGCACCAATCAGGACGGCGTTGAAGTCGCCAATGCCCAGGCGAAGATGCTGGTGCATAACGGCTGACCCGAATAATGCGGATGCAGGCGGTATTGGCGGGGTTACAGCCGGGTCAGGGATTGCCGAGGTAATCGCGTTTGCCAATCTCGACGCCGTTGTGGCGCAGGATGTTGTACGCAGTCGTGATGTGAAAATAGACATTCGGCAGGGAATGCCCCAGCAGGAGTTGCATGCCCTTGTAGTGCGTTTCCTTGCCCGCGACCTTGAGCACGACCTCCTTGTCTTCGGTGCCGTCGATCTGCGCTGGCGACACGCTCTGGATGAAGGCAATCGTTTTGGCAATGCGCACCTTGAGTTCCGCCAGAGTCTTTTCGTTGTCGTCATAAACCGGCACATCCAGCCCCGCCAGGCGTGCCACGACGCTTCTGCTTTTATCGCAGGCGATCTGCACCTGCTTTGTGAAAGGCAGCATATCGGGGAACAGCCGATAGTTCATCAGCGTGGAAACATCGAGCTTTCTGGCGTCGACATGAGCCTGCGCCTTGTCCAGAATGTTCGACAAATTGCCGAGGATGTTCGCCAGCCGCGGCACGCTGGCCTGATACATGGAAATGGTCATGATGAAATCTTGAAGTGAGCGAAAGAAGGCCGAAACGCTAATTTTGACACCCGGACGGTGGTCCTCACCCACGAGATGGGCTTTGCCCGTGAGGCTCACAAAAAGCCGCTTTAACCTGAAGCAGGCATACGCTGGATCAAGCCTGATCTGCGAGTTGTCCGCTGGCGATGTAGACGGTATCCAGCAGCAGTGTTTCCACATTCAGGGGCCCGATGCGTTCGGCCAGCCGGCTCCAGGGTTTATCGAGCCCCTCCAGCGTCGTGACGGAGTGCAGCGCCGCGGACCACACGAACAGGTTGGCAGGGATGGCCCAGCTCCACTTGAGCCCGCTGGCGACCACTCGCGCGCCCGGCTTCAAATGATGGAGCACATTGGCGAGCGCATCGGACCGGCGCAGGACGTCGTGCGTGAAATGGAACAGGGCGGCATCTGCCGGTCGCGGTATCTCGGCCGTCTCGACCGGCGAGCACAGCAAAACCACATTTCTCCAGTCGTTCTGCATGACCCGCGCTCTAGCCTTCTCGATCATCTCGGGGCTCTGGTCGATGCCGATAACCCGGCCTTTGGCGCCGAGCCCCTGCCGCAGCAAGGCCAGGCTGAGCCCGGTGCCGCATCCCACGTCCAGCACGACGTCACCGCGCTTGAGCGCAAGGCGCGAGATCGCCATGCGCCGGATCGGCTCGAACAATGCCATTTCCAGGTCGTACAGGGCGGCACGCTGGCGGTACAGGGCCAGCGCCTCGGTTCGATCAGGGTCAGGACCCGATTTGCCAGTTTTGCTCAAGCTCGTTCTCCAGACGGCGCAGGCGATTTTCCGCCCAAGCTCCCGTTCGACGCAGCTCAGGCTGCAAGGGCGCCGCCCACACCTGCAATACCGCGAAGCCTTGGTGCGGACTTCCCGGAGCAAAAAAGACGGGGTCTGCAGGCGCGCGAACACCACCCGCCCCTGAGAAGCAAAAAAGCCAGCTATCGTTTCGATAGCTGGCTTTCTATATGTAGCTTGGTGGGACCTGCGGGGGTCGAACCCACGACAAACGGATTTAAATGGGATTAAAACCCTTATTTATCAATGACTTAGACTCGCCTTCGCTCGTCACGTTTCGCCAGAGCTTGCCAAGATTGTCACGTTTGTTGGGCGAAGTTTATTTTTCGCATGAGGTCTGTAGAGCTTTTTCCGTCCAGCACATATAGGGGGTCTGGAATCAGTGTCGAGTAATGACGCATCCATGCGTCTTGCAACTTAGTCAGCAGTTCGCGTGCCACCGGTTCGCGACTCTGGAAAACCCAGTCGATCCAAAAATACGACGGCATACTCACACTTGGTATTGACACGAGTTCATTGGCACTGAAGTAAATGACCGAATGAATGTTCGAGTGCGCGGCCTTGAGTATTCGACGAAGCAGGTGGCCCATAACCTCGGGACGTAGGGCACGATTTCCTTCATTGACCAGGATCAGCAATCCTTTGGCGCTAGGAATATTCAAGTTTTTCTTTGTCTCTCTGATCTGCTTGTTAGCCTCTTTCACGGTTGTGACTTCAAGCTTGCGCTTCAATGGGTCTAGCACTTCTCTGGCGCAATAGACGGGGAGGTTTTGTAGTTCAATTTGGACCGGATAACTGCTAGGTCGCGGTACCGTTCCTTGTTTGATCCACCCTGCATAGAGGGTGGAAAGCTTCGTTTGAAAGGTGTCCTGCGAGAACCAATCTGCTTCGAGCTGCTTTAACTCCGCAACAACATTTTCGGACTTGAACCAATAGTCGGCGTTGCGAAACGTCGGAGCCTTCAGAAACTCATCGAGCACGATTCCATCGATACTGGTTACGCACTTCGCCAGCTCATTGGCGACCTCAATTCTTGCGTTAAACATACTCACTGCTGCTCCCGTGGACCTTTGCTTGATCCAGGGCTAGGCAGAGCGTCCGCTCGATTGCCGTGTTAGCTCTCATTTGTCATCACCGCGCAAGGATCTTGATAACGCGCCGTATTCAGTTTTATCGAAGGCTTCAAGAAATCCGTCCCGAGATTCTGACTTTAGCCCAGTGCGCATGTTGTCGAATCCCTGAACAACGAGCAACACACCCCCCGTCAATATCACCAGAAATATCTGGGAACTCCAAAGGACGGGATCAGCATTTGCCGGGACGTTGTGTAAAGCGATGAGTAGGCCAGTTAGTGCCTCGGTCAAACCAAAGAAGAAGCGCGCGCGAAGGCGCAACAAAAAAAGGATGTACCCAACAACGACAACCAAGACTCCAATCAAGGCAACGAAGAAGCCTCGCGGTGGAGATTGATGTTCAAGCCACACGTAGCTGTCTCGCATTGCAACCCAGATACCCCAATACATGACTGTAAGAACGAAGATCAATATTGGCAGGTACAGAATAGGTAGTAGGAAGAGATGAACATTCAACTTCGGGTGACCGAACAAGGACCATCTCATCACGAAAAAACTATACGATATGAATGCCAGAAATGCGGCGATCGGAAATGTTTCGCCAAGGAACTCTTGGGGCGTTCGATGAAAGATGGCGTACAGGGTCGCCCAGAAAATCAGTGGCACCACAATCGGCGGTTTTCTGGGCAAGCCGCTGGCGGTGTGCGTAATCCGTTTTAGTAAGCTAGAGATAAGGCGGGGCATACATGAGCTAACGTAGAGCTAACTGGCGGGTGCAATGATGAATTGCCCCAGGTTTTGAGGAGACCGATTCTCTCCTCAGTTTTGACCATGGACGGGGGCGTAGGCATTAGAGGGGTTATGACCCCAGCCGGGCGCGCAGTCCGCATCACAGAGCTGGAAATTGCCTTGGAAGATCTGGAAACCAAAGAAGAAGCTTTGATAACGCAGTCTTCGGAGGGGCTTGTATGCTAGGCCGCGAGGCATGCTGAATCAGAATGTCAGCATCGAATCCAGTTTTCGGTTGTATGACGGGTGAGGTCTCTTAAAGATGGCCATGAATAGCGCGTTTAAACATTCAATGATGGCGGTCATAGCTTTTGCAGTCTCCGCAGGAGTGAGTTGCAATGGGTCTTTGGGATGAACCAGTCTGTTCCGCAGATCCATTCCGCCCTTCAGCTCGCCCCACCAAATATGTGTGGTGGGTTCAACTCCATTTGAGAATCTTGCGAATAGAAACAGCAATCTGTCTTCCAGTCGATACATTTTTAGTTCCTTCTTGAGTTCAAATGCGCCTTTCCGCAGAATGAAGTCTTTTTCTTGGAGGATCGACTTCTCTAATGTATCTAGACCTTCACGCATACCCAATTCATCCGCTAAGGCGTTCATATGGGCCTCCAAAGAACTAAACCCTAAGAGGAGCGAGGCATGACAATAGGCCGTTGCACTAGTTTGATCCGTAGTTTCCGTTGCTTTTTCAAGGAAGCGTTTGGCTTCTTCCAATAGCGTCGTTGAGAACTTGTCGATGGATATCATGCTTCGACTTTCGACTCGGCTCGCTTCACTTCTAGAAGCGCTTCTTTTGCATGATATTTCTTGATTGCTAGGTCGATCTTTGCCGCGGTGATGCCACTGGCGTCCTCGGCCTGAAGAAAGAAGAGTTCAGCTAGGCGACCTCTTTCCTTTGCGTCCGTGCGATACCCGAGGCCTCGATAGTTTTCGGCGTCCGTTTTATGGCGACCCTTGGCAAGCGATGCTGCGTTTAAAGGGTCACGGCCGGTTTGATCCGCCAGGGCGTAATGTCTGGCAAGACGTACCTGGTTGTTTGATAGGACGCCCGCGATAAAGGCCCATGCGCTCAAGACGGCGAAATTCAAAGCCTTCTCTGCAAAGTCTGTTTGCCCTGCCTTTGCCTTCTTATTGGCATTGGTCGGTGTGAAGGCTTTTCTTTGGGCTTCGATAAGTGCTGCAAATGCTTTGCCAGCATCTAAAAGTCCCTTATCAGACCAAAGAGCGGGCTTGGCCTTTTTTAGTTCATCCCAGTCAGGATCGTTTGCGCCAGAACGGGTGATCATTGGGGTCGTCTCAGTAGAGTCAAATGCTTTATCAGGAATGGCGGCGCCGCGGAAGTAGTTCACGATGAAAGTTCGGGCTGACCGCACTGTAATCGGGTTTGACCGCAGTCGCTTATCCGCAAAATCTTGCTTGGGTGCGAGTAGCCCCACTGCTTGGCACCAATCCCTGAGCGCTGGTCCCGCTAATGTCTCTTGCATTCGATCGAAGAGATCGGTCGAAACGGCAATGTTGGTGTTCGAGATTAGTTGAACGTCGATACGCTGATCATTGTCCAACCCAAAATAAATTTTTAGCCCGTGATATTCGTCAACACCTCGATCAAAGGCTTCCTTTATCGCACTGTATCGATGCTGCCCTCCAATGATCTTGATTGGATGCTCGGGGTCGAACGCTCGACTGAATTCGGAGACGATGTTGCTAAACGTTCTTTGGGCAATAGCGTCTTGCTTCATTTGCTCGAACGCGATATGGTCTTCAACAATGTCTCTGTTGGCACGGTAGTCTGCTTGGTCGTCTGGATCGATTGGCACGTCAATTGTGGCCAGGTGCATCAGCTTGCTGGCCGCGACATGGCATTCAATATATGCCGCGCCCGTTCGCTTATCTTGCAACAGTAATAGGCGATCGCATTCTAGCGGCGCGCATGCGTCCGCAAAGTCTTCAACGAGCGCGACAATTTTTTCCTTGTCCACTGCAGCTGCGAACTCCGTTCTGTCAATGATATTAGTCTTCGTGGCCATCCTGACGCCTTTGGTACCGTGAATATGTTGATAGTATGTCAGCTTGTTGACTGCCGACTATTAGTACCTAGCGGGCTCGCTGGCGTTTGCATGAATAAAGAATACGAAAAACTCACCGGCGATCAATTAAAGGAGTTCATCGGCAAGCTTCCAAAACTGCGCTCACTTTTCGCTGACGTGCGCGCTCATGTCGCCACCGTACGCCTCGGGGAGTGCTATTGAATGAAGATGCAATTGAGGTGTTGGAAGAGCAGCGCGGTAAGAACCCGAAGTATTGCTTCACCTTCCGGGGTGAGCGAATTCAAAGGGCGATCACCAACACTGCCTGGTACAGCGCGTTAGAAGCTGCTGGCATCGGGAACTTTCGGTTTCACGATTTGCGCCATACATGGGCATCGTGGCATCGCCAGGCGGGAACGTCTTGCGGATGAGCTCAAGGAATTGGGCGGCTGGAAATCCCGCGTGATGGTGGACCGCTACGCGAAGTACGCGACGGAACATCTGGCTGTCGCGGCCAGTCGGCTCCAGCGGGTCCGTGATGAAAACGTGGTCGAACTCGTCACGTTTACGTCACGTTCCAATGTGAAAAGGGCCTAGCCACACGGCTAAGCCCTTGAATTCATTGGTGGGACCTGCGGGGGTCGAACCCACGACAAACGGATTAAAAGTCCGCTGCTCTACCAACTGAGCTAAGGTCCCTCAAGGCTTTCGCCTGATCTTTGCTTTCCAGCAAAGCCATAAATTATAACGTGATTGGCGCCTGCTTTTTTCAGTGCTGCACCGCCAACTGATCGAGAATCCAGCCCGCCGCGCACTGTCCGAAGGTGGCGGTGACGCTGACCACCGAGCCGTAGCCGTGGCAGTTGAGGGAGCCGTCACCTTCTACGGCACAACTGGCGTCGGGCGGCATGACGGCTTCGCGGCTGAAGACGCAGGCGACGCCGATTTTCTTGCCCTCGCGCGGCGCGCCGTGCGCCTTGCGCAGGCGGTAACGCAGCTGGGCCAGCAGCGGGTCGTGCGTGGTGTGGGCCAGATCGTCGATGTCGACCTTGTGCGCATGGCGCTTGCCGCCGGCCGCACCGGCGCAGATGAACAAGGCGCCGCTCGCGCGCGCCCAGGCGGCCATGGCGGTTTTGGCCTGGACCTGGTCACAGGCGTCAATCACCGCATCCACCCCCGCAGGCAGCAGTTGCGGCCAGTTGGTCGCCTCGACGAACTCTTCGATGCCGGTAACGTCGCACGCGGGGTTGATCTGGCCGATGCGCTCGCGCATGGCCAGCACCTTGGCCTGGCCGAGCGTGGCGTCCAGCGCCTGAATCTGGCGGTTGATGTTGGATTCGGACACGTGGTCCAGGTCGATCAGCGTCAGGCGCCCTACTCCGCTGCGTGCGAGCGCCTCGGCGGCCCAGGAGCCCACGCCGCCGACGCCGACGACGGCCACATGGGCGGCGCGAATCCGCGCGGCTCCGGCCACGCCATACAGGCGCGCCAGCCCGCCAAAGCGGCGCTCGGCGTCGACAGCGACATCGCCTGGCATGCTGGCGGTGGGCAGCGGATCGTGCTGGCTCAAGCCGTGCGCTCCATGCGCCATATCTGGTACTTGAGCGCCGCCACGGCACCGGCCAAAATGGCGGCGACGGCGACAAAGCTGGTCACACTCAGCGTGGAGATGCCGCTCAGGCCCTGCCCCACCGTGCACCCCAAGGCGGTAACGCCGCCCACGCCCATCAAGACGGCGCCCGACATGTGGTTGGCCACGTCTTCGGTGCTGCCAAAGCCTTCCCAGCGAAAGTTGCGCATGGCGACGGCGCAGGCTGCCGAGCCGACCACCACGCCGAACACCGAGACGATGCCGAGCGTGAGGACCTTGCTCTTGTCACTGAAAAACATGAGCCAGTCGAGCGTGTAGGCCGCGGGCGAAACAAAGCTCATGGCTTCGGCCCGGCCCGAGTTGGTGGCCAGAAAGGTCTCCTGCAGGGTCTCGGGGTGTTCGGCCACGTAGCCGAGATGGCCGCTGACCCACCACATGGCAACAATCACCGCGCCAATGCCCAGCCCCGCGAGCAGGTTGTCGGGGCGGCGAAAGTCCGGCCCCGCCAGCGCCCAGACGATCAGGGCGCCGCCCAGCAGCACGGCCAGAATCAGCCCGGCCAGCGCGGCTTTAATGCCAAAAGCGGCTGCAGCCCAATTGGGCAGTGCAGTGCCCGCTGCAAAATCAATAGCAACCTGATCCACGGTGTCAACCCGCGCCACGGCCGTGATGCCCTTGAGGGTGGCAAAGGCGGCGACCCCCATCACGATAAAAACCATCAGCGACTTCAGGCTGCCGCCGCCGATGCGAATCAGGGTCTTGCTGCCGCAGCCCGAGGTCAGCACCATGCCGAAGCCAAACAGCGCACCGCCCACGGTGGCCGACAGCCAGATCCAGCGATTCGAGGCATACAGGGTTTTGCTTGGGTCGATTTGCCCGCTGTACACCAGCACGGCGAAACCGATCATGGCCACGCCTATGGCCATGCCCCACTGGCGCATGCGCGTCCAGTCGCCCATGTTGACGACGTCGCTGACCGCACCCATGGTGCAAAAGTGTGTGCGCTGGGCAATCGCCCCGAAGATGACCGAGAGAAGGAAGGCGGCCCACAGCACTTGCGTGGTGAGCGCCTGGATATCAGAAATTTGCATCGCGCAATTTTAAAGGAGCGGTGACGCAGGACCGGCCACCCAACCTCCTCGCCGGCCACGCTTATTTCAGCTTGGCCAGCCGTTCCTTGGCGGCCTGGGCAGCTTCCGATTGCGGATAGGCCTTGATCAGGTCGCCCAGTGTCTTGCGTGCGGATTTCGTGTCGCCCAACTCGATCTGGCAATTGGCGATCGACAGGATGGACTCGGGTGCGCGCGCATGATCGGGGCTCTGTGCCACCAGCGCGCGGAAGTTGGTGATGGCGCCCTTGTAGTCGCGCGTCGCGTACTGGGCATTGCCGAGCCAAAATAGCGCGGACGGGTTGTAGCCGCTTTGCGGGTAGCGCTTGACGAAGCCGGCGAATGCGGTTTGCGCGCCCGCGAAATCACCCTGGCGGAAGGTGCCCAGCGCCGCTTCGAAGTCGGTTTTTTCTGCGGGGGTGGCCGAGAAAGTCTTGCCATCGACCGTAACCTGCGCCGGCTGGGTCGCGGCCTGCTGCGCGTCCGCGTTCTGCACGATGTCTTTTTGCTTGCGCTGAAGGTCCGCCACGTCACGCGCCAGCTGCTCGTCCTGCCCGCGCAGGTTGGCCATGTCGGCGCGCATGGCCTCGATCTGGCTTTGCAGGTCGAGCAGGCTGCGGCGCAGCTGGGCGTTGTCGTCCGACTGCTTGGCCTGGGCCGCGTCGGCCGCCTGGCGGCTGGCATCAACGCGCTGGCGCAGCTCCAGAATGGCGCGGCGCGCTTCGTCGTCCTCAAACAGGCCGGCGTGGGCGGCGGTCAAGGCCGCACAGGCCGACATCGCGAGGACGAAGCCGCGCAGCAGCTTCAGGGTCGCCACAGATCTCATCGGTAGGTAATGTCGGCGCGACGGTTTTTAGCGCGCGAGGCCTCGTCATCACCCAGCGCGACCGGCTTTTCCTTGCCGAAACTGACCGCTTCGACCTGGTTGTCGTTCACGCCCAGCAGATCCAGCGCCCGGCGCACGGCCTCGGCCCGCTTCTGGCCCAGCGCCAGGTTGTACTCGCTGCTGCCGCGGTCATCGGTGTTGCCTTCAATCACCGAGTGGCGCTTCGGGTCGGCCTTCAGGAACCGGGCATGGGCCTCGATGAGGCTCTGGTACTCGGGCTTGACGATGTACTTGTCGAAGTCAAAGTACACGGAGTGGTCCACCCCGGCCGGGCCCGCAGCATTCTGTGCCGACTTGCTCAGATCGACCGGTGCCACATTGCTCTTGGCCGCGTTGCCGCTGTCGGCGCCCGGCGTCACCAGGCTGCCGGATTTGTCGTCCACCGGCGCCTTGTTCAGATTAACGCCCGAGCTGCATCCCGCCATGAGGGCTACCATCGAAAATGCCAACAAAATACGTTTCATAGTCAAACTCCTGAAGTAAAAATTCATTGTTTCTGGAACGGGCCCCAGCTCGGCTCGCGGATGTCGCCGCCCTGACCGGCCAGCCGCGCCTTGATCTTGCCGTCCAGTGTCGTGGTCATCAGCGCTTCACGGCCCTGCTGCTGGGTAGCGTAGACGATGAGGCGACTGTTGGGCGCGAAACTCGGGTGTTCATCGGCGGACGTGTCAGTGATTGAGTTCACGTTTCCACTTGTAAGTTCCATGACTTGCAGCTTGAACGCGCCATTGATTCGCGATATGTAGGCCAACCAGCGTCCATCCGGGCTGAGGGCGGGAGACACGTTGTAGCTGCCCGCGAAGGTCACGCGCGTCGCGCTGCCCCCGGTGTTCGCCATGCGGTAGATCTGCGGCGCACCGCCCCGGTCGCTGACAAAGTAAATGCTCTTGCCGTCGGGTGAATACGCGGGTTCGGTATCGATGCTGGCGTTCTGGTTGAGCCGGCGCGGCTCGCCGCCATTGGCCCCGATGGTGTAGAGCTGCGAGCCGCCGTCGCGGCTCAGCGTGACGGCCAGCGAGCGTCCGTCGGGAGCCCAGGCCGGGGCGCTGTTGGAGCCGCGGAAGTTCGCAATCAGGCGGCGCCTGCCGCTGGCAACGTCGTGCACATACACCACCGGCTTGCGCGACTCGAACGACACATACGCCAGTTGGCCGCCATTGGGCGACCAGGCTGGCGAAATGATGGGTTCGGGGCTCGCCAGCGCCGCCTGCGCATTCTCGCCGTCGGCGTCGGCCACCCACAGGGTGTAGCGCGACCCGTTCTTGGTCACGTAGGCGAGCCGGGTGGAAAAAATACCCTTGTCGCCGGTGAGCTTTTCGTAAATGAAGTCGGCGATCCGGTGTGCCGCCAGGCGCAGATCGCCCGCGACCACGGCGTAGCTTTGGCCGCCCAGGTCCTGCCCGCGCACCACGTCCCACAGGCGAAACCGCACGTCGAAACGGCCATCGGCCAGTTTGGTGACGCTGCCCGCCGCCAGCGAATCGGCGCCTTTTTGCCGCCACACCGAAACATCGGGGCGCGACGTTTCGTCCAGCGCGACGCCAGCAGCGTCGACACCGCGGAACTGGCCGCTGCGCTCCAGGTCAGCGCGCACGATGGCGCCAATTTTTTGGGGAGACTGGTCTTCGCCACGAAACGGCGCAACCGCAATGGGCAGTTGGGTCAGGCCTACGCCTGAGACTTCAACCCGGAATTGTGCGAAGGCGGGTGCCAGGGGAACAGCCAACAAGCCGGCCAGCAGGAGCCGGCGCGATTCGATTGTTTTTCGATTCATCTTGTCTGGTAAAACTCACAAACTGCCGTGTCTGATAATCATCAGGCCAGCCGTCATTATGCCCATTGCGACAATGGCACTGTCTCGCATCCTTCTTTACCGGAGTCATCTTTTGTTTCGAGCCTTCAAACTGAACCTTGAGCAGCACCCGCAAGCCCCGGTGGCAGCGGCGTGACGGCGGACGCCACCGTGCCGGCACCCTCATCGCCGCCTTTGCGAGGCCTGAAGCGCCTGCTGCCGTATTTCGGACAGGCCCGCCTGGCCTGGTTCGCGGCAGTGGTGGCGACCATCGTCGGAGCATCCACCGAACCCCTGATTCCGGCGCTGCTCAAGCCCTTGCTGGACCGGGGCTTCCAGCGCGGCGCCTTGCCGCTGTGGCTGGTGCCGGCCGCGCTGCTGCTGCTGTTCGCGGTGCGCGGCTTCAGCGGCTACCTGGCACAGCTGGCGCTGGCCAAGGTGACCAACGACGGCATGCTGGCGCTGCGCCGGAGTTTGTTCGCACGTCTGCTCGACGCCGACATGTCGCTGTTTACACGCCAGTCGGCCAGTGCACTGTCCAACACCGTGGTCTACGAGGTGCAAACCGGCGCCACCATGCTGGTCAATTCGCTCTCGGGGCTGGCGCGCGATTCCATGACGCTGCTGGCCCTGCTGGGCTACCTGCTGTACCTCAACTGGAAGCTGACCCTGATCGTCGGCGTGCTGTTTCCAGCGGTCGCGTTCGTCATGCAAACGCTCTCGCGCCGCCTGTACCGTATCACCAAGGCGAGCCAGAACGCGACCGATTCCCTGGCCTATGTGGTGGAAGAAAACGTGCTGGCGTACCGGATGGTGCGGCTGCATGATGCGCAGGCCTCCCAGGCCGGCCGCTTCGATACGCTGAGCCAGGTGATCCGCCGGCTCGCCATGAAGTCGGTCGCCGCGCAGGCGGCCATGACGCCGCTGACCCAGATGCTGGCGGCGGCGGCCCTTTCGGCGGTGATCACCATCGCACTGTGGCAAAACAACACCAGCGGCATCAGCGTGGGCAGTTTTGTGGCGTTCGTCTCGGCCATGCTGATGCTGGTGGCGCCGATCAAGCACCTCTCTGAAGTGGCCAACCCGATCACCCGCGGGCTCGCGGCGCTCGAGCGCGGGCTCGATCTGATCGAGCAAACACCGTCCGAAGCCGACGGGAGCTATCAGGCCAAGAGCGCTTTGGGCCAAATCACCTTCGATGCGGTCAGCGTCAAGTACAACGACGAGGCAGAGCCGGCCCTGAACAACGTGACACTGAGCATCGCCCCCGGCGAGATCGTGGCGCTGGTGGGACCTTCGGGCGCGGGCAAGACCACGCTGATCAACCTGCTGCCGCGCTTTGTGTTGCCCCAGGGCGGCCGCGTGCTGCTCGACGGCCATGACATCGCCAGCTGGCAACTGCCGGCGCTGCGCCGCCAGATCGCGATGGTCAGCCAGGACGTGACCATGCTCAACGACACCCTGGCGGCCAACGTGGCGCTCGGCCAGGCAGTGGACCGCGAGCGGGTCATGCATTGCCTGGAGGCGGCCAATCTCGCGAGTCACATTGCCACGCTGCCAGCCGGCATCGACACGCTGGTGGGGCACAACGCGACCCAGCTCTCCGGCGGGCAGCGCCAGCGCCTGGCCATTGCCCGGGCCCTGTACAAGGACGCCCCGATCCTGATCCTTGACGAGGCGACCTCGGCGCTGGACACCGAGTCGGAGCGGCTGGTGCAAGAGGCCTTGCAGCGGCTCATGACGGGGCGCACGACCCTGATCATCGCGCACCGCCTGAGCACCATCGAGCATGCGGACCGCATCGCCGTGATGGCGGCGGGCCAGGTGGTGGAACAGGGAACGCACGCCGAACTGGTCGCGCAGCGCGGCCTGTATGCGCGCCTGCACCGCATGGGCTTCGACGAGCCTCACACAGCGAAAATGGTCGCTTGAGGCTGCGCTGGCGGCCAACGCGCGCCGTGCCCTACAGCAGCACGATGTCGTACTGCTCCTGCCCGATTGCACTTTCGCTTTGCAGCGAAATCGGCTTGCCGATAAAGTCGGACAGGCCTGCCAGGTGCTGGCTTTCCTCGTCAAGAAACAGCTCGATCACCTTGGGCGCCGCCACCACGCGGAACTCGCGCGGGTTGAACTGGCGTGCCTCGCGCAGGATCTCTCGCAGGATGTCGTAGGCCACGCTGCGTGCGGTCTTCACGCTGCCCTTACCGCCGCAGGCTTCGCACGGTTCGCACAGCATGTGGGCCAGCGACTCGCGCGTGCGCTTGCGCGTCATCTCCACGAGGCCGAGCTGCGAAAAGCCGCCGGCCATGGTCTTGACGCGGTCGCGCGCCAGCTGCTTGCGCAGCTCGGCCAGCACCGCCTCCCGATGCTCTTCGCGCACCATGTCGATAAAGTCCACGATGATGATGCCGCCCAGATTGCGCAGGCGCAGCTGGCGCGCGATGGCCCAGGTGGCTTCCAGGTTGGTCTTGAAAATCGTGTCGTCGAAGTTTCGGGCGCCGACGAAGCCGCCGGTGTTGACGTCCACCGTGGTGAGCGCCTCGGTCTGATCCACGATCAGGTAGCCGCCCGACTTCAAATCGACCCGGCGCCCCAGCGCCTTGGCGATTTCCTCGTCGATCGCGAACAGGTCAAAAATCGGGCGCTCGCCCTTGTAGAGCTGCAGCTTTCCGGCGGCGGCCGGCATGAATTCGCGGCCGAAAGCCTGCAGCATGCCGAATTGCTCGATCGAGTCGAGCCGGATGGCCTGCGTCTCGGTGCTCACCATGTCGCGCAGCACGCGTTGCAGCAGATTCAGGTCCTGGTGCAGCAGGGACAGCGGCGGCAGGCGCAGCGATGCCTCCTTGATGCGCGCCCAGGTCTTGCGCAGGTAGGCGATGTCTTCGGCCAGTTCGGCGTCGGTGGCATCTTCGCCGTTGGTGCGCAAAATGAAGCCTCCCCCCGCCTCACCCGCCAGCGCCTGCAGCCGCGCGCGCAAGGCGTCGCGCTGCGCGGGGGGAATCTTCTGCGAAACCCCCACATGGTCGTCCTGCGGCAAGAACACCAGCAGCCGGCCCGCAATGCTGATCTGCGTGGACAGCCGCGCGCCCTTGCTGCCGAGCGGGTCCTTGATGACCTGCACCATCAGGGCCTGGCCTTCGAACACCTGCTTTTCGATCGGCACTTGCGGCTGCGTGTGGCGCGCGATCAGCGGCGGCTCCCCGCCCTCCTGGCGATGCCAGACATCGGCCACGTGCAGGAAGGCGGCGCGCTCCAGGCCGATGTCGATGAAGGCCGACTGCATGCCCGGCAGCACGCGCACCACCTTGCCCAGGTAGACGTTGCTGACGCGCCCGCGCTCGAGCGTGCGCTCCACATGCAGCTCCTGCACGGCACCGTTTTCCACCACGGCGACGCGCGTTTCCTGGGGCGACCAGTTGATCAGAATGTCTTGTTGCATGGCAGGCCAAGGGCCCTGAGGAGTTGCGCCGTCTCGAACATCGGCAGTCCCATGATGCCAGAATAACTGCCTCTCAAGCGGGAGATGAATAGGGCCGCCCTGCCCTGCACCGCATAGGCGCCGGCCTTGCCGAGCGGCTCGCCCGAGGCGACATAAGCCCTGATCTGCACTGGTGTGAGCGCGGCAAACGTCACGCGAGAATCGCTCAGCGCGGCCAGCCGTTTGCGGCCATGCTGCGCCGCGATGGCCGTCAGCACGCGGTGTGTGGTGCCGGAGAGCTCACGCAGCATGCGCCGGGCGTCGCGCTCGTCCACCGGCTTGCCGTAGATGGTGCGCCCGAGCGCCACGGTGGTGTCGCAGCACAGGATGGGCGCGGGCGGCAGGCCGCGGCGTTTGAGCCGCGCCACGGCGGCGTCGAGCTTGAGACCGGTCACGCGCTTGACGTAGGTGGCCGGCGCCTCGCCTGGCAGCACGGCCTCGATGGCTTCGGCGTCCTCGTCGGCATCGGGCAGCAGCAGCTCGAAGCGCACGCCCATCTGCTCCAGCACCTGGCGCCGGCGCGGGCTTTGCGAGGCGAGATAGATAAAGTCACTCACGGCAGAAATTCACTCACGGTGATACGGATGCCCGGCGTTGATGGACCAGGCGCGGTAGAGCTGCTCCAGCAGCAGCACGCGCGCAAAGGCATGGGGCAGCGTCAGGTCCGACAAACGGATGCGCTCGTGGGCGCCCTGTTTGAACGCCGGGTCCAGCCCGTCGGGCCCGCCAATCACCAGCGCAACGTCCACGCCACCCAGCTGCCATTGCTTGAGCTTGGCCGCCAGCGCTGCGGTCGTGACCGTGCTGCCGCGTTCGTCCAGCGCCACCACGCGAGCGCCTTTGCCGCAGCTGGACTGGATGGCCGCCTGGATACGCTCTCGCTCGGCCGCGTACAGCGTGTCCAGCGTCCTGGAGCCGCGCGGCTCGGTCTTGACCGTCTTGATCTCGACCTTGCAGTCCGGCGGAAAGCGTTTGGCGTAGTCGTCGCAGGCCGCCTGCGCCCACTCGGGCAGGCGCTGGCCGACGGCCACGATCACCAGCTTCATGACACGCGAGCCGGGACGCCGTCAGGCCTTGCGGGCCGGCGCTTTTTTGGCAGCAGGTTTGGCGCGCGATCGCAGCGCGGTCTTGGTCGGTGCTTTGACCGGCACTCTGGCCGGCGTTTTAGCCGCAGTTTTGGCCGCCCGGGCCGCCGTTTTGACGGCGGACGAGCGGCGCAGTGAAGGCGATGTTTCCACCTTCTCTACTATTTTTGCAGCATGCTTTGCAGATTTGGCGGGGGCTGGCGCCACTTTTGACTCGGTCTTTTTCGCTGCCGGCTTCCTCGCGCCAGCTTTTGCCGCCGGCTTGGCTGCCGATTTGGCCGCGGGCGCCACTTCGGGCCGGGCCGCGCCAAACTTCAGGCGCACCGGCGTGCCGCCCCAGATTTCTTCCAGGTTGTAGTACGCCCGGATGGTGGGCTGCATGACGTGCACCACCGCGCGGCCGCAATCGACGATGATCCATTCGCCGTTGGCTTCGCCCTCCATGCGCGGCTTGGGAAAACCGGCGTCGCGCACGGCATCGCGCACGCTGCTGGCCAGCGCCTTGGTCTGGCGATTGGAACTGCCCGAGGCGATGATGACTCGTTCAAACAGCGCGGACAGATGCTCGGTGTTGAACACCTGCAGGTCCTGTGCCTTCACGTCCTCCAGCCCATCGACGATGGCGCGCTGGAGTTTCTGGGTGTCTTTTTTGGCGTTGGTTTCGGTGGTCATCAAGGAGCAAGGTAGAGGTGATGTTGTTCAATATAGCGTGCAACGGGGCCGGGAACCAGTTGGGCGATCCCCTGAGCCGTATTGTGAGGCTTGGCAGCCAGCGCACGGACCTGGGTGGCGCTGACCGGCATGGGGGGTAGTTGCAGCGGCGCAAACCGCCCCTGCGGATAATTTTTGGCATCAAATCCGGCGCCAGCCCTTTCCGGCTGTTGGCGTTCAGCTATTGAAATAGTAGCGGCCCGCAAAAGATCCTGCCACCGGTGCCAGCTCGGCAGGGCGCGTGCCTGGTCGGCGCCCATGATCAGGTACAGCTGCGCGCCGGGCTGCTCCCGCGCCAGTTCGCGCAGGGTGTCGATCGTGTAGGTGGGGCCGGCACGCAGCATTTCCCGGTCGTCCACCACCACGCCGGGCAGTCCGGCAAACGCCAGCCGCGCCATCGCCAGCCGGTGCTGCGCGGGCGTCAGCACCCGCGGTTTGTGCCAGGCGTGGCCGGTGGGAAAGATCCGCAGCTCATCGAGCTGCAATTGCGCCATGGCGGCCTGGACCAGCGCGACGTGGGCATTGTGGGGCGGATCGAATGCGCCGCCGAACATGCCGACGCGCCGCGGGCCGGCGGTCAAACCCACTCCCGTCGCGGCAGGAACCGGGTGTACAGCGCTTCTTCGGGCGAGCCGGGCTCGGTCTGGTGCAGGTAGGACCAGCTCGCCAACGGCGGCATCGACAGCAAGATGGATTCGGTGCGCCCGCCCGATTGCAGCCCGAAGTGCGTGCCGCGGTCCCACACCAGGTTGAACTCGACGTAGCGCCCGCGCCGGTACAACTGGAAATTGCGTTCGCGCTCGCCATACGCCATGTCCTTGCGGCGCTCCACGATGGGCAGGTAGGCGCCGAGAAACGCCGAGCCGACCGACTGCATCATGGCCAGGCTGCGCTCGAAACCGAGCTCGGCAAAGTCGTCGAAAAACACGCCGCCGACACCGCGCGCTTCGCCCCGGTGCTTCAGGAAAAAATACTCGTCGCACCATTGCTTGAAGCGCGGGTATTTGTCGTCGCCAAACGGCTGCAGTGCCGCCTTGCAGGTCCGGTGGAAATGCACCGCGTCTTCCTTGAAGCCATAGAAGGGCGTCAAGTCCATGCCGCCGCCGAACCAGCATACGGGCGCCTGGCCCGCCGTGGTGGCGGCCAGCATGCGCACGTTCATGTGCACGGTTGGCACGTAGGGATTGCGCGGATGGAACACCAGCGAGACGCCCATCGCCTCGAACGGTGCGCCGGCCAGTTCGGGCCGGTGCTGCGTGGCCGAGGGCGGCAGCCGCGGGCCCGTGACATGCGAGAAGCCGCAGCCCGCGCGCTCGAAAACCGGACCGTTCTCCAATATCTGCGTCACGCCCGAGCCCTGCAGCGGCTCGCCGGGGGGTTTTTCCCAGACATCGGTCAAAAAGGCCGTGCCATCCAGCGCCGCGATGGTCGACGTGATGCTTTGCTGCAACTCCAGCAGATAGGTTCGCACCGCGCGCACGGTATCACCGCCGGATGCCATCATTTGACCGCCCGATGGCCGATGTCGCGCCGGTACTGCATGCCGTCGAACGCGATGCTGCGCGTGAGCTCGTAGGCGCGCTGCTGCGCCAGCTTGACGTTGTCGGCCAGCGCCGTCACGCACAGCACGCGCCCGCCCGAGGTGCGCAGCACGCCGTCCTCCAGCGCCGTGCCGGCGTGGAACACCACGGCGTCGCTGGCCTCCGGCGGCAGCCCGGTGATCACGTCACCCTTGCGCGGGCTCACCGGATAGCCGTGCGCCGCCAGCACCACGCCAAGTGCGGTGCGGCGGTCCCACTGCAGGTCGACCTGATCGAGCCGGCCGTGCAGGCCGGGCTCGGTGGCGGCCCACAGCACCTCGAACAAATCGGATTTCAACCGCAGCAGGATCGGCTGCGCTTCGGGGTCGCCCAGGCGGCAATTGAATTCCAGCGTCCTGGGCTTGCCCCTGGCGTCGATCATCAGCCCGGCGTACAAAAAGCCGGTGTAGGCGACGCCGTCTTTCTCCATGCCCTTGAGGGTCGGCAAGATGATCTCGCGCATGGTGCGGGCGTGCACGTCGGCCGTCACGACCGGCGCCGGCGAATACGCGCCCATGCCCCCGGTGTTGGGGCCCTGGTCGTCGTCGAGCAGACGCTTGTGGTCCTGCGAGGTGGCCAGCGCCGCCACGTTCTTGCCGTCGCACAGCACGATGAAACTGGCTTCCTCGCCGTGCAAGAACTCCTCGATCACCACACGCGGCACGGCCTGGCCATCCGCGCCCGCGTTGTGCGTGACACCCAGGCTGTCGCCCAGCAGCATGAAGTCGATCGCCGCATGCGCCTCCAGAGCGGTCATGGCCACCACCACGCCCTTGCCGGCCGCCAGGCCGTCCGCCTTGACCACGATCGGCGCGCCCTTCCTGTCCACATAGGCATGCGCGGCGGCGGCATCTGAAAACGTCTCGTACTCGGCGGTCGGAATGCCGTGGCGCTTCATGAAGGCCTTGGAAAACGCCTTGGAGCTTTCCAGCTGCGCGGCGGCCCTGGTGGGCCCGAAAATCCGCAGGCCATGCGCGCGAAACTCATCGACCACGCCCGCCGCCAGCGGCCCCTCCGGCCCCACCACCGTGAGCGCTATCTTGTTCATGGCAGCCCAGGCACGCAGGGCGCTGACTTCCGTGATATCGACGCACTCAAACCGGTGGTCCAGCGCGGTGCCGCCGTTGCCGGGCGCGACATAGACCTGCTGCACCTTGGGCGACTGGGCCAGCTTCCAGGCCAGCGCATGTTCACGGCCACCGCCGCCAATCACGAGAACCTTCATGCGCTGCCTGCCTCGTCGATATTGGCGTTGTGGAACACCTCCTGGGTATCGTCCAGGTCTTCCAGCACATCGAGCAGTTTCTGCATGCGCGCGGCCTCGTCGCCGCTGAGATCAACCGTGTTTTCGGCGCGCATGGTGACGCCGGCCACCTCGGGCTTCAAGCCAGCCGCCTCCAGCGCGTTCTTCACGGCTTCAAAGTCGGTGTAGGCCGTCAGCACCTCGATCGCGCCATCTTCGTCGGCAATCACGTCTTCGGCGCCAGCTTCGAGCGCGACTTCCATCACCTTGTCCTCGCTGGTGCCCGGCGCAAAAATCAACTGGCCGCAGTGCTTGAACTGGAACGCCACCGACCCCTCGGTGCCCATGTTGCCGCCAAATTTGCTGAAGGCGTGGCGCACCTCGGCCACGGTGCGCACGCGGTTGTCGGTCATGGTGTCGACGAGGATGGCGGCGCCGCCGATGCCGTAGCCCTCGTAGCGGACCTCTTCATAGCTCACGCCCTCGGCGTTGCCGGTGGCCTTGTCGATGTTGTATTTGATGCGATCCGCCGGCATGTTGGCCGCCTTGGCCTTGTCCACCGCCAGCCGCAGACGCGGGTTGGCGCCGAGATCACCGCCACCGGCACGGGCCGCGACGGTGATTTCGCGGATGATGCGGGTCCAGATCTTGCCGCGCTTCTCGTCCTGCCGGCCCTTGCGGTGCTGGATATTCGCCCATTTACTGTGTCCGGCCACGGAGAATCCTTTGGTATTGATTTAATCTACACCGCCGATTTTACTTTTCAACGACCCGCCTACCCCGAGGAAACCCCCACCATGGCCGAACCGCTGCTGATCGCCAAAAACGCCGCCACCCTGTGCGAGCTGCTGCCCGCCCTGGCAAACCGCCATGGACTGATCACGGGCGCGACGGGCACCGGCAAGACCGTGACCCTGCAGACCATGGCCGAGGGCTTCTCGAAAATCGGCGTGCCGGTGTTCATGGCCGACGTCAAGGGCGACCTGACCGGCATCAGCCAGGCCGGCAGCATCGCCGGCAAGCTGGCGCAGGTGCTGAAAGAGCGCGGCATCGCGCCGCCCGAGCCGCTGGCCTGCCCCGCCACGCTGTGGGACGTGTTCGGCGAGCAGGGCCACCCCGTGCGCGCCACCATCTCCGACATGGGCCCGCTGCTGCTGGGGCGCATGCTCGATCTGAACGAAACCCAGGCCGGCGTGCTCAATCTGGTGTTCAAGATCGCCGACGACAGCGGCCTGCTGCTGCTCGACCTGAAGGACCTGCGCGCCATGCTGCAATACGTCGGCGACAACGCCGGCCAGTTCACCACGCAGTACGGCAACGTCAGTGCGGCCAGCGTGGGCGCGATCCAGCGCGGTCTGCTGCAGATCGAGTCCCAGGGCGGCGAGAAATTCTTCGGCGAGCCGATGCTCAACATCGCGGACTTCATACAGACGGTCAATGGGAAGGGGGTCATCAACATCCTCGCAGCCGACAAGCTGATGAACGCGCCGCGCCTGTACGCCACCTTCCTGCTGTGGCTGCTGTCCGAGCTGTTCGAGCAGTTGCCCGAGATCGGCGACCCCGAGCAACCGAAGCTGGTGTTCTTCTTCGACGAGGCGCACCTGCTGTTCAACGAGGCGCCCAAGGTGCTCATCGAGCGCATCGAGCTGGTGGTGCGGCTGGTGCGCTCCAAGGGCGTGGGCGTGTATTTCGTCACGCAGAACCCGCTGGACATTCCCGACAGCGTGCTGGCCCAGTTGGGCAACCGCGTGCAGCACGCGCTGCGCGCCTTCACGCCGCGCGACCAGAAGGCCGTGAAGGCCACGGCACAGACCATGCGGCAAAAGCCCGGCCTGGACATCGAAGCCGCCATCACCGAACTGGCCGTGGGCGAGGCGCTGGTGAGCCTGCTCGATGCCAAGGGCCGCCCCAACGTGACCGAACGGGCCTATGTGCTGCCGCCCGGCAGCCAGATCGGCCCGATCACGCCGGCGCAGCGCCAGGCGCTGATCGCCGGCTCGCTGGTCGCCGGGGTCTACGAAAAGGTCGTGGACCGCGAGTCGGCTTACGAAAAACTCAAGGCCCGCACGGCGTCCGCACCTGCCAGCGCGAATCCGCCTGGCAGCACGACGGCGCAGCCCGCGTCCGGCGGCATTTTGGGCGGGCTGAGCGATGTGCTGTTCGGCTCCACCGGCCCGCGCGGCGGCCAGCGCGACGGCCTGGCCCAGTCCATGGCCAAATCGGCGGTGCGCACGATGGGCTCCACGGTCGGGCGTGAAATCATTCGCGGCGTGCTGGGCGGCATCTTCGGCAGCAAGAAGCGTTGAAGGAGCCGATCACCATGCCCCCACTGCAACTCCCCACCTATGACGACGTCGCCGCCGCGGCGCGCAGGTTAGAGGGCCACGCGCACCGCACCCCGGTGCTGCGCTCGCGCACGGCCGACACCCTGCTGGGCGCGCAGCTGTTCTTCAAATGCGAGAACTTCCAGCGCATGGGGGCGTTCAAATTCCGCGGGGCCTTCAATGCGCTGTCGCAGTTCACGCCCGCGCAGCGCAAAACCGGCGTGCTGGCCTTCTCCTCGGGCAACCACGCGCAGGCCGTCGCGCTGTCGGCGCGCATCCTGGGCATGCCGGCCGCGATTGTGATGCCGCTGGATGCGCCGGCCGCCAAACTGGCGGCCACGCGCGGCTATGGTGCCGAGGTCATCACCTACGACCGCTTCACCGAAGACCGCCAGGCCATCAGCCAGCGGCTCGCCCTGGAGCGCGGCATGACCCTGATCCCGCCCTACGACCATCCCGATGTGCTGGCGGGCCAGGGCACCGCCGCCAAGGAATTGTTCGACGAGGTGGGCGAACTGGACCACCTGTTCGTCTGCCTGGGCGGCGGTGGTCTGCTGTCGGGCTCGGCGCTGGCCGCGCGCGCCCTGTCGCCGCGCTGCAAGGTTTACGGCGTGGAGCCGCAAGCCGGCAACGATGGCCAGCAGTCGTTCCAACGCGGCGAGATCGTGCACATCAACACTCCCCAAACCATCGCCGACGGCGCGCAAACGCAGTTCCTGGGGCAGTACACCTTTGCCATCATCCGGCGCGACGTGGACGACATCCTGACTGCGAGCGACGCGCAACTGGTGCAGGCCATGCGCTTCTTCGCCGAGCGCATGAAGATGCTGGTCGAGCCCACCGGCTGCCTGGGTTTTGCGGGCGCGCAGCATGGCGGCGTGGCGTTAGAGAGCGCGCGCGTCGGCGTGATCATCAGCGGCGGCAACGTGGATCTGGCGCGCTTTGCGCAGTTGGTGGCGCCTTGAACGCGACCTTGCGTGCCCGCCCCTTTCACCGAGCCTTGTCAGCCCCGACACACCTCTGTACATTGCATTCTTTGAGGAGCCGCGATGCCCATTGAAGTTGCGCCGAAGTCGCCCGATCCCGTTGCCCCCGGCGCCGCTCCCGGCCCCAGCCATATTCGCCTGACCTCGCATGCCAGCGGGCATGGCGCCCTGCCCATCCACTGGGCAGCCGCCAGCGCGGCCGAGCGCGGTCCGGTGGTCGGCACCACATCAAAGCGCAGTCACCGCAACGTGATCGGCACGCACAGCGGCTCGTACAGCGTGTACCGCGCGCTGGCGGTGGCCTCCGGTGCGCTGTCGCCGCACCACAAGGCCGACCTGACCAACACTTCGCCGACCGACGTCATCGGCCCCTACCCGCAGTGGAGCGAGCCGGGGCGGATCGTCTCGATGGACCCCTGGGGCGCCCGCATCGCCGAAGTGTTCGCGGCCGAGCTGGCGGCCGGCTACGACATTCGCCCGACCATCGCCGTGACCAAGGCGCACGTGATCCTGCCCGAGGTGATCGAGGCGCTGCAGTCGGGGCGGCTCAAGGCCGACGGCAAGTTCCTCACCGCGAACGGCGCGGCCATGGTGACCAAGGCCGCGATCGAGCCGGTCTGGTATTTGCCCGAAGTGGCCAGGCGCTTTGGCTGCACCGAGGCCGATTTGCGCCGCGTGCTGTTCGAGGAGACCGGCGGCATGTACCCCGAACTGGTGACGCGCAGCGACCTGGAGGTGTTTTTGCCGCCGATCGGCGGGCAAACGATTTACATCTTCGGCAACCCGCGCGACCTGGCCAACCCGGCGGTCGAACTCACGGCTAGAGTGCACGACGAGTGCAATGGCTCGGACGTGTTCGGCTCCGACATCTGCACCTGCCGCCCCTACCTCACGCACGCGATCGAGGAATGCATCCAGGGCGCGCAGCGCGGCGGCGTCGGGCTGGTCGCCTACTCGCGCAAGGAAGGCCGCGCGCTGGGCGAGGTGACGAAGTTTTTGGTCTACAACGCGCGCAAGCGCCAGCTCGGCGGCGACACGGCCGACCAGTACTTTGCGCGCACCGAATGCGTGGCCGGCGTGCAGGACATGCGCTTTCAGGAGCTCATGCCCGACACCTTGAACTGGCTCGGCATCACGAAAATCCACCGGCTCGTGTCCATGAGCAACATGAAGTTCGACGCCATCACGAAGGCCGGCATCGAGATCGTCGAACGCGTGAATCTTCCCGATGCCCTGATCCCGGACGATGCCCGGGTCGAGATGGATGCCAAGATGGCGGCCGGCTATTTCACGCCCGGCGCCGTGCCGGATGCCGATGAGCTTAAAAAGGCCAAAGGCCGGCAACTGGATACATGAAAGATATTATTTTGATAGCAGACAGCGCAGATGCAACAAGGGCTGCAGCCTTATTACGCAGCACAGACACGATCCGCACGCGCGCCCGGGGCCTGCTGGCGCGCGCGCGCGCGGGCGAGTCCGTGTACTTCACGGTGCACGACGACGCGCTCGCCCAGGCAGCGGCGCTGGTGGCCGAAGTCACCCGCGAGCGCTACCCGGACCTGATCATTCCGTACCACAGCCGCTGGCGGCATTTCGAGGCCGGCGGGCTGGACCGCGTGGCGCTGCTGAACGAAGCCCTGGGCAAGGTATCGCCGCCGCGGCACGCGCGCGCGCAGATCGATCTGGCCGTCGTCAGCGTGCTGCTCGACGCCGGGGCCGGGGCCGACTGGCATTACCTCGATCCGCGCTCCGGGCAGCGCCTGACGCGCTCGGAAGGCCTGGGCGTGGCGAGTTTCAACGCCTTCAGCAAGGGCCTGTTTTCGAGCAAGCCGACGCAGCGCTGCCAGGCCGACGCGCCGGGCTTGATGGCGCTGACCGCGCGGCAGCTCGGCGCCGCGTTTCAGGTCAGTGTCGACAACCCGATGGTGGGGCTGGACGGGCGCGCCGCGCTGCTGCGCCGCCTGGGCGAGGTGATTGCCGATCAGCCCCGGATTTTTGGCGGTGCGGGAGGCTTGTGCCGACCCGGGCGCCTGTTCGATTACCTCACGGCGCCCGGGCAGACCGACGATGGCGTAGATACAACCGAGGGCGCTCCCACGGTGCCGGCCAGCCGCATTCTTTCCACACTTTTAGCGGCCCTGGCTCCCATCTGGCCTACACACAACGCTATTGAATCCATAGCGCTCGGCGATTGCTGGCGACATTCCGCCGTGCGCGGCGAAGGTCTCTCGGATGGCTGGATGCCCTTTCACAAGCTCTCGCAGTGGCTGACCTATTCGCTGCTGGAGCCGTTCGAGTGGGCCGGCGTCGCCGTCACCGGCCTCGATGCGCTCACGGGCCTGCCCGAATACCGCAACGGCGGCCTGCTGCTGGACGCCGGCGTGCTGCGCCTGAAGGACGCGGCGCTGGCCACCCAGACGCACCGCGCCGGCGATGAATTCGTCGTCGAATGGCGCGCCCTGACGGTTGCCCTGCTGGACGAACTGGCACCGCTGGTGCGCGAGCAGCTAGGATTGAGTGAATCGCAGATGCCGCTGGCTTGCGTGCTCGAGGGCGGCACCTGGGCCGCCGGCCGTGTGCTGGCGCAGCGCCTGCGCGGCGGCACGCCACCCCTCGCGATCGAGAGCGACGGAACCGTTTTTTGAAAAAAAGGAAGAAGAGACCCCATGACCACCCTGCCCGCCAATGTGCACCTGATCGATCACCCGCTGGTGCAGCACAAGCTGACGCTGATGCGAAAAAAGGAAGCGTCCACCAACACCTTCCGCCGTCTGCTGGGCGAGATCAGCAGCCTGATGGCCTACGAGGTCACGCGCGACATGCCGATGCAGGACGTGCAGATCGAGACCCCGCTGGAGACCATGACCGCGCGCGTGATCGACGGCAAGAAGCTGGTGTTCGTCTCGATCCTGCGCGCCGGCAACGGCATTCTGGAAGGCATGCTGAACGTGGTGCCCGGCGCGCGCGTGGGACACGTGGGCCTGTACCGCGACCCGAAGACGCTGACGGCCGTGGAGTATTACTTCAAGATGCCGCAAGACATGCAAGAGCGCGACATCGTGATCGTCGACCCCATGCTGGCCACCGGCAATTCGGCCATCGCCGCCGTCGAGCGGCTGAAGGAACTGAACCCGAAGTCGATCAAATTCGTCTGCCTGCTGACCTGCCCCGAAGGCATCGCCGCGCTGCACAGGGCGCACCCGGACGTGCCGATCTACACCGCCGCGATCGACCGCCAGCTCAACGAGCACGGCTACATCCTGCCCGGCCTGGGTGACGCGGGCGACCGCATCTTCGGGACCAAATAGGCCGCAAAGACGCGCGCCATGAAAAGCCTCGCAGACCTCGAAACGCTGCGGCGGCAATTCGGACAAGGCGCGTGCTCGCTACAAGAACAATAGCTGTCTGTGTACGTCAGTCAATGGCTGGAGACGAATTCTTTTAATTTCTCTGTGAAATGCAACGCTCGTGGCGACACCCTTGACAACCGTTTTGTATTCCTTCCGCCGCTGCCCCTACGCCATGCGTGCGCGCCTCGCGCTGGCGGTGAGCGCACAAGCCTGCGAACTGCGCGAAGTCGTTTTGCGCGACAAGCCCCCGGAGCTGCTGCAGGCCTCGCCCAAGGCCACCGTGCCGGTCCTGGTGATTGACGACGGCCGGGTCATCGAGCAGAGCCTGGAGATTATGCTGTGGGCCTTGCGGCGCAACGATCCGGGCCAGTGGTTGCGGCCCGAACGGGCGGATCTTGAAACCATGCTGGCGCTGGTCGCCGAATTCGATGACGGCTTCAAATACCACCTGGACCGCTACAAATACGCCGGCCGCCATGAAGATGCGGACGGCGCTGCGGCGCTGACACACAGGGCGCAGGCCGCGGCCTATCTGGACCGGCTCGACGCGCAGCTCCACACCACCCGCTATCTGTTCGGTGAGCGTGCGGCATTGGCCGACATGGCGCTGGCACCGTTTGTGCGCCAGTTCGCGCAGACCGACAGCCGCTGGTTCGCCGCACAGTGCTGGGCGCCATTGCAGACCTGGTTGTCCGCCTTCGTGAACTCGGCGCTGTATGCGCAAATCATGCTGAAATACCCGAAATGGGAGCCCGGCACAGCAGGCGTTTTGTTCCCGCCAGGCTCTACCCCCGTCAAAAACCAGTTAATGAGGCAAACCCCATGACAAGCTACTGGCTCATGAAATCCGAACCCGGGGAATGCTCGGTAGATGACGCGCTGGCGGCCCCCAACGCCACGGTGCCCTGGGTCGGCGTGCGCAACTACCAGGCGCGCAACTTCATGCGCGATGGAATGCGCGTGGGCGATGGCGTGCTGTTCTACCACTCCAGTTGTGCGGAGCCTGGCATCGTGGGCATTGCGCAGGTGGCGTCCACGCCCTACCCTGACCCGACCCAGTTCGACCCGACGTCGCCTTACTTTGATGCCAAATCGAAACCCGAGGAGCCGCGCTGGCTGCTGGTGGACGTGCAGGTGCTGCGCAAGACGCGCAACCTCGCGCTGCCCGAGCTGCGCGCCCATGAGGCGCTTGAAGACCTGGTGGTACTGCGCAAGGGCAACCGCCTGTCCATCACGCCGGTCGAGCCGCAGCACTGGCGGGTCATCTCAAAACTGCTGGGCAGCCCGGAGTCTTGAAGCGAACGGCGCTTGGGCCTGCTCTTCAGGGCGCACGAAGACGCTGCTTTAAGCCTGCGCGTGCTTTGATTCCATCAACTTCACCAACGCCCACAGCACCCGGTTCGCCGGCGTCGCAATCCCCAGCGCCTCGCCGCGCCGCACCACAAGCCCGTTGAGATAGTCGATCTCGCTGTGCTTGCCGCGCGCCAGGTCTTGCGCGGTGGATGAAAACTGGCTGGGCATGCTGCCGGCAAGCGTGTCTACCGCCGCCACCGCGTCGCCGGGCACCTGCACGCCCTCGGCCTGGGCCACGGCCAGGCATTCGGCCACCACGTCGCGCATCACGTCTTTCACGCCCTCGCCCTGCACGGTCTTGCCGTAGGGCAGCTGGGCGATGGCCGAGACGGCGTTGTAGGCGCAGTTGAGGATGAGCTTGGCCCACAGCGCGCCGCGCACATTGCCGGAGACCTCGGTGGGCACGCCGGCGGCGATCAGCGCTCGCGCCACGGCTTGGCTGGAAAACGAGCCGGAACGGGCGGGCTCGATCACCAGCTCGCCGCGGCCGTGATGCCTGACATGGCCGGGGCCGGCGATCTCGGTGGCCACGTACACCACTGCCGCAGCCACTGCGTGTTGCGGCAGCACTGCGCGCAGCCGGTCGGCATTGTCCACGCCGTTTTGCAGACACAGCACCAGGGCGTCGGCCGGCAGGTGCGGCCGCATCTGGACGCCGGCCGATTCGGTGTCGGTGGACTTGACGCAGAACAGGATCAGGTGGGCGCCCTGCACCGCGCCGGCCTCGGCGCTGGCAGCCAGGCGGACGTGCTCGTCGAAGCTGCGCGTTTCCATGCGCAGGCCGTCGCGGTGGATGGACTGCACGTGCGGGGGCCGGGCGATCAGCACCACGTCGTGGCCGGCGCGCGCCAGCATGCCGCCGTAGTAGCAGCCCACGGCACCGGCACCCATGACAGCGACTTTCATGGTTCCACTCACGCTACGCCCTGCGCACGGCATCCGCGCTGAAACCGGCCTCGGCCCAGGCGCTTGCGCTGGCCCGGGTCAGCTTGAAAGAAGGCGCCACGCGGATTTCCGCCAGCAGCTCGCCAGAGGCATCCAGGGCGCGGAGCAGCGCGGACGGATTCTCTTCGTCGGGTTCGATGTCGAGCGAGATGTTCAGGCGCTCGGTGTTGTGCGTGATGGCGATCTGCTGGTGCAGCGTGGCGTGCAGTTGCTGCTCATGCCGCCGCACGAATTCAGCGGCGGTCTTGACCAGGGTGTTGAACGCCGGTACATCCAGCGGCTTGGGGTTTTTCTTGTCGCGCCCCATGGTCCACGGCCCGACCAGGGCCGGCTCCGCGTGGCCTTGCAGCGTCATGGCCACGGCCCAGCCGTCGTCGTCTTCGTTCTTGATGACGCGCGCGGTCCAGCCGTTGTCGCGCCACAGGCGCGGTTCCTGAATTTTTTCTGTTCCGTCTTCGGCGTCGGTGGTTGGCATGGTGGGTGTTTTGAGTAAGGGGAGGATTGTAGGAGCCGCTGGCCCCTGGCATAAACTGCAGGGTTCACGCAGCAATGCGGCAAAACATCAAGGAACCTCACACATGGGCGCGCAGTGGAAAGCAAAAGGCAAGGCACAGGCCGCGGATGCCAGGGGCAAGCTGTTCGGGCGACTGGCCAAGGACATCATGGTGGCGGCGCGCGGCGGCGCCGATCCGGCCCTGAATTCGCGCCTGCGGCTGGTCGTGGAGCAGGCACGCAAGGTGTCCATGCCCAAGGAAACCCTGGACCGGGCCATCAAGAAGGGCGCCGGGCTCACGGGCGAGGCGGTGCAGTTTGAGCACGTGATGTACGAGGGCTTTGCGCCGCACCGTGTGCCCGTGATGGTCGAATGCTTGAGCGACAACCTGAACCGCACCGCACCCGAGATGCGCGTGCTGTTCCGCAAAGGCCAGCTGGGCACGTCGGGCTCGGTGTCCTGGGATTTCGACCATGTGGGCATGATCGAAGCAGAACCTGCCACGGCGGGCGCCGATCCCGAACTGGCCGCGATTGAAGCGGGCGCCCAGGACTTCGAGCCGGGCGAGGAAGACGGCACCACGCTGTTCCTGACCGACCCCACCGATCTCGATCTGGTGAGCCGCGCCCTGCCCGCCCACGGTTTCAGCGTCTTGTCCGCCAAGCTCGGCTACCGGCCGAAGAACCCGATCGACCCCGCGAGCCTGGGCGCCGCGGAGCTGGAAGAGGTGGAAGCCTTCCTGGCGGCCATCGACGCCAACGACGACGTGCAGAACGTGTTTGTGGGCCTGGCGGGTTAAGAGCGTTCGCCCAAGGCGCTGGCGAGCGAGTCCAGCGCCTCACCCACAGGCTGCTCCAGTTTGAGCGTCAGCAGCTCATCCGCCCGCGTGCGCCCCAGATTCACGGCGGCCACGGGCTTGCCGGCCGCCACGGCCGCCTGCACGAAACGAAAGCCCGAATACACCATCAGCGAGGAGCCGGCCACCAGCACGGCGTCGGCCTGTGCCAATGCGCCCAGCGCCCCTTCGACGCGCTCGCGCGGCACGTTCTCGCCGAAGAAGACCACGTCGGGCTTGAGCAGGCCGCCGCAGTGGGCGCACGCGGGAATGTCAAAACCCGAGAAGTCGCGGGCTTCGAGGTCGGCGTCGCCGTCGGGCGCGGCCGTCGCATCCAGCGCGGCCCATTCGGGGTTGCGGCGCAGCAGTTCGGCCTGCAGCGCCGCGCGCGGGCTGCGGGCTTCGCAGGCCATGCAGCGCACGCTGTCGATGCGCCCGTGCAGGTCGATCACGCGCCGGCTGCCGGCGGCACGGTGCAGGCCGTCCACGTTCTGCGTGAGCAGCAGCTCCACGCGCCCGGCAGCCTCCAGCCGGGCCAGTGCGTGGTGCGCCAGGCTGGGCCGGGCCTGGCCCATCACGCGCCAGCCGATCAGGCTGCGCGCCCAGTAGCGCTGGCGTGTGGCCTCCTCGCCCATGAAGGCCTGCCAGGTCACGGGCGCGGCGCGCTTCCAGTCGCCATTGGCATCTCGGTAGTCCGGGATGCCGGAATCCGTGCTGCAGCCCGCGCCGGTCAGCACGAACAGCCGCCGGTGGCGCTGCGCGAAATCGGCCAGATCGGTCGTCGTTATCGTCATTGTCATCGGGCGCCCGGACACATCAGTGGCCTCAGCGCGAGGGCGCGATGCTCTCGGTATAGTCGTACAGCGCGCCCAGGATCTCTTCGCCGCGCTCGTCGGCCGCTTCCGACAACTGATCGACCTCGGTGAACAGCTGCTCCACCGTGCGCGCACCGCCCTCGCCTTCGAACAGGCGGGCCGCGCGGTGTTCTTCCCAGCGCCGGGCCTCGTCGTCTGACAAGGTGGCGGGAAAGTTGCGCGCGCGGTAGCGAAACAGCAGTTCCTCCAGCCGCGGGTCGTCAAAACCGGTGCGGGCAGAGGCCAGTTTCTCCGGGGAGAGGCTGCGCAGCTGCGTGAGCTTGCGCCGGTCGTTGTTGCCGACGAAGCCGCCGTACAAATCCTCGTCCACATCGGGTGTGGGCTCCGGGGGGCGGCGGAAGACTTCCTGCCAGATCGCGCTCATGTCGGGCAAGCCACGGGCTATTTCGGCATTGGCAAGCGCAGCGTCAATGTCTATGCCCCACTTGGCCGCCATCTCAGGTGACAATCTTTCAAGCGTGCGTATCACCATGGGCGACTTATTTAGGTGAACCGACTTCAGTGGCAGGCGCTGCACGCCCTCAGGCAAATCAATCGACTTGCTGAACAAACGCTGGCGCAGCGTGGCGACGTCCAGTAACGGCAGCTCGCTTGGGTTACGCGCCAGGTCCCATGCCAGCAACTCATTTTTATTGGTCGGGTGGTTGGCCAGCGGCCACATGACGGCGAGACAGCCACGCTCGGCCGGGAACATACCCGACACGTGCAAAAACGGTCGCGCTGTTTGTTGGCTAGTGGGCAAGCCCAACTCTTTAGCGACACGGTCCTTTTTGTGTAGCCTCAAGCAAAATTCAAAAAGATTGGGGTTAGCCGTCCGAAGCAGCCGCGCCAGCGCGATAGTGGCGCGCACGTCGGACAGCGCGTCGTGCGCTGCCTCGTGGATGAGCCCATTGGCGGCCGTCAGGTCGGTGAGCTTGAAGCTGGCGCCGCCCTGCGCATTTTTGGGCCAATGGATGCCGTCCGGGCGCAGCGCGTACGCGGTTCGCACCACATCTAACAGGTCCCAGCGCCCGCACTCGTTTTGCCATTCGCGCGCATACGGATCGATCAGGTTGCGCCAGAACATGAAACGCGTGATCTCGTCATCGAAGCGGATGGTGTTGTAGCCCACGCCAATCGTGCCGGGCTCGGCCAGCGCCTGCTCGATCTGCGCGGCAAACTGGTGCTCCGGCACGCCGCGCGCCAGGCACAGCTGCGGCGTGATGCCGGTGATCAGGCACGACTGCGGGTCGGGCAGGAAATCGGGCGCCGGCTGGCAGTACAGCATCAGCGGTTCGCCGATCTCGTTGAGATCGGCGTCGGTGCGGATGGCCGCAAACTGGGCCGGCCGGTCGCGCCGCACCTGGGTGCCGAAGGTTTCGTAGTCGTGCCAGAGAAAGGTGTGCATGGTCACCCGAGAGTTTTATGGATGAAATAGGCCTTTAGACCTTACTGGATATCGGCATCTAGCTATTATTAAAATAGCAAAGGGTCGGCAGCTTGACGCTGTCGACCCTTTGCATTTTGCCGCAGGCAGTATCAGCCGGTGGTCGCTTCTTCCGACTCCGGTTTGGCGCGGCCTTCCTTCTTGGGCAGCGGCTGGATGTCGAGCACCACCTCGCCGTTCTCGACACCCTTGTCGTCGGTGGTCACCTTCATGTCCACCGTCAGGCGTCCGCCCTCCATCAGGCGACCGAACAGCAACTCGTCGGCCAGCGCGCGGCGGATCGTGTCCTGGATCAGGCGCTGCATCGGGCGCGCGCCCATCAGCGGATCGAACCCCTTCTTGCCCAGGTACTTGCGCAGCGCGTCGGTGAAGGTGACTTCCACCTTCTTCTCGGCCAGCTGCGTCTCGAGTTGCAGCAGGAACTTGTCGACCACGCGCAGGATCACGGTCTCGTCCAGCGCCTTGAAGCTCACCGTGGCGTCCAGCCGGTTCCGGAACTCAGGCGTGAACAGGCGCTTGATATCCGCCATCTCGTCGCCCGCTTCGCGATGGGTGGTGAAGCCGATCATCGCCTTGTTCATGGTTTCGGCGCCCGCATTCGTCGTCATGATGATGATGATGTTGCGGAAGTCGGCCTTGCGCCCGTTGTTGTCGGTCAGCGTGCCATGGTCCATCACCTGCAGCAGCACGTTGAAGATGTCCGGGTGCGCCTTCTCGATCTCGTCAAGCAGCAGCACCGCGTGCGGCTTCTTGGTGACGGCCTCGGTCAGCAGCCCGCCCTGGTCAAAGCCGACGTAGCCCGGCGGCGCGCCGATCAGGCGGCTCACGGCGTGGCGCTCCATGTACTCCGACATGTCGAAGCGGATCAGCTCGATGCCCATGATGTAGGCGAGCTGCTTGGCCGCTTCGGTCTTGCCGACGCCCGTGGGGCCGGAGAACAGGAACGAGCCGATCGGCTTGTCGCCCTTGCCCAGGCCCGAGCGCGCCATCTTGACGGCACTGGCCAATACGTCCAGTGCCTTGTCCTGGCCGAACACCACGCTCTTGAGGTCGCGCTCCAGCGTCTTGAGTTTGCCGCGGTCGTCGTTCGACACATTGGCCGGCGGAATGCGCGCGATCTTGGCCACGATCTCCTCGACTTCGGTCTTGGTGATCGTCTTCTTGCGCTTGTTGGCGGGCAGGATGCGTTGCGCCGCGCCGGCCTCGTCGATCACGTCGATCGCCTTGTCGGGCAGATGCCGGTCGTTGATGTACTTGGCGCTCAGCTCGGCCGCAGCCTGCAGGGCCGCCACGGCGTACTTGACGCTGTGGTGCTCTTCAAAGCGCGATTTCAGGCCTTTGAGGATTTCCACGGTTTCAGCGACGGTGGGCTCCACCACATCCACCTTCTGGAAGCGCCGTGACAGCGCAGCGTCCTTCTCAAAAATCCCCCGATACTCGGTGAATGTGGTGGCGCCAATGCACTTGATCTGACCCGAACTCAGCGCGGGCTTGAGCAGGTTGGACGCGTCCAGCGTGCCGCCCGAGGCCGCGCCGGCCCCGATCAGGGTGTGGATCTCGTCGATGAACAGGATCGCATTGGGCTTGTCCTTGAGGCTTTTCAGCACGCCCTTGAGACGCTGCTCAAAGTCCCCGCGGTATTTGGTACCGGCCAGCAGCGCGCCCATGTCGAGCGAGTAGACGTTCGACTCGGCGAGGATTTCCGGCACATCCTTTTGCGTGATGCGCCAGGCCAGGCCTTCGGCGATCGCGGTCTTGCCGACACCGGCCTCACCCACCAGCAGCGGGTTGTTCTTGCGCCGGCGGCACAGGATCTGGATCACGCGCTCGACCTCGTACTCGCGGCCGATCAATGGATCGATCTTGCCGTCCTTGGCGAGCTGGTTCAGGTTCTGCGTGTACTGCTCCAGCGGCGAGGCCTTGTCGTTGCGCTCGCCGCCCTCTTCGCCTTCCTGGGCGGCCGATTCGCTGCTCTTGGCGGGCTCGGGCGGATCGCTCTTCTTGATGCCGTGCGCGATGAAGTTCACCACGTCCAGCCTTGTGACGCCCTGCTGGTGCAGGTAGTACACGGCGTGCGAGTCTTTCTCGCCGAAGATGGCGACCAGCACGTTGGCGCCGGTGACTTCCTTCTTGCCGTTGCCCGTGGACTGCACGTGCATGATGGCACGCTGGATCACACGCTGGAAGCCCAGCGTGGGCTGTGTATCGACATCGTCGGCACCCGCCACCTGCGGCGTGTTGTCCTTGATGAAGTTGGCGAGCGACTTGCGCAAGTCGTCGATGTTGGCCGAGCAGGCCCGCAGCACCTCGGCAGCGCTGGGGTTATCGAGCAAGGCGAGCAACAGGTGCTCCACGGTGATGAACTCGTGGCGCTGCTGCCTGGCCTCCACGAAGGCCATGTGCAAGCTGACTTCCAATTCCTGGGCAATCATGTGATTTCCTTTTTGCCTTGCTGTAATGATGAACTCTATATGGACGCTTGTGTAATTTATTCAACAGGCTCGCTGATACATTGCAGCGGATGCCCGGCCTTGTTGGCGGCGTCCATGACCTGGTCGACCTTGGTGGCCGCCACGTCCCTCGAATACACGCCGCACACCCCCCGGCCGTCCAGGTGGATCTTGAGCATGATCTGCGTCGCGGTCTCGCGGTCCTTGTTGAAAAACTCCTGGATCACCACCACCACGAACTCCATCGGGGTGTAGTCGTCATTGAGCATCACCACCTGGTGCATGTGGGGGGGCTTGACCTTCTGGGTGCGCCGCTCCAGAACGACCGAGTCGCCATTCTCCCCGTCGGGCGGCTGAGTCCTCGGCGCAGGGGGTTTGGAGGGGATTTTGGTTGCCATGGAATCATTCTATCGGGCAGGCTGCCGCACTGCACCACGAGGGTAAATTGGTGACGCCCGGGCCACATTCAAGCCCGAAAAACGAAACCGCCCCGCAGAGGGCGCTGCGGGGCGGTGATTCGGTGCAGGGCGGCTGTGGGCTGCCTGCGCCAGTACAAACTTTACATGTGATCGATCATGACCTGGCCAAAGCCGGAGCAGCTGACCTGCGTGGCGCCGTCCATCAGGCGGGCGAAGTCGTAGGTGACCTTTTTGCTCAGAATTGACTTTTCCATCGAGCTGATGATCAGGTCGGCCGCGGCCGTCCAGCCCATGTGGCGCAGCATCATCTCGGCCGAGAGGATTTCGGAGCCCGGGTTCACATAATCCTTGCCGGCGTACTTGGGCGCCGTGCCGTGCGTGGCCTCGAACATGGCAATGGTGTCGCTCAGGTTCGCGCCGGGAGCGATGCCAATGCCGCCGACTTGCGCAGCCAGCGCGTCGGACACGTAGTCGCCGTTCAGGTTGAGCGTGGCGATCACCGAGTATTCGGCCGGGCGCAGCAGGATTTGCTGCAAGAAAGCATCGGCAATGCTGTCCTTGACCGTGATGTCCTTGCCCGTCTTGGGGTTCTTGAACTTCATCCACGGACCGCCGTCGATCAGCTGGGCACCGAATTCCTTCGCCGCCAGGCCATAGGCCCAGTCGCGGAAACCGCCTTCGGTGAACTTCATGATGTTGCCCTTGTGCACGATGGTCACGCTGGGCTTGTCGTTGTCGATCGCGTACTGGATCGCCTTGCGCACCAGACGCTCGGTGCCTTCGCGCGACACCGGCTTGATGCCGATGCCGGATGTGTTCGGGAAGCGGATTTTCTTGACGCCCATTTCGTCCTGCAGGAACTTGATGAGCTTTTTGGCCTTGTCGGACTCGGCTTCGAACTCGATGCCGGCGTAGATGTCTTCCGAGTTCTCGCGGAAGATCACCATGTTGGTTTTTTCGGGCTCCTTCACCGGCGAGGGCACACCCTTGAAGTACTGGATCGGGCGCAGGCACACGTACAGGTCCAGTTGCTGGCGCAGCGCCACATTCAGCGAGCGGATGCCGCCACCCACGGGCGTGGTCAGCGGACCCTTGATGGACACCACATAGTCGCGCACCGCCTCCAGGGTCTCATCCGGCAGCCAGACGTCGGGGCCATACACCTGGGTGGACTTTTCACCGGCATAGACCTCCATCCAGTGGATTTTTTTCTTGCCGCCGTAGGCCTTGGCGACCGCTGCATCCACCACTTTCAGCATCACCGGTGTGATATCGGCGCCCGTGCCGTCGCCCTCGATAAAGGGGATCACGGGCTGGTCAGGCACATTCAGGGACATGTCGGCGTTGACGGTAATTTTCTGGCCCTCGGCGGGCACCTTGATGTGCTGATACATGGGGAAACTTCTCCGGTGGTGACTGGCCTGATTCGGCCGCTTTTGCTATTCGAGTGGAACGTGCGGATTTTAGCTTTAAAAATTTCTGTCGCCTCTGTCAACCAAGCGCAAAGCGGCCCCGTTACAGAAGAGCCTTCCGATTACTGGGAGGGAGCTTCACCATAACGTTACCTCAAGGAATTCTCAAATGAACAAAATCCTCGGCGCCCTGATCGCTGGTCTGTTTGCTGTTGGTGCCTATGCACAAGCGCCTGCCGCTCCCGCTGCTGCGCCTGCGGCTCCCGCCGCTGCCGAAGCACCTGCTGCCACGCCAGCCGCTGCCGCTCCTGCCAAGGCCACCAAAAAGGCCCACAAAGCCAGGAAGGCCCATAAAGCCAAGAAGGCTGCGAAAGCCGCTGCTCCCAAGACTGAATAAGTCCTTTTGACTTTGCGCGAGAATGCCCGCAGCAGCGGGCATTTTTGCGTTTGAGCCCGCCCTTCGAAGATGAACGCCATGAATTTGCGCTCCGCGTCGTTATCCGTCCTCGTCATCGGCCTCGCCTTGCTGGCAGGCACGGCGAACGCCCAGGGCAGCCCGCAATTGGAGCTGCCGCGCATCAAGCTGACAGCCGACATGTACCAGATCGACGTCCAGCTGGCCCAGACCCCCGAGCAGCGCGAATTCGGGTTGATGTTTCGCAAGCAGATGCCCCAGCCCGAGGGCATGCTGTTTGTGTTTGACGTACCGACCATTCAATGCTTCTGGATGAAGAACACCATCTTGCCGCTGACAGCTGCGTTTGTGGCGGATGACGGCACCATCGTGAACCTGGCCGACATGGCGCCGCAGACCACCGACTCGCACTGCTCGACCAGGCCCGTGCGTTACGTGCTGGAAATGAATCAGGGCTGGTTTGCCAAAAGAGCGATCAAGGCCGGTTTCAAGCTGGGCGGCAAACCGTTCGAGGGGCATTGACGCCCGTCACCCTGCCGCCTGGCGCGTTCTTTTCGCAAGCGAGGCGTCGCGATACCCGCACTAAAGGCAAAAAAGCCGGCTCGCGCCGGCTTTTTCATGCGTGAGGGTCGCCTCAGCCGAAGTTCTTCTCAGCAAAGCTCCAGTTCACCAGCTTGTCGAGGAAGGTTTCCACGTATTTCGGGCGCAGGTTGCGGTAATCGATGTAGTAGGCGTGCTCCCACACGTCCACGGTCAGCAGCGCCTTGTCGGCCGTGGTCAGCGGCGTACCCGCGGCACCCATGTTGACGATATCCACCGAGCCATCGGCCTTCTTCACCAGCCAGGTCCAGCCGGAGCCAAAATTGGCGCCCGCCGACTTCACGAATGCTTCCTTGAACGCGGCGTAGGTGCCCCACTTTGCGGCAATGGCTTTGGCCAGCGCGCCGGACGGCTCGCCGCCGCCATTGGGCTTCATGCAATTCCAGAAAAAGGTGTGGTTCCAGATTTGCGCGGAGTTGTTGTAGATGCCGCCGCTGGATTTTTTGACAATGTCTTCCAGCGCCATGTTCTCGAATTCGGTGCCCTTTTGCAGGTTGTTGAGGTTCACCACATAGGCATTGTGGTGCTTGCCGTAGTGGTACTCCATGGTTTCCTTGGAGTAACTGGGGGCCAGCGCGTCGATCGCGTAAGGCAGTGCAGGCAGCTTGTGTTCCATGATTTCTTTCCTCGTGGTTTGTTGTCGGGATTGTTGATTGTAGGAATTAAATGAGGCGTTGCGGCGATACCGTGAGATCAACCTCGCCATCCGCAAGGGTGGCACGCAGCGCCTGGCCGATGTGGGTCTGGCTCGCGCGGGTGATGGCGCTGCCCTCCAGGTCCGCCAGCCAGGCATAGCCGCGCTGCAGGACCAGCCGCGGATCGAGCAGCTCGAGGCGCAAACGCGCGCGCGCCAGCCGCTCCTGCGCGGCGGCCGCCGCGCGCCGCACCTTTTCAGGGAAATTGGCCTCCAGCCCTTGTACAAGGGACGCTTTATGCTGCAAATTCGATAGTGCGCCGTAGCGCAGGCGCTGCGCCTGATGGCCCAAACGCAGCTGCTGGCGAGCCAGCAACGCGGATGGCCGGCCAAGCCTGGAGGCCGCCAGATCGACGCGCTGGCTCTGGCTGTCGACCTGCCGCAGCAGCGCGTCGTGCAGCCGCTCCCCCGCCAGCGCCAGCGCCCCGAGCCAGACCTCGCGCGGCTGCGCCACCAGCTCGGCGGCGGCGGTCGGCGTGGGCGCGCGCAGATCGGCACAGAAGTCGGCGATCGTGAAATCGGTCTCATGGCCAACGCCGCTGACGAGTGGCACCGGGCTTTGCACGATGGTGCGCGCCAGCTGCTCGTCGTTGAACGCCCACAAGTCTTCCATCGAACCACCGCCGCGCACCAGCAGGATCACGTCGATGCAAGGACTCTGCGTCGCGCCTTTCCTTGAAGCCAAATCGGCTGTTAGCCCTTGTCTGGCGGGCGTGAGCTGATACAAATTTGATAGCGCCCGTACCAGATCCGCCGGCGCGCCGGCACCCTGCACCAGCGCGGGCGAGAGCACCACCGGGATGTGCGGCACGCGCCGCCTGAGCGCGGTCACCACGTCGTGCAGCGCGGCGGCGCCCAGCGACGTGACGATGCCGATGCCGCGCGGCATGGCGGGCAGTTCGCGTTTGCGGGCGGCATCGAACAAGCCCTCCTGCTCCAGCCTGGCCTTGAGTTTGAGAAACTGCTCGAACAACGCGCCCTGCCCGGCCCGACTCATGCTCTCCACGATCAATTGCAGGTCGCCGCGCTGCTCGTACACGCCCAGGCGCCCGCGCAACTCGACCAGCTCCCCATCGCGCGGTGCAAAGTCGAGCAGGCCAGCGGCGCGCCGGAACATGGCGCAACGGATCTGGCCGGTTTCGTCCTTGAGCGAGAAGTAGCAATGGCCGCTGGCTGCGCGTGAAAAATTCGAAATCTCGCCGCGCACCGCGACCGGGTTGAAGCGGGCGTCCAGCGCATCAGCAACGGCGCGGCACAGCGCGCCAACCTGCCAGATTCGCGGCGCCAGGGCTGGGGCGGGTACCTCAGGCACGGCTTGACCCCGGCGACGGCAAGCGACAACCCTCCACAGAGGCCGGCACCATACCGGATAAAGCACCCAACCCAGACGCAAACGCTGATGTTATGGTGCAAGCGATTGATTTCATTGAAATTTCTTCCGCTCAAAATGTAAGCGTTTTGTCACATTCATGCGCTGGCGCGGCTTGTGACAAGGTGCGAGCCTACTTCTCAACAAAGTTATCCACAATTTCTGTTGGTTTTTCGGGCTCGTCACGGTCCCGCATTATCGGGGCATGGAGAAAGTCGGTGCAGGGGCGGCTTGGCTGCCCCGCTGACCTGCTGCGCGTAGGGGTCGGGACATAAGCCCATCAAAAAAACGGACCCGAGTGGGTCCGCCGGGTTGCAGCGAATCTGTCGTCAGTACTTCTCGCCGGACTGGATTTCGCCTTTCTTGATGGCTTCGGCAGTCTCGGCCTTGCGCTTTGCACGGGCTTGCGCACGCTCAGCTTTGGTAAACTTGCGGGCGGTCCCGGCGCTCTTGTCGGAGCCTTCTTGCGGCATCTCGTTCTTGGCAGCGGCAGCGCCTCCAGCCTTGCGTTCCGCTTTGGCCGCAGCCTTCTCGGCCGGGGTCGCCGGGGCAGAGGGAGCCGCCATGGAGCCGGCAGAGTCGGCTTCGCCGCCCTTGGTCTGGGCAAAAGCACTCACCACCAGCATCTGGGCCAGGGCGATGCCCAGCGTCAACATGATTTTTTTCATACCGGCTCCTGTGTGGATGGTTGAACGAAATTGATCGCGGTTACTGCAAATTCTGCATAACCCCCCGTGCACCAGTATAGGAAGACCTGTCGCAACAATCAAAAGGATTGACGTCCGTCTTCCACGGCCTCCCCTATTGCATCACCGAGCCCTGTTGACGGGCACCCCCCCCCAAAAAAAAAACGGACCCGAGTGGGTCCGCCTTTGTGCAGCGAGTGCGTCTTCAGGCAGATTATTTCTGGCCAGGTACAGCCTGGATTTCGCCACTCTTGACTGCAGCAGCAGCAGCAGCCTTGCGCTTGGCGTGGGCCGCCTTACGCTGTGCTTTGGTGGTCTTGTGCGCAGTGCCGGCGCTCTGGGGCATACCCTCTTGCGGCGTTTCGCTCTTCGCGGCAGCAGCGCCTTCAGTCTTGCGATCGGTTCTGGCAGCGGCCTTCTCGGCGGGGGTCGCCGGGGCAGACGGAGCCGCCTTGGCGCCCGTTGGGTCGGCTTCGCCACCCTTGGTTTGGGCAAAAGCGCTCACGGCCAGCATTTGGGCCAGGGCGATACTCAGAGGCAAAATGATTTTTTTCATACAGGATTCTCCAGAGGGTTAAGGGAATTGGCCTTGAATACTACCAAGTCTTAATGTACCGAAAAGCGATATATAAAGACCTGTTGTAACAACCCAACGGACTGTTACGCATATCCCAAGCAGTGTAACGTCGTATGTGCATGCCCGGTTGACGCAAAATCTCGACCTGATTTCCGAAAACATGCTGTGAGCCGCCGTCAAGGTGGCGATTGCTGGCGCCGGTATTCGCTGCGTTTCATCTCCAGATAGGCCGCCCGGTCCATCTCGTGCAGCTGGCGGGGGTATTTTTCAGTGGCTGCGAACCAGCTCTGCAACCTCTTTTCCAGCTGATTCGCCGGCGAAGCCGACAGCGCCCCCAGGTAGGCGTCGATGGCCAGGTAGTAGCGCATGGTGTTGCGCTCCACCAGGCCGCGCATGCCGCCGATGTAGGTTGGCTGGCTCCCGGCCTGGGGCGCGCCCAAGGTCGTGAAGCCCACCTTGCCGCGGCCCACGGTCGCCAGGTAGACCTGCAAAGCCATACGGCTCACAGCGCCGTAACCGAAGGCGTAGCCCAGATGCAGGAAGGTGTGGCCGCCCTCGATGGATACGGCCTCGAGCAGGATGCGGTAGTTGCTCGTGCCGAACGGGCCCGACGGTGCATCGAGCTCGATATCTAAATATTCCGGTGTAACTGTGACTGCGCGATAGGCAAACACCAGTTCGGAGGCGTCGGCCACTGGCTGATCAAACTTCTTGCCGACCCTCAGGTCCAGTTGGGTCGCCGCGCCCAGGGTCTTCGCGCGGCAGTATTTGGTGTTCAGGTGCAGGATCAGCACGTCGCACCAGTGCTCGGGGCTGTTCAGCGCATTGCTGACCGTGGCAAACGGGTAATCGACCACGGCATAGATGTCGCCCTCGCTTTGCTGCGAGGTCTCGACCGAGTCCAGGTACAGCGGTCCGTTGAACTGGTTATTGGCCAGTTGGGGGCCCAGCGCCGCGTACCGGGTGCGCAAGACGGAGGGGCTGACCGCTTCGAGGCCGCCCGCCACGGCGGCGCCCGCCATGAGCAGCAGCGCGCACACGAACCAGGCCCGAAGAAGGGCCGAGGGGCCGGCCCGGCGCAGGGCCTTGCGCGAAGCATTCATCATCGACTGATTCTCCAAAATCCTGGAACGGTGGGCCATAATCCCATCCCGCACCCACGTACTTTTCCAGCGCTACCCACGCGCCCTATTCCAGAGCGGAGACTCCATTTGCTGTCCATCATACAAGCCGCCGGCTGGCCGATCTGGCCGCTCGTTGCCGCCTCCATCGTGGCGCTGGCCCTCGTCATCGAACGCTTTGCCAGTCTGAAAACCGCCAGGATTGCACCGCCCCGGCTACTCGACGAAGCCATTTCGGTCTCGCGCACCTCCGTGCCGACGCCCGACGTGGTGACGCAGCTCGAGCAGAACTCGGCGCTCGGTGAAATCCTGGCCAGCGGCCTGCGCGCACTCAACATCGACCCGCGCTGCAGCGAGGCTGACCTGCGCGCCACGCTGGAGGGGGCCGGCCGCGCCGTCGCGCACCGGCTGGAGAAGTACCTGAGCGCGCTCGCCACCATCGCCTCGGCCGCGCCGCTGCTGGGACTGCTGGGCACCGTGATCGGCATGATCGAGATCTTCGGTTCGCAGTCGCCCGGCGGCCTCGGCTCGGCCGTTGGTGGCGCGGCGGGCGTCGGCAACCCGGCGCAACTCGCGCATGGCATCGCGGTGGCGCTGTACAACACGGCGTTCGGGCTGATCATCGCGATCCCATCGCTGATTTTCTGGCGCTACTTCCGCGGCCGCGTGGACGAATACCTGCTGACGCTGGAGCTCGCAGCCGAGCGGTTTGTGCGGCATCTGGCGACCTTGCGCCGGTAGAGGGATCCCGCCATGAACTTCCGGCCCAAATCGCGGGACGAGCCCGAGATCAACCTGATTCCGTTCATCGACGTGCTGCTGGTGATCCTGATCTTCCTGATGCTCACCACCACCTACAGCAAGTTCACCGAAATGCAGCTCAGGCTGCCGGTGGCGGACACCGAGGCGCAGCGCGACTACAACAAGGAAGTCATCGTGGCCGTGAGCAGCGATGGGCGCTACATGGTCAACAAGACGCCGATCGCGGGCCGCAGCGTCGAGGCCATCGCGGCGGCGCTGACCGACGCGGCGCAGGCCGGCAAGGACAGCGTGGTCATCATCAGCGCGGACGCCAGCGCCACGCACCAGTCGGTCATCACCGTGATGGAAGCGGCGCGGCGCAGCGGACTGAACCAGATCACCTTTGCCACCCAGTCCTCGGCCAAGGCAGGCGCGAAGTAGCGCGATGCGCGATGCATTGCTGCGGGCCTGGACGCGACGCGGCGCGCTGGCCTGGCTGCTGTGGCCGGTCTCCCTGGTTTTCGGCGTGTTGAGCGCGGCGCGGCGCGCGCTGTACCGGACTGGCCTCTTCAAGACGCACCGCGCCGGCGCACATCTGCCGGTGGTTGTGGTCGTCGGCAACGTGGTGGCGGGCGGCGCCGGCAAAACGCCGGTCGTCATGGCGCTGGTGCGCCACTGGCAGGCGCGTGGACTTGTCGTCGGTGTGATCTCGCGCGGCTACGGACGGCAGACGACCGATTGCCGCGAGGTTCAAAGCGACAGCCTGGCCTCGGAAGTGGGTGACGAGCCCGCCCTGATCCGGCGTGCTACAGACGCTCCTGTTTTTGTAGCACGCCGGCGCGTTGACGCGGCCCGTGCGCTGCTCGCGGCCTACCCTGCCACCCAGGTGATCGTCAGCGACGACGGCCTGCAGCACTACGCGCTCCGGCGCGACATCGAGATTTGCGTGTTTGACGACCGCGGCGTCGGCAACGGTTTCCTGCTGCCTGCAGGCCCGCTGCGCGAACACTGGCCGCGCCCGGTCGATCTGGTACTGCACAGCGGAGCGCACCCCGCCTTTGCCGGCTTCACCTCAAAGCGCGCACTGGCAGATTTCGCCATCCGGCAGGACGGCACGCGGCTGCCCCTGGCGCAGTTGCAGGGCCAGTCGCTGCTCGCTGTGGCGGCCATCGCGCGGCCCGAGGGGTTTTTCAGCATGCTGCGCGAACGCGGCCTGACTCTGACGCACACCGTCGCGTTGCCCGATCACTACGATTTTGATAGCTGGATGCCTGCACCCGACAAGGGCTACACCCTGATTTGCACCGAAAAAGATGCACTCAAACTGTGGCGCGGCCATCCCGCTGCACTGGCCGTGCCATTGCAATTTGCGCCCGAGCCGGCCTTTCTCGCGGCCGTCGATGCGCTGCTGGACGCAAAGCTATCATCACCGCACACAGCCACCTGAGACACCCGCCCATGGACATCAAACTTCTTGAACTGCTGGTCTGCCCCGTGACCAAGGGCCCGCTCGACTACGACCGTGCGCACCACGAACTGATCTCGCGCAGCGCCCGGCTCGCCTATCCGGTGCGCGACGGCATTCCGGTCCTGCTGGAGGACGAGGCCCGCACCTTGAGCGACGACGAACTGGAAAAGCTGCCCAAGCGCACACCGCTGGTTGAATGAGGCGGGACGTGCGCGCATGAGCTTCACTGTTCTCATTCCGGCCCGGCTGGCCTCCACCCGGTTGCCGAACAAGCCGCTGGCCGACCTCGGCGGCGTGCCGATGGTCGTGCGGGTGGCGCAGCGCGCCCTGCAGTCCGGCACGGCAGGCAGGGGCGGCATGCCGGCGGTACGCGTGGTGGTGGCGGGCGACAGCGCGCGGATCGTTGCTGCCTGCCGGGCCCATGGCGTCGAGGCGGTGTTGACCCGCGCCGACCACCCTTCGGGCAGCGACCGGCTGGCCGAAGCCTGTGATCTGCTCGGTTTGCCGGACGACGATATCGTGGTCAATGTGCAGGGCGACGAACCCCTGATCGAGCCGTTGCTGATCGATGCCGTGGCCGAACTGCTGCTGCAGCGCCCCGAGGCTGCCATGAGCACGGCGGCGCATGCCATCGATACGCTGGCGGATTTTGTCAACCCGAATGTGGTCAAGGTCGTGCTGGACGCCCAAGGGCTGGCGCTGTACTTCAGCCGCGCCCCGATCCCGTGGTGGCGCGATGGCGCCGCGCAAGGCGTCACGCAGCTGCCGCCGGTGGCGCCGCTGCGGCATATCGGCATCTACGGCTACCGCGCCGGCTTTCTGCGCGAGTTCCCCAGGCTGGCGGCAGCGCCGATCGAAGACGCCGAGGCGCTGGAGCAACTGCGCGCCCTGTGGCACGGCTACCGCATTGCCGTGCACGTGACGCAGCATGCCCCCGGCCCGGGCGTCGATACGCCGCAAGATCTGGAGCGCGTGCGCAAACTGTTTGCGGCGTAGAGCCCCCACGCTTGCCACTTCGTGTGTTGCGCTGCCCCCCGTGGGGGCCGAACTTGCTCGGGGCGGCCCTTCGCTGCGTTAGCATCGGCGCGGCGTAAGCCAGTCTGAAGCTCCTGCGTGCTATTCTTGCCGCCAATGAAGCGTCGCGGGATCCGTTGCAGGTTCCAGATCCCAGCGATGCCACCTGGGTTTACCAAATTCGAGGAGATTCATGAGACTGATTCTGTTAGGCGCCCCCGGTGCGGGCAAAGGCACGCAGGCCACGTTCATCTGCCAAAAATACGGTATTCCGCAAATCTCCACCGGCGACATGCTGCGCGCCGCGGTCAAGGCCGGCACGCCGCTGGGGCTGCAGGCCAAGGCCGTGATGGACTCGGGTGCGCTGGTCAGCGACGACATCATCATCGGACTGGTGAAGGAGCGTATCGCCCAGAGCGACTGCGCCAACGGCTTTCTGTTCGACGGCTTTCCGCGCACCATTCCGCAGGCCGACGCGATGAAGGCGGCGGGCGTCAAGCTCGACTACGTGCTGGAAATCGACGTGCCCTTTGACGCCATCATCGAACGCATGAGCGGGCGCCGCTCGCATCCGGCCTCGGGCCGCACTTACCACGTCAAGTTCAATCCGCCCAAGGTGGCCGGCAAGGATGACGTGACCGGTGAGCCTTTGATCCAGCGCGACGACGACAAGGAAGAGACCGTGAAGAAGCGGCTCGAGGTGTACAGCGCGCAGACCCGGCCGCTGGTGGACTACTACGCCGGCTGGGCCAAAGCCGAGCCCGCCGCTGCGCCCAAATACCGTGCCATCAGCGGCACCGGCAGTGTGGAAGACATCACGGCGCGGGCGCTTGCGGCGCTGGCGAGCTGATCGCACGCTGCGTTCGCGCTGCGGCACCCTCAGTCAAGCGGGCATCAGCGCCAGCATCAGCGCCACGCGGGCCTTCGCGGCGGACAGACCCTGCGAATCGGGAATGGCATCACCCGGCTGGCCCAGCACCCGGCCGTTGGGGCAGCGGCTGGCGCGCACTACCTTGACACCGGCGCGCTGGGCTTTGAGCAGCGCAGCCTCCAGATCGTGGTGCAGCGTGCCGTTGCCGGTGGCGGCCACGACCAGGCCCTGCACGCCCTGCGCCACCAGCGCCTCCACCACGGCGCCACTGGCGCCGGCGTAGTTCATGACGATCTCGACGCGCGGCCAGTCCATGGTGTTTACTATATTTTCAATAGCATGCTGTTGTGACCCGACAAGGGCTTCGGGCCAATTTCGTAGCAAACGCAGCGCACCCTCCTCCACATACCCGAGCGGCCCGGCATCACCCGAGTTGAAGGCATTGATCCGGTAGGGATGCACTTTTTGCACGTCGAACGCGCTGTGGAGGGTGCCCGCACAGACGGCCACCACGCCGCGCGCGCCGGCGTGCATGGCCACCGCCACCGCGTCCAGCACATTCTGCGGCCCGTCGGGCGCAACGGACGTGGCCGGGCGCATGGCGCAGGTCAGCACCACCGGCTTGGCTGGATTGAGGACGGCCTGCAGGAAGTACGCGGTCTCCTCCAGCGTATCGGTGCCATGGGTGATGACGATGCCCTGCACTTCGGGCTGTGCCAGCCAGTGCGCCACGCGGCTGGCCAACTGCTGCCAGACGGCAAAACTCATGTCCTTGCTGTCGATCTGCGCCACCTGTTCGGTGATCAGCGCACGCCCGGCGAAGACTGAGGACAGTGCCGGAATGGCCTCCAGCAACTGCGCCACGCCGACCTGTGCAGCCGTGTAGCCGATGTTGTCGGCGGCGCTGTCCGCCGTGCCGGCAATCGTGCCGCCCGTGCCCAGCACCACGATTTTTTTGTCGATTTGTTGTGCCATGACTTGCAAACTTTCAAAAACTGGTTAAAAATACAGTTACTGGGTATTAAAACAGTAATCGCCATCCGGGCCCTGTTTCAAGCGCAGTCCAAGGAGTCATCATGATCGACCTGCCGCCGTTCCCACCCAAGCTCACCGCCCGCCAGCAGCAGATTCTGGACCTGATCCAGAGCGCCATTGCGCGCACCGGTGCGCCGCCCACACGTGCCGAAATCGCCGCCGAGCTCGGTTTCAAGTCCGCCAATGCGGCCGAAGAGCATCTGCAGGCGCTGGCCCGCAAAGGCGTGATCGAACTCGTCAGCGGCACCTCGCGCGGCATCCGCCTCAAAAGCGACGCGCTGCGCTCCATCAACGAATCGCGCTTCAAGCAGTTCTCCCTCCCCTTGCAAAGCCTGGCCCAACTCGCCCTGCCGCTGGTCGGGCGGGTGGCGGCCGGCGCCCCGATTCTCGCGCAGGAGCATGTGGACCAGACCTACTACGTGGAAAGCAGCCTGTTCCAGCGCAAGCCCGACTACCTGCTCAAGGTGCGCGGCATGTCCATGCGCGACGCCGGCATCATGGACGGCGACCTGCTGGCCGTGCAAGCCACCAAAGACGCCAAGAATGGCCAGATCGTGGTGGCACGGCTGGGCGACGAAGTCACGGTCAAGCGCTTTCGGCGCAACAAGCACCTGATCGAGCTGCACGCCGAGAACCCCGACTTCCAGACCATCATCGTCGAGCCCGGCGAGCCGTTCGAAATCGAGGGCCTGGCTGTGGGGCTGATCCGCAACACCATGCTCATGTAGGTTCAAGTTGCCGCTCCAGGTGACGGGCGTTTGATGGCTGCCGTACTGCAGCAGATCACAACCCTGGCGTGGCGATGTTTCAAGCAATCCTGTCTGTGTTCGACCCTCTTTTTTGATTGAAAGGTTTCACATGGGACTCGCATTGTTCACAGCCTCCAGGCTCTTCGCACCGCTTCACAACGCCATCAACTGGCTGATGCCGGGTATCCCCCGCAACACTTGGGCGCACCAGCCGGCGGCGGATGCCCGGCCTTATCAAGGTGCTATTAGCTCAATAGCTGCTCATGCCCATGTCACAAGGGCTTCAGGCCGAAATCATTCGAATACAGGCACGCACAGGCCGCTGCGCGTATTGCGTGTGGTGGACGCGAGTGCAGCGCCGGCCAGTGCCGGGCGGATGGTCATCTCTGGCCGCATGGCGGATGTATGCGCCGAACTGGAACGGCTGGCCGCCGGGGAAGCAACCCTGCACTGAGCCTCAGGCCTTTGCGCCCAGCAAATAATCGCGCTTGCCAATCTCCACCCCGTTATGCCGCAGGATGTCATAGGCGGTGGTCACGTGGAAGAACAGGTTCGGCAAAACCCAGCGCGTAAGGTAGGCCTCACCCTTCATGGTGTGGGTGGCATCGCGCCCGACCGGGAACGTAAAGTCCTTGTCTTCCGTTCCATCCAGCGCGCCGGCAGGCACCGTAGCCAGGTAGTCCAGCGTCTTTTGAATTCGCGCCTTCAGCTCGGGGATGGTGGATTCAAAATCTTCAAACTTCGGCGCTTCCATCCCGGCCAGCCTGGCAACGCCATTTTTTGCGGTGTCGCAGGCGATCAGGACTTGCCGCGTAAAAGGCAGCATGTCGGGGGCCAGCCGGTACTGCATCAGGATCGAAGCGTCGAATTTTTTTGCATCGGCACACGCTTGTGCCTTGTCCAGCAAATGACTCAGGTTGCCCAGCATGGTGGTAAAGACCGGCAGGCTGGCAGATGACATGGAAATTGACATGGTGATGGGTCCTGGTAACGAATGGAAAGGTATGCAGCCAGCGGTGTGAGGCGCTGGGCAGCTGTGAGCCGGCACGCCTGGAGCCAAGGCACAATGGCGCTATGAACATTGTGATTCTTGACGATTACCAGGACGCGGTTCGCAAACTGCAGTGTGCCAGCAAACTTGACGCCTACTCTGCCAAGGTTTTTACTAACACCGTGAAGGGCATGGGCCAGCTCGCGGTTCGACTCAAGGATGCCGACGTGATCGTCCTGATCCGCGAGCGCACCCAGTTCAGCCGGCAACTCATCGAAAAATTGCCAAAGCTCAAGCTGATTGCCCAAACCGGCAAGGTCGGCCGCCATATCGACGTCGCGGCATGCACCGAGCGGGGCATCGCCATTGCCGAAGGCGTGGGCTCGCCGCTGGCGCCGGCCGAGCTGACGTGGGCGCTCATCATGGCGGCGATGCGCCGCCTGCCGCAGTACATTTCCAATCTCAAGCACGGCGCCTGGCAGCAATCGGGACTCAAGACCGCCTCGATGCCGCCGAACTTCGGCATCGGCAGCGTGCTGCATGGCAAGACCCTGGGCATCTGGGGCTACGGCAAGATCGGACGCATCATTGCCGGTTACGGCAAATGCTTCGGCATGCACGTGATGGTCTGGGGTAGCGAGGCCTCGCGCAGCAAGGCCGTCAGCGATGGGCTGCTGGCAGCGGGTAGCCGCGAAGAATTCTTCTCCAGCGCCGATATCTTGTCAGTGCACCTGCGGCTCAATGACCAGACCAACGGTATCGTCACCCTCGACGATTTGTCACGCATGCGGCCCACCGCCCTGTTCGTGAACACGGCCCGGGCCGAGTTGATCGAGCCGGACGCGCTGATCTGCGCGCTCAACCGCGGCCGTCCCGGTATGGCGGCCGTGGATGTGTACGAGACCGAGCCGCCGCTGCAGGGTCATGCCCTCCTGCGCCTGGAAAACTGCATCTGCACGCCACACATCGGCTATGTGGAGCAAAGCAGCTACGAGATGTACTTCAGCGCGGCCTTCGACAATGTCGTCAACTACATCAAGGGCACGCCCACCAACATCGTCAACCCCGGCGCGCTACAGGTGCGTCGATAACGACCTCCCTGCCGGCAGAACCCCGGACACCTTTGGCGGCACCTCGGGGTCTCAAGGGCCGGAGGGGTCGCTCAAATCAATATCGAGCCCCAATCGGGGAGACGGCGGCGGCGGTGTCAAGGGAGGCATGGTGTCAGGCAACATCGCGGTGGCACGGGGGGCCTCCAGGTGCTTGTCGGCGCCCGTTGAAACAGCCACCTCCCTGGCAATCGAGAACAGCAGCAGCAATTCGCGGTAAGCCTCCGGATCAAACGGTTCCCCTTCAGCGTCGCTGGTGCCAGGCCGACGAAAAATCGAAGCTTCAATGACGTCAAGAACCTGAATGGAGGGCCAGAGCGCTTCTATGCGGGACAACGCGGCCGGGTACGCCTCAAGCCAGCCCTTTGCTGGCATCGCTGAATGCGCCAAACGGCGGCACCTGCACGTTGAAGGCCCGGGTGAAGTCCACGCGCAGGCGCTCGTAGTCGTCCCTGAGATCGAACCTGTGGTAGATGCCGAGCAGGTCAAGGTAGGCCAGCGGACTGGTGCCGGCGTTGTCGCCGATGTGCTGCCTCAGCAACTCGATGGCCTGCTCGTGCTGGCCCAGGGAGACAAAAAAATCGGCCTGCTGCTGGATATCGAACAGTTCTTCGGCATTCACCGCCCGCGCCGCCGGCGCCATGCTGGGAGAGAAGTCCGGGGACGGCCTGGCAGGGAGATGTTTGAGAGGGTCGTCATCCCCTGACTTTGCAACGCGCCCCGCCATCTGCTGGCTGCCACCGAACCGGCCACTCCCACGAGAAGGAGTTTGGGGAAATTGCTCGCTGAGCGGACTCACAATGGTGGCGCCAAGGGGGCCCAATGCATCTCCGTCATGAGCCGCCAAACCACGGTCATCGCCCCGCCAGGATCGACGGCCCGGGCCTCGCGCCCGACGCATCTGCCACCCAAGGTAGGCCGCCACACCGACTGCTGCCGCCAGCAAGGCCAGCAACGCGTACACCAGCGCGTTACTGAACCGCCGGTCTGCGGCCCTTTGCAGTTGAGTGCTGAGATCCAGCAGACTGGCCTGGTTTTTCAGGCTCTGGGCGCGCAGCGTGTTCATGTCGGCCTCCAGCGCCCGCATTCTTAGCGCATCTTGCAATGCATCCTGCGGCTGGACATTCAGGGTGCGCCACATGGCGGCCGCTTCTGCGCGTTTGGGGTCATTCTCGGCAGGAGGCGTTTGCAGCACACTGGAAATCCTGAGATCAGGGGAAGGTTCTGCCAGCAGGTCCAGTTTGAGCCGTGCCTTGGAGGCGATCTCTTCGCGCGCGAGCTTGCCGGCCGTCGGCGTGGCCGCCTTGGGCGAGACAGTGGCATTTGCGACACGGCGCCGCGGCGAACGGCGGGTGTGTGAGCGTGCGATGCGCCGGGCACCCGAGGCTGCCTTCGGACTTTGCGTGGCGACGGTCTGGCCGATGCCCGGTGAAGTCGGGCCCGAGTCGGGATTCAGGCCGGAAGATGCACTGCCGCCGCTGCTCTGCAATGGGCTCAGCGTGGCAAGCGGCGCCGGAGCCACCATGGCGACGTTCGGTGCATCCGCCAGCAAAACGTAGCGCCGCGTCACGGCCCCGGCACATCCCACGCGCAGATTCACCGTCACCACGGGCTCGTCCACCGCGACCGTCGAGCGGATCCGAACGATGACATCCTGGCGAGCCGATGCCGCCTGCGGCGCAATGCTGACCCGGCTGGGCGCCAGCCGGGTATTGGCATATAAAACATTGCCATCAAAGCACAGGGAAGAGGCGTCTTCGCCCGCTTCAAGTGCCACCGGCACGGAAACGTCAAGTGGCTGACCGACCAGCGCGGCCCCCCGCACGGCGTCCACGGTGAGCGCACGGCCGCTCAACGCAGCAAGCAACAGGGCGCCGCCAGCGGCAAAGTTACGGATATTCACAGTCGGACCCATCAGGTAACAAGAATTCTGACATACCGCCACGCTACGTGCTGCGTGATAATGTCCCGAATGAAACCTGTCTATGCAAATGTGGGAATAGTGGGCGCCGGGGCCATGGGTCGGGGCATCGCCCAGATCGCGGCGCAAGCCGGAAGCACCGTCAAGCTGTTTGACACCCAGCCCGGGGCCGTCGCCAAGGCGCGCGACGCGGTCTTCGCGCAGTGGGACAAGCTGCAGGAAAAGGGCCGCATGGATGCGGCCCAGGTTGTCGGCCAGAAAGCCCGCTTGCTGGCGACGGATTCGCTGCAGTCGCTGTCCGACTGCGACCTGATCATCGAGGCGGTAGTCGAGCGGCTGGACATCAAGAAAGCGCTGTTCTCGGAGCTTGAGAGTCTGGTGCGTCCGGGCGCGGTGCTGGCCACCAATACGTCATCGCTGTCCGTCACCGCCATTGCGGCAGGGTTGAAGCGCCCGCAGCAGTTTGCGGGCTATCATTTTTTCAACCCGGTGCCCCTGATGAAGGTGGTCGAGGCCGTTGCCGGACTCAAAACCGATCCCGCCATCTGCGCCAACCTGGCAGCCTATGCGAAGCAGATGGGCCACACCGCCGTGCAGGCCCAGGATACCCCCGGCTTCATCGTGAATCACGCGGGGCGCGGCTATGGCACCGAAGCCCTGCGCATCGTAGGCGAAGGCGTGGCCGATTTCGTCACCATTGACCGCATCTTGAGAGACCAGGTCGGCTTCAAACTCGGGCCGTTCGAGTTGATGGATCTGACGGCGCTGGACGTTTCGCATCCGGTGATGGAGTCCATCTACCAGCAGTACTACGAGGAACCGCGCTACCGCCCCAGTGTGATCACGGCCCAGCGGCTGGCCGCCGGCGTCGTCGGCAAGAAGGTCGGCGAGGGTTTTTATCGCTATGTGGACGGCGTAGCCCAAATCAGCCCCGAACCTGCGGTTGCGCAAGTGGATGAAATGCCGCCAGTGTGGGTGTCGCCGCGCGCGGCCCGTCGCGCGGAACTGCTCGCGTTGCTGAAATCCCTTGGGGCTTCGATTGAAACCGGCGCATCGCCGTCGCCCGCCGCGCTGACGTTGGTCGCACCTCTGGGGTTCGATGTCACCACCGTTGCCGTGGTCGAACGACTCGACCCTGCGCGCACCATCGGCATCGACATGCTGGTGGACGACGCCACGACCAAACGCCGCGTGCTGGCCACCAATCCGGCCACGCGCAGCGACATGCGTGATGCGGCCCATGCCCTGTTCGCCCGCGACGGCAAGGCGGTCAGTGTGATCCGCGACAGCGGTGGCTTTGTGACGCAGCGCGTCGTCGCCACCATCATCAACATCGCGGCCGATATGTGCCAGCAGCGCATCTGCTCGCCCAAAGACCTGGAGACCGCCGTGACGCTGGGCCTGGGTTATCCCCTGGGGCCGCTGGCCATGGGCGATCGCTACGGCCCCGCCAATGTGCTGGAGGTGCTGTTTAACATGCAGACCGTCTATGGCGATCCGCGCTATCGTCCCAGCCCGTGGCTGCGGCGCCGCGGCGCGATTGGCCTGAGCCTGCTGCATGAGGAACCGTGATACCTTGCGGGACAGATCTTCAGCTCTGTCCTCAACCAACCAAATAAATCATGCCCGCTGAACTCAAAAGCACCAGCCATGGCCAGACCATGGTGCTCACACTGAGCAATCCGGAGCATCGCAATGCGCTGGGGCCGGATATCTATGCCGCAGGCGTCGAGGCTCTGAATGTGGCGGAGTCCAGCACGGATGTGCGCAGCGTCGTCGTCGTGGGTGAAGGAGCGATCTTCAGTGCGGGCGGCAATCTGCAGCGCCTGCTGGCCAACCGGCAACAGCCGCCGGACTGCCAGGCGCAAAGCATCGAAGGTTTGCACAGCTGGATCGAGGCCATCCGCGCTTTCCCGAAGCCGGTGATCGCGGCAGTGGAAGGTGCGGCAGCAGGCGCCGGGTTCTCGCTGGCACTGGCTTGCGATTTCCTCGTCGCCGCCACCAACGCGGTATTCGTGATGGCGTACAGCAACATCGCCCTGTCGCCCGACGGCGGCGGCAGCTGGAGCCTCGCCCGCGCCCTGCCCCGTCAACTGGTCACCGAGCTGATGATGTGCGGTGAACGGATCAGCGCGCAGCGCCTGCATGAGCTGGGCGTGGTGAATCGGCTGGCCGATGCGGGCGGCGCACTGACCGAGGCCCTGGCGCTCGCCGCGAGCCTGAACGCCCGGGCACCGAATGCGCTGGCGAGCATCAAGGAGCTGGTCAATGAGGCGTCGCACAACACTTTGAGCGGCCAGCTTGCAGCCGAGCGCGATCACTTTGTACGGAACCTGCACCACGCCAATGCCGGGATCGGGATCGCCGCCTTTTTAAGCAAGCAGACGCCACGCTTCGAATAGCCGCCGGCATTTGCCTCGGCCTTGAATAAGGCAGACACTCAGGTGACATCCCCAATGCGGGCGCCTGGTCCCGCACGCGACAATGGAGGCGTTATCAGTCACCCAAAAGACAGGTTATGGACGACCCCATTCTTACCATCGAAGAACGTGAAGCGATCAATTCCGGTCGCTGGTTTTCATCACTTTCTCCATCGCTACGACACGACATTCTTCGATGCGCCTACGTCAAACGTTACAAGGATGGCGAGCTGATCGCTGCGCGCGGCGATCCGCCGGAGGAATGGATTGCCTGTGCCCGGGGTGCCGTCAGAGTCAGTTCGACTTCCATCTCGGGCAAGCAGATCACCCTGACCTACGTGGAGCCAGGCATCTGGTTTGGCGATGTCTCGATTTTCGACGGAGACCGGCGCACCCACGATGCCTATGCGCATGGCGAGACCACCATCCTGTGCGTGGCCAAAACCGATTTCAAGAAGATTCTCGCGGCGCATGTGGAACTCTACGAAGCCATGCTGCGCCTGCATGCCCGCCGCATTCGCCAGCTGTATGGCCTGGTCGAAGACCTCAACACACTGCCCCTGCGCGCCCGTCTGGCCAAGCAGTTGCTGCATCTGGTGCGCAGCTATGGCGTGCCGAGCCTGTCGGACAGCAGCGAAGTGCGTATCGGCCTGCATCTGGCGCAGGAAGAACTGGCCCAGTTGCTGGGAGCCTCGCGCCAGCGGGTCAACCAGGAACTCAAGGCCATGGAGCGCGAGGAAGCCATTCGCATCGAGCCGGCTGGATTGACGATCCGAAACCGCGATGCGCTCATGCGCATCGTTGATGCAGACAACTGAAACCATAAAACTCCCATCATGAGCGACTTTGATCATTTCGTCGGCACCCGTTCTGTTTCTGACCAGCATCTGTTCGATGTGGCGGCCCTGACTGCCTGGCTTGATAAAAATCTGGACGGATTTGCGGGCCCCTTGAGCGTTGAGATGTTCAAGGGCGGCCAGTCCAATCCCACCTACAAACTGATCACGCCCGGACAAAGCTACGTGATGCGCGCCAAACCCGGACCCGTCGCCAAGCTGCTGCCGTCGGCTCATGCGGTGGAGCGCGAGTTTGCCGTGATGAGCGGCCTGCAGGGCACCGATGTGCCGGTGCCGCGCATGTACTGCCTGTGCGAGGACGAGTCCGTCATCGGCCGGGCGTTCTACATCATGGAGTTCATGCAGGGCCGCGTGTTGTGGGACCAAGCCCTGCCCGACATGGACCGGGCCGGGCGCGGCGCCATCTACAACGAAATGAACCGCGTCATCGCGGCGCTGCACAAGGTTAAATATGCCGAGCGCGGCCTCGCCAACTATGGCAAACCCGGCAATTACTTTGAACGCCAGATCGGTCGCTGGAGCAAGCAATACGTGGCCTCCATCACGCAGCCGATTCCCGAGATGGACCAGTTGATGCAATGGCTGCCCGCGCACATGCCTGCCAGTGCGCTGGATGCAAGCAAAGTCAGCATCGTGCACGGCGACTTCCGGCTCGACAACCTCATGTTCCACCCCACCGAGCCGCGCGTGCTGGCCGTGCTGGACTGGGAACTGTCCACCCTGGGCCATCCGCTGGCCGACTTCAGCTACCACTGCATGGCCTGGCACATTCCACCGGGCGCATTCCGCGGCATCGGCGGACTGGATGTGGCCAGCCTCGGCATTCCGACCGAAGACGAGTACATCCGCCTGTATTGCGAACGCACCGGGCTGAGCACCCCCGAGGCGCTCAAGGCCGACTGGAACTTCTACATGGCCTACAACCTGTTCCGCCTCGCGGCCATTTTGCAAGGCATCGCCAAACGCGTGGAGACAGGAACTGCCTCCAGCGCGCAGGCCGCGAAATCAGCCGCCGGCACCGTCCCGCTGGCGCAAATGGCCTGGAAATTTGCCCGGCAAGCCTGAGCACCATTCATTCACCTCAACCCCGAGACATCAGGAGCCCTTATGGATTTCGAATACACCCCCAAAGTCAAGGCCATGCAGGCGCGCCTGCTCAAGTTCATGGACGAGCACATTTACCCGAATGAAGCCCGGTTCATCCGCGAGATTGCCGAAAACCGGGCCAAGGGCAATGCCTGGATCCCGACCACCATCATCGAAGAACTCAAGCCCAAGGCCCGTGCCGCAGGACTGTGGAACCTGTTTTTGCCGCACTCGCCGCGCGCGCCGGAGGGGTTGTCCAACCTCGAATACGCGCCGCTGTGCGAGATCATGGGCCGCGTGCCCTTTGCGCCCGAAGTCTTCAACTGTTCGGCCCCCGATACCGGCAACATGGAAACCATTGAGCGCTACGGCTCCGAGGCCAACAAGGACCACTGGCTGGAGCCTCTGCTCAAGGGTGAAATCCGCTCGGCCTTCTTGATGACCGAGCCGGAAGTGGCGTCATCGGACGCCACCAACATCCAGTGCAGCATCCGCCGCGAAGGCGACGAATACCTCATCAATGGCCGCAAATGGTGGTCGTCCGGTGCCGGCGACCCACGCTGTGCCATCTACATCGTGATGGGCAAGACCAACCCCGATGCCGGACGCCATGAGCAGCAGTCGATGATTCTGGTGCCCGCCAATGCGCCCGGCATCAAGGTGCTGCGCCCCTTGTCGGTATTCGGCTACGACGATGCGCCGCATGGCCACATGGAGGTGCTGCTGGAGAACGTGCGCGTGCCGGCATCCAACCTGCTGCTGGGCGAGGGCCGTGGCTTCGAGATCGCCCAGGGGCGCCTTGGCCCGGGACGCATTCACCACTGCATGCGCTCGATCGGCATGGCCGAGCGTGCGCTGGAGCTGATGTGCAAGCGCCTGAACACGCGCGTGGCGTTCGGCCGCGAGATTGCCCGCCAGTCGGTCTGGCAGGAGCGCGTGGCCGAGGCCCGCTGCATGATCGAGCAGGCGCGCCTGCTCACGCTCAAGGCCGCCTACATGATGGACACGGCGGGCAACAAGGTGGCCAAGGCCGAGATCGCGATGATCAAAATCGTCGCGCCCACCATGGCCTGCCAGATCATCGACTGGGCCATCCAGGCCCACGGCGGCGGCGGCGTGTCGGACGACTTCCCGCTGGCCTACGCCTATGCGCACCAACGCACGCTGCGGCTGGCCGACGGCCCGGACGAAGTGCACCGCGCCTCGCTCGCCAAGCTGGAGTTTGCCAGGCACCTGCTGGTGCACGGCGAAGTCCAGATGCCGATTACGCGCGGAGGTTGAGCCCCCACGCTTGCCACTGCGTGTGCTGCGCTGGGCTCGCGCAGCGTCCGTGCGCGCAGCTGTACAGTGGAGCGAGCCCATGCCGGGCCTGCGCTATGCACGTGCCGAGGCATCACGCTTCGGTCCGGCCCCCGAGGGGGCTGAACTTGCTCGGGGCGGCCCTTCGCTGCGTTCCTGAGCCAGCACAAGGTGGCAGCCGGGAGGAAAATGGCTCCTTTGCAAAGGAGTCTCTCCGTGATTGAAATTTTCTCCTGGCCAACACCCAACGGCCACAAGATCCACATCATGCTGGAAGAATGTGGCCTGCCCTACCGGGTGCACCCAGTCAACATCGGCGCTGGCGACCAGTTCAAGCCGGATTTTCTCAAGATCAGCCCGAACAACAAGATCCCGGCGATGACCGACCCGCAGGGACCGGAAGGCAAGCCGATTTCGCTGTTCGAGTCGGGGGCCATCCTGTTGTACCTGGCCGCGAAAACGGGCAGGTTCCTGCCCCAAAGCGATCACCAGAAATACGAAGTACTACAGTGGCTGATGTTCCAGATGGGCAGCATTGGGCCCATGCTCGGTCAGGCTCATCATTTCAGGACGTACGCGCCCGAAAAACTGGAATACGCGATCAACCGCTACACCAATGAAGCCAAACGTCTCTACGGCGTCATGGACAGACAGCTGGGCAAGAACCCCTACATCGCCGGCAGCCAGTACACGATCGCCGACATCGCCATCTTCCCGTGGCTGCGCAGCTGGCAAAACCAGGGCATCGACTGGGCGGACTACCCGCACCTTAAAGCCTGGTTCGACAAAATCGCACAGCGCCCGGCCGTCATGCGCGGCGTGCAGGTGCTGGCGGATTTGCGCAGGCCCATTACCGGTGACAAGGAGCGTGAGATATTGTTTGGAGCAACCCAGTATCAAAAGCGATAGCCGATCCCCGCAGGGAGTCGAAAATCAGGCTGTAATTCGCATGAATGCTGGAAGCAAGGGTATTTGCGGATTCATGTTCGTTAATTTATTTCGCCAAAATTCGTTGAGCTCAGGTCAGACTGACCCACAGCGTTCACGCGGGCAAGCGCATCGCGAGTCTCGAAATTCACGCGGGTAGTGCGAGGGGCCTGCATCACAGCAACCGCACCTTGGCGGTCAACCGAACGCCAGTACATGGCCGTGACGACAATCCCGTGCCGTCTCTCGGCCAGCCGGATGACCAGCGATTCGACTTCCACTTGCCGACCTGGGCCGCCCTGCAGGGGTGCCGATGTATCCATCAAAACGGCGAACTTGTTGCCTTTTCGGCTCAACGAGAGAACCTTGAATTTGTAGCTTCCCGAAAGAACCTCGGACAGGAGCATCGCATCACGCACTATCTTGAACACCAGCTCGCGATTGGCAACCATCCTGGCACGTGCCGCTGCCTGTTGCCCATGTTCGGACCGACGAGCCGCAGAATCACCGGCGGCGCGAGAACGATCAGATGTCCTCTTCGCTTGAGACGGGAGTTTGAAAAACAGATTGAACAAGGAAAGCAAAGAGAACTCCGCAAGGACGGGACTCGCCCCTGCTTCTTGATCACGCAAATTGCCCCCTCATTTTTCTGGTTTGGAAAAGTGTACCAACAGGGCCGTGGCATCCGGCGCGCCGCTCGCGAACAGAACGAAATTTAGGCAGCACTGTTGTATAGGCGCACCTGCCAATCGAGCCGGTTAGAACCTTGGAGCTAATCGCAGAGGTGCTCCGCGAAATGCCCTCCGATCGGTGCAGCGCCATCCGAGAGCTGGCCGGCCACCCACATCGCGACAGAATCTAAAATGCGTGGGACTCGCCCGAGGCCAGACCTGCACAGGTATCGCACGTGCGATGCATTCCGTGGCGCCGCCGGCGGACCCGAGAGGAACACACATGACCACTGATAGCGCCCTTTTGCCTGACATCGTCGATAACCTGCCGGAGATGCTGGCGCTGCGCCACCGAATCCATGCGCACCCCGAACTGGCCTACGAGGAGTTCGCTACGAGCGATCTCGTCACCGAGAAGCTGCGGGCCTGGGGCTACGCCATCCATCGCGGCTTGGGCGGGACGGGCGTGGTCGCCACTTTGACGAAAGGCCATGGCAGCAAGGCGATCGGCGTGCGCGCGGATATGGACGCACTGCCCATTCACGAAACCACCGGCCTGTCCTATGCCAGTACGGTCGGCGGCAAGATGCACGCCTGCGGCCACGACGGCCACACCGCCACGCTGCTGGCGGCGGCGCGCCACCTGGCACACCAGAGCGACTTCGATGGCACCGTGCACCTGATTTTCCAGCCGGCCGAAGAAGGCCAGGCCGGCGCGCGCAAGATGATCGAGGATGGCCTGTTCGAGAAGTTTCCGTGCGATGCGGTCTTCGCGTACCACAACATGCCGGGCTTCCCGGCTGGCAAATTCGGTTTCCTCGCCGGCAACTTCATGGCTTCGTCCGACACTGTGATCATCACGGTCAAGGGCCGGGGCGGCCATGGCTCGGCGCCGCACATGTCGATCGACGCCGTGGTGGTGGCGTCGTACATCGTCATCGCGCTGCAGAGCATTGTCTCGCGCAATGTCGATCCACGGCAGATGGCGGTCATCAGCGTCGGCGCCATCCACGCCGGCAATGCGCCCAACGTGATCGCCGATACAGCCGAGATGCGCCTGACTGTGCGGGCCTACAGCCCCGAGGTGCGCGCCCAGTTGCGCGAACGCATCACCGCGCTGGTGCAGGCACAGGCGCAAACACTGGGCGCCAGCGCCGAAATCGACTACCAGTGGCGCTACCCGGCGCTGCAGAACGATCCGGCCATGACCGCGTTCGCGCGCCAGGTCGCGATAGACCACTTCGGCGAGGCGTCGCTGATCCCCGACATGGAGCCGCTGACCGGCAGTGAAGACTTCTCCTTCATGCTCGAAGAAAAGCCGGGCTGCTACTTCACGATCGGCAACGGGGACGGCGAAGGCGGCTGCATGGTGCACAACCCCGGCTACGACTTCAACGACGCGATTCTGCCGATCGGGGCCAGCTACTGGGTCAGGCTGGTCGAGCGCTTCCTTGCCTGAAGCAGTTGCTCCGGACGTGAGACGAAAAAACCGACAACACCGAGAACCATGGGGGAGTTTGAGACGGCTTGATACGGGGTGATATGCCGATTTGGTCTGCCCGGAGGGGATCGAACCCCCGACCCACAGCTTAGAAGGCTGTTGCTCTATCCAACTGAGCTACGGGCAGATGGAAAAAAGGCCCACGGAGTGAGCCTTTTTTTCATTGATAAATGGTCGGGGCGAAAGGATTCGAACCTTCGACCCTCTGGTCCCAAACCAGATGCGCTACCAGGCTGCGCTACGCCCCGACAGCGGGTATTCTACCGTGAGAGCCGTGTGACAAGGGCCGTATCGGTCCGCAAAATCAGCCCGGGTGCAAAACAACCGCGGCGAGCCGAACGACGTAAAGTACCCGCCAACGCTTGTTATCCAGAAGGAGATTGCAATGACCGCACGCATCATCCGGCTCGGCACGCCGAGAACGGCTGACGAGGGCCTTCGCATCGGCACGGTCAGGCGACCACCGCGCGGCGTGCCCAAGGCCGAGTTCTCATCGCAGAATTGGTATGACGTGTGGTACCCCAATCTCGCCCCCAGCGTGGAAACCATGAAGTTCGCACAGGCCACCCAGCATGACCAGCCTGGTGGCGCTCGCGAGTGGGCGGCCTTCAGAAAAAAATACCGCGCGGAAATGGCCGAGCCGGATGCCAGCCGCAGCCTGGACCTGCTCGCTGCGCTGTCCCACCACGCCAACTTCGCCATGGGTTGCTATTGCGAAGACGAGGCGCATTGCCACCGCTCGCTGCTGCGCGAACTGCTCAGCGAGCGAGGTGCCAAGGTGGGGTGAGCACCAAACACTACGGTCGCGCGGCGCACCGGTGCCGGAACATCGAGATCGACAGCCCTGGTGACCGCAGGTAGTATCGCGCCTGACTCGCCACCGGCCCACGCGGCGCCTCCGTTTTCAGGAACATCCAGTGACCTTGATTGCCAATACCCTCGTCGCCCTTCTCGCCTTGCTGCACGTCTACATCCTCATGCTGGAGATGTTCCTCTGGGACAAGCCGCTGGGGCTCCGGGCCTTCAACCAGACGCCTGCCTCCGCCGCGCAGACGAAGGTGCTAGCGGCCAACCAGGGGCTGTACAACGGCTTTTTGGCTGCTGGGCTGTTCTGGGGTTTGAGCCTGGGTCAGGCCGGGTTCTCGATCAAGGTATTTTTTTCCATATGCGTGTTGGTGGCCGGCGTGTACGGTGCGGCCACGGCGTCACGAAAAATCCTGTTTGTGCAGGCCTTGCCGGCCACCTTGACGCTGATTTTTCTGCTGCTGAGCTGATCTCGGGCAAATGACCACCCCCTCTTTCGAGAACTGACTGATGAAACTCAAAATCCTGGTGGGAACCATGACGGGCACCGCCGACTACGTCGCGCAGGCCATCCAGATGGATTGCGCCGATCTGGTGGACGAGATCGAGGTCCTGATGATGGACGGCCTGGATATCCATGCCTTTGGCGATGCGTCCGAACAAGGGCTGCTCCATCTCATTTGCACCTCGACCTACGGAGCCGGTGATGTACCCGACAACGCGCGCGCCCTGTACGAGTCGCTCGACGCGCAGCCTCGGTACCTCGGGCACGTCCGCTACGGTGTGATCGCGCTGGGCGACAGCGCCCACCAGCAGACCTTCTGCTTCGGCGGCAAGAAATTCGACGAGCGACTGCAGGACCTTGGCGCGCAGCGGGTGGGTGAGGTCTGGTGCCACGACGCCAGCAGCGGCACGATGGCAGAGGCCGAGGGCACCGCCTGGTGCCACGAATGGCTGGCCCGGGCAATCGCAGCGGCGTGAGTCCGGCTCACGTGTGCCGGCGCATTTCATTTAACCTTCAACAATTCATCTCTAAACTTCGGGTTTTTCACTAGGGTCTGGGGGGCCTGAGGCCGGTAACATGCAAACACCGTATTTCGCTGCATGACCCAAGGAGTTTTCATGACCTCTCGCCGCCTCGTTTTAACCCAAAGTGCCGCCCTCATCGGCGCCACCTCTACCGGCCTGCTGCTGCCTGCAATCGCCCGCGCGCAAGGCAACAAGGTGCGCGTCGGCCTGATGCTGCCCTACACGGGCACCTATGCACAGCTCGGCGTGGCGATCGAAAACGGCTTTCGCATGGCGATTGACGAGCAGGGCGGCAAGCTGGGCGGCCGCGAGATTGAATACTTCAAGGTGGATGACGAGTCCGATCCGTCCAAGGCCATCGAAAATGCCAACAAGCTGGTGCAGCGCGACAAGGTCGATGTGCTGGTCGGCACCGTTCACTCCGGCGTGCAGATGGGCATCCAAAAGGTGGCACGCGAGTCCGGCGTGCTCAGCCTGATCCCCAACGCCGGCGTGGAGGCCGCCACCCGCGCCCTGTGCGCACCCAATGTGTTCCGCACCAGCTTCACCAACTCGCAGCCAACGCTCGCGCTGGGCAAGGTGTTGATGGACAGGGGCCACAAGAAGGCAGTCTGGATCACCTGGAAATACGCTGCGGGCGACGAAGCGTTTGGCGGCTTCAAGGAAAGCTACACCAAGGCCGGCGGCACCATTGTCAAGGAGCTCGGGCTGCCCTTCCCCAACGTCGAGTTCCAGGCATTGCTGACCGAGATTGCCGCGCTCAAACCCGACGCGGTGGCCTGCTTCTTTGCCGGTGGCGGTGCCGTCAAGTTCATGAAGGACTATGCCGCTGCCGGCCTCAAAGGCAAGATTCCGCTGTACGGCTCGGGCTTCCTGACCGAAGGCGTGCTGGACGCCGCCGGTCCGGCCGCCGACGGCATCATGACCACCCTGCATTACAGCGATTCCCTGAATACGCCGCGCAACCATTCCTTCCGTCTGGCGTACGCCAAGGCGTTTCGCTCGCAGCCCGACGTTTACGCGGTGCAGGGCTACGACACGGGCCTGCTGCTGGTGCATGGCGCGAACGCTGTGAAGGGTGATCTGGCCAGCAAGCCTGCGTTCTACAAGGCGATGGAGACCGCCACCATCGACAGCCCGCGCGGCAAGTGGACCATGAGCAAAGCCCACAACCCGGTGCAGGACATCTACCTGCGCGTGGTCGAGAACCGCGAAAACAAGGTGCTCGGCGTCGCGGCCAAGGCCCTCTCGGACAGCGGCGCCGGCTGCAAGATGGTGTGATGCCGCGTTAAACTCGCTTGGTGCGCGGTGCACCGATCAACGGCGGAGCTCATCCGCCGTTTTCATTTCTCACTGATGGACTTCCCCACCTTCCTCATCCAGCTCCTCAACAGCGTGCAGTACGGCCTGCTGCTGTTCATGCTGGCCGCCGGGCTCACGCTGATCTTCGGCATCATAGGGGTGGTCAACCTCGCGCACGGCAGCTTTTACATGCTGGGCGCCTACCTGGCGTATTCGCTCAGCAGCCTGCTGGGCAGCCTCGCTGTGGCCATCGCCTGCGGCGCCGTGTTGTCGGTCATTTTTGGCCTGGCGCTGGAGTGGCTGCTGTTTCGCCACTTTTACGAGCGCGACCATCTGGACCAGGTGCTGCTGACGTTTGGCCTGATCTACATTTTTGAAGAAATGCGCTCCATCCTGTGGGGTGACGATGTGCACAGCGTGCCGATTCCGGATGTCCTCGCTGCCTCCATCCCGCTGACCGACACCCTGTCGTACCCCGTGTACCGGCTGGTCATCTCCGGTGTCTGCGTGGCACTGGCCATCGGACTGTATTTGCTGATCTCGAAAACCCGCCTGGGCATGAAGATTCGCGCCGGTGCCTTCAACCGCGACATGACCGAGGCGCTGGGCGTCAACATCAAGCTGATCCACGCGATCGTGTTTGCGCTGGGTGTCGCGCTGGCCTCGGTGGCAGGCATGATTGCCGCGCCCGTTTCCAGCGTCTATCCCAACATGGGCTCGCAGGTGCTGATCATGTGCTTCGTGGTAGTGGTGATTGGCGGCATTGGCTCGGTGCGCGGTGCGCTGATCGCGGCGCTGCTGGTGGGCCTGGTGGACACCTTCGGCAAGGTCCTGCTGCCGCACATATCGGGCATGCTGGTGTACATGCTGATGGCCGCCGTGCTGCTGTGGAAGCCGCAAGGTTTGTTCAAGCAATGAGTAACGCAGGACCGCTCCAAGGTACGAAGGCCCCCTCGGGGGGCAGCGCCGCACGCGCAGCGGCAAGCGTGGGGGCTACATGAGCGCGCCAAAGGCCAATCTGGAGGTTCTGCCGCGAAGCGTGCAGGTGGCGCTGACGCTCGGTCTGGGAGCGCTGCTCGCCTTCCCGTTTGCCGGCAGCGATTTTTATACGCAGATGGTCACGCGCATGATGATCATGGCGATTTTTGCGATGAGCCTGGACTTGCTGCAGGGCGTCACCGGCCTGGTGTCGCTCGGTCATGCCGCCTACTTCGGGCTGGCAGGCTATGCACTGGCCTTTTTGACTCCTGCGGGCGCCGCGGTCAGCCTGTGGTGGACGCTGCCGGCCGCCGTGGCGGCCTCGGGCCTGGCGGCGCTCATCATCGGCTTCTTCGTGGTGCGCACCCAGGGCATCTACTTCATCATGGTCACCATGGCATTCGCGCAGATGGTGTTCTACCTGTTCTTCGACAACAAGGTGCTGGGCGGCTCCGACGGGCTGTACATCAACTTCAAGCCCGATGCCAGCATCTTCGGCTGGGTGCCGTTCGATCTGGACAGCAAGGCGACGATGTACTACGTCACGCTGGCCCTCATGCTGCTGGTCTATGTGTTCCTGCGCCGCCTGCTGTGGAGTCCTTTTGGCCGCGCGCTCGCCGGCATTCGCGTGAACGAGCACCGCATGCGCGCCATGGGCTTCGGCACCTTTGGCTACAAGCTCTCGGCCTTTACGCTGGCCGGTGCGCTGGCCGGGCTCGCGGGCTATCTCTGGGGCTGCCAGACCGGCTACATGAATCCCGAGCTGATGGGTTTTTACATGAGCGCCGACGCCCTCATGATGGTGATCCTGGGCGGCATGGGCAATTTCGCCGGGGCGATTGTCGGTGCGTTTGCGTTCGAGGTCCTGCTGAACGTGTTCAAGGATCTGCCGCAGGTCGGCGGTATCAATCTGGGCAAACACTGGCAGTTGTGGATAGGCCTGTTCATCGTCCTGGTCGTGACGTTTGCGCCGCGCGGGCTGCTCGGCCTGGTTCAACGCCTGCGCCCGCGCAAGGAGAGCGCCGGTGAGTGAAGTCCTCCTGTCCGCCACCAACCTCGTCAAACGCTTTGGTGGCCTGGCCGCGGTCAACGACGTCTCCATTGATTTGTGGCGCAACCGCATTCACGCCGTGATCGGCCCCAATGGCGCCGGCAAATCGACATTGACCCACCTGCTGTCCGGCGACCTGCCGCCGACCACGGGCTCGGTGTCCATCGGTGGCAAGGACGTGACGGGCTGGGCGCCCGAGCGGATCTCGCACCAGGGACTGGGCCGCAGCTACCAGAAGACGAATATCTTTCTGCCCTTCACGGTATGGGACAACGTGCGGCTGGCGGCCCAGTCACGCGAGGCCCAAAGCCCATGGAACCCGCTCGGCTGGTTCTCCGACACCCGCCGTGTCGCTACGAAATCAGTAGCTACTCATGCACGCTGCGAAAGGGCTATCGAGCTTTCCGGCTTGAAAGACCGGCGGCGTGCGGTGGCCAGCACCATCAGCCACGGCGAGCAGCGCCAGCTCGAGATCGCCATGACGCTGGCCACCGAGCCGCAGGTGCTGCTGCTCGACGAGCCGCTGGCCGGCATGGGCGTGGCGGAGGCCGAACGCATGGTGGCGCTGTTGCTGCTCATCAAGCGCGAGCACGCCATGCTGCTGGTCGAGCACGACATGGACGCCGTCTTCGCACTGGCCGACCGGCTCACCGTCATGGTGAACGGCCAGGTGATCGCCAGCGGCACGCCGGCGGAAATACGCGCCGACGCGGGTGTGCAGGCGGCCTATCTGGGCGAGGAGCATTGACATGGCACCGATGCTGATCAACGCCCAAAAACTCAACACCTACTACGGCGCCAGCCACATCCTGCGCGGCATCGATTTTGCGGTGGCGCGCGGAGAAACCATCGGCCTGATGGGCCGCAACGGCATGGGCAAGAGCACTCTGCTCAAAAGCCTGATGGGCCTGGTCAAGCCGCGCTCGGGCTCGGTCGAGATCATGGGCCGATCGATGATGGGGCGCGCGCCCTACGAGATTGCGCAGCTCGGTATCGCCTACGTGCCCGAAGGCCGCGGCATCTTTGGCAATCTGAGCGTGGTGGAAAACTTGAAAATGGCGGCGCGCGCGGGCACGCAGGGGCAGCGCGACTGGACCTACGAGCGCGTGCTCGACACCTTTCCGCGCCTGACGGAGCGGCTGAACCACGGCGGCCAGCAGCTCTCGGGCGGCGAGCAGCAGATGCTGACCATCGGCCGCGCGCTCATGACCAATCCCGATGTGCTGATCCTCGACGAAGCCACCGAGGGTCTGGCGCCACTGATCGCGCGCGAAATCTGGCGCATCTGTGGCGTGATTCGCGAGAGCGGCCTCAGCAGCGTGATCGTGGACAAGAACTGGAAGCAGGTCACCCAGATCACCGACCGCAACGTGATCCTGGTCAAGGGCCAGGTGGCGTTCTCCGGTACGTCAGCCGAGCTGCTGGCCAGGCCCGAGGTGCTGAGCCAGCACCTCGGGGTCTAACGCAACGACCCCTCAAGCAGAAGCCGCGGCCGCGATCCGGCCCATGCGGCCGCTCTGAAAGTCGAAAAACGCCTGCCGGATTTCGGCCTCGGAATTCATCACGAACGGCCCGTAGCCCACGAACGGCTCATTCGTCGGCTCGCCATGACGAAGCTACAACAGCGGGCGCAGCTCCCGCGCCGCTTCCAGCAACAACGGCAGCAAATCGCGCTGCATCACGCCCGCCTCCAGCCGCTGCGGTGAGGCCACCACGTTGAGTGCCGCCACGGTGCGGCCCTGCATGTTGCGCAGCGGCACTGCGAGCGCATGCACGCCGAGTTCGTGCTCCTCGCTGGCCACGCAGTAGTCGTCGGCGCGTACCTGCTCGATCAGGGCGCGGAATTTCTTCGGCTCCACCACCGTGTGCGACGTCAGGCGCGGCAGCTCGCGGCCCCCGGGCTGCCCTTCGCCCTTCATCCAGGCGTTGAAATCGCTTTTGCGCCTGGCGGCCAGCAATACCCGGCCCGTCGAGGTCGCGTGGGCCGGCAGCCGTGCGCCCAGGTGCAGGCCGTAAGCCAGCACGCGGGTCGAGCCGCTGCGCGCCACGATCACCACCTGTTCGCCGTCCAGCACCACGGCCGAGAACGACTCGGCCGTCTGCGCGGCCAGCCGGTTCAGCGTGGGCTGCAGCACACGCGGCAGGCGCGCCGATGCCAGGTAGCTGCCCGAAAAGCGCAGCACCTTGGACGACAGCCAGAAATAGCTACCATCGGTCTCCAGATAGCCCAGATGCGCGAGCGTGAGCAGATGCCGGCGCGCCGCCGCACGTGTCATCCCGGCGCGCTGCGCCGCCAGCGTGGCGTTGAGCCGCTGGCGCTCGGTGCTGAAACTCTCCAGCACGGCCATGCCGCGGGCCATGCCCTCAATCAAATCCGCCTTGGCGATACCCGTGTTGCTGTCCATGCCTGGTGCCTCGCTGACTGCGCGATCATCGCGCAACTATCACAATCATCGCACACTGTCCCATCGCGAGGGCTGGCGCAGCGGCAGCGCCCGGCCTAACCTAGCGGGATTCAAACAAGGACAAGGAGATACATCATGCGTACGCAGGTTGCCATCATCGGTGCGGGTCCCTCGGGCCTGCTGCTCGGCCAGTTGCTGCACAAGGCCGGTGTGGACGCCGTGATCGTGGAGCGCAAAAGCGCCGACTACGTGCTCGGGCGCATCCGCGCCGGGGTGCTCGAGCAGATCACCATGGACCTGCTCGACGAAGCAGGTGTCGGCGCGCGCATGCACGTGGAGGGCCTGATCCACGACGGCATCAACCTGCTGTTCAAGGGCCAGCGCCACCGCATCGACATGCGCGAGCTCACGGGCGGCAGCAAGGTCATGGTCTATGGCCAGACCGAGGTCACGCACGACCTGATGAATGCGCGCCAGGCCGCGGGCCTCACCACGGTGTATGAGGCCGGCAACGTCAGCGTGCACGACTTCGACGGCGCCAGGCCGACCGTGCGCTACGAGAAGGACGGCCAGACGCATGAGATCGAGTGCGACTTCATCGCCGGCTGCGACGGCTACCACGGCGTCAGCCGCGCCAGCGTGCCGGCCAGTGCCTTGCGCACCTACGAGAAGGTGTACCCGTTCGGCTGGCTCGGCATCATGGTCGATGCGCCGCCCGTGGCGCACGAGCTGATCTACGCCAACAGCCAGCGCGGCTTTGCGCTGTGCAGCATGCGCAGTACCCACCGCAGCCGCTACTACCTGCAGTGCTCGATGGACGAGAAGGTGGCCAACTGGAGCGACGAGGCCTTCTGGAACGAGCTGCGCCTGCGCCTGGATCCCGAGGCGGCCGAGCACCTGGTCACCGGCCCTTCCATCGAAAAAAGCATCGCGCCGCTGCGCAGCTTTGTGGCGGAGCCGATGCGCTTCGGCCGCCTGTTCCTGGCTGGCGACGCGGCACACATCGTGCCGCCCACCGGCGCCAAGGGGCTGAACCTTGCAACCTCGGACGTGAGCTACCTGTCAAAGGCGCTGATCGAGTTCTATAAGGAGAAGTCCAGCGTCGGCATCGACCACTACTCCGACCACTGCCTGCGCCGCGTCTGGAAAGCCGCGCGCTTCTCGTGGTGGTTCACCTCGCTGATGCACAAGTTTCCCGACACGGGCGAGTTCGGCCAGAAGATCCAGGAGGCCGAGCTCGACTACCTCGTGCATTCGCGTGCCGCGTCCACCGCGCTGGCCGAAAACTACGTGGGCCTGCCAATGGAGACGAACTGACCGGGTCGGCGCGCAGCCGCCGTTTGTAATAAATTTAAGAGAAATAGCGCTCAAGCCCTTATGATACATGCGCGAGTAGCTCCTTAATTTATAGCAAATTGCTTATGCCCACGCCATCGCTTAAACCACCCCAGCCCCTCAAGGGCATCCGCGTTCTCAGCCTCGCCGTCAACCTGCCCGGCCCGGCGGCGCTGATGCGCTGCCGCCAGATGGGCGCCAGCTGCATCAAGCTCGAGCCGCCCTCCGGCGACCCGATGGGCCACTACAACAAGGCCGCCTACGCGCAACTGCACGAGGGCGTGAAGGTATCGAGCGCCGACCTCAAGACCGAGGCGGGCCAGAAGGCGCTGCACCGCGCGCTGGCCAGGGCCGATGTGCTGCTCACTTCCTTTCGCCCTTCCGCGCTGGAGAAGTTGAAGCTCGGCTGGAAAGCCCTGCACAAGCAATACCCCGACCTGTCGCAAGTTGCCATCGTCGGCGCGCCCGGCGTTCGCGCCGAAGAACCCGGCCACGACCTGACCTACCTCGCCGACAACGGCCTGGTCAATGGATTGGAACTGCCGCCCACGTTGTACGCCGACATGGGCGGCTCGCTGATGGCCAGCGAAGCCGTCTTGCAGGCGACGCTGGCGCAGCGGGCTAAAGGCAAAGGCGTGTTCATCGAAGTCGCGCTGTCAAGCGCCGCGGGCTACCTCGCGCTGCCCCGCACGTGGGGCCTGACGCTGCCCACCGGCTCGGTCGGCGGCGCCCACGCAGGTTACCGCGTGTATCCCTGCAAGGACGGCCGCGTGGCCGTGGCTGCGCTGGAGCCGCACTTTGCCGCAGCGCTGTGCGCGGCGGCCGGCGTGGCCAGCGCCGACATGCGTGCCATGTTCGCGCCGGCGACACACCGGGCCATCGCGGCCTTTTTGCTGACGCGCACGCGCAAGCAGCTCGACAAGCTGGCGGTGGAAAAAGACATTCCGCTGCATACGCTGGCGAAGTGACGCATGCCGAGATGGCCGCTACCGAATACCGGTGGGCTGGGCCTGTGTTACGACCGCATTCGAGCAGACGCAGACACTCAACCCCTCGGCCAAGGTGGCTAGAATTTTTCGATGACTGTTTTCATTGCTCTCCTGCGAGCCGTCAACGTCGGAGGAACCGGCAAGCTGGTGATGCGCGACCTGAAGTTCATTTGCGAGCGGGCGGGCTTCAGGCGGGTCCAAACCTACATCGCCAGCGGTTCTGAAATTTAAGTTGCAGCTTGGCCACGTCGCTCGAGCCTTCGCAAAGGGTATTGACATTTATCAAATTCAACCACGCGTTCAAGCGCATATTCGGGTTGAGTCGTTATTGATGTGGCACCCAAATCTAGTTACCCCGGCAAAGCGACGGCTCTTGGGCTTCCCGCCCATTCCCGGGCATCAACCGGAAGCATGAAATGATTGAGAAAAATGCGGCTCCGAAGATAAGGTCCGATGGCCCGGGTTCTTTAGTCATGGAAGTCTCTGCTGGCAAGAAGCAAACTTACAAATTGAACACCCATAGGACGATGTATCTGTACGTCCAGGAGTTGCAGTTGTGCCACGAGATGGGCCTGGCGTGCAATGGTCTGGTGTGCAAGGAAGAAGGGTGCGTGTTCAGCACTGGCAATGGCAAGCCTGGGTCCGCGCCTGACCCATCGTTCTACGTGCGGGGCAAGGCGACTCTTGGGGGCGGGTCAATTTCGGTCATGGGGGCGCCTGGCACCAAATCGCGCGAGTTCAGCATCGGCTTCAATGCGTTCGATGAAGAGGTAAGAAAACAGCGCCAGGCGTTGGCGCTCAAGCAAGGTACGACGGCACGTTATACCCACGTCACCTTAGGCTACATCCATCGCCAACCGGAAATTGATAACAACGACTGGTTCGTTGAGTGCGAACTTGCCGCTGACACGCTGCGGGCCATCTCCAGCGCTGTGTCTTCCGGCACACTGCGCGCCATGACGTTAGGGCTGGCAATGCGCGGGGTCTATTCGGATGACTGGAGCCGACCATCCGCGCTGACTGACTGGTTTCTGAAACCGAATCCCAAAGACAGTGGCACCGACGCGCCGCAAATGGCCCACGGCGATATTACGCGTCTCAGCTTCGACTTGGCCTCGATTGACCTGCACCGTCCGTCCGAGGAAGACCCTGAGCAGAATGAATTTCAGGACACGAGCCTTACTATGATGACTGCATAACCGGGCCATCGGACGACTGCTCGATAAGTGCTTACGGGCAAAGTCATTGAACGACGAGTCAGCGTCGAACGGAGGACGAGAATGAGCGGGAACACAATTCCAGTCAAGGTGAAGGCCGAAGACGGGGACAAACTAGTTGTTGAAACGCGCGACGGCGGGGAACAGACTTACTGCCTGAATCCAAGGCGTACGATGTATCTGCACGCCCGGCAACTTCAGACGTCCAGCGAAGCTAACCTGTTGCGCTTTGACGGTGACTGCCTCGGGTTGACACCCGAGTCGCCATTGTTCGTGCGAGGCATCGCCACACTTGAAGACAGGTCGATTGCAGTCATTGGCGACCCCGACAACGCGGCTTGCACGCTGGCTATCGGCTTTCACGCGCTTGACGACGGGATATGGCTCAAGCATAAAGAACTGGCGCAAATGCTGGGTAAGGCGCCGCACTACACGCACGCCAGTGTAGGGCTCGCGCGTCACAGTGGCGGCATCGACGATGACTGGCTCGTCGAGTGCCAGGTCCCCCCTGCCACGCTGCGCGCCATGGCCAAAGCCGTGTCCTGCGGCGCGATGCCTGCGATGCGTGTAGGGCTGGCGTTGCGGGGAATTTATTCAAGCGGAGCCCGCGCGTCACAGTCTGTCAAGACCGACTGGTACTTGAGACCAAACCGCCGCGATAACAGCGTGGACGCACCGGAAATAGCCCACGGCGACATCACCCTGCTCAGCTTCGAGGAAGCGCTGGCGCATTCGTCGCCCGAGGCCATCCCTCAGCTCTATGCATTTGACGACGCGATTCCTGCGCCAATGGCGGCATAACCGAACCGTCACACTACGACGCTCTTCCACTGCTCCCGGGAACGTGGAATGAAGCCATTGACGTTGAACATAAGACGGCGTCCCCTTACCGGGTTCGTGAGGGCGAAGCGATGTTTCGCTTCAACCATCTTCATTGCCTTGGTTACATTGATGCAGCCGATGTCGGTTGGCGCAGGGCAAGGTAGCACCAGTTTTCAGGTTTCCTTGAGGATTGTGGCGCGTCCGCCGGCTCCAAAAGTGAGCCAGCAGGTTATCTCCGCGGCGTCGCCCGGTTACCCACCGCACCCGATGCTCAAGGACCGAGTTATGTCCGAGGATCAATCTGGAGATAAATTCATCGTCCTCAAGACTGAGTTCTGAGGGCACACAAAGGCACGCTGGCTCGTCACGCCGGGTGGCTGCAGCCGTGTGCCGCGGTGCCGGCAGGCATTGACGAAACCATTGATCTGCCCGCCCTCCCCGCGCACCAGAAGCAGCGGCAGGCCCGCCACGTCGAGGGCCAGTGAATCGCCAGGCTGGGCCAGCGATGCCGACGGGCACAGCGCCAGCGGGTGCTGGCGAAAGATGCGTTCCACCTCGCGCGCATACCGCGCTGGATCGAGGTAGCGACCAATAGGACTCACGGCCGGCTCGCCGCGCTCGCTGCCATGGGTATCGATCAGCGACAGCGCGCGCCGGATCAGGGTGATTTGCTCGTCTTGCTGCATCGGGTCTGCGTGGTGTCGCTCTTGTCGCTCCCACTATAAGCGGGGCAGGCCGCAGCAGATGCAGCAACCCGATCGCTCCTGTTTTAATAGCTGCTCGTGAAGAGCCCGTATAGGCTACAGCCTCTTTTCTATCTACAAAGCGCATCGCGCCTAATGAGTCACTGTCATGGTCACGATTTGCCAGATGCCGCCTGCTGCGCAAAAGACAACGCAACAAGGTCGACAAATGTCCGGACCCGTGCGGCAAGCTGGTGACGCTGCGGATAGACCGCGTAGATGTCCGCATCGGGCGTGTAGTACTGAGGCAGCACCTGCACAAGGCGCCCATTGCGCAAGTAGCGCTCGACATCCCATTCGGCGCGCATCAGGATGCCGTGGCCGTCGAGCGCCCAGTTGACGGCGATCTCGCCATCGTTGGTCGTCAGGTTTCCTCGGGTCTTGATCGCTTCGGTGGCCACGGTTTTGCCACGACCGCTTGTCAAGCGCCACACACCATACGCCTCCTCGCCCTGCCGGATGCCGATGCAGTTGTGCCGGGTCAGGTCGTTTGGAACTTTGGGTGTTCCATGTTTGGCAAGATAGGCCGGCGAGGCACAGAGCAGCCTGCGGTTCGGTGCGATATGCCTCGCGATCACGCGCGCGTCCGGCGGGGCGCCGAACCGAATGCAGACATCGAACGAGTCGTCCGTCAGAGGGGGTGGATTGACCGACAGCTGCAACTGCACCTCGACCTGAGGGTGCTTGCGGGCGAACCTGGAGATGAGCGGCGCCACGTGACTGCGCCCGAACCCAAGCGTCGCATTCACCCTGAGCAGGCCTTTCGGCACAGCCTTGGCCACACCAATCAACTCTTCCATGTCGTCAATCTCACCCAGGATACGGCGCGCATGCTCCAGGTACAGCTCGCCTTCGGGCGTCAGGCCCATGCGCCGCGTCGTCCTGTTGACCAGCGATACACCGACGCGTGACTCCATCAGCGCCAGATGTTTGCTCACGGCGGGCGTCGTGACGCCAAGCTCTCGCGCTGCAGCACTCAGGCTGCCAGCGCTGGCCAGCGTAGAAAAGAAACCGAGATCTGCCGGTTGAATATCACCCGTCATGTTCACTCCACTATTGAATCCAGGTTAACGATGGATTCACTTTAGCGGCGTGTGTGAGTCCTGTCCAGCGCCTAAAGTATCGATATTCTTCACCCCCCACCCACGGAGACGCCCCATGAAGACATACAAAATCGCCACCATCCCCGGTGACGGGATCGGCAAGGAAGTCGTACCTGCCGGCCAGCAAGTCCTGGAAGCCCTGGCCGCGGGCAACGGCCAGTTCAAATTCGAGTTCGAGAATTTCGACTGGGGCGGCGACTACTTCCGTCAGCACGGCGTCATGATGCCGGAGGATGGCCTGGACGCGCTTCGCGACAAGGACGCCATTCTCTTCGGCTCGGCCGGCGACCCGCACATCCCCGACCACATCACGCTGTGGGGCCTGCGCCTGAAGATCTGCCAGGGCTTCGACCAGTACGCCAACGTTCGCCCCACCCGCATCCTGCCAGGCATCGACGGCCCGCTCAAACGCTGCAAGACCGAAGACCTGGACTGGGTCATCGTGCGCGAAAACTCCGAAGGCGAGTATTCGGGCGTAGGCGGTCGCGTCCACCAGGGCCATCCGATCGAGGCCGCCACCGACGTTTCGATGATGACCCGCGTGGGTGTCGAGCGCATCATGCGCTTCGCCTTCAAGCTGGCGCAGTCGCGACCGCGCAAGCTGCTGACCGTCATCACCAAGAGCAACGCCCAGCGCCACGCGATGGTGATGTGGGACGAAATCGCGCTGCAGGTATCCAGGGAATTTTCGGACGTTACGTGGGACAAGGAACTCGTCGATGCTTCGACGGCACGCATGATCAACCGCCCGGCCTCGCTCGATACCATTGTTGCGACCAACCTGCATGCCGATATCCTGAGCGATCTGGCCGCGGCCCTTGCGGGCAGTCTGGGCATCGCGCCGACCGGCAACATCGACCCCGAACACCGCTACCCGTCGATGTTCGAACCGATCCATGGTTCGGCCTTCGACATCATGGGCAAAGGCCTGGCCAATCCGGTCGGCACCTTCTGGTCGGTCGTGATGCTGCTTGACCACTTGGGCGAGACCGAGGCTGCCAGGCGCGTGATGCGCGCCATCGAGCAGGTCACCGCCAACCCGGCGTTGCACACCCGCGACCTGGGCGGGAATGCCACCACGGCAGACGTCACGCAGGCCGTATGCGGCCAGCTGTTTGCCAGCTCGCGGCGCAAAGCTGCCTGACCGACAAAACAGGAGACATCCCCATGGAACCGAATATCGAAAAAAGGACGATGCGCAAGATATCGTGGCGCATCACGCCGTTCATCATGCTGCTGTATTTCGTTGCCTACATTGACCGCGTCAATATAGGTATGGCAGGGCTGACCATGAGGGGTGACTTGGGCCTCACCGCTTCAATGTTCGGATTCGGGGCGGGCATTTTCTTCTGGGGCTACTTTTTCTTTGAGGTTCCATCAAATATTGCCCTGCACAAATTCGGCGCGCGCGTTTGGATTGCCCGTGTCATGGTGACCTGGGGACTCGTTTCCGGAGGCATGGCATTCGTCGAGGGGCCAACAAGCTTTTATGTCATGCGCTTTTTGTTGGGCGCTGCGGAGGCAGGCTTCTTTCCGGGCATCATCTTGTACATCAGTTACTGGTTCCCGGCCCGTCATCGCGCTGGCGTCACCTCGTTTTTCATGGCCGCTGCCCCTCTTTCAACGGCCATAGGCTCGCCCATCACGGCTGGCCTGCTCAAGATGCACGGTGTCATGGGGTTGAACGGCTGGCAATGGATTTTCATCATCGAGGCGATCCCAGCTTTGATTCTCGCGGTGGTGGTCCTTTTCTACATGACCGACAAGCCTGAAAAGGCACGCTGGTTGAAGGACGACGAACGTACCTGGATTGTTGATGCCATGAAAGCCGAATCTGCCAGCAAAGCAGGGACGGCAAAGCACAGCATCGTGGCTGGCCTGACGAATCCCAGGGTGCTCGTGCTGGCGTTTGTCTACTTCGGCACGTCGGCTGGTTTGTACACCATGGGCATATGGGCGCCACAGATCATCAAGCAACTCGGCGTATCGAACATGGCCGTAGGCTGGCTGAATGCGATCCCACCACTTGTTTCCGTTGTCGCCATGGTTTTATGGTCACGCCACTCCGACCGCACCGGTGAGCGAACCTGGCACGTCGTTTTGGCCTGTCTAGCAGCCGTTATCGGACTGGTGGTCGCTGCTTCCGCCAACAGCATTATTGGCTTGATCGCCGCACTGACCCTCGTCAATATCGGCATTAGCTGCGCCAAACCAGCGCTATGGAGCATGCCGACGATGTTCCTATCCGGGGCTGCGGCCGCCACTGGCATCGCCACCATCAACTCGATTGGCAATCTCGGTGGATTTGCCGGCCCAGCAATGATTGGCTGGATCAAAAAAACGACTGGCAGTTATGCGGGTGGTCTTTACTTTGTGGCTGCCCTGCTTGTTCTTTCTGCCGTCTTGACCTTGCTGCTGGCGCGGTCCCAGAAACCGCAATTGTCAGCTGGCGAAGCGCTGGCGGACTGAATGATTGATTCAGAAGTAATCATGCGCGACGGATCGAAGTACTTCCACTTCACATGCTTGGCTGGTTCGTTGTAGTGACGGATTTAGTGCATGAGCTTTCGCTTGAGATTGGACACCCGGGTGAAGACGCCACGTGCGATGCCATCGCGTTTGATCTTGCCGAACCACAGCTCGACCTCGTTAAGCCAGGACGAATAGGTTGGGGTGAGGGGCAAACGAACTGGGGTGCTACGTCAGGAACGCCTAGACGCGTTGGGCTTTGTGCGCCGAGAGGTTGTCCGCGATGACGTGAATCTCTTTGCCGGCGGCTTGCCGGGTCACGAGGTCGGTCAGGGAAGCGACATCCTCGGCCGAGGTTTTACGGGCAGCGACCTGCCCCGTAGGTTCAAGGGACCATTATGAACTTTGCAGATCCGCGCGCCCTGTTGCGCACCATGTTCGACGCCGCGATTGCCGCCGCACAGCCCGCGCTGTGCGTCCCTCGCCACCTTCCGGCTGCACCGAAGGGACGACTGGTGGTGATCGGTGCCGGCAAAGCCTCGGCAGCGATGGCTCGCGCCGTCGAAGATAACTGGTGCGGGCCCCTTTCAGGCCTGGTGGTGACTCGCTACGGCTATGCGGTGCCTTGCAAGCGCATCGAGATCGTCGAGGCAGCCCACCCGGTGCCGGACGCCGCAGGCGAGACAGCCGCCCGGCGGATACTGGACCTGGTCCGGGGACTGACGCAGGACGACCTTGTGCTGTGCCTGATTTCCGGTGGTGGCTCATCGCTGCTGCCGCTGGCGCTGCCCGGACTCACGCTGGGTGACAAACAGGCGCTCAGCCGCGCCCTGCTTGCGAGCGGCGCCAGCATCAGCGAAATGAACTGCGTGCGGCGGCACCTGTCGGCCATCAAGGGCGGGCGGCTTGCCGCGGCATGCCACCCGGCCCGGGTCGTGAACCTGCTGCTGTCCGACGTTCCGGGCGATGATCCCATTGACATCGCCTCCGGGCCGACCGTCCCTGACCCGAGCACCTGTGCCGACGCGCTCAATATCCTGCGTCGCCATGGCCTTGATATACCGCCGCGGGCGCTTGCACTGCTCGAAAGCGGCGAAGGCGAGACGCTGAAGCCGGGCGATGCTCGCCTGCCCCGCATCGAAAACCGCTTCATCGCGACACCGCAAATGGCGCTCGAAGCAGCGGCCGCGGTGGCACGAGGTGCCGGGCTGCAGCCCTACATCCTGGGCGATGCCATCGAAGGTGAAGCGCGCGATTTCGCCAAGGCGATGGCCGGAATTGCGCTGCAGGTGGCGCGCCGGGGGCAGCCTGTGCCTGCACCGTGCGTGCTGCTGTCTGGCGGCGAGACTACGGTGACCGTGCGCGGCCAGGGCCGCGGCGGCCGCAACGTCGAGTTCCTGTTATCTCTCGGCATTGCACTGAATGGCGAGCCTGGCATTCATGCGCTGGCCGGTGACACGGATGGTGTCGACGGCCAGGATGAGATCGCCGGCGCGCTGCTGGCGCCGGACACACTGGCCCGCGCATGGGCGCAGGGCCTGAGGCCACGCGAGCGCCTCGACGACAACGACGGACACGGCTTCTTCGAGGCGCTCGGCGACTCGGTGGTAACCGGGCCGACGCTGACCAATGTGAACGACTTCAGAGCCATCGTGATCGATGACCACCCCACCGGAGACAAATGATGCAACGCCCCTGTAACGCCAAGATCGTCGCCACGCTCGGTCCTACGAGCGCGGATCGCGCCACCATCGAAGCGCTGGTTCGCGCCGGTGCCAACGTGTTCCGCCTGAATTTCAGCCACGGCACGCATACTGATCACAAGCAGCGGCTCGACCTGATCCGTTCGATCGAGGCCGACATCGGCCGCCCGATCGGCGTATTGCTCGATCTGCAGGGACCGAAACTGCGAGTCGGCACCTTCGCTAACGGCCCCGTGAAACTGGTCGAAGGCGCCGCGTTCCGTCTCGACCTCGATCGCGACAGGCCGGGTGACGCGTTGCGCGCACCGCTGCCGCATCCGGAAATTTTTGCCGCGCTCAAGCCAGGCACAGAACTGCTGCTCGACGATGGGCGGCTTCGCCTCAAGGTGGAGAAGTCAGGCAAGGACTTCGCCGAGACGACCGTCATCAACGGCGGCATGCTTTCCGACCGCAAGGGCGTCAACGTCCCCGGTGTCGTGCTGCCGCTGTCCGCGATGACAGCGAAGGACCGCGCCGATCTGGACTTCGGGCTGACACTGGGCATCGACTGGATCGCGCTGTCGTTCGTACAGCGCGCCACCGACATCGTCGAGGCCCAGGCGATCATCCGGGGACGCGCCGGCATCGTCGCCAAGCTTGAGAAGCCGGCGGCCATCGAGTGCCTCGACGAAATCCTGGCCGTCACCGATGCGGTAATGGTGGCGCGTGGCGACCTTGGTGTCGAAATGCCGGCCGAGCAGGTGCCGGCGATCCAGAAGCGCATCGTTCGTGAATGTCGCAAGCTCGGCAAGCCGGTAATCGTCGCCACGCAGATGCTGGAGTCAATGGTCAGCGCGCCGGTGCCAACTCGCGCCGAAGCCTCGGACGTGGCCACCGCGATCTACGACGGGGCCGATGCGGTAATGCTGTCGGCCGAGTCGGCCTCGGGGAAGTTCCCGGTCGAGGCGGTGGCGATGATGGACCGCATCATCGCCCAGACCGAGGCCGATCCGCACTACCGCGCTGCGATTGACGCTTCGCACACGCAGCCCCTCGCCAACACGCCCGACGCCATCGGCTGGGCCGCTCGTTCGGTTGCCGGGCTGCTCGACGTGGCGGCGATGGTAGCCTACACCAGCTCGGGTTCATCGGCCCTGCGCATGGCGCGCGAGCGGCCCCGCGCTCCCATCATCGGAATGACTCCCAAGCGGGAGACCGCACGCCGCCTCGCGCTGGTGTGGGGTGTCAATCCGGTCGTGTGCAACGACGTGACCGGCGTCGACGACATGACCGAACGCGCCGTCGAGACTGCCAAGAAGCTGCAGTTTGCAGAGCGAGGCCAGACCATCGTCATTGCCGCCGGCATGCCTTTCGGCACGCCTGGCTCCACCAATCTGTTGCGCATCGCGCAGATCGACTGAGATCCTCATGGCAACGATTCAACAAGTGCGCGGCTTCGAGATTCTCGATTCGCGGGGCAACCCTACCGTCGCGGCCGAAGTCGTGTTGTCGGACGGCGCTCGCGGCTTTGCGGCGGCTCCGTCCGGTGCCTCAACCGGCTCCCGCGAGGCACTCGAATTGCGCGACGCAGACCAGCTCCGTTACTTCGGAAAGGGCGTAACCAAGGCAGTGGGACACGTCAATAAGGAACTGAGCGCGGCGCTGTTCGGTTGTGACGCGGCGGATCAAGTAGCAGCGGACCGCCTGATGATCGACCTCGACGGCACACCGACCAAGGCGCGCCTGGGTGCGAACGCAATCCTCGCCGTATCGCTGGCGCTCGCGAAGGCGTCTGCAGCCTCGGTCGGGCTGCCGCTGTACCGATACCTGGGAGGCGATCGCAGCGCTCGATTGCCGATGCCCATGATGAACATCATCAACGGCGGCGCCCATGCCGACAACAACGTCGACATGCAGGAGTTCATGATCGTGCCGGTGGGCGCGCCTCGGTTCTCGGAAGCGATGCGTTGGGGCGTCGAGGTCTTCCACTCGCTGAAGGGCCTGCTCAAGAAGCGGGGCCTGTCGACTGCGGTGGGTGACGAGGGCGGCTTCGCACCCGATCTCCCGTCCAACGAGGCTGCGATCGAGGTCATCCTCGCAGCGATCGAGCAGGCCGGATTCAGCGCGGGTCAGGACATCGCCCTGGGCCTGGACGTGGCGAGTTCCGAGTTCTGCAAGAACGGCGTCTACGAACTCGCTTCCGAAGCCAAGCGCTTCGACTCGGCGCAGTTCGTCGACTACCTGGCACGATGGGTCAACGCCTATCCGATCGTGACGATCGAGGACGGGATGGCCGAAGGAGACTGGGATGGTTGGGAACTCATCACTGCCAAGCTGGGCAAGCAGGTGCAACTTGTGGGCGACGATCTCTTCGTAACCAACACCGAGATTCTCCAACAGGGCATCGCGCGCAGCGCGGCCAACGCCATCCTGATCAAACCGAACCAGATCGGAACGCTGACCGAGACGTTGGCGGCGATCACCATGGCGGACCTGGCAGGATTTGCATCCGTGATCTCGCATCGCTCGGGCGAGACCGAAGACACAACGATCGCCGACCTCAGTGTTTGCACAGCAGCGACCCAGATCAAGACCGGCTCGCTGTGTCGTTCGGACCGGATGGCCAAGTACAACCGGCTGCTGCTCATCGAAGCAGAGCTCGGGCAGTCGGCCCAGTTCGCCGGGCGCGCGACGGTTCATTCTTTGCGATAGGTGAGCGTGCGTATTGGCCTTCACGCGTCGGATCGTGCGCGAAATTGTTGAAATGAAGTTAATACCGGATTCACTTTGAGGATGATTCGGATGCATGCCCGACTCGTACAGTTCGGGCACTCTGCGCTCAATGAGCGCAACCTGGAGACAAACATGAAAAACATTCACACCATCACCCGTCGCCGCCTGGCACAGACGATCGCGCTGGCCGTTGCAATATCAGGCGGCAGTGCCATGGCACAAGCCTGGCCAAGCAAGCCGATCCGCCTGATCGTGCCATTCCCCCCAGGAGGCACCACCGACGTGCTGGCCCGCACGCTCGGCGATAAGCTGTCGCAGAGTCTCGGCCAGGCTGTGATCGTGGAGAGCAGGCCCGGCGCCGGCGCCACGCTGGGTGCGGACTATGTGGCCAAGTCCAGGCCGGACGGATACACCTTGCTTATCGGCGCCATTCACCACACGATCGCCACCAGCGTCTACAAGAACCTGCCCTACGACTTTCAGAAGGACTTCGCGCCGATCACCACCATCGCGCTGGTGCCAAATGTGTTGGTCGTGAATGCCAGTACGCCGGCCAGGAGCGTCGCCGAGTTGGTCGCGCTGGCCAAGGCGCAACCGGGCAAGTTGACCTACGGCTCCAATGGGAACGGCACGGCGCAGCATCTCATTGGCACGGAGTTCCAGAATCTCACCGGCACCACGCTGGTCCACGTCCCGTACAAGGGCAGCGGCCCGATGGACGTCGATCTGCTGGGCGGCCAGATTACGATGTCGTTCGACACCGTGACGCCCGTCCTTCCGTTCATCAAGAGCGGCAAGATGCGGGCCCTCGCGGTCACTACGGGCAAACGCTCGTCCGCGCTGCCGAACGTGCCGACGCTGGACGAAGCCGGACTCAAAGGCTTCGACATCGGAACATGGTTCGGAGTGCTCGCCCCAGCGGCCACGCCCAAGGACATCGTGGCCCGGCTCAATGTCGAGATGGTCAAGGTCATCCGATCGCCGGAGTTCCGCAGGCGCATGGGCGAACTCGGTGCTGAGCCGATCGGCAACAGCGCCGACCAGATGGCACTGCAGATCAAAGCCGACACTGAGAAGTTCGCCAAGCTCGTCAAGGATGCGCAGGTGACCATCCAGTAGCAGGATGTATCCCCTAATTTTTGAGCAACAGCCCCATCACTCCTGTTTTAATAGCTGTTTGCGAAGAACAGGTAAGGGCTACAGCCCGTTTTCTATCTAGAACCTGGATCACCCTCTTGAGGGATCGCTCAAAACGTCACGAGCCCCGCCCTCACCGGATCACGCGCTGCACACTCACGAAACTTCATCAGGTATGAGGCCGCCGTGCCCCAGTGAACCGGCCACAGCACGCTCCCAGCGCAAGCCGACCCAGAAACCGGCTTGCCCCAGAGCCGCCGCCACGCTCAAGACGACGGCAGACGCCAACGCGGCACTGTGGCCGATCCCCACCAGCGAGGTACAAAGCGCGCCCACCGCCATCTGCGTGAATCCGTACAGGCCCGCGGCCGAGCCAACCAGCCTTGCGTCGACGCTCAAGGCTTTCGTCAGGGCGGCCGGGCTCGTCGCCCCCGCGCCGACCGCAAACAAAAACATGAGCCCCACCGCGCTGGCGACCGTCAGTTCCCCCAGCAGGACAACCCCCAGCAGGGACACGGCACTCAGGACACTCACGGCGTTGGCGCCGATCAACAGGCGCTCCAGGGCTACCCTGCGAACGAGAAAACGTGTGATGGCATTGCCCAGCGCCATACCCAGCATCAGCAGGGCGAGGTAGAGCCCGACTTCATGCACGGGGCGATGCAGCTCCGAGGCCACGATAAACGGCGCCGCGGTGATGAAGGCAAAGATGGACGTCGTCGAGCAACCGCCGCCCACGGCAAAGCCCGCGAAGGATGGCGAGCGCAGCAGCAGCCGGTAGTCGCGCAGCAGCGATGCAGCCCTGACGCCTCCCGTCGGGCGTGCGGTCTCCGGCAGAAGACGCCAGGTGAACACGAAGGTGATGGCACCGAGCAAGGCCAGCACCACGAAGATGGAACGCCAGCCAAAGCCCACCGCCAATGCCGACCCCAGCAAGGGCGCCAGGCCGGGCCCGATCATCATGACGAGGTTGAGCAGGGCCAGGTCCCTGACGGCCTCGCCGGCCGGCGCCGTATCACGCACGATGGCGCGCCCCAGCACCAGGCCGGCACAACCGCCCAACGCCTGGAACAGCCGGGCCGCGACCAGCGTGTGCACGCTGGTCGCCATCGCTGCCGCAAACCCCGCCACCACGTAGAGGGCCAGCCCCACGATCAGCAGCGGCCGGCGCCCAAAGCTGTCGGACAGCGGGCCATAGACCAGTTGTCCGCCGGCGAGCCCCAGGATGTACACGCTGATGGTCATCTGCATCGCGGCAATGCTGGCGCCAAAATCGTGCGCGACGGTCGGCAATGCCGGAACGAACATGTGCATCGCCAGGGTGCCGCTGATGGTGATCAGGACCAGCAGCCACAGCGGGGCTCTTTGGCCGACGGTGTCCGGCGGCTTCACGCGGGGGTTTCCTCCTGCGCCAGCGCAAGTGCCTCGGCGACTTGTTCGAGCACACCAAACGCCTTCTCCAGATCGTGTGCCGGCACACCGGCAAGAATGTCCTCCCGGCTTTCGCCCACCAGTTCCTCGACGCGTTTGATCGTGCTCAGGCCGAGAGCGGTCAGGTGGATTGTCTTGGCGCGCCGGTCCGTGCCCTCGCAGCGCTCGACCATGCCGGCGGACTCCAGCCCGTCCAGCAGGCGCACCACCGAGGAGCTGTCCAGCGCCAGGGACGCGGCCAGGTCTTTCTGGCGCATCGCTTGCGCAGCACGCGCCAGATGCAGCAGCGGCAGCCAGGTCGCCTGTGTCAACCCAAGAGGCTGGAGCCGGCGATCGATGACGCGCCGCCATTGCCGATTGATATGCGCCATCAGGGACATGAAGCCCCTGTGGACGTCGTCGATACGTGCCGGGTCTGGAGCATTCATATACATGGCATACCAATAGATGATTTGCCAATTATATGCATTGCCATCGATAACGCTTACCGGAGACAGCGATCGCAAGGGCAAGCGGCCCCGAGTTGGCGCGCGATGGCTCAAGCGATTCCCACAAAACCCTGCCGAACGACAGCATTATTTGCTATCTACTAAATAGCAAACTGCCAATACCCATCAAGGGCTAGCGCGGCTTTTTGTTCAAATTTCCGGCGGACTTCGCCGCGCCCATGGCGCGTGGCGGCAGGCCGGTGTGCTGCGTCAGCAGCTTGCCGCGGCCGGGCTGGACCCGGCCCAGCGCCACCTTGTCAGTGGCCACCGTGGAGTTCTTGCGCCTCGCGCTGGTGTAGCCGCCGTCGCTCAAAGGCTGAAAGGTCGGGATCAGGTGCTGCTTGCCGTTGCCGATCAAATCGGCGCGGCCCAGGGCTTTGAGCGCTTCCCGCAGCAGCGGCCAGTTGTTCGGGTCGTGGTAGCGCAAGAACGCCTTGTGCAGGCGCCGGCGCCGCTCGCCGCGCACGATGTCCACCGTCTCGCTGGCCTCAAGACTGCGCGTGACCTTGCGCAGCGGATTCTTGCTGGTGTGGTACATCGCCGTGGCCGTGGCCATCGGAGACGGATAGAAGGTCTGCACCTGGTCGGCGCGAAAGCCGTTTTTCTTCAGCCACACGGCCAGGTTCATCATGTCTTCGTCGCTGGTGCCGGGGTGCGCCGCGATGAAGTAGGGAATCAGGTACTGCTTTTTGCCGGCCTCGAGGCTGTATTTCTCGAACAGCGTCTTGAACTTGTCGTAGTTGCCGATGCCGGGCTTCATCATCTTCGACAAGGGCCCCTGCTCGGTGTGCTCGGGCGCGATCTTGAGGTAGCCGCCCACGTGGTGCGTCACCAGCTCCTTCACGTACTCGGGCGACTTGATCGCCAGGTCATAACGCAGCCCGGAGCTGATCAAAATCTTCTTGACGCCCTTGAGTGCGCGCGCGCGCCGGTACATCTTGATCAGCGGCGCATGGTCGGTGTTGAGGTTCTGGCACACGTCGGGGTACACGCACGACGGCTTGCGGCAGGCGGCCTCAATCTCGGGCGACTTGCAGCCGATGCGGTACATGTTGGCGGTCGGCCCGCCCAGGTCGGAAATGGTGCCGGTAAAGCCCGCCACCTTGTCGCGGATGTCTTCGATCTCGCGGATCACCGAGTCTTCCGAGCGGCTCTGGATCACGCGGCCCTCGTGCTCGGTGATGGAGCAGAAGGTGCAGCCGCCAAAGCAGCCGCGCATGATGTTGACGGAAAAGCGGATCATCTCCCATGCCGGGATCTTGGTCGCGCCGTCATGGCTGCCGCGCTCGTCCGCGTAGGCCGGGTGTGGCGAGCGCGCGTACGGCAGGTCGAACACGAAGTCCATTTCCGCCGTGGTCAAGGGAATCGGCGGCGGCGTGAGCCACACCTCGCGCGCCGTCGCACCCTCGCCATGCGCCTGCACCAGTGCGCGCGCGTTGCCAGGGTTGGTTTCCAGATGCAGCACGCGGTTGGCATGGGCGTACAGCACCGGATCGCTCTTGACCTGTTCGTACGACGGCAGGCGAATGACGGTGTGGTCGCGTGGCGGCACCTTGAGCTTGCCGGTAGTCGTGGCCGTGGAGCCGGCTTTGGGCGCCAGGCTGGGGAAGAAGGTGATCGGCTGGATGGCGGGGTTGGCCTGCGCCGTCGCGCCCGGCTTCTCGCCGTCTTCCTTCGCACAGGTGGCGCCCTGCCCGGCCGCCTGCTCCGAGGTGTTCTGGTACGGGTTGATGTGCGACTCGACGCGGCCCGGCGTGTCCACCGAGGTCGAATCGATCTCGAACCAGCCGGGCGGCGTGCCGCGGCGGATGAACGAGGTGCCGCGCACGTCGGTGATGTCCGCCACCGGCTCCCTGGCGGCGAGCCGGTGCGCGATCTCGACAATCGCGCGCTCGGCGTTGCCGTACAGCAGCAGATCGCACTTGGCATCCACCAGGATCGAGCGGCGCACCTTGTCGGACCAGTAGTCGTAATGCGCGATGCGGCGCAGCGAGCCTTCGATGCCGCCGAGCACGATGGGCACGTCCCTGTAGGCTTCGCGGCAGCGCTGGCTGTACACGATCGCGGCGCGGTCGGGCCGCTTGCCGCCCACGTCGCCGGGGGTGTAGGCGTCGTCGCTGCGAATCTTGCGATCGGCCGTGTAGCGGTTGATCATCGAGTCCATGTTGCCGGCGGTCACGCCGAAGAACAGGTTCGGCTTGCCCAGTACCTTGAACGGGTCGGCGCTTTGCCAGTCGGGCTGGGCGATGATGCCGACGCGAAAACCCTGCGCCTCGAGCATGCGGCCGATCACCGCCATGCCGAAGCTCGGATGATCCACGTACGCGTCGCCGGTGACGATGATGATGTCGCAGCTGTCCCAGCCCAGCACCTCCATCTCGGCGCGGCTCATGGGCAGGAATTTGGCCGTGCCAAAGCGGGCCGCCCAGTACTTGCGGTAGCTGGTGAGCGGCTTGGCGGCGCGCGCGAAAAAGGAGACGTCGATCGGGGCGTTCATAGGTTTTCGGATAACCGGCCAGTGTAAGGGTTCCCTCTGGTCTGCGCACCCTAAATTGCCTCCGTAACGGTAATCAGCTGATAAAGTCAAGGCCATGGACCCTGATCTGCCTCCCCACGCCGCCATCCCCGCCGCTTTGGACACCTGTCACGACGCTTTTTACAAGTTCGTGACCATTGAGGACCCGGACGCCCTGGTCACCCATTTGCGGGGTATCACCCAGAATCTGCTGGGTAGCGTGCTGGTCGCCAGCGAGGGTATCAACGGCATGCTGGCAGGGTCCGAGCAAGCCCTGAACACGTTTCGGGCAACGCTCACACAAGACCCCCGCTTTCAGGGCAAATTCGCCGGCATACACTTCAAGCGCAGCCCGTGCATCACCAAACCCTTCAACAAGCTCAAGATCCACCGCAAAGCCGAAATCGTGCCGCTGGGCATTGAGGGAATCGATGCCACCTGCCGCACCGGCATCAACGTCAGCCCGGCCGACTGGCAAAAACTCATCCACGAAGACGATGTGGTCGTGATCGACAACCGCAACAGTTTTGAACACCGGCTGGGCCGGTTCAAGAATTCCATCAACCCGCAGGTGGCCAACTTCCGCGACTTTCCCAACTACGTGAAGGACCACATCGAGGACTGGAAGATGGAGGGCAAACGCGTGGCCATGTACTGCACCGGCGGCATCCGCTGCGAGAAGACCAGCGCATGGATGATGGATCTGGGCCTGCCCGTGTACCAGCTCGAGGGCGGCATCCTCAACTACTTCATCGAGATGCCGGACGCGGACAAGGACTGGGAGGGTGAGTGCTTTGTGTTCGACAACCGCATTGCGCTGGACACCCACCTGACTGAAACCGGCACGACACTGGAAGACGTGTACGACGGCGCGCGCGACGGCGAGTGGCGCCTGCGGCGCGCGCGGCTGCTCGGGGCCGGGTGACGCGCGACTATTCGCGCAAAATCATCTGCCCGCGGATTTCACCGCCTGGATGGGCGGCCGAGTGGACATTCGCATACCACTTGCCGGCCAGCAAATCCGCCGCCTGCTCGGGCGTCAGTGTGGCGTGGCCTTCGAACGGACTCGTGACCGGGGGCTGGAACGGCAGCGTGACTTTCGCGTTCGCGCCAACAATGGCGGGTCCATGAAAGTGGGCCATGGTCGCTGGGCCGCTCAGGCCGGTATAAGACACCTTCCACTTCAGCAGCCGGGTATCGGTGTTGAGCTGTGCGTAGACTGTCCCGGTCGCATTCGTCATGACCGGCGGCACCTCGTTGGCGCCCGTCATGGTGGTGCTGAAGGCGGCGAGGTTGGCATTGGGCCGCAGCACGCTGCAACCGGCAACGGCAAACACGACGGCCGCGGCCGCGAAAACCGTGCGAATCGAAGGGCGGTGGTTCATGATCAATGGCTCCTGGTTAAACAAGGGGTGGCGCAATGGTAATAGCCTCCCGGTCTGTTTGCTACTTCGGTGCCAGCCGCCACAGCGACGTCACCTCGGCCGCGCGCGCAGCGTGCAGCGGATCGGTGTCATCCAACGCCTTCGGATGCACGGGGCGCGCATCCAGGCGCCCCAGCACCCTCAGGCCCGCCGCCTCGATCCACGCCGACAATTCATCGCGCGGGCGCAGGCCCAGATGTTCGGCCAGATCGGACAGGATCAGCCAGCCTTCGCCGCCCGGCTCCAGGTGCGCCGCCAGCCCTTCCAGGAAGCCGCGCAGCATGCGGCTCTCGGGGTCGTACACCGCATGTTCAATGGGCGAACTGGGCCGCGCCGGAACCCATGGCGGGTTGCAAACGATCAATGCTGCGCGCCCCGGCGCAAACAGGTCGGCCTGCACCACGTCCACCCGGGTAGCAAGTCCCAGTTGCGCCAGGTTCTCGCGGGCACAGGCCATTGCGCGCGGGTCCTGGTCGGTGGCGACGATGCGCGCCACGCCGCGACGTGCCAGCACCGCCGCGAGCACACCGGTGCCGGTGCCGATGTCGAAAGCAAGACTGTTCTCATCCATCAAAGCCGGCAATGGTGCGCTCGCCACCAGACCCACGTACTCGCCACGCACCGGCGAATACACGCCGTAGTGTGGATAGATGCGCTGGGGCGCCGGGTCGGCCAGCGCCGCAATCTCGACGCCCTTCTTGCGCCACTCGTGCGCGCCGATCAGGCCCAGCAATTCCCGCAACGAAGTCACGTAGGGCTCGGGTGCCGGGCCATACGCCTCGGTGCAGGCGCGGCGCACATCCGGGGCGCGCCGCAAAGGCAGGTTGTGACCCGCGTCGAAGGGCAGCAGCAGCATGCCCAGCGTGCGGGCGCGTTGCGAGCGCGCCAGCCGGTACAGGTTGAAGGCATGCGCGGGCGATACCGGCGCCGGCGGCGATGCGGTTTGTTGGCGATGCTTGCGCGGCTTGCGGTCAACCCGGCGCGCCAGCGCCTGTAACAACTGGCGTGCATTCTGAAAATCGCCGCGCCACAGCATGGCCGTGCCTTCGCAGGCCAGCCGGTAGGCGGCATCGGCGCTCAAAGTATCGTCGGCCAGCACCACGCGCCGGGGCACGGGCGAACCGCTCTCGGAGCGCCAGCGCGCGCAGCAGACGTGGCCCGCCTCGGTCCAGCTGATGACAGGAGGTTCCACGGGATGCTGGGGCGGACTAGAATTCAATAAAACACCTTCACACACAGAGTGTAGGGCGAGTCCGGCCAGCGCAGGACCTGTCAGCGGGCCCGCACACAGAAACTGCGTTTTTCCTGTCCCGCGGGTGAACGCAGCCACACGAAGATCACGGCTAACCAGGAGATCCCTCATGCCAAGATCCAAACCCGATTCAGTCCCGACCCTGCCACCGGACCAGGAACCCGACGACTTGCCGGTGGAGCCCGACGAAGGCCTTGTACCGCCCGAAGGCATAGAGTCCGACGAAGACCACGAACGCGTCATCAACATGCCCGACTGAGTCCACGCACCTTCGATGCAACAGGCTCAGCCGTCCAGCTCCGGATAACGCCGGAAGATACCGTCCTCGTTGAAGGCAATGCGCCGTTCGCTGCCCAGGTAGACGGCAATGCGCGGCCGCTGCGCCACACCATCGTGCAGCGCGGCCACCCGCGGGGCGTTTTTGAGGGCACGCTTCATCGCCTTGGGGAACGCGTACCGCAAACCTTGCACCAGTTGAAACAGCGACAGATCGGCATAGCTCAGGCGCCCGCCCACCAGGTACGGCCCGCCACGCGCACCGCCCACGGGGTTGCTTTCCAGTACTGCTTCGAACCAGTCCAGGAATTTGGGCAACCGCGTCTTGCGAAAGTCTTGCGCGCGCTGCAGCGCCTGAGGTTTCTGGTCTTCGTAATACAGCGAACTGGCGATCGGGTGATGGGTGTCATGCACCTCCGTCACCATATCGGCCATGGTGAGCTGGAGCTGGTGCGTCCACAGGCGAGCGGCCTCGCTCTTGCCGACCAGGCCCAGGCGCGGCCCGAGGTAGAGCAGGATCGCGGCAGTCTGCCCGACGACAAGCCTGCCGTGCTTGAGAAACGGCGGCGCGAATGGTGGGCGCACGAGGCCGGCGTCTTGCCCGCCGTCAGGCAGAAAGCGCAGCAGCGCCGGCATGCCCCGCCCTTCAGCCGCGCTGCCGCGCGCCACATCCACGTAGTCCGCCCCTGCGGCTTCGAGCGCCAGCCGCACGAATTCGCCGCGGCCCTGGATCGTGGGCCAGTAATACAACTCATAAGACATGGCCAAGCCTTTCTGAGCTTCAGATAATGCCCCACTTTCGGGCGTTCCATCAACAACCGTGACGCGTATGATGGTTGAAATCCTGGAGGATGAATCCATGAGCTCTCACCCCCGCAGCTGTTGACGCCCGCAGGGTCGACAGTGCCTTCTGGGTAACGCAGCCGTCGACATAAGCCCGTTCGCGTAGACGCAATGGAGAACGGCATGAATATCAGCGCTCAACCCAAGGTGCCATACAAAGGCAACGATCGGCTGCTTTTCGGCATCATCATGGGTGTCATCGCGTTCTGGCTGTTTGCCCAGACGACGCTCAACATTGCGCCCGACATGAGTCGCGACCTCGGCATGGATGTGAGCATGATGAACGTCGCGGTGGCCATCACCTCGCTGTTCTCGGGGATCTTCATCGTGGTGATGGGCGGCCTGGCCGACCGTGTTGGCCGGCTGAAGATCACTCGCATTGGCTTTTACCTGAACATCGCCGGCTCGTTGCTGGTGGCCATCACGCCGCAGGGTCAGCTGGCAACACCGGTCCTGCTCGTGGGCCGCGCGCTGCAAGGCCTGTCGGCCGCCTGCATCATGCCGGCCAGTCTGGCGCTGGTGAAAGCTTTTTGGGACGGTGCCGAACGCCAGCGTGCCATCAGCATGTGGTCGATCGGTTCCTGGGGCGGTTCGGGCGTGTGCTCGCTGGTCGGTGGCCTGATGTCGCAGAACTTTGGCTGGCGCTCGATCTTCTGGGTAGCCATCGCCGTGAGCGCGCTCGGACTGTGGATGATGCGCGGCGCGCCCGAGAGCAAGGCCGAAACCAGGGGCGAGTACAAGTTCGACTTGTCTGGCGTGCTTGCTTTCATGGTCACTATGGTGGCACTGCAGGTACTGGTGACGCAGGGCAACAAGCTGGGTTGGACCAGCCCGATTAGCCTGGGTCTCCTGGCGGCAACGGCGGCTTTCGGCTGGCTGTTTTTCCGCATCGAGGACAAGGCCTCCAACGCGTTCTTCGACTTCGGCCTGTTCAAAAACGCGACCTACACCGGCGCGACGATCTCCAATTTCCTGGTTAACGGTACTGCGGGCACGCTGATCGTGTCGCTGCAACTGGTGCAGCTCGGTGGCAATATGAACGCCCAACAGGCAGGCTTTCTGACGCTGGGCTATGCGATTGCCATCATCGCCTTCATCCGCGTGGGCGAAAAACTGCTGCAACGCTTCGGCCCGCGCAAGCCGATGATCTGGGGCTGCCTGATTACGGGCCTGGCGATCCTGATGGTGTCGCCCGCCAACCTCCTGCTGTCACACTACAAGATCCTCGCGAGCGCCGGCTACACGCTGTTCGGTGTCGGTCTGGCGTTCTATGCCACCCCCTCGACCGATGCGGCGCTATCGAACCTGCCAGCTGCCCAGGCGGGTTCGGGTTCGGGCATCTACAAGATGGCTTCGTCGCTCGGCGCCGCCTTTGGCGTGGCGATTTCAGCCGCCATTTTCACCGCGCTGAGTGGTAACAGTTCGAGCGTGAACTGGCTGGACGGCGTGATCACCTTCAGTGGCCGCCAGGACAACCTGGCCGTGCGGGAGGCCGCCATCGTTGCGCTGGGCTTCAACGTGTTGATGATCGTGATGGCCATCATCTCAATCATGCTCACGGTGCCCAAGGGGACGAAGGCGCAGGCCTGAATTCTCTATCCTCATGTCAAGCGCCGACCATTTGTTCTCAAGCACGCTTTCTGTCAGACTTCTTTCAACTTCACTTCGCCACTTCTGGAGCCATCATGAATGCCCTCACCCAAGCGCTCGCCTCCGCCGAACCCGGCTTGATGACCAATCTCGAAGCTCTTTACAAGGACATCCATCAGCATCCCGAGTTGTCGATGCAGGAAGTTCGCACCGCGAAGATCGTCGCCGACGAGATGGAGGGTCTGGGCTACGAGGTGACGCGCAACATCGGCGTGACCGGCGTGGTGAGTGTGATGAAAAATGGCACCGGCCCGACCGTGATGCTGCGCGCCGACATGGATGCGCTGCCGATGGCCGAAAACACCGGGCTGCCCTATGCCAGCACCGTGACGGCGCGCGACGCGGACGGCGTCGAGGTTGGCGTTGCGCACTCGTGCGGCCACGACATGCACGTGACCTGGATGATCGGTGCCGCGCGCATCCTGTCCACGAATCGCGCCGCCTGGCGCGGCACGCTGATGATCGTGTTCCAGCCGGGCGAGGAAACGGCCGAAGGCGCCAGCGCCATGGTGCGCGACTGGGGCGAGAGCCGCTTCCCAAAGCCCGACATCATCCTGGGCCAGCACGTGATGGTCGGTGTGGCCGGCACCGTGAACTACCGTCCCGGCGTCACGCTGTCGGCCGGAGACAGCCTGAAGATCAAACTGTTCGGGCGCGGCTCACACGGCTCCCAGCCACAGACCTCGATCGATCCGGTGATCGTGGCTGCCGCGACTACGCTGCGCCTGCAGACCATCGTCTCGCGGGAGATCGCACCGACTGAGCCGGCGGTGCTCACGATAGGCTCGCTGCAGGCCGGCACCAAGGAAAACATTATCCCCGACGACGCCACCATCAAGCTGAACATGCGCACCTTCAGCGAGGACACGCGCGAGTACATGCTCAAGTCGATCCGCCGCATCTGCTGCGCCGAATGCGACGCCTCCGGTGCGGAGCGCCCGCCCGAGTTCACCACCATCAACAGCTACCCGCTGACCGAAAACGACCTGGTCACTACGCAAAGGGTGGCACAGGCGTTCGGCCACCAGTTTGGCAAGAACGCCTCGCTGGCGCCCAGTCCGGCGTCGGCCAGCGAAGACTTCAGCATTTTCGGCCGCACCTGGGGCGTGCCCTATGTGTTCTGGTTCGTCGGCGGTACCGACGCGGCGGTCTACGCCAAAGCCAAACAGGACAAGGCCGTCAACAAGATCCCCAGCAACCACTCGCCGAAGTTTGCGCCGCAGATCCACCCGACGCTCGAGACCGGCTTGCAGGCCATGCTGACCGCCGCCAGCGCGTGGCTGTGCGCTGGCACCGCGGCCTGAGGAGACCTCTCGTGGTGATGTGGTAGCCGACCGCCTCCATCTGCATTGCCATCCGACGCCCGTCACTATGCTACGCGGCGGGAGCCCGCGTTTTTCTCTCGAACCGAACCCATGAACATCCACGAATTGGCCCTTGCCGGCCTGAACGACCACCGCCTGTTCACCATTCTCGATCTCGCAGGCACATTTGCTTTTGCCATCAGCGGCGCCGTTGCTGCCAAGCAGCGCAACCTGGACCTGTTCGGCATCGTCGTCATTGCCTACAGCGTGGCGTGCGGCGGCGGCATCGTGCGCGACCTGTGCATTGGTGCCATTCCACCGGCAGGATTAGCCAACTGGCGCTATCTGATGGTGGCCCTCGTGGCCGTATTGGTGACGCTTGGCGCCTACTCGCAGGTGCAGCGCCTGAACCAGCCCGTGCTGCTGTTCGACGCTGTGGGGCTGGGCCTGTTTGCCGTGTCCGGCGCGCAAAAGGCGCTGCTGTATGGCCACAACGCCGAGGTTGCCATCCTCCTCGGAACGACCACTGCGGTCGGCGGCGGCGTGATACGCGACGTGCTGCTGACCCGGGTTCCCGTCATCCTGCAGCGGGAGATCTATGCGTCCGCGGCATTGGCGGGCGCCGTGATCGAGGTGGGCGCCCGGACCCTGGGCTGGGCCACCGACTGGAGTCCCTGGCTCGCCATGGCGGTGTGCATCGGCCTGCGCTACCTCTCGCTTCAGTATCACTGGCACCTGCCCACCTACGCGGACAGCAGAATCGAAAAAGAGCCACCCGTCCAATGACCCCGCGGTCCGGCCCCGGATAAGCCGAGCCCTTGCCCGCCTGGTGGCGTCGCGCAACGACCGCTACTTTTCCCCCAGCCCCATGGCCCGCGTAATCACCTCTTTCATGATCTCGTTGGTGCCGCCATAAATGCGCTGCACGCGCGCATCGGCGTAGGCCCGCGTGATCGGGTACTCCCACATGTAGCCATAGCCGCCGAACAGCTGCACGCACTCGTCCATCACCTTGCACTGCAGGTCCGAGCACCAGTACTTGGCCATGCTGGCGGTGGCGGTGTCGAGTTTGCCCTGGCACACGAGTTCCGTGCATTTGTCAACGAACACCTGCGCGATCTGCACCTCGGTCTGCAGCTCGGCCAGGCGGTAGCGCGTGTTCTGGAACGCGGCCACGGGTTGGCCGAACACCTTGCGCTCCTTCACGTAAGCCACGGTACCGTCGATCGCCGCCTGCGCCGCGGCCACGGCGGTGATGGCAATTTGCATGCGCTCCCAGGGCAACTGCTCCATCAGGGAGATGAAGCCCCTGTTTTCAAACGCGGCGCCGCCCAGCAGGTTGTCGGCCGGCACGCGCACGTTGTCGAAGAACAGCTCGCTCGTGTCCTGCGCCTTCAGGCCCAGCTTTTTGAGGCGCTTGCCTGTCTCGAAGCCCGGCATGCCGCGCTCGACCAGCAGCAGGCTGGTGCCTTTGGCCCCGGCCGCGGGGTTGGTCTTGGCCACCACGATCACCAGATCCGCATGCCAGCCGTTGGTGATGAAGGTCTTGCTGCCGCTCAGCAGGTAGCTGCCGTCGGGCTGCTTGAGCGCCGTGGACTTGATGCCCTGCAGGTCGCTGCCCGCGGCGGGCTCGCTCATGGCAATGGCGCCCACCATCTCGCCGCTGGCCAGCCGCGGCAGGTACTTTTTCTTTTGCGCTTCGGTGCCGTAGTGCAGGAGGTAGGGCGCGACGATTTCGCTGTGCAAGCCGAAGCCAATGCCGCTGAAGCCGCCGCGCCAGAGCTCCTCCATCTGCACCACGGAGTACAGCTTGTCGGCACCCGAGCCGCCATATTCTTCGGGCATGGTCATGCACAGGAAGCCGTTGGCGCCGGCCTTGCGCCAGACCTCGCGGTCGACATAGCCCTGCTCCTCCCAGGCTTCGTGGTGGGGCGCGATTTCCTTATCGCAGAAGCGGCGGAAGCTGTCGCGAAAAGCCTCGTGGTCGGGGCTGAAAAGGGTGCGTTCAATCATGTTGCCTTCTCTCTGTTTCTGTTATGCGTAACCCGTAGCCAGCCAGTGCGCCCACCCCGCCGCGCCTTCGCGTGCCGCCTTGGCGCTGGCGCTGTTCCAGTCGTAAGGCACGGCCACCTGCGCCACCGCCCAGCCGGCTGGCAGGCGCTCGCACAGCGCATAGTGTGCGTGGGGCGCGCCGGTTTCGTGTATGTGGAAGGCCACGTGGTCATCGTCAAACGCCGGCAGGCCGACGCTGCCGGGATTCACGCACGGCGTGCCGCCCGTCCTGCCCCCGGCAACGCCCGCCACCATCATGATGCGCGGCAGATGGCTGTGGCCGCACAGCACCAGACTGGCCTGCGCCGCCGCACTGCCTGCAAGCTGCGCGGCCACCACGGCGGGACGCGCCATGCGCGAGCCGGCTCCGGGCGCCACCGTCTCCAGCAGGTATTCCATGTCGGTCGCGGGCTGGCCGTGGCATACGTAGACATCTGGCGCAAGCTGCAGCGTGGCCGGCAGCGAGGCCAGCCACTGCTGCTGCGCGCGCGTGCTGTGCTCAAACGCATACTGGTCCACGGGGCTTCCTGGCTGGTGGGCGCAGCCCAGCAACTGCCGCTCGTGGTTGCCCGCGATGGTGGGCAGCGCCAGTGCCATCAGGCGGTCGGCCGTCTCCGCGGGCCACAGCGGGCCGGACAGGATGTCGCCGCAGTTCACGATCACGTCCGCGCCGCGCCGCGCGATGTCGGCCAGCACGGCGTCGAGCGCCGGCAGGTTGCCGTGAATATCGGAAATGACGGCGATGCGCACGATTTGATATTTTTGCAAAGCAATTGCTTGGTGAAATGAATATACTGCTTTCCAGCGACTCTGCCCGCCGGCCTGTCATTGCGGTGGCGGCCAGGACGACAACACCCCTTTCAGGAGCACATGATGACCGAAGCCTTCGTCTATGACGCCATTCGCACCCCGCGCGGCAAGGGCAAGAAAGATGGCAGCCTTTATGAGGTCAAGCCCGTTAATTTGCTGGCTGGCGTGCTATCAGAACTGCAGCGCCGCAACGATTTCGACACCGCGCAGGTGGACGACGTGGTGATGGGCGTGGTCTCGCCCATTGGCGAGCAGGGCTCGGTGATTGCCAAGGTGGCCGCGCTCAAGGCGGGTTGGGACTTTCGCTGCTCGGGCGTGCAGATCAACCGCTTTTGCGCCTCGGGCCTGGAGGCCGTGAACCTGGCGGCGCAGAAGGTGCGCTCCGGCTGGGAAGACCTGGTGGTGGCCGGCGGCGTGGAGAGCATGAGCCGCGTGCCGATCGGCTCCGACGGCGGTGCCTGGGCGCAGGACCCCGAAACCAACAGCGCCACCGCCTTCGTGCCGCAGGGCATCGGCGCCGACCTGATCGCCACGCTCTCGGGCTTCACGCGGGGCGACGTGGATGCCTTCGCCATGGAGAGCCAGCAGCGCGCGGCCAGGGCACGCGATAGCGGCCTGTTCGCGCGCTCGGTCGTCCCGGTGAAGGACGCGCTGGACCAGATCATTCTGGGCGAGGACGAATTCATCAAGTCGCGTACGACGATGGAGGCCCTGGCCGGCCTGCGCCCCGCCTTCGAGCAGCTCGGCGCCATGGGGTTCGACCAGGTGGCGCTCACGCGCTACCCGCAGGTCGAGCGCATTCACCATGTGCACCATGCCGGCAATTCATCCGGCATCGTGGACGGCGCGGCGGCCGTGCTGATCGGCTCCGAGGCCGCGGGCAAGACGCATGGCTTCACGCCGCGCGCGCGCATCGTCGCGGCGGCGCTGTCCGGCGCCGACCCGACCATCATGCTGACCGGCCCGATGCCCGCCGCACGCAAGGCGCTGGCCAGGGCCGGCATGACCATTGACCAGATCGATCTGTTCGAGGTGAACGAGGCGTTTGCCGCCGTGCCCATGAAATTCATGCAGGAAATGAACGTGCCGCACGACAAGGTCAACGTCAACGGCGGCGCCATCGCCATGGGCCACCCGCTGGGCGCCACCGGCGCGATGATTCTGAACACGCTGATCGACGAGTTGCACCGGCGCCAACTGCGCTACGGCCTGGCCACGCTGTGCGTGGGTGGCGGCATGGGGATTGCGACCATTGTCGAGCGGATTTAAGCCATTTCGGCCTGAAGCCCCTATGTGGTACTGACAGGACGCTATCAATTTCATAGTAAACGGACACCCATGAAAACCATTCGATACGAACTCGCCGATGGCATCGCCACCCTCACCTTCGACGAGCCAGGCTCGCCCGTCAACACCATGTGCCAGCAATGGCAGGACGACCTGACCGAGGTCACCGCGCAGGTGGTCAAGGACAAGGACACCATCAAGGGCATCATCCTGGCCTCCGCCAAGACCACGTTTTTTGCGGGCGCCGACCTCAAGGGCACCATGCGGCTCAAACCTGAGGACGCGCCGCGCGTGTTCGCCGGGATCGAGCAAACCAAGAAGAACTTCCGCGCGCTCGAGACTCTCGGCAAGCCGGTGGTGGCCTGCCTGAACGGCACGGCGCTGGGTGGCGGCTGGGAGGTGGCGCTGGTGGGCCACCACCGCGTTGCCATGGACGACAAAAAGATCCAGTTCGGCCTGCCCGAAATCACGCTCGGCCTGATTCCGGGCGCCAGCGGCATCACCAAGATGACGCGCCTGCTCGGTCTGCTGGGGGCGCAACCCTATATCCTGGAAAGCAAATTGTTCGGCCCGCGCGAGGCGCTGGAGCTGGGCCTGGTGCACGAGCTGGCGAGCGACGCCACGCAGCTGCGCGAGAAGGCGCTGGCCTGGATCGCTGCCAACCCGGTGTCGCAGCAGCCCTGGGACGCCAAGGACTACAAAATCCCCGGCGGCACGCCGGCGAATCCGAAAATTGCGGGCGCGCTGGCGGTCGCGCCCGCCATGCTCAAGAAGACCACGCGCGGTCTGTACCCGGCTCCCGAATATGCGCTGGCCGCCATGGTGGAGGGCGCGCAGGTGGACTTCGACACCGCGCTGCGCATCGAGAGCCGGTATCTCGCCCGGCTGATCGTCAGTCCGGTGGCGAAGAACATGATCAACACGTTCTTCTTCAACCTGAACGCGATCAAGAGCGGGCAGTCGCGGCCCAGGGACGTGCCCAAATACAAACCGGCCAGGGTCGGCGTCCTCGGCGCCGGCATGATGGGCGCGGGCATCGCGTATGTGCAGGCGAGCCGGGGCATTGCCACGGTGCTGAAAGACGTGAGCCTGGACAAGGCCGAACACGGCAAGGCCTATAGCGTCAAGCTGACCCAGCCGCGCGTCGACAAGGGCCGCATGAGCCCGCACGACCAGAAGGCCCTGCTCGATCGCATCACACCCACCGACAAGGCCGCCAACCTCCAGGGTTGCGACCTGATCATCGAAGCGGTGTTCGAACAGCGCGACCTGAAGGCCAAAGTCACGCAGGAGGCCGAGCCCCTGCTGGCGCCGGGCGGCTTCTTTGCCAGCAACACCTCCACCCTGCCGATCTCGGGCCTGGCCAAAGCCAGCGCCAAACCCGAGAAATTCATCGGCATCCATTTCTTCAGTCCGGTGGACAAGATGAAGCTGGTGGAAATCATCCGCGGCAAGCAGACCGACGAAGAAACCGTGGCGCGCGCCTTCGACTACGTGCAGTCGCTCGGCAAGATCCCGATCGTGGTGAACGATTCGCGCGGCTTCTACACCAGCCGCACCTTCGGCACCTTCGTGATGGAAGGCGCGGCCATGCTGGGTGAAGGCATTCCGGCGCCCGTGATTGAAAACGCCGGCATCCAGTGCGGCATGCCGGTGGGACCGCTGGCGGTACTGGACGAGACCGCGCTATCTTTAAGCGTTCATGTGCTGGACCAAACCCGCGCCGACTACCGCTTTGAGGGCAAAACCTACCTCGCCACGCCCGGCGAACTGCTGGTGGAGCGCATGGTCAAGGAGTTCGACCGCAACGGCCGCGCGGCGGGCAGCGGCTTCTATGACTACCCGGCCGAGAAAGGCGCCCGCAAGAGCCTGTGGCCGCAGCTCAAAGCCCTGTTTGAAAAGCCGGACACCGCCTGGGACATCGAAGAAGTCAAGGACCGTTTGCTGTACCGCCAGGCGGTCGAGACCGCACGCTGCCTGTCCGAGAACGTGCTGACCACGGTGTTCGAGGCCAACATCGGCTCCATCTTCGGCATTGGTTTCCCGGCCTGGACCGGCGGCGCCATGCAATTCATCTACAGCATGGGGGTCGACGCCTTTGTGCAGCGCGCCGATGCGCTGGCGACCAAGTTCGGGCCCGGCTTTGCGTTGACGGCACAAGTCAAGGACACGATCCGCAAACACCAGCCGGTGTATTGAAGCGCCCCCCGACTCAGGGCCATCCCGTCCCCGGCACATCCACGCGCAGCGTGTACACCCTCCCGGACATCGCGGCGCGCGATTGCTCGGGTGTCGTCATCACCTTGCCGGTCAATATATAGAGCGTGCGGCGATCATCGCCACCGAGCATGCACGCCACGGCCGCTGCCGGCAAGGGAATACGGTGCGTGACCGTGCCACCTTCGAGCACGCGCAACACCTCCCTGCTGATCGGTGACGCCACCCAGATCGCGCCCTGCGCGTCCAGGCAGATGCCGTCGGGCGCGGCGCCCTCAAGCTGCGCCCAGAGGCGCCGGTTGCGCAGCGCGCCGTCCGCCGCAATGTCGAACGCCGTGAGCCGCGCTTTGTAGCTCTCGCCAATGATCAGCGTGCCGCCATCGGGCGTGATCACCGTGCCATTGGGAAAATGCAGCTCATCGGCCACCACCCGGGCCGCGCCATCCGGCGTCACCATGATCAGCACGGTGGGCCGGGGCGCCTCGCGCGCCGGCAGGTCGAAGCCGAAGTTGCCGATGTAGGCGCGGCCCTGTGCGTCCACCACCATGTCGTTGCAATGAAAAGGCGCGAGGCTGGAGAGGTCGGCCACCTCGGTCAGACGCGTCCCGTCCAGGCGCAGCAGGCGCCGGTCGATCATCGACACGACCAGCAGACGACCGTCGGGCAGCCAGCCCAGCCCCGACGGTTGACCCGGCACTTCCACCATGGTTTCAGGCACGCCATCCAATCCCACGCGCAGCACGCGGTGCGTGTAGAAGTCCGAAAACCAGAACGCGCCGTCGTGCCAGCGCGGCGATTCGGGGAAAGCGATCTGCTCCAGGAGCAGGGCAGGCATCGGGTGGGTCATCACGAAACATAAGCCTGCGCGTGCACGGCGCGACTGTCAAGCCGGTTCGCGCATGCTTTTGAAAGAACCCAAATACTTGACTTAGTCATCTATATGGTTGACTATATCAATCATGAACACCCCTACCACCACCGCTTCGAAGGATGACGTCAAGGCCGTCCGCGCCTTCAACCGCTTCTATACCCAGCGCATCGGCGTGCTCGACCCTTACCTGGGCAGCGAGCTTGCCTTGACACAGGTGCGCGTGCTCTACGAGCTGGCGCACCGCGACCAGCCCACCGCCGCCGAACTGGGCCGCGACCTGGCGCTCGACGCGGGCTACCTGAGCCGCATTCTGCGCAGCTTCGAGACCAAGGGCTGGCTGGCGCGGGTCGCGTCGCCAGCCGACGCGCGGCAAAGCCTGCTCAAGCTCACCGACGCCGGCCACCAGGCCTTCGCGCCGCTGCAGCAGAAGTCGCGCGACCAGGCGGCCGCCCTGCTCGGCGCCCTGCCCGCAGCGGGCCAGCGCCAGCTGATCGAGGCGATGGCCACGGTGCAGCGGCTGCTCGACACGAGCCAGGCAACACCGCCCACGCGCACTGTCCTGCTGCGCGATATGCGGCCCGGCGACATGGGCTGGGTCGTGCAGCAACACGGCGAGCTCTACGCGCGCGAATATGGGTGGAACAGCGAGTTCGAGGGCCTCGTCGCCGGCATCGTGGCCGGGTTCATCAAGGACTACCAGCCCGGATGGGAGCGCTGCTGGATCGCCGAACTCGACGGCGAGCGCGTGGGCTCGATCTTTGTCATGCGCAAGAGCAAGGCCGTGGCCCAGCTGCGCCTGCTGATTCTCGCGCCGCAGGCACGCGGCCTGGGCCTGGGCGCCCGGCTCACGGATGAATGCATGGCCTTTGCACGCGCCCAGGGCTACAAAAAAATGCTGTTGTGGACCAACAGCTGCCTCACTGCCGCGCGCAACATCTATGCCCGGCGCGGCTTCAAGCTGGTCAAAAGCGAGCCCTACCATGGCTTCGGACACGACCTGGTCGGCGAAACCTGGCAACTGCGGCTGTGATAATCGGGCCATGAGTTTCCTGCCCGCCCAAAAACACCCGCAGCCGCAATCCCTGAGCGACCTGTTCATGTCCTTCACCCTGCTGGCCCTGCAGGGTTTTGGCGGCGTGCTGGCCGTGGTGCAGCGCGAGCTGGTCGAGAAGAAACAATGGCTCACGCGCGAGGAGTTTGTCGACGACTGGGCCGTGGCGCAGATCCTGCCCGGCCCCAATGTGGTGAACCTGTCGATGATGATCGGCGACCGCTACTTCGGCCTGCGCGGCGCGCTGGTCGCGCTGGCCGGCATGCTGACCTTGCCGCTGCTGGTGGTACTGGCCATGGCCCTGCTGTTTGCAGGCATCGCCGACGTGCCGGCTGCCCAGGGTGCGCTGCGCGGCATGGGCGCTGTGGCAGCCGGGCTGATCACCGCCACCGGGCTCAAGCTGATCGGAGCTTTGCATACAAATGTGATGGGAGCCCGCATCTGCTGGGCGCTGGCAGCTATTACTTTCATAGCTATCGCGCTGCTGCGCATACGCCTGCTATGGGTGTTGCTGGTGCTGGGCGGGCTCGCCAGCATGTGGGCGTACCGGCAGCTCGGCGCCCTCAGGGCCGTAGGAGCCAGCCAATGAGCCACCCGCCCCTGAGCATCGTGATGACGCATGCCGATTGGTTGGGCCTGTTCACCCACTTCATGACGCTGTCGCTGCTCTCCATCGGCGGCGCCATCACGACCGCGCCCGAGATGCAGCGCTACCTTGTGAACGACAGGCTCTGGCTGACGGATGCGCAATTCAACTCGTCGATTGCGCTGGCGCAAGCCGCACCTGGCCCCAACGTGCTGTTCGTCGCGCTGGTGGGCTGGAACGTGGGGCTCAACGCCGGCGGCGGCCTCGGCGCGGGCATGGCCGGCTGGGGCTTCGCCCTGCTGGGCGTCGCCGTCACCATGGTCGGCATGATGCTGCCCAGCGCCACGCTGACCTTTTTCGCGGCGCGCTGGGGCCACCGCAACCGCGAACTGCGCCCGGTGCGCGCCTTCAAGCAGGGCGTGGCGCCGATCGTGATTGCGCTGCTGCTTTCCACCGGCTGGGTGCTGACCGCCGGGCACAACCACCCGGCTCAGGACTGGCCGCTGTGGCTGCTCACCGTCGTGACGGCGCTGGTGGTCTGGAAGACCCGCATCCACCTGCTGTGGCTGCTGGGTGCCGGCGCGCTCCTGGGCGCGCTGGGGCTGGCCTGACCGCCTGATGATTAACCGAGGCGCTGGCGCAGCGCCTCGTACAGGCACACGCCGCTGGCCACCGACACGTTCAGGCTCTCCACCGCACCGCGCATCGGGATGTTCACCAGCTCGTCGCAGGTCTTGCGCGTGAGCTGGCGCATGCCGTCACCCTCGGCGCCCAGCACCAGCGCCACCGGGCCCTTGAGGTCCACCTGGTAGATGGATTTGGGCGCGTCGTCGCTGGTGCCGATGCACCAGATGCTGCGCTCCTTCAGCTCGCCCAGCGTGCGCGCAAGATTCGTCACCATGAAGTACGGCACCGTCTCGGCGGCACCGCTGGCAACCTTGGCCACGGTGGCGTTGATGCCGGCCGCGTGGTCCTTGGGCGCGATCACGGCGTGCGCACCGGCGCCGTCGGCCACGCGCAGGCAGGCCCCCAGGTTGTGCGGATCGGTCACGCCGTCGAGCACCAGCAGCAGCGGTGGACCGCTGACCTGATCGAGCAGATCGTCGAGCGAATGCGCCTGCGCCAGCGGCTGCACCCGCGCCGCCACGCCCTGGTGCCCATGGCTGCCCGCCAGCTTGGCCAGCCGCAGGCCATCGGCCTCGATCAGCCGCGCCCCGGCCTCGGTGGCGCGCTCCAGGAACTGGCGCATGCGCGCGTCGCGGCGCGTCGGTTCGTAAAAAATCTCGATGATGGATTGCGGCGCGGTCTTCAGGCGCACGCCGACGGCATGGAAGCCGAAAAGCACTTTGGGGGACGACATGGCGAGATTATCGACGCTGGGTAGGCGCTATTAAATAGATAGCTACCTTCGCTTGCCCACTGGGTAGAACGACTGTAGCGGCATTGAAACCCGCACAAGCAAGATCGCCGCCAACTTAAGTGTCGGGATTTCTTACAAAGCGAAGAGCCTTCTTTACGAAATAAATTCAGCACATTGATTTCATTGAACAAATTCAATAGGCACCAAAGTTGCTTTGTAACAAATAATTCAGTTTGAAACGTGAAGTTTTCAAACTGCCCAAACAACTTAGCCCTGGATTGGAACCATGTTTTCATTAAAAAGCATCCGTGTCGTAGCGATCGTTTTGGCCTTTTCCGGGAGCTTGTTTGCCCTGCAGGCAAAGGCAGACCCCGTTGTCACCTACACCTGGACGACGACCAGCCAGGGTTTCGGACAACATGTGGACCAACCGTCATCGGCCACATTTGACGCAAGCCTAAGCGCCGTTCAAAGCGGGAAAATAACCGCGAACGATATTTCAAACATCCAGCTGTTCTATCCTGGACTGACATTCAACAATTCCGTGGTGAGCACATTCGGCTTCGATTTTGGCGCCTATGTCAATCCAGTTACCGGCGCTCTGGTTTTTCACGACGATCAGCAAGGACTGGCGCTGATCGCTTTTGCGGGTGCTTCCATCAACGACGCAACCACTTTTCTGTCGATCACATTCGACAACCCGGTGTCGAACGCTGTCAAAGACCAGTTCAATGCGCTCAATAACGGCAGTGCCTTCGCCGGCTTTCCCACTGCCGGCTTTTGGACCGCGACCTTGCCCGTGGGCAACAGTGTCCCCGAACCGGGCTCTTTGGCTTTGCTAGGTTTGGGCATTCTGGGGATTGCCGCAATACGCCGGCGCAAGCAATAAGTTTGTTTTTGGCCCTCGCCGGAATCCCGGGATTTGAGAGCTCGCTCCCCGTTGCCCAGTAACCGCGGCGGTGCGCGTTGCGAGCGAGCCATTGGGCGAGTCCCATGAATAGCCTTAATGCACCGCGACAGCGGCGGCATCCGCACCCGACTGCAACGGGCCGAGCGGATTGTTCTGTTGCTCGATCCGGTCGGTATAGGCTTGCCCCGCAAAGTTGCGAAACAGCACGGTATCGCCGCTGATCACAATCAATGCGTCAAACCACCACCCGGTCACCTTCGTGGTACGGCGAACGTTCAAAAAGTCCAGCCAGAAACTGCCTTCGCGCTGGCGATGTTGCCGCTCAAAATGAAACTGGTAGCCGCGGCAGGTGGTTTGCGCCTCGATGCACTGGCGGATGCCGGGGTCGAGTTTGGCGAGGGGTACGCCCGGATTGGGCACCAGTCGCCCCACAATCTCGGGGTAGGGAATCAGCGTGACATTGCGCCCGTCGACCGGGTCGAACCCGATGTTCTTGAGTTCAGAGGTGCGCGTCTGCAGAGCCACGATCCGCTGCGCCGCCGCTGCAGCTTCTTCGAAACTGGCGAAACCCGCGGGTGTATCGGTGCTGGCTCGCGGCAACAGCGAGGAACAGGCACAAAGCGCCGCGCAGGAAAGCGCGAGGAAGAGGGGACGGTATCTCATGAAACAAAATTGTCCCCTGGCGGTCCCGTTGCTGGCCTGATCCTGGTCAACAACCTCGCACATTGCTCGATCGGCATCAACACCTCATGATTGCAAATGTCCATCCCATCCTGCCATCATTTTGCGTGGGCACACACCGCGCAAGCCTCGAGGCAGGACGCGCCGCGGGGCACATGCCACACGACAGTCCCTCAGTATCCGCCGGCCAGTGACCGGACCGCCCCCTCCTCTGCGGGCACGATCCGTCCGGCTTCAATATTGATGCGCCGCTCGCAGCGCTCGGCAATGCCGCGGTCGTGCGTCACCAGCACCAGCGTCGTGCCCAGTTCGCGGTTCAGGTCGAACATCAACGCCATGATGGTCTCGCCGGTGGCGAAGTCGAGGCTGCCGGTGGGCTCGTCGGCCAGCAGAACGGCCGGCTGCACGACAAAGGCGCGGGCCAGCGCCACGCGCTGCTGTTCGCCGCCGCTCAGGACCTTGGGGTAGTGGCCCAGGCGCTGCGACAGGCCCACGCGCGCCAGCATCTCGGTGGCGGCACGGCGCGAGTCCTTGCGCCCGGCCAGCTCCAGCGGCAGCATCACGTTTTCCAGCGCCGACAGGTTGCCCATCAACTGAAAGCTCTGGAACACAAAGCCGGCCTTTTGCGCGCGCAGCGCGGCGCGCTCGTCCTCGTCCAGCGCAAACAGGTCCTGCCCGTCCAGCCGCACGGTGCCGCGCGTGGGCGTATCCAGGCCGGCGATGATGGACAGAAGCGTGCTCTTGCCCGAGCCCGAGGCGCCGACAATTGCTGCGGTCTCGCGCGGTGCCAGCGAGAAATCAATATCGCGCAAAATGTCGAGGGTACCGGTCGAGTCGGTCACTGATTTGAAGAGATGCTCGACGGAAATAATGGCGGAGCCGGACACGGTGGACATGAAGGATTTGAAGTTTTGATTCGAAGACACTTTATCGCGGCGGCCGCCGGGCTCTGGGCCATGGGGGCTTGGGCCGCCCAGAACAAGCCACGCGGGCCGGCCGCACATGGTGCCACACCCAAGACCATTCTGGTGCTGGGCGACAGCCTGAGCGCCGAGTATGGCCTGCCGCGCGGCAGCGGCTGGGTCGCCCTGCTGCAAAAGCGCCTGGCGGCTGAAAAAATCCCGGCAACCGTGCAAAACGCCAGCATCAGCGGCGAGACCACCTCGGGCGGGCGCTCGCGGCTGGCCGCGCTGCTTGCCGCCGACAAGCCCGGCATCGTGATTCTGGAGCTCGGCGCCAACGATGCGCTGCGTGGCCTGCCGCTGGCCATGACGCGGGACAACCTGAACCAGATGACGCAGGCCGCGCAAAAGGCCGGTGCGAAGGTGCTGCTGCTCGGCATGCAGGTGCCACCGAACTACGGCAGCGACTACGCCAACCACTTTGCCGCGACCTTTGGCCAGGTCGCCCGGGCCAACAAGGCGGCGCTGGTGCCGTTTTTGCTCAAGGGCGTTGCCGACGCGCCCAATGCCGCGCAGCTGTTCCAGAGCGACCGCATCCACCCCATCGCCGCGGCCCACCCGACTCTGCTGAACAACGTTTGGCCCGAACTGAAGAAGTTGCTCAAGTGAACGTCAAACACGTATCGGCGGCTGACGCCATCGCCCAGCTCAACGCCTACAGCGCCGTGATAGATGCGCGCAGCGAAGACGAATACCTGGAGGACCATTTGCCCGGCGCCGTGAACTGGCCTTCGCTCAACAACGAAGAGCGCCGGCTGATCGGCACCATTTACACGCAGGTCAATCCGTTCGAGGCGAAAAAGCGCGGTGCGGCGCTGGTGGCGGCGAATATCGCGCGCCATATCGAGCGCGAGCTGCTGGACAAGCCCAAGACCTGGCAGCCGCTGATCTATTGCTGGCGCGGCGGCAAGCGCAGCAACGCCCTGGCGCTGGTGCTGGGCGAGATCGGCCTGCGCGTGGCGGTGATCGAAGGCGGCTACAAGGCCTTTCGCGGTGCCGTGCTGGCCAGCCTGCCCGAGCTGGCCCCCAGCCTGTCGTATCGCGTGATCTGCGGCCCTACCGGATCCGGCAAGACGCGGTTGCTGCAGGCGCTGGCCCAGGCCGGTGCGCAGGTGCTGGACCTCGAAGCGCTGGCCAGCCACCGCAGCTCGGTGCTGGGACAGATTCCGGGCCAGCCCCAGCCATCGCAAAAGCGCTTTGACAATCTGGTATGGAATGCGCTACGCCAGTTCGACCCGGCGCGCCCGGTGTTTATCGAGAGCGAGAGCAAGAAGGTCGGCAACCTGGCCATCCCCGACAGCCTGATGCTGGCCATGCGCGCCAGCCCCTGCCTGGACCTGCAGCTGTCGGACGACGAGCGCGTGGCGCTGCTGCTCGAAGACTACGATTTCTTCGTGCAGGACACGGCCCTGTTTTGCGACCGGCTGGACGCCCTGGTCGAGCTGCGCGGCAAGGCCCTGGTGCAGACCTGGAAGGGCAAAGTGCACACCGGCCAGATCGAAGCCGTGGTGCGTGAACTACTCACGACGCATTACGACCCGGGCTATGCGCGCTCGATACAGCGCAACTTCAGCCAGTACGGAACTTCAAAAAAGATAGCGGCCAGCGACCGCTCTGCGGGGGCTATGGGTCAATTGGCTCGCCAGATCCTGGCGGAGAGCACATGAACGAGCAGTTTGAGCCAGTAGCTCAAACAGGGGCTCGTGAAGATGCAGAAAAGACTCAGGACCGGGCCGGCGTGCCCGGCGTTTGACCGGTCGCGTCGCTGGACGACGTTGAATCATCCTGCTGCGCATCGCCTTGCGCAGGGTCGCCGACCTTGCGGCCAGCCTTGGCCTTGAGCTTGTCTTCTTTCTTGCGCTTTTTGGCCAGCTCTTTCTGGCGCTTTTCGTATCCGTAATTAGGTGTAGCCAAGGTTCTCTTTCAATAGGTGGATGTCACTTTAACAGTTTGAGGTGCAAGCATGAACGCATGGGGCGGATATTTCAAGCCATCGCCTGCAGGGCCTGCGCCAGATCGGCCTGCAGATCGGCCACGGCCTCCAGGCCGATGGCAAAGCGCACCAGGGTGCCGCGCGCCAGATGGGCCGGCCACGCGGTGCGCATGCTCTCCAGCTCGTAAGGCACCACCAGGCTGATCGGTCCGCCCCAGCTGTAGCCCAGCTTGAACAGCCGGAGCGCATCGCAAAAGGCGTCCACCTGGGCGCTGCCGTAGCGCGCATCGATCAGCACGCTGAACAGGCTGGCGGCGCCGCCAGCTTCATGGCGGCACAGCGCGCGCCAGTGCTCGTGCCCCGGACTGCCCGGCAGCGCCGGGTGCAGCACCTGGGCGAACTCGGGGCGGGCCTGGCACCAGAGTGCCAGTTCGCGCGCTGCCGCGTCCTGCGCCCCGTAGCGCAACTCGATGCTGGGCAGGGAGCGCAGCACCGTCTCGGTGTCGTTGGCCGCCACACCCAGCCCCAGCCGCATGTGGGTAAGCTTGATTTTCATGTGCAGCGCGGGCTCGCGCGTGACAATGCTGCCCATCAGCACGTCGCCGCCGCCGCTGGGGTATTTGGTCAACGCCTGCACCGAGATGTCGACCGCCAGGCTGCCGCTCCCGTCACCGTCCAGATCGAACGGCCGAAAGGCCAGGCCCGCGCCCCAGGTGTTGTCCAGCGCCGCCGTCACCTTGTGCTGGCGGCAGATGCGCACCTGCTCCCTCAGATCCGGGAATTCCAGGGTCACCGAGCCTGCGGCCTCCAGCCACACGAGCCGGGTTTTCGCGCTGATTTTTTGTGCCAGATCGGCTGGGTTCATCGCGTCATAAAACTGGTGCGTGATGCCCCAGGCCATCAGCTCGCCTTCGGCCAGTGTCTTGTTGGGGCCATAGGCGTTGTCGGGGATCAGCACCTCGTCACCGGTTTTGAGCAGCGCCAGCGCCACGTTGGCAATCGCCGCCAGGCCGCTGGGCACGAGCAGGCATTGCAGGCCGCCTTCGAGCGTGCACAGGCGCTCTTCCAGCAAAAACGTGGTGGGCGTTCCGTGCAGGCCGTAGGTGTAGCCCGACTTGTCTTTCCACTCGCGCGTGCGCATGGCCGCGACATTCGCGAAAAACACCGTGGAGGCCTTGTGGATGCCCGGCTGCGGCGCGGCAAAGCCTTCGGGCGGGGAATAGGGATGATGAATCAGCCGGGTGGAAATTTCGCTCATCGGCAAATGGTAACGCTGAAATAAAAACGGGAGCCAGGCTCCCGTGAAGTGACAAACGCCAACCGCGAACGCCGCGAAGGGCCGCCCCGAGCAAGTTCAGACCCCTCGGGGGGCAGCGCAGCATACGCAGTGGCAAGCCGTGGGGGCGCTAGTTATACGACCCACTTGGCCTGGAGCTGCTCGGGGCTCATGGTGTCGTAGCTTTCAAACGGCTGGTGAATCCACGGGTTGGTCGGCAAGAATTCGACCGCGTAGTCGGGCGTGAAGCTCGATACCCCCTTGGCCCAAATCACCGCGCTGCGCAGTTCGGTGATCGGCCTGTAATTGTTTTTGAGCTGATGAATCACAACGTTCAGCGTATGGCCGGTGTCCGCCAGATCGTCCACCAGCAACACCTTGCCGGCAATCTCGCCCCGGGGCGTGGTGATGTAGTGCGCGATGTCGAGCTTGCCCTGCTGTGTGCCCGCCTCGGCGCGGTACGAGCTGGTGGACATGATGGCCAGCGGCTTGTCGAAAATGCGCGAGAGGATGTCGCCGGGGCGCATGCCGCCGCGCGCCAGGCACAGGATGGTGTCGAACTGCCAGCCCGACTGGTGCACCTTGATGGCCAGCTTTTCGATCAGGTTGTGGTACTCGTCGTAGCTCACGTACAGGTGTTTGCCGTCTTCCGTCAACATGGGGTATGCTCCTGAATTAATAGCTAGAGGCGAATGTCACATAAGGGCTTGAAGTCGATTCTCTTCCTGGTTGATGGCCTCAAGCCGGTGCATACGGGTGGCGCAGCAGGATGGTGTGGTCACGATCCGGGCTGGTGGAAATCATGGCGATCGGCACGCCGGTCACCTCCTCAATCCGCTTCAGATACAGGCGCGCATTGGCTGGCAAATGGTCGTATTGCGTGACACCCACGGTGGAGTCGCTCCAGCCGGCGATGGTCTCGTACACCGGCACGCAGCGCGCGATTTCTTCGGCCGCCATGGGCAGGATGTCGATCAGTTCGCCGTCGAGCGTGTATCCGGTGCACAGCTCCAGCTGGTCCAGGCCGTCGAGCACGTCGAGCTTGGTGATGCACAGGCCGGACAGGCCATTGACCTGCGCCGAGCGCTTGAGCAGCGCCGCGTCGAACCAGCCGCAGCGCCGGCTGCGCCCGGTGACCACGCCCTTTTCGGCGCCCACGGTGCTCATGTGGTAGCCCGGCGTGCCGGGTGTTTGCCAGTCGAGCTCGGTCGGAAACGGGCCACCACCCACGCGCGTGCAATAGGCCTTGGTGATGCCCAGGATGTAGTGCAGCAGGCCGGGGCCCACGCCCGAGCCGGCCGCGGCATTGCCGGCCACGCAGTTGCTGGATGTGACGTACGGGTAGGTGCCGTGGTCGACGTCGAGCAGTGTGCCCTGCGCGCCCTCGAACAGCAAATTGGCGCCATCACGGTGCGCATCGTTGAGCTCGCGCGAGACGTCGGCCATCATGGGCAAGAGCTGCTCCGCATGGCTCATGGCCTGGTCATACACCGCGTCGAACTCGATCGCGGGAGCGTGCAGATACTGCGTCAGCACAAAGTTGTGCAGTGCCAGCAATTCGCGCAGCTTGGCGGCAAAGCGCTCGGGGTATTTCAGGTCCTGCACGCGCAGCGCACGGCGCGCGATCTTGTCTTCGTAGGCCGGACCGATGCCCTTGCCCGTGGTGCCGATCTTCTCGCTGCCGCCCTGCTCGCGCACGGCTTCGCGCGCCACATCCAGCGCCGCATGGAACGGCAGGATCAGCGGACAGGCTTCGCTGATGCGCAGGCGCGAACGCACCTCCACGCCCACCGCCTCGAGCCGCTCGATCTCTTTGAACAAATGATCGGTCGAGAGCACGACGCCGTTGCCGATGTAGCACTTCACGACGGGTCGCATGATGCCGCTCGGGATCAGGTTCAGCGCGGTCTTCACGCCATTGATCACCAGCGTGTGGCCGGCGTTGTGGCCGCCCTGGAAGCGCACCACGCCCTGGGCGCTCTCGGTCAGCCAGTCCACCAGCTTGCCCTTGCCTTCGTCGCCCCATTGGGTGCCGACCACGACCACGTTGCGTCCTGGCGCCTGTACTTTGCTTGTATTCATCTCGGATGTTTCTCAAATAGCTTGCACAATCCACTGCCCCGCGGCATGGACCAGCTCGCGGTCGCAGTGGAATTCATCGACGCCGCTCTCATGGCCCGGCAGCACGCAGACCACGGTTTCGCCCCGACCGCGCAGGGCCGCGATGGCCGCGCGCAACTCGGGCGCATCACCCCATGGGGCGCGGATGGCCGCACGCAGCGCGCGCGGGGCCACGGCCGCCACCAGTTGCTTCACATCCAGGCTGAAGCCCACGGCCGGCCGGTTGCGGCCGAACACGGCGCCGACCTCGTCGTAGCGGCCGCCGCGCACCAGCGCGGCGCTGGCATGCTGCGCATAGATGGCAAAGCGCGCGCCGCTGTAATAGGCGTAGCCGCGCAGGTCGGCGAGATCGAACGTGACGTGCGTGCCCGCCAGGCGGTTCGCAAGCCATTTCAGATTTGATAGCGCCTCGCGTAGAGCCGGCGAGGGCTTGAGGGTCTTTTCAGCTTCAATCAGCACGCGTTCATCGCCATACAGCTGCACCAGCGCCAGCAGGCCTTCGCGCGACGCGGCCGGAAAGGTTTTGGTCAGCGCCGCCAGCTCGCTCGCGTCCTTGGCCGCCAGCGCCGCATGCACCCGGGCCGAGCCGGCGGCGTCGAGCGGCACGTCCGCGAGCAGCGAACGCACGATCCGGGCGTCGGCCATGTCAACGCTGACGCCCTGCACCTGCGCCGCCTTCAGGCAGTCCAGCGACAGCAGCAAAATCTCCAGGTCCGCTTCCAGGCCCGCGTGGCCGTAGATTTCGGCACCGAACTGCAGCGGCTCGCGCGTGGCATGCGGCCGGTCGGGCCGGGTGTGCAGCACCGGACCGCAATAGCACAGACGGGTCACGCCGCTGCGGTTGAGCAAATGCGCGTCGATGCGCGCCACCTGCGATGTGGTGTCGGCGCGCAGCCCCATCATGCGCCCCGACAGCTGGTCCACCAGCTTGAAGGTTTGCAGATCGAGTGCTTCGCCGGTGCCGGTGAGCAGCGATTCCAGATGCTCCAGCAACGGCGGCATAACCAGCTCGTAGCCGTAGCCGCGAGCCGTGTCGAGCAGAGAGCGGCGCAGCTCTTCGATGTGCCGGGCCTCGGAAGGCAGAACATCGGCGATGTAATCCGGCAGGACCCAAGCGGACATGAATATTTTGGGAGGCTGTTAAAACAGGGATTTTACCGGGCTTGCCGGCCCGTCCTGCTTCACGACAGCAGCCAGAGCATGAAAAGTCCCGCGGCGATGCTGCACAGGCCGAAAAAACGCAGCTGCCCATCGCGCAGTTGCAGGATTTGCGTGAACATGCGCCGCCACGCCGCGGGCGACGCCAACGGCAGCAAGCCCTCGATGACCAGCACCAGGGCAAGCGCCACCCAGAACGTACCGCTGTCCAAGGCCCGGGCGTCCGCGGCTTACTTCTTGGCCGGCCTGGCGGCAGGAGCCGCGCTGGTGCTGCCACCGGAGCCGCGCATCGCCTTGAAGAACTCCGACGATTCGTCGATCACCATCACGTCGCTCTTCTTGTTGAAGCTGGACTTGTAGGCGTCCAGGCTGCGGTAAAACTGCGCAAACTGGGGATCGCGGCCGAACGATTCGGCGTAGATGCGGGTGGCCTGCGCGTCGCCGGCACCCTTGATTTTCTGGGCCTCGCGGTAGGCGTTGGCCACCGTCACCTCGCGCTGGCGATCGGCATCGGCGCGAATTTTTTCGCCCTCGGCCACGCCGGTCGAGCGCAACTCGTTGGCCACGCGCTTGCGCTCGGCCTCCATGCGCCGGTACACGGAATCGGTGATGTCGCTCACATAGTCGACGCGCGTGATGCGCACGTCCACCACATCCACCCCCCACGGCTTGGCGCCGCGCACCGTGGCCAGCACCTGACTCTTGACGGCCGACATCAAGGCTTCGCGCTTGGCGGACAGCAACTCCTTGACCGTGTACTTGTTGATCTCGCCCTGGAACGCGTTGCGCACCACGCGGTTGAGCTGGTTCGCGCCCGCGTTTTCGTCCAGCCCGACGTTGCGGATGTATTCGGTCGGGTCGGTCACACGCCAGCGCACGTACCAGTCGATCACGACGCGCTGCTTTTCCGCGGTGTAGACCGGCTCCGCGTCGGTGCTGTCGAGCGTGAGCAGGCGCTTGTCCAGATAGGACACGTTCTGGAACGGCGGCGGCAGCTTGAAGTTGAGCCCCGGCTGGGTGATGACTTCCTTGATCTGCCCGAGCGCATAGACAATGCCGAACTGGCGCTGATCGACCACGAACAGCATGGAGCTGAGCACCGCAAGCACCACCAGCAGTGAAGAAACAATAAAACCAACTCTGTTCACGGGGTGCTCCTAGCGTGTTTCGCGGTCGCGCGAGCGCGCGCCGTCACGGCTGCGCGCATCATCATTGGACAAACCGGGCGGCGTCACCGGCACCACCGCGCCGGCAGGCGCCGGTGGCGTGGACGTGTCTGCCGCCGCGGGTGCGCTCTGGCCGGTCATCTGCATGATCTTGTCGAGCGGCAGGTACAGCAGATTCGAGTTCTGGCGCGAATCCACCAGCACCTTGGTAACGTTGCTGTAGATCTGCTGCATGGAGTCCAGGTACATGCGGTCGCGCGTCACTTGCGGCGCCTTCTGGTACTCGGCCAGCACCGAGCTGAAGCGCTGCGCATCCCCCTCGGCCTGCGCCACGATGCGGGCCTTGTAGCCGTCGGACTCTTCCTTCAGGCGCGAGGCCGTCCCCACGGCACGCGGAATCACGTCGTTGGCATAGGCCTGGGCTTCGTTCTTGGTGCGCTCGCGCTCCTGCCCGGCCTTGAGCACGTCGTCGAACGCGGCCTGCACCTGCTCGGGCGGGCGCACCCCACCCTGCTGCAGGTTGATGTTGACGACTTCGATGCCGACGTCGTAGCGGTCCAGAATGGTTTGCATCAGCGCGCGAACCTGCGGCGAAATCTTGTCGCGGTCTTCGCCCAGGGCAGCGTCCATGGGCATCTTGCCCACGACTTCACGCACCGCCGACTCGGCCGCCTGCACCACGGCGCCGGCCGGGTCCCGGCTGGCAAACAGATAGGCGCGCGCGTCCTTCAGGCGGTATTGCACCGCGAACTTGATCTCGACAATGTTCTCGTCGGCGGTCAGCATGCCCGAGTCGCGCAGACCGGTGGCCTTGATGATGTTGTCGCGGCCGATATCGACCGAGCGGATCTGCGTCACGAACACCCGCTCATCGCGCTGGATCGGGTATGGCAGGCGCCAGTTGAAGCCGGCCCCGACCGTGGCGCGGTACTTGCCGAATTGCGTGATCACGGCCTGCTGGCCTTCCTGCACGATGAAAAATCCCGAGCCGAGCCAGATCAGGACGACGACACCGGCAATCAGCCCCGCACCGATCCCGGCACTTTTACCGTCCGGCTGAAACCCACCGCCGCCCGGCCCACGGCCACCGAAGCCGCCGCCGTTGTTGCCGGAACCGCCATTTTTACGGCCACCGAACAGCCCGCCCAGCTTGCGGTTGAAGTCACGCCACAGTTCATCGAGATCGGGCGGGCCCTGATTCGGGCCTTGTCCGCGGCCGTTGCCTGATTGCGGCGGCGGCGCTGGCGGCTCGCCCTCGGGCCGGGGTGCGTCTGCCCTGATGTTGTCGGACGGCTTGTCGTCGCCACGCCCCCAGCGCGGGTCGTTCAGATTGAACATGCCCCTGATGCGGCCTTGCAGTGCAGTCCACCCCGGGACTCGTAATTTCAGATTCATGCGCAAATTCTCTTCTTGTGTTGTCCCCGATTGTGCCCAATCAGGGAGCAGCCTCATGAAATTCGGGGGCTTGCGCACAGGCCGCACCGGCTCCCGCCCTGCCCGCCACCATGCTGGCCAATTGCTGACGCAGCCCCGGCAATCCTTCGCCCGTGCGTGCGCTGACGAACAAACGCGGGACACGGCTGCCGTCGACTTCGAACGTATCGCTCAGGTGCAGCGGCCGTTGCTCTTTTTCAAGGGCATCGAGCTTGTTGAACACGAGAAGCTGCGGCACGCGCGCCGCGCCGATCTCCGCCAGCACGCGCTGCACCTCGGCCATTTGTTCGGGGAAATCCGGCCGCGCAGCATCCACCACATGCAGCAGTAGGTCGGCATCCACGGCCTCCTGCAAGGTCGCCTGAAAGGCGTCGACCAGCCCGTGCGGCAGGTCGCGGATGAAGCCGACCGTATCCGACAGCGAAACGGAGCGCCCGGCCTCCCCGAGATAAAGCTGCCGTGTGGTGGTGTCCAGCGTGGCGAACAACTGGTCGGCGGTGTAGGCGCGCGCCTTCACCAGCGCATTGAACAGCGTCGATTTGCCCGCATTGGTGTAGCCCACCAGCGAGATATTGAAGGCGTCGCGCCGCTCGCGCTGGCGGCGCTGGGTGTGGCGCTGGCGCTTGACCTTTTCCAGCCGGGCCGAGGTGCGCTTGATGGATTCGCCAATCATGCGCCGGTCCAGCTCGATCTGGGCCTCGCCGGGGCCGCCGCGCGCGCCGATGCCACCGCGCTGGCGCTCCAGGTGCGACCAGCGCCGCACCAGACGCGTGCTCAGGTACTGCAGGCGGGCCAGTTCGACCTGCAGCTTGCCCTCGTGGCTGCGTGCGCGCTGGCCGAAGATTTCCAGGATCAGCAAGGTGCGGTCGTTCACAGGCAGGCCCAGATGCCGCTCCAGGTTGCGCTGCTGCGCCGGGCTCAGGCTCTGGTCAAATAGCACTTCGGTCGCACCCAACTGCTCTGCCATGAACTTGATTTCATCGGCCTTGCCGCTGCCCACAAACAGCGCCGCATCGGGCGCCTTGCGCTTGCAGGTGATACGCGCCACGGGCCTCAAGCCCGCGGTCTGGGCCAGCAGCCCGAGCTCTTCCAGCTCGCCGTCGAAATGAGGCAAGCCAAAGTCGACCCCGACCAGGACGGTCGGGGCAAATTGGCGGTCGGGTGAATCGGACAAATCTGGATCAGCGGATCAGGGGTTGCAGTGTCGGCACAACGTTGACCGGATGCTGGCCTGCGGAATCAGGGTGCGTCCGCGGCGGTTGCGGCTGCGCTCTCGACGGCCGAGAAGTTGACGGCACGCCCCGGCACAATGGTCGAAATGGCGTGCTTGTACACCATTTGCGTCACGGTGTTGCGAAGCAGCACAACGTATTGATCGAATGACTCCACCTGGCCCTGCAGCTTGATGCCGTTCACCAGATAGATGGACACCGGCACATGCTCGCGGCGCAAGGCGTTGAGGAAGGGGTCCTGAAGTAGCTGCCCTTTATTGCTCACGATATTCTCCGTGTTCAGAAGTTGTTGTAGGAACTGGAACCTTACCACAGCGCCGCACCGATGCGACGGCCCCAAAGCGCAATTTCACAAGAAAAAACGGGGCAGCTACGGGGCGCCGGCCTACTCTTTGTCGGCGTACGGGTTGTGCGAGGTTTTCATCTCGATGCGCAGCGGCGTTCCGGTCAGGTTGAATTCCTTGCGGAAGCGCCCTTCCAGGAACCGTTTGTAGGCATCGGTGACGTGTTCCAGCGAGTTGCCGTGGATCACGATGACCGGCGGATTCATGCCGCCCTGGTGCGCGTAGCGCAGTTTGGGCCGGAACATGCCGGCGCGCTTGGGACTCTGGAACTGCACCGCCTCCAGCAGCACGCGCGTCAGCACCGGGGTGGACATCTTGCAGTTGGCCGCCTTGTGGGCCTGAATGATGGACAGCCAGACCGGCCCCAAACCCTGGCGCTTTTGGGCGGAGATGACGTGCATCGCGGCAAACTTGAGAAACGGCAGGCGCGTCTCGATGGAGCGCTGCACCAGCTCGCGCTGGTAGTTGTCGATCGCATCCCATTTGTTGACCGCCAGCACCACGGCGCGGCCGCTCTCCAAGATGTAGCCCGCGATATGCGCGTCCTGGTCGGTCACGCCCTGGGTCGCATCGAGCAGCAGCAGCACCACGTTGGCGGTTTCAATGGCCTGCAGCGTCTTCACCACCGAGAACTTCTCGATGGCTTCAAATACCTTGCCCTTGCGGCGCAGGCCCGCGGTGTCGATCAACTCGAAGCGCTGGCCGTTGCGCTCGAATGGCACCGTGATCGCGTCGCGCGTGGTGCCGGGCAGGTCGAATGCCACCAGCCGCTCCTCGCCCAGCCAGGTGTTGATCAGGGTCGATTTGCCGACGTTGGGGCGCCCTGCGACCGCCAGCTTGATAACGCCGCTGTCGACTTCCGCCGCGCTGTCGTCCGGCTCCGGCAGATGCAGGGGCTCCAGCGCCAGCTCCACCAGGTCGCGGATGCCCTGGCCGTGCGAAGCCGAGATCGGGTATACCTCGCCCAGGCCCAACTCATAAAACTCGGACAGTTGCGCGCCCGCCTGCATGCCTTCGGCCTTGTTCGCGGCCAGCACTGTGGGTTTGCCCAGACGCCGCAGGTATTTGGCAATGTCGTGATCCTGGGCCGACAGGCCGGCACGCGCGTCCACCACGAAAATCACCACATCCGCCTCGGCCACTGCCTGACGCGTCTGTTTCGCCATTTCCTTGTAGATGCCGCTGGCCGCGTCCGGCTCGAAGCCGCCGGTGTCGATGGCGATGAATTCGTGCGGGCCCTGGCGCCCGTTGCCGTAGTGCCGGTCGCGCGTCAGGCCCGCAAAGTCGGCCACGATGGCGTCGCGCGACCTGGTGAGCCGGTTGAACAGGGTGGATTTGCCGACGTTGGGGCGGCCGACCAGGGCCAGGACGGGCTTCACGTGCGACTGCCTAGCAGCTCATTCCGGCTGGAAGCCATAGACACCCCCGTTGCGTGTCACCACGACGAGGGTATTGCCGGCGGCCACGGGCGCCGCCACCACGGCCGAGCCGTCGGTCGTGAGCCGGGTCAGCAAGGACCCGTCTTCGCGCGACAGCAAGTGAACGAAGCCGGCGCTGTCGCCAACCACCACCGAGCGCCCCAGCGCCAAGGGCGCGCTCAGGCCGCGGTATTTCAGGCTGTCGGTGCTCCAGGCCTGCTCGCCATTGGCGCGTCGCCAGGCCACAACCTTGCCGTCCATCTCGGTGCCGAACAGAAGCCGGTCATCGCCCTGCAGCCCCTGCGCGCCATTCGCCGGCCGGGTCCACAGCACGGCGCCGCGCACGGCATCGACGCAGCCGACCGCCGTCTGGAACGCCCGCGCGCAGACTTCATTGCCCACCCGACTCACTGGGCTCACCAGATCGGCCAGCCGCTCGATATCGTTGGTGCCGCGCGGGGACGCGATCGGCGCCTCCCAGCGCAGGCTGCCGTTCAGGGGATTGAGGCCCACCATGCGGCCCGACAAGCCCACCACCAGCGTGTCGCCAACCGCCAGCAGGACGCCGCCCTGGCGCAGGATCAGCGGTTCACTGGGCGGTTTTTGCAGCCACAAGCGGCGCCCGGACTGGCCATCGTAGGCGCTCACCGAGCGGTCCGCCGCGAGTACGAAGACGCGCGCGCCGGCCACCAGGGGTGCGGTATAGGCCTGCGCCTGCAGCTTCTGGCGCCACAACTCACGCCCGCCCTGCAGCGCGACCAGCTCGTTGCCCGTCGTCACCACTGCGGCCAGCTTGCCGTCGCTGCCGACACCGGCGGCGATCGGCGTGCGCACCGAGGTGCGCCACAGGTCGCGCCCGGTGCGCGCATCGATCGCCGCTACGGTGCCGCCTGCGCCGGCCAGCGTCACCGTGTTGCCATTCACGTTGACATCGAGCGGAAAGTCGATGGCGCCCACATGCGCGGTCCAGACCTGGCGCACGCCGATCAGTGCCTCGTTGGGGGCCAGGGGCGTTGGCTTCGGAGGCGGCGAGCCGCTCGAGCACGCCGCCAGGGATGCTACGAAAACGATAGCTACCAGCGCCCTCGGTGCAAGGGCTGAAGGCATAAAATGTCTCAAACTCACGAGTGTTCCCCGGTGGCAGACGCGTTGGCCTGCGGCGCCGTTGCCTGGCCTGGTGCAGCCCCCGGGTCCACGCCCAGGGCGTTCAGCTTGACTTCAACCACGCGCCGGTATTGCGACTGCGCCTCGAAGCCCTTGTAGGCCCGGCTGTACTGCGTCACGGCATCAGCCTTCTTGCCCTGCAGCACATCGATATCGCCCAGGCGGTCCGCCACCAGCGCCGCGAACTCGGACGGGAACGAGCCGGCGAGCTGCTTGCGCGCCTCGTCGTAGGCTTTGGCCTGCATCAACACGGCCGCCAGGCGCAATTTGGCGATGGACTGGTAACCCTCGTCGGAGGCCTTGTCGGCCACCCAGGCCAGCGCCGCCTTGGCCCCGTCGATATTGCCTTTTTCATCCATCACCTTGGCCACCAGCAGGCCCGACTGCTGCGCGTAAGTGGTGCGGCCGTATCGGTCTTTCATGTCACTGAAGGAGCGCTCCAGCATGGCCGTATCGCCCGCCTGCGCGGCACGCTCGACCTCGTCGTACAGCGCCGATGCCTTGGTGGCCTGGTCGCGTTGCCAGTACTGGTAGCCGTTCCAGGCGGCCAGCGCGCTAAACACCAGCAGCAATGTCCAGGTGATCAGGTCGCCGTATTTTTTCCAGTAATGCTTGAGTTCATCAAGCTGTTCCTGTTCTTGAAGATCGAGAGGTGTAGCCATGGTGTGTGATTCGTTTAAGTCAGCGATTGTAGGGTGGCGGCCCAGCCGGACACGTCGGCCAGCGGCTGCATCACCTGCTGGCCGCTGCCGTCGCGCAGGGATTTGACGGCCACCAGGTTTTGCGCCAGTTCGTCCGCGCCGAAGATCAGGGCATGGCGGGCGCCGCTGGCATCGGCCTTCTTGAGCTGCGACTTCATGCTGCCCCGGCCCTCGCCGGTGCCGGCATGCATCTGCACGTTGACGCCCGCCGCGCGCAGGGCCTGCAGCGTGCACATCGCCACAGGCAGCGCCGCCGCATCGGGAATCACGGCGTAGGCGTCGGGCACGGGCGGCGCGATGACAGGGCCCACGGCCTCCAGCAACAGCAGCAGGCGCTCCACGCCCAGGCCCCAGCCGACGGCCGGCGTCGGCTTGCCGCCGAGCTGCTCGAACAGGCCGTCGTAGCGCCCGCCGCCGCAGACCGTACCCTGCGAGCCCAGCTTGTCGGTGACCCATTCGAAGACGGTCAGGTTGTAGTAGTCCATGCCGCGCACCAGGCGCGGATTCACGCGGTAGGCCAGCCCCGCGGCATCGAGGATGGCGCGCACCGCGTTCAGATGCGCCAGCGAGGCCTCGCCCAGAAAGCTCATGAGCTGCGGCGCCGACTCGACGATCGATTGCATCGCCGGGTTCTTGCTGTCGAGGATGCGCAGCGGGTTGCTGTGCAGGCGGCGCCTGGCGTCCTCGTCGAGCACCGACGCATGGGCCTCGAAGTGGGCGATCAGCGCCTCGCGGTGCTGTCGGCGCTCGTCCGCCTGGCCCAGGCTGTTGATCTCGAGCCGCACGTCCTCGCCTTCGACCAGGCCCAGCTCCTGCCACAGCGCGCGGCACATCAGGATCTGCTCGGCGTCCACATCGGGTCCGCAATAGCCCAGGGCCTCGACGTCGATCTGGTGGAACTGGCGATAGCGGCCTTTTTGCGGACGCTCATGGCGGAACACGGCACCCATGGTCCACACGCGCAGCGGGCCGTTGTACAGCGCGTTGTGCTCGACCATCGCGCGCACGATGCCGGCGGTGGCCTCCGGGCGCAGCGTGAGCTGGTCGCCGTTCATTGAGTCGGTGAAGGAATACATCTCCTTCTCGACGATATCGGTAACCTCGCCCAGGCCGCGCACGAACAGCGCCGTCGGCTCGACGACGGGGGTGCGCACATTGGCGTAGCCATAGCGCCGCATCAGCGCGCGCACCTTGTCTTCGAACCACTCCCAGCGCGCCGACTCGGGCGGCAGGATGTCGTTCATGCCCTTGACGGCGGTTAACTTCTCGGCCATTGAATTTTTGTCTGCTACTTAAGTGATAGCTGCCTGCGCAGCACTGATACAGGCTACAGCCTGTTTTTATTCAAAAACTGAAAGCCTGACTCAGACCGTCTCGGCCGTGCGCCGGGTGCCAAAGCGTTTTTCAATGTAGTTTTCCACGATGGCCTGGAACTCCTGCGCGATGTGTTCGCCGCGCAGGGTCACGTTCTTTTCGCCGCCGATGTAGACCGGCGCCGCCGGCGCCTCGCCGGTGCCCGGCAGGCTGATGCCGATGTCGGCGTGCTTGCTCTCGCCCGGACCGTTGACGATGCAGCCCATCACCGCCACCTTGAGTTTCTCCACGCCCGGATAGCGCTCGCGCCACACCGGCATTTGCGCCCGCAGGAAGTCGTCGATCTGCTTGGTGAGCTCCTGGAAGGTGCTGCTGGTGGTGCGCCCGCAGCCAGGGCAGGCGGTCACGCTGGGATTGAAGCTGCGCAGTCCGAGCGCCTGCAGGATCTCCGACGCCACGACGACCTCCTGGGTGCGTGCTTCACCGGGTTGCGGTGTGAGCGAGACCCGAATCGTGTCGCCGATGCCTTCCTGCAGCAGGATCGACAGGGCCACGCTGGACGCCACCGTGCCCTTGGCGCCCATGCCGGCCTCGGTCAGGCCCAGGTGCAGCGCGTAGTCGCAGCGCCTGGCCAGCTCACGGTACACGGCGATCAGATCCTGCACACCGCTGACCTTGCACGAGGGAATGATCTGGTGGCCCGGCATGCCCATTTCCTCGGCCCGGCGCGCCGAGTCGATGGCCGAACTCACGAGCGCCTCGTACATCACCTGTTTCGCATCCCAGGGCTCGCTGCGCAGGCTGTTCCGGTCCATCAGGCTGGCCAGCAGTTCCTGGTCGAGGCTGCCCCAGTTCACGCCGATGCGCACCGGCTTGTCCCAGCGCATCGCCGCCTCGATCATCTGGCCGAACTGCTTGTCGTGCTTGCTGCCCTTGCCGACGTTGCCCGGGTTGATGCGGTACTTGGACAAGGTCTGCGCGCAATCCGGGAAATCGGTCAGCAGCCGGTGGCCGTTGTAGTGAAAGTCGCCGATCAGCGGCACATCAATGCCCATGCGGTCGAGTTGCTCGCGGATGTGCGGCACCGCCTGCGCGGCCTCGGGTGTGTTGACGGTGATGCGCACCATCTCCGAGCCGGCCAGCGCCAGTTCCTTGACCTGGATCGCGGTGCCGATGGCGTCGGCCGTGTCGGTGTTGGTCATGGACTGGACGCGCACCGGCGCGTCGCCGCCCACCGTCACGCTGCGCGAACCCCAGACCACACGGGCCTGGCGAGAGTGACGCGGCCGGGGCGTGGCAAATTCGATAGGGAGATCGGAGGCCATTACTTCACCTCAAAACGTGCAACATTGTTTTTGGTCGAAGATGCCAGATCAAGGGGCTTGCCCCTGACCTGCACCTGGATGGCATCGGCGCGGCCGACCACCACCGACAAGGGCAACGCACCGGAGACTTCAGACACTTCTGCGGGCGCCAGCGTCTTGCGCAAGGCCACCTTGCCTTTGGCGTCGATCACCTGCACCCAGGACGCGGCCCGCGCATTGAATACAAGGACGGCACCGGGGGCTCCATCCACCGGGGTGGGCGCTGCTGCCGCTACCGCCGGCTGCGGCGGCGCCGTTGTGGGCGCGGCGCCAGTCTCGGGCGCCGACGTGAGCAGGGGCGCCGCCGTGGTCGTCACCGGCGGGTCGGCCACCTTATCGGCGGCGGGCCCGGGCACGGCAGCCGCAGCCACTACAGGCACCGGCGCGGCCGTCACGGGTGCGGCGTCCGCGACACTGGCCTCACGAGTGAAGCTGGGCAGCAGGATCAGCACCAGTGCGCCCAGCAAAAGCGCCAGCACCGCCATCACCACGGGGCGCGAGAGCTGGTCCCAGAACCCGGACCGGAGGTTTTCGCCCGGCGCATGAAACGGCGCGTTGATGGTCTCGTCGTCCGGCGTCAGGCGCGGCGCCGTTGATTGCGGCAGCCTGGCGAGCACCGGGGCCGGATCGATCTTGAGCATGCGGCACACGGTCGCCGCCAGGGCCCGCGCAAACACCGCATCGGGAAGTTCGCCCCACTGGTCCGCCTCGAGCGCCTCCAGCTTCCTCACAGGCACCTTCAGCGAGACCGCGAGTACGGCAATATGCAGGCCGGCGGCCTCACGCGCCTGCCGCAGCAGCGTTCCCGCGCTCAGCTCCGGCGCCGCCGCGGCCTCAGCGGAAAACGAGCCGCCCGGGATGGGCTGCATGGGCTCACTCATCAAAAGCCCCCTTCTGATACGCCACCAGCTCGGGCGACTGGGGAAAACGCCGCTGCAACTGGTCGGCCAGTTGCAGCATGGCCTCGCGATTGTTCATGCGGCGCTCGACCTTGATGCCCAGCCACAGCGATTCCGCGTTGGCCAGATCGGTGTTGTTGATGCGCCGGATGTAGAACCGGGCGCGCGTGAGCTCGTTGCGCTGAAACAGCAGGCTGGCCAGGTTGTAGCCCGTGATGGGATTGCCGGCATCGAGCTGGTACGACTGGGACAGCGTGGCTTCCGCCTCTGCCTTGTGGCCGGCTTGCATCTGGCACAAGCCTTCCGTCATCAGGGTCTTGGCTTTTTCGCCATAGAGCGGGATGGCCAGCGCCTGCTTGAAGGCCTGGTCCGCTTCCGGGTAGCGGCGCTGCTGGCACAGCATCCAGCCGTAGTTGTGCAGGATGCCGCCGTCGCGCGGCTTCAAGGCCATGGCGCGGCGAAAACTGTCCTCGGCCAATTTGGGGTCGTCCAGCCGCATGTAGACCAGGCCGCGCAGGTTGTAGGCCTCGCCATAGCTGGGGTCCGTCACGATGGCCCGCTTGAGCTCGTCGAGCGCTATCGTCGTCTGGCCCCGGTTGAAGTAGTCCACCGCGAGGTCCAGCCGGATTTGCGCCCGTTTGCGGGCCGGCGTTGCATCCGATTCGGTGGCGATGTCGGTACCGGCGTCAGACGCGCCCGTCGTGCCTGAATTCGCCGCGCAACCCGCCAGGCCGGCCAGCGCCGACACCACGAAACAGGCCTGCGCCAGCCACAGGACAACCTGCCGCTTGCCTACACCGGGGTTCTTCATGCCTCAAATCTCCTTGGTGGCAACAGCGGTTGCCTCGACCGGTTTCAACATCACGATGCGCTGGCGCGCGATGCGCTTGCCCACGCCGGTTCGGTCCTTGACATCGCCTGCGAGCTGGCCGCAGGCGGCATCGATATCGTCCCCGCGCGTCTTGCGCACCGTGGTCACGATCCCCGCATCGCTCAGAATTTTGCCAAACGCGGCCACCTGCTCCGGCGGCGAGCACAGCAATCCGGATTCGGGAAAGGGATTGAAGGGAATCAGGTTGAACTTGCACCAGATGCCCTGCCCCTGATGCTGGCGCACCAGGCTGACCAGTTGCCGCGCCTGCTCCAGCTGGTCGTTCACCCCATCGAGCATGCAGTACTCGAACGTGATGAAGTCGCGCGGCGCATGGGCCAGATAGCGGTTGCAGGCATCGAGCAATTCATTCAAAGGGTACTTGCGATTCAGCGGCACCAGGTTGTCGCGCAAGGCGTCGGTCGGGGCATGAAGCGAGACCGCGAGCGCCACCGGGCAGTCCAGGCCCAGACGGTCGATCATGGGCACCACGCCGGAGGTCGACACCGTCACGCGCCGGCGCGACAGGCCATAGCCGTGGTCGTCGAGCATGGTGCGCAGGGCGGGGATCAGCGCCGCGTAGTTCTGCAGCGGCTCGCCCATGCCCATCATCACCACGTTGGAGATGACACGCTCGTCGCGCGCCAGGTGCTTGCGCAGAAAATGCTCGGCAAACCACAGCTGCGCGGTGATCTCTCCGCTGGTCAGGTTGCGGCTGAAGCCCTGGTGCCCGGTCGAGCAGAATCGGCAGCCGACCGCGCAGCCCGCCTGGGACGACACGCACAGGGTGCCGCGATCCTCTTCGGGGATGAATACCGCCTCGACCGCGTTGCCGGCGCCCACATCGAACAGCCATTTGATGGTGCCGTCCGATGATTCGTGCTGCGAGATGACCTGCAGGCCCTGGATATGGGCCGCCACCTTGAGTTTTTCGCGCAGCGACTTGGCCAGATCGGTCATCTGGTCGAAATCGCAGGCGCCCTTCTGGTGAATCCAGCGGAACAACTGGGTGGCACGGAAGCGTTTTTCTCCGTGCCGCTCGCAAAAGGCGGCCAGGCCCTCAAGGTCGTAGTCGAGCAGGTTGGCCGTCATCGCATGATCAATCGATGGATCAGCGCGAGTAAACGTTCATGCCCGCGAAGAAGAAGCTGATTTCTTCTTTCGCCGTCTCGGCGGCATCGGAGCCATGCACGGCATTCGCGTCGATGCTGTCGGCAAAGTCGGCGCGGATGGTGCCGGCGTCGGCCTTCTTGGGGTCGGTGGCGCCCATCAGGTCGCGATTTTTCAGGATGGCGTTCTTGCCCTCCAGCACCTGGATCATCACCGGGCCGGAGATCATGAAGTCCACCAGGTCCTTGAAGAAGGGCCGCGCCTTGTGCACGGCGTAGAAGGCCTCGGCTTCGGCGCGCGACAGGTGCGCCATGCGGGCGGCGATTACTTTCAGGCCGGCGGCCTCGAAGCGGGCATAAATCTGGCCGATCACGTTTTTGGCAACGGCATCGGGCTTGATGATGGAGAGGGTGCGTTCGATAGCCATATGTATTTTTCCTGAGCTTGGATGTTGATTTTCGCCCCACGGGCAAAGCCTTGTATTTTAACCGGTACCATGAATTCGCCTTCGGCATTGCGTCAGGGAGGATCAGTGCAAGGGGCCGGTGGTTCCGTCCTGTCCGGGCGGCGGCTGGCGCCTGTTATCGGCCGCGGCCACCCCCGCCACGGCGCTGGCCGCCTCCTCCGCCACCGCCACCACCGCTGCGGCGTTGACCCTGGCCTTGGCCCTGCCCTTGTCCCTGGCGCTGCCGGGTGAAGCTGTCGGCGCCGATGTAGCCAAACGCCGTCTTCATCGGGTCGGGCTGCGCGCTGGCGCTTTGCCGGTCATCGCGCTCGCCGCCCTTGCGCCGCTGGCCCTGACCCTGACCTTTACCCTGGTTGTTTCCGGGCGCGCCGGCAGGCGCCGCATTGCGCTGCCCCTCGCCGGAGCCTCGCGGGCCCGCACCGCGTCCGCCGCGGCGCCGGTTGCGCCCGCCCGCGCGGCCGGCGCCGTCACGCCCCTGCGATTCGCCGGCGCCCGGGCCGCGCACCTCGCCACGGCCCTGCCCATTGGCGGAGCCTGCCGCCTGCACCAGCGCGCGGATGTCACGCTCGTCCAGTTCCAGCCAGGCGCCGCGCTTGAGGCCGCGCGGCAGCACCATGGCGCCGTAGCGGATGCGGATCAGGCGGCTGACCGCGTGACCGACAGCCTCGAGCATGCGGCGCACTTCGCGGTTGCGGCCTTCGGAAATCGTCACGCGGTACCAGCAGTTGGAACCTTCTCCGCCGCCGTCCTCGATCGAGCCAAACTGGGCCACCCCGTCGTCCAGCTTCACGCCCTCCAGCAGGCGCTGTTTCTCGTCATTGCTCAGCGCGCCGAGCACGCGCACAGCGTACTCGCGCTCCAGCCCGAAGCGCGGGTGCATCAGCTTGTTGGCCAGCTCGCCCGAGTTGGTGAACAGCAGCAGGCCTTCGGTGTTCAGGTCCAGCCGCCCGACCGATTGCCACTTGCCCTGCACCAGCTTGGGCAGGCGGCGAAACACCGTGGGGCGGTTCTGCGGATCGTCATTCGTGACCACCTCGCCCACCGGCTTGTGGTACGCGATCACGCGCGCTGGCGGCGGGTCGACGCGAAAGCGGATCGGCTTGCCATTGACCTTGACCTGGTCGCCGAACTGGATGCGCTGGCCAATGTGCGCCGGCTCGTTGTTGACCGAGATGCGCCCTTCCACGATGAGCTGCTCCATCTCGAGCCGCGAACCTAGGCCGGTCTGCGCCAGCACCTTGTGCAGCTTGGGACTCTCGGCCTGCGGGGCGAGCACGCGCTTCAGGCTGGGCAGCTCTTCGCTCTCCTCGTCGGCGTCGAACTGCCCCGAGACCACATCGGCGAATCGGATCGGCACGGGCGGGGCATTGACTGGCGGCTTGCTGCGCTGGGCCAGCGAGCCGTCATCGGTCTCGTCGGAGTCCTCGGAGTCCTCGTCGTCGTCCCATTTCTCGTGCACTACCAAATCAGTAGCATCCTGCGAAGACGCAGCATGGGCTGGAACCTTCTTTTCCTCATCATCCAGTTCCGCTGGAGAGGTCGGCTCGGGGGTGTTGTGATCGTTCATGCTTGAGTCCCGTTGAGTGGGGTGGTTTCGTCCCCGGCAGGGGTGTCGGCCAGCAGGGCTGCTGGCGCCGATTCGTAGGCGGTGGTGTCGTCCGCGTCGAGCGCATCACCGGGTACCAGAACAGCGTCTGCCGCCGGCTCGGCCATCGGCAGCGCCGGCTGCGATGCCTCCAGCGTGTTCAAGGCGTCCAGCATGCCGGCCTGCCCCGATGCGTTGTCCGACACGGGCAGCTGGTCCAGCGATTCGATGCCCAGGTCGTCGAGAAACTGTTTGGTGGTGGCGAACAGTGCCGGGCGGCCGACGGTCTCACGGTGGCCGATCACCTCCACCCAGCCGCGGTCTTCCAGCTGCTTGAGGATCAGCGAGTTGATGGTGACGCCGCGAATGTCTTCCATGTCGCCCCGGGTCACCGGCTGCCGGTACGCAATGATGGCCAGCGTTTCCAGCGTCGCGCGGCTGTAGCGCGGCGGCTTTTCGGGGTGCAGCCGGTCCAGGTATTCGCGCAGTTCGGGGCGGCTCTGGAAGCGCCAGCCCGTGGCCACGCTGACCAGTTCGACGCCGCGTGGGGTCCAGTCGTTTTGCAGATCCTGTAACAGCGACTTGATGGTGTCGGCGCCCAGTTCGTCATTGAACAGGACGCGCAGCTCGCGCACCGGCAGCGGTTGCTGCGAACAGATCAAGGCCGTTTCGAGGACGCGTTTGGCATCCGCCGTATTCATGTATTGCAATTTCCGGGAAAAGGCGCTTCTTGAAGCGCAAAAATCAGGGACGATTCAATTCGGAGCGTGGCCGGGAAGCCGCAGTTCAGGCAACGCGCACCTCAAGCTGGCAAGCGAGGCGCGAGCACTAGGCTCCTGACGCAGCATTGTAACTTAGGCTCCAGGCCATCAAGGCCCGTTCCATATCGGGCGGCAGGGGCGCGTGGAACTCGAGCGCCTGCCCCGTCACCGGATGCACAAACGCCAGCCGGAAGGCGTGCAGGGCCTGGCGCTGCAGGCCCGCCGCGGGCGCGCCGCCATACACCTCGTCCGCCACCAGCGGATGGCCAATGGAGGCCATATGGACCCGAATCTGGTGCGTGCGGCCGGTTTGCAAAGTACAACGCACCCAACAGCCAAGCTCACAATCTTGTAGCAGCTCCACCATGGTGCTGGCCGGCTTGCCGGCGTTTTGATTCATATCCACGACCGCCATGCGCAGGCGGTTGCGCGGATCACGTCCCACGGGCGCCTCCACCAGCCGCGCGGCCGGCCCGCTCCAGCGGCGGTGCGCCAATGCCAGGTACTGCCGGCTCACCTCGCGCGCCGCGATCAACTGCACCAGCGCATCCATCACCTGCCGGGTGCGCGCCACGACCATCAGGCCGCTGGTGTCCTTGTCCAGCCGGTGCACGATGCCGGCGCGCGGCAGCAGCCGGGCCGCCTCGTCGCGTGCCAGCAAGCCGTTGAGCAGCGTGCCACTCCAGTTGCCGGGCGCCGGATGCACCACCAGCCCCGCAGGTTTGTTGACCACCAGCAGATGTTCGTCCTCGAACACTACGTCGATCGGCATGGCCTCGGGTTTGAATGCCTGGCTTTGCGGCGTGGGCCGCAGTTCGATCAAGCCCCGGTCGCCGGCCTTGACCCGGACGGAGGGCTTGCGGCACAGCTTGTCATTGACGCTGACCGCCCCCGCCTCGATCAACTGCTGCAGGTAGCTGCGCGAGAACTCGTGCACCAGCGCCGCCAGCGCCCGGTCCAGCCGCTCGCCATGCTGCGCCGGGCCCATGGTGAGGCTGCGCAGTTCGACCTCGGGCCCGGCCTCCGCGGCGTCTTCCAGGACCGGCGAGGGTTCGTCGCCCGCAGGGACGCTCGATATAATCAATTGGCTTTGTTTCAAGAAAGTTGCCTGTGACGCTTCGTGCCAAATTATCGGTTGTCCCCGTCTTGCTGCTGGTGAGCTTGGGCGCGCTCGTATCGGGCTGCTCCACCACGACCAAGGACGAGACCGCTGGCTGGAGTCCGAACAAGATTTACGCCGAAGCCAAGGACAATATGGACTCGGGCGGCTACGACAAGGCCGTTCCCCTGTTTGAAAAGCTCGAAGGCCGCGCCGCCGGCACGCCTCTGGCGCAGCAAGCGCAAATCGACAAGGCGTACGCGCAATACAAGGGCGGCGAGCAGGCGCAGGCGATTGCCACGCTGGACCGCTTCATGAAACTGCATCCCGCCAGCCCGGCCATGGACTACGCGCTGTACCTCAAGGGCCTGGTCAACTTCAACGACGATCTGGGCCTGTTCTCGTTCCTGACACGCCAGGATCTGTCGGAGCGCGACCAGAAGGCGGCCAAGGATTCGTTCGAGTCTTTCAAGGAACTGGCGACCCGTTTCCCCGATTCGCGCTACACCCCGGACGCCCGCCAGCGCATGACTTATATCGTCAACTCGCTGGCCGCCTATGAAGTGCATGTAGCCCGCTACTACTACACGCGCGGCGCCTATGTGGCCGCCATCAACCGCTCCGAGGTGGCCTTGCGCGACTACCGCGATGTTCCTGCGCTCGAAGAGGCCTTGTACATCATGGTGAAATCCTATGACGCACTGGGTATGACGCAGCTGCGCGACGATACCAACCGCGTGATGGAAAAAAGCTACCCGAAAAGCACTTACCTGAGCCGCGGCTTCAAGTCCAGCTCGGATCCATGGTGGAAGATCTGGTAGCGTCCGCCGCCACTCGCCCGGCATTCAGGGCCTCCAGCGCCTCCAGGAATTCATCTTCGGACTGCAGTTGCCGCATCGGCGGCAGCGCCGCCAGCAGGCGCCGGCCATAACCCATGCTGGCGAGTCGCGTATCGCAAACCACCAGCACTCCCTGGTCCGACTCGCGCCGGATCAACCGGCCGGCGCCCTGCTTCAGCGCCACCGCCGCCTCGGGCACAAAATAATCGTTGAAGGGGCTGCGCCCCGCTGCCTCCAGGCGCTGCGCGCGCGCCTCCACCAGTGGGTCGTTGGGTGGCGGAAATGGCAGCTTGTCGATGATCACCAGTTGCAAGGCGTCGCCCGGCACGTCGATGCCCTCCCAGAAGGAGGCCGAGGCCACCAGCACACAGCCCGGCGCGCCGTTGGCATCGCCCTCGCGGAATCGCTCCATCAGGCGGCGCTTGGGCATCTGGCCCTGCACCAGAACATCGACGAGGCCCTCGCTTTCAAAACGGCTTTGCAAGGTCTCGCCGATGCTGCGCAGCGCGCGCAGCGTGGTGGTCAGCACCAGGGTGCGGCCACCGAGCCGGCGCAGCGCCGCCTCCACCAGAGCGGCCACCTGCGCGCTGTGCGCCGGATCGCTCGGCCTGGACAAATGCCGCGGCACATAGACAGCCGCCTGGCGCGCGTAGTCGAACGGGCTGCCCACCCTTAGAACTTCGGCCTCGGTCAGCCCGCACGGCTCGGTAAACCAGCGCAGTTGCGGATCATCGCCCAGCGTGGCGGAGGTGAAGATCCAGGCCTTGAGCGCCTGCGCCTCCTGGCCTTCTTGCAGCAGCCTTGTTTGCACCGTTTTGGCGATATCCAGCGGCGACTCCACCAGCCGCAGCTGCGTGCCCACGTCGACCCAGCGCACCGATTCCAGTGCGCATTTGCCCGAAAAACACGCCACCCGCTCGGCGAACTGGCTGACACGCTCGTGCAGCCGCACGAAATCGGGCGCCATCTCGCTGACCGTGTCCAGCGCCGCCATGGCCTGGGTGCAGGCCGCATGCAACTCCTGCAGCGCCTGGGTCCAGGCATCCGCAGAAACGTTCTCTGGCACGGCCCCCGTCCAGCGCAATTTGCTGCCCGGATAGACCTTGCCCACCGCCAGGCGCAGTTCCCGCGCTGCCCGCTCGAGCGCAGACACCACTTGTTGCCAATCGACCAGCCCGCGCGCGTGTTGCAGGCCGGCGGCCAGCAGGTCACGCGCAAAGTCGAGTAATTGCCCCGTGGTCAGACGCGTGCCGAGAAACTGCACACCGGTCTCGTTGAGCTGATGCGCCTCGTCGAAAATCGCCACGCGCACGGTCGGCAGCAGCTCGGCCATGCCGGACTCGCGCACCGCCAGGTCGGCAAAGAACAGGTGGTGGTTGATGACCACCACGTCGGCCGCCAGCGCCTCGCGCCGTGCCAGGTTGACGTGGCAGGCGCGGAATTGGGGACACTGCGCGCCCAGGCAATTCTCGCGGGTGGAGGTGACCAGCGGGATCAGCGGCGAGCGCTCGTCCAGCCCCGGCAATTCCGCCAGATCGCCGGTGCGCGTCACCTGCGCCCATTGCTCGATCTTGGCCAGAGTCCGCAGCGAGCCCCGATCAGGCAACTGCGCCTCGCGGCGCGCAAGTTCCAGCCGGTGCAGGCACAGATAACTGCCCCGGCCCTTGAGCAAAGCGCTGCGCACGGGCAGCCCGAGTGCCTGCACCAAGCGCGGCAGATCGCGGCCGAACAGCTGGTCCTGCAGTGTTTTGGTGGCGGTTGACAGCAAGACGCGTTCGCCACTGAGCAGTGAAGGCACCAGGTAAGAAAACGTTTTGCCAACGCCGGTACCCGCCTCGACCACCAGCACGCCGCCATTTTCAATGGTGCGTGACACGGCCAGCGCCATCGCCACCTGCTCCTCGCGCGGCTTGAAATGCTCGGCCGCGCGCGACAGCACGCCGTCGGGCGCGAAAGCTTCGCGGACCAGTTCTTGCAGGCTCATGCCGGCTCTTTGGGGTCCAGCGCCAGCTCCAGCCGGTAGATCTGGTCGCGCAGCGCCAGCCGGCGCTTTTTCAGCCGGCGCATCATGAGTTCATCGAGCGGCGTCTCGTGGCTGGTGCGGTCGATCAGCGCGTCCAGGTCGGCGTGCTCCATGCGCAACTCGATCAGGCGCCGTTCCGGGGAATGCAGGTTTGAGTCCAAAAATTCAATCAATACCAGCCCGTGCGGGCTGTGTTCGGGTTCACCTGATAATACGTGTTTAACGTCGATTAATCGAGCGCCCACGCGCCTGAAAAACCCAATATGGCTAAAGGTTACCGGCTTACCGCCTCGACAGGCCTGCACAAGGGCGACCGCGAATACCAGCAGGATCAGGTCGTCCTGCTGAACCATCCGCGCGCGGCCGGCTGCCTGCTGGGTGTCATCGCGGATGGCATGGGTGGGCGCAGCGGCGGGCGCAAAGCCTCCGACCAGGTGGTGATGACCGCCAGGCAGCTGTTCGAGCGCTATGCACCCGAGAGCGATGATGCCGTTGCCATGCTCCAGCAACTGGTGGAGGAGGCCCACATTGTCATCAAGCTGACCGCCATTTCTGCCGAGCAGGAACCGCACAGCACGATTGCGGCGTTTCTGATCAACCCGCGTGGCGACTGCCACTGGATTCACGCGGGCGACTCGCGCGTATACCACTTCCGCGGCGACAAAATGATTCAGCGAACCATCGATCACTCGCTGGTTCAGGCGATGGTCGATCGCGGCGAGATCACCGAGGCCGAGGCCGACTCACACCCCCAATCCAACATCCTGATGGGTTGCCTGGGCACGGAAGCCGAGCCGCCGATGAGCACGCATTTCATTCCCCAGTTGCGTCCGGGCGACGTGCTGATAGCCTGCAGCGACGGCGTCTGGCATTACTTCAGCCCGGAAGAAATGGGCTCGCTGCTGTCTGCCCTGTCGCCGCGGGAAGCCACAGAGTTCATGGTGGACAAGGCACGGGCCCGTGCACGCGGCGCCGGCGACAACATGTCGCTGGTGATCGTCAAGCTGGAACCCCTGGCGCCATAGCGCCCGAGCTGTTTCGGATCAGGCTCCTCCTCAGGGAGGCATCGGCAAGGGATTGGCAGGGGGCTTCGGGTTTTCCTGGCGCCGCCGCTCCAGCTCGGCCTTGCGCTCGGCAGCGGCCTTGATTTTTTCGTCGTACTCGGCCCGCTGCTTCGCGGCTGCAGCGGCCTTGCTGGCCTGGGAGGCGGTCTCGTCGAGGTGCCGCTGCTCTCTGGCCTTGGCGTCCTGCACGTTTTTACTCTCGCCGGCCGCGGCTTTCGCGCGATCGCTCGCGCTGCTGGCGGCGCGGTCCTGACGCTGTTGAACATCCTGTGCCGCCCTGGCACGCTGATCCTCGCCCTGCCGGTCGGCCTGCTTTTGCTGTTCGGCCGCGGCCTTTTCCTGCCGGGCGCGGGCCTGCTGCGCCGCCTGGCGCTTGCGCTGGGCATCGTTGAGGGCAATCTCCCTGCGCCGCAAATCGGCCAGAATCTTGCGCTGACGCGCCCCGGCAGCGCGCAGACAGTCGTTCACCGCAAACTTCTGGTAGCAGGCTTTTTGCTCCTGCAGGTAGTCAGCCTCGCTGCGGCTGCGCTCGGCGCTGATCGCGGCACGTTCGGCATCGGCCGCCTGATCTGCAGAAATAGTGGCTGTTTGCCCCGCCGCTGCTGCGCAGGATGCTATAAAAACCATAGCGACTAGAAAACGATTCATGTCAGGCTGGTATCCACGTTGCGGCGCTCCAGCGCAAGAAACTCGGCGGACTGCATTTCGGTCAGGCGCGACACCGTGCGCGGAAATTCGTGCACCAGCGGCCCTTCGGTGTACAACGCCTCGGGCGGCACCTGCGCCGACATGATGAGTTTGACGCGCCGGTCGTACAGCACATCCACCAGCCAGGTGAAGCGCCGCGCCTCCGAGGCCATGCGAACCGGCATGTGCGGCACGTCGCTGAGCAAAACGGTATGGAACTGGCTCGCGATCTCCAGGTAATCGTTCTGCGAACGCGGGCCGCCGCACAGCGTCTTGAAGTCGAACCAGACGACGCCGCCGGCCTTGCGCCGGGCGCGAATTTCCCGGGCCTCGATGTGCAGCACGGGATCTTCATCGTGCGTTTCGGCCAGCCGGTTGAAGGCGTCCCGCATCGCCTTGTCGGCCTGGGCGCCGAGCGGCGTGTGGTACATCTTGAGCTGCCCGAACGTGCTCTGGCGATAGTCAAATCCATTGTCGACGTTGATGACTTCGAGCTTTTCATTGAGCAGCGCAATCGCGGGCAGGATGCGGTCGCGGTGCAGCCCTCCCGGGTAAAGGTCATCGGGACGAAAGTTCGAGGTTGTCACGAATCCCACACCGTTTTCGAACAGCGCCGCGAGCAGCCGGTGCAGGATCAGGGCGTCGGTGATGTCCGAGACATGGAATTCGTCGAAACAGATCAGCCGGTAGCGCCGGGCAATGCGCCGGCCCAGCTCATCGAGCGGGTTGGCAGTGCCCTGCAGCTCGGTCAGCTCCCGGTGCACTTCGCGCATGAACTCGTGAAAGTGCAGCCGGGTCTTGCGATTCAGCGGCACGGCGTTGTAGAAGCAATCCATCAGGAAGCTCTTGCCGCGCCCGACACCGCCGTACATGTAGACACCGCGCGGAATGTCCGGATGGTTGATCAGTTTCTTCAGCGCGTTCGAGCGTTTGTCCTTGTAGGCAGCCCATTCGCTGGCACAGCGCTCCAGCGCTTCGACGGCGCGCAACTGCGCCGGATCGCTGCTGTAACCCCGCGCCGTGAGTTCGGTCTCGTAAGCCAGTCTGACTGAATGCGTCACCGACATACCCGGCGCCACCTCAGAAGTTCAGGGTGCGCTTGTCAACGGCCAGCGCCGCTTCCTTGGTTGCCTCGCTCAAAGACGGATGGGCGTGGCAGATGCGCGCGATGTCCTCGCTGCTGGCACGGAACTCCATGGCCACCACCGCTTCGGAAATCAGTTCGCTGGCTTGCGGGCCGACGATATGCACACCCAGGATTTCGTCGGTGGCAGCGTCGGCCAGAAATTTCACCATGCCGGTGGTATCGCCCAAGGCACGCGCGCGGCCGTTCGCCAGGAACGGGAAGGTGCCGGCCTTGTAGGCGCGCCCTGCGCTCTTGAGTTGCTGCTCGGTCTGGCCAACCCAGGCAATCTCGGGGCTGGTGTAGATCACCCAGGGCACGGTGTTGAAGTTGACGTGCCCGTGCTGGCCCGCGATGCGCTCGGCCACGGCCACACCCTCTTCCTCTGCCTTGTGCGCGAGCATGGGCCCGCGCACCACGTCACCGACGGCCCAGACGTTGGGCAAGCTGGTCTTGCAATCGCCATCGACCACGATGGCGCCGCGCTCGTCGAGCTTGAGACCCACGGCCTCGGCACCCAGGCCAATCGTGTTCGGCACGCGGCCGATCGAGACGATCAGCTTGTTCACTTCCAGTGTCTGCGCCTCGCCCCTGGCGTTGGTCCAGGCCACGCTCACGCCCTTCTTGCCGGTCTTGACCTCGCCGACCTTGACGCCGAGCTCGATCTTCAGGCCCTGTTTGTCGAAGGCCTTTTTCGCTTCCCGGGCAATCTGCTCGTCGACCGCGCCAAGGAAGGTCGGCAGCGCCTCGAGCACCGTGACCTGCGAGCCCAGGCGGCGCCAGACCGAGCCCATTTCCAGACCGATCACACCCGAGCCGATCAGGCCCAGCTTTTGGGGAACGGCGCCGACGCGCAAGGCGCCGTCGTTCGACAGGATCATCTCTTCGTCAAATGGTGCGCCCGGCAGGGCGCGCGCATTGGAGCCGGTGGCGACGATGACGTGCTTGCCCACCAGCGTGTCCGGCGTACTGCCCGCGACGCTGATTTCGTAGCCAGCATCCGAGGCTTTCGCGAAAGTACCACGGCCGTGGAAGAACGTGACCTTGTTTTTCTTGAACAGGTACAGGATACCGTCGTTGTTCTGCTTGACCACCGCGTCCTTGCGGCCCAGCATCTTCGCCACGTCCATGGCGAGGCCTTTGATATCGATGCCGTGGTCAGCAAAGTGATGCCCGGCCTGATCGTAGTTTTCGGAAGACTGCAGCAGCGCCTTGCTGGGGATGCAGCCCACATTGGTGCAGGTGCCGCCCAGTGCCGGACCGCCCCTGGCGTTCTTCCACTCGTCAATGCAGGCCACGTTAAAGCCCAGCTGGGCGGCCCGAATCGCCGCTATATAACCGCCGGGACCGCCGCCGATGACGATCACATCGAATTGCTTGGACATTTGAAATCTCTCAAGTTGGTTTTACACAGATCAGGCCACGCCATTGCGCCACATTCGGCCAGCGCAGCGAAGCCCGCTCGGGAAACACCGCGGAGCCGGCTCTGCCGGGCCGCTGGCGTTGCCCCCCTCGAGGGGGAGGCGGCTACACGAAGTGAGCAGGCAACGGGGTGGATTAAATGTCAAACAGCAGGCGCGCCGGATCTTCCAGCGCCTCCTTCATGGCCACCAGACCGAGCACGGCCTCGCGGCCGTCGATGATGCGGTGGTCGTAGCTCAGGGCCAGGTAATTCATGGGGCGCACCACCACCTGGCCGTTCTCGACCACGGCGCGGTCCTTGGTCGCGTGCACGCCCAGGATGGCCGACTGCGGCGGGTTGATGATGGGGGTGGACAGCATCGAGCCGAACACGCCGCCGTTGGAGATCGAGAAGGTGCCGCCGGTGAGCTCTTCCATCGACAGCTTGCCGTCACGCGCCTTGGCGCCGTACTCGGCAATTTTCTTCTCAATATCGGCAAAGCCCATCTGGTCGGCGTCGCGCAGGATCGGCACCACCAGGCCGCGCGGCGAACCGACCGCAATGCCGATATCGAAGTAGCCGTGGTACACGATGTCGGTGCCGTCGACCGAGGCGTTGATCGCCGGGTATTTCTTCAGCGCATGCACCGCCGCCTTCACGAAGAAGCTCATGAAGCCGATCTTCACGCCATGCTCCTTTTCGAACTTCTCCTGGAAGCGTTTGCGCATTTCCATCACCGGCGCCATGTTGACCTCGTTGAAGGTGGTCAGGATGGCATTGGTGGCCTGCGACTGCAGCAGCCGCTCGGCCACGCGCGCGCGCAGGCGGCTCATGGGCACACGCTGCTCGGGGCGATCGCCCAGTTTCACGGCCGGCGCCGCCACTTGAGGCAAGGATTTGGTCGGAGCCCCTGTGGATATTGCGATAGCAGCTACAGGTTTTGTAGCGCCCGCGGCCACCGCGCCGAGCACATCGCCCTTGGTGACACGGCCATCCCTGCCGCTGCCGGGCACGGAGCCGGCCGCCAGCTGGTTGTCGGCCATGAGCTTGGCGGCCGCCGGCATGGCGACACCCGCCACGGCGCCCCCCGTTGCGGAGGCGACCGGCGCGGGCACAGCCACCGCTGCCGCAGCTGCGGCAACAGGTGCCGGCGCAGCAGCGGCAATCGCTTTGCCTTCGGTATCGATTTTGGCGATCACCTGCTCGGCCACGACCGTGGCGCCGTCGCCAACCGTCAACTCGGCAATCACGCCAGCCGCGGGCGCAGGGACTTCCAGCACGACCTTGTCGGTTTCGATCTCGATCAGGATTTCGTCGATCGCGACCGGGTCTCCAACCTTCTTTTTCCATTGCAGCATGGTTGCTTCGGCAACCGATTCGGACAGTTGCGGAACTTTGACTTCTACGAGTGCCATTTGAATTCTTTCTGTTGGTTTTTAGGCTGCCATTCCCGCAAGCGCCAGTGCCCACGACGCACGACGCGGATTCCCGCTCTCTGGAATGACAAACCGAAGTTATTTGGTCAGCACAAAGCCTTTGAGTTTGCCAAACGCACCGTCCACCAGGGCTTTTTGCTGCTCCTGGTGCAGATGCGAATAGCCCGCCGCCGGCGATGCGGAGGCGGCGCGGCCCGAGTAGCCCAGCTTCTGTCCTTCGCGCATGTTTTCGTGAAGGTAGTGCTGGACAAAGAACCAGGCGCCCTGGTTCTGCGGCTCGTCCTGACACCACACAATGTCAGCCACGTTCGGATACCTCTTCAACTCCGCCGCAAACGCCTTGTGCGGGAATGGATAGAGCTGCTCCACGCGCAGGATGACGACATCGTCCGCCTCTTTTTCCACACGCTTCTTGACCAGGTCGTAGTACACCTTGCCAGAGCACGCAATGACGCGCTTGACCTTGTCGGCCTTTTTGTTGATTTCTTCCTTGTGCTCCGGAATCACGGTCTGGAAGCTGCCTTTGGTGAACTCCGACAGCGGCGAGGCCGCATCCTTGGCGCGCAGCAGCGACTTCGGCGTCAGGATGATCAGCGGCTTGCGCAGGTTGCGCACCATCTGGCGGCGCAGCACGTGGAAGATCTGGCTCGCCGTGGTGGGCTGGACCACCTGCATGTTGGTGTCGGCTGACAGCTGCATGAAGCGCTCGAGCCGCGCCGAACTGTGCTCCGGACCCTGTCCCTCGTAGCCGTGCGGCAGCATCAGCGTAATGCCATTGACGCGGCCCCATTTGACTTCACCGCTCGCAATGAACTGGTCGATCACCACCTGGGCACCGTTGGCGAAGTCGCCAAACTGGGCTTCCCAGATCACCAGCGTGTTGGGATCGTTGGACGCATAGCCATACTCGAAGGCCAGCACCGCTTCTTCCGACAGGATCGAGTCGATGACGGTAAACGGGGCCTGGTTTTCGGCCACGTTCTGCAGCGGCGTGTAGGTACCGATATCCCATTTTTCGCGGTTCTGGTCGTGAATCACGGAGTGGCGGTGCGAAAAGGTGCCGCGCCCGGAGTCTTCTCCCGACAACCGGATGGGGTAGCCGCTGGCCACGAGCGACGCAAAGGCCATGTGCTCGCCCATGCCCCAGTCCACCGGAATGTCGCCGCGGCCCATCGCGGCACGGTCGTCGTAGACCTTTTTCACCAGCATGTGCGGCGTCACCGTGGCCGGGATGGTGGTGATTTTTTCAGCCAGTCGCCGCCATTCCGCCATGGGAATGGCAGTGTCGCCGGCGTCGGTCCATTTTTTGCCGAGATAGGGCGCCCAGTCGACCGCGTATTTGCTCTTGAAATTGGTCAGCACCGGATCAAAAGTGCTCTTGCCCGCATCCAGCGCGGCGCGCATCGCCCGGACCATGTCGTCCCCCAGCGTCGCGCCCATGCCTTGTGCCGACAGTTTGTCGGCGTAGAGTTTGCGCGTGCCGGGGTGAGCGGCAATTTTCTTGTACATCAACGGCTGCGTCAGCGCCGGGGTGTCCTGCTCGTTGTGGCCGAGCTTGCGGAAACACACGATGTCGACCACAACGTCCTTCTGGAACTCCATACGGTAGTCGAGCGCAATCTGGGTCGCCAGCACTACGGCCTCTGGATCGTCGCCGTTCACATGCAGCACCGGTGCTTCGATCATCTTGACCACGTCCGTGCAGTACAGCGAGGAGCGTGTGTCGCGCGGGTCGCTGGTGGTGAAGCCGATCTGGTTGTTGATCACGAGGTGCACGGTACCGCCCGTGAAATAGCCGCGTGTTTCGGCCAGTGCGAGCGTTTCCATCACCACGCCCTGGCCAGCGAAGGCCGCGTCGCCGTGCACGATCACCGGCAGCACCTGCTTGCCGTGCGGGTCGTCGCGGCGGTCCATGCGGGCGCGCACCGAGCCCTCGACCACAGGGTTGACAATTTCGAGGTGCGACGGGTTGAAAGCCAGCGACAAATGCACCGGTCCGCCAGGTGTCGTCACATCGGAGCTGAAACCCTGGTGGTATTTCACGTCGCCGCTGGACAGCTCTTCGGGGGCCGTGTGATCGAACTCGGCAAACAGATTGGCGGGCACCTTGCCCAGCGAATTCACCAGCACATTGAGGCGGCCGCGGTGCGCCATGCCAATCACGATTTCCTGCAGGCCCATCTCTCCGCCACGCTGGATCAACTCGTCCATGCTGGCAATGAAGCTCTCTCCACCTTCCAGCGAGAAGCGCTTCTGGCCGACGTACTTGGTGTGCAGAAAGCGCTCCAGGCCTTCGGCTGCGGTCAGCCTGTCCAGGATGTGCAGCTTCTTCTCCGGGGTGAAATTGGGCTTGCTGCGGATGCTCTCGAGTTTTTGCTGCCACCAGCGCTTTTTGATCTGGTCGGTGGCGTACATGTACTCGGCGCCGATCGTGCCGCAATAGGTTTCGCGCAGCGCATTGAGCAGATCGCGCAGGGACATGGTGTCCTTGCCGAAGAACGTGTTGCCGGTGTCGAACACCGTTTCCTGGTCGGCATCGGTGAAGCCGTAAAACGACGGCTCCAACTCCGGAATCTTCTCCCGCTCGGTCCGCTTCAGGGGGTCGAGGTCGGCCCAGCGGGCACCGACGTTGCGATAGGCGGCAATCAGTTGCTGGACCGCGGTGCGCTTGCGCCCCATCTCTGCGTCGACGCTGGCCACGACCACTCGCGTCTGCCCCTGTTTGGCACGGTCGGCGAAGGCGTTGACAACCGGCAAATGCGGTACGTCCTTCGCATTGCTGCCATCGACGGCAGGCACATGCTGCAGGGCATCGAAGTAATCGCGCCAGTTGTCGGGCACACTGCCCGGATTGCCCAGGTAGTTTTCGTACAACTCTTCAACATAAGGCGCGTTGCCGCCGAAGAGATAGGTGTTGCCTTGATAGGCCTGGTATGCCGACACTGGCGGCGTCGACGATTGCTCGCTCATATTGCGCTGACCTCCGTTTCCCTCCGGGAAACATAAGCTGGTTAAATTACCTCCCGCGACACGGCTAGACCGATTGGCGGATGCGACAGTGGCTGGAAGGGCCTGGGTCCACCCGCAATTGTGCCACTGAACCGGCCGAGGGCACACTGCCCTGCCGCGTCCGCACAGGCAAGGTTGCTAGGCGCTGGCGACCAGATCCCTGATCTGGCGCAGCGCCGACGGGTCGTCCATGCTGCTCAAATCCCCCGTGTCGCGGCCTTCGCACACCGCCTGGATGGCGCGGCGCAACAATTTGCCGCTGCGTGTTTTTGGCAGCAGCGTCACAAACCGCACGCGTGACGGCCGGGCGAAGGCCCCCAGTTGCCCCTCGACCAGCTTCATTACTTCGCCCTCCAGCTGCAGGCGGGTCCGCTCTTCACTCACGGTGCTGGCGTCTTTGGCCACGACAAAAGCCATGGCGACCTGCCCTTTGAGCTTGTCCGCCACGCCCACCACGGCCACCTCGGCGACGTTGGGATGGCTGGAGATGCTCTCCTCGATCTCGCGGGTGCCCAGCCGGTGGCCGGCGACATTGATCACGTCATCGGTGCGGCCCAGGATGAAGAAGTAGCCGTCCTTGTCGCGGATGCCCCAATCGAACGTGCTGTAAACCATTTTTCCGGGCACCGTCTCCCAGTAGGTCTTGACAAACCGCGCGTCATCGCGCCACACCGTTTGCATGCAGCCCGGTGGCAACGGCCCCTCGATCGCCACCACCCCCTTCTCGCCCGCGCCGACCAGCTCCTCGCCGGTGAGCTCGTTGAGCAGTTTCACGTCGAAGCCATACATCGCAACCCCCGGGCTGCCAAATTTGCTGGGCGCTTTTTCGACGCCGTTGGCAATCGTCAGGATGGGCCAGCCGGTCTCGGTCTGCCAGTAGTTGTCGATGACTGGCACGCCCAGCGCATCGCTGATCCATTGCGCGGTGGGTTCGTCCAGCGGCTCGCCGGCGAGGTACAGGGTTTTCAGGCTGGAAATGTCGTATTTCTTGAGGTAGGCGGGGTCGTGCTTCTTGAGCACACGCACCGCCGTGGGCGCCGAGAACAGCTGCGTGACCTTGTACTTCTCGACCAGTTGCCACCAGATGCCCGGGTTGGGTTCACCATCGATCCCGCGGGTCGGCAAGCCTTCGTACATGATCGTGGCCATGCCCGCAATCAAGGGGCCATAGACGATGTAGCTGTGTCCCACCACCCAGCCGATGTCGCTGGTGGAAAAGTAGGTTTCCCCTGCCTTGCCACCAAAGATGTATTTCATGCTGGCAGCCAGCGCGACCGCGTAGCCGCCGGTGTCGCGCTGCACGCCCTTGGGGTTGCCCGTGGTGCCGCTGGTGTAGATGGTGTAGCTGATCTCGTTGGATTCGAGCCACTCACAGGGCACCGTCGCATCCATGTGTTTTTCCCGCAAAGGCGCCCACAGATGGTCGCGGCCAGCGATCAACTTCATGGCAGACAGGCCGCGATCCACCAGCAGCACGGCGTCGGGTTTGTGGCTGGACAGGCGAATCGCCTCATCAAGCAGCGGCTTGTACTCCACCACCTTGCCGCCACGCGAGCCCGCATCGGCGCTGATGATGAGTTTGGGGCTGGCATCCTCGATGCGGCTGGCCACGCTGACACTGGCAAAGCCGCCGAACACCACGGAATGAATGGCCCCGATGCGCGCGCACGCCAGCATGGCAAAAGCGGCTTCAGCAATCATGGGCATATAGATCAGCACGCGATCGCCCTTTTGCACCCCGATCTCCCTCAAGACGGCGGCAGTGCGCTGCACCTCCGCGTGCAGCTCGCGGAACGAGTAGGTCTTCTCGGTGCCGGTTTCGGTCGATACGTAGATCAGGGCGGCCTGGTCGGGCCGGTCCTTGAGGTGCCGGTCCACCGCGTTGTGGCACAGGTTGGTGGTGCCGCCGACGTACCAGCGCACGAACGGCGGCTTGCTGTAGTCGCAGATCTGCTGCGGCGGGGTTTTCCAGTCGATCAGCCCGGCCTGCTCGGACCAAAAGGCGTCGCGATCGTGCAGCGAGCGGCGGTAAAAGTCGGCGTACTTCGTCATCCATGTCTCCTTCGAATCTTGTTGCACTCCACTTTACTTCACTTCAATTTCACTTGATCAACGCGTGCGCCGCCTTGAAGTCCGGGTGCTCGGCCGTGCGCAGCCACTCGAACGCCACCATTTCGGTGGTCACCAGCTCGGCCCCCGCACCGGCCAGCCGGTCAAAGGCGGCATCGCGGTTGCGCTCGGTACGCGAACCGCAGGCGTCGGTCACGACCCACACGTCGAACTCGTCTTCGAGCAAATCGAGCGCCGTCTGCAGCAGACAGACATGGGCCTCGCAACCGGCGATCACAATCATGTCGCGCTCGCTCCCGCCAGCCGGTTTTTGCAGGTGCTTGGGCAGACTGCGTGCATTGCCCTGCGGCGCTTTGACGGGCGGGCGCAGCCATTCGCCCAGGCCCTCCTCCACCGCGCTGAAGTGCATTTTGCTCAGCGTCCTGTCGCACAGGGCGCGCAGCTCGGGCGCATTTTCGCCAAGCCGGGACGGGTTTTGCTCGGTCCCCCACACGGGCACACCCATCAGGCGGCCCAGCTGCCCCAGGCGCACGGCATTGGCGACGACCGCTGCGCCCTCAAAAATCGCAGGCAGCAGGCGGATCTGGTAGTCCACCAGCACGAGTTGGGATTCGGCGGCGTCGAGCAGCATGATGGGCATCCGGTGGGAGTTAGCAGTTTCTAAAGAGCGCAAGGCGGGTTGCGATTCAACTTTAACCGCAGCGCGCACCATCGCTCAAAAAAGATCGGCCTGCGGCGAGGCGGCCGGGTCTGATTCCGCGCCGCCTGCATTCAGCAACGCATCCGTTTGGACATACCGCGCGCCCAGTTGTTCCACGTAGCGTTTGAACAGCGCCGGCGCCGATTGCCCGAACATGCGGATGCGACCGGTGTGCTGGAGCAGCAGCAGGCCCACGCCATGAGCGAACAGCGCCGTGGCTTCGCGCAGCGCGTCCCCCGGTGCCAAGCCCATCGCCCGCAACGCCACCTCGCAGGGACGCAGCGCGTCATGCAGGCGTTTGTTAAGCCGGGAGTTGAGTTCGCTGGTCAGGCCGCGCGGGCGCAGGCCCTGCACCAGGTAAAAGCCCAGATCCAGATCGCGCGGGTTGGCCGCATAAAAGCCAAACCAGGCCTGGGCCTTGGATTGCAGGGTTTTGTCGGGCCGGTTCTTCACCACCCGCGCCGCCTCGACCGCACCGTTCAGACGCTCCAGCGACTCACCCAGCAGCACGCCGTAAATGGCCTCCTTGCTGTCGAAATAGGAATAAATCGCGCCCGGCGTGTAGCCAGCCTTTTTGGCAATTTCGCGGATGCTGGCGCCTTCGATGCCGGCCTCAGAAAACACCGCGCGAGCGGCGTCGAGCACCAGGGCGCGGCGTGCATCGGTCATGGTTTGCTGGCGCTGGAGCTTGGCTTGCATGGGTTCACTATAGCGGCCCATTTGACACACTCATTAATTTTACGAACACTAGAAAATTAATTTGAACAACGTTTAATTTATTGTACATTCACCAATTAAATGACTTTTCCATCAGCTTTTGTCACCTGTAACCCCTTTCCTGAATACAAGGAAGCTCTGCCATGAACACGCCCGCCCCCACCGCTCTGATGATGTCTGGCGCCGACTACCGCGAGTCGCTGCGCCGCTACCAGCCCACCATCTATGTCGATGGCCGCAAGGTCGACAGCGTGGCCGACGAGCGGACGTTCCAGCCCGGCATCAATGCCATCGCGCTGACCTACGACTACGCCCTGAAACCCCAGTACGCGCCCCTCATGACAGCGGTGCAGCACACCAGCGGCAAACTGGTGAACCGGCTGAGCCATATCAACACCAGTTCGGGCGATCTGCTCAACAAGCTCGAGGCCGTGCGCCTGGTCTGCCAGGAAACCGGCTGCGCCCAGCGCTACCTGACGCACGACGCGCTCAACGCCATCGGCCAGGTCAGCGCGCGCATTGACGACGCCCGCGGCACGACCGAGAACACCGCGCGCTTCACCGAGTACCTGCACCGCGTGCAGGACCAGGACCTGACGCTGGGCGTGGCCATGACCGATGCCAAGGGCGACCGCAGCCGGCGCCCGCACGAACAGGCCAACATCGACACGTATCTTCACGTCGTCGAGCGCAGCGCGCTGCGCAATGGCCGGCGCGGCATCGTCATCAGCGGCACCAAGGCCATCGTGACCGGCGCGCCCTACGTGCACGAGCTGCTGGTCATGCCGTGCCGCAACATGGGCCGCGAGGACGCGGACTTCGCCGTCTGCTGCGCCGTGCCCATCGACGCACCGGGCCTCACCATCGTGGCCCGGCCCGCGGGCCGCCCCGGCGAAAAGGTCGAGCACGGCGCCGCGCTGTTCAGCCGCAAATACGGCCAAAGCACCGGCGTGGTGATGTTCGACAAGGTGTTTGTGCCGATGGAGCACGTGTTCTATGCCGGCGAGTGGGAACATTCGGGCCACCTGACCTACAGCTACGCCACGCATCATCGCCACACCTGCATTGGTGCGCGCGCCGGTTTTGGCGATCTGCTGATCGGCGCCGGCGCGCTGATGTGCGAGGCCAACGGCTTCGATCCGGGCAAGGAGTCGCACCTGCGCGAGCAAATGGTCGAACTCATCACCATCGTTGAGAGCTTCTTCGCCTGTGGCGTCGCTGCCAGCGTGTATGGCAAGGCCGACGAACACAGCCACACCTTCATGCCCGACCCGGTGTTCAGCAACATCGGCAAGCTGCTGCTGGCCACCAAAATCTACGACATGCACCGCATTGCCCACTACGTGAGTGGCGGCCTGATCGTCACCCTGCCCGGCCCCGACGAGGACCACAACCCCGAGACCGCCGCGCGGCTATCGGAGGTGCTGCGCGCCAACCCCGACGTGCCGTATGAGCAGCGCATCGAGACGGCGCGTTTCATCGAAGACCTGACGGCCGGCTACCAGGGCGGCTGGTACAGCGTGATCAGCCTGCACGGCGGTGGCTCCCCCGCCGCGATGAAGCAGGAGATTTACCGAAATTACCCGATCGGCTCCAAGGTGGAGCTGGTCGAGCGGCTGCTGGACCGCGGCGTGGCGCACGACCCCGACCGCGCCATCACGAAGAACCGGCAACCGGGCCGATGCTGTGACACGGGCTGCACCACGCCGGGTCAGCCGGTGATGGTGGATTTGCCCAGCGTGCAGGCGACGCTGCCATCCAGGCGTGCATCCAACTAGCGTCAGTGGCTTTCGTCGGCGTGATCGATCGCGTGCACAACGGTGGCGAACTCGTCAGGACTTACGTCCGAGACCACCCAATGGGTCATACCACCGCGCGACCAGTGGGCAAGATGAAAGCCGCGCTGCGATACGAACGCAATGCGGCTGTCGCCGGCGCCCGGCCACACGAAGGAATTCACGATATGCGCCCCCTGCCGATACACCAGGACGGCAACGGGGCGACCGTCCAGGTAGTCGACCCGGCCGCCCAGAAAAGTCGATCCCGGCAAGTTCAGTTCAGGCACCGGCGGTGAAAAATCGAGCCTGGCCGACAGCCACGGCTTGACGGTATGGTGGTCTGACGAGGCCACGTCGACCAGGTGCTGCGTCAACGTCGCGCGCACGTGGCTCGCGATGACCTCCTGCCCCAACGCCTCATCCCGGCCCGACTGCAGCAGCGCGAGGTTGAGCGCAACGGTCAACACCGCCAGCACACCGAACGACGCCACCAGCGGGCGCCATGCGAACCAGCGCTGCACAGCGGCGGGCCAGGCCGACGGGCCACGCGGCGTCGGTGCGGGCGCCGACGCCGGCGGAGCGCCAAGCGCCTCGATGCGGGCGCGCAGTGCGGCCGGTGCCGCATGATAGTCGGCGTGGCGCATCACAACCTGGCGCAGGCCACGCAGCGCCTCCACCTGCGTGCGCAAGCCGGCATCGTGGACCAGGCGCGCCTCGATCTCGAGCTGGCTGTGCAGGTCCAGCTCGCCATCAATGAAGGCATTCAATTGCCGGGTATCAAGTTCAGGGGCCATCATTTCACTCCACCGGGTGTGGACCGCGCCACCGTGCGCAACACGGGCCGGGCGCCGTGCAACAGTGCCTGGCGCAGCAGGCCGCGGGCACGCGCCAGGCGCGACATCACGGTACCCACAGGAATATCGGCGATGCGTGCGATGTCCTTGTACGGCAGGTCTTCCAGCTCGCGCAGCACCAGCACCTCGCGGTAGGCGATGGGCAGCGCGGCAATGGCCTGGTTGATCTGGGCCCGGTCGGCGTTGCGCACCGCGATGGCGTGCGGCTCATCGGCCGCCGGCGCGGCGAGCTCGCGCCACGCGTCCTCGCCGTCGTCAAAGGCCACCACCTCCGCAGGACGGTTTTCCTTGAGCCAGGCGTAGCAGGTGTGGCGCACGATTTGCAGCCACCAGGCACGCGCCTGGTCGCCGCGAAACCCGCCAAAGTAGCGCATGGCGCGCATTGACGCGTCCTGCACCACGTCCTGCGCATCCTGGTCGTTGCGGGTCAGCCAGCGCGCGAGGTTGTAGGCCGCGTCCAGGTGTGGAATCACCAGTATTTCGAACCGCCGCAGATCGTCACTTTCGGTCACAGGGAACCCTCTCTGTGTGTGTCATATCGGCAGCGCCCCGCATTTATTCCCGAATTTCCCGAAACCCGGACGATTCGTCCGGCTATCGGTCGAGCCGGGAATTTTCCCGGCCTCGTACCGGTATCCCATATGAGGCTGCGCAGTTCGCAAGCCAGCGACACGCAGCGTCTCGCTCAACCCAGGAGATCATTATGAGCACTTGCTACCGAAGACAGTTTCTGCAATTGGCCGGCGTCGGGGGTGCTGTGTTCGTCTCCGGCCTCGGCGGCATGGCATACGCTGCGGGCACCAGGACCGGACCGGGCTACGACGATTTCTTCTTCGTGCAGCTGTCCGACGCGCACTGGGGCTTCGAAGGCCCGCCCAACCCGGACGCCAGAGGCACGCTGCCCAAGGCCGTGGCCGCCGTCAACGCGCTCAGTGAAGCGCCCGACTTCGTGATCTTCACCGGCGACCTGACCCACACCACCGACGACCCGCGGGAGCGCCGCAAACGCATGGCGGAGGTTCGCGACATCGTGGCCACCCTGAAAGTCAAGACGGTGCGCTTCATTCCGGGCGAGCACGACGCTGCGCTCGACAACGGCCGAGCCTTCAAGGAATTCTTCGGACCGACCAATTACACCTTTGACCACAAGGGCGTGCATTTCATCGCGCTCGACAATGTGAGCGACCCCGCCGCCCAGCTAGGCGATGCACAGCTGGCCTGGCTGGCCGATGACCTCCAGCACCAGCCGGCCGACGCGCGCATCGTCGTATTCGCGCATCGGCCGCTGTTCGACCTGTACCCGCAGTGGGATTGGGCCACGCGCGACGGCGCCAAGGCGGTTGATTTGCTGCTGCCGCATGCGAACGTGACGGTGTTTTATGGCCACATCCACCAGGAGAACCACCACATGACCGGGCACATCGCCCACCACTCGGCCAGATCGTTGATCTACCCGCTGCCGGCGCCTGGCTCGCAACCCAAGCGAACGCCGCTGGACTGGGACCCGGCGCAGCCCTATCGCGGGCTCGGGTTCCGTGAGATCGAGGCGGAACCCAAGACGGCTGACTACGCCATCACCGAGTTCCCGGTACGACAAGCCTGAGGCCGCTCCATGGATACCAACCGACGAGCGCTGATAAGCGCCGCCACCGCCCTGGCCCTGGTTCCGCTGACGGCCCGGCTGCTGGCCCAGCCCAAGCCGGTGGTGATCAATGTCATCGCGAAGAAGTTCGTGTTCGTGCCGGGCGAGATTCATGTCAGGAAGGGGCAACCCGTGGTCCTGCAACTCACGGCGCCTGAAGTGCCAATGGGCTTCAACCTGCCCGACTTCGGCGTGCGCACCGACGTCATTCCCGGCAAGATCAACACACTCCAGTTCACGCCGGACAAGGCCGGCAGCTTCACGTTCCTGTGCGACGTATTCTGCGGCAGCGGCCATGAGGACATGAACGGCACGCTGGTCGTCTCCGAATGAGTGCGCAGCGCAGTGCTCCGCCGGACGGCAGCGTGGCCATTCTCTGGGGCACCTCAGATATGCAGCGCGTGGCCCAGCGCGCGCAATGCGGCTTCCTGCACGGCCTCGCCGAGCGTAGGGTGTGCATGAATGGTGCCGGCCACATCCTCGAGCCGTGCACCCATCTCGATGGATTGCGAGAATGCGGCGCCAAGCTCCGATACGCCACGACCCACCGCCTGCCAGCCGACGATCAGGTGGTTGTCGCGCCGCGCCACGACGCGCACGAAACCGTCGGTCGACTCGATCGTCATCGCGCGGCCGTTGGCGGCGAAGGGAAACAATGCAGTGATGCAGTCCAGGCCAGCCTGGGCCGCGTCCTGCGGCGTCTGGCCAACCACTACCACTTCGGGATCGGTAAAACACACGGCGGGGATCGCTGCCGGCGCAAAGTGCCGGCGCTTGCCTGCAATGATCTCCGCCACCATTTCGCCCTGTGCCATGGCGCGGTGTGCCAGCATGGGCTCGCCCGTCAAGTCGCCGATCGCCCAGACGCCGCGCATCGAGGTGCGACACTGGTTGTCGATCTGCACCGCCGGCCCTTTCATGTCGAGCGCCAGGGTTTCCAGCCCCCAGCCCTGCGTGCGCGGGCGCCGGCCAACGGCCACCAGCACCTGGTCAGCCGGCAACTCCGATTCTTCACCCTTCACATCGCGCACCCGCACCGCATCACCACTGGCATTCAAGCCCTGCACCGTGTGACCGAGCAGCAGTTGCACGCCCTGGCGACGCAGCGACGCCAGCACCGGTTTGGTGAGTTCTTCGTCGTAGGCGGGCAACACGTGGTCCAGCGCCTCGACCACCGCGACCTCGGCCCCGAGCTTGCGGTAGGCCATGCCCAGTTCCAGACCGATGTAACCGGCACCGACGACGACCAGACGCTTGGGCAGCGTTAGCGGCGCCAGCGCCTGCGTGGACGAGATGACGCGCCCGCCAAACGGCATGAACGGCAGGGCCACCGCCAGCGAGCCCGGCGCCAGCAGCAGCTGTTCGCAGACGATGCGCCGCGGCGCGGCCTCTGCACTCGCGCCGTGTTCCTGCACCTCGACCGTCTTGCCGTCGATGATCCTGGCCCAGCCCCGCACCACCTGCACGCCGTTTTTCTTCAGCAGCGCGGCCACGCCGCTGGTCAGCTTGTGGACGATGCCATCCTTCCAGCGCACCGTTTGCGCCAGATCGATGCGTGGCGCTGCGACATGAATGCCCAGCGCGGAATCCTGCGCATAGTGGCATGTCTTCTCGAACTCCTCGGCGGCGTGGATCAGCGCCTTGGACGGGATGCAGCCAATGTTCAGACAGGTGCCGCCCAGTTGCTCACCCTCCACCAGCGTGGTGGCGACGCCCAGTTGCGCGGCGCGGATCGCGGCAACATAACCGCCCGGGCCGCCACCGATGACCAGCAGCTTGGTTGATTGCGTGGCCATGCCTTACTCCACAAACAGGGTGGCCGGGCACTCGAGCAAGCCGCGCAGCACCTGGATAAATTCGGCGGCATGCAGGCCGTCGACGACGCGATGATCAAACGACGACGACAGGTTCATCATCAGCCGCGGCACCACCACGCTAGCGCGCATCATCGGGCGCTCGACCATGCGGTTGACGCCGACGATCGCCACTTCCGGGTGGTTGATCACCGGTGTGGACACAACGCCGCCCAGCGCACCCAGGCTGGTGATGGTGATGGTCGAACCCGTCAGTTCCTCGCGCGTGGCCTTGCCTGTGCGTGCAGCCTCGGCCAGGCGCGCGATCTCGGCCGCGCTGGCCCACAGGTCGTGGCCTTCAGCGTGGCGCAACACCGGCACCATCAGGCCGGCTTCGGTCTGCGTGGCAATGCCGATGTGAACGGCGCCGTGGCGCGTCACCACACCGGTGTCGTCGTCGAAGCGTGCGTTGATCTGCGGAAACTCGCGCACCGCCAGCACCACGGCGCGGATCAGCAGGGGCAGTACCGTCAGACGCGTGCGCTCGGCGCCCCAGCGCTCGTTCAGACGCTTGCGCAGCGCCTCCAGTTCGGTCACATCGATTTCTTCGACGTAGGTGAAGTGCGGAATGCGGCGCTTGGCTTCCTGCATCTTCTGCGCGATCTTGCGGCGCAGCCCAATGACGGGAATCGCCTCTTCGTCATGCCGCAGCGCGTAACGCGCGCCACCGGCAACTGGCTGCTGCTGCCCTGCCGCGCCGCGCGCGACGTAAGCGTCGAGGTCCTCGTGCATGATGCGGCCCGCGGCACCGCTGCCGTGCACATATTGCAACTCGATGCCGAGCTCCCAGGCGCGTCGGCGCACCGCCGGTGAGGCAATTGGTTTGTCGCCGGGTTGGCGCGTTGACGGTGCAGCAGTAGCCGGCGCAGCGCGCCCCGGCGCGGGCTTGGGCTGGGCCGCCGCCGGGGCCACAGAGACGGCAGGCGGGGCCGGTGCCATAGCCTTCGCCACAGGAGGTGGGACCGAAGCGGGGGCTGGGGGGGGAGCGGCGGCCGCACTGGTGGCACTGGCATTGCCCTCGCCCTCCACTTCGATGCGGATCAACTCACTGCCCACCGCCATCACCTGACCGACCGCGCCGCCGAGCGCCAGTACCTTGCCCACCACCGGCGAGGGAATCTCGACGGTCGCCTTGTCGGTCATGACGTCGGCCAGAATCTGGTCCTCGGCCACCGTCTCGCCGGGCTGCACGCGCCAGGCCACCAGTTCCACTTCGGCAATGCCTTCGCCGATGTCCGGCATTTTGATTACATGAACGCCCATCATGCCTCCATCGCGCGCTGGAACGCCGCCGCGACCCGCGCCGGCCCGGGGAAATACGCCCACTCCTGCGCGTGCGGATACGGCGTGTCCCAGCCGGTCACGCGCTCTATGGGTGCCTCTAAATGGTAGAAGCAGTGCTCCTGCACCAGCGCCGTCAGTTCGGCACCAAAGCCGCTGGTGCGCGTCGCCTCGTGCACCACCACGCAGCGCCCGGTCTTCTTGACCGACGCGACGATGGTGTCCAGGTCCAGCGGCCACAGGCTGCGCAAGTCGATGATCTCGGCATCGATGCCGGTCTCGCTAGCTGCTGCTTCGGACACGAATACCATGGTGCCGTAGGTCAGCACCGTCAATTGCGCGCCGGGGCGGAAGACGGCGGCCGACTCCAGCGGGACCGTGTAATAGCCCTCGGGCACCTCGCCCAGCGGGTGCCTGAACCACGGCACCACCGGCTTGTCGTGGTGGCCGTCGAATGGCCCGTTGTACAGGCGCTTGGGTTCCAGAAAGATGACCGGATCGTCGTTCTCGATCGAGGCGATCAGCAGGCCCTTGGCGTCGTAGGGATTGGACGGAATCACCGTGCGCAATCCGCTGACATGCGTGAACAGGGCCTCCGGGCTCTGGCTGTGCGTCTGCCCGCCGTAGATGCCGCCGCCGCAGGGCATGCGGATCGTCAGGGGCGCCGTGAAATCGCCGGCGGAGCGATGGCGCAGGCGCGCCGCCTCCGAGACGATCTGGTCGGAGGCCGGGTAGAAGTAGTCGGCAAACTGGATCTCGGCCACCGGGCGCAGGCCGTAGGCGCCCATGCCGACCGCGACACCGACGATGCCGCCCTCGGAGATGGGCGTGTCGAACACACGCGAAGTGCCGTACTTCGCCTGCAGCCCTTCGGTGCAGCGGAACACGCCGCCAAAATAACCCACGTCCTGGCCGAACACCACGACGTTGCTGTCGCGCGCCAGCATCACATCCATCGCCGAGCGCAGCGCCTGGATCATGGACATCGGCGTCTTTTTCAGGTTGTTGTTTTCATCGGCCATGGTCAGACTCCGAGCTGCTGACGCTGCCGGCGCAGGTGCTCGGGCATGTCTTTGTACACGCCCTCGAACATGGTCGCGGCACTGGGCATTCGGCCGTCGGTCAGCGTTCCATAGCGCTCCGCCTCTTTCTGCGCGGCGCCGACCTCGGCCTCCAGTTCCTTTTGCAGCCGCTCGTGCTCCTGCGGTGACCATGCTTTGATGCCGATCAGATGCTGCTTCAGACGAGCGATCGGATCGCCGAGCGGGAAGCGGGCGGCATCATCGGCGGGGCGGTACTTGCTGGGATCGTCCGAGGTCGAGTGCGGGCCGGCCCGATAGGTCACCCATTCAATCAGCGTCGGCCCGAGGTTGCTGCGCGCGCGCTCGGCGGCCCACATGGAGGCGGCGTACACCGCAAGAAAATCATTGCCGTCGACGCGCAGCGAGGCGATGCCGCAGCCAACACCGCGTCCCGCGAACGTCGTGCCCTCGCCGCCGGCAATCGCCTGGAAGGTCGAGATTGCCCACTGGTTATTCACCACGTTGAGGATGACGGGCGCGCGGTACACGTGGGCAAACGTGAGCGCGGTATGGAAATCGGCTTCGGCGGTGGCGCCATCGCCGATCCAGCCCGAGGCGATCTTGGTGTCGCCCTTGATCGCCGAGGCCATGCCCCAGCCCACCGCCTGGATGAACTGCGTCGCCAGGTTGCCCGAGATCGAGAAGAAGCCGGCGCGCTTGTACGAATACATCACGGGCAGCTGGCGGCCCTTGAGCGGATCGTGCTCGTTCGACATGAGCTGGCAGATCATCTCGACCAGGGAAATATCGTCGCGCGAGAGCAGCAGGCCCTGCTGCCGGTAGGTCGGAAAGCACATGTCGCCGGGTGCCAGCGCCAGTGCATGCGCGGTGGCAATCGCCTCCTCGCCCAGGCATTGCATGTAGAACGAGATTTTTTTCTGGCGCTGCGCGATCAGCATGCGGGCATCGAAGACACGCGTCTTCATCATGGCGCGCAGTCCGCGGCGCAGCAGCTCTGTGTCAACCTGCGGCGTCCAGGGTCCGACGGCATGGCCGTCGTCATCGAGCACCCGCACCAGACTATGAGCGAGGTCGCCGGTGTCGGCCGGCAAGGTATCCACCGGTGGCCGGCGCACCTCGCCGGCGCGGGACAAATCCAGGTAGGAAAAGTCGGTCTCGCGGCCGGGGCGCCCGGTTGGCTCCGGCACGTGAAGATGCAGGGGTTCGTTCTGGCTCATTCGCGTCACTCCTCGCTCGATCATGTCTTGCGTCTGGTCGCTGTGGCCGGATCGGCACGCGCGGGTAGCGCTCGCCGTCCGGATCCTGCCTTGGTGCTATGGGGTTACCGCGCGCACCAAATACGGGTGAATCGTAACTGAATTTATGCGCAGGGCGACACTGGACAGTCAGTGCCTGCGCGGCGGCAGGGGCCATGCCAGAGGGGCCTTGTCGGCGCCCGGCTCAGCGCAATGCGCTTCGGACTTGCGCCGTGATCTCGTAGGAGCGAAGGCTTGCGCCATGGTCGAAGCACTGCGCCACAATCATCAACTCGTCCGCGCCGGTGCGGTCGATAAAGGACTGGAGCCCTGCCTGCACCGTGGCGGGGGAGCCGATCGCCGAGCACGACAGAACCTGCGCGAGCAGCGCATGCTCCTGCGGGCCGATGCGGCTCAAATAGTCGGCCATCGGCGGCGGCAGGCGCGACGGACGCCCGCTGCGCAGGTTCACAAAGGCCTGCTGCTTCGAGGTGGCCAGAAACGCGGCCTCCTCGTCGGTGTCGGCCGCGATGACGTTGAAGCCCAGCATCACATAGGGCTTTTGCAACTGCTTGGACGGCTTGAACCTTTCGCGATACAGCGCCACGGCCTCCATCATCTGGGCGGGCGCGAAATGCGAGGCGAACGCATACGGCAAGCCGAGCGCCGCCGCCAGTTGGGCGCCGAACAGGCTGGAGCCCAGGATCCAGACCGGCACGTTGGCGCCGGAGCCGGGTACGGCGCGCACCGGCAGGCGCGGATCGGCCGCGAAGTACGCCATCAACTCGACCACGTCCTGCGGAAACTCGTCGGCGTCCGAGGCGAGGTTGCGCCGCAGCACACGCGCCGTGACCTGGTCCGAACCGGGCGCGCGGCCCAGTCCGAGGTCGATGCGCCCCGGATACAGCGACTCCAGCGTGCCGAACTGCTCGGCGATCACCAGCGGCGAATGGTTGGGCAGCATGATGCCGCCGGCGCCCACGCGAATCGTCGAGGTCGCGCCGGCCACGTGCCCGATCAGGATCGAGGTCGCCGCGCTCGCGATGCCCGGCATGCCGTGGTGTTCGGCCAGCCAGAAGCGCCGGTAGCCCCAGCGTTCGGCGTGCTGGGCCAGATCACGGGTGTTGCGAAACGACAGGGCGGCGTCGCCCCCTTCGATGATGGGGGACAGGTCGAGAATGGAAAAGGGAATCATGGACAGCAGACGGGGATGTTGAGAAATTTGGGCCGGGTTTCAGACCGGTGGGTTCACTGAGGCAACAGCCGGATCAGCCGGCCTGCCGGATTATCGGTCAGCACATACAACAGGCCATCCGGCCCCTGCCGCACATCGCGGATGCGCTCATCGAGTTCGGTCAGCAGCTTCTCCTCATGCACCACCCGGCCCTTGAACGGCTCGCTCAGCTCGATCCGGTCAAGGTAATGAAACTTGAGCGAGCCGACGAACAGGTTGCCCCGCCAGGCGCGGCCATAGCGCTCGCTGCTCAGGAAGGTCATGCCGGACGGCGCGATCGACGGCGTCCAGTAATGCAGCGGCTGCTCCATGCCCCCTTTGGCGGTCAGCCCCGCGCCGATCTTGCCGCCGCCGTAGTTTTCGCCATAGGTGATGACGGGCCAGCCGTAGTTGCGCCCGGGCAGCGGCAGGTTGATCTCGTCGCCGCCCTGCGGGCCGTGTTCGTGCTCCCACAGCGTGCCATCGGGCGCGAGCGTGGCGCCCTCCGGATTGCGATGCCCATAGCTCCAGATCTCGGGCAGGGCCCCGGGCCGTCCCACGAACGGATTGTCCTGAGGCACCGTGCCGTCCTTGGCGATGCGCACGATCTTGCCGAGGTCGTTGTCCAGCGTCTGTGCATCCTGCATGTGCGTGTAGCGCTCGCCCAGCGTCAGGAACAGCGTGCCATCGGGCTTGCCATCCTCTAGCCGCTCGACAATCCGGCAGCCGAACTGCAGGCTGCCGGCGACCTTGGGCTGCTGGCGAAAAATCACCCGGACGTTCTCGAGCCGCGTGCGGTCCGGCGAGAGTTCGGCGCGTGCCAGGGCCGTGCCGTTGGTGTTGCCGGTGGCGGCGGGCTCCGAATAACAGAAGTACAGCGTGCGGTTGCGCGCGAAGCCCGAGTCCAGCACCAGGTCGAGCAGGCCGCCCTGCCCGCCCGCAGCCACCGCCGGCACGCCCGCCACGGGCGCGCCCAGATGCCCGTCGGCCTCGACCACGCGCAGGCGCCCCGGGCGTTCGGTCACCAGGAAGCGCCCTTCCGGCAAAAACGCCACGGCCCAGGGATGTTCGAGGTGGGTCGCCACCACCTCGGGGCGCACGGTCTGGGCTTGGGCACTCCAGCCGGAAACTATCAAAACAATAGCTACAAGCGCTTGTTTGACAAGGGCTGGAGGCATATTTCCCTCGTAATCAAAGGCAGCACCGGTCAGCCGATCTTCACGACGACGCGCCCGCGCAACTGGCCCGACATCAATTCATGGGCCTTGGCAATCGCGGCGTCCAGCGTTACTTCCGTGGTGATCGATTCCAGCAACTGGGGGTTCAGGTCGCGCGCCAGCCGGTCCCAGGCGCGCTGGCGCTTCGGCAAAGGCGCCATGACTGAGTCCACACCGGCCAGTGTGACGCCGCGCAGGATGAAGGGCATCACCGTGGTCGGCAGATCCGCGCCCTGTGCCAGCCCGCAGGCCGCCACCACACCGCCGTAGCGCGTCTGCGCCAGCGCATTGGCCAGCGTGTGCGAGCCGACCGGGTCCACCACCGCGGCCCAGCGCTCCTTCTGGAACGGCTTGCCCGCGGCGGACAACCCGGCGCGGTCGATGATCGACGCGGCACCCAGAGACTTGAGGTAGGCCTCCTCGCTCGCCTTGCCCGTGGCCGCCACCACGGTATAGCCCAGCTTGCCCAGCAGCGCGATCGCCACGCTGCCGACGCCGCCGGTGGCACCGGTGACCAGCACCTCGCCAGCCTCGGGTTTGACGCCGTGATCTTCCAGCGCCAGCACACACAGCATGGCGGTGTAGCCCGCCGTGCCGATGGCCATGGCCTGGCGCGCGGTGAAGGCGGACGGCAGCTTGACCAGCCAGTCGCCCTTGAGCCGCGCCTTTTCGGCCAGGCAGCCCCACTGCGTCTCGCCAACGCCCCAGCCGTTGTGAATGAACGCGTCGCCCGCGCGCCAGGCCGGGTGGCTGGATTCGAGCACGGTGCCCGCGCCGTCGATGCCCGCCACCATGGGCCAGTGGCGCACCACCGGGCCCTTGTTGGTGATGGCCAGTCCGTCCTTGTAGTTAAGCGTGGAGTAATCCACCTTGACAGTCACATCGCCGGCCGGCAGCGCTGCATCATCCACCTCTTTGACGGTGGCCGAGAATGTCTCGTTTTTTTCCAGCAGCAGGGCTTTGAACATGGATTCGTCTCCAGAAAAATGGGGTTAGAGTGGATTGAATTGAAACACTTTTATCGGATGGCCGGTGCCGCTGGCAAGCTCCCCAAATAGCCATTTTGTGAGGTTCAGTAAAGTAAAGTTCAACGAACTCATTATGAATCAATAACTTACAACGGCTTCTTCACTTGACTTCGCAGCAAAATGCCCCTAACCTGCAGCCCATGTCCAAATGGCTCCTGCTTTTCCTGTTCCTCTGCGCAAGTGCCCGAGCCGCTCCTTCCTCCAGTCCAGGTACGGACGACATGGACAAACTTCTCAGCGACAGGGGCCTGATCACCCAGATCGGCGGCCAGCTCGAGCAGGTTCGCCAGTCGGTCAGCAGCAAGGCTTCCGACCTGGTGGTCAACGCCATGGGGTTCCTTGGCGTACCGTACAAATATGGTGGCAATTCGGTCGATACCGGCGGCTTTGACTGCAGCGGCTTCGTGCGCGCCATCTATGAGCAAACGCTGGGTCTGGTGCTGCCGCGCCGCTCGGACCAGCAAGCCGCCGCCACGCAGGCCATCGACCGCAAGGACCTGCAACCCGGTGACCTGGTGTTTTTCAATACCATGCGGCGCGCCTTCAGCCACGTCGGCATCTACGTGGGCAACGGCAAATTCATCCATGCTCCCCGTACCGGCGCCGAAATTCGGGTCGAGGACATGGGCGGGAGCTACTGGCGTTCGCGCTTCAACGGCGCCCGCCGCGTCGAGACGGCCAACGCCGACAGGGCGGTGACTTCTGCCGCGCCCGTTTCAACGCCGGTTTCTGCTTCTGCCGCGGCTGCCCTGCTGCGCTGATTTCACACCCCGTTCACAACCCTGAGCGCGCTGAGCGCTGACAGGCAGCGGTAGCCGCCAAGGCGGGTCGCCGTGTTGCCCGGCTGTAAAAGAAGTCGTACTCTGGTGGACCATCAAAAGACGAGGCCCCACGATGACCATCCCCCGCATGAGCCTGATTACCCTGGGCGTGAACGATCTCGCACGCGCCAGGGCGTTCTACACCCGCGTCTTCGGCACCGCGCCCACCGGCGACAACGAGGGCGTGGCCTTCTTCACCCTGCCCGGCGTCTGGATCGCGCTGTACCCGCGCGCGGACCTGGCGCGCGACATCTCACCGGCACTGGACCCCGCACTGGAGCCCACCGCGCGCAGCTTCAGCGGTATCACCCTGGGTCACAACGTCGGGAGCCGCGAAGACGTGCTCGCCGCGTTTGAGGCCGCCCAAGCCGCCGGCGCCACCATCGTCACTCCGCCGCACAACACCTTCTGGGGCGGTTTCAGCGGCTACTTTACCGACCTGGACGGCCATTACTGGGAAGTGGCCTGGGCGCCGATGTGCGAGTTTTCGGAAATGGGCGATTTGCGGTTCAAGACATAGTTAGGCAGATATCACGCCCACTTCTTGCCGAGCGCCTCCAGTCCCGCCTTTTGCAAATCCTCCGGGCTCATCAGAATACGAAATTTGCAATCGGCCTGGAAGTTGAGAAAGAAGGGCTCTGAAAAGCTGGGCACATCCGAGGGGGTTTTTACGTCAATCACGAAGATTGCGCCGCGTGTTCCGTCTTGCTCCGTGAAGTAGGCGGTCTCTGGCTTGATGGTTTCGAGGATGCGGCCAATGATCTCGCCCGCCTTGCCACTTCGGACAAGGGAGTTGAAAGGCTCATGGGGAATCTCGACCGTCAGTAGCATTTTCATGGGATGTTCTCCATATGCTGCGGCATTCGAAGGCGGTGCCGCACACGCCTGAGGGAATGGGCAGCCGCGCCGCTAGGCCATCTTGGCCAGAATCCCGTTCATCTCATCCCTGGAGAAAGCGCGCAGGCTTTGCATGCGCACATTGCCCGCCGTTCCAATGGCCAGCGCGAATGCGGTGGCCGACGCGTCATCTGGTGCTTCGATGATCGCCACCAAATCATATTTCCCCAGCGTCCAGTAGATATGCGTCATGGTGGCACCAAATTTTTTCGCGGCCTCCTTGACGGCATCGGCTCGTTTGGTGCTGTCCTTGATGGTGCGAATCCCCTGATCGGTAAAGTTGGAAAGTGCAATGTACGTAACCATATTGGTTCTCCTTCAGACAAAGAGGCCTCACGCATCAAAGCAGCCAGCGACGGCCCCGTTGCGCTGACGTGCCATTGCCAACAGGAAACAGCCTGCAATGCCTGCCTCCGGTCCAAGATGCCAAAGAATCACGACCCCATCCAGCCTACGCGCCTGCGCTGTCGCAGCCCATCCCCTGAACAGGGTAGGGGACGTTTCCCGGAATGGGTGTGCGAGGCGCTTGTGCGGCTTTGGGCGCGCTGGCCGCAATGTGCATAGGCGGCGACCAGGGCATTGCAGCGATTTTCGAGCGCTTGTGATAGTCTGAAGCTGTTAACTGTCTGTATCGACCACACCCCCTGATCAGCCTGTCGCTGGCCGGAGGCCTTATCAGGGAGTTGCGCCATGCTCGTCGGCATACCCAGGGAAATCAAGAGCCACGAATACCGGGTAGGCGCCACGCCTGACGGCGTTCGGGAACTGGTCGCGCATGGGCACCAGGTGCTGCTGGAAAAAGGCGCCGGCGCTGCCATAGGCCTGACTGACGCCCAGTACCTGGCCGCCGGTGCCGAACTGGCCGACACACCGCAGGAGGTCTTTGCCCTGGCCGCCCTGATCCTGAAAGTCAAGGAGCCCCAGCCGCATGAATGCCGGCTGCTGCGCCCTGACCAGGTGCTGTTCACCTACCTGCACCTGGCCCCCAATCCGGACCTGACCCGGCTGCTGCTGGCGTCGGGCGTCACCGCCATCGGCTACGAAACCGTGACCAGCCCGAACGGCGGCCTGCCGCTGCTGGCGCCCATGAGCGAGGTGGCGGGCCGCATGGCCATCCAGGCAGGCGCGGCCTGCCTGGAAAAGCCCCATGGCGGCGCTGGCGTGCTGCTGGGCGGGGTGCCCGGCGTTGCACCGGGCAGGGTGGTGATCCTGGGGGCCGGCGTGGTGGGCGGTAACGCCGCCATGATGGCCGTGGGACTCGGAGCCCAGGTCACAGTCCTGAACCGCACGGCGCAGCGCCTGCGCCGTCTTGACGAGGTGTTCGGCAACCGCATCCAGACCCGATACGCCACCACGACCGCCATTGAAACGCTGGTGCTGGGCGCTGACCTGGTCATAGGCGCGGCGCTGGTGGCGGGAGCCGCGGCTCCCAGGCTGGTGCAACGCGAGTGGCTGGCGCGCATGCGGCCGGGTTCGGTGCTGGTGGACGTGTCCATCGACCAGGGCGGCTGTTTTGAGACCAGCCACCCGACCACCCATGCCGACCCGACCTTCGTCGTCGATGGCATCGTGCATTACTGCGTGGCCAATATGCCGGGCGCGGTGGCGCGCACCTCGACGTTCGCGCTCACCCAGGCCACGCTGCCATTTGCGCTCGCGCTGGCCGACAAGGGCTGGCGCCAGGCGCTGGCAGACGATGCGCACCTGGCCATGGGGCTCAACGTGCAGAACGGCCGCGTCACGCACCCCGCCGTAGCGCACGCGCTGGGCTACGCCTGAACGGCTGCCGGATCAAGGCCGGGCTTGACGCACATCAAGCCAGCGCGGCAGGCAGGTCTCCACAATGACCTGAATTCAAGGAGCGCGCCATGGGTCGCCCTGCCATCATTCACAAAACTGCCGCCGACCTGGCGGTGCCGCCTCACTTGGCCGACTACGCCGCCACCTGCCGTGCGTTTTCATGGGACGCGGCCCGGCGTGAACTGGCGGGCCTGCCCGGCGGCGGCTTGAACATCGCTTTTGAGGCGGTGGATCGCCATGCGCAGGGCGCGCGCGCCGACCATGTGGCGTTCCGCTTTCTGGGCAGCCAGGCCCAGCGCGACATCAGCTATCGCGAACTGTCACGGCTCACCAATCGCTTTGCCAACGTGCTCAAGACACTGGGCGTCCAGCGTGGCGAACGCGTGTTCGTGCTGACCGGGCGCATCCCGGAGTTGTACACGGCAGTGCTGGGCAGCTTCAAGAACGGCTGCGTGGTGTCGCCGCTGTTTTCCGCTTTCGGTCCCGAGCCGCTGGCCACGCGCCTGAAGCTCGGCGAGGGCGCGGTGCTGGTCACCACTGAAGGGCTGTACGAGCACAAGGTGGCGAAAATCCGCCAGCAGTTGCCGGCGCTGCGGCATGTGCTGCTGGTGGGCGACGAAGGGCAGCCGACCAACCTGCCGGACACGCACGATCTGGCCCGGCTCATGGCCCAAGCCCCGGACGCCTTCGACATCGTCGCCACGCAGGCGGAAGACCCTGCCCTGCTGCACTTCACCAGCGGCACCACCGGCACACCGAAGGGCGCGCTGCATGTGCATGGCGCGGTGGTGACGCACTGGGCGACCGGGCGCTACACGCTGGACCTGCACGCCGACGACATTTTCTGGTGCACCGCCGACCCCGGCTGGGTCACCGGCACGTCCTACGGCATCATCGCGCCGCTGCTGCATGGTGTGACCTCCATCGTCGACGAGGCCGAGTTCGACGCCGAGCGCTGGTGGCGCATCCTGCACGAGCAGCAGGTCAGCGTCTGGTACACGGCGCCCACGGCGATACGCATGCTCATGAAGGCCGGGGCGGAGTTGGCCCGCAAGTACAGCTACCCCAGGCTGCGCTTTGTCGCCAGCGTGGGCGAGCCGCTGAACCCGGAAGCCGTCTGGTGGGGCCTGGATGTGCTGGGCAAGCCGATTCACGACAACTGGTGGCAGACCGAGACCGGCGGCATCATGATCGCCAACCTGCCGGCGCTGGACATCAAACCAGGCTCCATGGGCCTGCCCTTGCCGGGCGTCGAGGCCGCCATCGTGCGGCAGCACGCCGATGGCCCGGTCGAGGTGCTGGACCAGCCCGGCCGGGAGGGCGAACTGGCCCTCAAGCGCGGCTGGCCCTCGATGCTGCGCGGCTATCTGAACAACGAGGAGCGCTACCGCAAATGCTTTGCGGGCGACTGGTACCTCACCGGCGACCTGGCGCGGCGCGATGCCGATGGCTACTACTGGTTCGTCGGCCGGCTTGATGACGTGATCAAGTCGGCCGGGCACCTGATCGGCCCGTTCGAGGTGGAAAGCGCGCTCATGGAACATCCGGCAGTGGCCGAGGCCGGCGTCATCGGCAAGCCCGACGCGCTGGTCGGCGAAGTGGTGAAAGCCTTCGTCTCGCTGAAAGAAGGCTTCGAGCCCAGCGAAGCGCTGCGCATGGAACTGCTGGGCCACGCCCGCAAGAAGCTGGGCGCCGCCGTGGCGCCCAAAGAGATCGATTTCCTGGCCACGCTGCCGCGCACGCGCAGCGGCAAGATCATGCGGCGCCTGCTCAAGGCGCGCGAGCTGGGCCTGCCCGAAGGCGACACCTCCACGCTGGAGGCAGGCGCATGACCGCTCCACCCGAATCCGGCCAGCCCCTGTCGCTGCAACTGCTGGCCGACATGCTGCGCATACGCCGCATGGAGGAAAAATGCGCCGAGCTCTACGGCGCCGGCAAGATACGCGGCTTCCTGCACCTCTACATCGGCGAGGAAGCCTGCGCGGCAGGCGCCCTGCGCGCCTTGGCGCCCGAGGACAACATCGTCGCCACCTACCGCGAACACGCCCACGCGCTGCTGCGCGGCGTGCCCCTGCGCGCCATCATGGCCGAGATGTACGGCAAGGCGGCCGGCTGCTGCCGAGGCCGCGGCGGCTCCATGCACCTGTTCGACGCCGCCCGGCGCTTTTATGGCGGCAACGCCATCGTGGGCGGTGGGCTGCCGCTGGCCGTGGGTCTGGCGCTGGCCGACAAACTGCAGGGCATTGCGCGCGTCACCGCCTGCTTTTTTGGCGAAGGCGCCATGGCCGAAGGCGCCTTCCACGAGGCCATCAACCTGGCCGCGCTGTGGCGCTTGCCGGTGCTGTTTTGCTGCGAGAACAACCTGTACGCCATGGGCACGGCGCTGGCGCGCTCCGAGTCGCAGACCGACCTGTGCGCCAAGGCCGCGAGCTACAGGGTGGCGGCCGTCGAGGTGGACGGCATGGACGTGCGGGCGGTTCATGAGGCTACGCGCCAGGCCACGCAGCAGGTGCGCGCGGGCGCCGGCCCCTTCTTCCTGGAATACGCCACCTACCGTTTCCGCGCCCATTCCATGTTCGACCCGGACCTGTACCGCGACAAGGCGGAAATCGAGCAATGGAAGCAGCGAGGCCCCATCCACAGCTTCACGGCGCAGCTCAAGGCCGCCGGCGAGTTGACCGAGGAGGCGTTTCTGGCCCTGGACGCCAGCGCCGAGGCCGAGGTGGCGGATGCGGTGGCCTATGCCGAAGCGGCCGAGATGGAGCCGATAGCCGATCTGCTGAAGGATGTCTACACGTCGCAGGAAACGTCATGAAAATCAGTTACCGCGAAGCCCTGCGCCAGGCCCTGCGCGAGGCACTCAGCACCGATCCGCGCGTGTTCCTGATGGGCGAGGACGTGGGCCGCTATGGCGGAAGTTATGCCGTGTCCAAAGGCTTGCTTGATGAGTTCGGCCCGGAACGCATTCGTGACACGCCGCTATCGGAGCTGGGCTTCGTCGGCGCGGGCGTGGGCGCGGCGCTGGGCGGCATGCGGCCCATCGTTGAAGTGATGACAGTGAACTTCAGCCTGCTGGCGCTGGACCCCATCGTGAACACGGCGGCGGCACTGCGCCACATGTCGGGCGGGAAGTTTTCGGTGCCGCTGGTCGTGCGCATGGCCACCGGCGCGGGCCGGCAACTGGCGGCCCAGCATTCGCACAGCCTGGAGAACTGGTACGCCCACATTCCCGGCATCCGCGTGCTGGCGCCGGCGACCGTGGCCGACGCGCGCGGCATGCTCGTCCAAGCCCTGGCCGACCCGGACCCGGTGGTGATGTTCGAGCATGCGCAACTCTATAACCTGGAGGACGAGCTGCCCGATGACTGGCAGTGCGACATCACGCACGCCGCCGTGCGGCGCCCCGGCACGCAGCTCACGCTGATCAGCTACGGCGGCAGCCTGCCCAAGGCCATGCAGGCGGCCAGCGAACTGGCCAGCGAAGGCATAGACGCGGAAGTGATAGACCTGCGCGTGCTGCGGCCGCTGGACAGCGACACCTTGACAGCGTCGGTGTGCAAGACGCACCGCGCCGTCATCGTCGACGAGGGCTGGAAAACCTGCAGCCTGGCGGCCGAGATCATGGCGCGGCTCATGGAAAACTGCTTTTACGAACTGGATGCCCCGGTAGCCCGCGTGTGCAGCGAGGAGGTGCCGATTCCCTATGCCAAACACCTGGAAGACGCCGCGCTGCCGCAGGTGGCGAAAATCATCGCCGCCGTAAGGGGGATGCTCAATGTTTGAGTTCAAGCTGCCGTCGCTGGGCGCCGACATGGACGAGGGCACGCTGCTGCAGTGGAAAGTCAAACCCGGCGAGGTCGTGCACAAGGGCCAGGTCGTGGCCGTTGTGGACACCTCCAAGGCGGCCATCGACATCGAGATCTGGCAGGACGGCACGGTGCGGGAACTGCTGGCCGAGCCCGGCGACAAGCTGCCGGTAGGAGCGGCACTGGCGACCTTGATGGCCCCGGGCGAAACGGCCCCGCCGGCGGCCCCGCCAGCAGCCACGCGCCGCCAGCGCATTTCCCCGGCGGCACGCCAGAAAGCCCAGGCGCTGAAGCTGGACATCAGTACCCTCTCCGGAAGCGGCGCGGACGGCGCCGTCACGCTGGCCGACATCGAACGGGCCGCAGCATCGGCGGGCGCGCCAACACCCGCCACGCCCCAACCCACCGCCCCCACGGCAGACCGCCAGCTGGAAACCCGCCGCGCGATCGCCGCCGCCATGAGCCGCTCCAACCGCGAGATTCCCCACTACTACCTGCTGGAGACCGTTCCGATGGCGCGGGCGCAGCAATGGCTGGAGCAGGAAAACGCCGCCCGACCCATCACTGAGCGGCTGCTGATGGCCGTGCTGCAGCTCAAGGCGGTCGCGCTGGCGCTGAAAAAATACCCCGAGTTCAACGGCGTGTACCAGGACGGGCAGTTCAAGCCGGCTGCCGCCATCCACCTGGGCGTGGCGATCTCGCTTCGGCAGGGCGGACTGATCGCCCCGGCCCTGCACGACGTTGCAGCCAAGCCACTGGCGCCGCTGATGCAGGAGCTGGCCGACCTGGTCAGGCGATGCCGCGCCGGCTCGCTGCGCAGCTCTGAAATGAGCGACGCCTGCGTGACCGTCACCAACCTGGGCGACCGGGGCGTGGAGGCGGTCATGGGTGTTATTTACCCCCCTCAGGTGGCGCTGGTGGGCTTTGGCAGCGTGGCCAGGCGCCCATGGGTGGATGCCGAAGGCAGGCTGGGCGCCCTGCCGACCGTCATCGCGAGCCTGGCCGCCGATCACCGGGTGTCGGACGGCCACCGCGGAGCGCTTTTTCTGGCCGAGCTGCGCGAATTGCTGCAGGAGCCAGAGGCCTTGTAGAAGCGCTGTCCCGGCGCGAAAAATTTCACCGGAGAACCCCGCACATGAACGATTCCCAGTTACGTGCCACCGTACTGGCCACGCTGCTATCAATTGCGCCCGAGGTCGATGTGGCCCTGCTGCGTGACAGCCGGCCCTTGCGCCAGCAGGTGGACCTGGACTCGATGGACTGGCTCAATTTCCTGATCGGTCTGAGCCAGCAGCTGAAGGTCGAAATTGCCGAGTCGGACTACGGAGCGCTCGTCACCCTCACGGACCTGCTGGCCTATCTGCGCGCCAGGCTGCCGCCAGACTCCGCCTGACGCTGTGGCCGCAAAACCGGGCTCTTGGACCGCCGGACCTCTGGACCCAAGCCACCTCAGGGTTGGTGTAGGCCACGCTCGGACAGGGCCACGGTCTTGGTCCCCAAGCATGATGTTGTCAAAACGCGGCGCGTTCAGCTTCTGCCAGACCCTGACCAGGTCGCGGTCCGCGCCCAACGTGCTATAGGCGGTCACTGGGCTCAGGCCAGGTTTTGCCAACTTTCTGCAAAAACTACCCCCCTTGAAATTTAAACTCTCAGCTCTTATTCTAAGGAGCGGATTTTTCTTCGCTCCCTATGAGTACCCAGCGTACCGATAGACGAAAGGAGTTTGATGATGAATTTGCCTTCTGTGACTCCCACTTCGGGAAAAAATCTTGCCGGCCGAAATTCGGCCACCCGGTCTGGCGCTGCTGCGTATATTTCGGAGCGGCAAACGCAGGCCTACCTCCTGGCGCGTGATGCAGTGCGGCGTGTGCAGCGCACCGCATCGCTTGTCGGCGCCGCAATTTCGCAACGCACGACTGGCAACGTCAACCGGACACAGGGTGACTGCCAGCGGAGCCACTGAGGACCATTGCTCGCAGCGCGGGCCGAGCAAGCATGCGTTCCAGCGCCAGAACCCACTCCGCATAGACTGCGAGCTTTTGCGTGGCGTAGATGCCGCCCACCAGGGCACCGATGGACGAACTTGCGATGGACCGGATTTGTAGCCGTTCTCGCCGAGAACACGAGAGGCGGAGGCTGCTTCACTGGAATTTGCTACGGGTACCGCAATACGCCTTTGTTCGCGATCTTCACCGAATTCACTTTCAAACCGGATCCTATCCTTTAAACCACCACGGAGGTTTCGGTCCCCGCAAACAGATCGCCCGGACGTTGCCGGGCGGTCTCGACCAACGGGCCGATCCTGGCGTGCATGCCGAACCAGGAATTCAGGCGGTCTGCACCTCGATGCGCCGTGCGCGCGCTGCATCGGACTTGGGCAGTTGAATGCGCAGCACGCCGTCGCGGTAGCTGGCCTGCGTCTTGTCGGCCTTCACCGACACCGGTAAGGCCACGTCGCGGCGGAAACTGCCGTAGGCGCATTGCACGGCACGCCAGCGGCCTTCGGTCGCCTCGCGATCGATGCGCTTCTCGCCCCACACTGTCAGCATGTCGCCGTTTAGCTCGACATGGATGTCCTCACGCCGCATGCCGGGTGCTTCAATGCGCACGATCACCTTGTCAGCGTCATCGAACACGTCTGCCGCCATGAAGGCCCAGCCCGTCTGCCGGGGCATGAAACCCTCCGGCGCCGTGGGCTGGCTGGTTGGCAATGGGTCGGCGCTTGTGGGCCAGAAGCGCGTCAGAGCGCCGCTGGCGCGGGCGCTGAGCTCGCGCCAGCCTTCCGACAGCGACTCCCAGGCCTGATCCGCGCCCTGCTTCAGTTGTTCTGCAAGCTTGGTCATGGTTCATCCTTTCGAAAGTTCGCATCAGGTTCTACCCACTGCGGATGTCAACCCGCCGTCACGGCAATCCGCCGCGGCTGCGCATGCGCTTGTTTGGGAATGCGCAGTTTCAGCACGCCGTCTTTCAGGTTGGCCTCGATGCGGGTTGTATCAAGCTCACGGCTCAGGGTGAAGCTGCGCCGATAGCGCGGCACGCGCAACTCCGCATAGAGGGCCTCCAGACCGTCCGGGGTGTGCGACTGCACGTCGCCTTCAATCAACAGGGCATCTCCTTCAACCTTCAACTCCAGTTTCTCTTTCGGAACACCCGGCATGTCGGCCAGCAGCGTGATGCCGCTGGCATCCTCGAACACGTCGACTGGCGGCAGCACGGCGCGCTGCTGCTCCTGCACTGCCGTTACAGAGCCCGATGCCGGGTTCGTCACTTGCTTGTTGTCGCTCATGGTGGTTTCTCCTTGAATGCGTTGCGCGTCACTGCACGGCAATGCGCTTGGGTTGGACCGATTCGCGTCGGGCGATGCTGATCTGCAAGACGCCGTCGCGGTAGCTCGCGTTTACTGCGTCCGGATTGACGTCGTCTGGCAACGAGATCGCGCGGCTGAAGCTGCCCGTACCACGCTCGTGGGCGTAAACGTGTATGTTGGCGTCTTCATCCGGGATGTCGGGAGCTCGCTCGCCGGCAATGCGCAGCAAGCCATGGTCCAGACTCACGTCGATTTTCGAGGCATCCAGGCCCGGCGCGAAGGCGTAGACCTCCACGCTGGTAGGCGTTTGCCCCACGTTGATGGCGGGCAAGGTGCCCGGCGTGACCGAACGGATGCTGCTGGGCAGATCCAACACGCCGAACGCCTGGTCCAGCTCCCGGCGCAAGAGATCAAATTGACCGAACAGGCTGTTCGGCTGATTCAACAACGATGCATACATGGTATGTCCTCCGATGGTTCAAAGGCACCGGCTGGAGACCCGTTCCTGCCGGCTCGTTTCTGGAAATAGGGTCTGCCAAAATGGTTTCAAGAGGTCGAATGTCACGTCTTGCCTGATGGCTCGCAGAAACCATTCGCCTGGAGCTTGGGCCGGCGTGAGCCCGTCGAAGGGTCGAAAGGCTCCCCGGCTTCGACCAGCTCAGCGCGAACGGATCTTGTCGAATGAGCGCAAATTGGTAGGAGGCGGGTGAAATTCCGGCCCCACGCAAAAAGTAAAAAGCCCGAACCGTCGACGGCTCGGGCCTTGCTTGGAAGCCTGTATTGAGGCGCGCGTCGCAGGGCTATTTTCGCGCAGGCGGCAAATCGGTACAGCTGCCGTGCGCCACCTCCGCCGCCATGCCGATGCTCTCGCCCAGCGTGGGGTGCGGGTGGATGGTCTTGCCGATATCGACCGCATCGGCGCCCATTTCGATCGCCAGCGCAATCTCGCCGATCATGTCGCCCGCGTGGGTGCCGACGATGCCGCCGCCCAGGATCCGGCCGTGTCCGTGCGCCTCCGGGCTGTCGTCGAACAGCAGCTTGGTAAAGCCTTCATCGCGCCCGTTGGCGATGGCGCGGCCGGATGCGGTCCAGGGGAACAGGCCCTTCCTGACCTTGATGCCTTCGGCCCGGGCCTGGTCTTCGGTCAGGCCGACCCACGCCACTTCGGGGTCGGTGTAGGCCACGCTCGGGATCACGCGGGCGTTGAAGGCGGTGCTGGCAAGCTCCCTGTTGCCCTGCAGTTCACCGGCGATCACCTCGGCCGCCACATGCGCCTCGTGCACCGCCTTGTGCGCCAGCATGGGCTGGCCCACGATGTCGCCGATCGCGAAGATGTGCGGCACATTGGTGCGCATCTGGATGTCGACCGGGATGAAGCCGCGATCGCTCACGGCCACGCCGGCCTTCTCCGCGCCGATCTTCTTGCCGTTGGGTGAGCGCCCGACTGCCTGCAGCACCAGGTCGTAGGTTTGCGGTGCGGGCGCGCTGCCGCCCTCTCCGGCCGAGGCGAACGTCACCTCGATGCCGGCCGCGGTCGCCCTGGCGCCCACGGTCTTGGTTTTGAGCATGATGTTGTCAAAGCGCGGCGCGTTCAGCTTCTGCCAGACCTTGACCAGATCGCGGTCCGCGCCCAGCATCAGGCCGTCCAGCATTTCGACCACATCCAGGCGCGCGCCCAGCGTGCTGTAGACGGTGCCCATCTCCAGGCCGATGATGCCGCCGCCCAGGACCAGCATGCGCTTGGGAACACTCTGCAGGTTCAGCGCGCCCGTGGAATCGACCACGCGCGGGTCCTGCGGCATGAACGGCAGGCGCACCGCCTGCGAGCCGGCCGCGATGATGCAATTCTTGAATGCGATGGTCTGCGTCTTACCGGTCTTCTCCTGGCCGTCGCCCGTGGTTTCCTCGACCTGCACGTGGTTGGCGCCCACGAAGGAGCCGTAGCCGCGCACCGTAGTGACCTTGCGTATCTTGGCCATGGCAGCCAGGCCGCCGGTCAGCTTGCCGACGACCTTGTCCTTGTGGGCGCGCAGCTTCTCGATGTTCACCACCGGCTTGCCGAAACTCACGCCCAGCGCCTCGAAGTGACTCACTTCATCCATCACGGCGGCCACGTGCAGCAAGGCCTTGGACGGGATGCAGCCCACGTTGAGGCAGACACCGCCCAGCGTGGCGTAGCGCTCCACCAGCACCACCTTGAGACCCAGGTCGGCGGCGCGGAACGCGGCCGAATACCCGCCGGGACCGGCGCCGAGCACCAGCACGTCGCAGTCCAGATCGGCCGTGCCGGCAAAACTGGCGGCGGCGGGCGCCGGCGTTGCTACGCTTTGTGTAGCGGCTGGCGCAGGCGCAGCGGTGGCCGCAGCCTGTTTTGGCTGTGGTTCCGTTCGCCCAGAGCCTGTCAAAGGACTCGCAGGGGCTTTGACAGACTCAGCTTCAACGGAAGCGGCTTCAAGCAGCAGCAGCACGGAACCCTCCTTGACCTTGTCGCCCAGCTTGACCTTGAGCTCCTTCACCACGCCGGCGTGGCTTGACGGAATCTCCATGGAGGCCTTGTCGCTCTCTACCGTGATCAGGCTCTGCTCGGCCTGCACCGTGTCGCCGGGCTTGACCAGCAGCTCGATGACCGCGACTTCATCGAAATCGCCAATGTCGGGAACCTTGATTTCCAGGAGTGCCATGTTTGTCTCTCTTGTCTTATTGCTTCAATTTGATGGTGAAAACTTCCACCGGGCCGGCGGAGTTCCTGTCGAATTCGCAACCCGCATGCACGCCGACGGTGGCGACTTCGCGGGCCGTTTTGGCCCTGTCCCAGCTGGCGTGCATGGCGCCGAGCGCAAAGCTGCGCCCCGAGCCGATGCCCCAGAACTCCTTGAACTCGAACACTTCGCGGTAGCTGTACAGGCCATAAATGCCACTCGCGTTGGCAATCACCACGCTGAACTGGCTCGATTCGTAGGGGTCGTTGTCGTCTTCCTTGGTTTGCAGGAAGAACGTTTCTTTCAGGAGCGGGTGCAGCCTGGTGAAGGTGTCGAACACCTCGTCCCTGCTGCCCAGTTTGAGCTGGTCCGGCGGCAGCGCCGTCATGGCCTTGCGCAGCACCGGAAAGTGCGCCACCGTGCCCGCAATCCCCACATAACTGACCCCGGCCACCGTGTCCACCTTGAAGAGTTTGCTGTTGGCCTCGAAACGGTGACCCAGGCGCGTATCGCCAAACGTCACCAGCGTATCGGCGGCAATCGCCACCTGGCCCGCCTTCTTGACCACAACCACCGTCGTCACAGAAGGATGCGCCGGAAGTCGGCCAGCACCTGGCCGAGGTAGGCATTGAAGCGCGCGGCGGAGGCGCCGTCGATCACGCGGTGGTCGTACGACAGCGACAGCGGCAGTACCAGGCGTGGCACGAACTGCTTGCCGTCCCACACCGGCTTCATCTGGCCCCTGGACAGCCCCAGAATGGCAACTTCGGGGGCATTGATGATGGGCGTGAAGTGCGTGCCGCCGATGCCGCCGAGCGAGCTGATCGACAGGCACCCGCCCTGCATCTCGGCCGAGCCCAGCTTGCCGTCGCGCGCCTTCTTCGCCAGCTCGCCCATCTCCGCGCTGATCTGCAGAATGCCCTTCCTGTTGGCGTCCTTGAGCACCGGCACCACCAGGCCGTTCGGCGTGTCCGCCGCGAAGCCGATGTTGTAGTACTGCTTGTAAACGAGCTGGTCGCCGTCCAGGCTGGTGTTGAAGTCGGGGAACTTCTTCAGCCCCGCCACCACCGCCTTGATGACGAAGGCCAGCATCGTGACCTTCACGCCCGACTTCTCGTTTTCCTTGTTGGTGGCGACGCGAAAGGCTTCGAGCTCGGTGATGTCGGCCTCGTCGTTGTTCGTGACGTGCGGGATCATCACCCAGTTGCGATGCAGGTTGGCACCGCTGAGCTTCTTGATGCGCGAGAGATCGCGGCGCTCGACTGGCCCGAACTTGGTGAAGTCGACCTTCGGCCACGGGATCAGACCCAGCGCCGCGCCATCGCCGCCGCCCGCCGGTGCCCTGGCGGCCTGCGCCTGGGTCTGCGCCGCGCCGGCCATCACGGCCCGGGTGAAGCCCTGCACGTCGTCCTGCGTGATGCGGCCCTTGGGGCCGCTGCCCTTGACCTCGGCCAGCGGCACACCGAGCTCCCGCGCGAACTTGCGTACCGACGGCGAGGCATGCGGCAAATGGCCCTGCGGCGCCGTCGGATCGTGAGGCGGCACGGCAACGGCCGGCGCGGCGAGGGCCGCAACAGATGAGGTGGCCACAGGCGCAGCGGGTGCGGCAGCTGCAGGTGCGGATGCCGGCGCGGCGGGTGCCGCTGGCGCGGCCGCGCCGGCCGCTGGAGCCGCACCCTGCACGATGGCCAGCAAATCGCCGATGTTGAGTTTGTCGCCCAGCTTGACCTTCAGATCCTTGATCACGCCGGCTGCCGAGGACGGAATCTCCATCGAGGCCTTGTCGGACTCGACCGTGATCAGCGACTGCTCCACCTTCACGCTGTCGCCCGCCTTGACCATGACTTCGATCACCGCCACATCCTTGAAGTCGCCGATATCGGGCACCCGCACTTCGATCAGGCCCGCACTCGCCGGAGCAGCGGCCGCTTCAACATTTGTAGCAGCTTGCGCTTGAGGGGCGGGGGCTTCAGCAGGTTTTGACGGTGCAACGGGAGCAGATGAAGAGGCGGCGGGGGCCGCGGCGGCGCCAGCCACTTCCGCTTCCAGCAGCAGCAGCACCGAACCTTCCTTGACCTTGTCGCCCAGCTTGACCTTGAGTTCCTTGACCACGCCGGCGGCCGAGGACGGAATTTCCATCGAGGCCTTGTCGGATTCCACGGTGATCAGCGATTGCTCGGCGCTGACGGAGTCGCCCGGCTTGACCAGCAACTCGATGACGGCAACCTCGTCGAAATCGCCAATGTCGGGAACTTTGATTTCTATGACGGACATATTCTTCGTCTCCAGTTATTCGGGTTCTTATTGCGCGCGCAGCGTGGCAGTCCGCCGGGGTTGCCACGCTGCGCTCGTATCGACAATGGGTCAGGCGTGCAGTGGATTGACTTTATCGGCCTGAATCCCGTATTTCTTGATCGCCTCGGCCACCTTCGCGGCCGGCACGGCGCCCTCCTCGGACAAGGCCTTGAGTGCGGCGACCACGATGTAGTGACGATTGACTTCGAAGTGCTCGCGCAGTTTGCTGCGGAAGTCGCTGCGGCCAAAACCATCGGTGCCCAGCACCTTGTAGGTGCGCCCCTTCGGGATAAAGGGACGGATCTGATCGGCAAAGGCCTTGATGTAATCGGTGGACGCCACCACGGGGCCGCTGTGCGGCTCGAGCTGCTGGCTCACAAAGGAAACGCGTGGACCTTCCGTCGGATGCAGCAGGTTCCAGCGCTCGCAATCCTGGCCCTCGCGCGCCAGCTCGTTGAAGCTCGGGCAGCTCCACACGTTGGCGGCAATGCCCCAGTCTTGCTCCAGCAGCGCCTGGGCGGCAATGGATTCGCGCAGGATCGTGCCCGAGCCCAGCAACTGCACGGTGGTCTTGAGCTTGGGGCCTTCCTTGCACAGGTACATGCCCTTGATGATCTGCTCTTCGGTGCCGGCCTTCAGACCCGGCATGGGGTAGTTCTCATTGAGCAGCGTGATGTAGTAATACACGTTCTCCTGCTTTTCCACCATGCGCTTGAGGCCGTGCTGCATGATCACGCCGACCTCGTGCGCGAAGGTCGGGTCGTAGCTCACGCAGTTCGGAATGGTGCCGGCCAGGATGTGGCTGTGGCCGTCCTCGTGCTGCAGGCCTTCGCCGTTCAGCGTGGTGCGCCCCGCGGTGCCGCCCAGCAGAAAGCCGCGCGCCAGCATGTCGCCCGCGGCCCAGGCCAGATCGCCGACGCGCTGGAAGCCGAACATCGAGTAGTACACATAGAACGGCACCATGATGCGGTTGCTGGTGCTGTACGAGGTGGCCGCCGCGATCCAGCTGGCCATGCCGCCGGCCTCGTTGATGCCCTCCTGCAGCACCTGGCCCTGCTTGTCCTCCTTGTAGTAGCTCACCTGGCCTTTGTCCACCGGCGTGTATTGCTGGCCGGCCGGGTTGTAGATACCGATCTGGCGAAACAGGCCTTCCATGCCGAAGGTGCGGGCCTCATCCACCACGATGGGCACCACGCGCGGCCCCAGCGCCTTGTCGCGCAGCAGTTGCGTGAGAAATCGCACGAAGGCCTGCGTGGTCGAGATTTCGCGGCCTTCGGCCGTGGGCTCCAGCACCGGCTTGAAGATGTCCAGCGCGGGCACGGTGAACTGCTCGTCGGCCTTGGCGCGGCGGTGCGGCAGGTAGCCGCCAAGCGCCTTGCGGCGCTCGTGCAGGTACTGCATCTCGGGCGTGTCGTCGGCCGGTTTGTAAAACGGGATGTCGGCCAGCTGGCTGTCCGGGATCGGGATGTTGAAGCGGTCGCGAAACTCCTTGACCGCTTCATCGGTGAGCTTTTTGGTCTGGTGGACGGTGTTCTTGCCCTCACCCATCTTGCCCATGCCGTAGCCCTTGACGGTCTTGACCAGCAGCACCGAGGGCTGGTCCTTGTGGTGCACGGCCGCGTGGTAGGCCGCATAGACTTTTTGCGGATCGTGCCCACCGCGGCGCAGGGCCCAGATGTCGTCGTCGCTCATCTTGGCCACCAGCTCCAGCGCCTTCGGGTCACGACCGAAGAATTCCTTGCGCACGTAGGCGCCGTCGTTGGCCTTGAACGCCTGGTAGTCGCCGTCCAGCGTGTCCATCATGATCCTGCGCAGTGCGCCGTCCTTGTCGCGCGCCAGCAGCGGGTCCCAGTCCGTGCCCCACAAGAGCTTGATGACGTTCCAGCCGGCACCGCGGAACGTGCCCTCCAGCTCCTGGATGATCTTGCCGTTGCCGCGCACCGGACCGTCCAGGCGCTGCAGGTTGCAGTTGATCACGAAGATCAGGTTGTCGAGATTCTCGCGCGCGGCCAGGCCGATCGCACCCAGGCTTTCCACCTCGTCCATCTCGCCGTCGCCGCAGAACACCCAGACCTTGCGGTTCTCGGTGTTGGCGATGCCACGCGCATGCAGGTACTTGAGGAAGCGCGCCTGGTAGATCGCCATCAGCGGCCCCAGGCCCATGGAGACGGTGGAGAACTGCCAGAAGTTGGGCATCAGCTTGGGGTGCGGGTAGCTGGACAGGCCCCGGCCGTCGACCTCCTGGCGGAAATTGAGCAGCTGCTCCTCGGTGAGCCGGCCCTCCAGATAGGCGCGTGCATAGACACCGGGCGAGCTGTGGCCCTGGATGTAGAGGCAGTCGCCGCCATGGTTTTCGCTCTCGGCATGCCAGAAGTGGTTGAAGCCGGCGCCGAACATGCTGGCCACCGAGGCGAACGAGCCGATGTGGCCGCCCAGGTCGCCGCCGTCCTCGGGGTGGTGGCGGTTCGCCTTGACCACCATGGCCATCGCATTCCAGCGCATGTAGGCGCGCAGACGGCCTTCCATCTGCAGGTTGCCGGGACTGCGCTCCTCCTGGTCGGGCTCGATGGTGTTCACATAGCCCGTGTTGGCCGAAAACGGCATGTCGATGCTGTTCTGCCGCGCATGCTCGAGCAGTTGCTCCAGCAGGGCGTGAGCCCGTTCGGGGCCTTCGCTTTCGATCACGGCCGACAGGGCATCCATCCATTCGCGGGTTTCCTGGGAATCTGCGTCATTCGCCGGCGCACCAAACGCGTTTTCGGGCAATGCTGACATTTTTATCTCCTCGTATTTAAGACGTAATTTAGTACGACTTCTCTAGTTTCTCATATTTTTCTCAAATTTCAAATAGTGGCTATAAATGCCGTTATATGAAATTTAGAATTAATAAATGCGTCCACCCTTTCGAAGTCAGTCACCTACACTTCAGCCATGCAGAACCGTCCCCCGCCAAGCCAGCCAGGCACGGCCAAACCAGTGGCCGCCGCGCCGATCACTTCATGGCGCAACTGGTGGCGCCGCCAGAGCCCGACCCATCAGGATCGACTGGCCTTGCTGGCGCCGATGGCCTCGGTGCTGCTGTTCCTGGCCGCTATCGTCGTGGCCTTCTGGTACCTGCAGGTGGAGGAAATCGACCGGGAGCAGGAAGCCGTCAAACGCGATGTCGAGTACGCGCAGCAGCGAGTGCGCCTGCGCCTGCTGGAGCGCCAGGAACAACTCATGCGGCTGGCGCGCGATGTGTCCAACAAGGAAGTCGACCCCGAAGAATTCATGGCCCGCTCCGAATCGCTGGAGGCGCAGTACCCCGAAATGCTGGCCATCACCTGGATCAATGCCAGGCGCCGCATCATCGCCAGCCGGGCCGCGCCCAGCGTTCCCACGGCCCAGCAGCGCACCGCGGGCGACATCCTGAAGATCGGCGAGACCGAAAACAGCTACAGCCTGACGCGCGAGCTGCAGCAGCCCGTGTATGCCCAGCCGCCGGCGCGTGCCGACCGGGTCGCCCTGCTGCAGTTGCACGTACCGCTGGCCGACGGCGGCAAGTTCGCCGGTGTGGTACTGGGCGAATACTCGCTCGACGGCCTGCTGCGCTACGGCGTGCCGACAGAGGTGTCTGCCAAGTACTCCGTGGCGCTGCTCGACGACAAAGGCAAACTGCTGGCGGGCAATACGGTGCCGGCACGCAACCCCGCGGCCAGCCTGTTGCCGTGGACCACGCCGCCCAACGAGTACGAGGTGCCGGTCTCGCCCGTGGGCAACGGCCTGATCATCCGGGCCCAGGCCTACCGGACGTCGATGGGGGTGATCGGCAGTGGCCTGTTCTGGCTGGTCAGCGCGCTGAGCATGCTCACGGCCTGGATGCTGATTGCCACCTGGCGCCACACCCGGCGCCGCGTGCAGGTGCAGCAGGCGCTGGTGTCGGAAACCAACTTCCGCCGTGCGATGGAGAACTCCATGCTGACCGGCATGCGTGCGCTGGACCTGCAGGGACGCATCACCTACGTCAACGCGGCCTTCTGCCAGATGACGGGCTGGAGCGAGCGCGAGCTGGTGGGACGCACCGCGCCCTTCCCCTACTGGCCCGAGGCCGACCTCGAATCGCTGTCCGCGCGGCTCGAGGACGAGCTGCACGGGCGCACCATCCCCGGCGGCTTTCAGGTGCGTGTCAAGCGCAAGAGCAACTCGCTGTTCGATGCCCGGATGTACACCTCGCCGCTGATCGACGCCCGCGGCCAGCAAACCGGCTGGATGACCTCGATGACCGACATCACCGAGCCGAACCGCATTCGCGAGCAGCTGTCGGCCTCGTACGAGCGCTTCACCACCGTGCTGGAGGCGCTCGACGCTTCGGTGTCGGTGGCGCCGCTGGGCAGCAAGGAGCTGCTGTTTGCCAACAAGCTGTACCGGCTCTGGTTTGGCTCTCACACGGTGGGCCACCTGCAACTGGTGGCGCAGGCGGGCGTGGTCTCCAGCAGCCACCCCGGCAGCGACGACGCACAGGACGACGTCGACGGCTTCATGGGTCTGCCGACCGATACGCTGACACAGGCGCATGCGGGCCATTCCGAGGTTTTTGTGCCGGAGCTCGGCAAATGGCTCGAGGTGCGCTCGCGTTACCTCACCTGGGTGGACGGGCGTCTGGCCCAGATGGTGATTGCCACCGACATCACGCCGCGGCGCCACGCGGAGGAACTGTCCGCCTCGCAGGCCGAGCGCGCGCAATCGGCCAGCCGGCTCATCACCATGGGCGAGATGGCGTCCAGCGTGGCGCATGAATTGAACCAGCCCCTGACCGCCATCAACAACTACTGCAACGGCATGGTCTCGCGCATCAAGGGCAAACAGATCAGCGAGGAAGACCTGCTCGCGGCGCTCGACAAAACCGCGCGGCAGGCGCAGCGCGCCGGCCACATCATCCAGCGCATCCGCTCGTTCGTGAAGCGCAGCGAACCGAACCGTACGCTGTCGGACATCCCGGCCATGGTCAACGAAGCGGTCGAGCTGGCCGGCATCGAGCTGCGCCGGCGCAACGTGCGCCTGAACCCCTACGTGGCCGCGCGCCTGCCCCAAGTCATGGTGGACCCGATCCTGATCGAGCAGGTACTGGTGAACCTGCTCAAGAACGCGGCCGAATCCATCGAGGCCTCGGAGCGCCCACCGACGCAGCGCACGGTGGAGTTGCAGGTGGTGCCGCGCCAGCTCGACGAGCAGCCGGTGGTGGAGTTTTCCGTGCTCGATTCCGGCAAGGGGCTGGCGCCCGAAGCCATGGAGCGGCTCTACGAAGCGTTCTTTTCCACCAAGGCGGAAGGCATGGGCATCGGGCTGAATTTGTGCCGCAGCATCGTAGAGTCGCACCAGGGCCGGATGCATGCCGAGAACCTCTACAATGGCGGCGAAGTGACAGGCTGCCGTTTCTCCTTCTGGCTACCGCTCGCCAGCCCTGTCAACGACACTACGAATTCAGTAGCAACGACAAAAAACGCTGGGGTAACCGCATGAGTTTGATTCCTAAAAAAGGAACTGTCTACGTGGTGGACGACGATGAGGCCGTGCGCGATTCGCTGCAATGGCTGCTCGAAGGCAAGGATTACCGGGTGCGCTGTTTCGAGTCGGCCGAATCGTTTTTGAGCCGCTACGACGCGCGCGAAGTGGCCTGCCTGATCGTCGACATCCGCATGGGCGGCATGACCGGACTGGAGCTGCAGGACCGGCTGGTGGAGCGCCAGTCGCCGCTGCCCGTGGTCTTCATCACCGGCCATGGCGACGTGCCGATGGCCGTGAACACCATGAAGAAAGGCGCAATGGATTTCATCCAGAAGCCGTTCAAGGAAGACGAACTGCTGGGTCTGGTCGAGCGCATGCTGGAATCCGCGCGCAGCGCCTTCACCGATCACCAGCAGGCGGCCAGCCGCGACGCGCTGCTGTCCAAGCTGACCTCGCGCGAAGCCCAGGTGCTCGAGCGCATCGTGGCGGGGCGCCTGAACAAGCAGATTGCCGACGACCTGGGCATCAGCATCAAGACCGTGGAGGCGCACCGTGCCAACATCATGGAAAAGCTGGGCGCCAACACCGTGGCCGACCTGCTGAAGATTGCCTTGGGACAAACTGCAGTGAAAATCTGACGCTACGGTATTTATAGCTATCAGCGCCCGCCCGATAAGGACCAGCGGGCGTTTTTACTTGAGAACTGATACATGACCGCTCAACTCATCGACGGCAACGCGATTGCCAGACAACTGCGCACCGACGTGGCCCGGCGCACCGCCGCGCTCAAAGCCCGTGGCATCACGCCCGGCCTGGCCGTCATCCTCGTAGGCGAGGATCCGGCCAGCCAGGTCTACGTCGGCAAGAAAGTCCAGGCCTGCGCGGAAGCAGGATTGCACTCGGTGCTGGAGAAATACGACGCAACCCTGAGCGAAGCCGAGCTGCTCGCGCGCGTACAGGCACTCAACGTCGACCCGTCCATCCACGGCATCCTGGTGCAGCTGCCCTTGCCGGCCCACATCGACGCACACAAGGTGATCGAGACCATCGCCCCGGCCAAGGATGTGGACGGCTTTCACATCGCCAGCGCCGGCGCGCTGATGACCGGCATGCCGGGCTTCTGGTCCTGCACGCCGTATGGCTGCATCAAGCTGATCGAGAGCACCGGCATCGATCTGCGCGGCAAGCATGCCGTCGTCATCGGCCGCAGCAACAACGTGGGCAAGCCGATGGCCCTGATGCTGCTGCAAAAGAACGCCACCGTCACCATCTGCCACAGCGCCACGCGCGACCTCAAGGCGCACACGCTGCAGGCCGACGTGATCGTCGCCGCCGTCGGCAAACCCAACACGCTGACCGCCGACATGGTCAAGCCCGGCGCCGTGGTGATCGACGTGGGCATGAACCGCAACGCGCAGGGCAAGCTGTGCGGCGACGTGGATTTCGCGGGCGTGCGCGAAGTCGCCGGCTGGATCACCCCGGTGCCCGGCGGCGTGGGCCCGATGACCGTGACCATGCTGCTGGTCAACACGCTGGAGGCCGCCGAGCGCAGCTGATGTTGCCCCCACGCTTGTCGCTTCGCGTACTACGCTGCCCCCCGAGGGGGCCGCAGGTCGCCTTGGGGCGGCCCGGCGCCGGCCTCGCTGCGACCACCGCCCCCCGCCCTTGAACTTGCGGCCCCCGGCCACCAACTAAGCTGTATGACCAATCCCCTGCTCGACTTCACCGACCTCCCGCTGTTTGACCAGATCCGGCCGGAGCACGTTGCCCCGGCCGTCGACAGTTTGCTGGAGCAAGCCAACCGGGCGCTGGAGACCGTCACGCACCCGGATTTTCCGGCAACCTGGATCACCATGTCGCTGATTCTGGATGTCGCGACCGAAAAGCTGGGCCGCGCCTGGGGCGCGGTCAGCCACCTCAATGCCGTGGCCGACACGCCCGAGCTGCGCGCGGCCTACAACGCAGCGCTGCCCCAGGTGACCGAATTCTCGACCCGGCTCGGCGCCGATGAGCGCCTGTATGCGAAGTACAAATCCATCGATGTCGCCACGCTAAACGCCGAGCAGCGCCAGGCGCACAAGAATGCGATGCGCAACTTCGTGCTCTCGGGCGCCGAACTCACAGGCGCCGCCAAGGAGCGCTTTGCCAGGCTCCAGGAACGGCAAGCCGAGATCAGCCAGAAATTCAGCGAGAACGCGCTCGACGCGACCGACGCCTTTGCGTACTATGCGCGCGAGGATGAACTCGATGGCGTGCCCGATGACGTCAAGCAGACGGCGCGGGCCGCGGCCCAGGCCGAGGACCAGGCGGGCTACAAGCTCACGCTCAAGATGCCCTGCTACCTGCCGGTCATGCAGTTTGCGCGCAGCAGCGCGCTGCGCGAGACGCTGTACCGGGCCTACGTGACCCGCGCGTCCGACCAGGCGCCCGAGGACGCACGCCCCTTCGACAACTCCGCGCTGATCGTTGAGACGCTGGCGCTGCGGCGCGAAGAGGCGCAGTTGCTGGGCTACGCGAATTTCGGCGAAGTCTCGCTGGTGCCCAAAATGGCCGAGTCGCCCGCGCAGGTCATCGCGTTCCTGCGCGACCTGGCCCACCGCGCCCGGCCCTATGCCGAAAAAGACGTGGCCGACATGCGCGCGTTCGCGCACGAGCAGCTCGGCCTCGATGACCCGCAGCCCTGGGACTGGCCCTACATCGGCGAAAAACTCAAGGAGGCGCGCTACGCCTTCAGCGAGCAGGAGGTGAAACAGTATTTCCCGGCACCCAAGGTGCTGGCCGGCCTGTTCAAAATCGTCGAGACGCTGTTCGAAGTGGCGATCCGCAAGGACAGCGCTCCGGTGTGGGATCCCGAGGTCGAGTTCTACCGCATCGAGCGCGACGGAATATTGGTCGGCCAGTTCTACCTCGATGCCGCGGCCCGCACCGGCAAACGCGGCGGCGCCTGGATGGACGACGTGCGCGCACGCTGGCTGCGGCCCGACACCGGCGCGCTGCAGACCCCGGTGGCGCAGCTGGTGTGCAATTTTTCCCAAGGCGTCGATGGCAAGCCGCCGCTGCTCACACACGACGAGGTGACCACGCTGTTCCACGAGTTCGGCCACGGCCTGCACCACATGCTCACGCAGGTCAACGAACACGACGTGTCGGGCATCAGCGGCGTCGAATGGGACGCGGTCGAGCTGCCCAGCCAGTTCATGGAAAACTTCTGCTGGGAGTGGGACGTCCTCCGGCACATGACGGCGCATGTGGACAGCGGAGAACCCCTGCCGCGCGCGCTGTTCGACAAGATGCTGACCGCCAAGAATTTCCAGAGCGGCCTGCAGACGCTGCGCCAGATCGAGTACTCCCTGTTCGACATGCTGCTGCATACCGAGCACGACCCGGAGCAGGACTTCATGCCGCTGCTGCAACGGGTGCGCGAGGAAGTAGCGGTACTGCAGCCGCCGGCCTGGAGCCGCACGATGCACACCTTCAGCCATATCTTTGCGGGCGGTTATGCGGCCGGCTATTACAGCTACAAATGGGCCGAGGTGCTGAGCGCCGATGCCTACGCGGCCTTTGAAGAGACGGCCGGCAAGGACGGCGTGGCGAATCCGCAAACCGGCAGAAAATACCGCGAGACCATTCTGGAAGTGGGTGGCAGCCGCCCCGCGATGGAATCCTTCAAGGCCTTCCGGGGTCGCGAGCCCAACCTGGATGCGCTGATGCGGCATCAGGGCATGGCTTGACGATAATGACAGCCGGGAGATTGCAATGACACGAAACATCACCACGCGTCTGGCGGCGCTCACCCTGCTGGCCACCCTGCTCGCCTTCGGCAGCATGCATGTGCACGCGCAAGCGGTGTACCGCATCGTGGGGCCGGACGGCCGGGTCACTTTCTCGGACAAGCCGCCGCCCGCCACCGCGGGCAAGGCCACGACCATCGATGCCGGCGCCTCGGGCCCGGCTGCCAGTGGTTCGGCTCTCCCGTTCGAGCTCAAACAGGTCGCCGGCAAATATCCGGTCACGCTCTACACGGGCAGCAATTGCGGCCCGTGTGGATCGGGCCGGGCCATGCTGAGCAGCCGCGGCGTGCCGTTCACCGAGCGCACGGTCAACACGGCGCAAGATGCCGATGCGCTGCAACGCCTCAGCGGTGACAACACCCTGCCGCTCCTGACCATTGGCAGCCAGCAGCTCAAGGGTTACTCGGACACCGAGTGGAACCAGTTCCTCGATGCCGCCGGCTATCCCAAGACCTCGCAATTGCCCGCCAGCTACCGCAATCCGCCGGCCGCGCCGCTGGTGGCCGTGCAAAAACAGGCGCCCGCAACGTCCGCGACCGGCAACACGGCGCAGGAGCCATTGGCTGCGCCGGCACCGCGCCCGGCGCCGGATCGCAGCGGGGTGGACAACCCGGCGGGTATCCGCTTCTAGAACTGGATCGCTATATTTTTTATAGCTGACTGCGCCCTGTCCTCAAGGGCTGGCGCCTGATTTCTCTCAGAACTTCAGGGTTTTCACACCGCCGGCCGTGCCCAGCAGGCACACATGCGCCTTCTGGTGCGCGAACACACCCACCGTCACCACGCCCGGCCACTGGTTGACCTGCGATTCAAACGCCAGCGGATCGCTGATCTGCAAGCCGGTGACATCGAGGAGGTGCTGGCCGTTGTCGGTCACGAGCGGCTGCCCGTCCGCCAGGCGCACGGTGGCGCGGCCGCCCAGCGTTGCGAATTGTCGGATGAGGCGCTGCGTCGCCATCGGGATCACCTCCACCGGCAGCGGGAATTTGCCCAGCGTGGGCACCAGTTTCGATTCATCGGCAATGCAGACGAACTGGCGCGACTGGGCAGCCACGATTTTCTCGCGCGTCAGCGCCGCGCCGCCGCCCTTGATCATGTAGCCGCGGGCGTCGATCTCGTCCGCACCGTCGATATAGACCGACAGCTCGGCCACCTCGTTGCTGTCAAACACTGTGATGCCCAGGGCCGTGAGCCGCTTTGTGGACGCCTCGGAACTCGAGACCGCGCCCTTGATCCGGTCTTTCATCGTGGCCAGCGCGTCGATGAATTTGTTCACGGTCGAGCCCGTTCCCACGCCGACGATTTCACCCGGCACCACATACTGCAGGGCGGCCTGGCCGACCAGCGTTTTGAGTTCATCTTGGGTCATGGTTCGCTTTTGAGACAATTGCAGACAGTTGCCACGAATTATCCAATGTCCTTACTCCCCTACGCGCTCGCCCGCCCCTTTTTGTTTGGCCTCGACGCCGAAACCGCCCACGAACTGACCCTGCACACCCTGGCGCGCGCGCAGGGCACACCGCTCGAGTGGGCGTATTGCAATGGCCGGGTGGACGACCCCATTGAACTGGCAGGTTTGACCTTCCCGAACCGCGTCGGGCTGGCAGCAGGGCTGGACAAGAACGCGCGCTGCATCGACGGCCTGGGTGCCATGGGCTTTGGCTTTGTGGAGGTCGGCACCGTCACGCCGAAGGCCCAGCCCGGCAACCCCAAGCCGCGCATGTTCCGCCTGCCGCAGGCCAACGCCCTGATCAACCGGCTGGGCTTCAACAACGACGGACTGGACGCCTTCATTGCCAATGTGCAGCGCTCGTCGCTGCGCGCCAGCGGGCGAAAGAATTCGATGCTGCTGGGCCTGAACATCGGCAAGAACGCCTCCACGCCGATCGAGCGCGCGACCGACGACTATGTGACCTGCCTGGACGGCGTGTACCCGCATGCCGACTACGTCACGGTCAACATCTCCAGCCCCAACACGAAGAACCTGCGCACGCTGCAAGGCGACGAGGCGCTCGATGGCCTGCTGGGCGCCCTCGCCGCGCGCAGCGAGGCACTGGCACAGCAGTACCAGAAGCGCGTGCCCCTGTTCGTGAAAATCGCGCCCGACCTGGACGAGGCACAGGTGGCGGTGATCGCCGCCGCGCTGCAGCGCCACGGCATGGACGGCGTGGTGGCCACCAACACCACGCTCGAACGCGGCGCCGTCCAGGGCCTGCCGCATGCCGAGGAGGCCGGTGGCCTGTCCGGTGCGCCGGTGTTCGAAGCCAGCAACCGCGTCATTGGCCAGCTGCGCGCGGCCCTGGGAAAAAAATTCCCCATCATCGGAGTCGGCGGTATCCTGAGCGCGCAGGACGCGCTGGGAAAGATCCGCGCGGGCGCCGACGTGGTGCAGATCTACACCGGCCTGATCTACAAGGGGCCGGAACTGGTACGGCAGGCCGCACTTTCGATTAAAAAGAGCCTGTAGCCCATACGGGTCGGGCACTGACAGCTGCTATTTCGATAGCAAGCGGACCACATACTCACCGATCGCCAGCGCGCTGGTGAGCCCCGGCGACTCGATGCCGAACAGGTTGACCAGTCCCGGCACGCCGTGCTCGGCCGGCCCTTGAATCAGGAAGTCCCGGGCCGCCGCGTGTGCCGGCGCGATCTTGGGGCGAATGCCCGCATAGCCGGGGATCAAGGCGCCGTCCGGCAGGCCCGGCCAGTACTTGCGCACCTCGGCATAGAACGCATCGCCGCGTGCGGGGTCCACCACCAGATCGTCGGGCGAATCCACCCACTGCACGTCGGGGCCGAATTTGGCCTGGCCGCCGAGATCGATGGTCAGGTGTACGCCCAGGCCGGCGGTTTCGGGCACGGGGTAGATCAGGCGGCCAAACGGCGAGCGGCCCGAGAGCGTGAAGTAGCTGCCCTTGGCGTAGTAGCTCGGCGGCACATGGCGCGCATCGAGGCCGGCAAACTTTGACGCCAGCGCCGGCGCACGCAGTCCGGCCGCGTTCACCACCGTCGTCGCCCGCAATTCCGTGTCGTCGCAGGCTATCAAAGTAATAGCATCTTGCGTATATTTGGCGCTGGCCAGCGGCGAATTCAGTGCGACCATCCCGCCTGCGTGCTCGAGATCGCCCTGCAAGGCCAGCATCAGCGCATGGCTGTCCACGATGCCGGTGCCGGGCGAGTGCAGCGCCGCCATGCATTCGAGCTGCGGCTCCAGCGCCCTGGCCTGCCCGCGCGTGAGCCGCTGCAGGTCATGCACGCCGTTGGCGCGCGCCTGGTCGATGATGGCGGAGAGCTGCGCCACCTGTGCCTTTGACGTGGCCACAATCAGCTTGCCGCAGCGCCGGTGCGCAATGCCGCGCTCGGCGCAGTAGGCGTACAACAGCTGCTTGCCCTGCACGCACAGCCGCGCCTTGAGCGAGCCGGTGGCGTAGTAAATTCCCGCATGAATGACTTCGCTGTTGCGCGAGCTGGTGCCGGTGCCGATCGCGTCCAACGCCTCCAGCACCATCACCTCGCGCCCCTGCAAGGCCAGCGCCCGCGCGACGGCCAGCCCGACCACCCCCGCGCCAATCACCACGCAATCGACCTTGTCCACCCGGCAGTCCAGCGCGCCTGAGCGGTCAGAGAGTCCGCGGATCGGTCTGCAGCAGTCGCTGCACCAACGAACGCAGGCTCTCCTGCAGCGATGCAAACCCATCGGTCATCTGCAGCGTCTGCTCGTTCATGTACAGCTTGCGGTTGACCTCGACCTGGATGCTGTGGCGCTGGCGCGCCGGGTCGCCGTAGCGGCGCACCAGTTCCACGCCCTTGTACGGATGGTTGTAGGCCACGCTGTAGCCCAAGCCCTTGAGATGCTCACAAACCAATCGCACCAAAGGCGCACTGGCGCTGGACTGGTCGCGGTCCCCGATCACGAAGTCCGCATGGACCAGCCCCGGGAAGTCGGTTGCCTGGCTGGCGCCGACCGCCGGCATGGAGTGGCAGTTGATATGGATGCTGTAGCCGTGCCGCTCATGCGCCGCGTCGATCGCCTGCGCCACCGCAAAGTGATACGGCTGCCAGCAGTTGGCAATGCGCGCGCGCACCTCCGCCACACCGAGCTTGCGGTTGTAGATGGGCACGCCGTCGTCGGTGGCGCGCCAGATCAGGCCCTTGCCCAGACGCACCTTTGACAGCGTGGCCGGATCGCCGGCCACCGGCTCGGGCCAGGGCTCATCGAACAGCGTCACATCCACCTCGCTGGTATTGCGGTTGGCATCCAGATAGCTGCGCGGGAAGTGCGCCTCGATCCAGGCGACACCGAGCGCGGGCGCAAAGTCGTACAACTTTTCGACGTGCGTGTCCTCGGCCGTACGCAGCGTCTCCAGCGCACAGGCATAGGCAAAATCGTCGGGGTAATGAGTGCCGCTATGGGGCGAGTCGAGCACCAGCGGCGTGGTGCCGGGGCGGTAGGTAACGTAGTGCATCAGACCATTTTGCCGCAAGGGCAGGCGCTGCGCCTACGCGAAAAACCGCACGACCGGGCCTGGCAACCCCATCGTGCGGCGGGTGGCCTGACGTATCAGGCGGCGGCAGCGACGTGCAGCGCCGCCGATTTGGCCGCTGCGGATTTTGTGCCGCTGCCGGCACCGAACTCGATCTCGCCCGATAACTGGGCGCCCTCTTCGACCACGAGCTTGCCGTAGCGGATCTTGCCGGTGACTTTGCCCGTGGCGTAGATCACCAGCTTGTCGCGCACCGTCAGGCTGCCATCGAACTGGCCGCGAATCTCCGCGATGTCAATTTCGGCCGAGCCCTTGAATGCGCCCTGCTGCGAGATCTGCATCACGCGCGAGTCCATCGTGGCCTCCACCAGGCCCTCGACCACGAGCGTGTCGCAATCGGTGATCTCAACACCCTTGAGTTTGATGTTCGGCCCCACCGTGAGCTTGCTGCCGCCTTCCTGCACGCTTGCCGTTGCGGCAGTTGCGGCGTTGCTGTTTGCAACCGGGTTTGCTACGGGCGTGGCTGTCTGCAAAGTATTCAAACCACTCAACCCTGTGGTGCCGCCACTGGTTGGGGTGGGACGTGGACTGAATCCGTCGGATTCACGCTTGTTGCCGAAAAAGGGAGACTGTAGAGCCACGTAACTTCCTCCAAAAAATGAAGAGTCCATGGTAGCGGTTGCACTGCGTGAAAGATGCACTTCATGTGCAAGAGTAGTAACCAAAATTTGGGCGCTCTGGCCAGGGGCGTGCGGGCATCGGGCACAAGCACGCAGGGACGCTCTCGTTCAGCGGCGTTGTGTCTGTAGTGCCGCCAGCCAGCGCCCGGTTTGCCTGAAAGTGCGCCAGCCCCACCACAGGCGCCCGGCCCAGCGCAGGGCACGTGCGGGGCGCAGGGCCGCCAGCAACATCACCGGGCCGATCAACGCATACGGGTGCTGGCGCAACCATTGCACCCCGGCCCGGGCCGTATCGGCCAAGGCCAGCGGCGCACGCAGCACCTCGGCCTGACCGGCCAGCGTCAGGCGCAATTGCGCACTGCGCATCACCAGGCGCTGGCGCCGCAGTGCGAGCTGGACATCGCGATCGCTACTCATACCTTCACTCACCGGTGTTGTGCGGCTTGAGTTCGGCCAGGTCCTGCCGGAGCTCTTGGACCGTGGCGCCGAGCGCGCCCGAGGGGTTGCGCAGCCGGTTGCGCGCGGCATGCATCAGCAGTGCGCCGGTGCCCAGAAACAGCAGGGTCAAAATGCCCAGCGTGGCAAGGCGATAGCCCTCCCACAACAGCACCACGATAAAGCCGCACAGGAGGATCACGCCGACCCCCAGCAGCATCAGCGCCAGCCCGGCCCACAGCAGGCCATCGAAAACGCGGAGTTTCTCCTGCTCGATCTCGGTCAGAAACAAGTCAAGGCGAACCTGCGCCATCTCCAGGGCGGTCGCCAGCAGCTGGCGCAAGGACGCGAACAGGCCGCCGCCCTGCCCGGGCTTGAGCGGTTCACTCATGGGGGCGCCGTGTCAGGATGCGCCGCATCAGCGACGACCGATCAGCAGCCCTACCACCACGCCGATACCGGCCGCCATGCCAACCGCCTTCCAGGGGTGCTCGTTGACAAAGTCATCGGTGGCCCGCCCGGCGGCCTTGGCCTTCACCACGGCAGCATCCTGCAAGTGCGCGAGGTCGATGCGCGCCTTCTTGAGTCCGGACTCGATGCGTCCCCGCAGCGCAGCCGCGCCCTCACCCGCCTGGCTGGCGGTCAGGCGCAGCAACTCTTCCGCATCAGAGATGACGACACGCACGTCGCTGATCAATTTATCTTTGTTGGCACTGGTGAATTCGGACATGGCAGGCTTTCGTTGGTTGAAACAATTTCAATACTACCCACTAAATACTACCAAGAGCCTGATCAAGGTCAAGGCCGCGCCTGTCATCAGGGCGTGAACTGCAGCTTGTAGTCCCTGGCAAATTCCTCGCATCGCAACAGCATCCGCTGCTTTTGGCGCGCCACGTCCGATGAATCGCTGCAGAAGAAGTTGCGTGTACATCTTCCATAGGCGTCAAGCGCAGCAGCGACCCGCGCGACATCCTGCGCCGTAGCAGCGGCAACGGGCCGCAGTGCCGGCCGCCTCGTGCTGCGTTGATACCTGATCAACCGGGCCAGCCTGTTCGCCATCGACTTGGTACGCGTGATCGACCTGACCAGGGGCACATTCATCGCCAGGGGCGCATAGGGTCGATTCACCGTGGCGAGCCAGTCCCTCCATTTGAACTCATTGAAGCGATGCGCCAGAATACACGCCGCCCATGGAATGCCCATCGCGTCGGCGCAAATGGCCCCATGCAGGGACTCGGCCAGAATGCGCGAGCAGGTGCGCATCTGCGCAATGACCGCACCGGGCGTCTGCCTGGGGCTGATGGCCAACATCCCTGCCTTGCTGGCGACGCTGGCCCAGTCAAAACCGTCCCAGGTCGCATGGTGCGGAATCAGCCCGACAGGGCCCGTACGATCATGCCCGGGCAGGAGTTCGGGCCACAGGATGGCCGAATCGCCCAGCGCCAGCTCGCCTGGGATCCCGAATTCTCTCGCCGTGCCCGGGCCTCGCACCCAACGAAAATCCCAGTTGGCATCGGGCGGGCCGGCAAGATTTCCGCCGAGTCCGGTCCCCAGCACCACTTTTCGGGCCGCCGCATCGTGCCGGCCGTCCAGCAGCGTTCCGACGCCATAGAAGAGAATCTGCCCCGTCAATTTCGACAGATCGGGAAACAGTCGCGACCATAGCTGTAAATTGATGTCGTCGCCAAAATTTCCGCCATCGATGCGGCAGTGTTGGATCAACGCCATTTTTTGCCCACCTTGATCCCGACGGCCGGAAGTGGCCTGTTGCAGGCCTGCCCTTTGTATTGCATGGTGCAACTGTCAAGCAGGGGCGATGCCTCTAAATGTCCACAAAGTGAATATATCGTAAAGACACGTAATGCGTCGGCGGGACCGCTGCGGGGTTCGTGAGTGGCGGGTTGAGGAACAGGCAAGAAAAAAGGACCCGGCATTTCTGCCTGGTCCTTGATTTTCATCACCAATGGTATTGGTGGGCAGTGCAAGTTTCGAACTTGCGACCCCTGCAGTGTGAATGCAGTGCTCTACCCCTGAGCTAACCGCCCAAATCTGTTATTCAGAATAGCCTCAAATTATGCCATAAATGGTGCCGCCGCTGGCGCCAGGGTCCGCCACACGGTCTTGCCGTCGCTGGACTTGTCGAGTTGCTTGAGGACGTCTTCATGCGCCGCCGCTTCCTGCTCATTGGCCGGCAGCACGGGCAAATCAAAGCCGCGCAGATCCATGCGCGTGGTGACGGTCCCCGGGTTGTCACCGGGCTCCAGATCCATCAACAGCGCGTCCTGGCCGCGCGTGAGATTGATGTACACATCGGCCAGCAGCTCGGCATCGAGCAATGCGCCATGCAGCGTGCGGGTCGAGTTGTCGACGCCCAGCCGGTCGCACAGGGCGTTGAGCGAATTTCGCTTGCCCGGAAACATTTCCTTCGCCATGGCCAGCGTATCGGTCACGCTGCCCACGAACTGTCCGAGGGCCGGCCGGCCGATCAGCTCCAGCTCCTTGTTCAGGAAGCTGACATCGAACTGGGCGTTGTGGATGATGATTTCGGCATCCTGCAGGTATTCGAGCAACTCGTCCGCCACGGCTTCGAACCTGGGCTTGTCGCGCAAAAACTCGCTGCTGATGCCATGCACCTTGAGCGCGTCCTCGTGGCTGTCACGCCCCGGGTTCAGATAGAAATGTTTGTTGTTGCCGGTGAGTTTGCGCGCCAGCAGCTCTACACAGCCAATTTCAATGATGCGGTCGCCGCCTTCGGCCGACAGGCCCGTGGTTTCGGTATCGAGAACAATCTGGCGCGTCATCAGTGATTCTCCTTGGCGTGGTTGATCGAATACTTGGGAATTTCCACCGTGACATTCGACTGCGCCAGGATCGCCTGGCAGCTCAGGCGCGAGTTCGACTCCAGCCCCCAGGCGCGGTCCAGCAGGTCCTCTTCGTTTTCGTCCATTTCGTTGAGCGACTGGAAGCCCTCACGCACCACCACATGGCAGGTGGTGCAGGCGCAGCTCAGGTCGCAGGCGTGCTCGATGTTGATGTGATTGTCGAGCAGCGCCTCGCAGATCGAGGTGCCCGCCGGTGCGCTGACTTCTGCCCCCTGCGGACAGTATTCGGGGTGCGGCAGTATTTTGATGACGGGCATGCGATGTTGTCTCTTATAAGGTTTCCACGTTTTTGCCGGCCAGGGCTTGCCGGATGCCGCGGTTCATGCGCAGGGCCGCGAACGCTTCCGTCTCCTTGGCCAGGCGCTGCGTCGCCGCCTCGACCGCCTTGGGGTCTTCCAGCAACAGGGCCTGCACGCTGGCGTCCAGCAGCGCATCTATGCCGGCGCGCTCGCCGGCGGACAGAAGATCGCCATCGGCCGCCAGCGCACTGCGGGTGGCCGCCATCATGCGCTCGGCATCGACGCGCGCCTGCACCAGTACGCGCGCCTGCACGTCCTGCCCCGCGGTCGAGAAACTGTCTTGCAGCATCCTGGCGATCTGCTCGTCGCTCAGGCCGTAGGAAGGCTTTACGTCAATGCTGGCTTCGACACCGCTGGTCTGCTCCCTGGCCTGCACGGTCAGCAGGCCATCCGCGTCGACCGTGAACATGACGCGAATACGCGCGGCGCCCGCCACCATGGGCGGAATGCCGCGCAGTTCGAAGCGCGCCAGGCTGCGGCAGTCGGCCACCAGATCGCGCTCGCCCTGCACCACGTGCAGCGCCAGCGCGGTCTGGCCATCCTGGAAGGTGGTGAAGTCCTGCGCCATCGCGGTCGGGATGGTCTGGTTGCGCGGCACGATGCGCTCGACCAGGCCGCCCATGGTTTCAATCCCGAGCGACAGCGGAATCACGTCCAGCAGCAGCAGATCGCCCGCCATGTTGTGGCCTGCCAACTGGTTGGCCTGGATGGCCGCGCCCAACGCCACCACTTCGTCCGGATTGAGGTTGTTCAACGGCGCATGACCAAAAAAATTGCCGACGGCGCGCTGGATTTGCGGCATGCGCGTCGAGCCGCCCACCATCACCACGCCCTTGACGTCATCCCGGCCGAGTTTGGCATCGCGCAGGGCCTTGCGCGCAGCAGCCAGGGTGCGATCCGTCAGGCCGGCCGTGGCGGCCTCGAATTGTGCGGTGGTTACATGAAAACTGATCGTGGCTCCCGCCAGTTCAACACGGAACGCTACCGAATCCGTAGCAGACGCAACCGAAGAGAGTGCCTCCTTGCAGGCCCGCGCAGCCACCTTCAGCGCCGATTTGTCCGATGCGGTGATGGCCTGCACGCCGGCTTGCGCCAGCACCCAGTCGGCCAGCGCGCGGTCATAGTCGTCGCCGCCCAGCGCCGAGTCGCCGCCGGTCGCGATGACCTCGAACACGCCTTGCGTCAGGCGCAGGATGGAAATGTCGAAGGTGCCGCCGCCCAGGTCGTAGACTGCATAAATGCCTTCGCTGGCATTGTCCAACCCGTACGCCAGAGCGGCGGCCGTAGGTTCACTGATCAAGCGCAGCACATTGATGCCCGCCAGTTGGGCCGCGTCCTTGGTGGCCTGGCGCTGCGCCTCGTCAAAATACGCCGGCACGGTGATCACGGCGCCGTAGAGATTGTCGGCGAATGTGTCCTCGGCCCGGTGGCGCAGCGTGGCCAGGATCTCGGCGCTCAGCTCGACCGGCGATTTGTCGCCCGCGACGGTGCTGATCCACAGCATGCCGGACGGCTCCGATGCGGCGGCGGCATCAACGAACCGGTACGGCAACTTGTCGTGATCGGCGATGTCCTTGAGGCCACGCCCCATGAAGCGCTTGACCGACGCAATGGTGTTCTCCGGATCCTCGGCCTGCGCCGCCAGCGCATCAAAACCAATTTTTCGCCCGCCATCGGCCAAATAACGCACCACGGAGGGAAGTATCACCCTGCCCTGCGCATCGGGCAGGCACTCGGCCACGCCGCTGCGCACCGCAGCGACCAGCGAATGGGTGGTGCCCAGGTCAATGCCCACCGCGATGCGCCGCTGGTGCGGATCGGGCGACTGGCCGGGCTCTGAAATCTGAAGAAGCGCCATGTAATTTGTTCGGGTTGACGGGCTCTATTGTCCCCTGCCGGCAGTGCCCGGTGGGGCGCTGCCGGCCTGGCTATTGGATTGATCGCCGGCTTCCAGACGGTCTTCGATATCGCGGGCAAAACGCTCGATGAACATCAGGGCCCTGACCTGCTGCACGGCCTGCGCGTAGTGGTGCTCCACATCCAGCAGCTGCTCACATTTTTGTAGCGCCTGGCGCCATGCACTGGCGACCTCAAAGCTGATTTGATCGAGTTCAGCGGGGCTGACGGCATCATCGAGCGACTCGCGCCATGCCATTTGCTGCATCAGGAAATCCGCCGGCATGGCCGTGTTGTTTTCGGCATTGACGGGCGCGCCGTTCAGCTCGCACAGGTAGGCCGCGCGCCTGAGCGGATCCTTCAGGCGCTGGTAGGCCTCGTTGATGCGCACCGACCACTGCATCGCCACGCGCTGGGCGGCCGCGCCGTGCCCGGAGAACTTGTCGGGATGGGCTTCGCGCTGCAGCGCCTTCCAGCGCGCATCCAGGGTCGCGCGCTCCTGCGCAAACCGCGCCGGAATGTCAAATAGCTCGAAGTCGCTGGATTGGAGGTTCATGTCAATAAAAAACCGCCATCACGGAGCGTGAAGGCGGTCTGGTGGGAACGCACGGATTCAGACGCGAAAGCTCTCTCCACAGCCGCAGCGATCGCGCTCTTTCGGGTTGTTGAACTTGAAGCCTTCGTTCAGTCCTTCGCGCACAAAATCGAGTTCGGTCCCATCGATGTAGGCCAGGCTCTTGGGGTCGATCAGAACCTTCACGCCATGCCCTTCGAAGACGATGTCTTCGGGCGCGACATCATCGACATATTCGAGCTTGTAGGCCAGGCCCGAGCAGCCCGTGGTTTTAACGCCCAGGCGCACGCCCACGCCCTTGCCGCGCTTTTCCATGTAGCGGGAGACGTGCTGCGCCGCAGCTTCAGTCAAGGTAACAGCCATTTCAGTGCACCTTCTCAATGTCAGTGGGTTTGCAGGGCGGTGTGTTTTTGCCTGTAATCGTTCACCGCGGCCTTGATCGCGTCTTCGGCCAGGATCGAGCAGTGAATCTTCACGGGCGGCAGCGCCAGTTCTTCCGCAATCTGGCTGTTCTTGAGCGCGGCCGCCTGGTCCAGCGTCTTGCCCTTGACCCATTCGGTCACGAGCGAGCTCGATGCGATGGCCGATCCGCAGCCATAGGTCTTGAAGCGCGCGTCTTCGATCACGCCGGTTTGCGGATTCACCTTGATCTGCAGCTTCATCACGTCGCCACAGGCCGGTGCGCCCACCATGCCGGTGCCAACGGATTCATCGCCCTTGTCAAAGGAGCCGACGTTGCGCGGGTTTTCGTAGTGTTCAACCACTTTTTCTGAGTAAGCCATGGCATTGACCTCCTGAATATTTTAAATAAATTAATGGGCGGACCACTGGATCGTGCTGATGTCAACGCCGTCCTGGTACATCTCCCACAGCGGGCTCAAGTCGCGCAGTTTGGCGACATTCTGCTTGATGGTCTGCACGGCGTAATCAATCTCGGCCTCGGTGGTCCAGCGGCCAATCGTCATGCGCAGACTGCTGTGGGCCAGCTCGTCGCTGCGGCCCAGCGCGCGCAGCACGTAGCTGGGCTCCAGGCTGGCCGAGGTGCAGGCCGAGCCGGACGACACCGCCAGCCCCTTGATGCCCATGATCAACGACTCGCCTTCGACATAGTTGAAGCTCATGTTGAGGTTGTGCGGCACGCGTTTTTCAAGGTGGCCGTTGATGAACACCTGCTCCACATCCTTCAGGCCCGCCAGCATGCGATCGTGCAGGGCACGGATGCGCACGTTCTCGGCCGCCATTTCAGCTTTGGCAATGCGGTAGGCCTCGCCCATGCCGACAATCTGGTGCGTGGGCAAGGTGCCCGAGCGCATGCCGCGCTCATGACCGCCGCCATGCATTTGCGCCTCGATGCGCACCCGCGGCTTGCGGCGCACAAACAGGGCGCCGATGCCCTTGGGGCCATAGACCTTGTGGGAGGTCAGGCTCATCAGATCGACGGGCAGCTGGCTCAGGTCGATATCGACCCGGCCCGTGGCCTGTGCCGCATCGACGTGAAAGATCACGCCCTTTTCGCGGCAAATCGCACCGATGGCTGCAATGTCCTGAATCACGCCGATTTCGTTGTTGACGAACATGACGCTGGCCAGGATCGTGTCGGGCCGGATGGCCGCCTTGAAAACTTCCAGGTCCAGCAGGCCGTCGGACTGGACGTCCAGATACGTCACGTCGAAGCCCTGACGCTCGAGCTCCCGGCAGGTGTCGAGCACGGCTTTGTGCTCGGTCTTGACCGTGATGATGTGTTTGCCCCGGGTCTTGTAGAAGCCGGCGGCGCCTTTGAGGGCCAGGTTGTTCGACTCGGTCGCGCCCGAAGTCCAGACGATCTCGCGCGGATCCGCACCAATCAGCGCAGCGACCTGCTCGCGCGCCTTTTCAACGGCCGCTTCCGCCTCCCAGCCCCAGGCGTGACTGCGCGAGGCCGGATTGCCGAAGTGCTCGCGCAACCACGGGACCATGGCGTCCACCACGCGCTCGTCGCACGGGCTGGTGGCGCTGTAGTCCATGTAAATCGGAAAGTGCGGGGTCATGTCCATGGCTGGCTCAATAGTGCTGGCGGATAGATACAAAAGGCGGCGTTCGACCTACGACTTGGCAAACACGTTGCCAAGGGCGAACACCGAATTGGGCGCATTCACGCGAATCGGCTTGACCACCGGCATGCTGGAGATCGCGCGCTTGACGGCTGGCTTGTCCTCGATCTGGACGCCTTTGGCGAGCTGGTCGTCCACCAGTTTTTGCAGCGTGACGGAATCCAGAAACTCCACCATGCGGGCATTCAGGGAAGCCCACAGTTCGTGCGTCATGCAGCGGCCGGCTTCGCCCAGGCAATTTTCCTTGCCGCCGCACTGCGTCGCGTCAATGGGCTCATCCACCGACACAATGATGTCCGCCACCGTGATGTCCCCGGCCTTGCGGCCCAGCGTGTAGCCGCCGCCGGGGCCACGGGTGGATTCCACCAGCTCGTGGCGGCGCAGTTTGCCGAACAGCTGCTCGAGATAGGACAAGGAGATCTGCTGGCGCTGGCTGATGGCGGCCAAAGTGACGGGGCCATTGTTCTGGCGCAGGGCCAGATCGATCATGGCTGTGACCGCAAAACGGCCTTTGGTTGTGAGACGCATCGCAAGCTCCTTCTTTAGGGTTGATCGCTGTAAAATCACCACCGCCGCCTTGTGGACCGCGGGGCCCCGTCCCCACCCCTACCAGCGCCGCACTTCTCGCGCGGCCGGGCCTTGCCTACCGGGTTGTTGACTATTGTGATTAAGTATATCACAAAGTCCGATCAAAATACTCAAGTAATATAACTTGGCGGTCACAACTTGACCTAATACGTTTTATCCTGCGCGACTGCCCCCCGCAGCGATGGACGCCACGTTGTCCGTGCCCGGCGCCCCGAATACCTGCTGCTTGAGCAATCCGAGTTGATCGCGAACGCGCGCCGCCTTTTCGAACTCGAGGTTGCGGGCGTGTTCCAGCATCAGCTTTTCCAGCCGCTTGATCTCGCGCGCGATGTCCTTCTCGCTCATGTCTTCGAAGCGCGCCCTTTGCATCGCGTCCTGCTCCAGCCGCTCGGCCTCCCGGCCCGCTTTTTCGCTGTAGACGCCATCGATCAGGTCCCGCACCTGTTTGACGATGCTGCGCGGCGTGATGCCCTGCGCCAGGTTGTGCGCGACCTGGCGGGCACGCCGGCGCTCGGTCTCGCCCATGGCCTTGCGCATTGACTCGGTGATGTTGTCGGCATACAAAATCGCGCGACCGTTGAGATTGCGCGCGGCGCGGCCGATGGTCTGGATCAGCGAGCGCTCGGAGCGCAGAAAGCCTTCCTTGTCCGCGTCCAGAATCGCCACCAGGCTGACCTCCGGAATATCCAGCCCCTCGCGCAGCAGGTTGATGCCGACCAGCACGTCGAACGTCCCGAGCCGCAAATCGCGCAGGATTTCCACGCGCTCCACGGTGTCGATGTCGCTGTGCAGGTAGCGCACTTTCACGCCGTTGTCGCTGAGGTAGTCGGTCAACTGCTCGGCCATGCGCTTGGTCAGCGTGGTGATCAGCACACGCTCGTTTTTATCGGCGCGGATGCGGATTTCCTGCAGCACATCGTCCACCTGATGCATGGCCGGTCGCACCTCCACCTCGGGGTCCACCAGACCGGTGGGCCGCACCAGCTGCTCCACCACCTGGCCCGCATGCTGCTGCTCGTAGGCTGCCGGCGTGGCCGAGACGAAGATGGCCTGGCGCATCCGTTTCTCGAATTCTTCGAACTTCAACGGCCGGTTGTCGAGCGCGCTGGGCAGCCGGAAGCCATATTCCACCAGCGTGGTCTTGCGCGAGCGGTCGCCGTTGTACATGGCGCCGAACTGGCCGATCAGCACGTGCGACTCGTCCAGAAACATGACCGAATCCTTGGGCAGGTAGTCGGTCAGGGTCGACGGCGGATCGCCCGGCGCCGCGCCCGACAGGTGCCGCGTGTAATTCTCGATGCCCTTGCAGTGCCCGACCTCGCTGAGCATTTCCAGGTCGAACCGGGTGCGCTGCTCCAGCCGCTGCGCCTCGACCAGTTTGCCCATGCCGACCAGCTCCTTCAGGCGAGCAGCCAGCTCGGTCTTGATGGTTTCCACCGCCCGCACCACCTGGTCGCGCGGTGTGACGTAGTGGCTGGACGGGTACACCGTGAAGCGCGGGATCTTCTGGCGGATGCGGCCCGTGAGCGGGTCGAACAGCTGCAGGCTCTCGATCTCGTCGTCAAACAGCTCGATGCGGATCGCCAGCTCGGAATGCTCGGCCGGAAACACGTCGATCGTGTCGCCGCGCACGCGGAACTTGCCGCGTGAAAAATCCATATCGTTGCGCTGGTACTGCATGCGGATCAGCTGCGCGATCACGTCGCGCTGGCCCATCTTGTCGCCGGCGCGCAGGGTCATCACCATCTTGTGGTACGCCTCGGGCTGGCCAATGCCGTAGATCGCCGAGACGGTCGCCACGATCACCACGTCGCGCCGCTCCAGGATGCTCTTGGTGCAACTCAGGCGCATCTGCTCGATGTGCTCGTTGATGGCCGAGTCCTTCTCGATGAACAGGTCGCGCTGCGGCACGTAGGCCTCGGGCTGGTAGTAGTCGTAATAGCTGACGAAGTACTCGACCGCGTTCCTCGGGAAAAACTCGCGGAACTCGCTGTACAGCTGCGCCGCCAGCGTCTTGTTGGGCGCGAACACGATGGCCGGGCGACCCAGCCGCGCGATCACGTTGGCCATGGTGAAGGTCTTGCCCGAGCCGGTCACGCCGAGCAGCGTCTGGAACACTTCGCCGTCGTTCACGCCCTCGACCAGCTTGTCGATCGCAACCGGCTGGTCGCCGGCGGGCGGATAGGGCAAAAACAGCTCGAACGGCGAGCCGGGGAACTGGATGAACTCACCGACGTCTGCAGCAGCACCGTCTGGCTGGGCCGGCGTTGCGCGTATGCCGGTGCCCTCGCCGTCGGCGCCAGCCGCAGCCCGGCGGCCGGATTTGCCTTGAAGGATGGACAGGGATTCGGACATGGATGTGCGGGTCAAAATGAACGGGTGCTGCGCCGCCACCTGCAGTGGCGAAGATAGTGACAGTTTATAGAACGTCAGGTCGGGCTGGATGGCGGATTTGCAATCCCCAAGCGGCGCGGGCTCGGGCATTGGCACCCATCGAATACTTCGTTTTTAATAGCAAACCGTGCATATCTAACAAGGGATTGAGTCAGATTTCGTCAACAATTCAGATCGGGCATCGCGCCGGGGTAGTTACAGCGCGAAACAGCCGGGCTACCGCCTGGCAATCGCCACACCGGCACCATCTGCACCCCGGTTTTATACTTTGACAGGCCGCCACGTGCCGCGTCGCGGGGACGCATGAATCACGAGTCATACGCGGCGCTTTCACCACCACAGCAAGAGGTGACGCATGGCGAAAATCGAAGAACGACTGTCGGCCCTCGGGCTGGTGCTGCCACCCCAAGTCAAGCCGCCCGCCGGCGTCGTTCTGCCGTTCCAGTTCGTCAGGCTCGTGGGCAACCGGGCGCTGATCTCCGGCCATGGGCCGCAAAATCCGGACGGCTCCCTCGCCGCGCCTTTCGGCAAGCTCGGGCGCGAGGTTTCGCTGGAGCAGGGATATGCCGCCGCGCGGCTGACCGCGCTGTCCATCCTGGGCAGCCTGCAGCGCGCACTCGACGACCTGGATCGCGTGCGCGCCTGGGGCCGCGTCTTTGGCATGGTCAATTCGGCGTCCGGCTTCAACCGGCAACCCGGCGTGATCAACGGCTTCTCCGATCTCATCCTCGAGTTGTATGGCCCCGACATCGGCGCCCACAGCCGAAGCGCCGTGGGGCTGGCAGAGCTTCCGTTCGATCTGCCGGTGGAGATCGAGGGTGAAGTCGAGATCGCCACCTAGCTTTGCCGCGCGGGCACACGGTTAAAATTCAGACTGAGCGCCCGCCAGCCGGCGCGCCGGCGCACATCAATTCCAACTCCCGTACAGGACCCTTCCATGTCATTGTTTACCGCCGTCGAAATGGCCCCCGCGACCCGATTCTGGGCCTCAACGAACAGTTCAACGCCGACCCCAACCCGGCCAAAGTCAACCTCGGCGTCGGCGTGTACTTCGACGACAACGGCAAGCTGCCCCTGCTGGCCTGCGTGCGGGCCGCCGAGCATGCAATGATGGAAGCGCCCACCGCGCGTGGCTACCTGCCGATCGACGGCATCGCCGCCTACGACGCCGCCGTCAAGGGCCTGGTGTTCGGGGCCGACTCCGAACCCGTCAAGTCAGGCCGTGTGGCCACCGTTCAGGCCATTGGCGGCACCGGCGGCCTCAAGGTGGGCGCCGACTTTCTCAAGCACCTCAACCCCAACGCCAAGGTCCTGATCAGCGACCCGAGCTGGGAAAACCACCGCGCGCTGTTCACCAACGCCGGCTTCCTGGTCGAGACCTATCCCTACTACGACGCCGCCAAACGCGGTGTGAACTTTGAAGGCATGCTGGCCGCCCTGAACGCCGCCGCGGCCGGCACCATCGTCGTGCTGCACGCCTGCTGCCATAACCCCACTGGTTACGACATCACCGCCGCGCAATGGGACCAGGTGGTGGCTGCCGTCAAGGCCAGGGGGCTGACCGCGTTCCTCGACATGGCGTACCAGGGCTTTGGGCACGGCATCCGCGAGGACGGCGCGGCGATCGGCAAGTTCGTCGCGGCCGGCCTGTCGTTCTTTGTCTCCACCAGCTTCAGCAAGAGTTTCAGCCTGTATGGCGAGCGCGTCGGCGCGCTGTCCGTCCTGTGCGAGAACAAGGAAGAAGCCGACCGCGTGCTGTCCCAGCTCAAGATCGTGATCCGCACCAACTACAGCAACCCGCCGATCCACGGTGGCGCGGTAGTGGCTGCCGTGCTGGGCAACCCCGAGCTGCGCGCCCTGTGGGAGAAGGAGCTGGGCGAGATGCGCGTGCGCATCAAGCAGATGCGCAACCTGCTGGTGGAAAAACTCAAGGCCGCGGGCGTCAAGCAGGACATGAGCTTCATCACCAGCCAGATCGGCATGTTCAGCTACTCGGGCCTCTCCAAGGACCAGATGGTGCGCCTGCGCAACGAGTTCGGTGTGTACGGCACCGACACCGGGCGCATGTGCGTGGCCGCGCTCAACAGCAAGAACATCGACTACGTCTGCGCCTCGATTGCCAAGGTCATTTAAGGCTGTAGCCCATACGGGCCATGCGCACCCAGCTATTCTTTAGATAGCAAATCGAAATTGGCGTTTCGCCGCCGGGCCGCCCCCAAGGCGAAACAGCCCCCTCGGGGGCAGCGCAGCACACGAAGTGGCAAGCGTGGGGGCCAGTCAGCCCCAGATCACCGAGCGCATCGAGATCGAGGCCAGCTGGAAGCTGGTGTTGAAAAAGCGCGGCGGCTCATTGGAGTCCACCGCACCGGCGGCATACAGCAGCGGCAGGTAGTGCTCATAGGTCGGGTGAGCCTGCTGCGCCAGCGCTCCCAGTTTCTGGAAATCCTGCAACGCGCCCAGGCGGCCTTGCGTGATGTGCTCGGCGGTCACGGCATCGAACTCGAGCGCCCAGTCATACGCCTGGCTGCCGTCGCCCGACCAGCGCGCGCTGCGCAGGTTGTGCACGATGTTGCCGCTGCCCACGATCAGCACGCCGCGCTCGCGCAAGGCCTTGAGCTGTTGCGCGAGCGCATAGTGCTCTTCGGGCGCACGCCCGTAGTCCATGCTGAGCTGGATGACCGGAATGTCTGCATCGGGAAACATGGGTTTGAGCACCGACCAGGTCCCATGGTCCAGCCCCCACTTGCCCGTGTCCAACCCAATGGGTGCCGAGTGCCGCTGCCGGACCATCAGGCTGATCGCCTGCGCCGCCGCCGGGTCGCCGGGCGCGGGGTATTGCTGCTCGAAGAGTTCCTGCGGAAAGCCGCCAAAGTCGTGAATGGTTTTGGGCTGCGCCATGCCGGTCAGCCACCAGCCGTCGGTGAGCCAGTGCGCGGAAATGCACAAAACCAGTTGCGGCCGCGGCATTTTCGAACCGAACTCGGCGCCCAGTGTCTGCCAGCTGCGGCGGTACTCGTTGTCTTCGATGGCATTCATCGGGCTGCCGTGGCCGACCAAAAGAACCGGCATCCGCTCTGATTTTTTGAGCGACCGGATCTGGTCGAGTGGGATCGCTTCGGCAATATTGGTCATGTGTGTTCCTGTCAACATCGTTACTTCTGGTCGGTCCACCAGGCTTCCCCGAATTGTCCCTGCAACCAGGCCACGAAGCCGCTGACCTTGGCAGGAACCAGCCGCGGTGAAGGATAGACGGCATGGATCTCCTGGGACGGCAACGCCCAGTCGCCGAGCAATGGCCGCACGACACCGCTGTTGACCGACTCGTACGCCACATACCAGGGCAGGGCCGCCACCCCCATGCCGCCGCGCGCCGCCGCGAGCAGTGCCGACAGGTTGTTCGAACGCAGCGGCCCCTTGACCGGCACAGGCAGCGCCTGGCCGTCGGCACCGATGAAGTGCCAGCGCGCATCGCCTTGCACCGTGCTGTAGATGAGCGCATCGTGCGCCGCCAGATCGGCCGGACTCAGCGGCATGCCGCGCCGCTCCAGGTAAGCCGGCGCGGCCACCAGCACCCAGGGGTTGACGCCCAGGTAGCGGGCGCCCAGCGTGGAATCTGCCAGCCGGCCCATGCGGACGGCCACGTCGATGCCCTGCTCGACGAGGTTCACGTAGCGGTCCTCGAAATTCAACTCGATCTGCAGCTTGGGGTTGAGCTGCATGAAGCGCATCACCAGCGGCACCAGCACGCGCCGGCCGAAGGCCACCGAGGTCGAGATGCGCAGGCCACCCTGCACCTGCGACTGCAGCAGGCTGGCGACGGTCTCGGCCTCCTCCACGTGATGCGCAATCAGCTTGCACTTTTCGTAATACAGCGCGCCGATCTCGGTTGGCGTCACGCCATGCGTCGAGCGGTGCAGCAAGCGCGAGCCGAGCTGTTGTTCCAGCTGCGCCACGAGTTTGGTGGCGGACGGCTGGCCCATGCCCATATCGGCCGCGGCCTTGCTGAACGAGCCGAGGTCCACCACGCGAATAAAGAGCCGAACGGCCTGGATGCGGTCCATGGCTTGCAAGTGGACCACAGCCATCGGCGCCTGTCATTCCAATCTTGAATAACCGTAATGCGCGGGGGCGTCTTGCCGGCAGGAGCCGATGCCGCAACACTGCCTGTCAACGTTTACACATTCTCAAGGAGACTTCGATGGCAAAGATGAAGGCCGCCATGGCCGCGGTGCTGGTGATGGAAAAGGAAGGCGTCACGCAGGCTTTTGGCGTGCCCGGCGCAGCGATCAACCCGCTGTATGCCCAACTGGCCGAGCGCCAGACCATTGGCCACGTGCTCGCCCGCCACGTCGAGGGCGCCTCGCACATGGCCGAGGGCTACACCCGCGCCAGGGCCGGCAACATCGGCGTGTGCCTGGGCACTTCAGGGCCTGCCGGGACGGACATGATCACGGGCCTGTACTCCGCCCAAGCCGATTCGATCCCCATCCTGTGCGTTACCGGCCAGGCGCCGCGCGCGCGGATGCACAAGGAGGATTTCCAGGCAGTGGACATCGCCAGCATCGCCAAGCCCGTCACCAAGTGGGCCACCACCGTGATGGAGCCGGCGCAAGTTCCGCGCGCCTTCCAGCAAGCCTTTCACCTGATGCGCTCGGGCCGTCCGGGCCCGGTGCTGATTGACCTGCCGTTCGACGTGCAAATGGCCGAGATCGAGTTCGACATCGAGACCTACGAGCCGCTGCCGGTGTACAAGCCCGCCGCGAGCCGCAAGCAGATCGAAAAGGCGCTCGAAATGCTGAACCAGGCCGACAAGCCCCTGATCGTCGCCGGCGGCGGCATCATCAATGCGGACGCCTCCGATTTGCTCACCCAATTCGCCGAACTGGTTGGCATTCCGGTCATCCCGACGCTGATGGGCTGGGGCACGATCCCCGACGACCACCCCTTGATGGCCGGCATGTGCGGGCTGCAGACCTCGCAGCGCTATGGCAATGCCAACATGCTGGCGAGTGACTTCGTGCTGGGCATCGGCAACCGCTGGGCCAATCGCCACACGGGCTCGCCCGAGGTGTATTGCAAGGGCCGCAAGTTCGTCCACGTGGACATCGAACCGACGCAGATCGGGCGCGTGTTCGCGCCCGACTACGGCATCGTGTCGGACGCGAAAGCGGCGCTGGCGCTGTTCGTCGAGGTTGCCAAGGAGTGGAAAGCCGCCGGCAAGCTGCGCAACTGGTCTGGCTGGGCGGGCGAATGCCAGGCCCGCAAGTCGTCCCTCCAGTATCTGCGCAAGACCAACTTCGACACCGTGCCGATGAAGCCGCAGCGCGTCTACCAGTGCATGAACAATGCCTTCGGCAAAGACGTGTGCTACGTCTCGACCATCGGCCTGTCGCAGATCGCGGGTGCGCAGTTTTTGCACGTCTACAAGCCGCGCCACTGGATCAACTGTGGCCAGGCGGGGCCGCTGGGTTGGACGATTCCCGCCGCGCTCGGCGTGCGTGCGGCGGACCCCATGCGCAAGATCGTGGCACTCTCGGGCGACTACGACTTCCAGTTCATGATCGAGGAACTGGCCGCGGGCGCGCAGTTCAAGCTGCCGTACATCCACGTCGTCGTCAACAACAGCTACCTCGGCCTGATCCGTCAGAGTCAGCGCGGCTTCAACATGGACTACTGCGTGCAATTGGGCTTTGAGAATATCAATGCCGGCCGCGACGAGGTTGCGGTGCAGGGCTATGGCGTCGATCATGTCAAGGTGGTCGAAGGCCTGGGCTGCAAGGCGATCCGCGTGCACCGGCAGGAAGAGATCGCGCCCGCCATCCAGCAGGCGGAAGCGTGGATGGCGCAGTATCAGGTCCCGGTGGTGATCGAGATCATTCTGGAGCGCGTCACCAACATCGCCATGGGCACCGAGATCGATAACGTGGTGGAATTCGAGGAACTGGCCACGGGCAAGGCCGACGTGCCCACTGCCACCGCCGTATCCATGCTCGACTAAGGGGACCGAAATGCCAAACTTTGCCGCCAACCTCACGATGCTCTTCACCGAGCACCCCTTCCTCGACCGTTTCGAGCGCGCCGCCAAGGCCGGCTTCACGGCCGTGGAGTTCCTGTTCCCGTATGCCTACAGCGCGGACGACATCAAACAACGGCTTGACGCCCAGGGCTTGACGCTGGTGCTGCACAACCTGCCCGCCGGCAATTGGGACGCGGGCGAGCGCGGCATTGCCTGTCACCCGGACCGTGTGGCCGAGTTCCGCGATGGCGTGGCAACGGCCATCACCTACGCCAAGGCGCTGGGCGTGGGTCAGCTCAACTGCCTGGCGGGCCAGGCGCCCGAGGGCATCGCCGACAACGTGCTGCGCGAGACCTTGATTGAGAACCTGCGCTATGCCGCCGCGCAATTGAAGAAGGCCGGACTCAGGCTGCTGATCGAGCCGATCAATACCTTCGACATCCCGGGCTTCTACCTCAACCGAACGACGCAGGCCGTCTCCATCCTGGTCGAGGTTGGTGCCGACAACGCGTTCGTCCAGTACGACATCTACCACGCCCAGCGCATGGAAGGCGAGCTGGCTTCGACGATGCAGAAGTACCTGCCGCGCATCGGCCACATCCAGCTGGCCGACAACCCGGGCCGCAACGAACCGGGCAGCGGCGAAATCAACTACGCGTTCCTGTTCGCTCACCTCGATCGCATCGGCTATACCGGCTGGATCGGCTGTGAATACAAGCCCGCCACCACCACCGAGGCCGGCCTGGGCTGGCGCCAGCAACTTCTGAAATAAACTCCCCAACAACGACCCACATCATGACTTCACAACCTCTCAAGATCGGCTTCATCGGCCTGGGCATCATGGGCACCCCGATGGCCGGCCACCTGCTCAAGGCCGGCCACCAACTGTTCGTCTACACACGCGGCAAGACGCCCGAGCCGATCGCCACCAGCAGCGCGACGCAGTGCATCAGCGCCCGCGGCGTGGCCGAGCGCGCCGACATCATCATCACGATGGTGCCCGACACACCCGATGTCGAAGCCGTCTTATTCGGCGAGAACGGCGTTGCCGCGGGACTGGGCAAGGGCAAGGTGGTGGTGGACATGAGCTCGATCTCACCCGTCGAGACCAAGGAATTCGCGAAAAAGATCCAGGCCCTGGGCTGCGACTACCTCGACGCGCCGGTCAGCGGCGGTGATGTCGGCGCGAAGAATGCGACCCTGTCGATCATGGTCGGCGGCGAACAGGCCGTGTTCGATCGCGTGCGGCCCGTGTTCGAACTCATGGGCAAGAACATCACGCTGGTCGGCGGCATAGGCGACGGCCAGACCTGCAAGGTCGCGAACCAGATCGTCGTGGCCCTGACCATCAACGCCGTCGCCGAGGGGCTGCTGTTCGCGGCGCGCGCTGGCGCCGATGCCGGCAAGGTACGCCAGGCGCTGATGGGCGGCTTGGCCACCTCGCGCATCCTGGACATCCTGGGCGATCGCATGATCAAGCGCAGCGTCGATCCGGGGTTTCGCATCGCGCTGCACCAGAAGGACCTGAACCTGGCGCTGGGCGCGGCCAAATCGCTGGGCCTGGCGCTGCCCGCCACCTCGAATGCCCAGCAACTGTTCAGCGCCTGCGTCTCGCACGGCGGTGCCGCCTGGGATCACTCGGGGATGGTGCGCGCACTGGAAAAGTTATCGAACTTCGAAATCGGCCAGAAGGCCAGCTGAAGCGTACAAGCGAGACTCTCCCCGAGACACCCGACCATGCCCCAAGAAACTCCGCAGGCCTTGCTGCGGCGCCTGTTCGACGCCGCCACCGCCAGCGCCCAGCCGGCGCTGTGCATCCCGCCGTACATGCCATCGCCGAAGGAGCTTGGAACGGGCCGTCTGATCGTGATTGGTGCGGGCAAGGCCTCGGCCGCGATGGCGCGGGCCGTTGAAGATCATTGGCCGGGGCCCCTGTCGGGTCTGGTGGTCACCCGCTACGGCTACGCGGTGCCCTGCGAGCGCATCGAGATCGTCGAAGCGGCGCATCCGGTCCCCGACGCCGCCGGCCTGGCCGCCGCAGAACGCCTGCTCGAGCTGGTTAAGGGCTTGCGCCCGGATGACCTCGTGCTGTGCCTGATCTCGGGCGGCGGCTCGTCGCTGCTGCCGCTCCCCGCGTCAGGCTTGACCTTGGACCACAAGCAGAACGTGAACCGCGCCCTGCTGAAGTCGGGCGCCACCATCAGCGAGATGAACTGCGTGCGGCGCCACCTCTCGGGCATCAAGGGCGGCCGCCTTGCCGCAGCCTGCCATCCGGCCCGGGTGCTCACCCTGTTGATCTCCGATGTGCCAGGCGATGATCCGATCGACATCGCCTCCGGCCCCACGGTCGCCGACCCCACGACCTGCGAAGACGCACTCGCCATCATCCAGCGCTACGGCATCGAGGTGCCGGCGGCGGTGCAGGGCGTGCTCGAAAGCGGCCGCAGCGAGTCCGTCAAACCCGGCGACCCGCGGCTGGCGCGCGCCAGCGTCCGCATGATCGCCACCCCCCAAATGGCGCTGGAGGCCGCGGCCAACGTGGCGCGGCAAGCCGGTTACACCCCCTACATCCTCGGTGACGCGCTGGAAGGCGAGGCGCGTGACGTCGGCAAGGTGCTGGCGGGCATCGCGCTGCAAGTGGCCGGGCGCGGCCAGCCGGTGCAGCCGCCCTGCGTGCTGCTTTCGGGCGGCGAGACCACCGTCACCGTGCGCGGCAGCGGGCGCGGCGGGCGCAACGTGGAATGCCTGCTCTCCATAGGCATCGCCCTCAACGGCCACCCGCGCATCCATGGGCTGGCGGGCGATACCGATGGCGTGGATGGCCAGGAGGAGATTGCCGGCGCCTGCCTCGCGCCCGACTCTCTGGCGCGTGCCTGGGCACGGGGCATCAGGCCCAGAGACGCCTTGGCGAACAATGACGGTCATGGCTTTTTCGAGGCGCTGGGGGATTCGGTGATCACCGGGCCGACGCTGACCAACGTGAACGACTTTCGCGCCCTTCTCATCGAAGCACCTGCCGAAACCTGAGGCCCCCGCAGAGGCCGAAACGCCAAAGTCGTCGCCAGCCTTTGGCCCTGCGCGGCCTGCCGGGCCGCACCGTTGCGTTCATGCCATTTTCCCTGCCGATTCTCCACAAAATCGGCAACGTCGGGTGGAAATTGGGGGTTGCTCTCCACGACAGCTTGTCGGACAACTGGTATATTGCGTTGCAACATATAACGAAAGTAGATGTTCAGCATGATGTACCAAATCTACGAAACCCAGCGCTCCCTGATGGAGCCTTTCGCCGACTTTGCGCAGGCTGCCGCCAAGATGTATGGCAATCCGCTGTCGCCGCTGGGCCACAACCCCTTCGCACAACGCGTCTCGGCCGGATTCGGCCTGCTTTACCGCCTGGGCAAGGATTACGAAAAGCCGGTGTTTGGCCTGCAAACCGTCCCGGTGGACGGCATTGATGTGGCCATCCACGAGCGGGTCGAAATCGACAAGCCGTTTTGCGAGCTGCGCCGCTTCAAGCGCTTCACCGACGACCCGGAGACACTGACCAAGCTCAAGGGCCAGCCTGCGGTGCTGATCGTGGCCCCGCTGTCGGGTCACCACGCCACGCTCTTGCGTGACACCGTCAAGACCATGCTCAAGAACCACAAGGTCTACATCACCGACTGGAAAAATGCCCGGCTGGTGCCCCTGTCCGAGGGTGAATTCCACCTGGACGACTATGTCAACTATGCGCAGGAATTCATCCGTCATCTGCAGGCGCGCTACGGCAACTGCCACGTGGTGAGCGTGTGCCAGCCCACCGTGCCGGTGCTGGCAGCCGTTTCGCTGATGGCCAGCCGCGGCGAAGCCACGCCCCTGACCATGACCATGATGGGCGGGCCGATCGACGCGCGCAAGATGCCCACCTCGGTCAACAACCTGGCGACCAACAAGAGCCACGACTGGTTCAAGAACAACGTGATTTACCGCGTGCCCAGCAACTACCCCGGCGCCGGGCGGCGCGTTTACCCGGGCTTTTTGCAGCACACCGGCTTTGTTGCCATGAACCCGAGCAACCACGCCCGCAGCCACTACGACTATTTCAACGACCTGCTCAAGGGCGATGACGTCAGCACGGAAGCGCACCGCAAGTTCTACGACGAATACAACGCCGTGCTCGACATGGACGCCGACTACTACCTGGAGACCATTAGGGTGGTGTTTCAGGATTTCTGCCTCGTCAACGGAACCTGGGACGTGAAGGGCGTGGATGGCAAGACCGAGCGTGTTCGGCCCCAGGACATCAAGACCACCGCCCTGCTTTCCGTCGAGGGCGAGCTCGACGATATTTCCGGTTTGGGTCAAACCCGGGCCGTGCATGAGCTGTGCACTGGCGTGCCTGCATCGCAGCAACGCCATCTGGAGGCCAAGGGTGCCGGCCACTACGGCATCTTCAGTGGCCGGCGCTGGCGTGAGGTGGTCTACCCCGAGGTCAAGCGCTTTATTCTTGAGCACCATGCCGCCAAAGCCGTTATCAAGGCTGAAGAAGCTGCTACAAAACCAGTAGCACACGCTGCAACGCAAGCGGCGGCCCAAGTCAAAACGAGTGCCAGCAAGACCGTCAAAGTGGTCAGCAAACCGGTCGCCAAAGCAACGACCACAAAAGTCGCGCGCAAGAAGTAGGTTCGTTTGTGGATGCGCTGGCCGCCCGCATCAATGCCGCCCTGCCCCAAACCCAGTGCACGCGCTGCGGTTACCCGGATTGCGCAGGCTATGCCCAAGCCCTTGCCAGCGGCGAAGCAGACATCAACCAGTGCCCACCCGGTGGCGCTGAGGGCATTGGCCGGCTCGCCCGCCTGACCGGGCGGCCCGTGCAGCCCCTGAATCCCGCGAATGGGCTCGAGGCCCCGCGCACGGTGGCCGTCATCGACGAGGCCTGGTGCATCGGCTGCACCCTGTGCATCGCCGCCTGCCCGACCGACGCCATCATCGGCAGCAACAAGCTGATGCATACCGTGATCGAGCCCTACTGCACCGGCTGCGAGCTGTGCGTTCCGGTCTGCCCGGTGGACTGCATCAGCATGGAGAACGCCACGCAAGAGCGCACCGGCTGGGCGGCGTGGTCACAAGCCCAGGCCGACGAAGCCCGCGAACGCTATGAATTTCATAGCTTCAGGCGTATACGAGACCAGGGCGAGAACGATAAAAGGCTCGAAGAAAAAGCCCAGGCCAAACTGGCCGACCTGCCAGCCCACTCGCAGATCACCGACCCGGATGCACTCGCCCAAAAGCGCGCTGTGATTGAAGCGGCGCTGGCTCGCGCACGCGCGCGCCGCGGCAACGCATCCGGCGGAAATTAACGCAGCGCCGCGTTCAGGCCTGCCAACGCCTGGGCGCCCGGGCAAAGATCCCCGCGCCCCAGCGTGTTGAGTGGCGTGGCACTGGTGTTGAGCGCCGCGTGCAGGTCGCTGGCATCCGGGTCGACGTAGAGCAGGCCGGTGACCACCTCGCCGCGCGCCTGGTGCATCTGCACATGGTTCATCGCAGCCAGCCGGTCGGTCGGGTCGTAGCCTTCGTGCAGCTTGCGCAGGCGCAGCATCAATCCGTCGTGCTGCAGCACCTCCACCACCTCGCCCGGCGCGTAGTCGGTGGTGATTTCGCTGCGCGGCGTGATGAAGTCGATGCGGTTCACGGCCTCGTTGTGCTCGCGCACATAGTCGTAGCTCTTGGTGCTGCCCGCGTGGTTGTTGAAGGCGACGCAGGGGCTGATGACGTCGATGAAGGCCGCGCCGCCGTGGCCGATGGCGCCCTTGATCAGTGGCACCAGTTGCGCCTTGTCGCCCGAGAAGCTGCGCGCCACGTAGGTGGCGCCGAGCTGCAGCGCCATGCCGATCAAGTCGACGGGGCTGTCGCGGTTGATCGCGCCCTTCTTGCTTTTGGAGCCGCGATCGGCGGTGGCGGAGAATTGCCCCTTGGTCAGCCCGTACACGCCGTTGTTTTCGACGATGTAGACCATGTTCACGCCACGCCGCATCGCATGGGCAAACTGGCCCAGGCCGATCGAGGCCGAGTCGCCGTCCCCCGAGACGCCCAGGTACAGCAGGTCGCGGTTGGCCAGGTTGGCGCCGGTCAGCACCGAGGGCATGCGCCCGTGCACGGTGTTGAAGCCGTGCGAGGCGCCCAGAAAATAATCCGGCGTCTTGGAGCTGCAGCCGATGCCCGAGAGCTTGGCCACGCGGTGCGGCTCGATGTCGAGCTCCCAGCAGGCCTGGATGATGGCCGCCGAGATCGAGTCGTGGCCGCAGCCCGCGCACAGCGTGGAAACCTTGCCTTCGTAGTCGCGCCGGGTGTAGCCGACCTTGTTGGTCTGCAACGCGGGATGGTGCAGGCGGGGTTTGGCGAGGTAGGTCATACGGCTTGCTCCTGGACGGTGCTTCGCGCCTTGCGCTTGGGCGTGCTCGCCTCGGCGTGCACGTGGTCGGTGATGGCTTCGGTGATGAAGCGCGCCGTGATCGGCGTGCCGTCGTAGTGCAGCACGCGCACCAGGCGCGATGGATCCACCTCCAGCTCATTCACCAGCAGGCTGCGCATCTGCGCGTCGCGGTTCTGCTCGACCACGAACACGGACTCGTGTTCGGCCAGGAACTGCGCCACACTCTCGGGGAACGGGAAGGCGCGCAGGCGCAGCGCGTCCAGGTGGATGCCCACCTCCGTCAATGAATCCAGCGCCTCGTTCATCGCGGGCGAGGTGGAACCGAAGTAGATGACGCCGAGCCGCGTCTTGCGCGCCGCCTTGCGCAGCACGGGTTGCGGCACCAGCGTGGCAGCGGTCTCGAACTTCTTCAGCAGCCGCTGCACGTTGTACACATAGTCCGGCCCGCGCTCGGAGTAGCGGGCGTACGGGTCGCGTGTGGTGCCGCGCGTGAAGTAGCTGCCCCGGCTCGGGTGCGTGCCGGGCAGCGTGCGCCAGGGGATGCCGTCGCCGTCCACGTCCTTATAGCGGCCGAAATCCTTGCCGGCCTCCAGTTCTTCGGCCGTCATGACCTTGCCGCGGTCGTACTGGCGTGCATCGTCCCACACAAACGGCTCGCACAGGCGCTGGTTCATGCCGATGTCCAGGTCGGTCATCAGGAACACCGGCGTCTGCAGCCGGTCGGCGAGGTCCAGCGCGGCGGCCGCGTGCTCGAAGCATTCGTGCGGGTCTTCGGGAAACAGCAGTACGTGCTTGGTGTCGCCATGCGAGGCGTAGGCGCACGACAGCAGGTCGGCCTGCTGCGTGCGCGTGGGCATGCCGGTGGACGGCCCGCCGCGCTGCACGTTGATGATGGTGACCGGGATCTCGGCGAAATACGCCAGGCCGATGAACTCGGTCATCAGCGACACGCCCGGCCCCGAGGTCGCGGTGAAGGCACGCGCACCGTTCCACCCGGCCCCCACCACCATGCCGATGGAGGCGATCTCGTCCTCGGCCTGCACGATGGCGAACTTGTTCATGCCCGTGGACGGCTCCACGCGCAGCTTGCTGCAATACTTCTGGAACGCCTCGGCCACGGAGGACGACGGCGTGATCGGGTACCAGGCCGCCACCGTGGCGCCGCCGTACACGCAGCCCAGCGCCGCGGCGCTGTTGCCGTCCACGAAGATGCGCTCGCCGACTTTCTTGGAAGCGCGCACCTGCAGGCCGATCGGGTCCAGGTGATCGCGCGCAAACTCGCGGCCCGCATTCAGTGCGCGCACGTTGGACTCGAGCAGCCGCTCCTTGCCGCGGTACTGCTCGGAAAACAGAGTCTCGATGACCTGCGCGTCCATCCCCAGCAACATCGACAGCGCGCCCACGTACAGGATGTTCTTGAACAGCTGGCGCTGGCGCGCGTCCTCGTAGGTGGCGTTGCAGATGGCGGTGAGCGGCATGCCGATCACGTGCAGGTCTTCGCGAAAGCTCGAGGGCGGCAATTGCCGCGTGCTGTCGTAGAACAGGTAGCCGCCGGGGTCGACCTCGGCCACATCGGCATCCCAGGTTTGCGGGTTCATCGCCACCATCATGTCCACGCCGCCGCGCCGGCCGAGGTAACCTTTTTCGCACACGCGCGCCTCGTACCAGGTGGGCAGGCCCTGGATGTTGCTCGGAAAGATGTTGCGCGGGCTGACCGGCACGCCCATGCGCAAAATGGCCTTGGCGAACAGCTCGTTGGCCGAGGCCGAGCCCGAGCCGTTGACGTTGGCGAACTTGACGACAAAGTCGTTCACCGATTCGATGCGCTTCATGCCCTGGCCTCCATGCGCTGTGCCCCGACTCTGGTGCTCTTGCGGTCACGCGCTCGTTCGCCCGCGTAAGTTTCCATGAGCAGGTACTTCTGCATGTCCCAGGCGCCCGTGGGACAGCGCTCGGCGCACAGGCCGCAGTGCAGGCAGACGTCCTCGTCCTTGACCATGACCCGGCCGGTTTTCAGCAGCCCCGACACATACAGGTCCTGCGTGGTATTTACGGCAGGCGCCTTGAGCCGCGTGCGCAGATCGTCCTCCTCGCCGTTGTCGGTGAAGGTGATGCAGTCCATGGGGCAGATGTCCACGCAGGCATCGCACTCGATGCAGCTGCCGTCGGTGAACACGGTCTGCACATCGCAGTTCAGACAGCGCTCGGCCTCCTTGAAGGCGGTGGCGGCGTCAAAGCCCAGTTCCACCTCCACACGGATGTTGGCCAGCGCCTTCTCGGCCTTGGCCCAGGGCACCTTGAAGCGCGCATCGCCCGAGATCGCGTTGTCGTAGCTCCATTCGTGGATGCCCATTTTCTGTGACAGCAGATTCACGTGCGGCGCGGGCCGCTGGCGGATGTCCTCGCCGTGCAGCAACCGGTCGATGGACACCGCCGCCTCGTGCCCGTGGGCCACCGCGGTGATGATGTTCTTGGGGCCAAACGCCGCATCGCCACCGAAGAACACGTGCGCAAGGCTGGACTGGAAGGTCTTTTTGTCGAGCACCGGCAGGCCCCACTCGTCGAAGGCGATGCCGCAGTCGCGCTCGATCCACGGAAACGAATTTTCCTGCCCCACGGCGATCAGCACCTCGTCGCAGGCGACGAAGACGTCGGGCTCGCCGGTGGGCACCAGCTCGCGCCGGCCCTTGTCGTCGCGCACCGCCTTGACCATTTCGAATGTCATGCCCGTGAGCTTGCCGCCTTCGTGCACGAAGGCTTTGGGCACGTGGAAGTTGATGATCGGAATGCCCTCGTGCATCGCATCTTCCTTCTCCCAGGGCGAGGCCTTCATCTCCTCGAAGCCGCTGCGCACGATCACCTTCACGTCTTCGCCGCCGAGGCGGCGCGCCGAACGGCAGCAGTCCATCGCGGTGTTGCCGCCGCCCAGCACGATGACACGCCTGCCGATGCTGGTGACGTGACCGAACGAGACCGAGGCCAGCCAGTCGATGCCGATATGGATGTGCGCGGTGGCCTCCCGACGCCCCGGGATATCCAGGTCGCGCCCGCGCGGCGCGCCGCAACCAACAAAAACCGCATCGAAGCCCTGCGCCAACAGCTCGCGCATGGAGGCGATGTGCTGGCTGCTGCGAAATTCCACGCCCAGATTCAGCACATAACCGGTTTCCTCGTCGATCACCGCCTCGGGCAGGCGAAAGTGCGGAATCTGCGTGCGCATGAAGCCGCCGGCCTTGGCTTCGGCATCGAACACCGTCACCTGATACCCCTGCGGCGCGAGGTCGCGCGCCACGGTGAGCGAGGCCGGTCCGGCGCCGATGCAGGCGATGCGCTTGCCCTTGCGGCGCAGCTCGGGCGCCACCGGGATCGGCATGCGGTCGCGCACGTCGTCCTTGTTGTCGGCGGCCACGCGCTTGAGCCGGCAGATCGCCACCGGCTCGGGATGCTCGCCATTGCTTTCCTCGACCCGGCCGCGCCGGCAGGCCGGCTCGCAGGGCCGGTCGCACGTTCGCCCCAGGATGCCGGGAAACACGTTGGAGACCCAGTTGACCATGTAGGCGTCGCTGTAGCGACCCTGGCCGATCAGCCGGATGTATTCGGGGACGGGCGTGTGGGCCGGACAGGCCCACTGGCAATCGACGACCTTGTGGAAATAGGACGGATTCGCGATATCGGTAGGCTGCAAAACTGTCTCCTTGCCCTGGTGTGCTTTGCACAAACGGTGACTAGTAATAACAGTCTAAGCCTCGCAGCCCTGAAAGTGTTCTCGGGTGAATCCCGCAGCGTGGTCTTTACACGTCAAACGCTCAGGATACCGCCTGCGCCAGCCGGGAAAAAGCGCTGACCACCTCGGGCGGCGCCTGCACCAACTCGATCAGAACCCCCTCACCGCCAATCGGCAATTCGTCGTTGCCCTTGGGGTGGACGAAGCAGATGTCGAACCCCGCCGCGCCCTTGCGGATGCCGCCGGGCGCGAAGCGCACGCCCCTGCTTGAGAGCCACTGCACCGCGCCGGGCAGGTCGTCGATCCAGAGCCCGACATGGTTGAGCGGTGTGCTGTGGACGGCCGGCTTCCTGTCGGGGTCAAGTGGCTGCATCAGATCCACTTCGACCTTGAACGGGCCCGTACCCATGGCGCAGATGTCTTCATCCACGTTCTCGCGCTCCGAGACAAAGTTGCCCGTGATTTCCAGGCCGAACATGTCCACCCACAGCGTGCGCAGGCGCTCCTTGCTGGGGCCGCCGATGGCGATTTGCTGGATGCCGAGAACTTTGAAAGGACGCTGACTCATGTGAACTCCCAATTTTCGTTCATGCATGCGTTCATGCAAACTCGATGATCGGCTGGTCCACCGCCAGGCTTTCGCCCTTGGCCGCCAGCACCTTGCCCACCACGCCGTCGGCCACCGCAAACAGCACGTTTTCCATCTTCATGGCCTCGATCACGGCCACGCGCTCGCCCGCCTGCACCTTCTGCCCCGGCTGCACCGCCACATCCACCAGCAGGCCCGGCATGGGCGAGAGCACGTAGCGGCTCATGTCGGGCGGCGCCTTGTAGGGCATCAGCGCATACAACGCGGCCGCGCGCGGCGACAGCACCAGCGCGTCGATGCGGCTGCCGCTGTGCGCCACGCGAATGGACAGGGGGTTCTTGCCCGTGCCGCGCTCGACCTGCGCCGTGAACGGCCGGTCGTTGCAGGTGCCGCGAATGCGGACCGAACCGAGCCTGAAGTTGCTACAAAACTTATAGCTGCTTGCGCCCACCTGGACATGGCTGGAGCCTGTTTTTCCTTCAAAGTCCGTGACCTGCACCGGACTGGTGAGGTGGTGCCCCTGCTGGCCCAGCGTGACCACCACAAACTCCTCACCCACTGCCACTTCATGGCCCTGCATCTGGCCGCTGATGCCGGTCGCGCGGTCTCGATAGCGGCGGTTCACAAACGCCGCCAGCGCCACCAGGAAGTTCGGGTCGTCGCGTGGCACCTCTTCCGCCTTGAAGCCGCTGGCATAGTGCTCGGCGATGAAGCCGGTGTTGAAATCGCCGGCGACAAACTTGGGATGCGCCAGCAGCGCTGCCTGAAACGGGATGTTGCTGCCGACGCCGCGAATCACAAAGCCGTTGAGCGCCTCGCGCATCTTCGCAATGGCGTCGAGGCGGTCCTTGCCGTGCACGATGAGCTTGGCGATCATCGAGTCGTAGAACATCGGGATCTCGCCGCCGTCCCGCACCCCAGTGTCGACGCGTACGCCATACAGGTGCGAAGGATCGGCCGCAAACATCGTCTCCTTCGGCGGCTGGAAACGCACGAGCCGGCCGGTGCTCGGCAGAAAGCCGCGGAACGGGTCTTCGGCGTTGATGCGGCACTCGATGGCCCAGCCGCTGCGCTGCACGTCTTTTTGTTCCAGCGGCAGCGTCTCGCCGGCCGCCACGCGGATCATCAGCTCCACCAGGTCCAGCCCGGTGATGCACTCGGTCACCGGATGTTCGACCTGCAGCCGCGTATTCATCTCCAGGAAATAAAAGCTCTGGTCCCGGCCAACGACGAACTCCACCGTGCCGGCGCTCTGGTACTTGACCGCGCGGGCCAATGCCACCGCCTGCTCGCCCATGGCCTTGCGCGTGGCCTCGGAGATGAAGGGTGACGGTGCCTCCTCGATCACCTTCTGATGCCGGCGCTGGATCGAGCATTCGCGCTCGTTCAGGTAAACACAGTTGCCATGGCTGTCGCCCATGAGCTGGATTTCGATGTGGCGCGGCTCCTCGACAAACTTCTCGATGAACACGCGGTCGTCGCCAAAGCTGCTCAGCGCCTCGTTGCGGCAGCTGGTAAAGCCTTCGAACGCTTCCTTGTCGTTGAACGCCACGCGCAGCCCCTTGCCACCGCCGCCGGCGCTGGCCTTGATCATGACGGGGTAGCCAATGCCTTTGGCGATCTCGACCGCCTGCTCGGCCGTCTCAATCGCTTCGTTGACGCCGGGGATGCAGTTCACGCCGGCTTCCTTGGCCAGCTTCTTGGACGCAATCTTGTCGCCCATCGCCGCGATGGAATGGTGCTTGGGGCCGATGAAGACAATGCCTTCTTCCTCCACCCGCCTGGCAAAGTCCGCGTTCTCGCTCAGGAAACCGTAGCCCGGGTGCACCGCCTGCGCGCCGGTCTGCTTGCAAGCGGCAATGATCCTGTCCGCCACCAGGTAACTCTCGCGGCTGGGTGCCGGGCCGATGTTGACGGCCTCGTCTGCCAACGCCACGTGGCGCGCGCCTGCATCGGCGTCGGAATACACCGCCACCGTTTTGATGCCCATCTTGCGGGCCGTCTTGATCACGCGGCAGGCGATTTCACCGCGGTTGGCAATCAGGATTTTGGTAAACATTCGCAGTCTCCTATTCGGGAATCAGGTTTTGTGCTTTGCGCAGTGGCTTGAAGCGTCATCAGGGCTGTGTCTGAGCCCGCAACGGGCACGGTGTATCCGCCTTCGCTCATGTCCCCCGCCCTGCGGGCTCCTCCTTTACTTCGCTGCGGCAGACACACCGCGCCCGTTGCTGCGAAGGGGGTTTTGCGCAGGCCGGCCGACCCCGCCACTTCAAGAGCGGGCTGCCCGGGTGCTTTGCGCAGGTAAAGGAGGAGGCCAAAGGCCGGGGGACACGAAGCAAAGTGCCCGGGCAGCCCGCTCTCACCCACGCGGTTCAGTGCAAAGCTCTTCATGTCCATGGTCACAACGGAATGTTCCCGTGCTTGCGCCACGGGTTCTCGATCTTCTTCTCGCGCAGCATCACCAGGCTGCGGCAGATGCGCTTGCGCGTCTCGTGCGGCAGGATCACATCGTCGATGAAACCGCGCGCACCGGCCACGAACGGGTTGGCGAAACGCTCCTTGTATTCCGCCTCGCGTGCAGCGAGTTTTACAGGATCGTTCTTGTCCTCGCGGAAGATGATTTCCACCGCGCCCTTGGCGCCCATCACCGCGATTTCGGCGTTCGGCCAGGCGAAGTTGACATCGCCGCGCAGGTGCTTGGAGCTCATCACATCGTAGGCGCCGCCGTAGGCCTTGCGCGTGATCACCGTGATCTTCGGGACCGTGCATTCGGCGTAGGCGAATAGCAGCTTGGCGCCATGTTTGATGATGCCGCCATACTCCTGCGCGGTGCCCGGCATGAAGCCCGGCACATCGACAAACGTGACCACGGGGATATTGAAGGCGTCACAAAAGCGCACGAAGCGCGCGGCCTTGATCGAGCTCTTGATGTCCAGGCAGCCCGCCAGCACCAGCGGCTGATTCGCCACGATGCCGATGGTCTGCCCTTCCATGCGGCCGAAGCCGATGAGGATGTTCTTCGCATACTCGGGCTGCAGCTCGAAAAAGTCGCCATCGTCCACGGTCTTGGTGATCAGCTCCTTCATGTCGTAGGGCTGGTTGGGGTTGTCGGGCACCAGCGTGTCGAGCGAAGCCTCCATGCGATCCGCCGGATCACCGCTCAGGCGCACCGGGGCTTTTTCGCGGTTGCTGAGTGGCAGGTAGTTGTACAGGCGCCGCAACATCAGCAGCGCCTCCACGTCGTTCTCGAACGCCAGGTCGGCCACGCCGCTCTTGGTGGTGTGCGAGATCGCACCGCCCAGCTCTTCGGCGGTGACCTCCTCGTGCGTCACGGTCTTGACCACCTCGGGGCCCGTGACGAACATGTACGAGCTGTCCTTGACCATGAAGATGAAATCGGTCATGGCCGGCGAATACACGGCGCCGCCCGCGCACGGCCCCATGATCATGCTGATTTGCGGCACCACGCCACTGGCCATCACGTTGCGCTGGAACACGTCGGCGTAGCCGCCCAGCGAGGCCACGCCTTCCTGGATGCGCGCACCGCCCGAATCGTTCAGGCCGATCACCGGCGCGCCGACCTTCATGGCCTGGTCCATCACCTTGCAGATCTTCTCGGCATGCGCCTCGGACAGCGCACCGCCGAACACGGTGAAGTCCTGGCTGAACACGAACACCAGGCGGCCGTTGATCATGCCGTAGCCGGTGACCACGCCGTCCCCCGGAATCTTGTTGTCGGCCATGCCGAAGTCGCTGCAGCGGTGCTCCACGAACATGTCCCATTCCTCGAACGTGCCCTCATCGAGCAGCAGTTCCAGCCGCTCGCGGGCCGTGAGCTTGCCCTTCTTGTGCTGGGAATCAATGCGCTTTTGTCCACCGCCCAGGCGCGCGAGTTCGCGCTTGGCTTCGAGTTGTTCGAGGATGTTTTGCATGGTCAGTTTTCGTCGTTGCTTCAATATTGATAGTGGATCATGCCCGTCTGTCCTGGGCTGCGAGCAGATTTCGTGCTGCAGTGGAGGCCGCCAGCCGGCCTTCGGCGACTTCGCGGGTCAGCTGCGGCAGCAGCTCGCGCACCTGCGGATGCTGGCGGAACGCCTGCTTCAGGCCCGCATCGATGCGCTCCCACATCCACGCCAGCGCCTGATGTTGCCGGCGCGCCGCCAGCCGTCCGTTGGCGCCCTGCAGCGCCTGGTACTGCGTGACCGCCGCCCAGAATTCGGCCACACCCTTGCCGTGCAGCGCGCTGAGCTGGATCACCTGGGGATGCCACTGCTTGTCGGGGCCCTGCGCCTGGGCGTGTCCCATCGCATGGTTCACCAGGCCAAACAGCCGCATCGCCGACATGATTTGCGCCTGGGCGCGGCGCGCGGCATCGGCATCGAGGTCGGCCTTGTTGATGACCACCAGGTCGGCCAATTCCATCACGCCCTTCTTGATGGCCTGCAAATCGTCGCCCGCGTTGGGCAGCTGCATCAGCACGAACATGTCGGTCATGCCGGCCACCGCCGTCTCGGATTGCCCCACACCGACGGTCTCGACGATGACCACGTCGTAGCCCGCGGCCTCGCACACCAGCATGGCCTCGCGCGTTTTCTCGGCCACACCGCCCAGCGTGCCGCTGGACGGACTTGGACGGATATACGCGCGTTCGTGCACCGAGAGCTTTTCCATGCGCGTCTTGTCGCCCAGGATGGAGCCGCCCGACACCGTGGACGACGGGTCGATGGTGAGCACGGCAACACGGTGGCCTTGTTCGATCAGGTACAGGCCGAGCACTTCGATAAAGGTGGATTTGCCCACGCCCGGCACGCCGCTGATGCCCAGCCGAAACGCCTTGCCGGTGTGCGGCAGCAGCGCCGTGAGCAGTTCGTCGGCCTGCGCGCGGTGGTCGGCGCGGGTGGATTCCAGCAGCGTGATGGCCTTGGCGATGGCGCGGCGCTGTACGCTGGCCCCGCCGTGCAGCACTGCGTCCACCAGTGCGCTCTGGCTCACTTCAATGCAGCCTTGATCTGCTCCAGCACATCCTTGGCGCTGGCCGGAATCGGCGTGCCCGGGCCATAGATGCCCTTGACGCCCGCCTCGTACAGCATCTCGTAGTCCTGGCGCGGAATCACGCCGCCGACGAACACGATGATGTCATCGGCGCCCTGCTTTTTGAGCTCGGCCAGAATGGCCGGCACCAGCGTCTTGTGGCCAGCCGCCAGCGTGGAGACGCCCACGGCATGCACGTCGTTCTCGATCGCCTGGCGCGCGCATTCTTCCGGCGTCTGGAACAGCGGGCCGATGTCGATGTCGAAGCCGAGGTCGGCAAAGGCCGTGGCGACGACCTTGGCGCCACGGTCATGGCCGTCCTGGCCCAATTTGGAGATCATCACGCGCGGGCGCCGGCCCTGATCCTGGGCGAATTGATCAATTTCGGCCTTGAGTTTGTCCCAGCCTTCGGCCGAGTCATAAGCGGCTGCATACACACCGGTCACCTTTTGCGTATCGGCGCGGTGGCGCCCGTAAACCTTCTCCATCGCATCGCTGACCTCGCCCACCGTGGCGCGCAGGCGCATCGCGCGGATCGTCAGGTCCAGCAAATTGCCGGCGCCCGACTCTGCTGCAGAAGTGATAGCAGACAGTGCTGACTGCACAAGGGCTGCATCGCGATTTTGCTTGATATTTTTTAATCGCGTGATCTGCCCGTCACGCACCGCCACGTTATCGATGTCGCGGGTTTCAATCGCGTCTTCCGTCTTGAGCTTGTATTTGTTGACGCCGACAATCACGTCCTTGCCCGAATCGATGCGGGCCTGCTTCTCGGCCGCCGCGGCCTCGATCTTGAGCTTGGCCCAGCCGCTGTCCACGGCCTTGGTCATGCCGCCCATGGCATCGACCTCTTCAATAATGGCCCAGGCCGCATCGGCCATGTCCTGCGTGAGCTTTTCCATCATGTAGCTGCCCGCCCACGGGTCCACCACGCTGGTGATGTGCGTCTCCTCCTGGATGATGAGCTGGGTGTTGCGCGCGATGCGCGACGAGAACTCGGTCGGCAGCGCGATGGCTTCGTCGAAGCTGTTGGTGTGCAGGCTTTGCGTGCCGCCGAACACGGCCGCCATCGCCTCGATGGTGGTGCGCACCACATTGTTGTACGGATCCTGCTCGGTGAGGGACCAGCCGCTGGTCTGGCAGTGCGTGCGCAGCATCAGGCTCTTGGGGCTCTTCGCGTTGAACTCCTTCATGATGCGGCACCACAGCAGGCGCGCCGCGCGCATCTTGGCCACTTCCAGGTAGAAGTTCATGCCGATGGCCCAGAAGAAGGACAGGCGCCCGGCGAAGCCGTCGACGTCCATGCCCTTGGCGATGGCGGTCTTCACATACTCCTTGCCGTCGGCCAGCGTGAAGGCCAGCTCCAGCGCCTGGTTCGCGCCGGCCTCCTGCATGTGATAACCCGAAATCGAGATCGAGTTGAACTTCGGCATGTGCTGCGCCGTGTACTCGATGATGTCGCCGATGATGCGCATCGACGGCTCGGGCGGGTAGATGTAGGTGTTGCGGACCATGAACTCCTTGAGGATGTCGTTCTGGATGGTGCCGCTTAATTGGTCCTGGCTCACGCCCTGCTCTTCCGCCGCCACCACATAGCCGGCCAGCACCGGCAGTACGGCGCCGTTCATGGTCATGGAGACCGACACCTTGTCCAGCGGGATCTGGTCGAACAGGATCTTCATGTCCTCCACGCTGTCGATCGCCACGCCGGCCTTGCCGACGTCGCCGGTCACGCGCGGATGGTCGCTGTCGTAGCCGCGGTGCGTCGCCAGGTCGAATGCGACCGACACGCCCTGCCCGCCGGCGGCCAGCGCCTTGCGGTAGAACGCATTCGATTCTTCGGCCGTGGAGAAGCCTGCGTACTGGCGGATGGTCCAGGGCCGCACCGCGTACATGGTGGCCTGCGGGCCGCGGATATAGGGCTCGAAGCCGGGCAGCGTGTCGGTGTACGGCAAATCCTTGATGTCTTGCGCGGTGTACAGCGGCTTGACGCTGATGCCGTCCGGCGTGTGCCAGCTCAGGGCGCTCACATCGCCGCCGGGGGCGGACCTGGCGGCGGCCTTGGCCCAATCATCGAGATTGGCGGATTTGAATTCAGGGGACTTTGGGCTCATGGCACGGCTCGCTCGGTGGTCGTTCTATTGTCGGTTCTGTATCGCGCCAAGTTTACATCATTTATAATTATTCATTCAGAATACCCATTTGAGCCTACAATTCACCGTATGGTCGCTGCCTCCCTGTCCCCCCGCGCACTCTATGAAGAAGTGGCCGAACTGCTGCGCCAGCGCATTTTCAGCCGCGAGCTGGAGCCCGGCAGCTGGATTGACGAGCTCAAGCTGGCCGAGCAATACGGCATCAGCCGCACGCCCCTGCGCGAGGCGCTCAAGGTGCTCGCCGCCGAAGGCCTGGTGACCATGAAGGTGCGCCGCGGCGCCTACGTGACTGAAGTGTCCGAGCGCGACCTGGCCGATGTGTACCACCTGCTCGGCCTGCTGGAAGCCGACGCGGCCGGCGTGGTGGCGGCACAGGCCACCGACGCGCAGCTGCGCGAACTGCAGGCCCTGCACCAGGAGCTGGAGGCTGCCGCCGTGCCCGGCAACGAGGACCGCCAGCAGTTCTTTGCCGTGAACGAGCGCTTTCACATGCAACTGCTGGCCGTGGCCAACAACCGCTGGCGCGACCAGATGGTGGCCGACCTGCGCAAGGTCATGAAGCTGAACCGCCACAACTCGCTGCTGAAGTCGGGCCGGATCGAGGAGTCCCTGCGCGAGCACCGCGCCATCATGGCCGCGCTGGCCGCACGCGACAGCACGGCGGCCGTGCAGCGCATGCACGAGCACTTCAAGAACGGGCTGGAAGCGGCGGCTTGATCGGACTCGCGCCCCTGCGCCCGATGCGCTTCAGCCCTCGGACGGCGGGAAAGTCGGCCGCGCGGGCAGCTCAAAGCGTCCCCAGACGAGCTTGCCGGCGACACCGAGAAACAGCACCGAGCCAATCACCAGCATGTACCTGCCGAGCCGCTGCTGATCGCCCAGCAGATAGAGGTTGCACAGGCGCTCGGGCGAGATCAGGTAAAGCCAGCCCAGGCGGAAGAACGTGGCGATGAATTCAAGCAAAAAAACACCGCGCACGATGAAACTCATGCGCGGCCAGCTGAGCGCGAACGGAAGCCCGACGAGCAACGGCAGCGAGAGATATTTGGCCGCGGCGACCAGTGGCTCGATCACCGAGGCGTCGAGCGTACGCGGCAGCATCCAGAATGCGCTGGCGACGCTGGCGAGCACCAGCCCGCTGATGCCGAGGTGATTCCAGCGCGCGATTCGCGCCAGCCCCGGCGCCGGCAGCGCCTGCGCCAACAGACTACCGACGCCGATCAACAATGGCAGTTGCAGCAGCATCTGTGCAGTCATGCTCGACTCGAGCGCGTGCCTGAGCGGCGGCGCCAGCAGCACCAGCAACGCCAGCGCGGCGAAGCGGCCGGGGTGACGCAGGTGCATGTTCATCGGCCGAGGCGCTGCAACACGACCTGTGCGACGGGCCCCGGGTCACCGAGATCGAAGATCCCGACCAGCCGGCCACGCGGGTCGACGAGATGGATTGCCGCGTTGTGGGTGTAGCCGCCGAGGCCGTCGGCGATGACGGTGACGCCGAACGCACGCTTGATCTGCGCCAGGCCGTCAGGGTCGATCGGCCTGGCGGCGAGCCAGCCACGGCCGCGGTCGCGGTCGCGTGAGTGCGCCAGGTAGGCCGCAAGTTGCGAGGGGATATCGTGATCCGGGTCAAAACTGATGCTCAGCAACTGCACCTTGCCCTGAGCGATTGGCCCGGCAAGACGATCCTGCAATTGCGCGAATTCGCCGCCGAGCGCGATGCAATAGCTCGGGCAGCGCGTGTAGATGAAATCGATCACAAGCCACTTGCCGCGAAAATCGCTCAACTGGATGTGCGCGCCCGACTGGGTTTGCAGGCCCGCCGCAGGAATCTCGACCGGATGCCGCTGCACCGCAAGCCGCCGCGCGGCTTCGGTGGTAAAGGCCTGGAACTGGTCGGTGGCTGCACTGAACACGGCACCACCGGCCAGCAGGAACGCCAGGCTAGCCAGTAACGCGCGCAGGGTCGGCATGGCCAGGCGACCTGAGCAGCCCGACAAGGATTTGAACAGCGAACACCAGCATCGCTGTAATCAGCAAGGCTGCACCGATGGCCCCGGCCTGGTCGTACGGCAGCCACTGCGGCAGATGGACCGCGAAACGCCGCGGCGTACTTTCATGGCCGGCCGCGAGGAATGCGAAGACAAACACCAGGCCCCCAAAAACATAGAGTGGAAAGCCAAGCTTGTCGCTTGCGCGAGCGGGCGTACGCTGGCCAATCACGTGAAACATCAACGCAAGCACCATCGGCAGCACACCGAGCAGCAGATAGAAATGAAAGTGACCCGGCACCCACTGGGTGTTGTGCATCACCCTGTTGACGGAAATGGTGCCATCGATGATGGCAGGGATGATGCCCGCCGCCCACCCGAACATGGACAACATCAGCAGACTGGACGGCATGCGCCAGCGCATGCCGGAACGGTAAACATTGGTCAACGCACCATAGACCGTCACGGTAAACACCGGCAGGCCGGCGCAGTAGGAAATGATCTGGCCCATCACCAGCATCCAGAATGGCATGGCGTAATCCATCATCAGGTGGTGTGGATAGACGATCAGCACCATCACCAGGCTCGACGCCCATGACCACAGGAACGGTCGCGAGATCGGGTACGGCCTGCCGCTGTAGCGCGGCAACATCTCATAGACGGCGATCACGCCCATATAGATGCTGGCGTTGATGAACATGTGACCGAACAGATAGGTCAGGTTCTTCACCAGCAGTGCGTTGAGTCCGACCGACGGAAAATAGATGTTGATCAGGCACATCACCAGCACGACCGCGCCAGCCAGCACACCGATCGAATTGGTGATGGCCACCATGGTGCTCGCAACCACGGCCTTCGGATGCGACTTGTCGATCTCGCCGCCAAACAGCCACTGCAGTCCCAGCGCGCGGCCGAGGTTGCCGTAAACCCGGATGATGGCCCACATCGCATCCAGGTAGAACAACAGAAAGCCGACGCCGATGAGCAGGTAGCCGAGCATGAACAGCGCGGCAGCATGCGGACTCCACACATTCATTGAATGCACCGGCAGCGGATAAAGAAAGGTCCACGCTCCGGCGTAGCCACCAATGAATACCGCCGCCAGGAGAGCGACCGCGCCGAGTATGAAGAGCACGTAGTTGGCAGCGAAGATCGCGAGTGTCAACTTGACATACTTGCGCAGAAAAAACCACATCACCACGCTGGACGCCAACCCGATCGTGCCCACCATGCCGGCACCGTGCGCCGTCATTACCCGATAGAAAACGTCGAGCGGAACGCCGAGCCAGGTGCTCTGGGCCAGGCGCATCGTCAAGCCCAGCAGCATCATCAGCACAAAGACGAGCAGCACCGAAGCCACATACAAATTGAAGACGATGCGCTCGTTGCGCGTCAGGGCCTCGTCGGCCGGGTACAGCTGCATTGTGCTCATGGTTGCGCTCCTTTATCGGCCGCTACGACTTCGAACTCGGTGACCATTCCGTGGTGCGCCAAACCGCAATATTCCAGACACATGACCCGGTACTTGCCGGGCTCGGTGAAGGTATGGAGCAGCCGATTGCTGAAGCCGGGCATCGCCTGGGTCTGCGTGACGATCCGGTCGCCCGGGCCGTAGATCGCGAAGCCATGGTTGACATCGGCGCTGGTGACGTTGAATTCCACCGGCGTGCCCGCCCGCACCTGGCTCTGGCTCAATTCCCAGTTCCACTGGCGCCCGATCACGTTGACGATCTGTGCGGCTGGCGCCTGCACGCGCTGGTTGGCGATCGGAAAGGGGCTCAGGGTCGCATACGCCACGCCGACACCGAGCAGAACCAACGCGAGGAGCCACCATCGTCGGATCGCATGGGCCCTCTTTTGCACCTGAGCCGAATCGGCCGACTTGCCCGCCTGGGCGATCACGTAAATGAACGCCAGCGCGACCACTGAGATCCCCGTCAACGTCAACAACCAGACTTCGTCCTGTATGACCATGGCAGTTCCTTCGTAAAGGTGCATTTTTGATGGCTGAAATGTCGCGGCAAAAAACAGAACTGTCAAGTTGAATTTTTCTGGCTGGCCGAAGAAGCCGATGCTTAGGCGTGGGCCGCCATTGCCCTTGCCGAAAAGAGCGGGAAGTTTGAATTCCATCGGCCCAGCAACTAAATTGAACGAGTAGTGTCTGATGGCGCGCAATGCGGCCGAAAGGAATGCCATGAAGCCGTTTTCAATGGAATCGAGCATGCTGACGATGCGCGGGGTGTTTTACCCCACCGGCTATCTGTTCGTGATGCTGCCCAAACTCGAGGATGCTGAAACGCTCGACCGCAATCTGCGTGCGAGCGGCTACAGCGACCGCGAACTCATGCTGCTCACGCCCGAGGTCATCCTCGGGCAGATCCGCAAGACCGTACGCGACGACACCAACCCGCTGCCTTCGGTAGGGTCCGAGAGCGACACGGTGCGCGAATACGAAAAATTCGCGCGGCAGGGGCACTGCGCGGTGATGATCCATGTGCCGTCCGAAAAGGACACCCCGCGGATCATGGAAACGGTGCGCAGCGTGCCGTTTTCCTATGCGCAGAAATACCGCCCGCTGATCATCGAAGACATGGCCTGAGCCGGCACGGGCGCCGGAAAGGTGCCGCAGCGGGCACCGCACAGCCGTCAGGACACGGGCGGCAGGGTTGGCGTGACCTCCCACTGCTGCATCACCTTGCCGTGCTTGTCCACGCTCTCCAGCCGCACGCGAAACCCCCACAGCCGACCCACGTGCTTGAGGACTTCCTGCGCCTCCTCGTTGAGCGGGCGGTCATTGTGGCGCGTGTGGCGCAGGGTCAGGGAGCGGTCACCGCGCAAATCGACGTTCCAGACCTGGATGTTGGGCTCGCGGTAGCTCAGGTCGTTCTGACGCGCCAGCGCTTCGCGCACATGACGGTAGCCGCGCTCGTCGTGGATGGCGGCGACTTCGAGCTCGTTTTGCGATGCGTCATCGACGATGGAGAACAGCCGCATCTCGCGCATCAGATGGGGCGACAGGTACTGGCCGATGAAGCTCTCGTCCCTGAAATGACGCATCGCGTAGTCGAGCGTCTGCAGCCAGGGCGACCCCGCGATGTCGGGAAACCAGGTCCGGTCCTCCTCGGTCGGGTTCTCGCAGATGCGGCGCAGGTCGCTGAACATCGCAAAACCCAGCGCATAGGGATTGATGCCGCTGTAGCCCGGGTGTGTGACCGGAGGCTGGTAGATCACATTGGTGTGGGAACGCAGCACCTCGATCATGAAGCCGTCGGTCAACTGGCCCTCATCGTACATGGCATTGAGCAGCGTGTAGTGCCAGAACGTGGCCCAGCCTTCGTTCATGATCTGGGTCTGGCGCTGCGGGTAGAAATACTGCGCAATCTTGCGCACGATGCGAATCACCTCGCGCTGCCAGGGCTCAAGCAACGGGGCGTTTTTCTCGATGAAGTACAGGATATTTTCCTGCGGCTCGGCCGGAAAGCGCCGGCTCTTTTTCTCGACCTGCTTTTCGGCTGCCTTCGGCAGGGTGCGCCACAGGTCGTTCACCTGCTGCTGCAGGTAGGCTTCGCGGTCCTTGCGCAGTGCTTCCTCTTCGGCCAGCGAGCGCTTTTGCGAGCGCCGGTAGCGGTCCACCCCGTGGCTCATCAGGGCGTGGCAGGAATCCAGCAGTTCCTCCACCGCGTCCAGCCCGTAGCGCTCCTCGCACTCGGCGATGTAGGCCCGCCCGTACACCAGGTAGTCGATGATCGAGGTGGCGTCGGTCCACATGCGAAACAGGTCGTTGCCCTTGAAAAAGGAGTTGTGGCCATAGCAGGCATGCGCCATCACCAGCGCCTGCATCGGCATCGTGTTTTCCTCCATCAGGTAGGCAATGCAGGGGTTGGAGTTGATGACAATCTCATAGGCCAGCCCCATCTGTCCGCGGCGATAGCTTTTTTCCGTCGCGATGAACTGCTTGCCATACGACCAGTGCCGATAGTTCACCGGCATGCCGACCGAAGCGTAGGCGTCGATCATCTGCTCGGCGCTGATGACCTCCAGCTGCAACGGGTAGGTGTCCAGCCCGAAGCGCTGGGCCATGCGCGCAATCTCGGCGTGGTACGTCTCGATCAGCTCGAACGACCAGTCGGACGGGCACGGCAGCGGCGTGCGGCGACCAACGGTTCGCGGCCCTGTGGGCGGCCCGGCCGGCTCGTCTGAGGGTACCTGGAAGGTGGGCACGGTCATGGCGTGGTCGTTTTCTTGAACAGCTCGCGGAACACCGGGTAGATCTCGGACGGCCCGGAGATTTTCTGCATGGCGAAGTTGGGGTGCGCCGCCTGCACCAGGCTGTATTCCTGCCACAGGTTCTGGTCCTCATCGGCCACCTGGACATAGGCGAAATAGCGGGTCAGCGGCAGCAGCCTGTCGGACAGCAGTTCCCGGCATTTGGCCGAGTCCTGGTGCCAGTTGTCGCCGTCCGAGGCCTGCGCGCCGTAGATATTCCACTGGTTCGACGGGTAGCGCGCCTGGATGATCTCGTGCATCAGCGTCAGGGCGCTGGACACCACCGTGCCCCCGCTCTCGGTAGACTGGAAGAACTCCTCCTCGGAGACTTCCGAGGCCTGCGTGTGATGGCGGATGAAAATCACATCGGTGCGCTCGTAATGCCGCGTCAAAAACAGGTACAGCAGGATGAAGAAGCGCTTGGCAATGTCCTTGCGCGCCTCGTCCATCGAACCGGACACGTCCATCAGGCAGAACATCGCCGCCTTGGCCGTGGGCAGTGGCACCCGGACCCGGTTGCGGTAGCGCAGGTCGAACGGGTCGAGAAACGGAATCTGGCCGAGCCGGCGCCGCAGCGCTTCGATTTGTGCTTTCAGGGCAAGGATTTCGGTATGCGGCGTTTGGGCGTGGCGCAAGGCCGTCGCCAGCCGTGCCTCCAGCTCACGCAGGCGCCGGCGCACATCGCCCCCCATGGCAATCCGGCGGCCCAGCGCCATGCGCATCGAGCGCACCACATGCAGATTGGTCGGCGTTCCCTCCGAGATGAAACCGGCGCGCCGCGACTGCCACTCCGGCGCATCGGGCAGCAACTGCGTGCGCACCAGATGCGGCAGCGCGAGGTCGTCGAAAAAGTACTGCATGAACTCTTCGCGCGTGATGCGGAACACGAAATCGTCCTCGCCCATGCCGTCCGGACTCGCCCCGCTGCCGGCCCCACCCGCGCCACCGCCGGCCGGCCGCTCGATGCGGTCGCCGCGCACATATTCCTGGTTACCGGGGTGCACGCTCTCGCGCGTGCCGCCCGGGCCATGCCCGAACACCGGCTCGGACACGTCATGCCTTGGCAGCGTGATGTCTTCGCCCTGCTCCATGTCCCGGATGCTGCGCCCGCTCACGGCGCGGCGCACAGCCTCGCGGATCTGCCCGCGGTAGCGGTGCAGAAAGCGCTCGCGATTGCCGATCGACTTGTTCTTACCCGACAGGCGCCGATCGATGATTTGGTGGAGCATGGTGGCCTCAGGTCGGCATCAAGAGCTCTTGCGCACCCGCAGGTACCAGTCGCACAGCAGGCGCACCTGCCGCGGGGTATAGCCCTTGGCCACCATGCGGTTGACGAAGTCCTCGTGCTTTTGCTGCTCGTCGGCGCTCGCCTTGGCGTTGAACGAAATCACCGGCAACAGATCCTCGGTGTTCGAGAACATCTTCTTCTCGATCACACTGCGCAGCTTCTCGTAACTGGTCCAGACCGGATTCTTGCCGGCGTTGCTGGCGCGCGCGCGCAGCACGAAATTGACGATCTCGTTGCGGAAGTCCTTCGGGTTGCTGATGCCGGCCGGCTTTTCGATCTTCTCGAGCTCGGCGTTGAGCGCCGCCCGGTCGAACAGCTCACCAGTGTCGGTATCGCGGAACTCCTGATCCTGGATCCAGAAGTCCGCATACGTCACATAGCGGTCGAAGATGTTCTGGCCGTATTCGGAATAGGACTCCAGGTACGCCGTTTGTATTTCCTTGCCGATGAATTCGGCATAGCGCACCGCGAGCTGCTCCTTGATGAAGCCCAGGTATTTCTGCTCGGTTTCCGGCGGAAACTGCTCGCGCTCGATCTGCTGCTCCAGCACATACATCAGGTGCACGGGGTTGGCCGCGATTTCGGTGGAATCGAAATTGAACACCTTGGACACGATCTTGAACGCAAAGCGGGTCGAGACGCCGCTCATGCCTTCGTCCACGCCGGCGTAGTCGCGGTATTCCTGGTAGCTCTTGGCTTTCGGGTCGGTGTCCTTCAGGTTCTCGCCGTCGTAGACCATCAGTTTGCTGAAGATGCTCGAATTTTCGGGCTCTTTCAGTCGGGTCAGCACGGCGAACTGCGCCATCATCTTCAAGGTGCCGGGCGCGCAGACCGCGTGCGACAGCGATGAGTTGCGGATCAGCTTTTCGTAGATCTTGACCTCATCGGAGACCCGCAGGCAGTACGGCACCTTGACGATGTAGATCCGGTCCAGAAAGGCTTCGTTGTTCTTGTTGTTCTTGAAGGCCTTCCACTCGCTCTCGTTGGAGTGCGCCATCACGATGCCGTCGAACGGAATCGCGCCGAAGCCCTCCGTGCCCTTGAAGTTCCCCTCCTGCGTCGCGGTGAGCAGAGGATGCAGCACCTTGATCGGCGCCTTGAACATTTCGACGAACTCCAGCAGGCCCTGGTTCGCCAGGCACAGGCCGCCGGAATAGCTGTAGGCGTCCGGGTCGTCCTGTGCAAAGGTTTCCAGCTTGCGGATGTCGATCTTGCCGACCAGCGACGAGATATCCTGGTTGTTTTCATCGCCCGGTTCGGTCTTGGCGATGGCGCACTGCTTGAGAATCGACGGGAAACGCTTGACCACGCGGAACTTGCGAATGTCACCGCCGTATTCCTCCAGGCGCTTGACGGCCCAGGGCGACATGACGCGCTGCAGGTAGCGCGGCGCGATGCCGTACTGGGACTCCAGCACCGGCGCGTCTTCGGTATTGCTGAACAGGCCCAGCGGAGATTCGTTCACGGGGGAGCCCTTGAGGGCGTAGAACGGCACCTGCTCCATCAGTTGCTTGAGCCGCTCGGCGATCGACGACTTGCCGCCGCCGACCGGTCCCAGCAGATACAGGATCTGCTTCTTCTCTTCCAGCCCCTGGGCGCCATGGCGGAAGTACGACACGACCTGCTCGATCGGGTCTTCCAGCCCGTAGAAGTCCCGAAAGGCCGGGTAAATCTTGACAACCTTGTTGCCAAAGATGCGCGACATCCGCTGGTCATGGCGCGTATCGAACATCTCGGGCTCGCCGATGGCCGCCAGGATGCGCTCGGCCGAGGTGGCGTAGACAAGGGGATCTTTCTTGCACAGCTCCAAATAATCTTCGAGCGACAGCTCCTCCTCCCGAGACTGCTCGTAACGTGCCAGAAAGTTGCGGACGACATCCATAAGACCTCCTTCACAAGCGGCGGTCGAATGGCACCATCACTGCAGTGGTGACGGCCCACTCTGCCTTACCGCACAGCCCTCAATGTATACCCCCATGGGACTGATGAATAGACCATCAAACGTGAAAAAAGTTCTAAAAAACACACTCTTTCTAGCATTGTCTTGGGGCGACGGGCTGGAGATCAAGCTGTGGCGCACTCGGGCGGGCTGTTTTGCACCATCTCATGCGCCAACGCCATCACGTCGCGCGCAGGCAACGCCTTGAGCCGATGATCGCTCCACACTTGCCGCCAGTGCCTCGACCCTGGCAGGCCGTGACGCAGGCCCAACATATGGCGTGCGATGGCGCTCCATGGCGTGCCATGCAACTTCGCCTCGCGCGCCATGTAGTCGGTCATCTGCTCCTCAACCGCCTCGCGCGTGAGCGCTGCGCGCGCCGAGCGATGGAAAAACTGCTCGTCCCATTGCGCCAGCCACCAGGGGTTGTGATAGGCCTCGCGCCCAATCATCACGCCATCGAGAGTCTGCAGTTGCTGCGCCACCTGCTCGCTGCCGGTGATGCCGCCATTGATGCAGATCGTCAGTGCCGGAAACTCGCGCTTGAGGCGATGCACCAGCTCGTAGCGCAGCGGCGGCAATTCACGGTTCTCCTTGGGGGACAGGCCTTTCAGCCAGGCGTTGCGGGCGTGGACGATGAAGGTGAGGCAACCGGCCTCGCTGACCGTCCCCACAAAGTCGCGGACAAAGTCGTAGCTCTCGGTCCGGTCGACGCCAATGCGGTGTTTCACCGTGACAGGCACGGACACCACGTCCACCATCGCCCGGACACAATCTGCCACCAGTTGCGGCTCGGCCATGAGGCAGGCGCCGAAAGCGCCACGCTGCACCCGCTCCGACGGGCAGCCGCAATTGAGATTGATTTCGTCGTAGCCCCATTGCTCACCGAGCCGGGCGCTGTGCGCCAGATCCGCAGGTTCACTGCCGCCCAGTTGCAGCGCCACGGGATGCTCGTCCGCGTCGTGCTGCAGGTGCCGCGCAACGTCGCCATGCACGAGTGCCCCGGTGGTGACCATCTCGGTGTACAACAGGGCCTGGCTGGAGAGAAGGCGGTGGAAATAGCGGCAATGCCTGTCCGTCCACGCCATCATGGGGGCCACGGACAGCGTTGAAGGTGGCAAGGCAACAGGCATCGGCAAAGTCGGCATGGCCTCAATTATCCCAGCGGTCGGGTGCCAGCGCCGGGGCGGGTAATATCCTGCGACGCGGCTGCGCGCTCACCCGGTGCACGGCCCGGTAATCGAGAAACGCAAAGTGATGGCCAAAGAGACCTGGACGATGACACGACAGACAGCACCAAACACGCGCCCCGCTGGCCCTGCTGAAGGCCTGTGCGCGCTCCGGCGGCGCTCGTGGTGGATGGCGGCAGCAGCGCTGCTGCTGGCGGCTTGCACCTCCGTTCCCTTGCCGCAATGGCCTGACACGACCCAGCCCGCGACGGCCGCCCCCACGGTGCCCGCCACGGCGCCACGGGCCCCCTCCCCGGCCACGCCAGTGCCGGTGCAGGTCACGCCTATCGGGGCAGCACCGAACGGGCCAGCCGCGGCGCCCTATGGCGCCGCCGTGGCGGCGCGCTTTCCCGACCCCGCCGTTGTTTACAGTACGCCGGGGCTGGCGCCCGGACGCACCAGCTTCACCTCGAACGCGGAAGTCCAGACATGGTTGCGCGACCTCTCGCGGCAGTCGGCCCAGACTGCCGGCCCGAAGGCGGCCGTGTTGTCGCTGGGCCCGTCGCAGCGCGGCGAGCCGCTCGAGGCGCTGATCGTGACCCGGGCTTCGAGCACGGATGCCGCGACGGTGCTGGCAGCCGCACGCCCCACCGTGCTGCTCATCGGCCAGCAGCATGGCAACGAGCCCGCCGGCAGTGAGGCGTTGCTCGTCATTGCACGTGAACTGGTGCAGGGCCCGCTACAGCCGCTGCTGGATCACATCAACGTGATCATCGTGCCGCGTGCCAACCCCGACGGTGCCGCCGCGGGCCAGCGCGCGACGGCGAACGGGATTGACATGAACCGCGACCACCTGCTGCTGAAGACGCCGGAGGCACGTGCACTGGCCAAACTCGCGCGCGACTACCGCCCGATGGTGATCATCGATGCACACGAATACACCGTGGCCGGCCGCTATCTGCAAAAGTTTGGCGCCATTCAGCGCTTCGACGCCCTGCTGCAGTACGCCACCACCGCCGATCTGCCCGAGTTCGTGACCAAGGCGTCCGAGGAATGGTTCCGCCAGCCCGTCGTGGCGGCGCTCAAGGAGCAGTCCTTGAGCAGCGAGTGGTACTACACCACCTCCGCGGACCCGGACGACAAGCGCGTCTTCATGGGCGGCACCCAGCCGGATACGGAGCTCAACGTCGGGGGGCTGGAAAACGCGGTCAGCCTGCTGATCGAAACCCGCGGCGTCGGCATTGGCCGGCTGCACATCCAGCGCCGGGTCCACACCGACGTGACCGCCATTACATCCGTGCTGGGCAGCACGGCGCGTCGTGCCAACGATCTGGTGCAATTGCGCTCGTATGTGGAACGCGAGGTCAGCGCCAAGGCGTGCAATGAAGAGGCGGTGATCGAGGTGGCACCCACCCCTACCCGGCGCGACCTGATCATGCTCGACCCCCAAACCGGGCTGGACCGCACGATTACCGTCGACTGGACCTCCGCCTTGCAGCTGCGCCCCCTGAAAAGCCGCATGCGCCCCTGCGGCTACCTGCTGTCGGCCGCCTCCACCGTGGCGGTGGACCGCCTGCGTCTGCTGGGCATCCCGGTCATGCAGGTCGCCGAGCCCGGCACCGTCCTGGGCGAGAGCTATCGGGAAACGGCGCGATCCGCGGTCGCGCGGCAGGACGCGCGCGGCGCCATTGCCGGCAGTCAACCGGCCACCCGAGTCGCCGTCGATCTGGTGCGCGGGGTGGTCGACGCACCACGCGGCAGCTACTACGTTCCGGTGAACCAGCCGCTGGGCAGCCTGGTGCTGGCAGCACTGGAGCCCGACACCCAAAGCAGCTACTTCGCCAACCACCTTCTGAACGGCCTGCAAAGCACCGTGCGCGTGATGACGGCACCGTCACTCACGCTGCAAGATGCACCTTGAGGAACCTGGATGATCGACCTGCACTATTGGCCCACCCCGAATGGCTGGAAAATTTCCATCATGCTGGAGGAATGCGCACTGCCCTACCGGCTGGTCCCGGTCAACATCGGCAAGGGCGAGCAGTTCACGCCGGAATTTCTGGCCCTCAGCCCGAACAACCGCATGCCCGCCATCGTGGACCATGCGCCTGCGGGCGGCGGCGCGCCGGTGTCGGTGTTCGAGAGCGGCGCCATCCTGATTTATCTGGCTGAAAAGACGGGCCGCTACCTGCCCGCTGATCTACGTGATCGCTACCAGGTTCTGCAGTGGCTCATGTGGCAAATGGGGGGCCTGGGCCCGATGGCCGGGCAAAACGGTCACTTCCTGCTGTACGCGCCCAAGAAAATCCCCTACGCGATCGAGCGCTACGGCAACGAGGTGGATCGCCTGTACGGTGTGCTCGACGCGCAACTCGCGCGCACCGGTGCCTTTGTGGCGGGTGCGGCCTACTCGATCGCCGACATGGCCATCTTTCCATGGGTGCGCACGTACAAGGCACAGCAAGTCGCGCTGGAAGATTTCCCGAATATCCGGCGCTGGTACGACACGCTGTTCCGGCGCCCGGCCGTCAAGCGCGGTCTCGATCTGGGCAAGGACTTGCGCGCGCCGGGCCTGACCGAGGAAGCGCGCAAGGCGCTTTTCGGGCAGACCGCGCAAAGCGTGCGCGGCGGTGCGCACAAGCTCATCTGAACCTCGTTCGACCGCATCGCGGAGCCCGTTCATGATTGAATTTTTCTTCGACTGTTCCAGCCCCTGGACCTACCTTGCTTTCCACAACATCCAGCCGCTCGCCCGCGAGCTGGACGTGCCCATCCGCTGGCGGCCGATCCTCGTGGGCGGCGTGTTCAACAGTGTCAACCAGAGCGTGTACGCGCAGCGCGACAACCCGGTGCCGCCCAAGCGCGACTACATGCTCAAGGACCTGCAGGACTGGGCGCGCGCGGCAGGCTTGAAGATCATGATGCCGCCCACCGTCTTTCCGGTCAACAGCGTCAAGGCCATGCGTGGCTGCCTGTGGCTGGCACCGCAAGACAAGCTGGTCCCGTTTGCCACGGCCGTGTTTGAAGCCTACTGGCAGCGCGACGAAGACATCTCGCAGGACGCTGTGCTGGCACGGGCCTGCCAGCAGGCAGGGGTCGCGCCCGACGATTTTTTTGCCGGTATTGCGCAGCCCGCAATAAAGGAACAGCTCAAGGCCAATACCGGGGAGTTGATCCGGCGCGGCGGCTTCGGCTCGCCCACTATTTTTGTCGGCGACGACATGTACTTTGGCAACGACCGGCTGGTGCTGCTGCGCGCCGCCGTGCTGCGGGCAAAGAAGTAGCACGCAGCCTGACTCGCGCCGGCGCCCGGCTACCGGCTCGTCACCCCCATGTGCTCGACTTTGCGGTCGAGCAAGACTTCGGGCATCTCGGCTTCGACCCAGGTTTCGTTATTCAGCCCCGCGTGCAGCCGCTCGGTATCGAGTTCGCCCGTCCACCGGGCCACCACGATGGTAGCCACACCATTGCCCACCAGATTCGTCAACGCGCGTGCCTCTGACATGAAGCGGTCGATGCCCAGAATCAGCGCCAGGCCGGCCACCGGCACGTGACCCACGGCCGACAGCGTGGCCGCCAGCACGATGAAGCCGCTGCCGGTGACGCCGGCCGCGCCCTTGGAGGTGAGCAGCAGCACCATCAGCAGGGTAATCTCCTGCATCAATGTCATGGGGGTGTTGGTGGCCTGCGCAATGAAGACGGCGGCCATGGTCAGGTAGATCGATGTGCCGTCCAGATTGAACGAATAACCGGTCGGAATCACCAGGCCGACCGTTGTCTTGTTGGCACCGAGGTTCTCCATTTTTTCCATCATGCGCGGCAGCACCGACTCGGACGATGAAGTGCCCAGCACGATCAGCAGTTCTTCCTTGATGTACTTGACGAACTTCCAGATGCTGAAGCCGTTCAGGCGCGCAACGATACCGAGCACCACAAAGACGAAAATCAGACAGGTCAGGTAGAACGTGCCCATCAGTTTGCCCAGCGAAAACAGCGAGCCGATGCCGTATTTGCCGATCGTGAAAGCCATCGCGCCAAAGGCGCCGATGGGGGCCACCTTCATGATGATGCCGACGACGGAGAACAACACGTGCGAGGTTTTTTCGATGACATCGAACACCAGCGTGCCACGCCCGCCAAACTTGTGCAGCGCAAAGCCGAACATGATCGCAAACAGCAGCACCTGCAGAATTTCACCCTTGGCAAATGCGTCGACCACGGTGTTCGGGATCACGTTGAGCAGAAAATCGACCGTGCCCTGCATCTTGCCGGGCTCGGTGTACGCGGCGATGCTTTTCGTGTCGAGCGTGGAGGCGTCCACATTCATGCCCGAGCCCGGCCGCAACAGATTAACGATGACCAGTCCCACGATCAGCGCGACAGTGCTCATGACCTCGAAGTAGAGCAAGGCCAGGCCGCCGGTCTTGCCCACTTTCTTCATGTCCTCCATGCCCGCAATCCCCACCACCACGGTGCAGAAAATAATCGGGGCGATGATCATTTTGATCAGCTTGATGAAACCATCTCCGAGTGGCTTCATCTGCGCCGCGAACTGCGGGTAGAAGTGGCCCAGGACGACACCGATGACCACGGCCACCAGCACCTGCACGTAAAGGGATTTATAAAGCGGACGTTTTGCCGCCACCAGTGTTTCACTCATTTGGCAGACCTCTTTTGGTTTGAACGATTCCGTGATGACAAAAAAACCCGCCGAAGCGGGTTTTCAAAAAATGGGAAATATGCAGTAAGGCTCACCCCATGTGCAAGCCACCGTTGACCGAGAAATCGGCCCCGGTGGCATAGCCGCCATCATCTGACGCGATCCACGCGATGATGGAGGCAATTTCTTCCGGGCTACCCAGACGCTTGACAGGCACGGTCGCGACAATCTTGTCGAGCACGTCCTGGCGGATGGCCTTGACCATGTCGGTGCCGATGTAGCCCGGGCTCACGGTGTTGACCGTCACCCCCTTGGCCGCCACTTCCTGCGCCAGCGCCATGGTGAAGCCGTGCAGGCCCGCCTTGGCCGTGGAGTAGTTGACCTGGCCAAACTGGCCTTTCTGGCCGTTGACCGAACTGATGTTGATGACACGCCCCCAGTTGGCTTCGATCATGCCGTCAATGACCTGCTTGGTCACGTTGAACATGCTGTTCAGGTTGGTCGAGATCACGGCATCCCAGTCGGCCTTGCTCATCTTGCGGAATTGCCCGTCGCGCGTGATACCGGCGTTGTTCACCAGCACCGCCACCGGGCCATGCTCCGCCTTGACCTTTTCAAACGCGGCCACCGTGGAATCCCAATCCCCCACATTGCCAACCGAGGCATGGAACGTAAAGCCCAGTGCCTTTTGCTCATCCAGCCACTTGGCGTGATCACGGGTCGGGCCGCAGCCCGCGATGACCGCGAAGCCTTCCTTGTGCAAACGCTGGCAAATGGCGGTTCCGATGCCGCCCATACCACCGGTGACATATGCTACTTTCTTGCTCATGATTTGCTCCTTTTTCACCCTGTTCGCTATAAATTTAATAGCATGTTACGACCATTGCACGGGGACTATGGGCTGAAAGTGTTGACTACTCCAACCCATGGCCATTGTGGGCTACAAAATCAGCGCTCGATAGTTAGGGCAACTCCCATGCCGCCACCGATGCACAGCGATGCGATGCCTTTTTTGGCGTCGCGCTTTTGCATTTCGTACAGCAGCGTCACCAGAATACGGCAGCCGGAGGCGCCAATCGGGTGGCCAATGGCAATCGCGCCGCCATTGACGTTGACCTTGGAGGTGTCCCAGCCCATTTCCTTGTTCACGGCGCAAGCCTGCGCGGCGAAGGCTTCGTTGATTTCCAGCAAATCGAGGTCGGCCGCCTTCCAGCCGGCGCGCTGCAGGGCCTTGGTGGACGCAGGTACCGGGCCCATGCCCATGTAAGCCGGATCGAGCCCGCTGGTGCCGAAGCTGGCAATGCGGCCCAGGGGCTTGAGCCCCAGCGCGGCCGCCTTTTTGGCCGTCATGACCATCACGGCGGCGGCACCGTCATTGATGCCCGAGGCATTACCCGCAGTGACGCCACCGGCCTTGTCGAACGCGGGGCGCAGGGCCGCCAGGCCCTCGGCAGTCGATTTGCGGTTGATGAATTCGTCGGCCGCAAAAACGAGGGGGTCGCCCTTTCTTTGCGCGATGCTGAGCGGTACGATTTCATCCTTGAACTTGCCGGCATCCTGCGCGGCCGCCGCCTTTTGCTGGCTGGCCAGCGCCAGCGCATCCTGCGCCTCGCGGCTGATGCCGTATTTCTTGGCCACGTTCTCGGCCGTGATGCCCATGTGGTACTGGTTGTACACGTCCCACAGGCCGTCAACGATCATGGAATCGGTCAACTTCCAGTCGCCCATGCGCTGGCCTTCGCGCGAGCCCATCAGCACGTGCGGTGCAGCACTCATGTTCTCCTGGCCGCCGGCAATCACGATCTCGCTGTCGCCCCAGGCCACCGCCTGCGCCGCCAGCATCACGGCCTTCAGACCGGAGCCGCACACCGCGTTGATGGTCAGGCCGGGCGTGCCCTGGTTCAGTCCGCTTTTGATGAGCGCCTGGCGCGCCGGATTCTGGCCCGCTCCCGCCGCCAGCACCTGGCCCATGATGACTTCGCCAATCTGGTCGGCAGCCAGGCCACTGCGCTTGAGGATGTCCTTGATGACGACCGCACCGAGTTCGGTGGCGGGGGTTTTGGCGAGAGTGCCACCAAACTTGCCAACGGCAGTGCGTGTGGCGGCGACGATAACGATGTCTTCCATTTTGACCTCCAGTGATTAAGCTTTTGCCTTGACGTAGCGGCCCGGAGCCGCTTCGATGACTTTGTATTTGCCCTTGCCATAGGCCTTGGGGGCGGTAATCTGTTTGCCCGCGTGACCCGCGAGCCAGTCGGACCAGTCGGCCCACCAGCTGCCCGGATACTCCTTGGCGCTGGCAATCCACGCCTGCGCCGTGGGCGGGAATTTGTCGTGATTGGCAATCCAGTGGCTGCGCTTGTTCTTGGCGGGCGGGTTGATGACCCCCGCAATATGGCCCGATGCCCCCATCACGAAACGCTTCTTGCCCGGCAGCCACTGCGTGGAGGCATACGCACCGCCAATTGGCACGATGTGATCTTCGCGCGAGCCGTAGATATACACCGGCAGGTCCAGTTTGCGCAGGTCCACGGCCTCGCCGCACACGATGGCCTTGCCCGGCTTGATCAGGTTGTTTTCCAGGTAGGTGTTGCGCAGGTACCAGGCGTAAAACGGGCCCGGCAGGTTGGTGGAGTCGCCGTTCCAGTAGAGCAGGTCGAACGCCGGCGGGGTCTCGCCCTTGAGGTAGTTGCCCACCACATAGTTCCACACCAGCTCGTTCGGGCGCAGCGCGCTGAAGGTCGAGGCCAGGTCCTGGCCCTTGAGCAGGCCGCCCTTGCCCATCTCCATTTCGCGGTACTTGACCATGCCTTCGTCGATGAAGATGTCGAGGATGCCGGTATCGCTGAAATCCAGCAAGGTGGTGAGCAGGGTAAGGCTGGCCACCGGCTTCTCGCCGCGTGCCGCCAGCACCGCCAGCGCGGTGGACAGAATGGTGCCGCCGACGCAAAAACCCAGGGCATTAATTCTCTTGGCCCCCGTGATCTCTTGCGTGACTGCTATCGCCTTGATAGCAGCGTCTTCGATGTAATCATCCCAGGTCTTGTTCCCGAGCGAGGCGTCCGGGTTGCGCCAGCTCACCACGAACGTGCGATGGCCCTGCGCCACCGCGTAGCGGATCAGCGAGTTGTCAGGCTGCAGGTCAAGAATGTAGAACTTGTTGATGCACGGCGGCACCAGCAGGAATGGGCGCTCGTACACCTTGGCCGTGAGCGGCTTGTACTCGATCAGCTGGAACAGCTCGTTCTCGAACACCACGGCGCCTTCGGTGGTGGCGACGTTCTTGCCCACCTCGAAAACGCTCTCGTCCGTCATGGACACATGGCCCCGACGCATGTCCCGCAGCAGGTTGGCGAGCCCCGCGGCGATGCTCTCGCCCTGGGTCTCGATGGCCTTTTGCTGCGCGTCGGCATTGAACGCCAGAAAGTTGCTCGGGGCCGAGGCGGCCATCCATTGCTCGACCGCAAAGCGGATGCGCGCCTTGGCCTTTTCGTCGCCCTCGACGGACTCCGCCATGGCCATCAGCGTGCGGGCGTTCAGCAGGTAGGTCGAGGCGGAGAAGGCCGAGACGAGGTTGTGGCTCCAGGCGTCCGCCTTGAAGCGCTTGTCGTTGCTCGTCGGGACGGCCTGCACACTCTCGTTCCACAGCTGCATCGCCTCGCTCACATACTGCTGCTGCAGCTCCTGCAGCCGTGCGGGCGGCAAGGTCACAGGAGTCACGGAGGCCAATGCGCCGGCGCCGCCCAGGTCCACCCCTTGATAAGACTGCATCGTCTTGTTCCAGTTATCGCTGAAGGCTTGCTGAAATTGTTGGGCCGCCTGGGCCCAGAACTCCGGAGATTCCTGATTCATGCCGTCTCCTCGTGATACTGTTATTTATAAGCTTTAATTTAACACTCTACGCGCGCTTTTAGATGTATCTCATTGTCATTGGCTGGATATACGTGACCCTGATGATGGCGGTGGTCGAAGCCGCCAGCAGCACCGGCACCATTCTGGGTGGCATCGCCACCTTTGTCTTCTATGGATTGGCACCGATGGCCTTGCTGGTGTACCTGATGGGCTCGCCCGCGCGGCGCCGCGCCATCAAGGCCCGCGAGGCAGCGGCCGGGCAGGCCGAAGCCGCGTCAGACGAGCCAGATGCAGGCAGCCAGGCGCCCGCTGCCGCCGAGGGCGACGGCATCGCGCCGGTGCGAAAAAAACCTTGAAGGATCGCTCACGGTGCACCACGGCGCACTGCCGTCATTGCCGTGGATGCTGGTAATGCCCAGCGCCTGCAAACGCCGGCGTGCCAGCCCCGCGAGATCGGCCAGCCATTTGCCGCCGGCGCGCGGCCTGAAGCAAGCGGCCGCTGGCGGGTCGTGCACCTCGAAAGCGGCCTTGACCTCCGGCCCCACCTCGAACTGCTCGGGGCCGATGCATGGACCCAGCCACGCTATGATTTCCGCAGCGCCATCCCCAGTATCGGTATGGGCTAGAGCCCGAAAAGATTCAATAGTCGATTCCAGCACGCCGCGCCCGCCCTCGCCCGCCAGCCCGCGCCAGCCCGCGTGCGCGGCGGCCACCGCACTGCCCTTCCGATTGGTGAACAAGACGGGCAGGCAGTCCGCGACCATGATGGTGCAGGCCACGCCGGGACTGTGGGTCATGCAGCCATCGGCCGGCGTGCCATCGGGCGTTTGCGCGTCAAGCGTTGCCACCTGCCGGCCGTGGATTTGCTGCAGGAACACCGGTCGCACACCAAGAGCCTGTTGCAGCAGCCGGCGATTGGCCTGCACGGCCGCCGGTGCATCGCCCACGTGATCGCCCAGGTTCAGGCTCTCATAGGGACCCGTGCTGACGCCGCCGCTGCGCGTGGTGCACAGCGCGCGCACCGTGGCCGGCGCGGGCCAGTCGGGCATCAGCCAGTCGTGCTGCATGCGCGAACCGCTCAGGGCTCGTTGTCGGGGCAGGCGGACGGCTGCGCCTTCTGGAAGGCATCGAGCGCCATGCAGGCGTCGAACGCGGCCATGGTGCGCGGCAGGCCGTCAAAGCTTACCTTGAAGCGCTGGCCATTGAAGATCTGCGGCACCAGGCAGCAGTCGGCCAGCGTGGGCGTCTGGCCATAGCAGTAGGTGGACGCGGGCAGCAGGGCCAGTTCGCGCTCGAACGCCTCCAGCCCGGTGCGCACCCAGTGCTGGTACCACTTGTTTTTCGCGTCGTCGCTCACGCCCATGTCCCGGACCAGGTACTTGAGCACACGCAGGTTGTTCAGCGGATGGATCTCGCAGGCTACGGTCTGCGCCAGCGCGCGCACGCGGGCCCGGCCCAGCGCGTCCTTGGGCAGCAGGGCCGGCTCGGGGTGGGTTTCGTCCAGGTACTCGATGATCGCCATCGACTGGCCCAGGCGCTGGCCGTCAATCTCCAGCGTGGGCACCAGCAGCTCGGGCGATATCGCGGCATAGCCGGGCTGCCTGTGCTCGCCCTTGGCAATGTGCACGGGAATGTACTCGTACGCCAGCCCCTTGAGCTGCAGCGCAATGCGCACGCGAAATGAGGCGGAGGAACGAAAGTAGTTGTAGAGCTTCATGGGATGCAAGGATAAACCGGATGCGCGGGGACGGCCGCGATTTCGGCAAATAATCGGAGTCCCGCAACCGCAACGAGAAACACCCAATATGCCGAACCGCGAGTCAGACTCAGGCATGCGGGCATTGCACGGCGCCAGCCAGGGCGCGTGGCTGGCAGTGGTGGTGCTGATCGGCCTGAACCTGCGCCCCTTCCTGACCGGCATCGGTCCGCTGGTGGCCAGCATTCGCAGCAGCACCGGTCTGGACTACCGCGGCATTGCCTGGCTGACCCTGTTGCCCATGCTGCTGATGGGCGTTGCCGCGTTCTTCGCGCCGTCCCTGCTGCGAGTACTGGGAGCACGCGTCACCATACTGGGCACACTCGTGCTGCTGGGCCTGGGCTCAGCGCTGCGCGGCGTCGCGCCGGGCGGTGGCACCCTGATCGCGACGGCCGCGCTGTGCGGCCTCGGCGTCGCGCTCATCCAGTCCGCGTTCCCGGGGCTCATCAAGCGCGAGTTTCGTGACCATGTGGCACCGGTCACCGGGCTGTACTCGGCGACCCTGATGGGTGGCGGCGCCCTCGGCGCGCAGCTCACGCCCCTCGTCAGTGACTGGTCCGGCAGCTGGCGCCAGGCGCTGGCCTGGTGGTCGGTGCCGGTCGCGCTGGCGCTCGTGCTGGCATGGCGTGTACTGCCGCGCCACGAAGCGCCGGTCACCGGCGCAGCGCCTTCGGCGGCGCTGCTGCGGCGCCCGCGCACCTGGCTGCTGATGATCTGCTTTGGCCTCGTCAACGGCGGCTGGTTCGCGATGACGCTGGTCGTCGCGCTCGATCACCTGCCAGACCACGAGCGCGCCGGCGCGCTGAGTGCGTTGATGCAGGGCGGCGGTTTTCTGCTTGCCGCATTGTCGCCTTGGCTGGTCGCCGTGCTGTACGACGCGACAGGCAGCTTCGGCGCGGGCTGGACCATGCATCTTGCCTTTGTAACGCTGGTCTTCGGACTCACGGCCCGCCTGGCGCCAAGCCGCTATGCGGTGGTCATGGCCGCGACGAACAAGCCGGCCGCAGCGCGGCCGCGCTGAACGCCGGGTCCCCTACCACCTCGGGCGGCGCGAGGCGTCAGCGCTGCCCGCCCTGCTCCTGCGACGCCATGCGCGCCGGCGCATTGACGGCGCCGTAGCCGTCATAGTCGTTGCGCTGCACGATCTCGAAGAAGAAACGGTCGGCAAACGCTTCGGTGTAGGCGTGGAAGTACTCGCCAGTTGTCGAGCGGTCGTACAGGATGTCCAGTGCCTGCATGCGCCGCACCAGAGGCTCGTCCAGATCCAGGCGCGCCAGCAAGTCGTCGTAATAGTTGCCGGAGATCGGCACGAAGCGCACGTCATTGGCGCGCAGCCGGGTCATCGCGGCGAAGATGTCGTCGCAGCGCAGCGCGATATGGTGCACGCTGGCGCCCGAGCGGCCGGTGGCACTGACCTGGCGCGCGGTGCGCGTGCGCTGGCTCAGCGACACGTTGAGCACCATGCGCACGCTGCGCCCGGCATTGGCCAGGCCGCAACTGCGGATCAGGCCGAACGGGTCGGCCAGCTCCAGGCTCTCGCCCGGCTGCAGGCCGAGCACAGCGCGGCAAAACAGCATCCAGGTGTCGAACTGGTCGTTGGCCAGACCCATGGCGATATGGTCGATGGCCTGCAGCCCGCAAGCCGCGGGGGCATCGGTGCGCGATGCTTCGGACGCTTCGGGCACGAAGTCAGCCGCCAGCCCGCCCACATCACCCGCTGCACCGGGCACGAAATGCACCACGGTGCCGCCGGGCGCCACGATCGCGGGCAGCCGCAGCTCGTTCGGCCCGCGCGGACTGTCGTAGCGCGCCGACAGCAGCGCGCTGGCCCGGTTCGCGGCGCGCGCCGGATCACTCGTGACCAGCCCCAGCGCACACACCGAGGGCCCTTGCTGGTCGAAGCGGGCGCGGGCATCCGAGCCCGGCTGGGCGTTGACGATCAGTTTGATGCCGCCCTGCCGGTACAGCGTCACGGCCTTGGAGCGGTGCCGGCCGGCGCGCGCGAAGCCAAGCTGTTCGAACAGCGCGCCCAGCGCGACGGCAGCCTCGTCATCGACGCCGAACTCCAGGAACGCGATGCCCCCCAGCGGCAGCGCGTCGGGCGGATCGAACAGCTCGATGCGACGCAGCGTGCTGTCGGCCATCTCGCGCAGGGCATCGGAGGGCGCGTCCTGATCCGTCCCGTCGCGCAAGCGCTCGAGGCGGCGCCGCACCTGGCTCTCCAGGTACAGGAGCGAGCGCATGGCGTCGACCGCGGTGCGCCGGTTGGGCGTCTCGCGGAACACGTCGTTGAATATCTCCAGCGACAGATTGCCGTCGTAGCCCGACAAGAGCGTCTTCTCAAAAAAATTCTCGAGGTCGAACTGGCCCTGGCCGGGGAAGTTGCGGTGGTGGCGGGCCCACTGCAGCACATCCATCGCGAGCAGCGGCGCGTCGGCCATCTGCACGAAGAAAATCCGCTCGCCGGGAATGTCCTTGATGCCGGCCGGATCGTCGCCCAGCGACAGCGTGTGAAAGCTGTCCAGGATCAAGCCGAGGTGCGGGTGGTTGGCGCGCTCCACGAGGCGCCAGGCCTGCGCATACAGCTTGACCCAGCGGCCCCAGGCCAACGCCTCGAATCCGATGCGCAGGTTGCGCCGTGCGGCGCGCTCGGCCAGTTCGTGCAGCTGCGCGGCCGAACGCTCGGCGTCACCCTGCGACTGCGGCGAGGTGTTGGAGCACACCAGCATCAGCGGCGCGCCGAGCGCCTGCATCACATCGAACTTGCGCTCGGCGCGCTCGAGATTGCGCCGGAACAGCTCGTCCGGCATGCCCTCGAAGTCGCGCAGCGGCTGGTACAAGTCGATGCCCAGGCCCAGGTCGGCGGCCATGGCGCGCAGTTCTGTGGCGCTGCCGTTGAAGTTGATGAAGTCGTTCTCGAACAGTTCGATCGCGTCGAAACGCGCGGCGGCGATCGCCTCGAGCTTCTGGCGCAAGGTGCCGCTCATGGAGACGGTGGCGATGGATCGGCGCATGGTCGCTGGCCTCAGTATTCGATCTGCGACACCGCGCGCAACTCGTCCGAGGTCGCCGTGCCGAAGCCGAAGAACTCAAGGTAGGCGGGGATCATTTCGAACAGCATATCGGTGCCGACCTGCACCGCGCAACCCTTGGCTCTGGCGGCGCGCAGCAGCGGCGTGTACTCGGCCTTCATGACCACCTCGCCGACGAAGGTTTGGGGGTCGATGCGGTCGATGTCGAAGGGCAGCGCATCACCGTCCTTCATCCCCAGCGGCGTGGCATTGACCACGATGTCGTGGCCGGCGGGATCATTCGAACCGGTCTGCACGACCAGCTCCGGGTAGTGCTGCAGCAGCCGCTCGCGCAGCGCGTCGGCCGAGGCGGCGTGCGCGTCGAACAGGCTGATAGCGGCAGCACCGGCCGCCGCCAGTGACGCCGCGATCGCCGAGCCGACACCACCGCAGCCGGCCACCAGCACGCGCGTGCCACGGATCTGCCGCCCCTTGCGCTCGGCGCCGCGCACGAAGCCCACGCCGTCGAACTGGTCGCCCAGCAGCATGCCGTCGGGGCGTTTGAGCAATGCGTTGCAGGCGCCCGCGATGCGTGCGGTGGGCGTGACCTCGTCGGCCAGTGACAGCGTCGTGATCTTGTGCGGCATGGTCACGAGCGCGCCGCGCAGGTTGGTCAGCCGCGCCAGCGCGGCCAGCGCCGCCGGGTAGTCCTCGGGCTTGACGCCCATCGGGACCACGACCGCATCGATGCCCTGCTTGTCGAACCAGGGGTTGTAAATCATTGGCGCCTTGAACGCCTCGGTCGGATAACCCAGGTGGGCGATGAGCGTGGTCTTGCCGCTGATCATGGCAGTCTTTCCTTGCGTTGGGGGCTCAGGCGGCGACGGCGCGCAGCTTCTTGCCGAGCTGCTCCATCGGCACGTTGTAGGTCTCGCGCGCCGACCAGGCCGACACCGCGGCGACCACGCTGGTGGCCGTGGTGAACAGCGCCACGGGCATCCAGCCGGTTGGGCCGTCGCCGAGCAGGGCCGCGCTGATGGCGGGCGCGAAACCGCCCAGCGCAAAGCCGATCTGCGTGCCGATGGCCATGCCCGACAGGCGCACGCGGGTGTCGAACATCTCGCCGTACAGCGCCGGCCAGACGCCGTTGGCCGCGCTATAGACGACTCCCGACAGCAACAGGCCGAAGGTGAAGATGAGCGTCATGTCGGCACTGGCGATGGCCCACATGTAGGGCCAGATCAGCGCGGCCGAGCCGAGCGCACCGATGATGAACACCGGACGGCGGCCGATGCGGTCCGACAGCATCGCCCACAGCGGGATCGCCCCCAGCGCCACCACGTTGGCCAGCACCAGCATGGTGAGCATGGTGGCGCGCGGCAGATGCATGGTGTTCACCGCGTACGACAGCGTAAACACGGCGAAGATGGTGCTGACCACCGAGACCAGTGCGGCAAAGATCACGCGCAGCACGTCGGCGGCGTGATTGCTGAACAGCTCCACCACCGGCAGCCTGGGCGTGACGTGTTGCTTCTCCTCGTGCTCGAACACCGGCGTTTCAGGTAGCGAGCGCCGCACCCACACGCCGACTGCGACGACCACGGCACTGAGGAAGAACGGGATGCGCCAGCCCCAAGCCAGCAGCTGGTCTTCGGGCAGTGCCGAGACCGGGATATAGACCAGCGTGGCCAGGATCAGCCCGGCCTGCGTGCCCGACAGCGTGAAGCTGGTGAAAAAGGCGCGCCGGTGCGCCGGTGCATGCTCCAGCGTCATCGAGTTCGCGCCGGCCTGCTCGCCTGAGGCCGAGATGCCTTGCAGCAGGCGCAGCACGACCAGCATGATCGGCGAGGCAATGCCGATCTGATCGTAGGTGGGCAGCGCACCGACCAGGAAGGTCGATATGCCCATCAGCAGCAGCGTGAACGTGAGCACTTTCTTGCGCCCGAACTTGTCGCCAACGTGGCCCAGGATGAAGGCGCCGAACGGGCGCGCGATGTAGGCCACGCCGAAGGTCGCAAACGCCGCAATGCTGGCGAGCTTGGGGTCGATCGACGGAAAGAATACCTTGCCGAAAACCAGCGCCGCGGCCGTTCCGTAGATGAAAAAGTCGTAGTACTCGACCGCACTGCCAATCCAGCTCGCAAGCGCGGCTTTTTTGGGGGCGTGCACGGCTTTCGGCTGGGCGGCAGTGGCTTGGGATCCTGGGTTCATTGATGTCTCCATGGTGCGGCCTCGAAGTAGCCGGCTGACGAGAATGTACTAACTAGTTCGCTTTTATTCATTAGTGAAAACCCTATGGTTTTGTAAATCCTCCTCCGGAAGTTTCGTGATAGGCTACAAAAATGAACGAACTGGTACAACCAAATGGCGTTTCCATGGGAACGACGCGCACGACTCCGGCCCGCGCCTACGACGCCGCACGCTCCATGGCGGACATCCTCAAAGTCGCGACCGCGGAGTTCGCCGACAAGGGCCTGAGCGGCGCGCGCATCGATGAGATCGCGGCCGCCACGCGCACCAGCAAGCGCATGATTTATTACCACTTCGGCAGCAAGGAGGGCCTGTACCTGGCTGTGCTCGAAGCCTCGTACCAGCGCATCCGCGACATCGAGACCGGCCTGCACCTCGAAGACCTCGCGCCCGAGGATGCGCTGCGCAAACTGGTGGCGTTCACCTTCGACTACCAGCATGACAACGAGGACTTCATCCGCCTGGTGATGAACGAGAACATGCACCGGGGTGAGTACCTGGCGCAGAGCAAGACGATCCAGCAGCTGAACGTGCCGGCCATCAACGCGGTGCAGCGGGTCTACGAGCGCGGCGTGCAGGCGGGCGTGTTTCGCCAGGGGCTCGACCCCACCGACCTGCACATGTCGATCTCGGCGCTGTGCTTCTTCAACGTGGCAAACCGGCACACGTTTTCGCTGATCTTCAAGCGCGACCTCGAGGCGCCCGCGGCGCTGCGGGCGCGGCGCGATAGCATCGTCGAGATGATCGTGCGTTTCGTGCGAAAGTAGTCACCCCAATCCCAGGAGACTCCCATGATTCTTGAACTCGCCGACATCCGCATCCAGCCCGGCCAGCAGGCCGCCTTTGACGAAGCCATCCAGCGCGGCCTGTCCACCGTGATCGCACGCGCCAGGGGCTTTCAGGGTTTCAAGGTCAACAAGGGCGTCGAGTCCCCCGAGCGCTACATCCTGCAGATTTTCTGGGACACGCTGGAAGACCATACCGTGGCGTTTCGCCAGTCACCGCTGTTTGCCGAGTGGCGTGCGATCGTCGGGCCGTTCTTTGCTGCGCCGCCCGTGGTCGAGCATTTCGAGCTGCTGGCCAAATCCAACTGAACGCGCCAGCGAGGCTGGTCCGTCTGGCCCGCCGCGTCCGCAGGCTTGCGCAGGGCGCGCGCCAGGGCTACGGCGAAGCGTCGGAATTGGCCACCAGCTTGCGCAGCAGCGCGATCAGTTGCTGGTGCTCCTGTGCATCCAGGCGCTCGACGATGCGCGCCTGCACCTTGCGCACTGCGCGCTTCATTTGCTGCACCGCCCGCTCGCCTTCCGGTGTGACCCACAACAGCTTGCGGCGCTTGTCGCCGGCATCGGGCTCGCGCCGGATCCAGCCCTTGGCCTCGAGCCGGCCGATCACCGAGCCGGAGGTGGCCGCATCGAACGCCACCCGTCCCGCCAGCGTGATCTGGTCTTCGCCGGGCTGGTCGATCAGCGCATTCAGGATGGCAAACTGGACCGGCGTAATATCGAAATCGGACGTTTCTTCCATGAAGATGGCCACCGAGCGCTGGTGCGCCCGCCGGATCAGATGGCCCGGGGCGTGCTCGAAATCGAAGCTTTTTGCCATGTTTCAAGTGTACCCAGATTGATGCATAAAAAAAGAGATTCCGCCTCGCAATCAATATGTATACTTATCATGTTGATGCCTCGCGCGAAATTCCTTGGAGACACATCCCATGACGCAAATTCTCCCCATTCTGGTCGCCGGTGGCGGCATCGGCGGCCTGGCTGCGGCCTATGCGCTGGCGCAGGACGGCCATCCGGTAACGGTACTGGAGCAGTCCGGCGCGTTCGGTGAAATCGGAGCTGGCATCCAGCTCGGTCCGAATATCTTCAAGATGTTCAACTACCTGGGCCTGACCGACGCGATCAACCGGGTTGCCTACTTTCCGCCCGGCATGGGCATGAACGACGTGCGCACCGGCGAGGAGGTGGTACGCGTGCCGCTGGGCGACGCGGCGCGCGCCGCCTACGGCTTTCCTTACGGCGTGATCTACCGGGCCGATTTGCACCAGGTGTTTCTCGATGCCTGCAAGGCGCTCGCTGACAACGTCACGCTGCGCACCCATGCCAAGGTGGAATCGTTTGACCAGGCGGCCGGCCATGTTCGCGTGCATCTGGCGGGAGGGGAAACTGTGGAAGGCACCGCGCTGATCGGCGCCGACGGCCTGTGGAGCCGGGTCCGCGAAGCCGTCGTGGGCGACGGCAAGCCGCGCGTGTCGGGCCACATCGCCTACCGCGCCGTACTCAAGCGCGAGGATGTGCCCGCGCATTTGTGGAGCGACGACGTGCTGCTGTGGGGCGGCGAAAAAACCCATCTGGTGACCTACCCGCTGCGCCGCGGCGAACTGTTCAACCTGGTCGCCGTGTTCCACAGCAACAAGTACGACGAAGGCTGGAACACCTTTGGCGACGTCGCCGAACTCAACCAGCGCTTTGCCGACGCCTGCCCGCAGGTCAAGGAGTTGCTGTCCAGGATCGAGACCTGGAAGATGTGGGTACTGTGCGACCGCGAGCCGGTGAAGAACTGGAGCGACGGCCGCGTCACCCTGCTGGGGGACGCGGCGCACCCGATGCTGCAATATCTGGCGCAGGGCGCCGGTCAGGCCATCGAGGACGCCGTCGTGCTGCGCGAGGCACTGCGCTTCACCCGGGGCGATGTGGCGCCGGCCTTTCAAAAATACCAGCAGGCGCGCTACCTGCGTACGGGCCGCGTGCAGCTCACGGCCCGCTTCTACGGCGACATTTACCACGCCGCGGGCGTGCAGCGCGAGCTGCGCAACCAGATGTTCCAGAGTGGCACGGAGTCGGCCGGTTTTGCCGGACTGAAATGGATGTACGACGGCATCGACCCCCAAAACCTGTTCCACTGATGCGCATGAGCGATACCCAATCCCATCCCGCCAGCCTGGGCGAACCCAGCCGCCAGACGCCCGTGCTGGGTGACTACGACGTCGTGGTGCTGGGCGGCGGCCCGGCTGGCATCGCGGCGGCCGTGGCGGCCGCGCGCGCGGGCCGCTCCACACTTTTGATTGAACGCTACGGCTTTCTCGGTGGCATGGGCACGGCGGCAGGCGTCACCAACTTCTGCGGCCTTCATGCCAATGTGCATGGTGACATCCGCCAGGTGGTGCACGGCGTGGCCGACGACCTGCTGGCGCGCATCGACCGACTCGGCGGGCTCAACGCGCCGCACACGGTGTTCGGCAAAACCTGGGCACAGGCCTACGACACCGCGGCCTACAAGATCGCGGCGGACGATCTGCTGCTGTCCGCGGGCGTGCAATTGCTGTTCCATGCGCTCGCGGTGGGTGTGGTGATGGCCTCCCCGGCGCGCGTGCACGCGCTGCTGATCGAGACCAAGTCCGGCCGGCGCGCAGTAATCGGCCGCTGCTTCATCGACGCCTCGGGCGACGGCGATCTGGCCGCCTGGGCCGGCGCGCCTTTCGAGAAAGGCGACGGCCAGGGCAATCTGCTGTACCCGTCCGCCATGTTCCGTCTGAACGGCATCGACCCGCAGCGCGCGGGCTCGGACTGGAGCGTGATCCCACGCCTGATGCTGCAGGCGGAAGCCGCCGGGCGCTACACCTTTCCGCGCAAAACGCCGATCGTGCGGCCGCAGAAAAACCCGATTGAGTGGCGCGTGAACCTGACCCAGCTGGCCAATGCGCAGGGCAACGCCATGGACGGCACCAACGCGCAGGAACTCAGCGACGCCGAGATCCTGGGCCGCCAGCAGATTGCCAGCGTGGCCGGCTTCCTCAAGGAAGTCTCCGGGTTCGAGGCGTCGTACATCGTGGATATCGCACCGCAGGTCGGCATTCGCGAAACCCGGCGTGTGCGCGGCGAGTACCAGCTCACCGAATCCGACGTGCTGGGCTGCGCCAGTTTTGACGACAGCATCGGCGTCAACGGCTGGCCGCTGGAGCTGCACACGAAAGGCGATGTGGAATTTCGCTGGCCTTTGATTCCCGAAAGCCGCGGCTTCAACCACCTGCCCTACCGCATGACCGTGCCGCTGGGCCTGGATAACCTGTGGGTCGCGGGGCGCTGCGCGTCGATGACCCACGAAGCCCAGTCGGCCGCGCGCGTCACCGGCGCCTGTTTTGTGATGGGCCAGGCGGCAGGCAGCGCGGCGGATCTGGCCTTGACAGCCGACTGCGCGGCCGCCGCGGTGGACGCCAAAGCCTTGCAGGCCCGTCTAGAGTCCGAGGGTGCCTGGCTCGGCACCCACACCGTTTGATCCTTCAGGAGACATCATGAATGCCCCTCACCCCGCCGCCGCGCTGCGCCAGCAGCTGTACAGCGACATGTCGCCCTTCAACCTGACCCCGCTGTGGGAGGTTCTTCATGCCCTGGTTCCGCCCCAGCCCTCATCCCCATGCGTTCCTGCGCTATGGAAATATGAGCAAGTGCGGCCCTTCCTGATGCGCGCGGGCGACGCCATCACCGCCGAGGAAGCGGTGCGCCGCGTGCTGGTGCTGGAGAATCCCGCGCTGCGCGGGCAGTCCAGCATCACGCAGTCGCTGTATGCCGGCCTGCAGCTGATCCTGCCCGGCGAGGTGGCGCCGAGCCACCGCCATGTTCAAAGCGCGCTGCGCTTCATCGTCGAAGGCTCGGGCGCCTACACCGCGGTGGACGGCGAGCGCACCACCATGCAGCCGGGCGACTTCATCATCACGCCGAGCTGGACCTTTCACGACCATGGCAGCGAGGCCGGCGGGCCGGTGGTCTGGCTCGACGGGCTCGACATCCCGATCGTGCGCTTCCTCGATGCCGGCTTTGCCGAGAACGACACGCGCAAGTCGCAGACCGTGGCACGTGCCGAAGGCACCAGCCTGGCGCGCTTTGGCTCCAACATGGCGCCGGTGCGCCACGAAGCCCCCTTTGGCGCGACCTCGCCGATTTTCAGCTACCCCTACGAGCGCAGCCGCGACGCGCTGCAAAAACTGGAGCGCGATGCGCCCGTGGATGCCTGGGATGGCGTCAAGCTGCGCTACATCAACCCGCTCACCGGCGGCTCGCCCATGCCGACCATGGCAACCTTCATGCAGCGGCTGCCGGCCGGCTTCGACGGCAAGCCCTGGCGGCAGACCGACGGCGCCGTGTTCAGTGTGGTGGAAGGCCAGGGTGAAGTGCTGATCGAGCACGGCGCGCAAAGCCAGCGCTTCGAATTCGGCCCGCGAGATCACTTCGTCATTCCATCGTGGCACACTGCGCGCTTCAAATCGGCAGCCGGCTGTGTGCTGTTCAGTTTTTCCGACCGCCCGGTGCATCAGGCACTGGGCATCCATCACGAAGAGAGGCTTTCATGAGTTACGTTTTCAACCCTGCCCCCACCGTTTCGCTGCCCATCAATGGCAAGACCGAGCGCTTTCCCGTGCACCGCATTTACTGCGTCGGCCGCAACTACGAAGAGCACGCCAAGGAAATGGGTTTCACGGGGCGCGAGCCGCCCTTCTTCTTTCTCAAGCCCGCGGATGCCGTGGTCGTGGTCAACGCCGGCGAAACCGGCACCATGCCTTACCCCAGCCTGACCAAAAACCTGCACCACGAGATCGAGCTGGTGGTGGCCATCGGCACGGGCGGCAAGGGCATCCTGGCCGCCGATGCGCACAAGCACATTTACGGCTACGCCGTGGGCCTGGACATGACGCGCCGCGATCTGCAAAACGACATGAAAAAGCAGGGCCGCCCCTGGGACATCGGCAAGGCCTTCGACCACTCCGCGCCCATCGGCCCCATCACCCCGGCCGCCCAAGCCGGCGATGTGACCCACGCCGAAATCTACGTCCAGGTCAACGGCGCAGACCGCCAGCACAGCAACGTGTCCAAGCTGATCTGGAACATTGGCGAGACCATCGAGCATCTCTCTAACGCATGGGAGCTTCAGCCCGGCGACCTGATTTACACCGGCACGCCGGAAGGTGTCGCCGCCGTGGTGTCGGGCGACACCCTGGTGGGCGAGGTGGCGGGCCTGGGCAAGCTGACGATCAAGATCGCCTGATCGACCGCACGCCGTCACGAAGGCTCCGCAGGGAGCCTTTTTCTTTTCCCCGTACACTTCGCGAATGATCTTTCGCGGCCCTATCAAACACTGCAAAAACTGTGGCGCGGCCGTGGTGTACCGGCTCCCCGACGACGGCGACACGCACGAGCGCGCGGTCTGCCCGGCGTGCGGAACCGTCCACTACGAAAACCCGCTCAACGTCGTCGGCACCGTGCCCCATTGGGGCGACCAGGTCCTGCTGTGCAAGCGCAACATCGAGCCGCGCTGGGGCAAGTGGACCCTGCCCGCGGGCTTCATGGAAATGGACGAGACCACGGCGCAGGGCGCGGCGCGGGAGACCGACGAGGAAGCCGGCGCGCAATTCGAGATGCAGGAACTGTTCAGCGTCATGAACGTGGTTCGCGTCGGCCAGGTGCACCTGTTCTACCGCGCCCGCCTGCTCAGCGACCAGTTCAAGCCGGGCCACGAAACGATCGAGGCCAGGTTGTTCACCGAAGCGGAAATCCCCTGGGACGACATCGCCTTCCGAACGGTCAAGGAAACGTTGAAGTTCTACTTTGACGATCGCCGCCTGGGGCATTTCACGGTGCATACCGCGGATATTGTTCACGCTGAATCGCTGAGGCCGATCTAAGCCCGCGCGCGCCGGCCCATCCGCCGCCCTGCAGCGGCGGCCATCGGCGCGTATGCTGATGCTCTTTGCAGGAGCTCATTCCCATGCGTCATCGCCCCCTCGGCCACACCGGCCTTTTCGTCTCAGAGCTTTGCCTCGGCACCATGACCTTCGGCGGCAGCGAAGGCATCTGGAGCAAGATCGGCGCCCTGCAGCAACCCGATGCCGAGCGGCTGGTGGGCCAGGCGCTGGACGCCGGCATCAACTTCATCGACACCGCGGACGTGTACGCGGGCGGCGTGTCGGAACAGATGACCGGCCAGGCTTTGAGGAACCTCAAGGTGCCGCGCGAGAACGTGATCGTCGCCACCAAGGTGTTCGGCCAGACCGGCGACGGCCCGAATGCACGCGGCGCCTCGCGCAGCCACATCCTGGACGGCGTCAAGGCCAGCCTGCGCCGGCTCCAGCTGGATCACATCGACCTGTACCAGCTGCACGGCTTCGATCCCGCCACCCCCATCGAAGAGACCCTGCGCGCGCTGGACCAGCTCGTGCGGCATGGCCAGGTGCGCTATGTCGGCGTTTCCAACTGGGCCGCCTGGCAGATCGCCAAGGCTCTGGGCATCGCCGAACGCCTGGGCCTGGCGCGCTTTGCATCGCTGCAGGCGTACTACACCGTGGCGAGCCGCGATCTGGAACGCGAGCTCATTCCCATGCTGCGCAGCGAAGGGCTCGGCCTGATGGTGTGGAGCCCGCTGGCGGGCGGCTTTTTGAGCGGCAAGTACGGACGCGGGCAGGAGCGAAACCCCGCGGACGGCAGCCGGCGCATTGCCTTCGACTTTCCGCCGGTGGACAAGGACCGCGCCTGGGACTGCATCGACGTGATGCGCCCGATCGCACAGTCGCACGGCGTGTCGGTCGCCCAGGTGGCGCTGGCCTGGCTGCTGCACCAGCCGCAGGTGACGAGCATCATCGTCGGCGCCAAGCGGCCCGAGCAACTCGCCGACAACATCGCCGCCACGCAAGTGACCTTGAGCGCGGGCGAGCTCGATCAAATCGACAAGGTCAGCCGCCTGCCGAGCGAATACCCGGGCTGGATGTTCGAGCGCCAGGGCGAATACCGGCGCCAGCAGATTGCCGACGCCGTTCGCGGGCACGGCGGCACGGCGTCGTAAAACCAAGCCACGCCGTCTCCACGGAACCACGCCGAAAGCCTGATCGGGCGGCAGGCGCTGGCGCGATCAGGCGCTGGCCGTCTCGACCAGGGCCGCCGCCAGTTGCGCTTGCGTGGTCTGACTGGCCGACAGGCGCTGGCGCAGGTCGGCGCACAGGCGACGCAGGGATTCGACGCGGGCGACGATGCGGGATTGTTCGGCGAGGGGCGGGAGCGGAATCAAGTAGCGATCAAGCGCCTGACCGACAAAATGCTTGATCGTGGCACCCGTGAAGTGTTGATCCAAATTTCCCAACTTCGAGTCGGACTCCAACGAAAGTGCGATTAACTGCACTGCTATGCCGACTCTCGGCCGTACTCGATGCAGCGCCTTTTGAAAATACATTTCTCTGTCTGGCTCGTTCCAGATTGCACAGCGACCCGGATATCCGCCTTCGCAAATCAATAGATCGCCTGGGAACAATCGGAACTCTTCCAACTCGCTTGCTTCGAGATTTATTTCTTTGATGTCATCGAGATCAATGTGTCGCCATTGAACATTGGTATTGCGAAGGTATGGATAACGCTTCCCGGTATTCTTTGCCTTATCAAGCATCTTGCCTAATCGGTTGTCGGCAATTTGGCCCAACCGCACCCACTCCCACCCCCGCGGCAACCCAAACGGCTTTTCCTCCTCCGCAATCGGCGCCAGCGGCTTGTCGCGCTTGATCTTGCCCGCGGCGATCAGCCGGTCTTTCTCGGCGCGGATTTTTTGCAACAGCGCGCTCGCGGGCTCGTCGGCGGGGTCCTGCGGCACGAGCAGGCCGCGCACGGCCAGTTGCAGGATGGTTTGCTCCAGCGCGTCCACGGCCTCGGGGCGATCCAACAACAGATCGAAGTGGCTGGCGACACGCTGCCAGTTCCCGGCCAGGGCTTCGGGGCTGGGGCTGTCCGCCAGCGTAGCCAGCAGCGTGCTGATGAGTTGGGTGTGCTGTGCGGTTTCGAGTTGGCCTTTGGCTTCGAGGGCATCGCACAGCCGCATCAGTTCTTCGACGCGGGTGACGATGCGGGATTGTTCGGCGAGGGGTGGCAGCGCTATTTTCAACGCGGCTGACTTGGCAAGATAAAGGCATGGCTGGGCACTTTGTTTAACCTCGCTCCAAATTTCACGCTGTGTACTTGGTGACATCAGATGGCGCGCAAGGAAGTCCGGTATTACGCCCGATTGAGCGGGACGAAGCACCGTCACACTTCGCACGAGAACCATCTCAACCGCATCGCGCAGAACGCATAGGCGGCCCGTCGTGGCGCCAACAGACACCATCAAGATGTCTCCCACAGCTGGCTTGCATCTTTGCCAGCATTTCTGAGCAATTTCCTGTGGCACAAAATCGGTAACGGTGTAGTTCATGACCTCGTGGCGAACATTCTTGGCCGTAACCAAGGGAACAGCGCTGGGGTCATCGCATCGCTGAGGAGTGGAATGTTCACCGTCGGTCACCAAAGTGCAAATATCTGCTACCCGTGTCCAGCACCATCCAGACGGAAGTTCAAACGGCTTCTCGTGCTCCGCAATCTCCGCCGACGGCTTGTCCCGCTTGATCTGGCCCGCGGCGATCATCCGGTCTTTCTTCGCCCGAATCTTCCGCAGCAGCACGCTGGCCGGCTCATCCCCCGGGTCCTGCGGCATCAGCTTGCCCTGCACGGCCAGCGTCAGGATCAGTTCGCGCAATCTCGCCACGCCGCCCGGGGCGGTCGCCAGTAAATTCAAGTTTGATAGCAGCATGTGCCCGTCCATCATGGGCTGGAGAGCGATTTGGTCAATATTTCCTTGAGCTGGTCACGCAGCGCCTGTGCTTCACGCTGCAGGCGCGCATAGTCGGCCAGCAGTTGCTCCGGGTCGTGGCTCACAGTGTCCGCGGCGTGCGGATTTTTCTGGTCCAGGTTGTAGCCGGCCGCCTTGATCTGCTCAATGCCGACCTTCCAGGCGCGTTCGTTTTCCACGCGTGTGGCAAAGCCGTCCTGCTCAGTTCCCCACCAGGCTTTCTCCGCGTCGAACTCGTCGATACGGATGGGCTTGGTCTTGTTGTAGTTCTTCACGCCCGGCGGATACGGGTGCTCGTAGTACCAGACTTCTTTGGTCGGCTGGCCCTTGGTGAAGAACAGCAGGTTCGTCTTGATGCCGGTGTAGGGGCTGAACACGCCATTGGGCAGGCGCACGATGGTGTGCAGGTTGCATTCCGCCAGCAACTGCTCCTTGATGCGCGACTTGACGCCTTCGCCAAACAGCGTGCCGTCGGGCAGCACCAGCGCGCCGCGGCCGTGGTTCTTGAGCAGATGCTTGATGAGCACCAGGAACAGGTCGGCCGTTTCCTTGGTGCGCACGTCGGCCGGAAAGTTGTTTTCGGTACCCGGCTCTTCCACGCCGCCAAACGGCGGATTCGTGATGATGACATTCACCCGATCCGCCGCACCGTAGTTGCGCAGCGGGCGCGTGAGCGTGTTGTCGTGCGCAATCTGGCTGGGCACCTCCACGCCGTGCAGCATCATGTTGGTGGTGCACAGCATGTGGGGCAGCTGCTTCTTCTCGACGCCGCGTACGCTGCGCTGCAGCGTGGCCTGGTCCTGCTCGTTCTTCACCTGCTGGCGCAGGTGCTCCAGCGTGCAGACGAGGAAGCCGCCGGTGCCGCAGGCCGGATCGAGCACGACCTCGCCCAGGCGCGGGTTCACCTGATCGACCATGAACTGGGTGACGGCGCGCGGGGTGTAGAACTCGCCCGCGTTGCCGGCGGACTGCAGGTCCTTGAGGATCTTTTCGTACAGGTCGTTGAACTGGTGCCGTTCGGCCTGGCGGTTGAAGTCGATCGCGTTGAGCTTGTTGATGACCTGGCGCAGCAGCTGGCCGCTTTTCATGTAGTTGTAGGCGTCTTCGAACACGCTGCGCACCACAAAGCCGCGCGGGTTGCGCTCGGCGTCGCCCGGCAGGGTCTTGAGCCGGGGGAAGAGCTGGCTGTTGACGAAATCCAGCAAGCCGTCGCCCGTCAAGCCCTCGGCATCGAGCGCCCAATTTCGCCAGCGCAGATGCTCCGGGATCGGGCTTTTGTAGCGATCGCGGGTGATTTCGAGTTCTTCTTCCTGGGCGTCAAAGACCTTGAGGAACAGCAGCCAGGTGAGCTGCGAGATGCGTTGCGCGTCGCCATCGACGCCGCTGTCCTGGCGCATCACGTCCTGGATGGACTTGATGACCGTTGAAATATTCGACATTCTTGATTCTTAAGGTTTTTAGTGCTGTAGCCCTTGTGGGGCGTACAGTTCTCGCTCTAGAAGTTGTAGCGCCTGCAGGTAGTGGTCACGCCCGCCAAAGCTGCGCACCAGCTCCACCGGGCTGCCCAGGTCGGTTAGGGGCGGGACGTTGAGCACGTCCATGCTTTCAATCGTTTGCACGCCTTCGTCCGCATATTTGTCGATCAGCGCCTCGATCACCTGGCGCGCGACCGGGCCGTACTGGGTGAAGACATTGCGCTTCTTCACGCGGTTGGCGCGTTCGCGGCGCGTCAGCGGCGGCATGTTCCAGGCCACATACAGCAACAGGTCGAACGCGTCCAGGTCCTTGCCCACTTCGTCGGCCAGCGCATCGAGCAGCACGCCCTGGTTTTCGAGCTCCTGCAGCAGCGCGGCCTTGCGGTCGGCGTCGCTCCAGGCTTGCAGGAACTTGTCGAGCGAGTCGTAGCGCCGGGTCAGGTTGATGCGGGTGTAGTCGCGCAGGCTCTCGGTGATGAGCTTGCCGTGGGCGTTGAGGTACTGCACGCGCTCGCGCGCCACGGCCACGGTGACCATGCCGCCCACGATGTAGCGTTTGACTTCAGGCCCTCCCCCGCCTTCGCCGGGACCGGTCGTAATCGGGCCGGCGGGCCACTCGCCAGGGGCGGCCCCGCCCGTGTCTGGTGGCGGGTCTGCGGGAGGCTCGGGCGGATCGACCGGATCGTCGCCCCGAGGTTCATAAATCTGCACCGGGTCGCCATCGAAGTTCTTGTCGGCAAAGATGTCGGTGGCGCGCTTGAAGTCCAGGATGGTGAACCAGGTCTTGCCCAGGTCCTCGCGCAGCCGGGTGCCGCGCCCGATGATCTGCTTGAACAGGGTCATCGACTTGATGTTCTGGTCCAGCACAATGAGTTTGCAGGTTTGCGCGTCCACTCCCGTGCTCATGAGCTTGGAGGTGGTGGCAATCACCGGGTAGGTTTTCTCGGGGTCGATGAAGTTGTCCAGCTCCAGCTTCCCCTCGGGGTTATCACCCGTGATCTGCACCACGTATTTCGGATGATCCCGGCTGATGTCGGCATTCGCATTGGACAGCGCCTGGCGCATGCGGCTGGCGTGGTCGATGTCTTCGCAAAACACGATGGTCTTGGCGAAGCGGTCGGTGGCCTTGAGGTATTCGGTGATCTTGGCGGCCACCACTTCGTCGCGCGCCTCCAGCACCAGCTTGCGGTTCATGTCGATGGCGTTGTAGATGCGGTCCTCGATGACATGACCCAGCTTGTCGGTCATGCCCTCCGGCGGGCGCCAGCCGAAGGTGTCCTTGTCCAGGTCCACCCGAATCACCTTGTAGGGCGCGAGGTAGCCGTCTTCGATGCCCTGGCGCAGGGAGTAGGTGTAGACCGGCTCGCCGAAGTAATCGGTGTTCGAGATCTCTTTCGTTTCCTTGGGTGTGGCGGTCAGGCCGATTTGCGTGGCGCTGCCGAAATAGGTCAGGATGGCGCGCCAGGCCGAATCTTCATCGGCGCTGCCCCGGTGGCATTCGTCCACCACGATCAGGTCGAAGAAGTCGGGCGAGAACTGCTTGTAGATGTTCTGCTCCTCCTCGGTGCCCGAGACGGCCTGATACAGCGACAGGTAGATTTCGTACGACTTGTCCACCAGCTTGGTGCTCTTGTTGACGGCCAGGTCGAGGTCTTCGATGAAGTGATTGCCAGTGCCAGCATCGACGCGCTCGATGCCCTTGGCATTCGGGCTGAGCTTGGCCATGGCGCCCTTGAACGGGCGGAAGTCGTTGACCATGGTCTGGTCGATCAGGATGTTGCGGTCGGCCAGGAACAGGATGCGCTTCTTGGCGCCGCTCTTCCACAGCCGCCAGATGATCTGGAACGCGGTGTAGGTCTTGCCGGTGCCGGTGGCCATGACCAGCAAGATGCGCTGCTGCCGGCGCGCAATGGCCTCGACCGTGAGGTTGATGGCGTTGAGCTGGTAATAGCGCGGAGTCTTGCTGGGGGAGTACGGATATTCGGCGACGTGGCGTACCTCAGGCGACCAGCCCTTCCAGGCGCACAGCCGCTCCCACAATTCAGAAGGCGACGGGAACTGCTCGAGCGCGAGATTGGTTTCCAGCACACCGCTGGCCAGGGTGGCGTCACGAAACACAAAACCGTCGCCATTGCTGGAGAACGAAAACGGCACGTTCAAGAGGTCGGCGTAATTGATGGCCTGGGCCATGCCGGCGCCCATGGCGTGGTTGTTATCTTTGGCTTCGATGACGACCAGCGGGATGTTGGCTTTGTAGAAGAGGACGTAGTCGGCGCGCAGCACCGACCTCTTGTCGCGGCTCGCGCTGTGCCCGCGCACCACCACGCGGCCGGGGCGCAGCGTGTATTCGCGGTAGATCTGCTCGATGTTGTCCCATCCGGCCTGCGTGAGCGCAGGCGTGATCAACTTGTCGCAAATGTCGGTTTCTGAAAACTTCTTCTTGTCCAATCTGCTCCCTGGGATCGCTGTGCAGGCGGGCCAAGCCGCCTACCTTGAGAGTTCAGTGGGCCATTATCGACGACGAACGGCAGCCGCCCCCGCTCGATTCAGGCGCCGGCCGCCTCATGCGCGGCCAGCGCCTCATCGAGCACCTCGACCCAATGCCTGACGGGCGTGGCAGTGCCCGTCTGCAGGTGCTGGATGCAGCCGATGTTGGCCGAGACGATGCATTGCGGCGCCAGCGCGGCCAGGTGCCCCAGCTTGCGGTCGCGCAGCTGGTACGCGAGTTCGGGCTGCAGCACCGAGTAGGTGCCGGCGGAGCCGCAGCACAGGTGGCTCTCGGCGGCGACCCCGACCTCGAAGCCCAGCGCCTTCAGGTGCGTCTCGACCCCGCCGCGCAGCTGCTGGCCGTGCTGCAGCGTGCACGGTGGATGGAACGCAAGCTGGCGCGCTTCGTCGCTCACGCGCACCCTGCCCTGCAGCTGCGCCACCAGCTCGGGCAGCAGCTCGCTCAGGTCGCGCGTGAGCGCGCTGATGCGCGCGGCCTTGTCCGCATAGGCCGGATCGTGCGCCAGTGCGTGGCCGTATTCCTTCACCGTCACGCCGCAGCCGGAAGCGTTCATCACGATGGCCTCGACCTGGCCGGCCTGCACCATGGGCCACCAGGCGTCGATGTTGCGGCGCATGTCGGTCAGCCCGCCCTCGCGGTCGTTCAGGTGCGTGCGCAGCGCGCCGCAGCAGCCGGCGCCGGGCGCCACCACGGTCTGGATGCCGGCGGCATCGAGCACGCGCGCGGTGGCGCTGTTGATGTTGGGCATCATGGCCGGCTGCACGCAACCGGCCAGCAGCAGCACCTTGCGCGCATGCTCGCGCACAGGCCACTCCCGGGCGCGGGCGCCGGCCGGCGCGGGCACCTTGTTCTTCAATGCGGCAGGCAGCAGCGGGCGCACCAGCTGGCCGAGCTTCATCGCCGGACCGAACAGCGGCGAGGTCAGGCCTTCCTTGAGCAGCCAGCGCACGGCCTTCTCGGCTGCGGGCCGTTCGACGCGCGCTTCGACGATGTTGCGGCCGATGTCCACCAGATGGCCGTATTCCACGCCCGAGGGGCAGGTGGTTTCGCAGTTGCGGCAGGTCAGGCAGCGGTCCAGGTGCAGCTGCGTCTTGCGCGTCGGGGTGGCGCCCTCGAGCACCTGCTTCATCAGGTAGATGCGCCCGCGCGGGCCGTCGAGCTCGTCGCCCAGCAATTGGTAGGTCGGACAGGTGGCGGTGCAAAAGCCGCAGTGCACGCACTTGCGCAGGATGGCCTCGGCCTCCAGGCCGTCGGGCGTGTTTCTGTATTCGGGAGCGAGATTGGTCTGCATACTCAGAACTCGGCGTACATTCGCCCACGGTTGAAGATCCCGGCGGGATCGAATTGCTGCTTCAAGGCGCGGTGGATCCGGTCCAATGGCGGCTTCAAGGGAGAAAAAACGGCCACAGCCCCCGCGGGTTGTTCGCGGTCAGCTATAAAAAGCGTAGCGTGACCACCCACGGCGGCCGCCGCCGCGCGCAGGCGCGAGGCCTGCGCGGCCGGGGCCTTGAGCCAGCGCTGGGCGCCGCCCCATTCGATCAGGCACTCGCCAACGTCTAGCGGCGGGGCGCTGCCGGGCACGCTCAGGCGCCACAGGCATTCGTCGCCCTGCCGCGCAAAAAACGGCAGCGCCTGTTCGCGCAGCGCGGCCCAGCCCGCGGCCGCCGTGGCAGGGTCCAGGCGCTCGCCGCCCATGGCTGAGCAAGCCGCCTCGACCGCCGCCACGGCCCCGCGCAGGCGCACCCACAGGCACGGCTGGCCGGCGTCAACGACCCAGCAACTGGCGTTGACCGGCAGCGGCTGGGCACCCCAGCGGTTGAGCTGCTGGAGCGCCGCGGCTTCGTCCAGCTGGAAACGCAACGTTGCCTCCCTGGGCGCCAGCGGCAAGACCTTGAGCGACACCTCAATGATGACGCCCAACGTACCGAGCGAGCCCGCCATCAGGCGGCTGACGTCGTAGCCCGCCACGTTTTTCATGACCTGGCCGCCAAAGGTGAGGACCTCGCCGCGCCCGTTGAGCACGGTGGCGCCCAGCACGTAGTCGCGCAGCGCGCCCACGGCGGCGCGCGCCGGGCCATTGAGACCGGCCGCCACCATGCCGCCGACGGTCGCCCCGGCCCCAAAGTACGGCGGCTCGAAGGGCAGGCACTGCCCCTGGTCGGCCAGTTCCGCCTCCAGCGCAGCCAGCGGTGTGCCGGCGCGCGCGGTCACCACCAGTTCGCTCGGCTCGTAGCTGGTGACGCCCGCGAGCGGTGTCATGTCGAGCAGCTCGCCGATCAATGTCTGGCCGTAAAAATCCTTGCTGCCGCTGCCGCGGATGCGCAGCGGCGTGGCGCTGGCAGCGGCGGCGCGCACGCGCTCGACGATGTGTTGCAGGGCGGGTTCCATGCGTACAGCCCTTCAGAAGCGAGGCAGCTCGGGATGCGCGATCTGCCCGCCGCGCACCACCATCTTGCCGTACTCGGCACAGCGCTGCAGGGTCGGAATGACCTTGCCCGGATTGAGCAGCCCCTTGGCATCGAAGGCGCGTTTCACGCCGAACATCTGCTCGTTCTCAGCGGCCGTGAACTGCACGCACATGCTGTTGAGTTTTTCCACGCCCACGCCATGCTCGCCCGTCACGGTGCCGCCCATGGCCACGCTGGTCTCCAGGATGTCGGCGCCGAACAACTCGCAGCGGTGCAGCTCGTCCGGATCGTTGGCGTCGAACAGCACCAGCGGGTGCAGGTTGCCGTCGCCCGCATGGAACACATTGCAGCAGCGCAGGCGGTACTTCTTCTCCATCTGCTGGATCGCGAGCAGGATGTCGGCCAGGCGCTTGCGCGGGATGGTGGAGTCCAGGCACATGTAGTCCGGGCTGATGCGCCCCGAAGCGGGGAAGGCGTTCTTGCGCCCGCTCCAGAACTTCAGGCGCTCGGCCTCGTCCCGGCTGACCTGGATGGCGGTGGCGCCGCAGCGCTCCAGCACCTCGCTCATGCGGGCGATCTCCTCGGCCACTTCCTCGGGCGTGCCGTCGCTCTCGCACAGCAAAATCGCCTCCGCGTTCAGGTCGTAGCCGGCGTGCACGAAGTCTTCCACCGCCGCCGTCATGGGCTTGTCCATCATCTCCAGGCCGGCCGGGATAATGCCCGCCGCAATCACCATGGCGACCGCATCGCCGGCCTTGCGCACATCGTCGAAGCTGGCCATGATGCAGCGCGCCAGCAGCGGCTTGGGGATCAGTTTGACCGTGACCTCGGTCGTCACGGCCAGCATGCCCTCCGAGCCGATCACCAGCGCGAGCAGGTCGAGCCCGGCGGCATCCAGCGCCTCGCTGCCGAACTCGATGGCCTCGCCCTCGATGGTGAAGCCCCGGACCTGGAGCACGTTGTGCACGGTGAGGCCGTACTTGAGGCAGTGCACGCCGCCCGAGTTCTCGGCCACGTTGCCGCCGATGGTGCAGGCAATCTGGCTCGACGGGTCAGGTGCGTAGTACAGGCCGTAAGGGGCCGCCGCCTCCGAGATGGCCAGGTTGCGCACGCCGCACTGCACCAGCGCGGTACGGCTGGCCGGGTCGATCCTCAATATCTTGTTGAACTTGGCCAGGCTCAGCGTCACGCCCAGCGCGTGCGGCATGGCGCCGCCCGACAGGCCGGTGCCGGCGCCGCGCGCCACCACCGGCACCTCCAGCGCGTGGCAGGTCTGCAGCACGGCCTGCACCTGCTCGTAGGTTTCGGGCAGGGCCACGGCCAGCGGGCGCTGACGGTAAGCGGTCAGGCCGTCGCACTCGTAGGGCGTGGTGTCTTCCGTCTGCCAGAGCAGCGCATGCGCAGGCAAAACGGCCTGTAGCCCTTGTATGAGCTTGGCTTGCAGCTCTGCTTTTTGTAGCAGCGCTGATTCGGGGGACGAAGGTGCGTTCATGGCGGCGGCGGTTGCGACGAGTGGCTTCACTTTAAGGCAAAAGCCAAACGCCCCTTATGCGCTGGGTAAAATGCCCCCCAAAGGAAGGAACACTGAATGCGCGAACCCCAATGGCGTCAAGAGGGCGAGGAACCGGATTACCGGTTTTCACTGGCCAACGAGCGCACCTTCCTGGCCTGGATCCGTACCGCCCTGGCGCTGTTGGCCGGCGGTGTCCTGCTCGACCAGTTCTCCACCAAGCTGGGCCCGCACATCGTGGTCGTGATCCTGGCCGTCATTCTGGGCGTACTCGCCGCCATTCTTTGCGCGATGGCTTACGTGCGCTGGCGCGCCAACGAAATCGCAATGCGCCACGCACGCAGGCTGCCGGGCACCATGGCCATCCCGCTGATTTCCGTCGCCCTGCTCGGCATCGCCACGGTGATTGCGCTGTTGCTGGTACTGCAGGCGTGACCCCCCCGCACGCCCAGGCGCTGCGGCCGCGGGACCCCGGACTGCAGGCCGAGCGCACGGCGCTGGCGTGGAACCGCACCGGCCTGGCGGTGCTGGCCAACGCCCTGCTGGCGCTGCGCTCGGGCTGGGCGAGCCGGGACGCCCCGATCACCATCCTCGCCTTCGTGCTGCTGGTCGCGGCGGGCGCCGCCGTGCTTTATGGCGCGTGGCGGCGCCGGCACTTGTTGAATCGCCAGGGCGTGGTTGGGCCGCCCGCGATCGCGATCTCCGCGGCGGCCGTCGTCACCCTGATCGCCTGCGCCACCGGGATCGCCTCCATGCTGGTGCGCTGACGCGCGGCGGCGCAAGCCAGCCTTGGCGTTGCCGGAACTCGCCGCAAGACAACGACTATGTGCGGCAGCGAACTGACAGACGCGGCGCCCACACGCAAGCTGAGCCTGTGGTCATCGCTTTTTTTGAACACAGGAGAAAACGAAAATGCGCTATCTGCTTCTTGCATTGCCGCTGCTGCTCGGCGCGGTCATCCCCGTCGAGGCCCAGGTCAGCGTCGGAGTCAGCATCGGCATCAACGTGCCGGTGTATCCGCAGCTGGTCCGTATGCCGGGCTATCCCGTTTATTACGATCCGCGCGCGAGTACGAACTACTTCTTCTATGACGGCCTGTACTGGGTGTTCCGGGATGACAACTGGTATTCGAGCGGCTGGTACAACGGGCCGTGGCAGGCCATACATCCCGAGTACGTGCCGCTGTTTGTGCTGCGCATTCCCGTGCGCTACTACCGCAATCCTCCGTCCTACTTCCGCGGCTGGGCGGCCGATGCGCCGCCCCGCTGGGGCGAGCGCTGGGGCGGCGGCTGGCAACGGCGACGGGCGGGATGGGATCAATGGAACCGAAGGGCCGTCCCCGCAGCGGCGCCGCTGCCGAGCTACCAGCGCCAGTATTCAGGTGCGCGCTATCCCCGGGACGTCGAGCAGCAGCGGTCTATTCGCTCCAGCGACTATCGCTACCAACCCCGTGAGGCTGTAAGCCGGCAGCAATTCCAGCAGCAGGCGCCAGCGCCGACCCCAACGTCGCGGACGCAGCAACAGCAGCAGCAACAGCAACAGCAGCAACGTCCACAGACGCGCATGGCGCAGCCGCAGCAGCCACGGCAAGCGCAGCGTCCCCAAGCCGAGCCCCAGAGGCAGGCCCCCGGGCAGCAGCCCATGCAGTCTCCGCCTCAAGCGCCACGCATGCAGCCGGAACAGCAACATCAGCCGCAGGCCGCGCGACCGGCCGCCGAGCCCCAGCGGGCTCGCCCCGAGCCGCAGAACCAGGGCCAGGGCCAGGGTCAGGAAAGGAACAGGCCCGGGCCGCAGGAACGGGACAGGGAAAACAGGAACTGATCGCCAGCGACGGCCATCACGCTTTTCGGCAACCGCTATTTGCAACGTCCCTGCCTCGACTACGCTACAAAAGCCACATTCACCGCGTCTGCAAGAAATCGATCACGGCGGCGGCCGTGCGCGCGGGATCCTCTTCGTGCGGCATATGACCGAGGTCGGGAAAAATCACGAGCCGGCTGCCCGCGATGTCGTGGTGAAAGCGTTCGGCATCGCCGGGCGGAATCAACCGGTCCCGGCCGCCCCACAGAATCAGCGTCGGCAATTTGAGCTGCGCAACCCGGCTGGCGTCGGCGCTAAAGTCCATCTGGGAAAATCGCCGGGCCAGCGCACGGCGGTTCCCCGCCCGCACGGTCATGTCGAAGTAGCGGTCGACCAGCTCGGGCGTTACCCTGGAAGGATCACCATAGACATTGCGCAGGCTGGCCCTGACCAGGCTTCGCGGCGTGACAAATTCCATCAACCGATTGAGCCCGGGCAGCCGGGCGATCCGGAACCCGATCGGCACCGAGGTGGAGATGAACGGGAAGCCGCCGGCATCCACCAAGATCAGCCTGTCGATGCGCTCGGGCATGGCCAGGGCCGCCTCCCACGCCACATTGCCGCCAAGCGAGTTGCCGCCGAGCATGCAGTGCCGGATGGCCAGCGTGTCGAGCAGGGCGCCGACGAAACGGACATAGGTCGCGATCGTATAGTCCCCGTCGGGCGAGGGGCCCGTGAGGCCGAATGCAGGCAGGTCGAACGTGATGACGCGGCGCTTGTCCCCGAGGGCATGAACCCATCCCACCCAGGTGTGCAGGCTGGCCGAAGTCCCGTGAATCAGGACCATCGGGACCGGGTCGTCGCGCGGGCCCTGGTCACGCACATGGACCTGCATGCCCAGCAGCGGGATGAACCGGGATGGCGGCGGCGCCCAGCGCGCGGTGAGCGTGGCGAGCGGCCGCTCTGGCGCCCAGTTCGCCGCGACGATGCCGACCAGCAATGCTGCAACGACAAGCAGCAGGTCAATGATGATTTTGGTGTGGATGGTCATGCTCGTGAATTTGCGAATTCGGTGTTGACACACCGCTGGTGGTGAAGATCTTCGGCATCGCCTGAAAGAGCACGGGCCGCGGGTTTGTCTGGCGGCACGCGCCGCGCCTCATTGCGCCAGCAATGGGCGGGTTCAGAGCATGCCTTCGGAAACCAGGTGCTGATCGAGCCACAGGCGCAGGCTCATGAAGGGGCTGCCGCCCGGCTCGCTGTCCAGCACCTGGCCCGCATCCTCGCCCGTACCCACCCATTGCAGGCCGGCGCCGTCGGGTTTGAGCTCGACGCGGTAGACCCCTCCCAGGTCGTGGAAGTCGAACGCGCTCCGGATCCGCCGTGCCAGCTCGGGGCTGCGGACCATGACGCCCAGTTCGGTGTTGAGGTAGGCCGAACGTGGATCCAGATTCATCGAGCCCACCAAAACCGTCTTCTCATCGATCAGCGTCAGCTTGGCATGCAGCGCGCCGCGCGAGGAGCTGAACGGTACCCGAAATAGTTTGCTGCGCTTGATTTCGTGCGGGCTGAGCTCATACAATTCGACCCCCATGCGCAACATGCCGACGCGGTAGTTTCGGTAGCTCGAATCGACCACCGGCTCGTCGCTGGCGTCCAGGGAGTTGGTCACGACCCGGATCGCCACGTTGTGCTTGCGCGCTTCACGCAGATGCGCCATGCCGAGTGGCCCGGGAATGAAGTAGGGTGAGGAGATCAGGATCTCGGAGCGCGCCGCCTGCACCTGCTCGATGTACTTGCGGATCAGCAGCGCGGGAGCGTTGGCCGCCGCCCGCCCGGGATCGGCCTTGGACGGCGGATCTGCATAGGCGCCGGCCCAGGCCTTGATGAAATGAAGCTGCCCGCGGTCGATTTCCACGCCCAGCGGCGGCTCGCCATAAATGTCGACCGCGGGCACGTCGCCAGGCAGCGGTGCCAGTTCCGGCCGCACGGCGGCGTCGAACCTTTGCCGCAGGTCTTGCGCACTGTCGGGGCTCGCCACGATGGCGCGCAGCGGGTAGACCTCGTCGCTGTTCCAATAGGTGTCGAAAATCTGCGACAGCTCGTGCACCAGCGGGCCGGTGGCCAGCAGGTCGAAGTCCACGAAGTTCGCTTGCGAGCTTCGCAGAAAGTACTCGTCGGCGAGGTTGCGTCCGCCCACCAGGGCCATGGCACCATCGGCCAGGAACAGCTTGTTGTGCATGCGGTGGTTCAACCGCTTTAAGTCCGAGAGGAAATTCAGGTTGCGCAACAGCGGGTTGCTGTGGGCGAAGGTGAACGGGTTGAACAGCCGGATCTCGACGTTGGGGTAGCTCGCCAGCCCGAGCAGCAGCGGGTCCAGAGGAGCGGTATAGAGATCATCAAGCAGCAGGCGCACGCGCACGCCGCGCTGCGCCGCGTTGCGCAGGCTGCGCAGGATGAGGCGCCCGGTTTTGTCGTTGCCGAGCAGGTAGTACTGCAGATCGAGCGACGCTTGAGCCCGCCGGATCAGCTCCAGCCGGGTGTCCAGGGCAAACACGGACTGCGGCAGCGGGCGCAGCCCCGACTGCTCTTGCTCCGCAGGGTATTGGGCGGCGATCCGCCCCAGGGCGGTGGCGCTGGACGCCGGGATGGCCGTGGAGGACTCGCGCACCGCGGGCCGCTCGGGCAGGCTGCCGCACGCGGCCAGGGAAACCAGGAGCGCCGCCAGCAAGGCCCGAACGACCCATGGCCACGCCAAAAAGAGTCTGCCGCTCAAGAGACTGTTGCCGGGGCAGCGGAGCTGCATCAGACCCAGACCGCGAAGCGTTTCCATAGGGTTCCCACGCTGTGAAACCGCTTGAAAGATAGCCTGTAGAGCTCATGAATGCTATGTTCCACTTTTGAGATATTCATTTTGTACCCCCGTCTGTACCCCCGTTTTGACTTTGATACCCCCTGCTTTGGGGTTCAGAAAACTGAGCCTGGTTACGAGCCGCCAGCTTATCAAAGTGTGGAGCGGGTGGCGCTTGGTGACCACCAGCAGCTGGTTGGCATCCGCGCACCCGGCAGCCGTCGCGGCGGCTGCGGGCGTTCATAGACTGGGCCGCCGACGCGTTCGGCAGGTCGCCGCCCTCTTCCTGAGCAGGGTTGCGCGGCTTGGCGCTGGGCAAGCAGGGGGTCGGTGAACCTGTTCAAAGCTTCCCTCGCGACAGTCAGCTGATGGCCCGAACCGGGTGCTCATGATTTCCGGGTGACCGACTGCTCCCGCTGTAAAGCTGTCCGCTGCCTTGCGCGGCCTGACTATCGTTTACCGCCCGGCAACCGCATAGCGGCATATCGGCAAACGACAGCATCAGCGCCGCGCGCGCATTGCCGATTACATGACCTGGTAGTGACCTGTGTCAAGGCTCGATTTCTTGATTGTGCCTATAGTTTTTTAACCATTTCGGGAGTTTTGCATTGAATTGCATGACGCTGGTGCCGGCGCAATCGGTGCGCGGGCGCGGGTCAAGTTTTGAAATCGAGCCAAGGAGTGAAAAATGAAACTGAAGAATGTTCTCGCAGCCTTTGCGGCTACTGTGGCCTTGACCGGTGCGGCGGTAGCACAGCCCTACGGCATGGGGCCCGGGATGATGGGCGGCTACGGGGGTGGCTACGGCGGCATGGGGCCGGGGATGATGGGTGGCTACGGGGGTGGCTACGGCGGCATGGGGCCGGGGATGATGGGTGGCAGCGATGGCGGGTACGGAATGGGTCCTGGAATGATGTTCGGGTGCTCGAACGATGCATACGCGGGTCTGGATCTCACTCCGGAGCAGCAGAAGGCCATTGCGGGCATCCAGGAGCAGACCTCCAGGGCGATGTGGCAGTTCATGGGCACGATGCATGGACAGGGCTACCACATGCAGGGCATGTTCGGTCCAGGTCCACTCGACGAAGCAGCCGCGCGCAAGGCGTTCCAGGCCATGGCCGAGACGCAAAAGGCCATGTTCGAGTTGCAACTCGACGCGCGCAAGAAAATTGACGCCGTTCTAACCAAGGACCAGCGCGAGAAGCTGGGCCGCTACTGGCGCAGCCGCTGATACAGAGCGTGGTCAACAATGGGCTACGGCAATATGATGAATTGGGGTGGTGGCTGGGGTGGAGGTCACATGTTCGGCTTCGGACTTTTTGCATGGGTTGTGGTCATCGTCGGCATCGTGTTGCTGGTCAGATGGTTGAGCGGCGGAGGCCGGTCATCGGGTCGGCGCGATGAAGACCGCGCGCTGGCTATCCTGCGCGAACGCTATGCGCGCGGCGAGATCGACAAAGCGGAGTTCGATGCGCGCAAGCAGGATCTCAGCTGAATGAGATGCGCCATCTGGCGCCGTGCGACCGGTAACTGAGCAGAGCATTGCCGACAAAATGCCTCAAACTTTTGGCAAGTGACTTCAAAGTTCAGAATCGTTGAAGCAATGGTTTTGCCTTACACCCCCCCAAGTGAGGCACCGTCGAGTGGTTCGATTGCTGTATTGGAGTCTTTGTGGCATCGCGGCGCCCTCAACGGACTCACTGCGTAGTGAGCCGCTTCGGGCACGGCTGACCTGCCCATTGAAGCTGGCGTTTCTATTAAGGAATGATTTGTCATGGAAGTCGTCGTCTTAGGGTCAGGTTGCAGTAAATGTCACCGCACAGCTGGCTTGGTTGAGCGAGTCGCCAAAAACCTGAGTATCCCAGTCCATCTCACCATGAATGAAAGTAAGGAAGAACGCGAACGGCTCCGAATTCATGCCACCCCCGCCGTGACGGTCAACGGCAATCTCGTCCATAGTGGCGGCATCCCCTCCCACGAAAAAGTCGAAGTCTGGTTAAAGCCCAAACCATTGGATTTACTGAATCAGCCGACAAGGCACTTATTCTTCACGGGCAAAGGTGGTGTGGGTAAGACATCCCTGTCCACTGCGGTTGCACTTCATTTGGCAGATTGCGGCAAGAAGGTGCTTCTGGTCAGCACGGACTCGGCCTCCAATCTGGACGAAATGCTGGGCGTCACGCTAAGCAATCACCCCACCCCCGTCCCGGGAGCACCCGGCTTGTCTGTCTTGAACATTGACCCGGACGCTGCGGCTGAGGCCTATCGACAACGCGTCGTCGACCAAATGGCGCGAGACGCCACCACCGCAGAAATCTCGACCGTGCGTGAGCAGCTGTCCGGTGCCTGCACGACCGAGATTGCATCGTTCGACGAGTTCTCATCACTGCTTGCCGATAGAGACCAGGAGTACGACCACATTGTTTTTGACACCGCTCCGACCGGCCACACGCTGCGGCTGCTGAGCTTGCCCAAGGCCTGGAGTGGTTTTCTGGCCAACAATGACCAGGGTGCATCCTGTCTCGGACCGCACTCTGGTCTGAAGATGCAAGAAATTCGCTTCAAGGCTGCACTCGACGCGCTGTCCAATCCTGCTCTGACCTCCGTCGTCTTGGCGACGCGCCCCGACAAAGGCGCGATCGCAGAAGCTTCCCGGACCTCCGATGAATTGAAGGAGCTGGGTCTGAATAACCAGCGCCTGGTGGTCAACGGCGTGTTCCATGCGAGCAATAAAACAGATGAGGTCGCAAATGCCTTTGAAGCGCTGGGTACACAAGCGTTAGATGAGATGCCGGACAACCTGCGCGCTCTCCCACAAGACCAGGTTCCGCTGCGCGCCTTCGATACCGTCGGGCTCCCTGCCCTGCGTGCATTGCTCAATACCAACACCCATACAGCCACAAGCGACACGGCATTTACAGCCCCCACCATGAAGCACGGGATTGGCTTGGGCGCCCTGGCTGATGAACTGGCACGGGCCGGGCGTGGTCTCATCATGGTCATGGGCAAGGGCGGCGTGGGCAAGACCACGGTTGCCGCAGCCCTCGCGCTGGGGCTGGTTCAACGTGGAAAAACCGTGCATCTGAGCACCACTGACCCGGCGGCGCATCTCGCCGGTACGCTAGAGGGCGTGGTGGACGGCCTGCGGGTCGACCGGATTGACCCCATTGTTGAGACCCAGCGCTATGTCGACAAAATCATGGCGACCAAAGGTGCCAGGCTGAACGAGCAGGAGCGTGACTTGATGCTGGAAGACCTCAAGTCACCCTGCACCGAAGAAGTCGCCGTTTTCCATGCGTTTTCACGTATGGTGAGTGAGGCGCGCAGTGCTTATGTGGTGTTGGACACCGCACCTACAGGTCACTCGATGCTGCTGATGGATGCCACTGGTGCCTATCACCGCCAGATGATGCGTGAGCTCGAAAGCCACGGCTCAGCTCACTTGGTCACACCGTTGATGCGCTTGCAAGACCCCGAGTACACCAAGATTATTCTGGTCACGCTGCCGGAAACGACGCCAGTGTTACAAGCGAAAGTGCTGCAGGACGATCTGCGCCGTGCCAACATTGAACCTTTTGCCTGGGTCATCAACAAAAGCATTTTGGCGGCCGACACCCACGACCCATTATTACAAGCGCGTTTGACAGGTGAAGTCCAGCAGATGGAGAAGGTTGAACATGGCCTGGCCAAGAAAACCTACGTGCTGCCATGGCTGACGCGTCCGCCCATTGGCATGGAGGCGCTGGGCAGGCTGGTTGCTCAATCCGAGTAACCGGAACCCAGGACTGAGTGGAAGCTACTATTTAAGTGGATTGCCTGAAAGACGCCTGGATTCAACACGCTGCGGAATTGCGTGGTCCATTCCTGCTTTTTACAAAAACCGGAGAATCCAATCTAACACCAACTCGCGGCACCGGCCGCGGGCGATCGAATCAGCTCCTTGATGTTGGCTTCGATGACTCCATAGCCAACATTGCCGTACAGCTTCTGGCGTCCATTGTTGAGGATGTAGGTAGGGCTGCCCTGAACCATGAGCAGTTGTTGGTCACGATGGTCCGCCTCAAGGTCGGCAAATGCCACACCGCTTGACCCTATCCCATAAAACCTGACCATCCAAAAGCAGGAGCTCCCCATGAAACACTCTCTCCGCCTGCGCGTTGGTTTGCTGGCCCTTTCACTGGGCTTGGCTGCCCCGCCAATTTGGGCCGACGACGATTGTGATGCGCCAGTTGGGCGCTGGCAATCGCGCGAGGCTGTACGCCAGATGGCAACCCGGCAAGGCTGGCAGATCCAGCGGCTGAAGATTGACGACGGTTGCTATGAAATTCGCGGGACGGACAGCCAGGGCCGCAGCTTTAAGGCCAAGATCGACCCGGAAACCCTGAAGGTATTGAAGATGAAGCAAGGGGACCGCGAGCGTGATCGGGAACGTGACCGTGATCGTGAGCACGCCGCGCCATCGCCCCTGATTACCCCTGGCACCGCGCCGCGCGGCCAGATTGACTAACCGTTTCTTATCGGAGTATCACCATGTCCAAACCTCTTTTGACCACTTTGGCCGCCGCCTGCGCGCTGGCCTTGCCCGCCCTGGCGCACAGCCGCCAGGTCACGCTGAGCGCCCAGCTCAAGAACTATGGCGGCAACGGTGCCTACCTGGCCGCTTACCTGACCGATGCCAAGGGCGCCTATGCCGGCACGCTGTGGGTGGCTGGCGGCAAGGCCAAGTACTACAAGCACCTGTCCGACTGGAATCGACTCTCCAGCGGTGACGCCAAGCGCCTGAACGGCGTCACTGGCGCCAGCGTAGGCGCAGGGCGCACGCTCAAGGTCACGGCCAACTTGGCCGATGCCCTGATTGACGCGGGCTATGAAATCCACATCGACGCTGCCGCGGAAGACATGCGCGACAGCCCGTCGGAAATCCGCGTTCCGCTGTCCACCGGCAACGCCGGCAAACCGCAGGCCGGCAAGCAGTACATACAGTCGCTGACCTTCCAACTACAGTAAAGGACCAGCGCATGGACTGGAAGGCCATCCACCGCTGGCTGGGCCTGACGGCTGGCACCTTGGCTTTCGTGCTGGGCCTTACCGGCTCCATGCTGGCGTTCGACCCGGTGCAGCAGGCGTGGCAAGCACCCGCCGCACCACGCGACCTGTCAGTGGCCACGCTGGTGGAGCGCGTGACACGCACGGTTCCAGGCGCCGAGGAAATCCGCCACCTGCCCTCGGGGGCCATCGTGGTGTTCAGCTTTAACGGTGACCAGGCGCAGGCGTCTTATGTGAATCCGGCCAATGGTCAGGTGCTGGGCGCCTGGCAGCCTTCGGCGCCGCCGCGATGGGTGAAAAGCCTGCACCGCTCGCTGCTCCTGGGCGACGCCGGGCGCTGGGGTGCGGCGGGTATTGCGCTGGCTATAGGCTTGATGTGCCTGTCCGGCTTGGTGCTGCTGCTGCGCCGCATGGGCGGCTGGCGGCGTCTGGTCGCGCGGGTGCGTGGCTCGCTGGCCCAGCGCATCCACGTGGTTGTGGGCCGGGCGGTGCTGGCGCTGCTGCTCCTGACGTCGCTCACGGCGCTGACCATGAGCGCCTCGACCCTGGGGCTGGTCGCGCTGGACGCGGGGGCCGATCCTGATGTGGCCTCCGTGGTGCCTGGGGACACGGGCCAGACCGCCCCACAGTCACTGCCCGGCGCGCAACTTCCCATGCTGCAAGGCCTCTCCATACAGGACTTGCGCAAGCTCAATTTTCCGGACTCTGCTGACCCTGTAGACACCTGGAAGGTCCTCACCGGCCAGGGCGAAGTCTGGATTGATCGTTACTCGGGGCAGACACTGGCTTCGCAAGACACAACTTTTGCACAGCGCCTTTACGACTGGGCGCTGGTGCTGCACACCGGCGAAGGGGCCTGGCCTTGGGCGGTGGTGCTCGCCTTTGTGGGCGCCAGCGTGCTGCTGTTCTGGTGGTCGGGCGTTGTCATGTGGTGGCAGGCACGCCGCCAGGCGCCCCACATCACCGGCAACAGCCCGTTGACACAGGCCGACATGCTCATCTTCGTCGCCAGCGAAGGTGGAAGCACCTGGGGTTTTGCACAGGCGCTGCAGGACGCGCTGGCCTACAGCGGGCACCGCGTGCACACCGGCGCGCTGGAGCATTTCCAGACCACGGCCGCCACGCGGCAGGTGTTCATACTGGCGGCAACGTATGGCGAGGGCCAGGCCCCGGCGCACGCCAGCCAAGCCTTGGAGCGCATCGAAAAACTTGGCGCCAACTCCGTGCCGGTGACGGTGCTGGGCTTTGGTGACCGTCAGTATCCTGCTTTCTGTGGCTTTGCCGAGGCGCTGGAGCAGACCCTGCGCGCACAGGGCTGGACTGAACTGCTGCCGCTCGAGCGCATCCACCAGCAATCGGCCCAGCAGTTCGCGCGCTGGGGTGAAGCCTTGGCACAGGCACTGGGCGAGCCCCTGGTGCTGGACTATGTGCCGCGCGTGCCGCCCACCACCCCACTCACGCTCGTGGCGCGCCAGGCCTACCGCAAGCACAGCGGCGAGCCCACGGCGATCCTGCGCTTCGCGTGGCCCGCGCAGAGTGCGATGGAGCGCCTGCGCGGGAAGGGCCTGGCACGTTTTGCGGCGGGCGACCTGGTGGGCATCGTGCCGCCGGGCTCGGCCGTGCCGCGCTTCTACTCGCTGGCGTCGGGCTGGGCGGACGGGTTTCTGGAAATCTGCGCACGCCAGATGCCCGGCGGCCTGTGCTCTACGCACTTGCTGGGCCTGCAGGTAGGGGACAGCATCGCAGCCTTCATCCGCTCCAACCCAGGCTTTGCGTTGCCGCGCACGCGCCGGCCCGTGCTGCTGATCGGGGCGGGCACGGGTGTGGCGCCACTGGCTGGTTTCATCCGCCGCAACGACAGGCACACCCCCATGCACCTGTATTTTGGTGGCCGCGACCCGGCGCAGGATTTCTACTTTGGCCCCGAGATCCAGCGCTGGCTGGGCGAAGGGCGCCTGGCAAGTGTGCAGGCGGTGTTCTCGCGAGTCCCCGAAGGTGGTGGTTATGTGCAGGATGCCCTGCGCCGTGACGCCGAGCGCCTGCGCGGCCTGGTGGCCCAGGGCGCCCTCGTGCGTGTCTGCGGCAGCCGTGCCATGGCGAAAGGCGTGGCCGAGGCGCTGGACGCAGTGCTCGCGCCGCTACAACTGAGCGTGTCGAAGCTCAAAGCAAAGGAACGCTATGCCGAAGATGTCTTCTGAACCTGCTGCGCCCTGCAAACGCACCACCCTGCACGGCCCGACCATGGGCACGCGCTGGTCCGCCAGCATGGACGCCGAGACCATCGTGGATCTGAAGGCCCTGCGCCAGGACCTTGCCTTTGCGGTGCAGCAGGTGGACACACAGATGTCCCCCTGGAAGCCCGACAGCGACCTGGTGCGCCTGAACCGCGCGAGCGTGGATACCTGGGTGGACCTGCCCTTTGAGATGCTCGAGGTGCTGAGCTGTGCCATGGATGTCCAGCGCTTGAGCGCTGGCGCGTTTGATCCGTGCGTCGGGGCGCTGGTCGATGCCTGGGGTTTTGGCGCAGTGCGCGATGCACCTGACACCGAGGCGATCCGCGAAGCGCGCCAGGCTGCGGCGCGAACTACGCATGGGTGCCTGGAGCTCGACCACCCCGCAGGCCGCGCCCGCAAACGTGCCCCCTTGCAGGTTGACCTGTGCGGCATTGCCAAGGGTTATGCGGTGGACCGCATGGCCGCCGTGCTGCACCAGCACGGGGTGCGGCACGCGCTCGCGGCGCTCGATGGGGAGCTCCGCGCCGTGGGCAGCCAGGCCGGCGGTGCGCCCTGGGCCGTGGCGCTCGAATGCCCCGAGCCGGGGCGTCGCGCGGTGCGGGGGGTGCTCGAATTGGATGACCTGTCCGTGGCCACCTCGGGCGACTACCGGCACTACCTGGACGTGGGCGGTGCGCGCCTGGCGCACACCATGGACGCGCGCCGCGCCGCGCCGGTGAACAATGCTGTCGCCTCGGTCACCGTGCTGGCGCGCACCGCCATGCACGCGGATGCCTGGGCGACTGCCCTGCTGGTCGCCGGCCCTGGCGAAGGTCTGGCGATGGCGCAGCGCATGGGGCTGGAAGCGCTGTTTCTGCTGCGTCGCCCCGAAGGGCTCGTGGAGATGGGTCTTGGGCGGTTCGACTCTTCCACAATGCAGCAAGACGCTGTATGAAAGGCAGTTCACCATCGCAGTCACGGTCGGCCCCAGCGGCAGGCCGCCCCGCTACTTAAACAAGACCTGCTGGGAATCCTGCCGCTCATGCACTGCACCAAAGGCATCAGGGATCGTGCACTGCTGCTCCTCGGGTTCGCGGCAGCCCTGCGCCGGTCTGAGCTGGTGGCCCTGAATGTCGAGGACCTCCAGTTTGTGCGCGAGGGGATGATCGTCTGTCTGCGCCGCAGCAAGACCGACCCCGAAGCCGTAGGCCGCAAGATTGCCGTGCCTTGAGGTCGTGCCCAGGTAGCGATTGTTCTGAGAGTCGTTGACGCCCGTCTGACCACAGACGAGGCAGGCAAAGATTGCGCCGGTTGGCATGGATATTCAGTCCGAATTCCTTAGATGAATTGACCTACATCAAGGTGCGGAAATCGGGTAACGCGACACTGACAAAAACGACGATGGCTTCGCGCGGGGCCGGCGTTCGGATTGCCAAAATCAAACGAAAGCGTCTATGAAGAACCCGATCACCCCTACTGTCCTCGCCGCGCTTCTGGCAATGTCTTTCATCATGCCGGCATGGTGCGCCGATGCTGCCACCGACGCGGCACAGGTCACGCAACAGGCCAGCGAGATGCCCGCATTGGAAAGGGCCGCTGCACAGGCCGCGGGATGGAAGTCGGTGACTGTCCACTCCGCCGCCCACCAGCTTACGATCACTGTGACGGACAGCCCGCAGGCGAGCCCTGCCGAGCGCGAAGCCCAGGCTTCCAAGATGGTCGCCGCAATCGAAGCCCGGATTGAGAAGAAGCCTGCGTTCGCCCAGATCAGCGTCATCCATGTGGACTATGTGAAGCGTGCGGGCCAGACCACTTCTCCAGTGCAGGGCTTCGACTTTTACCAGACTCCCGCAGGAGCTTTCGTCCCGCACAAGTCGTGAGCGCCTTCCCTTGCCCGAAAGGGCCCATGAACGCACATGCACGGTCGGCGAAAAGGCCAACGATCAAGGGATCGCGGCCATCAGGCGGACGCTGATCGAAACCCGGGGAGTGCGCAGCGTCCACGACATTCGCGCGTGCAAGATGGGCGACATGATCGTGGTCGATGCGCATCTCGAGGTGGACGCCACGATCAGCGTTGAAGAGGGTCACGACATCGCGGTGATCGCACGCCAGCGCGTCCTGCCGCGGCACCGCGTGCTCAACCTGATGACGCACGTGGACCCGTGGCGCCGGCCGGAGCTGGACCACGCAGCGACGGGCTCGTCGCCCACGCAATGAACAACGCTTCGCCGTCGGCACAGGCGTTCTACGTCGACTGGGCCACCTGACCTGCGGGCGGAGAATGTGCACATGGCCTCCGCATCGCTTCTCTTCCTTGCCATCTTTGCCGTGAACGTCATGCCGGCCTTCGCGCCGCCGACGTGGATGATCATGTCCTATTTCGGCCTGCACTACCCGGACGCCAGCCCATGGGTGGCAGCGGGTGTCGCGGCGGTCGCCGCCAGTGGCGGCCGTGCGGTCCTCGCGCAATTCGCACAGCGCGTCGTGTGTAGTCGATTTGTCTCGCCCCAAATGCGGGCCAGCCTGTCCGAGGTCGCCCAGGAGATCGCGCGCCGGCGTACAGCCAGCGCCCTCGGTTTTTTGCTCTTCGCTTTCAGCCCCTTGCCGTCCAACGTGCTCTTCCTGGCCTATGGGCTGACGCGGGCGCCGTTGTGGCTCCTGGTTGGCCCCTTCTTCGTGGGACGGCTCGTCAGCTACGCGATTGCATTCGTCGGCGCATCCGCGCTGTCGCAGCATTTTGAGTTGGAGTTGAGCTTCTCCGATTCACTGCTGTATTTCGTGGCGACGCAGCTTGCGCTGCTCGTGATCGTCTACGGCTTCGCTAAAGTTGACTGGCGCAGAGTTCGAACCGAGCGCCGACTGCGATGGCTCTCGTGACGCAATGTGGGGGCGCGTACTACTCCTCGGGGTATGACAGTGGGCGTTCTCATTGGAGAACGGGGGTTATAAAATCAGACAAACCCAAAAACGACCCACCTGCACCGCATTTGTACCCCACGTTTGCGCTCGCAGTCAATATCGCGCTTTGTACACTCTTGCAGCGTAAGTGACTGATTTACCAATGAAAAAGGCCTCCAAGAATCGCTCCTTGGAGGCCTCTGTCTTACCTAGTTGTGAAACCGCTTGAAAGATAGCCTGTAATCCGCATGAATGCTAGATTTCAACTCTCAGATATTGATCTTGTTCCCCCATTTGTTCCCCCGCTTTGCCTTTGATACCCCGTTTCGGGGCTCCGCAAGCTCAACCCGACCTCTGGCCACCAACACATCAAAAAATAGATCAGGCTGTCGCTCGATTGCCGCGCTCGCCGGCCATGTGCACCTGTCTTACCGCGCCCGGCTGTCAGTGACCTTGTTCAAGCCGTGCCACGAAACGATCGCAGGCCAGGGCAATTCACCGTGCACAGCGATGACATCGCCTATGTGGCGTACTTTTCTCCACGTCCGCCATTTTCTTGTTTGATGGATTCGGCTGCGCCTAAGCTCGACGTGCGGTTGGCAGAAGATAAGCCGCGGCTATGTAATTCTTCTTCGTCCCAAGTCGACCACACCAGTAACCACAACTGCGCGCGAAATTGGTAGATCAATGAAACGAGCAGCCCTAGCACGGCGAATGAAAAAATAATTTTCAGAGGCGAAATGAATGGCTTCACCGGAATTTCAGGAGCCACCACAAAACGTGGCGTCTCCAGATACTTGACTTTTATGCTTGTGTATTGGCTCAGATAGTCAAGAAAAAGCTGCTTGTCATACCCTTCCACGGACTTCGACAATCTTGTTTGCACATCGGCAAGCAGTGCCACCATCAAATCCCGCCCGGAAAGCGAGGCTTGAGTCATTTTTCGTTGCGCCTCCAACATTTCACCTTCGGCACGAGACTGCATCAATCCGCGTGTGCTGCGTGCGATTTTCTCCTTGATATCCAAAACCTTGGTTTCAACAGCCGCCATCTGAGAGGGCAGAGGCATATAGCGCTCTCCACCGTCCCCAAGACTGATTACCTGGCGCGCCTCCAGCTTATTGACACTGGGATATTTCACAGAAATCCGCTTCAGCTGCCCAAGGCGCTCTTCCAGCATCGAGACGTTATATTTCTGCGCACCCTGTTCGGCCGCCGTCGAGTCGATGAACGCCTCACGGTCAGCCATAGTCTTTTTAATTTTCGCAATCAGCAATTCACGCAAGTTTGCATCAATGACGTAGGCTGCCAACAGCGCGGTTTTCTTTTGGGCTTCGTCTGGGGTGCTCGCCTTGGTGGTGATGCGGTAACCGATCAAGGCAGAGCCCTCGCCCAGCTTCAAGGCGTCACCCGCAAATTCTTTCAAGTCCGCCTTTGAAAACCGTAAAACAGGCTCAAACCAGTTGGACGGCCCAGCGACTACAGTTCCACGCAAAGCATCCATACGCACAACCAGGGCATCAGAAGTCCCCCCGTCCTTTCGATCGTGTTCGACGCTCAAAGCATATCGATCAAAATTTTGGGGGCTCCCGATGACCTCGGACATCACTTTGGACTCTTGAAGCGTAAGAGGAAAAGCGATGGAGGCCGTGGATTTATAGGAAAGGAGAGCGGTGTAGGCAAGAACTGCACCGAGTGCGGTGAAAGCCACCACAACGACGGATATCTTCCAAAATCGATTCAAGTTCGTCATATCCTCATCCCTGTTTAGCGCTCTTGGCATTTGGGTAATCAATTTGTAAGCTCGCTTCGCCTTTGATTCGCTTGTTGTGGGGCTCTGAAGATCTAGCCCAGCCACTGGCCACCAACCCATCAAAGATAGATCAAGCTGTCGCTTGATTGCCACGCCAGCCCCCTACCCCGCCAGCTTCTTTGCCACCAGCCTATCGACGGCCCGCTGCTGCGCCGCTGTAAGTGCGGCCCGCGCCTGCTCGGCATGAAACATGGCAAAGGCTATCCACGTCGACCAATGGCCCGACACACCAGCCAAGCAAACCGCCTGGGCGGTGTTCGAGCGACTGGCACAGTTGGAGCCGGCCAGCGACATAGAGCCCCATATCTGGCGCTTTACCCCGGAGGCTCAAGCCTTGTTTGCGGAGTGGATTGTTCCCTTTGAAACAGAGCTACGCGGCGATGCGCTGCACCCGGCGATGGTGTCGCACCTGGCCAAATACCGAAAGCTGATCCCGGCGCTGGCGCTGGTGTTCGCCTTGATTGACACATCGGACACGGGCGGCGTGATTGGCGAGCGCGAACTGATCCGGGCGCTGGCCTGGGGCGAGTACCTGCGCACCCATGCCAACCGGCTATACGCGGTGGCGGTGATTCCTGAATCAACGGGCGCACAAGCGCTGCTGGCAAAGATCAAGGGCGGCAAGCTGTTGGACACATTAGCGTGTCGAAAAATATTTTTTCACAGCTGCCGTTACCGAGCCACTACGGTCACTTCTCGGCTCATGGTGTCGCGCAACAGCCACGTTGTCACTTCAAGCTGACCCAGTAGCGGGATGAGGTGGCTGCTCGCAGGCGACTAAAGTCCTTTGCCTGATTACCAGCATCTTCCTCAGTGGGGGCAATCTGAATCAAGGCCACCAGAAAAGACAAAGGGGTTAGCAGGTACCTACCGGCTAACCCCCGTCAATAATGGTCGGTGTGAAAGGATTCGAACCTTCGACCCCTTGCACCCCATGCAAGTGCGCTACCAGGCTGCGCCACACACCGACAAGCCTTAAATTATAACCGGCCCCTCAGTACGCAACGGACAGAAGATCGCGGATTTCGAACAGTTCGCGGCGCACCAGTTGCAGTTTTTGCGAGACCAGCGCGTCCTCTTCGGCGGGGGTGCTGTCTTCGAAGTCGACAAAGTCCGGGTCCTCGACCTCCAGCACCTCGACGCCGTCGAGCATGACCTCGCCGTTGCGGCGTTTGTCGCGCTCGACCTGGACCAGTTCCTGCAGCTTGTTGCGCGCGCCGCTGATGGTGAAGCCCTGGTCGTACAGCAGATCGCGGATGCGGCGGATCATCAGCACCTCATGGTGCTGGTAGTAACGGCGGTTGCCGCGCCGCTTCATGGGCCGCAACTGTGTGAACTCCTGCTCCCAATAACGTAGCACATGCGGCTTGACGCCACACAGGTCGCCGACCTCACCGATAGTGAAGTAGCGTTTGGCGGGGATGGAAGGGAGGGATTTCTCCATTGAAATCAATATGGTACGCGAGAAACCTGCAAGGTTACTCTAAGTCAGCTCGCGGTGCAAAGACTCATCTACCCCGTTCCGCGGAATTGACGCAAGTGTTGCTTTAGTTCACACCGGCGCCGGCAGGTCACCCTGGATCTGTTCCTTGAGCTTGTGGCTGGCGTGAAAGGTCACCACGCGCCGCGCCTGGATCGGGATCGCCTCGCCGGTGCGCGGATTGCGCCCGGGACGCGGAGCCTTGGTGCGAATCTGAAAATTCCCAAAACCGGAGATCTTGACGTCCGTGCCCTCGACCAGGCTGTCGGCCATCAAGGTGAAGAACGCGTCGATCATGTCCTTGGATTCGCGCTTGTTCAGCCCGATCTGCTCGAACAGCAACTCCGCAAGCTGCGCTTTCGTCAAGGCCGGGGTTTCGAGACTATCGACCTCAAATTCCATGGTGTCCTCCTTTAGGGATTTTTTGTTGTGACTTTCAAATGCGGGTCAGGCCCGCAGGCGGGCACCAAACTGGCTGATCAGCCGCGCAATGATGGCCTGCACCTGCGCCTCGATCTGCTCGTCGGCGAGTGTGGCCTCGTCGCTGTTGAGGGTCAAGCGCACCGCCAGGCTTTTCTCGCCCTCGTTCATGCCGCCGCCGGACTGTTTGGGGCGGTATACGTCGAACAGGGTGGCACCGCGCAGCAAGCCACCCGTTGCGGCGGCGTAGATGGCCTCGATGAGCGCGGTGTGCGTCACCTTCTCCGGCACGATCACGGCAATGTCGCGCACCACGGCCTGGTATTTGGCCACCGGCTTGAACACGGGCACGTCACGCGCCAGCACGGCATCGAGCGCCAACTCGAACAGGACGGGCGCCTGCGCCAGGTTGTAGCCCTGGCGCCATTTGGGATGCAGTTCGCCGACAAAACCGATGGTCTCGCCATTCACCAGCACCCGGGCGCAGCGTCCCGGATGCAGGGCCGGATGCTCTGCGGGCTCGAAGGTCGCGCGCCGTGGCGCCAGCAGCGCCTCGATATCGCCTTTGACGTCGAAAAAATCGACGCCTTGTTCTTTACGGCCCCATTGCAGCGCGTCGGTGCCGCCGTAGGCCAGGGCCGCCACGCGCATGGGCTGGTCGAAACCTTCGACAGTGGTGTCCGTGCTCTTGACCGATGCGTCGCGCAAAAACACGCGGCCCACTTCAAACACGCGCACCCGCTCCGCCTTGCGGTCCAGGTTGAACTTCAAAACTTGTAGCAAGGAGCCCAGCAAGGACGAGCGCATGACGCTCATCTGGCTCGCAATCGGATTCTGCAGCTTGATCGGATTCGGGTTGCCGGCCAGTTCATGCTCCCAGCGTTCTTCGACGAAGCTGAAGTTGATGGTTTCCTGATAACCCAGCCCCGCCAAGGCGCGGTGCACCGCGAAAGGGCCGCGCTGGGCCTCAAGGCGAACGCGGGCGGTGATCGGCGCCAGCGGCGGCGTGGTGGGCAGGTTGTTGTAGCCGACCATGCGCGCGACTTCTTCGATCAGGTCTTCCTCGATCTGCAGATCGAACCGGTACGAGGGCGGCGTCACGGTGAGCGTGCCCTCGCCTGCCACGACCGGCAGCCCCAGGCGTTTCAATGCGTCGGCACACTGCGCCTGCGTCAGCGGCATGCCCAGGATCTTGGCGGCGCGCGCCACGCGCAGCGTCACGGGCGACGATGGGGGCAGATTGACCTGCGCATCATCAATAGGGCCGGCCTCGCCGCCGCAGATGTCGATGATCAGCTGCGTGATGCGCTCGAGGTGCTCCACCGTCAGGCCCGGGTCCACACCGCGCTCGAAGCGATGCCCCGCCTCGGTCGAGAAGTTGTAGCGGCGCGAGCGCCCGGCAACCGCCTTGGGCCACCAGAAGGCGGCCTCCACATACACATTGCGGGTGTCGTCGGACACCGCCGTGGCGTCGCCGCCCATGATGCCGGCGAGCGACTCGGGCTGCAGGTCATCGGCGATCACGCCGACCTTGTCGTCCACGGTCACGGTGCTGCCGTTGAGCAGCTTGAGCTGCTCGCCGGGCCGGCCCCAGCGCACATCGAGCCCGCCATGGATTTTGTCCAGATCGAAGATGTGGGTCGGACGGCTGAACTCGAACAGCACGTAATTGGAAATATCGACCAGCGCCGTCACGCTGCGCTGGCCGCAGCGCGCCAGACGGTCCACCATCCAGGATGGCGTGGCGGCTTGGGTATTGACATTGCGCACGATGCGGCCCGAGAAGCGGCCGCACAAATCGGGCGCGCTGATCTTGACGGGCAGCTTGCCCTGATGACGCACCGGCACGGGCGGGAAGGTCGGGGTCTTGAGCGGCGCGCCGGTCAGCGCCGACACTTCACGCGCCACGCCGTAAATGCTCAGGCAATGCGCCAGATTGGGCGTGAGCTTGAGCGTGAACAGCGTGTCGTCGAGGTCCAGGTGCTGGCGGATGTCCTGGCCCACGGTCGCGCTCGCGGCCAGTTCCAGCAGGCCGCCATGGTCCTCCGACAGCTTGAGTTCGCGGGCCGAGCACAGCATGCCCTGGCTTTCCACGCCGCGCAGCTTGCTTGCCCGGATCACAAAGGGTTTGCCATCTTCGCCGGGCGGCAGCTCTGCCCCCACCAGCGCGCACGGCACCTTGATGCCGGCACGCGCATTGGGCGCACCGCAAACGATGTTCAGCAGCGCGCCCTGCCCGACATCGACCTGGCACACGCGCAGGCGATCGGCATCGGGGTGCTGCACCGCTTCCCTGATCTCGCCCACCACGATTTTGGTGAACGGCGGCGCCACGGGCCTCAGCTCTTCGACCTCGAGCCCGGCCATGGTCAGGGTCTCGGCCAGTTGCTGCGTGGTGAGCGGCGGGTTGCAGAACTCGCGCAGCCAGGATTCCGGGAATTGCATCTTGGGGTTCCCTTGTTGTTATTGAAATTGCGACAGGAAACGAATGTCGCCGTCAAAGAACAGGCGCAGGTCGTTTACGCCATAGCGCAGCATGGTCAGGCGGTCCGGCCCCATGCCGAAGGCAAAGCCGATGTAGTGCTCGGGATCCAGCCCCATGTTGCGCACCACGTTCGGGTGCACCTGGCCGGAACCCGCGACTTCGAGCCAGCGCCCGGCCAGCGGACCCTGCTGGAACTGGATGTCGATCTCGGCGCTGGGTTCGGTGAACGGAAAAAAGCTGGGGCGGAAACGCAGCACCAGATCCTCACTCTCGAAGAATGTGCGGCAAAAGTCCGTGAACACGACCTTGAGGTCCTTGAAGCTCACGTTCTCGCCAATCCACAGGCCTTCGCACTGGTGGAACATCGGCGAATGCGTGGCATCGCTGTCCACGCGGTAGGTGCGCCCCGGCGCGATCACGCGGATCTCCGGCATGCCCGCGACACCCGTGTCGCCTTTTGCTTTTGCCGCGTCGATGCGCGCGCGGTGCTTTTTGACATGCTGCACCGCATAGCGGATCTGCATCGGGCTGGTGTGCGTGCGCAGCAGATTCGGCGCCGCCTCGGTGCCGCCTTCGACATAAAAGGTGTCGTGCATGGAGCGCGCCGGATGGTCCTCGGGCGTGTTCAGCGCGGTGAAGTTGAACCAGTCGGATTCGATTTCGGGGCCTTGCGCCACGTCGAAGCCCATGGAGCCGAAGATCGCCTCGATGCGCTCCAGCGTCAGCGACACCGGATGCAGACCGCCCTGCCCGCGCTGGCGGCCCGGCAGGGTCACGTCCAGCGCCTCGGCCTTGAGCTGCGCCTGCAGCTCTGCATCAAGCAGTGCCTGGCGCCGCTCGCTCAAGGCCGCCTCGATCGCCTGCTTGGCCAGGTTGATGGCCGCGCCGCGCGACTTTTTCTCGTCCACGCCCAGCGCCGCCATGCCCTTCATCAACTCGGTGATGCGCCCGGATTTGCCCAGAAACCGGGCCTTGGCGTTTTCCAGGTCGGCCGGGGTGGCCGCCTGCGCGAAGCCGGCCCTGGCGCTCTCGACTAATGCATCCAACTCGTTCATAAATTCTCTTGTCAATGAAAAAGGGCCAGTGCCTTTTCAAGCTCCAGCCCTTGTTTCCGTTGCCCTGGAAGCTATCAAACCGATAGCAACCCCGCGTGAACTCAAGCAGCCAGCTTGGCCTTGACCTGCTCCACGATGTTGGCAAAAGCGGCCTTGTCGTGCACCGCGATGTCGGCCAGCATTTTGCGGTCGACCTCGATCGCGGCCTTCTTCAGGCCGTTGGCGAACTGGCTGTAGGTCAGGCCGCATTCACGCGCAGCGGCGTTGATACGGGCGATCCAGAGCTGACGGAACACCCGCTTGCGGGTACGACGGTCACGGTAGGCATATTGCCCGGCCTTCATCACCGCTTCTTTGGCGATGCGGAAGACATTGCCGCGGCGGCCGCGGAAACCCTTGGCAAGGGTCAGAACTTTTTTGTGGCGGGCGCGAGCCGTTACACCACGTTTGACGCGAGGCATGTGAGTACTCCTTGTTCGTCGTTGGTTAAATGCCAGTGCCTGGCAGCATCTGTGCCATGTGACCCATATTGGTCTCATGCACCGCGATGGAACCACGCAGATGGCGTTTGTTCTTGGTGGTCTTCTTGGTCAGGATGTGACGCTTGAAGGCTTGACCGCGCTTGACGGTGCCACCGGGACGAACGCGGAAACGCTTTTTCGCGCCGCTCTTGGTCTTCATTTTGGGCATGTGAATGCTCCTTCTTCGTTGTGCTCGTGAGGCGTCTGCAAACCGATCGCAGACTTGTTGGCCCCGAGCCACTTTTTGCGGCGAGCGTTAGCCCACCACTTTTTGGCAACTCACCGGTGACCAGACCGGCAAGCCGCAAATTCCTTACGTCGACGCCGTCTGCGGCGCCGCTGCCGGCTGCTGCTGCGTGGCAGCGGGTTGCGCTGGCGCCTCTGACGCCGGCTTTGCCACTACCTTCTTCTTGGCCGGCGCGATCATCATGATCATCTGGCGCCCCTCGAGCTTGGGAAACTGCTCGACCACGATCAGATCCACCAACTCGTTGCGAATGCGCTGCAGCAGCGCCATGCCGATATCCTGGTGCGTGATCTCGCGGCCGCGAAAGCGCAGCGTGATCTTGCATTTATCGCCTTCCGCCAGGAAGCGCCGAATGTTGCGCATCTTGATGTTGTAGTCGCCATCGTCGGTGCCGGGGCGGAACTTGATTTCCTTGATCTCGATGACCGTCTGCTTGGCCTTCGCGTCCGCCGCCTTTTTTTGTTCCTGGTACTTGAACTTGCCGTAGTCCATCAAACGACAGACTGGCGGGTTCGCTGTGGCCACAATTTCAACCAGATCCACGTCCAGCTCGCCCGCCATGCGCAGCGCTTCCATCAGGCTGACGATGCCCAACGGCTCGTTCTCGGGCCCGGACAGACGGACTTCCGGGGCCATGATTTCACGGTTCAGGCGGTGTTTGCGCTCTTCGCGGTGGCGACGATCACGAAATTCGGTAGCGATAGTTCAAATCCTTCACATCATTTACTACAAAAAATGTAGCTAACACCGTACAGTCCACGCGGACAAGCGGCTGTTTTTATTCAAATCAGCCTTTGCATACCTGCAAATCAACGCTTGTTGGCAATGTCACCGGCGATGAGTTGCGCGAACGCATCGAGGGACATCACGCCGAGGTCAGCATTGCCCCGGGCGCGCACTGCGACGGCACCTGCTGCCTTCTCCTTGTCACCCACGACCAGGATGTAGGGCAGCTTTTGCATCGAATGCTCCCGTATTTTATACGCAATTTTCTCGTTGCGCAGATCCAGCTCGACCCTAAGCCCTTGATTTTTCAGCGCTTTGACCACGTCCCGGGCATATTCGGCCTGCGCATCGGTGATATTGAGCACAGAAACCTGCACCGGCGCGAGCCAGGTGGGCAGCGCGCCGGCGTGTTCTTCGATCAGGATACCGATGAAGCGCTCCAGACTGCCGACGATGGCCCGGTGCAGCATGACGGGCCGGTGCCGCGCGCCGTCCTCGCCCACGTACTCGGCGTCCAGCCGCTCGGGCATCGAGAAATCGACCTGCATGGTGCCGCACTGCCACTGGCGGCCAATCGCGTCTTTCAGCGTGTATTCGATCTTCGGGCCGTAGAAGGCGCCCTCGCCCGGAGAAATCTCGAAGTCGCAGCCCGAGGCACGCAGGCACTCGATCAGCGCGTGCTCGGCCTTGTCCCACACTTCGTCGGAGCCGATGCGCTGTTCGGGTCGCGTTGCCACCTTGTAGATGATGTTCTTGAAGCCGAAGTCCGCGTAGACCTTCTGCAAGAGCGTGGTGTAGGCGACGCACTCGGACAGGATCTGGTCTTCGGTGCAGAAGATGTGGCCGTCGTCCTGCGTGAAACCGCGCACGCGCATGATGCCGTGCAGGCCGCCCGAGGGCTCGTTGCGGTGGCACTGGCCGAATTCGCCATAGCGCAGCGGCAGGTCCCGGTAGCTCTTGATGCCCTGCTTGAAGATCAGGATATGGCCCGGGCAGTTCATCGGCTTGAGCGCATATTCGCGCTTTTCCGACTCGGTCGTGAACATGTTCTCGCGGTACTTGTCCCAGTGCCCGGTTTTTTCCCACAGGCTCTTGTCGAGCAGCTGCGGGCCCTTGACTTCCTGGTAGCCGTTGTCCTGGTAGACGCGGCGCATGTACTGCTCGACCCCCTGCCATATCGTCCAGCCCTTGGGGTGCCAGAACACCAGGCCCGGCGCATGGTCGTCCACATGGAACAGGTCGAGTTCGCGGCCCAGCTTGCGATGGTCGCGCTTTTCGGCCTCCTCCAGCATCGTGAGGTACTGCTGCAGTTCGTCCTTGGTGGCCCAGGCCGTGCCGTAGATGCGCTGCAGCATCTCGTTGCGGTGATCCCCGCGCCAGTAGGCGCCGGCCACCTTCATGAGCTTGAAAAACTTGAGCTTGCCGGTGCTCGGCACGTGCGGGCCGCGGCACAGATCCTCGAAGCTGCCTTCTCGGTACAGCGAGACGTCCTCGCCGGCCGGAATGCTGGCGATGATCTCGGCCTTGTAGTGCTCGCCAATGCCCTTGAAGTACGCGACCGCCTCGTCGCGCGGCAGCACGCGGCGCGTCACGGGCTCGTCCCTGGCGGCGAGCTGCGCCATGCGCTTTTCGATCGCTGCCAGATCGTCGAGCGTGAACGGGCGCTTGTACGAGAAGTCGTAGAAAAAGCCGTTCTCGATCACCGGGCCGATGGTGACCTGCGCCTCGGGAAACAGCTCTTTGACCGCATAGGCCAGCAAGTGGGCGGTCGAGTGGCGGATCACCTCCAGGCCGTCGGCATCCTTGGCCGTGATGATGGACAGCGCAGAGTCCTTGTCCAGGCGGTAGCTGGTATCCACCACCTTGCCATCGACCTTGCCGGCCAGCGCGGCCTTGGCCAGCCCGGCGCCGATCGATGCCGCCACGTCGGCCACCGTCACCGGGCCGGAAAAGTCGCGTTGGGAGCCGTCGGGGAGCGTGATCTGAATCATGATGTTTGAACTTGTAAAAAAATAAAGCGCGGTCCATGCCGCGCTTTACTACGAATTTTATAGCTGAATGCGCCCAAGGCGCGCGGACTAGCGACCTTTTTGGCCTGTAAACCTCGTCGGTGTAGTTCGCGGTGTCATAACCGGGTGCCTTTCTCGCTCTTGTGGGGTTGGCAGTTCGCCTGCTTATTCGGTTGCAATTTTAACCTGTTGTCAGGCAGGGGGCTGCGGACGGCTGTTAGTATCGCCCGCTATGCGTAAATCCGCCATCCCCGTTCTTGCGGTGCTGACGCTGGTCCTGGCCGGCTGCAGCAGCGCACCGCCGAGGCCCGACGTGGCAGCGCTCTCGCCCTCAACGACTCAGCCGGCGCAGGCACTGGCCGCAACTCCACCGACCGCAGGCGACGACAGGTCTGATGCCGCCACGGCGGCCGACGCACCAGCGGCAGCCGTGGTCCCGACGGCGCAGCGTGGCCTTGCGAGCTGGTATGGTCCCCGCTTCCATGGCCGGCGCACCGCTTCGGGCGAACGCTTTGACATGCATGCGCTGACCGCGGCCCACCTCAAACTCCCGCTGGGCAGCTACGCCCGTGTGACGCTGCTGAGCAGTGGCAAGAGTGTGGTGGTGCGCATCACCGACCGGGGCCCGCACGCGGCGCACCGCGTCATCGACCTGAGCCGGGCTGCCGCCGTTCAGCTCGGCCTGCTCAAGCGCGGCGTGGGCGAGGTCGCGGTGCAACAGGTCGCCCCGCCCGATCAGGTCGCCCTGGCCGGCCAAGCCAATTCGGCCGAGTAAGCGGGAGCGCAAAAAAGCCCGGCACCTTGCGACACCGGGCTTGATGGGCCCGCCGACAAACCGGCGGGCGATGCGCCAAAGACGCTCAGTGGAACTGCTCTTCCTCGGTGGAGCCGGTCAGTGCCGTCACGTTGGACTTGCCGCCCTGGATGGTGGTGGTCACGTCGTCGAAATAACCGGTGCCGACTTCCTGCTGGTGTGACACGAAGGTGTAGCCGCGTTCGCGCGCTGCGAATTCGGGCTCCTGCACTTTCTCGATATAGGCCGTCATGCCGCGCGCCACGTAGTCCTGGGCCAGATCGAACATGTTGTACCACATGTTGTGAATGCCCGCGAGCGTGATGAACTGGTATTTGTAGCCCATCGCGCCGAGCTCTTTCTGGAACTTGGCGATGGTCGCATCGTCCAGGTTTTTCTTCCAGTTGAACGACGGCGAGCAGTTGTAGGCCAGCATCTTGCCGGGGTGCACCTTGTGCACGGCGTCGGCAAACTTCTTCGCAAAAGCCAGGTCGGGCGTGCCGGTTTCGCACCACACCAGGTCGGCGTAGTGAGCATAGGCCACGGCGCGCGAGATGGCCTGGTCGATGCCCTTCCTGGTCTTGTAAAAACCTTCGGCGGTACGTTCGCCGGTGAGAAACGGCTTGTCGTTCTCGTCGTAGTCGCTGGTCAGCAGGTCGGCCGCTTCGGCGTCGGTGCGGGCGATCACCAGGGTCGGCACGCCGCTCACGTCGGCCGCCATGCGCGCGGCGATGAGTTTTTGCACCGCTTCGTTGGTGGGCACCAGCACCTTGCCGCCCATGTGGCCGCATTTCTTGACCGACGCGAGCTGGTCTTCGAAGTGCACGCCGGCCGCACCTGCCTTGATCATCGCCTTCATCAGCTCAAAGGCGTTCAGTACGCCGCCGAAACCGGCTTCGGCATCGGCCACGATGGGCGCGAAGTTGTCGATATAGCCCTTGTCGCCCGCATCGATACCCTTGGCGTGCTGGATCTCGTCGGCGCGGCGGAAGGTGTTGTTGATGCGCTCGACCACGGTCGGCACCGAATCGACCGGGTACAGCGACTGGTCTGGGTACATGGCGGCGTAGGAGTTGTTGTCGGCGGCGACTTGCCAGCCCGACAGGTAGATGGCCTTGATGCCGGCCTTGACCTGCTGCATTGCCTGGCCGCCGGTGAGCGCGCCCAGGCAGTTGACGTAGGCCTCGGTGTTGACCAGGTCCCACAGCTTTTCGGCACCGCGACGCGCCAGCGTGTGCTCGATCGGGAACGAGCCGCGCAGGCGCACCACCTCGGTGGCGCTGTAGCCGCGCTTGATGCCCTTCCAGCGCGGATTGGTGGCCCAGTCTTTTTCCAGGGCAGCAGCTTGTTGTTCGCGGCTCAGTTGTTCGGTCAGGGATTGCGGCATGGATCTCTCCGTTGGTTGATTGAAAAAGTAGCGTCATCGGTGCCGGGGTATGGGCGATGTCGGTGCACTGATTCTAAGTCTTGTACAAGACTAAATTCACTCTTATGTCTTATAGAAGACGCAAAATTATTTCCAATAAAATCAATAACTTGCAACCAAGAATCCACAATACAAAAATCAAACTCTCATATTGAGAAATTATTTTGCGACGCAGCAATTTCATAATTTGCATTGTGAAATGACATTTGCGATATATGAAAACGACCCGCGGCTGAAACCCTCCTCCTGACACTGTTCGATCCGGACCAGTCGCCCGCCGCCGATGCACACCGGCCACGGCGCGGACAGCGCGCACTCGGGCATGATGGCAAGCGTCTGCGTTACTTGAAGTTCCAAGCCCTTGCGCCCTGCCCATCGTCCGCCTCACCGTGTCCTCGCCTACGGCTGCCTTGCACTGAGCATGTCGCTGGTGGGCAGCTATGTGGCCCTGTCCAAGCCGCTTGTCGCCGCCCTGCCGGTGTTCCTGCTGGGCTGGCTGCGCTTTGGCATCGGCGCCCTGGCCATGCCGCATTGGCTCAGGAAACCACCGGAGGAGCCGCCCTTCACGGCGCAGACCCGCGGGCTGGTTTTCCTGGAATCGTTCCTGGGCAACTTCATGTTCACCATCTGCATGCTGTACGGCGTGAGCATGACCAGCGCCGTGTCGGCCGGCGTCATCATGGCGTCGATTCCGGCGGCCGTCGCGCTCATGAGCTGGGCCTTCCTGCGCGAGCACATCGGAGCGCGCATCTGGGCGGCCGTGGCCTGCGCCGCGCTCGGCATCGGTTTGCTTGCACTATCGAAACAGGAGCATCTTGCGCCCGCCACACAAGGGCTGCAGGCCCATTTGAATGATAGCAAGGCGTGGCTCGGCAACCTGCTGATCGTCGGCGCCGTGCTGTGCGAAGCGTCCTACGCGGTGATCGGCAAGAAGCTCACCGGCGCGCTGGGCCCCAAGCGCATCACCTCGCTCATCAACCTGTGGGGCTTTGCGCTGATGACGCCGATAGGCCTGTACCAGGCCCTGCACTTCGACTTCGGCGCGGTCCACGCGGGTATCTGGCTGCTGCTGGTGTTCTACGCGCTGGCGGCCAGCGTGTGCACCGTCTGGCTGTGGATGACGGGCCTTAAAGGAGTGCCCGCCGCGCTGGGCGGCGTTTTCACCGTGATGCTGCCAATCTCGGCCGCGCTGGTCGGCGTGCTGGTGCTGGGCGAGAGCCTGAGCCGCGTGCAACTGCTGGCCTTCGCAATTGCACTGGTCGGCGTAATGCTGGCGACCTTGCCCACGCGGCAGCAGATCAAGGCGGCGAACACAGCGAAGGGCCGCCTCGAGCAAGTTCAGCCCCCTCGGGGGGAAGCGTAGTACGCGCAGCGACAAGCGTGGGGGTCAGCCTAGATCAGAGGGGCGGCGCTGACCACGATGCCGTCTTCGTCGGCGTAGAGCCAGTCGCCGGGCCGCACCCAGACACCCTGGAGCTGCACCGCCGCATCGCGCTGGCCCTCGCCGCGCTTCTCGGTAGGCAGCGGAATGGCGGCGAGCGCCCGGATGCCGATCCGATGCGCCGCCAGCTCCGTCACATCGCGCACGCAGCCGTCAATCACCACGCCGGCCCAGCCGTTTTTGGCCGCGGCGGCGCCCAGGTTGCCGCCCAGCAGCGCACGGCGCAGCGAGCCCCCGCCGTCGACCACCAGCACCCGTCCGTCACCCGCGGAATCGACCGCTGCCTTCACCAGCGAGTTGTCTTCGAAGCACTTGATGGTGACCACCGGGCCGCTGAACCTGCGCACTGCGCCGAAGTCGCGAAACACGGGCAGCAGTACCCGGAACTGGCCTGACACATCGCCCTTGTGGGCATCGCACAGATCGCAGGTGACGAGGGAAGAGGTCATTTTGACGGGCCTTTTTGAGCGTTGAATGGAGCAAATTTTGACGGTGCATCCAGCGCGCTGGAGCAGTCCACTTTGGCAAGGATACGAAATTTCGCGCGCTACAGAGGAGAAACCGCCTGAAAACCTGCAATGAAAAAACAACACGCCCTAGGGGAAAAACAGCTTTTTCCCTATGAAACTGGCTTTTTCTCCAGTAGCATCCGATTTGCCAGTGGAGAAGCAGTTTTTCGCTGGTGATTAATCAACTTCAAGAAGGACAATCAATCATGGCAACTGCGAAAAAAGCGCCGGCTAAAAAAGCGCCGGCAAAAAAGGCCGCTCCGGCCAAGAAAGCGGCGCCTGCGAAAAAAGCAGCGCCTGCGAAGAAAGTAGCCGCCAAGGCGCCCGCCAAGAAGGCAGCCCCGGCCAAGAAGGTTGCAGCGAAAAAAGCGCCCGCCAAAAAGCGCACGCCGAACCCTGCGTTCATGAAGGCCCTGACCCCCAGCGCCGCGCTGGCCGCCGTGGTCGGTGCACTGCCCCTGCCCCGCACCGAGGTGGTGAGCAAGCTGTGGGTCTACATCAAGAAGAACAAGCTGCAGGATGCGGTCAACAAGCGCATGATCAACGCCGACGCGAAGCTGAAGGAAATCTTCGGCAAGGCGCAGGTGTCGATGTTCGAGATGGCCGGCCTGATCGGCAAGCACCTCAAGTAGGCGCCTACGTCCAGCAGCCCATCACTGCTGACGAACAAGCCGGTGCAAGCCGGCTTTTTTTATGGCCGCCCCGATTTTAATAATCAAATTAGACCTGTGGCCTTCATGGAATATGAGTATGTCGCTATTTTTTTTGTAGCGATGCGTTGGTGATGCTGCTCAGGGTAGCGCGCGTGGTGATCACTTCCGGGTCCAGCATGACCTCGATCAGCGTGCCCTCCTGGCGCGCCAGCGCGGCCAGCAGCTCGGCCTCGAACTGCGCCGTGTGCGTGATGCGCGCACCAAAGTAGCCATAGGCCCGCGCCAACGCGGCGAAGTCGGGGTTGTGCAGCTGCGAGCCGCTCACATGCCGCGGGTATTCTTTTTCCTGGTGCATGCGGATGGTTCCGTACATGCCGTTGTTGAGCAGCACGATGATGGTTTTGGCGCCGTGCAGTACGGCCGTGGCGAGCTCCTGGCCGTTCATCAGGAAGTCGCCGTCGCCCGCCATGGTGAACACCACCCGCCCGGTGGTGATGGCCGCGGCAATGCCTGCCGGCACGCCGTAGCCCATGGCGCCCAGCGTGGGCGCCAGCTGCGTCTTGAGGCCCCGGGCCAGCCCGTGGTGCCTGAAGAAGCGGTGCACCCAGCTGGCAAAGTTGCCGGCTCCGTTGGTCAGTACCGCATCCGGCGGCAAATGCTGCTGCAGCAGGGCGACGATGGCGGGCATGTCAATGTCGCCGGGCAGCGGCTGCGGCTCCAGGTTGGCCACGTAGTCGGCGTGGCAGGCCTGCGTCCAGACTTGCCACGGCGTTGCGGTGGGCGCGGCCAGGCCGTCCAGGCTGAGTGCGGCCGCGTTCATGGTGGCGTTGATCGCCAGGTCGGCCTGGTACACGCGGCCCAGCTCTTCGGCACTGGCATGGATGTGCACCAGCTTTTGCTTTGGCCGGGGCGCTTCGATCAGCGTGTAGCCGGCGGTGGTGGCCTCGCCCAGGCGCGGCCCGATCGCGATGATCAAGTCACTGCCCTTCACGCGCGCCGCGAGCTGGGGGTTGATGCCAATGCCCACATCACCGGCGTACAGCGCGTGGTGGTTGTCGAAGGTGTCCTGAAAACGAAAGGCGTTGGTCACCGGCAGCTGCCAGCGCTCGGCAAAGCGCTGCAGCGCCTGCGCCGACGGCGGTGTCCAGCCGCTGCCACCCGCAATGATCAGCGGCCGCTCTGCTTTCAATAGCAGCTCGCGCAGTCGCTGCAAGGGCTCGGGGCCGATAAAGGTCTGAACCGGTTCGACACGCGGGAGCGGCGCGGCATCCACGGTCTGGGTCAGCATGTCTTCGGGCAGCACCAGCACCACGGGGCCGGGGCGGCCGTTCATGGCAGTGGCAAAGGCGCGCGCCACGTATTCGGGAATGCGCCGCGCGTCGTCGATGCGTTCCACCCGCTTCGCCAGCGGGCCGAAGAAGCTGAAGTAGTCCACCTCCTGGAACGCCTCGCGGTCGCGCGCATCGCTGGCCACATCGCCGACCAGCAGCACCATCGGTGTGGAGTCCTGGAACGCGGCGTGCACGCCGATCGAGGCATTGGTGGCGCCCGGGCCGCGTGTCACACAACAGATGCCCGGCCGGCCGGTCAGCTTGCCGTGCGCTTCGGCCATGAAGGCGGCCCCGCCCTCCTGGCGGCAGATGACGAATTTGATTTTGTCCTGGTGCGCGTGAAAACCGTCCAGCACGGCCAGGTAGCTCTCGCCCGGCACGCCAAAGGCGAATTCGGCGCCTTGCTCGATCAGGCACTCGACCAGCAGATGCCCCGCCAGTTGTTGGGTCATGGTTGCCTCATGGATGGGATGGATAAAAAAGATCGGCTTTGATTATCCATACCCATCTGCCCGCTGCGCCGGTCAAGCAGCGCGCGGGCCGATCATCAGGCGGCAGCCAGTGTGGTGCGCCGCGCGCGCCGCACATTGAAGGCGCTCACAATCAACACGCCCTGCACCACGGCCAGCCCGAGGAACACGCCGCGGTACTGGTGCTGGTCCATCAGGGCGCCGAAAATCAACGGCGAAATGGCCTGGCCGATATCCAGCCCCGAATACACCACGCCGTAGACCCGGCCGGTGGAGTTTTCCGGCGTCGAGCGTTTCACCAGCAGGTCACGCGACGGGCCGGCGATGCCGGTGGCAAACCCCATGGCGCCAAACAACGCGGGCACGGCCACCTCGGCCGCATCGGCAAAACCACCATAGCCAAGCGCCAGCGCGATCACGGCGGCCAGGCCAAAACCGATACCCACAATGCGCTCGCAGCGGTTCGGATCGGACACCATGAAGCCGCCCGCCACCATGCCGCCGGCGCTGGCCACCATGTACACCGTGAGGCACACAGCCACCAGCGGCACCGGCACCGCGTGCAGGTGCCGTGCGGCCTCGGGGGCAAACGCCTGCACCACGCTGAGCGCCATGGCGTAGAAGAAAAAGAAGGCAAAGCACATCCAGATCGCCGGCACGCGCAGAAAACCCATGGTGCCGCCCTCCACTTGGGCGCCACCATGCGCTGGCGGCGCCACTTTCAGCGCCAGCCTGTCGCGATGGAACAGCAGCACCGCCAGCACGGTGAAAATCAGCACCCCTGCGCAGGCCAGCGCCACACGCCACGAAAAAGCCAGGGTCAGCGGCACCAGCATGGCCGGCGCCAGCGCCCAGCCCAAACTGCCGGTGATGCCATGCACGCTGTAGGCATGACCCAGCCGCGAGGCGCTGACCTTGCGGTTCAACAGCGTGTAGTCCACCGGATGAAAGACGCCGTTGCCAAGACCCGCGAGCACGGAAAAGCCGGCTGTCATCCAGTACCCGGTGCTGACGGAGAAGCCGAACGCCGCCAGCCCGAGCAGGGCCAGGCCGCCGAACAGGATCGGGCGCGGCCCGAACCGGTCGACCATGAAACCCGAGACGAACTGCACCACGCACGAGACCGCAAAGAAGACGGTCATCAGGAACCCGAGCTCGGCATAACTGGCGTGCAGCGCGTCCTTCAGCCACGGGAACAGTGGCGCCAGCAGCAACTGGCTGTAATGGCTGATCATGTGGCCCAATCCGACCAGACCAATCAAGCCCGCGTCCTGGCGCAGCCGTGCAGAGTCCGGCGGCGGGCGCGGACTCAGGGTGGTTGAAGTATTCATGGCGCCATCGTAATATCGCGCTTGAATGCGGAAATGCGGCAAAACGACAGCTTTCACCGATTTCCGGCCAAAACACGATGCCGCGCAACGCCTCCATTACCTTCACGCCCGTTGGCAACACCGACCTCTATACGCCCAGTGTCCAGCGCCCGGTGCGTGTGCGCGCCCGCACCTTGCCGGTGGACACACACTTCGAGCCACACCGTCACCCCTGGGCCCAACTGGCCTATTGCGCCACCGGCATCGTGCAGGTGACGGCAAGCCCGAACGACGCCAAGGCCGAGGAGGTGACCTACATCGTGCCGCCGTCGCGCGCGGTCTGGATTGCGCCGGGAGCCCTGCACGCCGTCAACGTGCGCGAAGCCGCCGAACTGCGCACGCTGTACCTCGATGCGAGTACAACGCCGCAGGGCTGGCAAGGCTGCCGCGTGATCGTGGTCTCGCCACTGCTGCGCGAGCTCATTCATGCGCTCGATGCGCCCATGACGGCGCCGCGCGAGGCCCTGCTGGCCGCGCTGGTGCAGGACGAGATCACTCACGCTGATACGCAGTCGCTGGGCGTGCCGCTGCCGCACCTGCAGACCGGCGACAAGCGACTGCGCGCGCTGTGCGAGGCCGTGCTGCGCGCGCCCGCCGAGCGCGCCACACTGGCCGGCTGGGCGGCCGACATCGGTGCCAGCGAGCGCACCATGGCGCGCCTGTTCCGCGACGAGCTGGGCACCAGCTACCAGCGGTGGCGCCAGCAGGCGGTATTGGCCCATGCGCTGCCGCTGCTGGCGCGCGGCACGCCCGTGAGCGAGGTGGCAGCCGCCAGCGGCTACGCCAGCGACAGCGCGTTCTCGGCCATGTTCAAGGCCGCCATGGGGCACTCACCGAGCCGCTTTGCGGCGTCGGTGCGGGGGCAGTGAGTCCCACCAGCAACGGCGCGCCCTGTCACTGACCCAAAAGTACCTGCGCGATGATGCCCGTTGCAATCGCAACCAGCACATAGTCGCCCCCGGTTTGCACCCATTGGTAACCGCGCGGCGGAGCACTCAGGTGGTGCTCCCGCCAATCGTCCACGACATACTGATGGTTGCGATATTCGTTGGGCAGACGACCACCCCGGCGGAAATTATGGTCCGGCCCGGCACCGGTATCAGCGTTCGCACCGCTGGTCAGGTTGACGGCGTCGCCACGACGCATTTGCGGACCGTCCCGCCGGTCATTCGCACGGTTCTGGTTCTGATGTTGCGGACCGTCCCGCCAGTCATTCGCACGGTTCTGGTTCTGATGTTGCGGGCCGGCATGCCGGTAGTCGCCACGCTGTGGTGGCTGGTTGTCACCACCTTGCGCCAGTGCAATACCCGCAAAAGCCATTGACATTGCCGCCAGGGCAAAGATTGCAGCTCTACTCTTCATCTCGGATTCTCCTAAGTGCGGCGAGATAATTATTCTGGCGCGGCAGGGCGCGCACCGCTGTAGGCGCATTCCGTCTTTACATTGCTTTGCACAGTTGCGTCGCAGGCCGTTAGCGATCGGCAGGAGGCTTGGGCTGCTTGACTTCCACGTCCTGTATATCCTGCGGCCTGCGGGGGGATTCATCGGCCCGCCGCGATCCGGACGAGCGAGCCGGCCACTGATCGGCCGCGTGGTAGAACCGGCTCCATTGCGCGCGCGGATCGACGTGAAAAACCCAGGGGCTGACGGGCCGGCCCGTGAGTCGCGCCCAGAGCCGGCGCACACCCCACAGCACCAGCAGCAATGCGCCCGCCAGCAGCAGGCTGGCAATGAAAACCAGCGCCATCAGCAGCAAGAAAATGCGCAGCACGAAACGGACAACAACGGCGATCAGATCGGACAAAATTGAATTCCTTTGCCCGAATTTGAACATAGCGGGCCGGGCGCGCAACCTATGATGTACATCTCCACGGAGGTCTGAATGGAATTCAAGGACTACTACAAGGTCATGGGGCTGGCGCGCGACGCGACGCAGGATGACATCAAGCGCGCGCACCGGCGGCTGGCGCGCAAATACCACCCGGACGTCAGCAAGGAGCCCAATGCCGAAAAGCAATTCAAGGAGGTCGGCGAGGCCTATGAGGTGCTGCGCGATCCCGAAAAGCGCGCGGCCTACGACCGGCTCGGACCCAACTACCAGGCCGGACAGGATTTCCGCCCGCCCCCCGACTGGAACGCGGGCTTCGAATCCGCCGGTACTGGCGCCGGCGGTGCCGGTGCGGAAGATTTCAGCGATTTCTTCGAGTCGCTGTTCGGGCGCAGCTTTGGCGGCGCACGCAGTGGGCGCGGTGCGCAGGCCTCGTTCCACGCACAGGGCGAGGACCGCCACGCCAAAATCCAGATCGACCTGGAGGACGCCTACAACGGCGCCACGCGCATCATCACGCTGCAAGTGCCGCAGGTGGATGCCCAGGGGCATGTGTCGACGCGCGAGCACCAGATTGAATTCACCATTCCGCGCGGCGTGCGGGCCGGCCAGCACATCCGGCTGGCGGGTCAGGGCTCGCCCGGCATCGGACAGGGCGGCGCCGGGGATCTGTACCTGGAAGTCGAATTTCGCACACACGCGCACTACCGGGTCGACCGGCACGACGTCTACCTCGATCTGCCGGTCACGCCCTGGGAGGCGGCACTGGGGGCCGAAGTGAAGGTCCCCACGCCCACCGGCGAGGTCGAGCTGAAAATACCCGCCGGCTCCGCGGCCGGGCGCAAGCTGCGGCTCAAGGGCCGCGGCATTCCGGGGGCGACCTCTGCCAGCACGCCCGGTGATTTTTATTTTGTGCTGCAAATCGCCCTGCCCCCCGCCGACAATGAAGCGGCAAAGTCGCTGTACCAAGGCATGGCCGCGCAGTTCAAATCGTTCAATCCCCGCACCAAACTGGGAGTCTGAGCATGAGCCCCAACACCACACAGTCGCAAGCCACCGTATTCATTCTGGAAGAGCAGACCGGGTTGACGCTGGCCGAGCTCTGCCGGGCCTGCATGGCGCAAACCGGCTTCATCGCCGAGCTGGTCGAGGAAGGCGTGCTCACGCCGGCGGGCCAGGCCCCCGATCAGTGGCGCTTCACGGGCGTTCAGGTGCGCCACGCCAGCGTGGCCGTGCACCTGCAGCGCGACTTGGGCGTGAACGTCGCCGGCGCCGCCCTGGCGCTGCAATTGCTGGACGAACTCGAGGCGCTGCGCGCACGGCTCAGGGCTGCGGGCGCAGCTTGAACGGGTCGCGGTCAGCGCCATCGCCGAGCAGCGGGCCCATCTTGAAAATGCCGCTGACGCGCAGCACGGGCGCGCCGTCGGCCGTCACCAGGCCCTGTGCGAACAGCATGTTGCGCGTGGTGCGCAGCACATCGGCCTGGCCCTGCACCCAGGCACCCAGGGGCGACGCGCCCAGGTAGTCGATATTGAGACTGATGGTGGGCAAAAAGCGGCGCTCGCCCTGCATCTGGTAGATCGCGGCGCAGGGCATCAGCATGTCGGCAAACGAGGCCAGCATGCCGCCGTGGCAGATGTTCAGGGGGTTGGTGTGCTGCGGCGCGACCCGAAAGCCGAGCAGCACACGATCTCCGCTCCATTTGGCGAACAGCGGCCCGTTGTGGGCCATGAAAGGGCCGCCAATGCTGACGGGGTGAAAGCCTTCGGGAATGTCTGCAGGGTTTGGGGTAGAGATCACGACGGGAAACAGGAGGTTGGGATGCATGGCATCCTAACCTCCCGATACCGTCAGTGCACCGCCCGCTCGAAACTGAACTGCCCCGGTGCCCGAATCGGGTCCACATTGACCGGGATCACCGACTTGGGCGCAAACTTGCCCTCCAGCAGCAGCTTGGACAGCGGATTCTCGATGCGCTGCTGGATCGCGCGCTTGAGCGGCCGGGCACCAAACACCGGATCGAACCCGACCTTGGCCAGCTCGGCCAGCGCGCCCGGCGACACTTCCAGCGTCAGGTCCATCCGGGCCAGCCGCGCCTGCAGCACCTTGATCTGGATCGCGGCAATCGCCTCGATGTTTTTCGCGTCCAGCGCGTGGAACACCACGGTCTCGTCAATCCGGTTCAGGAACTCGGGGCGGAAGTAGTTCTTCAACTCATCCAGCACCGCATCCTTGATCTCCTCAGCGGGCTTGCCCACCATGGACTGGATGATCGGCGAGCCGATGTTGCTGGTCATGACAATCACCGTGTTCTTGAAGTCCACCGTGCGGCCCTGGCCGTCGGTCAGGCGGCCATCGTCGAGCACCTGCAACAGCACGTTGAACACGTCGGGATGCGCCTTCTCAACCTCGTCGAGCAGCAGCACGGCATACGGCTTGCGGCGCACGGCCTCGGTCAGATAGCCGCCCTCCTCGTAGCCCACGTAGCCGGGCGGCGCGCCGATCAGGCGGGCCACCGAATGCTTCTCCATGAACTCGCTCATGTCGACACGGATCAGGTGGTCTTCGCTGTCGAACAAAAAACCGGCCAGTGCCTTGCACAACTCGGTCTTGCCCACGCCCGTGGGGCCGAGGAACAGGAATGAGCCGGTCGGCCGGTTCGGATCGCTCAGGCCCGAGCGCGAGCGCCGGATGGCATTCGCCACGGCCGAGATCGCCTCGTCCTGGCCCACCACGCGCTCGTGCAGCTTGCCTTCCATGAGCAACAGCTTGTCGCGCTCGCCCTGCATCAGCTTGCTCACCGGAATCCCGGTGGCGCGCGCCACAACCTCAGCGATTTCTTCCGCGCCGACCTGGGTACGCAGCAACTTGGGCGCGTTGTTCGCGCCTTTTTTGGACTCATCCGCCTGCGCCGTTTTCAGGCGCTTTTCCAGCTCGGGCAGCTTGCCGTATTGCAGCTCGGCCACCTTGTTGAAATCCCCCTTGCGCGTGAACTCTTCGATCTGGAAACGAATCCGGTCGATCTCTTCCATCACGTCTTTGGAGCCGAGCGCCTGCGCCTTTTCGGCTTGCCAGATTTCGTCGAGGTCGGAGATTTCCTTTTGCAACTTGGCGATCTCGTCGGCAATCAGGCCAAAGCGCTTTTGCGAGGCTTCGTCTTTTTCGCGGCGCACGGCTTCGCGCTCGATTTGCAACTGGATCAGGCGGCGGTCCAGCTTGTCCATCACCTCGGGCTTCGAATCCCGCTCGATGCTGATCTTGCTCGCCGCCTCGTCAATCAGGTCAATCGCCTTGTCCGGCAAAAACCGGTCCGTGATGTAGCGGTGGCTGAGTTCGGCGGCGGCGACGATGGCCGGGTCGGTGATCTGCACGCCATGGTGGGACTCGTATTTTTCCTTCAGCCCGCGCAGGATCGCGATGGTCGCCTCCACGCTCGGCTCGTCCACCAGGATCTTCTGGAACCGGCGCTCGAGCGCGGCATCTTTCTCGATGTACTTGCGGTATTCGTCCAGCGTGGTCGCACCCACGCAGTGCAGCTCGCCCCTGGCCAGCGCGGGTTTGAGCATGTTGCCGGCGTCCATTGCGCCCTCGGCCTTGCCGGCACCGACCATGGTGTGCAGCTCGTCAATGAAGACGATGGTCTGGCCCTCGTCCTTGGCCAGGTCCTTGAGTACGTTCTTCAGGCGCTCCTCGAACTCACCTCGGAACTTGGCGCCCGCCAGCAGCGCCGCCATGTCCAGCGCGAGCACGCGCTTGCCCTTGAGGGAATCGGGCACCTCGCCGGCCACGATGCGCTGGGCCAGGCCCTCCACGATCGCGGTCTTGCCGACACCGGGCTCGCCAATCAAAACGGGGTTGTTCTTGGTGCGGCGCTGCAGCACCTGGATGGCGCGGCGGATTTCGTCGTCGCGGCCGATCACCGGATCGAGCTTGCCCATGCGCGCGCGCTCCGTGAGGTCCAGGCAGTATTTCTTGAGCGATTCGCGCTGGTCTTCCGCATCGGCGCTGTTCACACTCTGGCCGCCGCGCACGGCATCGATCGCGGCCTCGAGCGATTTGCGCGTGAGGCCGTTCTCCCGGGCCACCTTGCCGAGTTCAGCCTTGCTGTCAGTCAGCGCGAGCAGGAACAACTCACCGGCGATGAATTCGTCGCCGCGCTTGAGGGCTTCTTTCTCGGTCGCCTGCAGCAGCTTGGCCAGCTCGGGGCCGACCTGCACCATCTCCTGCCCCTGCACCGTCGGCAGACGGTTCATGGCGCTCTCAGCGCCCGCGAGCAGGCCCGGTACGTTGGCGCCGGTGCGCTGCAACAGCGCGCGCGGGCCATCGTCCTGGCGCAGCATGGCCACCAGCACGTGAACCGGTTCAATGTAGGCATGGTCCTTGCCGAGCGCCAGCGTCTGGGCTTCGCCCAAAGCTTCCTGAAATTTGGTCGTGAGTTTGTCTTGTCGCATGGGAATTGAACTCCTGATGGCTATGAGCTAGTGCTTGTCCCTGCATTTTCAAGGGGCCATGCCATGCAACCGATTGATCTGGCTCAAACTCTCTTCGGTGCGTCGAGCGAAAACCCGGCAATCTTTTTGTAGTTCTCGGAGATCCGACGCAACTCGTCCTGGCTGATCAGATCGTCAATGTTGTCAAACGGCTTGCCGCCGCTGAGTTCGTCGGCCTTCATGATGATGAAATCAGGCGGCACCGAGCGGTTCGTGAGCACAATGCGGGCGGTGGGCTCCAGCCGCAACGCTTCATAGGCTTGCAACGCCGCCAGCGGATCGCTGTTTTGGACCAGCAGTTCGGCCAGTGTTCGTCCGTCAATAATGGCTTGCGCCGACCCGTTGGAGCCACGCGGATACATCGGATGGGCGGCGTCTCCCATCAGGGTGACACGGCCAAACGTCCATTGCGGCACGGGGTCCCTGTCGACCATCGGGTACTCGAGAATCTGCTCGGCGCCGGAGATCAGCGCGGGCACGTCGAGCCACGGGAAGCGCCAGTCCTTGAAGATGGGCAAAAAGTCACCGAGATTGCCTTGGTGGTTCCAGTCATTCATGCTCGCGTCGTCGCGCCGGATTTCGGCCACCCAGTTGATCAACTGGGTGGCCTCTTCGTCCACGCTGTCGACGATCGGGTAGATCACCATCTTGCCGGTCTCGATCGAGCCGATTCGCAGGTAGCTCTTGCCGGTCAGAATGGGTTTGTGCCGGGTCACGCCGCGCCAGGTGTTGATGCCGGCAAAAGCGACTTTCTCGGCCGGGTAGAACTGGCGGCGCACCGAGGAGTTCACGCCGTCGCAGGCAATCACCACGTCGGCGCGCACCGGCGCCAGCTGGGCGCCCGTGGAGCTTTTTACAAAGTGCAGGGTCGCGCCCGCGCCGTCCTGGTCGACGCGCATGCAGCGGTGGTCGGTGTGAATGGCTGGCGCCCCCAACCGCTCCAGCGCGACCTCGTACAGCAGCCGATGCAATTTGCCGCGATGCAGGCCGATCTCGGGGGTGGCGTAACCGGCATGGCGCCCGCGCGGCTCCTTGTAGATAAACTGGCCAAAGCGGTTGAAGAACACGCTCTCCAGGTTCTCGATACCGATGGCTTCGAGCCGGTCCTGCAGGCCCAGCGCCGCCAGTTCACGCATGGCGTGCGGCAGCAGCGTGATGCCTACGCCCAGCTCGCGGACCTGCGGCACGGTTTCAAACACTTCACACGACAGGCCGCGCTGCTGGAGTGCCAAAGCAAAACTGAGGCCGGCAATGCCTCCCCCCACCACTGCAATCTTCATCTATCGCTCCCGCGGTCTGCGTGGTTCATGTCACTCGGCCGTGATGTGCTGCGACTTGATGAGTTGCGCCCACCGGACAGAATCCTTCTCGACCAGTCGCTGAAACTCTTGCGGCGTGCCGCTGGCCGGGTCCATGCCCTGCACCTCGAAAGCGCTGCGCACCTGCGGGGTTGCCACGATATCCCCTATCTCGTGGTTCAGGCGCGCCACCAGGTCCGGCGCCATGCCGCGCGGCGCAAAGATGCCGTACCACATGGCCACGTTCACATTGCCGGCATGGGCCTCGGCCAGCGTCGGCACATCAGGCAGCAAGGGGTGGCGTTTGTCGCTGCCAATGCCCAGGGCCACCAGCTTGCCGGCCTTCACAAATGGCAACGCGACGTGAATCGGCAGAAACATCGCGTCAATCTGCCCACTGAGCAAGTCGGTCAACGCCGGCCCTGTCCCACGATAGGGAATATGCGTCAGGAACACACCGGTCATGGCCTTGAACAACTCCATGGACAGGTGATGCGGCGTGCCGACGCCGGGCGAGCCGTAGTTGATCTGGCCCGGCTTGCGGCGCGCCGCCGCGATCAAATCGGTCACGGTTTTGTAGCCGGTTTTAGGGTTCGTCACCAGAATCAGTTGGCCCCAACTGGTCAGCGCCACCGGCGTCAGATCGTGCACCGGATCGAAGCTCAGATTGGGATAAAGGCTGCGATTCATGACCAGGGTGTTGACCGATACCAGCAGGGTCGAGCCGTTCGGGGCCGCGCGCACCACCGCCTCGGTGCCGATGTTGCCCGAGGCGCCAACCCGGTTTTCCACCACCACCGGGCGGCCCAGCCGCTCGGCGAGCCTGGGCCCCACCGTGCGCGCAATCAGATCAATGCCCGTGCCGGGCGAGAACGGCACGATCAGGCGGATCGGCGCATCGGGCAGCGCGGTCTGCGCCAGCGCGCCGACACCGACGAGCGCCAATACCAACGTGCCGGCGACGCGCAGTGCCAGGTGTTTGAAGACGGAAACCATGGATGACTCCATTTTGTTTGCATGCTAACTATTTTCACCAAGAACCAACGAGGCACAATCCATGAATTCCCTAAGCCTGCAAGCCTGCCCGTGCCCCCTGCCCGCTCCCTCACACGCCTGTACAGCCGTCCCGGCTTCCTGTTGCGCCGCGCGCACCAGATATCGGCGGCCGTGTTCGAGGAAGAATGCCGCAGCGTCGGCCTGACACCTGCACAGTTCGGGGTGCTGACCGTGCTGCGCGCCACGCCGGGGCTGGACCAGTCGAGTCTGGCGCGTGCACTCGGGTTCGACAAGGTGACGGTGCTGCGTGTGCTGCGCGGACTGGAGGCCCGCGGACTGGTCGCCCGATCAGCGGTTCCACAGAATCGGCGCAACCTGTCGATTTCGTTGTCGGATACTGGCGCCGCCCTGCTGAAGCGGGCGCAAACGCCGGCCGAGAGGGCCTACCGCCGCCTGATGGCACCCTTGAGTGCCGAACAACAAGCCTTGCTGGTGGAATTGCTGCAGCAGCTCACCGAAGGGCTGGAAGACGATGCACGGGCGGTCTTTGTGCCACCAGATCAAACCTAGCCCGGCACAACCGCCGCTCAGGCGTTGCTCGCCCTGATACCCCATTTGGCCAGCGCCGCGTCATCGCTGACCCGCGCATCGACCCAGCGCGCACCCTCGGGCGTCTGCTCTTTCTTCCAGAACGGCGCCTGGGTTTTCAGATAATCCATCAGGAACTCGCAGGCCTGGAAACTCTGGCCGCGGTGCGAAGACGTCACGGCCACCATCACGATCTGGTCGAGCGGCAGCAGCAGACCGACGCGATGGATCACCCGCGCGGCATAGATGTCGAAGCGCCGGTGCGCCTCGTCGATCATGGCCTCGATGGCCTTTTCGGTCATGCCGGGGTAGTGCTCCAGCTCCATCGCGCTGATCGCGTTGCCATCATTGCGGTCGCGCACCGTGCCGATGAAGCTGCAGACGGCGCCCACCCGCTTGTCGCCTGCACGCAGCGCGTCGATTTCAGTTGCAAGGTTGAAATCACCCGTCTGGATCGAGACCTTAGAGGTCATGCTGTCAGCCCCCTGTCACCGGCGGGAAAAAAGCCACTTCGGCGCCGTCCGCCAGCGCCGCCGCCTCGTCGCTCATGACCTGGTTGAGCGCCACGCGCACGGCGCGGCCGCGCGCCAGACTCTCGGTGTACGCGCCGCCGCGCGCGATCAGCTCGTCACGCAGCGCCAGCAGGCTGGCGGCCGACGTGTCCACCCGCTCGCTACCCTGCCCGATGGCCTCTCGGATGGAGGCGAAATAACGCACCGTGATCTTTTTCATCGCCGGGCCGCCCCAAGATGAAAAGCGGCACTCTCGGGGCTGAGGCCCGCGGCTCCAAGCCTGCTTGCGCAGGTTTGGACGGATCGAAGAGCAGCCGCGTCTCGCGGCAGCATGTCCAGCGACCCGCGCAGCGGTGGAGCGTGGGGGTAATTTTTCACGACAGCAACTCCGCAAACGAAATGAACTGCACCATGGCGCCGTGGCTGATGGTCTGCCCGGGCGGGTTGTCGACCACGCCGTCGCCCCAGACGGTCGAGGTCAGCACGCCGGAGCTCTGGTTCGGAAACAGATCGAGCCCGCCCGCCGCGTTGCGCCGCACGCGCAAAAATTCACGGCGTTTATCGCCTCGGGCCCATATGAAATGGGCGGGGAGCGCTATCGGTTTGGGAGCGAGCTCCGTCGCGCCCTGCAGTTTGCGCAGGAACGGGCGCACCAGCAGCAAGAAGGTGATGAAGCTCGACACCGGGTTGCCCGGCAGTCCGGCGAAGTGCGCCTGCGCTATGCGCCCATAGGCGAACGGCTTGCCGGGCTTGATCCCGATCTGCCACAGGTTCAACTCGCCGAGCGCCTGCACGGCCGGCTTGATGTGGTCTTCCTCGCCGACCGAGACCCCGCCACTGGTCAGGATCAGGTCGTGCTGCGCGCTGGCAGCGCGCAGGGCATCGATGGTGGCGTCGCGTCGGTCCGGCACGATGCCCAGATCGGTCACCTCGCAGCCCAGCCGTTTGAGCAAGGCGCGCAGAAAAAAGCGGTTGGAGTTGTAGATGGCGCCAGGCCTCATCTGCTCGGGCGCGACGTCGCCGGGCATCACCAGCTCGTCCCCGGTGGAAAACAGCGCCACCCGCGGACGGCGCGCCACCAGCAGCGTATCCATGCCAATACCGGCCGCCAGACCAATACCGGCGGGCGTCAGCAGCTCTCCTTTTGAGAGCACCACGGCGCCGCGCATGACGTCTTCGCCGCCGCGCCGGATCCACTGGCCGGGCTTCGGCACCCGCATCACGCGAATGGCCGCCGGCGCACCAGCCACCACTTCGCAGTCTTCCTGCATGACCACGGCGTCGGCGCCGGGCGGAATCGGCGCGCCCGTGAAGATGCGCGCCGCCGTGCCGGCCTGCAACGCGGCGCCCGCGCTGCCGGCGGGGATGCGCTGCGAGACGGGCATTAACGCGCCCGTGGCCGTCACATCCGCGCAGCGCAGTGCATAACCGTCCATCGCGCTGTTGTCCTGCGGCGGCACCTGCAGGCTTGACACCACGTCCTGCGCCAGCACGCGGCCATCGGCATCGAAGGTGGAAACCCGCTCGGACTCGAGTACTGGCACGGCACGGTCCAGCAACTCTGCCAGGGCGTCGTCGAGGGACCTGAGGGGCGGACGCGGGTCATTCATGCATGCAGCTCCGAACGGTAAACGAACTGGTCCTGATTGTCGGCCAACCACGCCGCCACCGCGTGCGGCGCATTCAAATCCAGCACCGGGCGGATGGTGGTTTGCGGCAGCTGCCGCGGGGAATCAGTGGCAATGGCGACGATGAAATCATCCTTGGTATAGCACGCCGGCTTGCCCGCCGCGGCGCGCCAGACCTCGACCTTGGGCAGGTCGCTGCGCTTGAAGCCCTCCACCAGCACCCAGTCCACCGCGTCATCGAGCTCGGCAATCAGCTCGTGCACCGACAGCTCGGTGGGGCGCTCGAATTCCCGCATCAGGGCCAGCCGCCGGTCGGAGGCGACGACCACCTCGAACGCGCCGGCCTGGCGGTGCCGGTACGTGTCTTTGCCCACGTGGTCAATGTCAAAGCGGTGGTGCGCATGCTTGACCACCGAGACGCGCTGGCCACGCTGTTTGAACACCGGGATCAGGCCTTCAATCAGGGTGGTTTTGCCCGAGCCCGAATAGCCCGCGAAGCCAACAACTTTCATTGAATTTCCCCCAAGTTGCTCTACTTTTCATAGCTAACTGTGAACACCCTATAAGGGCGACAGCCACTTTTTATTTGCAATGCTGGGCGACGTAGGCCTGCACCGCGGTGGCATCCGCAATCATCAGGGTCACGCGCCGGGGCAATTGCTCGATGCCGTCGAACCGGGCCGGCCGATCGGGTTCCCGGCCCAGCGCCTCGACGATGGTCTGCGCAAACTTGATGGGCAGCGCGGTCTCCAGCACGATCATCGGCACACCCGCCACGAGGTGCTCGCGCGCAACCTTCACGGCGTCGGCGGTGTGCGGATCGACCATCACGCCCAGGCGCTCGAAGCTGTCCCGGATGGTCGCCAGCCGGTCGGCATGGGTGCTCTTGCCGCTGACAAAACCGTAGCGCTGCGCCGCCTGAACGAAGGCCGGCTCGGCGCTCAGGTCAAAGCGTCCGTCTTTGGCCAGGGCGTCGCCAAACAGCGCCTTGACGCGGGCGCCGTCGCGGCCCAGCAGGTCGAACACGAAGCGCTCGAAGTTGCTGGCCTTGGAAATGTCCATCGACGGGCTGGAGGTCTCGTGCGTGTCGGCGCTGGCGCGCACGCGGTACACGCCGGTGCGGAAGAACTCGTCGAGCACGTCGTTCTCGTTGGTCGCCACCACGAGCTGGTCGATCGGCAGGCCCATCATGTGCGCCACGTGGCCGGCGCAGACGTTGCCGAAGTTGCCGCTGGGCACTGTGAAACTGACCTTTTCGGGGGCAGCGCCGGGCGCGGGTGCCTGTACAGTTGCCTGGAAGTAGCCCGCAAAGTAATACACCACCTGCGCCATCAGGCGCGCCCAGTTGATGGAATTGACGGTGCCGATCTTGTAGCGGCGCTTGAACGCCAGGTCGCCCGAGACCGCCTTGACGATGTCCTGGCAGTCGTCGAACACGCCCTCGACGGCAATGTTGTGGATGTTGTCGTCCTGCAGGCTGAACATCTGTGCCTGCTGGAACGGGCTCATGCGCCCGTTCGGGCTGAGCATGAAGACGCGCACGCCGGCCTTGCCGCGCATCGCGTATTCGGCTGCGCTGCCGGTGTCGCCGCTGGTCGCGCCCAGGATGTTGAGCTGCTCACCGCGGCGCGCCAGCTCGTACTCGAACAGGTTGCCGAGCAGCTGCATCGCCATGTCCTTGAAGGCCAGCGTCGGCCCGTTGGACAGCGCCTCCAGATAAAGTGGCGCGCGCGCACCGGCAACCGGGCTGTCCTCGAGCTTCCTCAAAGGCACGATCTCGCGCGTGCCAAACACCTCCTGCGAATAGGTCTTGCGGCAGATCGCGCGCAGGTCGTCGGCGGGAATGTCGTCGATGTACAGCGACAGCACCTCGAACGCCAGATCGGCATAGGGCAGCGGGCGCCACTTTGCCAGCGTGGGGGCGTCCACCTGCGGGTAGTGCTCGGGCAGGTACAGCCCGCCATCGGGCGCCAGGCCTTCGAGCAGAATTTCACAGAACTTGCGCGGCGTGGCATCGCCGCGGGTCGAAAGGTAATGCATCATTGCCCGCCCGGCCGCCCGAAGGGCAATGAACGCCCCCGCGGGGGGCAGAGAACGAAGTGAACGTGGGGGCTCTTCATGTTCAGGCCAGCTCTTCCTTGCGGATGCGCGTGATCGGTGCCAGCACGCTGGGCAGCGCCTGCATGCGCGCGATGGCCGCGTTCATGGTGCCTTCGCGGGTGTCGTGCGTGAGGATGATCAGGTCGGTTTGCGGCACGCCTTGTGTGCCCTCCGTTGCACCACCTTCGCCACCCACTTCGTCGGCCTCGCGCTGCAGCACCGCGTCGATGCTGATGCCGGCGTCGGCCACGATGCCGGTCACCTGGGCCAGCACGCCCGCCTCGTCGGCCACGCGCAGGCGCAGGTAGTAGCTGGTCACCACCTCGCTCATGGGCAGCACGCGCAGGTCGCTCATGGCATCGGGGTGGAACGCGAGGTGCGGCACGCGCTGCGCGGCATCGGCCGTGTGCAGCCGCGTGATGTCGACCAGGTCGGCAATCACGGCGCTGGCGGTCGGCTCGGCGCCCGCGCCCTTGCCGTAGTACAGCGTGGTGCCCACGGCGTCGCCGTTGACCATCACCGCGTTCATGGCGCCTTCGACGTTGGCGATCAGGCGCTTGGCCGGTACCAGGCTGGGGTGCACGCGCAGCTCGATGCCCTGCGGCGTGCGCTTGGTGATGCCCAGCAGCTTGATGCGGTAGCCGAGTTGCTCGGCGTATTTGATATCGGTCGCGGCCAGTTGGGTGATGCCCTCCACATGGGCCTTGTCGAACTGCACCGGGATGCCGAACGCGATGGCCGACATGAGCGTCGCCTTGTGCGCCGCGTCCACGCCTTCGATGTCGAACGTGGGGTCGGCCTCGGCATAGCCCAGGCGCTGCGCGTCCTTCAAGGCCACACCAAAGTCCAGGCCCTTGTCGCGCATCTCGGAGAGGATGAAGTTGGTGGTGCCGTTGATGATGCCGGCAATCCACTGGATGCTGTTGGCCGCCAGGCCCTCGCGCAGCGCCTTGATGATCGGAATGCCGCCCGCCACCGCCGCCTCGAAGGCCACCATCACGCCTCTAGCGTGCGCGGCCGCGAAAATCTCGGTGCCATGCACCGCCAGCAGCGCCTTGTTGGCGGTGACCACGTGCTTGCCCGCCGCGATCGCTTCAAGCACCAGTTGCCGGGCGATGCCGTAGCCGCCAATGAGTTCGACCACGATGTCGATCTCGGGGTTGGCGATCACGGCGCGCGCGTCGGCCACCACCGTCACGCCCGCGCCGACGACCGCCTGCGCACGCGCCACGTCCAGATCGGCCACCATGGTGATCGCGATGCCGCGGCCGGCGCGGCTCTTGATCTCGTTCTGGTTGCGTGCCAGCACCTTGAACGTACCGCTGCCCACGGTGCCGACGCCCAGCAGGCCTACTTGAATGGGTTTCATCATTGGTTATGGGTAAAAAGTGCTCTCAGGCCACGCTGAGTATTGGCTTGGCGCTACGCTTTCGATAGCTTTCCAGGAATTTGGCGATGCGGCCGACGGCCTCGCGCAAATCGTCTTCGTGCGGCAGGAAGACGATGCGGAAATGGTCCGGCGTGGCCCAGTTGAAGCCCGTGCCCTGCACCAGCATGACGCGGGTTTCCTGCAGCAGTTCCAGAAAGAACTGCCGGTCGTCCGCAATCGGGTAGACCTTCGGATCGAGCCGGGGAAACATGTACAGCGCCGCACTCGGCTTGACGCAGCTCACGCCCGGAATGGCCGTGATCAGCTCGTACGCCAGGTCGCGTTGGCGGCGCAGGCGCCCACCCTCGCCCACCAGGTCGTTGATGCTCTGGTAACCGCCGAGCGCGGTCTGGATCGCCCACTGGCCCGGCACGTTCGAGCACAGACGCATGTTGGAGAGCATGTTCAGGCCCTCGATGTAGTCGCCGGCCGAGCGCTTGTCGCCCGACACCACGAGCCAGCCCGCGCGGTAGCCGCAGGAGCGGTAGCTTTTGGACAACGAGTTGAAGGTCAGGGTGAGCACGTCGTCGCTCAGGCTGGCGATGGCCGTATGGCGCACGCCGTCGTACAGCACCTTGTCGTACACCTCATCGGCAAAGATGACCAGGCCATGCGTGCGCGCGATGTCCACGATGCCGCGCAGCAGCTCGTCCGAATACAGCGCGCCGGTCGGGTTGTTCGGGTTGATGATCACGATGCCCTTGGTACGCGGCGTGATCCTGGCGCGGATGTCGCCCAAGTCCGGCATCCAGCCGTTGGCCTCGTCGCACAGGTAGTGCACCGGTGTTCCGCCCGACAGGCTGGCCGCGGCCGTCCACAGCGGGTAGTCGGGCGCGGGAAGCAGCAACTCGTCGCCATCATTGAGCAGCGCATTGGTCGCCATCACGATCAGTTCGCTGGCGCCATTGCCCAGGTAGATGTCGTCCAGCGTGACGCCCTTGACACCCTGCTTCTGGGTCTCGTGCATCACCGCCTTGCGCGCCGCGAAGATGCCCTTGCTGTCGGAGTAGCCGGCCGAGGCCGGCAGGTTGCGAATCATGTCCTGCTGGATCTCTTCGGGCGAATCGAAGCCGAACAGGGCCAGGTTGCCGATGTTGAGCTTGATGAGCTTTTGGCCCTCTTCCTCCATCTGCCGCGCGCGGTCCATGATGGGGCCGCGGATGTCGTAGCAGACGTTGGCCAGCTTGGCCGATTTTTGAATCGTTTTCAATGTCCCTCCGGAGGGCGTCTAAAGGATGAAAACCTATAATTTGACCACAGTTACCAAAACACCATGAAGCTGCAACCCGACAAGTTCGACGTTCAATCCATCAGCGCTTACGGCCCCGGCTGGGTCGCGCTGGACAGTGAAAAAATCACCTCCAGCCTCATCATCAGCTCGCAGGGCCAGCGCCTGGACTGGCCCTGCCGCAGTTTTTCCGACCTGACGCCGGCGCATTTCGAGCAGATTGCCACGCTCGATGCCGAGCTCGTCATCTTCGGCAGCGGCGAGCGCATCCGCTTTCCGCAGCCGGTGTGGCTCAGGCCCCTGATGGCCAAACGCATTGGCGTGGAGACCATGGACACGCAGGCCGCCTGCCGCACCTACAACATTCTCGCGGGCGAAGGCCGGCACGTGGTAGCGGCCCTGCTGCTGGAGGTGCCGGGCAGCTAGGCGTGTGCCTTTAGGGTAAAATTGAATGGTTCAGTGGTGGGCGCTGTCGTGGAGCAGCTCCCGCGCATCCCATCAACGACCACATCCTGTCACACGAGATTGAAGTTTTATGGCGATCGTTGTTAACAAACCCCTTCCGGAATTTGAATCGAATGCCACCGGCGGCATCAAAGTATCCAATACATCACATCTAGGGCACGTCCTCGTGCTGTACTTCTACCCGAAGGACAACACCCCGGGCTGCACCACCGAAGCCATGCAGTTCCGCGACAAGTTCAAGGACTTCGTGAAGGCCGGCGCCACCGTGTTCGGCGTGTCGCGCGACAACATGAAGTCGCACGACGAGTTCAAGGCCAAGCTGGAGCTGCCCTTCGAGCTGATCGCCGACACCGAAGAAAAAATGTGTCACATGTTCGGCGTCGTCAAGAACAAGATCATGTACGGCAAAAAAGTCAAGGGCATCGAGCGCAGCACCTTCCTGATTGGTGCCGATGGTCTGCTGAAAAATGAATGGCGCGGCCTGAAGGTTCCGGGCCATGTGGACGAAGTCCTGAAGGCCGTCAAGGCCTTGAAAAAGGCCGCTTGACGTCTCAAAGCAACAGGAGGATTGCAAGCCACGGCGCTCATGCATAATGAGTCCATGCCGTTGGAACTTGCAACCGCTCCCCTACCAAAGCCGCCTTGGCCTCCAGGCGGCTTTTTCGCTTTTTGAACACCCCTTATACACCCCGTTTCCCACTCCCCACCTTCTGCGAGCACACTGCCCCTTATGCCATTGCCACCCGCCCCCACCAAGCGCGCCGCCCTGCTGGCGCCCGAAGCGTACGACGCGCCGGCCAGAACTTCCGCCCGCGCATCGCGGAAACCACAGGCCGACGACGAGGGCGCGCGGGGGGACGGCAACGCGCAGATACTGGCAACGGCCGAGCGCATGCCCGGCAGCGGCACAGCGGCGGAGCATCCGGCCGCCTTCCAGCCGAAGTTTCGCACTGAAACGGCCAGACGCCCTGAACAGCCAAGCGCACCCAGCTACAAAAAAAGTAGCGCCGCAGTGCCTCAAGCGGACGTCAAGCCGAGAAAGACAAAGGCTACCGGGCCAAGCAAGCTGTTTGTGCTGGACACCAACGTGCTGCTGCACGACCCGATGTGCCTGTTCCGTTTCGAAGAGCACGACCTCTTCCTGCCGATGATCGTGCTGGAGGAACTCGACGGCCACAAGAAGGGCATGACCGAGGTGGCGCGCAACGCGCGCCAGACCAGCCGCTCGCTCGACGCGCTGGCCGGCACGCAGGGAGCCGATTTCGGCAACGGCCTGAAGCTCGACGCCACGGGCCACCGCGAAGCCGGCGGCAAGCTGTTCTTCCAGACCCAGACGCTGGACTACACCCTGCCCATCAGCCTGCCCCAAGGCAAGGCCGACAACCAGATCCTGGGGGTGGTGGAGGCCTTGCGAAAGCAGTATGCGCCGCGCGAGGTCGTGCTGGTCTCCAAGGACATCAACATGCGGGTCAAGGCGCGCGCGCTGGGCCTGCCGACCGACGACTACCAGAACGACAAGACACTGGATGACAGCGACCTGCTGTACTCCGGCTCACTGGCGCTGCCGCTGGATTTCTGGGCCAAGCATGGCAAGACCATGGAGAGCTGGCAAAGCGGCAGCTATACGTTCTACCGCATCAGCGGACCGATCGTGCCGAACCTGCTGATCAACCAGTTCGTCTACTTCGAGGCGCCGGGCGAGCCCAGCCTGTACGCCCGTGTCACCGAGATCCGCGCCAAGACGGCGGTGCTCAAGACGCTGAAGGATTACAACCACCTGAAAAATGCGGTCTGGGGCGTGACCACACGCAACCGCGAGCAGAACTTCGCGATGAACGTGCTGATGGACCCGGAAGTGGACTTTGTGACGCTCACGGGGAACGCCGGCACCGGCAAGACGCTGATGGCACTGGCCTCGGGCCTGACCCAGGTGCTGGACGACCGCCGCTATACGGAGATCATCATGACCCGCGCGACCGTGAGCGTGGGCGAGGACATTGGCTTCCTGCCGGGCACCGAAGAGGAAAAGATGGGCCCGTGGATGGGCGCGCTGGACGACAACCTGGAAGTGCTGGCCAAGACCGAGACCACCTCGGGCGAATGGGGCCGCGCCGCCACCAACGAGCTGATCCGCTCGCGCATCAAGATCAAGAGCATGAACTTCATGCGCGGGCGCACCTTCTTGAACAAGTACGTCATCATCGACGAGGCGCAGAACCTGACGCCCAAACAGATGAAGACGCTGATCACCCGCGCCGGCCCCGGCACCAAGATCATCTGCATGGGCAACCTGGCGCAGATCGACACACCGTACCTGACCGAGGGCTCCTCGGGGCTGACGTTTGCCGTCGACAAGTTCAAGGGCTGGCCGCACGGCGGGCACATCACGCTGGCGCGCGGCGAGCGCTCGCGGCTGGCCGACTTTGCCAGCGAAGTGCTATAGGAACAGTAGCTTGTTGCGAAGAACGGGCGCCGGCTACAGGCACTTTTCTCTTAAAAATCGCTGCTACCTGAAGCCAGGCTCTCGAACCGGGTGAGCTCTTTCAGGAAGGCCAGCTTGACGGTCCCGGTGGGCCCGTTGCGCTGCTTGCTGATGATGATCTCGGCAACGCCCGGCTCCTTCGACTCCTTGTTGTAGTAGTCGTCGCGGTAGATGAACATGATCACGTCCGCGTCCTGCTCGATGGCGCCGGACTCGCGCAGGTCGCTCATCATGGGACGCTTGTCGGTGCGCGATTCCACGCCGCGCGAGAGCTGCGACAACGCCATCACCGGACAGCCGAGCTCCTTCGCGAGCATCTTCAGGCCGCGCGAGATTTCGCCCACCGCGGTCGCGCGGTTCTCGTCGCTCATGCTGCTCGACACGCTCATCAGCTGCAGATAGTCCACCACGATCATGCCGAGCTTGCCGCCGCACTGTCGGGCCAAGCGCCGGGCGTTGGCGCGCAGCTCGCTGACGGTCAGGCCCGGCGTCTCGTCGATATGCAGCGAAATATTGCGCAGCTTCTCGATCGCCTCGGTCAGGCGCGGCCACTCGGCGTCGGTCAGCTTGCCGGTGCGCAGGTGCATCTGGTCGATGCGCCCGATCGAGCCGACGATACGCACCGCCAGCTGGCTGGCGCCCATTTCCATCGAGAACACCGCCACCGGCAGTTCCTCGTGCAGCGCCACGTGCTCGGCGATGTTGATGGCCAGCGCGGTCTTGCCCATGGACGGGCGCGCCGCCAGCACGATCATGTCACCGGCCTGGAAGCCCGAGGTCATGCGGTCGAGGTCATAAAAGCCGGTCGGCACCCCGGTGATGTCGTTCGGGTTGTCGGCCATCTCCTGCACGCGGTCCAGCAGCTGAACCACCAGGGAGTCCATGCCCTGAAAGCCCTGCTTCATGCGCGAGCCTTCTTCCCCGATGTTGAAGATTTTCTGCTCGGCCTCGTCCAGGATCTTGTCGACGGCCTTGCCCTGGGTGTTGAACGCGTTGGTGGCAATTTCGTCGCTCGCGCGCACCAGCTTGCGCAGGATGGAGCGCTCGCGCACGATCTCGGCGTAGCGACGGATGTTGCTGGCGCTCGGCACGTACTGGGCCAACGAGTTGAGGTAACCCAGGCCGCCGATTTCCTCGGCCTTGCCCAGGTTCTGCAGCTGCTCGTAGACCGTGATCACGTCGGCTGGCCGGGTCGCGTTGATCAGGCCGCCGACGGCCGCGTAGATCAGCCGGTGTTCGTAGCGGTAGAAGTCGCCATCGGTCAGCAGGTCGCCAACACGGTCCCAGGCGCTGTTGTCCAGCAGCAGGCCACCCAGCACGCTCGATTCCGCCTCGATGGAGTGCGGCGGGATGCGCAGCTGGGCGACCTGGCGATCGACAGGATACTCATCGTCAACGGCGCTGAAAACTGCAGACATCAGGTGGGGGGTTCCTAGAAAACGGCATGTTACGTCCGCCCATGACGGACGTCAAAACGGGCCGTGTACAAAGCTGTGGGGGGTCGGTGAATAAACGGTGACTATCCCTGTAAAACAACAGGCAAAAAAAGAAAAGCCACCCGAAGGCGGCCTTCCTTCGGATAGGCAGACGGTCAAGCCGATTCGCCGTACACCGTGACCGTGATGTCCACCACCACGTCGGTGTGCAGAGCCACGCTGACCGTGCTGTCGCCCACCACCTTGATGGGGCCGCCCGGCATGCGCACCTGGGACTTGACGACCTTGTAGCCTTGCTTGTTCAATTCTTCGGCGATATCGAAGTTCGTCACCGAGCCAAACAGGCGGCCGTCCACGCCGGCCTTTTGCGTTAGCTTGACCGCCGTGCCGCCCAGCTTTTCGCCTTGCGCCTGCGATTCGGCCAGCTTGGCGGCGGCGGCTTTTTCGAGCTCGGCGCGCTTGATTTCGAACTCTTTCTTGGCGGCTTCCGTGGCGCGCCGGGCGCGGCCGCTCGGGATCAGGAAGTTGCGGGCGTAGCCGTCCTTGACCTTGACGATTTCGCCCAGGTTGCCGAGGTTCACCACTTTGTCGAGCAGAATGATTTGCATGGTCGTGGCTCCCTTAGATGCGGTGCTGGTCGCTGTACGGCAGCATGGCAAGGAAGCGCGCGCGCTTGATGGCCGTGTTGAGCTGACGCTGGAAAATTGCGCGCGTGCCGGTCAGGCGGGCCGGAATGATCTTGCCGTTTTCGGCGATGAAGTCACGCAGCGTGTCGATGTCTTTGTAGTCGATCTGCTTGACACCGGTCACGGTGAAGCGGCAAAAGCGCTTGCGCTTGAACAGCAGGGACTGGGTATTGCGCTTGGGGCGCTTGTCTTTGTTGAAACGTTTTGGTCCGGGCATGATGGACTCCTTGGAAAAGGTTATGAATTCGTTAATCTTGCTGAAAATCCAGCACGTGAAGCACGATGTGTTTGCCGCCCCGCGCGTTGGCCAAGAAGCCGGTGAACTTCCAGGCACTGCCGATGATTTGTTGACCGATTCTCTCGGCCATCGCACCAAAGGCCACCGCCTTGATTGCCATCTTGACTTGCCTCATTTGACCGGCCTCTTCGATGCTGGACTCGTGTTCGAGTCTCATGTCCAGGGCGGGCAATCCGGCGGGCGTGTGGCGCAGGGCATTCACCTCTGCGATACAGGCCGTCAAAACAACGTGGTTCACTCCTCGCTAGCAGCAAACGCGCTTAATGCGCTGCGTGCGCCGCGTACTCCGCCTGTTGGGTTTTGCGGGCTTCTTCGCGCTCGACGGTTTTCATCATCGAGGACGGGCCGGTTTCCGCCTTGTCCATCTGCACCGTCAGGTGGCGCAACACGGCATCGTTGAACTTGAACGCGTGTTCCAGCTCAGCCATCACGGGCTGGTCGGCTTCGATGTTGACACACAGGTAGTGGGCCTTGGCGAGCTTGTTGATCATGTAGGTCAGCTGACGGCGACCCCAGTCTTCAACACGATGCACTTTGCCGCCACCGGCGGTGATCATGCCCTTGTAACGCTCCAGCATGGCCGGAACCTGCTCACTTTGATCCGGATGGATCATCAAGATGATTTCATAATGACGCATAAATTCTCCTTAAGGGATAAGCCACCCACTGCGTCGGTAGCGGTGTGGCAAGGCAAAGCCTAACATTATAAACGATCAGGGGCTGCCGGACTTGGGCGCTGCGCGGGCCTGGCAAGCAGGCTGACCGCCCAAGTCACGGCGGCCCCCACCGGCACGCCAAATACGCCGGCCGAAATGGGCTGGATGCTGAACCACAGGCCGTCACCCTGCAGTCCGAGTGCCGCTCTGGCGGCCGGCAGGTTAATGGCCATGTAGTACATCGTCAGGCCGAGGCCCGACAGCATGCCGGCAACGGCACCCTGGCGGGTTGTGCGGCGCCAGAAAATCCCGAGGACCATCGCCGGAACAAAGGCGGCCGCAGCCAGCGAGAACGACGCCGACACCAGATACAGGATATCGGCCGGTTTCTGCGCTGCCGCATAGGCGGCCGCCAGCGCCACCAGCAGCAACGCAAATTTGGACAGCATGACACGCTGCATGGCGCCCCTGTGGTCCTTCACACGGCCCACATAGGTGTCGTGCGCCAGGGCGTTGCCAATGGTCAGCAGCAAACCGTCCGCAGTCGACAGCGCCGCCGCCAGCCCGCCGGCAGCGACCAGGCCTGAAATGACATACGGCAAACCTCCGAGCTCGGGCATGGCCAGCATCACCATGTCGGCACCCAGCTTGAGCTCGCCAAACTGAAGGATGTGGTCGCCGTTGACATCGCTGACCGACAGCAGGGCCGGGTCCACCCGGGTCCATTGCGCCATCCAGGTGGGCAGGGTATCGAAGGGGTGCCCCACCAGGTTGCTCAACACCTCGAACTTGACCAACACGGCCAGCGCTGGCATGGCCACATACACCAGGGCAATAAACAGCAGCGACCATGCCACCGAGGTCCGCGTCTCGGCCACCGAGGGCGTCGTGTAATAGCGGGTCAGCAGGTGCGGCAAGCCGGCCGTGCCGACCATCAGGCAGAACATCAACGCCAGAAAATTCAGGCGTGAGACCTGGAAGGCATGTTTCTGCGCTGGCGTGCCGTCTGGATCCCCGGCAAAAGCCTGGGCATGCGGTGGCAGGCCGCCCAGCGGTTGGGCACGCGCCAGATTCTCCTGCATGGCCCGGGTCCACAGCTCCCGCGCTGCCGCGGCATCCCTCGGCAAGGCCGAAAGCTCGCGACTGGCGGTAAAAATCAGCGAGGCGTCGGTTTTCTGATCGTGCAGCAACTGCAGCCTGGCGTGCAATGCTTCGCGCTCGCGCGTCAGGGTCGCTTGCACATCCTGCAATTTGAGTTCATACACCCGGGCGCGGCGCGCGTATTCGGCCATCACGGCCATCTCGGCGGGAGACCTGGCAAGCTGGTGCTCCAGCGCCGTGATTTTTTCAAGCTGCTGACCGTAGACCAGCGGCGCCAGCGGATTACCCAGCTGTTTGTAGGCCAGCCAGGACACCGGGATCAAAAAAGCCAGCATCAAAATCACGTATTGCGACACCTGTGTCCAGGTCACCGCGCGCATGCCGCCCAGGAACGAGCACACCAGCACGCCGCCCAGTCCCAGCAGGATCCCGATCTCGAACTGCACCCCGGTCAGGCGCGACGTGATCAGCCCGACACCGTAAATCTGCGCCACCACGTACGTAAACGAACAAAGGACGGCGGCAAAGGCCGCGATCAGGCGCGGCCAGCGGCCGCCAAAGCGCACGCGAAAATAGTCCGGGACGGTATAGAGTTCCAGCTTGCGCAAATGCGGCGCGATCAGCAGGCCGACCAGGCAGAACCCGCCGGTCCACCCCAGGATGTAGGCCAGGCCTCCGGGCTGGGTTTCGGTGCCCGAGAACCCTTGCAGGTAGAGACCGCCCGCGAGACTGATGAATGAAGCCGCGCTCATCCAGTCGGCGGCCGTGGCCATGCCGTTGTACATGGCAGGGACATGCCGGCCGGCCACGTAATATTCGTCCGCGTCGGCGGTGCGGCAGTAGATGCCAATGGCCGCATAAAACAGGACCGTGGCCAGCAGAAAAATGGCGCCAATCCACGCCTTTGACAGGCCGGCCTTTTCGGCCAGTGCCATCACCAGCAAAAACGCGAGAAAACACGCCACATACGTGGCCAGAATCCGGTGCAGCCGGCGCTTGTAGTCCCTGTAGGCAGCGCCGTCGGTCATGACACTGGCGGGATCGCCGCCCTGCCGGTTGCGTACCCAGGCGTAGCAGGCCAGGATCGCAATAAAAACCAGTATGGCGCCTTGGGCGGAGAACCAGAAGTTGAACGGCCAGCCGGCTACAACGGCCTGCAGGTCGCGCGCAAAAAAGACAATCCCGAACGACGCCACGCCCCAGACCAGCAACAAGGCGGTGCGCAGCCTGCCAAAGCCCGCCGTGACGGGTCCTGCGGGGCTTGGCGGAGTCTGGTTTGGCATGCGCCTTGATCATGCCATCGGGGCCGGCCGGGACACTCAGGGTATTTGCTACAACCCGGCCAGCTGCTTCCAGGTGGCGATCACGCTGTCCGGATTGAGCGAGATGGACGCGATGCCTTGATCGGCCAGCCATCTGGCCAGGTCAGGATGGTCACTGGGCCCCTGGCCACAAATCCCGATGTACTTGCCTTGCGCCTTGCAGGCCGCAATCGCACGAACGAGCAGCGCCTTGACGGCGGGGTCGCGTTCGTCGAAATCGGCCGCCAGCAACTCCAGGCCCGAGTCACGGTCCAGCCCCAGCGTGAGCTGGGTCAGGTCGTTCGAGCCAATCGAGAAACCATCGAAATACTGCAAAAATTCGTCGGCCAGGATGGCGTTGCTGGGCACCTCGCACATCATGATGACCTTGAGCGCTGCCTCCCCCGATTCACCCCGCTTGAGTCCGTGCTGGGCCAACAGTGTGGTCACCTTCTCGGCCTGGCCCAGCGTGCGTACAAACGGCACCATGACCTGCACATTGGTCAGGCCCATGTCGTTGCGTACGCGCTGCAAGGCCTCGCACTCCATGGCAAACGCCTCGCGAAAATCATCACTGATGTAACGCGCCGCGCCGCGAAAACCGAGCATGGGGTTTTCCTCTTCGGGCTCGTAGCGTGAGCCGCCGATCAGCTTGCGGTACTCGTTGCTCTTGAAGTCCGACAGGCGCACGATCACCGGTTTGGGCCAGAACGCCGCCGCGATGGTGGCCACGCCTTCGGTCACCTTGTCCACGTAGAAGGCCCGCGGTGAGGCGTGGCCGCGCGCCACCGATTCCACGGCCTTCTTCAGGTCGGCGTCGACGTTCGGGTAGTCCAGAATCGCTTTGGGGTGCACGCCAATGTTGTTGTTGATGATGAATTCGAGCCGCGCCAGCCCCACGCCATGATTCGGCAACTGGCAGAAATCGAACGCCAGCTGCGGGTTGCCGACGTTCATCATGATCTTGGTCTTGATCTCGGGCATGGTGCCGCGCTGCACCTCGGTCACCTCGGTCTCCAGCAGGCCGTCGTAAATAAAACCGGTATCGCCCTCGGCGCAGCTCACGGTCACCAGCGTGCCGCCCTTGAGCAAATCCGTGGCGTCGCCACAGCCGACCACGGCCGGAATGCCCAGTTCGCGCGCAATGATGGCCGCGTGGCAGGTGCGCCCGCCGCGATTCGTCACGATGGCGCTGGCGCGCTTCATCACGGGCTCCCAATTCGGGTCAGTCATATCGGTGACGAGGATGTCGCCGGCCTGCACCTGGTCCATCTCGCTGATGCCATGCACCAGCCGGACCCGGCCCGTACCGATTTTCTGGCCGATGGCGCGCCCCTCGGCCAGAACGGTGCGGCCTTGCCCCTGCTGACCCTTGAGCTTGTAGCGCAACTCGGCCTTGTCGCCCTGCTGGCTTTTCACGGTCTCGGGCCGCGCCTGCAGGATGTAGAGCTGGCCGTCGGTTCCGTCCTTGCCCCACTCGATATCCATGGGCCGGCCGTAGTGCTGCTCGATCACCAGCGCGTAATGCGCCAGCTGCTGCACGTCGGCATCGCTCAAAGAATAGCGGTTGCGCTGCTCGGCGGGCACGTCAACCGTCTTGATGAGCTTGCCCGTAGCCGCCTTTTCCTCGGGCGTGGCAAACACCATCTGGATCAACTTGGAGCCCAAGGCGCGGCGGATCACGGCTTGCTTGCCGGTCCGCAGCATGGGTTTGTGCACATAGAACTCGTCCGGGTTCACGGCGCCCTGCACCACGGTCTCACCCAGGCCATAACTGGAAGTGATGAACACCACGTCCTCGAAACCGGATTCGGTATCGAGGGTGAACATCACACCGGCCGCGCCCAGATCGGAGCGCACCATGCGCTGCACGCCGGCGGAAAGCGCCACGTCGGCGTGGGCAAATCCCTTGTGCACGCGATAGCTGATGGCGCGATCGTTGTAGAGCGAGGCGAACACCTCGCGCATCCTGTGCAGCACGTCGTCGATGCCCACCACGTTGAGGAAGGTCTCCTGCTGTCCGGCAAAGGATGCGTCAGGCAGGTCTTCGGCGGTGGCCGACGAGCGCACCGCAAACGAAGCGGCCGGGTTGCCGGCGCTCAAGGCTGCGAACGCATCGCGGATGGCTTTTTCCAGGTCGGCCGGGAACGGCTGGGCCTCGATCATGGCGCGAATCCCGGCGCCGGCGGCGGCCAGCGCGCGAACGTCTTCCGTGTCCAGCGTGGCCAGTTGCGCGCTGATGCGTTCGGCCAGTCCGTCAAATTGCAGAAACTCGCGAAACGCATGCGCGGTGGTGGCAAACCCGGTGGGGACGCGCACGCCGCTGGGCAGTTGCGAGATCATTTCGCCGAGGCTGGCGTTTTTGCCGCCAACCGCCTCGACGTCGGTCATTCTCAAGTTTTCAAACGGTACGACCAGGGCGGTCTTATCGAAAAGCGCAGACATGGGAAAGCTCCAGAAGTTAAAACCGGGTCTGCGTGACGCGTTGCGCGCACAAGCGCCCCCGCGACGCTCATGCGAACAGCGCGACTTTGCTTTTCTTGTAGTGGGTCGGCGCGGTGCATGGGAGAATTCAAATAATTGGCGCCATTGTAGGCGCCGGCCTGCCCCATCAGGCGCCCCCCATCGCCAACCGCTGAAAGCCCAAAATCCGTGTCGACCATGCCCACCCGCACTGTTTTTTTTATCTCCGATGGCACGGGCATCACGGCGGAGACCTTCGGCAACGCCATCCTGGCGCAGTTCGAGATGAAACCGCGGCATGTGCGCCTGCCCTTCACCGACACGGTGGACAAGGCGCACCAGGCGGTGCGCCAGATCAACCACACGACGGAAGTCGAGGGCCAAAAGCCCATTGTGTTCACGACGCTGGTGAGCATGGAAGTGCTCAGTGTGATCCAGCAGGGTTGCCAGGGCATGCTGCTGGACATGTTTGGCACTTTTGTGCGCCCGCTGGAGGTCGAACTGGGCCTCAAATCCAACCACCGCATTGGCCGCTTCAGCGACGTTAGCCAGAGCAAGGCCTATCACGACCGCATTGAAGCCATCAACTTCAGCCTGGCGCACGACGACGGGCAGTCGAACCGCGACCTGGAACAGTCCGATGTGATCCTGGTCGGCGTGAGCCGCAGCGGCAAGACGCCAACCTCGCTGTACCTGTCCATGCAATACGGACTCAAGGCGTCCAACTACCCGCTGATCCCGGAGGACTTCGAGCGCCGCCAGCTGCCGCCTGCGCTGATGCCGCACCGCAAGAAGATTTTCGGCCTGAGCATCCAGCCCGAACGACTGAGCGAGATCCGCAACGAACGCCGCCCTAATTCGCGCTACGCCTCGATCGAGAACTGCCGCATGGAGGTCAGCGAAGCCGAAGCCATGATGCGGCGCGCCGGCATCCGCTGGCTGTCCACCACCACCAAGTCGATCGAAGAAATCGCCACGACCATCCTGCAGGAACTCCAGCCGGAGCGGCTGACGTATTGAACCTGGCCTCGTCCGGCGGCCGTCACGCACGCTGGCCTGAGACGAATTAAAGTTCAACACTTGCTAACGCAAATACAACTCGTTATCATTTGCGGGCGCAATTAAAAGCGCCCGCCGCGACCAGAAGTCGCCCAAGGCCGCCGGATTCCGATTCTTTCCAGCCAAAGTGCTCGCACGACGAGCGCTTCCAGCCATCAGTTCAATAGCAAAAACACGCCTTTCTTTTCATGCAAAAAAAATTCAAACTGATCCCGCTGTGCGCGGCACTAACGCTCCTGGGCCTGCACGGCGCGGCTTCGGCCCAGACCAGCACCCAGCAAGCGCTGATGCAAAAACTGGAACAAATGAGCGCCGAGATCGACAAGCTCAAGGCCGAGGTGACGCAGCTCAAGTCGGCGCAGAACCAAACCGACGCCACGGCCCAGCGGGCCAGCCAGACCGCCGCACAGGCGCAGACCGAAGCCCAGAGCGCGGCGGCCAGCGTGGCCGGCACTGGCCTGAGAGCGCCGGGCGAGCCCGCCACGGTCCTCACCGGCTACGGCGAGATCAACTACAACCACCCGACGAAAAACGCGTCGGCCACCCAGGCCGACCTGCGCCGTGCCGTCATCGGCATCCAGCACCGCTTTGACGACAAGACCAAGTTCGTCGGCGAGTTCGAGTGGGAGCATGCCGTGACCTCGGCCAGCGACCGTGGCGAGACCGAAGTGGAGCAGGCCTACATCGAACACCAGCTGCACCCCACGCTGGCGGTGCGCGGCGGGCTGTTCCTGGTGCCACTGGGTCTGCTCAACGAAAACCACGAGCCCACCGCCTACTACGGCGTGGAGCGCAATTTCGTCGAAACCGCCATCATTCCCAGCACCTGGCGCGAAGGCGGCGCCATGCTGATCGGCACCACCGAGCAGGGCCTGACCTGGAAGGCCGGCGTGTCCACCGGCTTCGACCTGAACAAATGGGACGCCACCTCACCCGACGGCAAGGCGTCGCCCCTGGGCAGCGTGCACCAGGAACTGCAACTGGCGAAGGCGCGCAACCTGAGCCTGTTCGGCGCACTCGACTGGCGCGGCGTGCCCGGCCTGCTGGTCGGCGGCGGACTGTTTAGCGGCAAGGCCGGCCAGGGCCTGGCCGCCAACAATCCGACCGTTACCGTGTGGGACCTGCACACGCGCTGGACGCCGGGCAAGTGGGACCTGGCCGCGGTCTACGCCAGCGGCTCGATCAGCGGCGCCGGACCGCTCAACGCGGCCTTTGCGGCGACCGACCCGACCCCGATTCCCTCGAAGTTCGACGGCATGTACGTGCAGGCCGCCTACACGCTGTGGAGCAGCGGCGACTACCAGCTCAAGCCGTTTGCGCGCTACGAGCGCTTCAACACTGCCAAGGCCTTTGCTGCCTTCCCGCTCGGGCTGGAGCGCCCGGCCGACCCCTACGAGCGGGTCGCCACGCTCGGCGCCAGCTTCTACCTGTCGCCCTCGGTGGTCATCAAGGCCGACTACCAGCGCTTTGCGGTGAACAGCCTGAACAACCGCTTCAATCTCGGCCTGGGCTGGTCGTTCTGATGCAAAAGAACGTCTTAGCCCTTGCCCCGCATGCACTGACAGCTACGCTTTTGATAGTTGGTCTGGGCGCCTCCGGGTCCGCCTTCGCGGTCGACTACCTGACGGCGGCGCAGGCCCGTCAGCTCCTGTTCCCGGCTGCCACGCAGTGGCAGGACAAGGACTACGCGCTCAGCGCCGAGCAGTTGCAGGCCGTGGCCCGCGCCGGCCACGTGGCGGCGCGCTCGGCCGGCTGGCATCTGGTTCATGCCTTCGATGCCCAGCACAAATACCTGGGCAGCATGGTGGTCGACCACGTAGTGGGCAAGTTCGAGCTCATCAGCTACGCCGTCGGGGTGGACGCCGCCGGCGCGATCGCCGGGGTGGAGGTGCTGAGCTACCGCGAGAGCCACGGCTCGGAAATCCGGCTGCCGGCCTGGCGTCGCCAGTTCGCCGGCAAGACCGTGGCCCAGCCGATCGAGATCGGCGACGACATCGCGCTGATCAGCGGCGCCACGCTGTCGTGCACCCATGTGACCGACGGCGTGCGGCGCATCGTGGCCGTGCTGTCGGTGTTGCGCGAGGGCGGCTTACTGCCCGCCTGAATCAAGGGCTCCTTATCCCATGCTGCGCCGCGCCAAACCCCTGCTGGGCACTCTGGTCGAGGTGGCCTGCGAGGCCGCGGATGAGGCCACGGCCCTGCAGGCCAGCCAGGCCGCCTTTGCGGCCGTCGCGCAGGTGCACCGGTGCATGAGCCGGCACGAGGCCGGCAGCGATCTGGGCCGATTGAACGCGGCCGCGCCCGGTGCCTGGCTGACCATTGACACAGAAACCGTCGCCGTGCTGGCCCTCGCCCTGGCGCTGAGCCGCCAGACCGGTGGCGTGTTCGACGTCTGCGCGAGCAGCGCGCAGGGCAGCTGGCGCGAGCTGGAACTGGACGCGGCGAACCGGCGCGTGCGCAAGCACGCGCCGGCGCAGGCCGACCTGGGCGGCATCGCCAAGGGCCATGCGGTGGACCTGGCCGTGGCCGCCCTGCGCGCCGCCGGGGCCGACCGCGGTTGGGTGAATGCCGGCGGCGACGTGCGCGTGTTCGGCGCGCTGGCCCTACCGCTGCGGGTGCGCGCGCCGTGGAATCTTTCGCAGACCCTGCCCTGCACCATTCTTCGCAACCAGGCCGCCGCGACCTCGGCCTCGTACCTGCTGGAGGCCCCGGCGCTGCGCCATGGCATTACAAAGAAAACGGTGGATGCCCATACCAGCTGGACCGTCACCGCTCCTGAATGCATAGCAGCCGACGCCCTCACCAAACTCGTGGCAGCGAGCGGCGACGCACGACACCCGGTGCTGACGCGGCACGGCGCCTGCGCGTGGGTCTACCATGACAGCCCGCCGCTCGAGGCAGCCTGAGCCCACCAACACCTGATCGTCCGCCCCCTTCTTCCATGCGCCACCCCCACCGTCACCGGTCACACGGACCCATCCTGCTGCCACGCTGGCAGCGCTGGCTGGTCTGGGGCTCGATGGGGCTGCTGACGCTCAGCGGGATGGCCTGGCTCGGCCTGCACTGGGCCGGCTCGCCCGGCGCCGACGAACTGCCCAGCGGCACCAGCGGCCAGCTCTGGTGCATCCGCGTGCACGCGGCGGCGGCCCTGCTGGCCTTGCTGGCGCTGGGCAGCCTGCTGCCGCTGCACATGCGCGCGGCCTGGCGCGCGCGCCGCAACCGGGTGAGCGGCGTGCTCAACCTGGTCACGCTGGCGCTGCTGGTGATCACCGGCTACGCGCTGTGGTACGCCAGCGAAGGCGCTTTCCGGCAGGGCTCGGCGTGGCTGCACTGGGGCCTGGGTTGCGCCGTGCCGCTGGCCCTGCTGGTGCATGTGCTGTTCGGGCGACACACACGCTGATCAGCGTGCTGCACGTGGCACATGGGTTGTGCAAGTGCGGTCGGCACAGCACAATCCGACCCATACCCATTTCTCAACCCTTAGAGGAGAACGCCATGAAGGGCGACGCCAAAGTCATCGAATATCTGCAAGCGCAGCTGAAAAACGAACTCACGGCCATCAACCAGTACTTCCTGCACTACCGCATGCTCAAGCACTGGGGGCTGGACAAGCTGGCGAAGAAGGAATACGAGGAATCGATGGGTGAGATGAAGCACGCCGACCGGTTGATGGACCGCATCTTCGTGCTCGACGGCCTGCCGAATCTGCAGGACCTGGCCAAGCTGCTGGTGGGCGAGGACGTGCCCGAAATCCTGGCCTGCGACCTGCAATCCGAACAGGGCGCGCAAGCCACCGTCAAGGCCGGCATGGCGCATTGCGAAAGCGTGCGGGACTATGTCTCGCGCGACCTGCTGCAGGACATTCTGGACGATACCGAGGAGCACATCGATTACTTGGAAACCCAGATTGAACTGCTCGGCAAGGTCGGGCTGCAAAACTACCTGCAATCGCAGATGGGCGAGCCCGGCTGAGGCGCCCCGCCTGTCGAAGCGCTTGACCGCCCCACGAGCAGCGGGGTGCTCCCGGCCTGAATCCCCGGCGACATCGCGCGCCGCTCCAAGTCTGTGCGCCGCCACCTCACAACCGGGCTCTTTCCTGACCCCGCCATCCTGCGGGTCTGCCGGTATCCGAAGCAAACTCACTGAAAAACAATGAGATTGATTCGCATTTATGATATAGTTTTACCGGAATTTACCGGCCAGCCATCTTTCGCACACTTCTGTGCATAGCCAGCCTCTTGCTTGAAACCCGGCCCTCCCTTGCGGTGGGTCACTTTTCTGGAGGCCATCTTGGCAAAAAAACCGCTTTTCAATTCCCCGCGTCACTACGGCAAAGAGCCCCGTTCCCTGGCCGGCCAGCATCGGCCTGACTTCGACCTGCCACAACCTGCTGTGCCTGTGGCTCGACGTTTGACGTCGCAACCTCCGCAGCAGGCCATTGCATCAACCATCAACGAAAGGCATCCCATGAAACAGACATCCCTCCTGTGCGCCGCTGTGCTGACTCTCACAATGGCCGGCACCGCCTTGGCCCATGGCGGCTTCAAGTGCGACGCACCCAAAGCCGAATGGAAGCCGCAAATGGAGTTGCAGCGCCAGCTCCTGGCCGACGGCTGGAAGAAGGTTCGCCAGATCAAGATTGAGAACGGCTGCTACGAGGCCTACGGCTTCAATGAACAGGGCAAGCGCGTCGAGGTCTTCTTCAACCCCAAGACCTTCGAGAAGGTCGGCGAAGTCAAGAAGCCGTCGTAACCGGTCGGCGCTGCCCGTGAAGCGTGGCCCCGTATCGCTGCTGTTGGTCTGGGACCTGCCGGTGCGACTGCTGCACTGGGTGCTGGCGGTGGCCGTTGCCGTTGCCTGGCTCAGCACGCTGGGCTGGTTCCGCGCTCACGAGCCGGCCGGCTACGTGGCCCTGGGCGCCGTGGCGGCGCGGCTGGCGTGGGGCTTTACGGGCGGGCGCTACGCACGCTTTTCCCAATTCGTGCGCGGACCCGGTGCCACGCTTGAGTACATGCGCAGCCTTTGGGCGGGACGCGAGTCGCGCTACCTCGGTCACAACCCGCTGGGCGGCTGGATGGCGCTGGCGCTGCTGGGCTGCGTGGCCGCTCTGGGCATCACCGGCTGGCTCTACACCACCGACGCGTTCTGGGGCATGGCCTGGCTCGACCGGCTGCACGCGGCGCTGGCGTGGCTGCTGCTGGGGCTGGCCGCGACGCATCTGGCCGGCGTCGTCTTCACCAGCCGGCGCCAGCGTGAAAACCTGGTGCGCGCGATGTTGGGCGGCAACAAGGCGGCGCCTCGCCCGGGCGACGTTGACTGAGCTACAATAAAACTGAATAATAACGATTCTCATACTCAACAACCTGTCCGCGGCGGGTAGAAGCCACCTCATGTATCGCGCAGCAGTTTCAGATTTAGCCGCTCCTTGCGTCGCGTCCCCGCTTGTACCCCAGCTTGCGGCGGGCTTGGACACCCTGTCGGTTGCCGACCTGGCGGCTCATCTCGTCGCCACCATCACGGGGCTGGCAGAGCCCGATGGCCGGGGCAAGTCCACCGGCGTCGCGGCGCGGCTGGCGGAGCTGGGTTTTATCGTGGGCGAGACCGTCCGCGTGCTGCATCGCGGGCCCGGTGGACGCGAACCGATCGCCGTCCAGGTGGGTGACACGGTGTTTGCGCTGCGCCGCTTCGAGGCCAGTTGCATCAGGGTCAGGCCGTCTGCATGAACACCGCCGCTCATGTGTCACCAGGCATCGCCCTGCGTATCGCCCTGGTCGGCAATCCGAACTGCGGCAAGACAGCGCTGTTCAATCTGCTGACCGGCGCGCGCCAGAAAGTCGCCAACTACGCGGGTGTGACGATCGAGCGCAAAGAGGGGTTTACGCGTCTGCCCGACGGCCGCGAAGTCTCCATCCTGGATCTGCCCGGCGCCTACAGCCTGAACCCGGCCAGCACCGACGAGGCCGTGACGCACGACGTGGTGATGGGCCGGCGCGCCGGAGAGACCCGGCCCGATGGCATCATCGCCGTGGTGGACGCCACCAATCTGCGCATGAACCTGCGCCTGGTGCTGCAGTTGCGCGCGCTGGGCCGCCCCATGGTGCTGGCGCTGAACATGATCGACGTGGCACGCGCGCAGGGCCTGCAGATCGACGTCGCCCGGCTATCAAGCGAACTGGGCATGCCCGTGGTGGAGACGGTGGCGGTCAAGGCCAACTGGATCAGCAACTGGCTGGGCCGCTCCCGTGACAATGGCCGCGAAGCCCTGCTGCAAGCGGCGCAGGCCGCATTCCTGACCGACGTTCACGATAGTTTAAGGCCTCAAGCCCATGCCCAGCCTGCGCAAGTAGCTATTAAAAATGCAGCACACCCGCCTTTGACACCGGCGGCGCTGCAAGCCCAGGTCAGGTCGATTCTGGCGGCTGCGGTGCCCAATGCCGGCCAGATCAAGCGCTTCAACCACGGCATTGATTCGGTCGTGATGCACCCGGTGCTGGGCCTGCTCCTGCTGGGCGTGGTGCTGTTCCTGATCTTCCAGGCGGTGTTTTCCTGGGCCAATATGCCGATGGAGCTGATCCAGAGCGGGGTCACCGGCGTGGGCACCCTGATCCAGCGGCACATGCCGCCCGGCATGCTGCAGAGCCTGCTGGTGGACGGTGTGGTGGCGGGCGTGGGCAGCGTGCTGGTATTTTTGCCGCAGATCCTGATTCTGTTCTTCTTCATCCTGCTGCTCGAAGACTCGGGCTACCTGCCGCGCGCGGCCTTCCTGCTGGACAACCTGATGGGCAAGGTCGGCCTGTCGGGCCGCGCCTTCATCCCCCTTCTGTCGAGCTTCGCCTGCGCCATTCCGGGCATCATGGCCACGCGCACCATCCCCAACTGGCGCGACCGGCTGTCCACCATCATGATTGCGCCCTTGATGACCTGCTCGGCGCGCCTGCCGCTGTACGCGCTCTTGATCAGCGCCTTTGTGCCAAAACGCGAGGTCGGCGGGTTCAACCTGCAGGGCATCACCCTGTTCGTGCTCTATGCCGCCGGCATCGTGTCGGCCATGGGCGTCGCCTGGGTCTTCAAGCGCATCTGGCTCAAGAGCAACTACCAGCCGCTAATGCTCGAGTTGCCGCCGTACCGCTTGCCCAACCTGCGCAATCTGGTGCTGGGCCTGTGGCAGCGCGCGCAAATCTTCCTGCAGCGTGTCGGGACCATCATTTTCTCGCTGATGGTGGTGCTGTGGTTTCTGTCGACCTTCCCCAGCCCGCCCGCGGGCGTGACGGGCCCGGCCATCCAGTACAGCTTTGCCGGCATGATTGGCCGGGCGCTGGAGGTGGTGTTTGCGCCGATCGGTTTCAACTGGCAGATTTCCATCGCGCTGGTGCCGGGCATGGCGGCGCGCGAAGTGGCGGTGGGCGCGCTCGGCACGGTGTACGCGCTGTCCGCCACCGGCGAAGAGACGGCCAAGGCGCTGGTGCCGCTGATCGTGCAGAGCTGGTCGCTGGCCACGGCGTACTCGCTGCTGGCCTGGTACGTGTTTGCGCCGCAGTGCATTTCGACACTGGCCGTGGTCAAGCGTGAAACCAACTCATGGCGCTACCCGCTCTTGATGGCCGGGTATCTGTTTGCGCTGGCTTATGCGGCCTCGTTTATCACCTACCGCGTCGCGCTGGCGCTGACCTCATGATGGGCACCGTTTTGCAGTCGCTGCTGGTCTATGCCGTGGTGGCGTGTTGCACCGTTTACGCCGCATGGACCTTGGCGCCCGCCAGCTTGAAGCGGCGTTTCGCCACCGCCTTGATGGCCATGTCGCCCCACTTGCGTTCGTCGCGCCGGCTGCAGGGCTGGGCGCAGCAAAAAGGCGGCTGCGGCTCCGGTTGCAGCGGCTGCAGTAGCGGGGCAGCGCCGACCGCCGCCACAACAAAACCAGTCAGAATCAGGTTCATCAAGCACCGGTGACATCACCCGCACGGATGACGAGGGCCCCGTTTCCAGAGTTTGCAATACGCCTTTACATTTTCGTCGTTGCAAATGAGACAGATTCGTATTTATAATCACTCATCTTCAACCGTCAGCCACTGACCGCCTGTCGCCATGATTGTTTGTGTATGCCACCGGATCTCGGACCGCGAAATCGCCCGCTACGCGCGGGCCGGAATGGGTTTTGACGAGATTCAACTCGAACTCGGTGTGGCCACCCAGTGCGGCCAGTGCGAAGGTTGCGCCCGCGACGTGGTGGCGCAGTGCAACGCCTCGCACCCCGTTGCAGCATTGAGCCGCGACGACTGCGGCGCGCCAGCCGGCACGCGAGCCCCCGCAAGCCTTTGAGGCAGCGCATGGAATTCCTCGCAACGCTCGGCGCCAGCCTGATTCTGGTTGTCGGCTCGGTCTGGTGGGTTTTGCGCAAGTAGCGACAACGCCCGGCCCGGCGAAACTTTGCAGCCGGGAACCCGTCCAACCCGTCCACCATGGCCCTGTCTGTCACACGCCCTTTTGCTGCCGGTCTGAGTCGTAACACCATCATTGTCGCCAGCGTGGTGCTGTTCCACCTTGCGGCGCTGTGGGCGCTGCAAGCCGGCCTGTTGCACCGGGCTGCAGAGATCGTGGTGCCGGTTGAAATGCTGTCCCAGCTGATCGAACCTCCCGCGCCAAAAGTTGATCCTCCCAAACCGGTCGTACTGCCTGCCCCGCCCCCCGTAAAGCAGCCGGTTGCCAAACCCGTGGTGCGGGTGCGGCCACGCCCGGCGCCACAACCCGTCGCCATCGCCGACTCCACACCGGCGCCAGCGGCGCCCATCGGGGTGACCACCCCCCAGCCGCCGGCACCGCCAGCGCCGGTCATGGAAGCCCCTGCCGCGCCCGTCGCGCCGCCGGCACCGGCCAAGGTCGAACTCCCATCCAGCAACGCCGACTACCTGCAAAACCCCAAACCACCCTACCCGCCCATCAGCAAACGCCTGGGCGAACAGGGCAAGGTCATCGTGCGGGTGCTGATCGGCGTGGACGGGCTGGCGCAAAAAGCCGAACTGAAACAGTCCAGCGGCTTCGACCGGCTCGATCGCGTGGCACTGGACACGGTGCTGAAGTGGCGCTATGTCCCCGGCAAACGCGGTGGCGTCGCCGAAGCCATGTGGTTCAACGTGCCGATCAATTTTGTTCTCGAATAAATTTCTGGAGTTGTTATGGAATCGCAATTCGGCCTTGCCCACATCTGGACCCAGGGCGACCTCGTCATCAAGGCCACCGCCGTGTTGCTGCTGGTCATGTCGCTGGCGTCCTGGATCGTCATCATCATCAAGGCGCTGGACGTCATCAAGTACAAGAAACTCGCCATCAAGGCGGCCGATTTCTGGCACAGCGAAGACTTTGCGGCGGGTTTGACCAAACTGGGCGCCGATGCCGACAACCCTTTCCGCCAACTCGCCCTGGAAGGCCGCGAGGCCACTGCGCACCACCGCAACACCAAGGCCCATCTGCATGACACGCTGGATGTGAGCGACTGGGTATCGCGCTGCCTGCGCAACACGATCGATGAATTCTCCGCCAAGCTGCAATCGGGACTGGCCGTTCTGGCGTCAGTCGGCTCCACCGCCCCGTTTGTGGGCCTGTTTGGCACGGTCTGGGGCATCTACCACGCCCTGCTCAGCATCGGTTCGGCCGGCCAGGCCAGTATTGACCAGGTCGCGGGCCCGGTGGGCGAGTCGCTGATCATGACGGCGCTCGGACTGGCCGTCGCGATTCCGGCGGTGCTGGGCTACAACGCCCTGGTGCGCGGCAACAAATTCATCCTGATCAAGCTCAGCAGCTTCACGCACGACCTGCACGCCTACTTTGTGACGGGCGCGCGGGTTTCCAGCAGCAGCGACAGCAACATCGTTGTGATGAAAAAAGCCTGAGGGCTGCCTGCACGTTTTGCGCATTCACAAGGAATTGACCCATGGCCTTCGGAACCCAGGATGACACCGACGAGGTGATGAACGAGATCAATGTGACACCGATGGTCGATGTGATGCTGGTGCTGCTGATCATCTTCATCATCACCGTGCCGGTAATGAAGAACTCGGTCAATATTGACTTGCCGCGCGCCAGCAGCCAGCGGCTGGACCCCAAGCCCGAGACCGTGCGCCTGAGCGTGGATGCGCAAGGTGACTACTTCTGGAACAACAGCCCCACGGACGACAAGAACCTGGCCGTGCTGCTCAGGACGGCGGCTCTCAAGACGCCGCAGCCGGAGTTGCATATCAGCGGTGACAAGGCCGTGCGCTACGAGCGCGTGGCACAGGCGATGGCAGCGGCCCAACAGGCAGGCATCAAGAAGATCGGGTTCATTACCGAGCCGCCCAAGCAGCCGTGAGCTTATCCGCCATGCCCCACGCGCCCATCGACGAACCCGACTCCGGCCAGGCGCTCCGTTTACATGCTGGCGCGCCTGCGCAAGAGGCCGAAGGAGCCGCCCGCAGGCGAGCGCCACATGCCATGGAGAGCGCCGACCTGTTCAAGGGTGAAAAAACCGTGGAGATCAGCCACAACGGCGTGATCTATCGGCTGCAGGCCACCCGGCTGGGCAAGCTGATCCTGACCAAATAGGTTCTTCGATCCGGTTTTGCTACAGCCCGAGACTCAATTCCGCGGCCTCGGACATCATCGAACGCGACCACGGCGGATCGAAGACAACCTCGACATCGACCTCCTCCACGCGCGGCAGCCGCAGCAGCTTCTGGCGTACTTCCTGGGCGATGCTCTCGCCCATGCCGCAGCCGGGTGCCGTCAACGTCATCTTGATCGAGACCCGTAGCTGGTCGTCATGCAGCGGCAGCACGTCGCAGACGTAGACCAGCCCCAACTCGACGATGTCGACCGGAATCTCGGGGTCATAGCAGGTCTTGAGGGTTTCCCAGACCAGTGCGCGCACGTCGTCGGTGCTGGCGTCGGCCGCGAGCGACGGGGCCACCGGCGGTGTCTTGCCAATGGCATCGGCATCGTCTCCTTGCAGCCGCACCAGACGTCCTTCGACATACAGCGTGATCGAGGAGCCGAGCGCCTGCGTGATCTCGGCCATGGTATCTGGCATCAGCTCGAACCGGGTGCCATCGGGAATCAGCTCGACCCAGACCGGGCGCCGGATCAGCACGGTTTCGCGGTTACGCCTCATTGCGGCACCTTTGTTTGCGGCGCACTGTCCAACTCGGGCTGCTCGGGCTCGTCGCCGCTTTGGGAGGTATCGCCCAGCGCGTGCGCTAGCGCGTGCCAGCCGAGCAGTGCGCACTTGATGCGGCTCGGATAGCGCCGCACCGCGGCCAGGCTGATCAGTTTGCCAAGGTAGGCGTCATCGGGCTCCTGCTGCCCTGTCATCACGGCGCGGAACCGCTGCTGCAGCTGCTGCGCGGCATCCACGCTGCCGCCCCGCACCGCCTCGGTCATCATCGACGCAGATGCAATACAAATGGCACAGCCCTGTCCATGGAATCGGATGTCGCGAATCTGGTCCTGCTCGACCTGCAACTGGACGCTGAGGTCATCGCCGCACTGCGGGTTCCTGCCGCGGGCCTGATGCGTCCACGTGGCAAGCAGGCCGAAGTTGCGCGGCGAGCGTTTGTGCTCGACCACGACCTCCTGGTACAGATCGGTGTCGGCGCTCATCGAAACACCTTCAGTGCGCGCGAGACGCCGGCCAGCAAACGCTCCACCTCGTCGTGGGTGTTGTACACAGCAAACGAGGCCCGCGTGGTCGGCCCGACCCCCAGGTGGTCGAGCAATGGCTGGGCGCAGTGGTGGCCGGTGCGCACCGCAATGCCGTCTTCATCGAGCAAGGTGCCGATGTCGTGCGGATGCACATCACTGGCCACGAACGAAACAATGGCCGATGACTCGGCATCGGGTGAGAGCACCCGGATACCGTCTATGCGCTGCAGGCCTTTTGCAGCATGTTCGCGCAATGCGCCCAGGTGCTGCTCCAACCGGTCGTGCCCGACGGCCGTGATGAACGTCGCTGCCGCGGCCATGCCGACGGTGCCGGCAACGTGCGGCGTGCCGCCTTCGAGCCTCGCGGGCAAGCCGGTAAACCCGGCGCCCTCCAACGTGACCCAGTCCACCATGTCGCCGCCAAAGCGCAGCGGCACCAGCCGCTCCAGCGTGGCGCGGCGCCCGACCAGCGCGCCCATGCCCATGGGGCCGTACATTTTGTGCGCCGAAAACGCCATGAAGTCGCATGCCAGCGTGCCCAACTGGAGCGCGCTGTGGCCCACGGCTTGCGCCGCGTCGAGCACGGTCAACGCACCGGCGTCGGCGGCCAGCGCCAGCAAGTCTTCATAGGGCGGGCGGTAGCCCGTGGCGTTGGAGCACGCGGTGAGCGCGAACACGCGGGTGCGCGGCGACAGCAGGCGTTTCAAATCATCGATATGAACGCTCCCCTGGACATCGGGCATCACGATGCGCAAGGTAGCGCCGCTGCGGCGTGCCGCCTGCTGCCACGGCACGAGGTTGGCGTGGTGCTCGAGGCCGCTCACAATGATCTCGTCGCCGGGGCGTATCACCGCCGGCGCTTCGCCGCTCACCGACAGCCCCTGCGCCACCATATTCAGCGCCTCGGTGGTGCCGGACGTAAAGACCAATTCGTGCGAAGCATCCGCACCGACGAAGCGCTTGACGCCGGCCCGGGCGCGCTCGTATGCATCGGTCGCGCGCTGGCTGAGCGTGTGGACACCGCGATGGATGTTGGCCCGGTCATGCTGCTCAAAACCGTTCATTGCAGCGAGCACTGATTGCGGCACCTGAGTCGTCGCCGCATTGTCGAGATAGGCCAGCGGCGCATCATGAATACGCTGCGCCAGCACGGGGAATTGTGCACGCAGGCGCTCCAGTTCGCCCTCCTGCAGGATGGATGACTCACTCATGCGACAACCCCTTGCCTGCGGCCAGATAGCGGGCCACCGCGTTGCCCAGCAGCGCATGCACGCCCAGTGTCTCCAGCACAGCGGGATCGCTCAGGCTGCGTTCGAGCAGCGCCGTCAGCAACCCTTCAATGATCAAGGCGCGCGCACTGCTCTCATTCAGGCCGCGCTGGCGGGCGTAGAACAGCGCATCCTCGGGCAGCGCACCCCAGGTCGCGCCATGCACCGCCTGCACCTTGTCGTGGTTGATTTCGAGATGCGGACGCAGCACCAGCCGGGGCTGGCCGTCCGTGGGGATTCCGCTGAGCCGCTGCCGTATGGACGCCTCGTCCGCGCCGGCCGCAATGCGGCTGTAGGCGTTCACGACGCCGCGTGCCTTGCCGCTGGCCAGCACAAGGGCCTCGACGTCGCTGGTCGTGTCCGCGCCGCGATGCAGCACCTCGACCTGCTGTTCCAGCGCCGTGCCCGCCGCGAAGAGCGCGGCACCAGTGCGCGCCGAGCCCTGCGCGGCATGCAGATCGAGTTCGGTGCGCTGCAGGTGGTAGTTGCTGCCGCAGGCGATGAGCGCCTGATCGTAGCGGGCGCCGCGGCCCAGGCGGGCATGCACGCGATGCGCGATACGGTCATCCCGCCCCGGCGTGGCCACGCGCAGATGCTGCAAGCTGGCACCCGCGCCCAGCGTGATGTGAACATCAAGGTTCTGCACGACGGCCTCCATGGACGCCCCACGTTCATGCGTCTCGAGCAGCACGCAGTGCATGCCAGGCAGCACGTCGATCACCAGCGTGGGTGCTTCGAGCGCTGCTTGCGCCTGGCGTCGCAGCACCAACGAGACGGTCTCGCCTGGTTCACCTCCCGCACTCGCCTTTGCACCGCCGCCAATGCGCAGGCGCAGCCCGCGGCGGCACATGGCCTGATGCGCCCATGCGAAGCGATCGGCGTCGCTGTCGCCCGGCGCGGCAATCCCCGCAAACAGCCGGCTGCGCTGCGTGGCATCCGCCGCATCGAGCCATTGGGCCTCGACAAGGCCCTGACGTGCGGTACCGAGCAACTCCAGCGCCCAGCCGGCGCCGGCAGAAGATTCGTGCACCACGGGTTCAGCTGCGGGCATCTCGTTGCCGTCGCCCAGCCACACCTCCATGCCGGGCGGCGGCAAATGGCGAAAATATTCGGACCGGCCCGGAATCCAGCCGATCGAAGCCAGTCGCTCCCTGGCGGTCAAACCTTCAGCGCGCGCTTGATTCATGCGTTCATGCCTCCGCCAACGCCGGCGCCCGTACAAAGCCGGTACGCGCGATGTCGCGCGCCAGCGCCAGTCCACCGTCCTCGACGATGGCACCCTGATCGAGCCGATGCACCGAATCGGGCTCCAGCGACTCGATCAACTGCAGATAGTGCGAGACCACGACAAAGGCGGTGCCCTGCGCGCGCAGCGACTGCACCAGCTTGACCACGGCACGCACGCCGTCGACGTCCATGCCCGAATCGATCTCGTCGAGCAGCGCCAGCCGGGGCTTGAGCAGCGCCAACTGCAGTAGTTCATTGCGCTTGCGCTCGCCGCCCGAGAAGCCATCGTTGACGGGCCGGTTCAGCATGGCATCGGGCAGGCCAAGCTCCGCAGCCGCGGTGCGGGCGCTCGCCAGAAAGTCGAACGCATCGAGCGGCGACTCGCTGCGTGATTCGCGCACAGCGTTGAGCGCGCTGCGGATGAACAGCCCGTTCTTCACGCCCGGAATATCGGGCGGCGCCTGAAACGACACAAACAGGCCGGCACGCGCGCGCGCCTCTGGGCTTAGCGGCAGCAGATCCTGCCCGCCAAAGCGCGCCTCGCCCGACATCACCTTGTAGCGCGGATGGCCCGCCAGTGTCAGGCCGAGCGTGCTCTTGCCGCTGCCGTTGGCGCCCATCAGCACCGCCAGCGCGCCAGCCGGCACGGCCAACGACACCGACTTGAGGACGTTTTGCTCGCCCACATCGACGCGCAGATCACGCACCTCCAGCAGTGGTTCCGATGGTTTCTTCATGGTTTTCCTTGGTTCATTCATCATCCGACGGCACCTTCGAGCGACACGGCCAGCAAGGCCTTGGCCTCGAGTGCAAATTCCATCGGCAGCTCTTCGAGCACTGCCTGGCAAAAGCCACCCACAATTAGCGAGGTTGCCTCCTGCGGATCGATGCCGCGCTGCTGGCAATAAAACAGGCGCTCCTCGGAGATGCGCGTGGTGGTGGCCTCGTGTTCGACCACCGCGTCGTCCCGGGCCGCCTCGACGTAGGGGAAGGTATGCGCGCCGCAGTGCGGGCCGATCAGGAGCGAATCGCACTGGGTGTGATTGCGCGCGCCGGCAGCGGTCGGCGCGACGCGCACCAGCCCGCGGTAGCTGTTGTGCGCATGGCCGGCGCTGATACCTTTGGACACAATGCGGCTGCGCGTGTTGCGTCCCATGTGGATCATTTTGGTGCCGGTGTCGGCCTGCTGGTAGTGATTGGACACCGCGATGGAATAGAACTCGCCGCTGGAATCATCGCCGCGCAGCACCACGCTGGGGTACTTCCAGGTGATGGCCGAGCCGGTTTCGATCTGCGTCCACGCGATATGCGAGCGTTTGCCGGCGCACAGGCCGCGCTTGGTCACGAAGTTGTAGATGCCGCCGCGCCCGTTTTCGTCACCGGGATACCAGTTCTGTACGGTTGAATATTTGATGTGGGCATCGTCGTGGGCCACCAGTTCCACCACCGCGGCGTGCAGCTGGTTTTCATCGCGCTGGGGCGCCGTGCAGCCTTCCAGATAGCTGACGTGGCTGCCGGCTTCGGCAATGATCAGGGTGCGCTCGAACTGCCCCGTGTTGGGCGCATTGATGCGGAAGTACGACGACAGCTCCATTGGGCAGCGCACGCCCTTGGGGATATACACAAACGAGCCATCGGAGAACACGGCGGAGTTCAGCGCGGCGTAGAAGTTGTCACCCAGCGGCACCACCGATCCCAGGTACCGCTCGATCAGCTCGGGGTGATGCTCCACCGCGTGCGAGAACGAGCAGAAGATCACGCCGACCTCGGCCAGTTGCTCCCGGAACGTGGTACCCACCGACACGGAATCAAATACCGCATCCACCGCCACGCCGGCCAGGCGGGCGCGCTCGTGCAGCGGAACGTTGAGTTTTTCGTAGGTCTCCAGCAGCTTGGGGTCGACGTCAGCCAGGCTCTTGGGGCCGTCCTTCAGCGACTTCGGTGCCGAGTAGTAGCACAAGGCCTGGAAATCGATCGGCTCGACACGCAGCTTGCCCCACTCGGGCAACGGCATGGTGCGCCAGTGCGCAAAGGCCTCCAGGCGCCGCTTCAGCAAAAACTCGGGTTCGCGCTTGCGCAGGGAAATGGCCCGCACGATGTCCTCGTCCAGCCCTGGAGGCAACGAGTCGGATTCGACATCGGTAATAAACCCATGTCGATATTGGCCATCCAGCGCCTGCACCAGGGGTGCGGCTTGTTCAGCGAGAGCCATTCATTACCTCCAAACCATACACATTGCGGCTAAAACTCCGGCAACCCAGTATTACAGTACCCCGAGCCCCACCCTGCGCGAATGATGGGCATTTTGTAGATTCATATTTTATGCATCTTAATGCTCGCCAACAAGCCGAGCGACATTGTCAGCGAGTGGATCAGGGGCTTTGCCGGCCGCCGCAGCAGGCAAACTCCGCAACCGTCTCCGGCCAGACAGATTTACAGGCCGATGGCCGCGAGACCGGCCCGCGCAACCTGCACATCCTCACTGGACTTGACGCCACTGACCCCGACAGCGCCCATGCACTGTCCATCTTTCATGGCCGGCACGCCGCCTTCGAGCAGGCCCTGCAGCCCGGGCACGCTCAGGAACGATGCACGTCCGCCATTGATCATGTCTTCGTAGACCTTGCTGTCACGGCGCCCCAGCGCCGCGGTATGCGCCTTGGCCGGCGCAATATGAGCGGAAATGGGCGCCGCGCCATCCAGCCGCTGCAGCCACAGCAAGTGGCCACCGTCATCCACGATCGCAATGCTCACGGCCCAGTTGTTTCGCAGCGCTTCGGCTTCCGCGGCGGCGGCGATTTTCTTGATGTCGGCGAGTTCCAGAACAGGTTTGTTTTTCATGATTACACAGGTAACAGTGACTAGACTTCCAAGCATAACGGCTGCGCTCTGGTTTGGCATACCAGCGCGGCACAAGGTAACCTTACAAAAAATAGGAAGCGTTGCGCGCGGCATTCCCGGCGAGCCCTTGAATCGCCCTAGAATGCCCCTAGCTGTATGTACAGTGTTGAAGGAGTCGAAACCATGATTGATCAAGTGCAACCCATTGGACAGGGCGCGGGCTATGGCTATGCCCTCTCGCAGGAACAGCGCAACAAGGTGATGCGCAACACCTACTGGCTGCTGGCATTGAGTCTGGTCCCGACCGTGCTGGGCGCCTGGCTCGGTGTCGCCACCGGCATCACCCGCTCGCTGACCGGCGGCATGGGCCTGATGGTGTTCATGGTCGGCGCCTTCGGCCTGATGTTCGCCGTCGAGAAGACCAAAAACTCGGCGGCCGGCGTGCCGATTTTGCTGGGTTTTACCTTCTTCATGGGCCTGATGCTGTCGCGCATGATTGCGGCCATTCTGGGTTTCAAGAACGGCCCCGAGCTGATCATGACAGCCTTTGGCGGCACGGCCGGCGTGTTTTTCGTGATGGCCAGCCTGGCCAGCGTCATCAAGCGCGACCTGTCCGGACTGGGCAAATGGCTGTTCGTCGGTGCCGTGGTGCTGATGATCGGCGCTGTCATCAACATCTTTGTCGGCTCCACGGCCGGCATGATGGCCGTCTCGGTGGCCGCCATCGGGATCTTCAGCGCCTTCATGCTGTACGACCTCAAGCGCATCCTCGATGGTGGCGAGACCAACTACATCAGCGCCACGCTGGCGTTGTACCTGGACCTGTTCAACGTGTTCCAGAGCCTGCTGGCGCTGTTGGGCATCTTTGGCGGCCAGCGCGACTGAAACGCTCCTCCTGCCACTTCAAAATGGGGCTGCTTGCGCAGCCCTTTTTTTATGCCAGTTCGAACACCGCCATGCTCTCCACATGCGCCGTATGCGGGAACATGTTCACCACCCCCGCCGCCGCACAGCGATACCCGGCCAGGTGCACCAGCACGTTGGCGTCGCGCGCCAGCGTGGCCGGGTTGCAGCTGACATAGACAATGCGCGTAGGCGGCGTCCATCTGCCGCGCAGTTCGGGCTGCTGCTGCAAATCGGCCAGCGCCTTGAACAGTGCAAACGCGCCTTCACGCGGGGGGTCCACCAGCCACTTGTCGGCCGCGCCATCCGCCATGAGCAGCGCCGGCGTCATCCCGAACAGGTTGCGCGCTACAAATTCAGTAGCTGATAGCGAAGAGCCTTCAAGGGCCGCAGCCCGATTTAGCTCAAAATTTTGACAGGCGCGCGCCACCAGGGTTTCGCTGCCCTCGACGCCCAATACCGCGCCGGCCTGGGTCGCCAGCGGCAGCGAGAAATTGCCCAGCCCGCAAAACCAGTCGATCACGCGCTCGTGCCTTTGCGCATCCAGCAGTCGCAGCGCACGGCTCACCAGCACGCGGTTGATGGCCGGATTGACCTGCGTGAAGTCGGTCGGCTTGAACGGCATGGTGATGCCGAACTCGGGCAACGTGTAGGCCAGTTGGGCGCCCCCCTCCTGCAGCAAATGTGCCGTTTGCGGGCCGCCGGGCTGCAGCCACCACTGCACGCCCCGATGGGCGCTCGCAAAGGCTTGCAGCAGGTCGATATCCGCGGTGCCCAGCGGCTCCAGGTGCCGCAGCACCAGCGCAATCACGTCGTCATCGTCGCCGCCCCTATCGCCCATCGCCAGTTCAATTTGCGGGCAGGCCTCGCGCGCCTGCATCGCGCCAATCAGCCCGCGCAGCGGCAGCAGCAGCGCGCTGACCTTTGGCGGCAGGACGTGGCACTCCAGCATGTCGGCCACGTAGCGGCTCTTGCGCTCATGAAACCCCACCAGCACGGCGTCTTTCTTGCGAACATGGCGCACCGAGAGCCGCGCCCGGTAGCGATAGCCCCAGGCCGGCCCCTCGATCGGGCGCAGGATGTTGTCGGGCTTGACCTTGCCAAGGTGCCACAGGTTGTCTTCCAGCACGCGCTGCTTGACGGCCACCTGCGCACCGATATGCAGATGCTGCATCTTGCAGCCGCCGCAGGCGCCTTCATGCAAGCCAAAATGAGGGCAGACAGGCTTGACGCGCTGCGATGATTCGCGGTGAGTGGCCGCGACCGTGGCCTGCTCGAAGCTGCTCTTCTTGCGGTTGACGTTGGCTGTCACCAGTTCGAACGGCAGCGCCCCTTCGATGAACACGACCTTGCCGTCGGGCTTGTGGGCCACGCCTTGGGCCTCCATGTCGAGCGATTCGACCAGCAGCCAGTCGGCGGGATGGTTTGATTTTTTGTCGGTGAAATCGGTCATGCCTGATTGTCTCAGGCCCGCGCAGCCAAATTCAGTACACGCTACAGAAACGCCTCTTTGCCGATTCCGCTGCGGTTCAACTGCCGCTTGAGCTTGAGCAGGGCTTCGTTCTGGATCTGGCGCACGCGCTCGCGCGTCAGGCCCAGGCGGTCGCTCAGCACTTCGAGGGTTTCGGGTTCGCGGTCATGCAGGCCAAAGCGACCTTCCAGCACTTCTTTCTCGCGGTGCGTCAGCGCATCGATCCAGCCGCCCACCAAACGTTCCACCTGATGCGTCTGGGCCGTATCGGTCGGGTCCACGGCAAGATCGTCGGGCATGGTGTCGCCCAGCGAGTGGTCGTCTTCGGATTTGTCCATGGCGGCGTCCAGCGAGCGCGGCGATTCCGCCAGCGACAGCAAATCAGCCACCTCGCGCACGTCGCGCCCCAGCAAGGCGGCGACGTCCTCCACGCGCACGCCGTCGGGCCGCGTGGCGACAAAAATCTCGTCGTTTTCAAGCGTGCGGCGCGCGCGCAGCACCTGCTGCAGTTCGCGAATCACATGCACCGGCAGCCGGATAACCCGCCCCTGGTTCATCACGGCGCGCTCGACCGACTGACGAATCCACCAGGTCGCGTAGGTGGAAAAACGGAAGCCCCGATCGGGCTCGAACTTGTCGATGGCGTGCATCAGGCCCAGGTTGCCTTCCTCGATCAGGTCCGACAGCGGCACACCGCGCCCCAGATAGCGCTTGGCGATGCTCACCACGAGGCGCAGGTTGTGCTCGATCATCGACTGGCGCGCCACGAAGTCGCCCGCGCGCGCGCGCGTCGCGATGGCAAACTCTTCTTCGGGGCTGAACAGCTCGGTGCGCCGCACGTCGCGCAGGTACAGGGTGAGCGCGTCGCTGGACTCGCCGGGAAATTCGGCAGGGACATCCCGGGCCAGCTCGTTTGCTCCTGAATCAATAGCAGAGCTTGCCCGTTCGTCATGGGCTGGCGGCATTTTGCTCGCGAGCGTGCCGCCGTCAAGCGCATTCGGGCCATCGGTGTTGATGAGTCCGCTGCGCTTTTTCATGGAAGCTACCTTGGTGGAAGATACTTGGTCGGATCGACTGGCTTGCCCTGGCGTCTGATTTCGAAATGCAGCTTCACGCGGTCTGCATCACTGCTCCCCATCTCGGCAATTTTCTGGCCCTTGCGCACGGTCTGGTCTTCCTTGACCAGCAGTGTCTGGTTGTGCGCGTACGCGGTCAGATACGTGTTGTTGTGCTTGAGGATAACCAGATTGCCGTAGCCGCGCAATCCCGCACCCGCGTACACCACACGCCCGTCGGCGGCGGCCAATACCGGCTCTCCGGCCTTGCCGCCAATATCCACGCCCTTGTTTTTGGCATCGTCAAAACCTGCCAGCAAGGGCCCGCCGTGGGTCGGCCAGATCCAGGCGATATCGTCATCGCTGCCCGGCGCAGGCGCGGGAGTCGGCGCAGGCGGGGGAACGGGGGTCGGCGCGATGGAAGCAACGACCGGCGGTGGCGATTTGGCCGCGCTGGCCGCCGCTGCGGCTGACGCGGCCGTGACCGGCGTCACGGAAGACGAGGGCACGGGCTTGGCCACGGCAACCGACTCACCCACGGGCGGCACGACGCGCAGCACCTGCCCGACTTCGATCACGTTGGGATTGTCCAGATTGTTCCAGCGCGCCAGATCACGCCAGGCCTGCCCGGTGTCCAGGCCGATGCGCATGATGGTGTCGCCGGGGCGCACCGTGTAGTAGCCGGGTTTGCCGGCATTTTCACTGCCCGGTAGCGGTTTGACGGCACTGCTGGCGTCCGCGGCGGAGGCCCCGACGGTGCCGGCGCTGCGATCCGAAACAGGCGCCCAATTGGGACTTTTCGAGGCGCATCCGACCAGGCTCAGCCCGATCGCCAGCACCACAGCAAACATCCACCCCTGTCGTCGAATCCCCAACATATGCAATCCCTTCAAGCGATACCCGATTTTAAGGGGACAAAATGGACCGCCTCAAGAACACTGTGCTTCAAACCGCGTTCGAGCTTGTCCACGACGACCAGCGCCTGCTGCCCCGCGGCCGTCTCCATGGGCGCCACGATACGCCCGCCGACCGCAAGCTGGTCGATCCAGGCCTGCGGGATCGCACTGCCGCCCGCCGCGGCAATGATGCCGGCATACGGCGCCCCTTTGGCGTATCCCTGCATGCCATCGCCAAACAGCAGATGCACGTTGGCCAGCCGAAAGGGCCGCAGGTTCCCGCGCGCCTTGTCGTGCAGGCCGCGCAGCCGCTCGATGCTGTAGACCTCGCGGGCGAGCCGGCCCAGCACGGCCGCCTGGTAGCCGCAGCCGGTGCCCACCTCCAGCACGCGGCCCATTTTGATGGCCCCCTCGCCCTGCAGCAGCAGCTCGATCATGCGCGCGACCACATTGGGCTTGGAAATCGTCTGGCCCAGACCAATCGGCAGGCTGGTGTCCTCATAGGCCTGGTTCACCAGCGCGCTATCGACGAACCGGTGGCGCTCGATGGCGCCCATCGCCGCCAGCAGATCAGGATGAGTGATGCCCTGATGCGCCAGTTTTTTCACCATCCGCTCGCGCACCATCTGCGAATCCAGACCATGACCCTGCGCCGCCGGTGTCAATCCGGATTTGGCATCATTCTGGCCTCTAGCCCTTGTATGGACTGCACTATTGGCTATATTTTTGGGAGCAACTGCAGCGCGGGACGACAAATCCATGCGGGCCGGAAAGCTCGGACGCTGCGCCATCAGGAGGCCCCGTCGCGGCGGTCGGACAGCCGGGCGGCCGTTTGCGCCCAGTAGCGCAAGTTATCATGATCGGTCAGGTCCACCTTCAGCGGCGTCACCGTGACGTGCCCCTGCAGCGCCGCGTGAAAGTCCGTGCCCTCGGCATCGTCCTTGGCCGGCCCGGCACCGCCAATCCAGTACATGGTCTCACCACGCGGGCTGTCCTGCATGATCACCCGCTCGGCGGAATGCCGACGCCCCAGGCGGCATATCTTCAATGGTTTGAGCTGGTCCAGCGGCAGGTTGGGAATATTGATATTGAGCAGCCAGGGCTCGGCATTTGGCGCCAGGCCCAGCAGGCTGCCGCGAATCATTTGCAGCACCAGTTCGCGCGCTTTTTGCGTTGCGGCGTCCAGCTCGCGCCAGCCCTTTTCGACTTGCGAAATGGCAATCGCCGGAATGCCGAACAGGTAGCCTTCCATTGCCGCGCCCACGGTGCCTGAGTAAATCGTGTCGTCCCCCATGTTCGCGCCGTTGTTGATGCCAGAGATCACCAGATCCGGCCGATAGCCGAGCAGGCCGGTCAGCGCGATGTGCACGCAGTCGGCGGGAGTGCCGTTGACGTAGCGAAAACCGTTCGCCGCCTGGCTCACGTACAGCGGAGAGTGCAGCGTGAGCGCGTTGGATTTGGCACTGTTATTCTGCTCGGGCGCCACCACCTCGACGTCGGCCACGTCTTTGAGGGCCTCGTACAGCGTCACGATGCCGGACGCCTGGTAGCCGTCGTCATTGGAGATCAGGATTTTCATAGTCGATTTGGAGTGCAACCGATTGTAGGTGGCACGCCGCCTCCAGGCGGGCCGCTGCGTTGGTCGCTCGTGGGACATTCGGGCCCCGGGCCAGGCTCTATCATCCGGGCAGTTTCATTGGAGAATTTTTCATGCATGCATGGCTTTGCGAAAACCCCGTCGGCGTCGATGCGCTGACCTGGAAAGAACTGCCCACCCCGACCCCGAAAGCGGGCGAGGTGCTGATTGAAATCAAGGCCGCCAGCCTGAATTTCCCGGACCTGCTGATCGTGCAGAACAAGTACCAGATCAAGCCACCCCTGCCCTTCGTGCCCGGCTCCGAATACGCCGGCGTGGTGCAGGCCGTCGGCGATGGCGTCACGCATTTCAAGGTGGGCCAGAGCGTGGCCTGCCTGTCGGGCACCGGCGGCTTCGGCACCCACACCATTGCAACCGCCGCGCAGTGCATGCCGCTGCCGGAGGGTTTTCCGCATGTGGATGCGGCCGCCTTCATCATGATTTACGCCACCTCGCACCACGCGCTGGTGGACCGGGCCCAACTCAAGGCCGGCGAAACCGTGCTGGTGCTGGGCGCAGCCGGTGGCGTCGGCACCTCGGCCATCCAGATTGCCAAGGTGATGGGCGCCAAGGTGATCGCCGCCGCGTCCACCGACGAAAAATGCGCACTGTGCAAATCCATTGGCGCCGACGCCACCATCAACTACACCACCGAGAATCTGCGCGAGGCCATCAAGACACTGACCGGCGGCAAAGGCCCGGACGTGATTTACGACCCGGTCGGCGGCGACTTCGCCGAGCCCGCGTTCCGCTCCATCGCCTGGCGCGGCCGCTACCTGGTGGTGGGTTTTGCGTCAGGGCCGATTCCTTCGCTGCCGCTGAACCTGCCCCTGCTCAAGGGCGCCTCCATCGTCGGCGTGTTCTGGGGCGGCTTCGCCCAGCAGGAACCCAAGGCCAGCGCGGCCGCCATGGCCGAGTTGGCCCAGTGGTATGCCCAGGGCAAGATCAAGCCCGTGATCGACCGCACCATGCCCATGACCGAGCTCAAGGCCGCTTACGCGCACATGGGCTCGCGCGGCGTGAAGGGCAAGCTGGTGATGGTGAACTGACCTGCGCGCCAAAAACGGTGTTGGCCACACGAAAGAAAGTCCGCTATCTTTTCGATAGCGGGCTTTTCTTTATTTACCTGGGGCGGCTGATAGGGAGCCACCGCCCATAACGCAAACCCAGTATCCATGCGGGCTTCAAGAGGTTGTTTCTAGCGGCGAAATGCTCCGCAATCCATGGCTTCAGTCCCCCGGCTGCTTGCGCCTGCGGCTGAGCCAGTGCCAGGGTGGTATCCGAACCGCATCGCGCCATACACGCGCCCGAGCAGCGCGCGACCGCTTCAACCCGGGGATAAACCTGTCTGTCCTCGGCAGGCTGCTCTCGTTCGTAGGCTTTGAAGTGCCACGCAAAGCCTGCCTTGACCTGCTCAAGATTGGCGTCAAACCCATTGACCATCACCTTGCCGAGCGTACGCCCATAGCGGTCCAGCTTGTCCGTTTCGACCAGCACCTTCTTACCAAATACCCATATCGACAAATTCTGCTTGGCGCGCTGGCCGAACGGTTCCGCCTTCTCGGGGGCGTCAATGCCCGTCAGGCGGATTTTGTGCTGCACCTTGCCTGCATCCAGCACGGTCACGGTGCCGCCATCGGTCACTCCAACGAGACCCGCCCCTCAATGGTTGCGGCGACCGTCAGCCCGGCACTTAGGCAAAGCGCCATGGCCAGCAATACGGTAGCGGCATGCACCGCGTCACATCGCTCACAGCCGAAGAACGGCATGCCGTCGTCTCCGGAAAACGTGTCTTCTACCTTGGCCGCGTCATTCGGGACATTGAGCGCAAGATGCAAAGCGAGGACACGCGGACCGAGCGCTTGGACAAGTTGCTGGAGATCGCAGCGCACATCCACAGCCAGCCCAGAACGCGCAGCCAGGGCGATCCACCCAAGCTGTACAGCGGTAGCCGGCTGGCTATCCCATCTTGAATAGAGGCTGTCTGGGCCCGAACTGTCGCGGGCCGTGCATCTGCCTACCGTTTGCCGGGCAACTGAATGACTTGGGATTGACCCGGGTGGGGGTCGGACTCAGCGACGATCACCCTACTGAGGAACACGGGCGCCACATTCCATTGATGCTTGTCATCCGTGATCACGGTGACTGTCTTGCGATTGCACTTGATGACGATACCCGTCTTGGGATCGTGCCCAGGCGCATGGAAGGAGAAACGATACCTTCGACGTTAGACTTATCCACATCCGAGCAGCCCGGCTACTTCACCAAGGGTGGGGCAAAATTAGATGAAAAACCGGGGCCAAGATTCAGTGAAAATCAATACTGATAGACCTACACCGCCCCGAGGTCGGGAATCATGGCGCCTGCAGGGAACCCGGGCTTATTCTTCGCTGTGAATGCCAACATACGGTCAATCGGCACTTGGGCACGACGGCTCAATTCCAAATCCACGTGTACCTCGTTGCTGGTAGTTTCCAACACGTGAGCCAGACCCGCAAGGCTGTTCATGGCCATCCAGGGACACTGCGCACAACTCTTGCAGGTAGCACTTTGACCCGAAGTGGGCGCTTCGATGAATATCTTCCCGGGATTGAGCGAGCGCAGCCTGTGCATCATGCCGTTGTCAGTGGCAACGATGAAGGTGACGGCAGACATTTCGTGCGCGGCTTTCAATAGCGCAGACGTAGAGCCCACTGAATCAGCAAGGGCGACCACGTCGGGAGGGGACTCGGGGTGGACCAGTACCTTTGCATTGGGGTGATCCGCCTTCAGCGCTTGCAGCTCAAAAGCTTTGAACTCGTCATGCACTATACAACTGCCTTGCCAAAACAACATGTCAGCCCCCGTCTGACGTTGTACGTAATCACCCAGGTGCTTGTCGGGCGCCCACAAAATCTTGCGCCCTTGCTCCTTGAGGGCCTGTACGACATCCACGGCGCAACTCGACGTCACTACCCAATCCGCCCGAGCCTTCACGGCTGCGCTGGTGTTGGCATAAACAACGACGGTGCGCTCAGGATGTGAATCACAGAAAGCACTGAACTCATTCACCGGACAGCCCAGATCCAGCGAACAGGTCGCGTCCAGATCTGGCATCAGCACCCGCTTCTCGGGCGAGAGAATCTTGGCGGTCTCACCCATAAAGCGGACACCGGAGACCACCAGCGTTTGTGCCGCATGATTGCGGCCAAAGCGAGCCATTTCCAGGGAGTCGCTGACCAATCCACCAGTCTCCTCGGCCAGGTCTTGCAAATCAGGATGAACGTAGAAGTGCGACACCATCACGGCGTTGCGCACTTTGAGCAAATGGCGGATTTTGTGTTTAAGCGCAGTCCGCTCGGATTGCGAAGGCTCCACTGGAATTCGGGCCCACGCGCGCCGCGTGTCACAGGCAGGTTGCTCGTACTCGACGTCTACCAGCGAAGTCAGGGCTTCAGGCATAACGGACTCTCAAATCGTACAGAAAAGTCAATGGCTTTGACGTCTTTTGTCAAAGCCCCAACTGAGATACGGTCAACCCCGGTCTGCGCCAGCGCGCGTACGCTCTCCAGCATCACGCCGCCCGAGATTTCAAGAACGGCACGCCCGACTCCTTTGGCCGCACTCATGGCTTCGTTAAGGCGCACAGCTTCTTGAACCATTAGTGCATCCATGTTGTCAAGCAGCACCATCGCGGCACCGGCGTTCAAGGCCTCCTTCAACTGCTCCAATGTTTCCACTTCGATTTCAATAAAGCTCGCCTGTGCCGCGACCGTTGCGGCGCGTGCCAGCACAGGAGCGATGCCGCCAGCGGCAGCAATGTGGTTCTCCTTGATCAGCACGGCGTCGAACAGGCCTATCCGGTGGTTAAGACCGCCACCCGTTCGGACCGCGTACTTTTGCGCCAGTCTCAGGCCCGGTAGCGTTTTGCGGGTGTCTACGATGCGGGCTCCAGTACCCCGAACCATCGCTACGTACAAAGCCGTCTTGCTGGCGACGGCGCTCAGCATCTGTAAAAAATTCAATGCGGTACGCTCGACGCTCAGGAGCGCCTGAGCCTGACCCTCAATATCAAGCACGACCTGGTTTGCCACACAGGACTCTCCCTCTTGCACGTGCCAGGTTAAGCGGGCTTGTGGATCCAGCGCCCGCACGGCGGCTTCTACCCACGGGGCACCGCACAGCACTGCCGGCTCACGGACCAACACACGAGCGCGGGCGCGGCGGTCAGTTTGAATCAAGCCAGCTGTAAGGTCACCAGAGCCGATGTCTTCTGCCAAAGCACGGGCCACGTCATCTCGGGCCAATGCCCGGATTGCATCAGCCGAGAAGTCAAATAATGGGGTCATGTTGTAAGAATGAAGTCAGGAAATAGGTAAACTGCCGGCATTTTGTCACATTGGCGGCACATGAATTTATTGCAAAGAAGACCCGTGCGGTCATTCGATTTGGTCATCGTGGGGAGCGGCTTGGCGGGCCTCGCCACCGCCTTGTTGGCCTCACCGGACAAGCAGGTCGCCATTGTCACCAAGCAACAATTAAGCGACGGTGCCAGTGCTTGGGCACAAGGGGGAATTGCGGCCGTACTGGCAGAGGGAGATTCCTTCGATGAGCATGTGCAAGACACCCTCACTGCGGGCACCGGGCTGTGCGACCCGGACGCAACCCGTTTTGTAGTAGAAAATGCTCCCGCAGCCATCGCCTGGCTGCGTCAGTTGGGTGTCGCGTTCACACTGGAAGAAGGCACCACGGATCAGCTTCACCTGACGCGCGAAGGCGGACACAGCCAGCGCCGCATCGTGCATATGACTGACGCCACCGGCGCAGCCGTACAGCGCACCTTGATGGAGCAAGTGCGTGGGCGAACCAATATCAGCCTGTTTGAGCACCACACCTTGGTGGACGTGATCACCAGCCATAAACTGAACCCGTCTTCCACGGAAACGAACCGCTGCCTGGGCTTGTACGTCTTTGACGAAGGTCGTGGAGAAGTTGTCACGTTGGGGGCAACGCACACGGTGCTGGCGACTGGCGGTGCAGGCAAGGTATACCTGTACACCACCAACCCGGATACCGCTACTGGCGACGGCATTGCGGCAGCCTGGCGCGCTGGCTGCGCGGTGAGTAATCTTGAGTTCATCCAGTTTCATCCCACCTGCCTTTATCACCCGGACGCCAGGTCGTTTCTAATCTCTGAAGCGGTGCGCGGAGAAGGCGGGCGGCTGGTCCTGCCTGATGGCACACGCTTCATGGCGGCGCATGACGAACGTCTGGAGCTGGCTCCGCGTGATGTGGTGGCGCGCGCCATTGATTTTGAGATGAAAAAGCATGGGCTGGATTGCGTCTATTTGGACATCGCTCACCAAAGCCCGGAATTCTTGCAAACGCACTTCCCCACCATCTTGGCACGTTGCCTGGAATTCGGAATTGACATCAGGCGTCAACCCATTCCCGTGGTGCCCGCCGCCCACTACACCTGCGGCGGTGTGCAAACCGACCTGCACGGGCGCACCGACCTTGCCGGGCTCTATGCGATCGGAGAGGCGGCTTGTACAGGACTGCACGGCGCCAACCGGCTGGCAAGCAACTCTCTGCTTGAATGCATGGTTTTTGCACGTGCAGCGGTGCAGACCATGGGCGGCGAAGCTGCGCCATCCGTTACGGCACTGCCCATCTGGGACGATAGTCTGGTCTCGGATCCAGACGAATGCGTGGTCATTTCCCACAACTGGGAGGAGTTGCGTCGCTTCATGTGGGACTACGTCGGCATTGTGCGCACCAACAAACGCCTGGAGCGGGCTGCCAATCGCATCGCACTGTTGCAGGCGGAGATTGAAGAGTTTTACTCTCATTTTGCGGTTACCCGCGATTTGCTGGAACTGCGCAATCTGGTACAGGTGGCGGACCTGATCGTTCGCAGCGCACAAAGTCGCCATGAAAGCCGCGGCCTGCATTTCAGTCGGGATTACCCGCACACGGAGGCGCTGGCTTTACCGACGGTGCTGTGGCCAGGCTCTGACGCGAGAGCGTCGAGCAAAAATGCCCCTTGTCATTGACATCGGCGCGCCTGAATTGACGTGTTGTGACCCGTGAAGGATGCAGGCGCACCGTGCAAACGCTGATCGATTTTGTCGCCACCCGAGGCGATCGGGGCTCGGCGCTGCGCGCGGCATTCGGCGCGCCACGCGAGGTGCTGGCCGCACACACCGTGGCCCAGGTGGTGCCGGTGCTGCAGGCCGTGGACGCCATGGCCCGGCAGGGCCGCTGGTGCGTCGGGTACCTGCGCTACGAGGCCGCCCCCGCCTTCGACACCGCGCTTGCGGTGCATGGCGGCAGCGATGGCCCGCTGGCGTGGTTCGGGGTACACGATGCCGCTCAGCCGTGGCCGCCCATGGACATCGGCGCCGGCGCGCCCGGCGCCGAGTGGCAGAGCGACTTGCCGCGCACCACGTTCGAGCAGCGCATGGCGGAGATTCACCAGGCCATCGCTGCAGGCCAGCTGTACCAGGTCAACTACACCGCGCCGCTGCAGGCCGAGTTTCGGGGCGATGCGCGGGCCTGGTTCATGAGGCTGCGCCAAGCGCAGCCCCATGGGTATGCCGCGTTCATCGACAGCGGAACAGAGCAGGTGTTGTCCGTGTCGCCGGAACTGTTCTTTGACTGGCGCGATGGCCGCATCCTGGCGCGACCCATGAAGGGCACGGCACCGCGCGGCGCCACCGCGGCAGATGACGAAGCGCTGGCGGCTCGACTTGCCGCGTCGCCGAAGGAGCGCGCCGAGAACGTCATGATTGTCGACCTGATCCGCAACGACCTGTCGCGCATTGCCAAGCCTTTTTCCGTTCGCGTGCCCCGGCTGTTCCACCTTGAGGCGCTGCCCACGGTGTGGCAGATGACTTCCGATGTCGAGGCGCTCACCCGGGACGGGACCACACTGGCCAACGTGTTCACGGCCTTATTTCCTTGCGGCTCGATCACCGGTGCACCCAAGGTGCAGGCCATGCGCATGATCTGCGATCTGGAGCCGCAACCGCGCGGCGTGTATTGCGGCGCGGTGGGCGTTGTCCGCCCGGGCGGGCATGCGACGTTCAACGTGGCGATCCGCACCGTGACCCTGCGCGGCACGGCGGCGAGCTGCGGTATCGGCAGCGGTATCACGGCCGATGCGCAGGCCGAGGGCGAATGGCAGGAGTGGCGCCACAAGCGTGCCTTTCTCGAACGCGCAAGCCAGCCGTTCGAATTGCTCGAAACCCTGGCACTGGAGGGCGGTGCCCTGCGCGACGCGCCGGCCCATCTGGCGCGCATGGCGGATGCGGCCGCGCATTTTGCCTACCCATGGGACGCAGCGCATGTCGCGGGCCGCTTGCGGCAACTGGTCGATGCGCACCTCCAAGGGCGCTGGCGGGTGCGCCTGCGGCTCGATGCCGGCGGACAGGTCCAGGCCGAGGCCTACGCGCTGGACCTGACGCCGACCCCAGTTCGCTTAAGACTGGCCACGAGCGCGCTCGAAGAGGCGGACAGTGAGTTCGTGCGCTTCAAGACCACGCGGCGTGCGCATTACGACGCGTTTGCCCCCAGCGAGCCTGACGTCTTCGACACCCTGCTGTGGAACCGGCGTGGAGAGATCACCGAGTGCACCCGCGGCAACGTGGCCCTGCTGCTGGATGGACGCTGGGTCACACCGGCGCTGCACTGCGGCCTGCTGGGCGGGATCGGGCGGGCCCGCTGGCTGCGCGAAGGGCGGTTGGCCGAAGCCGTGGTGCGGGTAGACGAGCTGCAGCGCGTGCAGGCGCTGGCCTTCGTGAACAGCCTGCGCGGATGGGTGGATGCCGTACTCGATGAACACCCACCGTCCGGTCGGAGAGCCTGAACAGGCTGATTGAATCCATGGGACTGGCTTATCGAAGCGGCCTGCGCCGTTGGCTGAAGGTGCCCGGCAGTCTGAGCCAGCACCTGGCCCGGCTCGGCCAGCGCTTCGAGGTGCAGGTGCTGAGTCAGCGTGTTGCGCCCCTGCGCCGGCATGAACAACAGGCGCTGGGCCTGCCGCGGAGCGGACTGACGGTGGTGCGCGAGGTCCTGTTGCGGGTCGATGGCGAACCGTTGGTATGGGCCCGCTCGGCCCTGCACCAGTCGGCCCTGGCCGGTCCCTGGAAAGCCTTGAAGGGTCTGGGCAGCCGCCCGCTGGCGCATTTGCTCTATGACGACCCCCGCATCCGGCGTAGCACCCTGCAGCCGCGTCGCCTGTCCCGCCATGGTCATACCCGACGGCACCTGCAGCGCCAGTGGCGCCAGGCCACCGGGTCGGATCCCTCGGCGCAGATGCTCTGGTCGCGCAATTCGATATTCAGTCGCCAGGGCGCCTTGCTGCGGGTGATGGAGACGTTCGTGCCGCATATGAAGGCGCTGGCGCGGCCCGGAGCCGGGGATTGCCCGCCACAAGGCGGGCAGCAATTGCAACCAAATAGACTCTCTAAATGTCCCCAATGTGACACGATTCGTAGTATGCTGCGCCGCAACATAACCGGCCAGAGGAAACCCCGTGTTCCGTACCCTGCTGAAATCCAAGATCCACCGGGTCGCCGTGACCCATTGCGAATTGCATTACGAAGGCTCGTGCGCCATCGATGAGAACCTGCTCGAGGCGGCCAACATCGCCGAGAACGAACAAATCCATATCTGGAACATCAACAACGGCGAGCGTTTCGTCACCTACGCCATCAAGGGCCAGCGCGGCACCGGCATGATCTCGGTCAACGGCTCGGCGGCGCGCCGCGCCGCCATGGGCGACTTGATCATCATCGCCTCGTTCGCCCAGGTGCACGAAGACCAGATGGCCACGCACAAGCCGCAACTGGTGTTTGTGGACGAGGCCAACCGCCAGATCGGCGCGCGCCAACACGTTCCAACGCAGCAGCTTTGAGATGAATGCTTCCCTGGCCGCGCGCAGTCTGCGCAGCGTGTGGCACCCCTGCACGCAGATGAAGCTGCACGAGGCGCAGCCGCCGATCGCGATCGCGCACGCCTCGGGACCCTGGCTGCACGACGTGGACGGCCGGCGCTACCTTGACGGCATCAGTTCCTGGTGGGTCAACCTGTTCGGCCATAGCCATCCGCACATCCAGGCCGCACTGGCCGACCAGTTGGAGCGGCTCGACCATGTGATGCTCGCCGGCTTCACCCATGCACCGGTGGTGGAACTGTCCGAGCGCCTGGCCGCGCTGACCGGCCTGGGCCACGCGTTTTATGGCAGCGACGGCGCCTCGGCCACCGAGATCGCACTCAAGATGAGCGCGCATTTCTGGCGCAACAGCGGCCGGCCGGCCAAGAACCGCTTCATTGGGTTGGCCGGTGGCTACCACGGTGAAACCGTGGGTGCGCTGGCCGTGACCGACATCGCGATCTTTCGCGAAGCCTATGCGCCGCTGGTGCGCCTGGCCGCTACCGTGCCCAGCCCCGACGCGCGCGGCGCGCGTCTCGGCGAGAGCGCGTTTGAGGTGGCCCGGCGCAGCGCCGCGGCGCTGCAGGCCTGGCTGGCCGAGCACCACGAAGAGACCGCGGCGCTGATCGTCGAGCCCCTGGTGCAGTGCGCGGCCGGCATGGCCATGCATGACCCTGAGTACCTGCGCCTGGCGCGCGCGCTGTGCGACCGCTACGAGGTGCATCTGGTGGTGGACGAAATCGCCACCGGCTTCGGGCGCACCGGCACGATGTTCGCGCACCAGCAGGCCGGCATCCGGCCCGACCTCATCTGCCTGTCCAAGGGACTGACCGGCGGCACTTTGCCGCTGTCGGCCGTGCTGACCACCGACGCGGTCTACGAGGCCTTTTACGACGACCAGCTGGCGCGCGGCTTCCTGCATTCGCACTCGTACACCGGCAACCCGCTAGCTTGCCGCGCTGCGCTGGCCACGCTCGAGATCTTTGAACAGCAAGACGTGCTGGCGCGCAACGCGGTGCTGGCGCGTGCGCTCGATGAAGCGTTCGCACCGCTGACGAGTCATCCTCGCGTGCGCCATGCGCGCCACCTCGGCATGATCTGGGCCTGGGATGTAGAAACCGCCCTGCCCGATTTCGCGAGCCGATACCACCGGCACGCGCTGGCGCACGGCCTGCTGCTGCGCCCGATCGGCCGCACGATCTACGCCATGCCGCCCTATGTGCTGGATGCCGAGGCCGTGCAATGCCTCGCGCAAGGCGCGCTGGCCGCGCTTGAAGCTACCCTGGCTGAAGAGACGCCCGCATCATGAATTCCTACTTCATTACCGGCACCGACACCGGCGTCGGCAAGACCCTGGTGTCGGCCGCGCTGCTGCACACGCTGGCCAGGCGCCACCCGCGCGTGGTCGGCATGAAGCCCGTGGCCGCCGGCAGGGTGCGCCATGGCGATGGCTGGGCCAGCGAAGACGCGCTGGCGCTGCGCGCAGCCTCCACTGTCGAAGTACCGCCCGAACTGGACAACCCCGTCCTGCTGCCCGACCCGCTGTCGCCGCACATCGCGGCCGAACGCGCCGGTGTGCGCATCGACATCGAGCATCTGGTGTCCTGCTACCGCGAGCTCGCACGCCGCGCCGATGCCGTGGTGGTGGAAGGCGCGGGCGGTTTCCACGTGCCGCTGTCGGACAGCAGCACCGGCGCCGATCTTGCGCAGGCGCTGGCCCTGCCCGTGGTGCTGGTGGTGGGCCTGCGCCTGGGTTGCCTGAATCACGCCCTGCTGACTGCCGAAGCCATCCGCGCGCGCGGCCTCCTGCTCGCCGGCTGGGTGGCCAACCGCATCGACCCTGCAATGCAGGCGCAAGAAGAGAATATCGCCTGGCTGCAGCGCCAACTCGCCGCGCCGCTGCTGGCCGACATCGCCTATCAGGACGCCCCTGACCCGCGGGCCATCGCCCTCCACCTGCCATGACCCTGAACACCCACCCTTCCTGGATCGACGAATTCCCGGCGCGCATCGCCGAGCTGGACCGCGCCCACCTGCGCCGCCGCCGCCGCGTGGTCGTGCCCGAAAGCGGGGCCCGCCTGCAGGTCGATGGCCAGTCCATGCTCGCGTTTTGCAGCAACGATTACCTGGGCCTGGCCAGCCATCCCGCGCTGGTGCAGGCCGCCTGTGCCGGCGCCCACGAGTTCGGCGTGGGCGCCGGCGCCTCGCCGCTGGTCAGCGGCCACAGCGCGGCCAACGAGGCGCTCGAGCAGGCGCTGGCCCGCTTTGCCGAACTGCCGCGTGCCCTGTATTTTTACGCCGGCTACGCCACCAACATCGGCATCGTGCCTGCGCTGGTCGCCGAAGGCGACGCGCTGTTCTCCGACGCGCTGAATCACGCCTGCCTGATCGACGGCGCCCGCTTGTCGCGCGCGCACATCCACCGCTATGCGCATGCCGACCTGGGCGCGCTGGACGCGGCACTCAGCCAAAGTCCGGCGCGGCGCAAGCTCGTGATCAGCGACGCCGTGTTCAGCATGGACGGCGACATCGCCGACATTCCCGCGCTGCTGGCGCTGTGCGAGCGGCACGACGCGCTGCTGCTGCTCGACGATGCGCACGGTTTCGGCGTGCTGGGTCCCGAAGGCCGCGGCAGCCTCGCGAAGTTTGGCCTGACCGGGGCCCGGGCCTCGCGCCGCGTGCTCTACATGGCCACGCTGGGCAAGGCCGCCGGTGTGGCGGGCGCCTTTGTGGCCGGTGACGATGCGCTGGTCGAATGGCTGCTGCAAAAAACCCGCAGCTACATCTTTGCCACGGCCGCGCCGGCGCTGCTGGCCAGCGCCCTGCGCGCAAGCCTGCGCCTGATCGAAACCGAACAGTGGCGCCGCGACCACCTGAGCCGGCTGATCGCACGGCTGCGCGACGGCCTGCAGCCGATCCTGCGCGGCACGCCCTGGCGGCTCGGCGATTCCGTCACCGCCATCCAGGCGCTGGTGATCGGCCCCAACGATGAGGCCCTGGCCGTAATGGAAGGCCTGCGCGAGCGCGGCCTGTGGGTGCCGGCGATCCGCCCGCCCACCGTGCCCGAGGGCACGGCCCGGCTGCGCATTGCCCTGTCGGCCGCCCACAGCGAGGACGACGTGGACCGCCTGATCCAGGGACTCGCCGGGCTGGCGCCGAAATCGCAGCTTGAGCGCCCGTCCGCAGCGCTCGAACCCACCCTTGCCTGAGAATAATCCCACTTAACTGGAGACCACAATGCCCGCCACCCTTGAACACCCCGTGACCCTGCACCGCCCGCCGCGCCCCCCGGTTGATCCCGTCGCACCGGCTACTCCACGCTGGCGCGTGGAGGACGTGCAGGCGCTGTTCGAGCTGCCGTTCCCGGAGTTGCTGCACCGCGCGCAGACGATTCACCGTGCGAACTTCGACCCGACGCTCGTCGAGTTCGCGACGCTGTTGTCGGTCAAGACCGGCGGCTGCCCCGAGGACTGCGGCTACTGCCCGCAGGCGGCCCGTTACGACACCGGGGTGCAAGCCTCCAAGCTGATGGAGCCGGCCGAGGTGCTTGTCGCCGCGCAGCGCGCCAAGGACGCCGGCGCCACGCGCTTTTGCATGGGCGCGGCCTGGCGCGCGCCGAAGGATCGCGATATCGAGAAAGTGGCCGAACTGGTGGCCACCGTGAAGGCGCTGGGCCTGGAGACCTGCGCCACGCTGGGCATGCTCGAAGACGGCCACGCCGAGACGCTGCGCGATGCGGGACTGGACTACTACAACCACAACCTCGACAGTGCGCCCGACTTCTACGGCGACATCATCAGCACGCGTGACTACCAGGACCGGCTCGACACCCTGGGCCGCGTGCGCGGCGCGGGCGTGAAGGTCTGCTGCGGGGGCATCGTGGGCATGGGCGAATCGCACACCCAGCGCGCCGGCCTGATCGCACAGCTGGCCAACCTCGCGCCCTACCCCGAGTCGGTGCCCATCAACCACCTGGTGCGCGTGCAGGGCACGCCGCTGGCCGAGCAGGCGCCGCTGGATCCGTTCGAGTTCGTGCGCACGATTGCGGTGGCGCGCATCACCATGCCGCTGGCGCGCGTGCGCCTGTCCGCCGGGCGCCAGCAGATGGGCGACGCCATCCAGGCCCTGTGCTTCCTGGCCGGCGCCAATTCCATCTTCTACGGCGACAAGCTGCTGACCACCGGCAACCCCGACACCCAGGCCGACCTGGATCTGCTGCAACGCCTGGGCTTGAAGCAGGGCCAGCCCGTTCCCCTGAGCCAGTAAGCCCTCGCATGAACGAAGCCACCGCCCTGCGCAAACCGCTGACCCTGCACCGCCTGCGCGAGATGCACGCGGCCGGCGACAAGATCGCCATGCTGACCTGCTACGACGCGACATTCGCGACACTGCTCGACACCGCTGGCGTGGACTGTCTGCTGGTGGGCGATTCGCTGGGCATGGTGCTGCAGGGCCACGCCAGCACGGTGCCGGTGACACTGGACGAGCTGGCTTATCACACGCGCTGCGTGGCACGCGGCAACCAGACAGCCTGGGTGATCGGCGACCTGCCGTTTGGCAGCTACCAGGCATCGAAAGACCAAGCCCTGCATAGCGCCGTCACATTGATGCAGGCTGGCGCGCAGATGGTCAAGCTCGAGGGCGGAGGCTGGACCACGGAGACTGTGCGCTTCCTCGTGGAGCGCGGCATTCCGGTCTGCGCCCACTTGGGGCTCACGCCGCAATCGGTGCACGCACTGGGCGGCTACCGCGTCCAGGGCCGCAACATGGAGGGCGCCGCGCAGCTGCTGCAGCAGGCCCGTGAACTGGCCGAGGCCGGCGCAGCCATGCTGGTGCTGGAGCTGATTCCTTCGACGCTGGCCCGGGACGTGACGGCCGCACTGCCGATTCCCGTGATCGGCATCGGCGCCGGCGTGGATTGCAGCGGCCAGGTGCTGGTGCTGCACGACATGCTGAATCTCACGGCGGCCAGGCTGCCGCGCTTTGTGCGCAACTTCATGGCCGGCAGCGCTAGCGTCGAGGACGCGGTGCGCGGTTATGTCGCCGCCGTCAAGGACCAGAGCTTTCCCGACCCCGCGCTTCATACCTACTGAACTCACACCGATTCAGCACCATGCAAATCGCCCACACCATTGCCGAGCTGCGGCACCTTCTGCGGCACAGCCAGCATCCAGCCTTCGTGCCCACCATGGGCAACCTGCACGACGGCCACATGGCACTGGTCCGGCAGGCCGGCGCGCTGGGCGATGCGACGGTCGCGAGCATCTTCGTGAACCGCCTGCAGTTCCTGCCGCACGAAGACTTCGACACCTATCCGCGCACCTGGGAATCGGACTGCGCCAAACTGGCTGACGCCGGTTGCGACGTCCTGTTCGCGCCCAACGAGAAAGAGCTCTACCCCGAGCCGCAGCTCTACAAGGTGCACCCGCCCGCCGAACTGGCCGACATCCTGGAGGGTCATTTCCGCCCCGGCTTCTTCGTGGGCGTAAGCACGGTGGTGATGAAACTGTTTGCCTGCGTGTTCTCCGAGGCCCAAGGCCGGCGCGTGGCCGTGTTCGGCAAGAAGGACTACCAGCAGCTCATGGTCATCCGCCACATGGTTCGGCAGTTTGCGTTGCCGATCGAGATCATCGCCAGCGAAACCCAGCGCGCGCCCGATGGCCTGGCATTAAGTTCGCGCAATGGCTATCTCAGCGGGACCGAGCGCGCCGAGGCGGTGCAGCTGCCTCTGGCGCTGCAGCAGCTGGCGCGCGACGCGCAGGAAGCGGGCATTGAACTCGCTGCGCGGCTACCCGAGATCGAGGCGCGCGCCACAGCGACCCTTGCGCGGCGCGGCTGGACGCCCGACTACCTGACGGTGCGCCGCCGCTCGGATCTGCAGCCACCACAGGCCGGCGATGCCGTAGTGGTTCTGGGGGCCGCGAAGTTGGGCGCAACGCGACTCATCGACAATCTGGAAGTCTGATTGGGAAATGACGTGGAACGACGCCCGACGGCAAGCCGCTGAAGACGACGCAGACTGGACCCCAGAGGAGGAGGAAAAGCGTATAGAAAAGATGACCGCCGCCCTTCGGAAGGCCCTTGGAGACATGGCAGACCGCCAGCCGGACATTTTCAGGCAGGCCCTTGAGCGGTTCAGTCCGCAACTTGCCGAGGCTCTGGGAGAGGGCTACGTGGAGGAGTACAGAGAGGCCCATGAGGATTCCTGAAGGCCCCGCCATCCAATCCTTAGGGGTGCATTTGCACAGGCTCGCCGAGGTTCGCCCGGAATCCCCTACTCCTTGCCCACCGTAAATCGCCGGAGAACTTCGTTGACTTTACCTCCAACGTGGTCCACTTTCTCACCTTTAGCGAAAGTGACCGCCATCGTGGTCATCATGAAGATCGTTGCATTCATCATCACGATGACCTCAAGGTCTTCTTCGCAAGCCTTCAAGGCTTCCGGCTGCGAGTACTCGAACATCTCCAAGTCCGTGTATGGACCGCCATGAACGAAAGAGGAATAGAGCGCGTAGGCGGGCACGATTGCCGACAAGAAAGGCGTTTTCCCAGATACAAAACGGAGGCCCTCTCCCGCCAGATAGCGAAGAATGTCTCGGTACTTGAACTTCCCGGAAAAATCCTTGAGTTGCTTTTTGCTCAAGTGCGCGGCCTCGGGATAGAGCTTCTCTACCGCATCCGCATAGTTCATGACGCCATCATTTCCCACCAAAGCATCTGCGAGTTTCAAAGCACCAAGGTACTCCATTGCCTCAACTGCGCCGCAATAGCTGTAGTACTCAGTGCCCGCCTCATCAGTTTTGTCTTTTGTCATCCGCGCCCAGAGGTACGTGAAGCGCAGATAGTGCTCGCAGAATGAGCGGTACAACACCCGGAAGGCATAGGGATTGTTGCTGTCCACCGTGTCAAACATCCCGGTTTTGAGCGAGTTCCCCTTTGCACAGAACATTGCCATAGCCCGGAGCGTCTGTGGGTACGCGGTCTGCAACCCGTCACGGAAAACCTCTGGGCCGTGTTTTTCAACAATGGCGAAAATCTGATCGTCTGCGTCGCGGTAGTCCATAACAAACCTTGGTCAGACCGCCCCGGTGCGGAGGCGAAAAAAAAGCCCTCGAAAGGACCTTTTCATGCACTCCCACCGACTGGAAAGCCGCATGGATACTGGGGTTTGAATACTGGGGTGGCTGATGGGGCTCGAACCCACGACAACAGGAATCACAATCCTGGACTCTACCAACTGAGCTACAGCCACCGTTTGAGCATGATTATAGCGGGGCCGGCTACTGCGTTGCCGCCTGCGACAACTCTTCTGCGGTCTTCGCCACGGGCTTGGGAACCTTGATGGTCGCCTTGAAGCGCTCTTTCAGGAGGTCGTAGTAGGCCAGGGCCTCGGCCGACGCGACCCATTGCGTGAATTGGGCGCGCTCCTGCGCGGCAGCGGCGTCCGTGGACGGCTCACGTGGAATGATCTTGTTGATTTTGGCGACGGCATAGCCCTGCGCGCCCAGGTCCACGCCGATAAACGACGGCAGGTGGGTGCTGTCGGCCCGCAAAATGGCCTCGACGACGGGTCCGGGCTGGTTTTGCGCCTGGTCCCGCGAAACCACCACGGCTGGCGGCAACACGGCCGCAGCCGGGTTCGCTTTCCACGCCGCCAGTCTGGCCATGCCTTCGGTCCTGGCCAGCGCTGCGCCTCGCACGGCCAGCAGGCGCTGGCGCACGTTGTCCTTGACCTCTGCAAACGGCAGGATGCGGCTCGGCGTGTAGCGGGTCACACGTCCGGAGACCAGCTGGTTGGGGGCCGTTTCCACCGCCTCGGTGTTGCGTTTCTTGTCGATCGAGTCGGGGGCAAACAGCGCCTCCAGAAATTTGGCATTGGCCAGCACGCCGGTCACACCGGGCGCCGGTTTGCGCGTCACATTGGCCGCCGTCTGGATTTGCAGCTTGAGTTTGTCGGCCACAGGCTTGAGACTGTCCGCCTGCTCGTACACGCCATTTGTGAAGGCATCTGCCGTTTCGGCGAATTTGCGCTGGGCCTGCTGATTTTTAAGATCGGCCTCGATCTCGGGCTTCATTTCCTCAAAACTGCGCTGCTTCGGTACCTTGATGTCGGTCAGCTTGATGATGTGGTAGCCGTATTCGGTTTCCACCACGTCGCTGATATCGCCCTTCTTCATCGCAAAAACCGCATCGGCAAAAGGCTTCACCATCGCGTCGCGGGTGAAGAAGTCGAGGTCGCCCCCTTTGGCCGCCGAGCCGGGATCCTGGGAATCTTTTCGGGCCACCTCGGCAAAACTGTCGGGCGCTTTTTTGACCATTGCCAGCAGCTCTTGCGCGTGAGCCTTGGCCTTCTCGCGCTCTGCCGCCGATGCCCCCTTGGGCACGGCAATCAGGATGTGGCTGGCGCGCCGCTCCTCCTGGCCGCTCAGGCGCGCGGCATTTTGGTCGTAATAGGTTTTGACATCCTGCGGATTCAGCGTGATTGAATTCTTGACAGTGTCCAGATCGAGCACCACATATTCGATGCTGGCCTGCTCGGGCGCCTGGAACAGGGCCTGGTTGCTCTTGTAGAAGGCCTCCAGGTCGGCATCGGTCAGCGTCACCTTGCTCGCGAAATCGGCGGTGTTGAAACGTGCGACCTGAACCTCGCGCTTCTCGAGAAAGGCATTCAGCGCCACATCGGCCTGCGCAGACGTGGCAAAGCTGGTTCCGGCCAGGCCCACCATGACCTGGCGCGCGGACAGGTCGCGGCGCACGCCGGCCTCGAACATCTCGGGCGTCATCCCCTGGGCGCCAACCAGTTGCCGGTAGCGGTCCATATCCAGCGAACCATCGGGCTTGCGCAGCGAGGCAATGGTCGGGTTTTCCTGTAGTGACTGTGCGAGCCGCTGGTCGCTCGTGACGAGCCTGGATTTGCTGGCCGCCGCGGCCAGCACGTGGTCGCGCACGACCCTCTCCAGCGACGCATAACGCGCCTGCGGCGAATCGAGCAGTTTGGCGTCCAGCGTCGGCGTGGAGGCGCGCAGGCGATCGACTTCGTTCTTGTGCGCGTTGTCCCACTCGTTTTGCGTGATGTCCTGGCCGTCCACCGTCGCCACGACTTGAGCACTCTCGTTGTTGCGGTTGCGCTCGATGCCGAACAGCACAAAGGACGGAATGATCAACAAGAACAACAAACCCAGGACGATTTTGGAGTGCTTGCGGATAGCTTCAAACATGCTCAATCTTTCAAAGACAAAAAAAGAAAAGGCGAACAAGCCGTTCGCCTTTGCATCGGTGGTGGGTGCTGACGGGCTCGAACCGCCGACCTACGCCTTGTAAGGGCGCCGCTCTACCAGCTGAGCTAAGCACCCCACCTTAACGGGTTCTCAGTTCAACGCATCCTTCAATGCCTTGCCTGGACGGAACTTTGGCACCTTGGCTGCCTTGATTTTAATCGCAGCGCCGGTCCGCGGGTTGCGCCCACTGCGCGCCGCGCGTTTACCCACCGCAAAAGTGCCAAAACCCACCAGCGACACCGAGCCGCCTTTTTTCAAGGTCGTCTTGACAGCGCCAATGGTGGACTCCAGTGCGCGTGTGGCCGCGGCCTTGGAGATGTCTGCATGCTTTGCAATGTGCTCAATGAGTTCTGTCTTATTCACAAGGGGCCCCTCGTTTGAAAAAAGTTGATCTGGATGTGTTTCAAAAAAATCTCCCGAGGCTTGAGACTTCGATCTGTTGATTCTCTCAAACCTTCAGGGAGTTTTTGGTGGCAGCGCCCGCTGCTGCGTCAGATTAGAGCCATGGACTGCCATGGTGTCAATACAGCTCGCAGCATTACAACGGCGCAAGCGGCGATTTTAGACAGATTTACGCCGCGCCTTGACGCCTGGCGTGCCGATTCGCCACAGTCGCTTGCAAATCTTGCGGATTGACAAGTCTCGAACACTGCTACAAAACGCCCGCGATGGCCTGGCCGAGATCGGCCGTGCCCGCGTTGCCGCCGATATCCGGCGTGCGCGGCGCACCGCTTTGGGGGTCCAGTACTTTCTCGATGGCGGCCAGCACGGCATCGTGGGCCTGCCGGTACCCCAGGAAGTCCAGCATCAGGGCGCCGCACCAGATCTGGCCAATCGGGTTCGCCAGATTTTTGCCCGCAATGTCGGGGGCCGAGCCATGCACGGGTTCGAACAGCGACGGAAATTTTTTGTCGGGATTGAGGTTGGCGCTCGGTGCGATGCCGATGGTGCCGGTGCAGGCCGGGCCCAGGTCGCTCAGGATGTCGCCGAACAGATTGCTGGCCACAACGACGTCGAAGAAATCGGGGCGCTGCACGAAGTGCGCGGTCAGGATATCGATGTGGAACTTGTCGACGCTGACTGCCGGATAGGCTCTCGCCATCTCGGCCACGCGCTCGTCCCAGTACGGCATGGTGATCGCGATGCCGTTCGACTTGGTCGCGCTGGTCAAGTGCTTCTTGGGGCGCGATTGCGCCAGCTCGAAGGCGAATTTCAGCACGCGGTCGACGCCAATGCGCGACATCACCGTCTCCTGCATCACGATCTCGCGCTCGGTGCCGGCGTACATGCGCCCGCCAATGCTGGAGTACTCGCCTTCGGTGTTCTCGCGCACGATGACCATGTCGATCTCGCCGGGCGCACGCGGGCTGCCGTCGCGCCGCACCACGGGCGCGATGATGCCGGGCATCAGGCGCGCGGGCCGCAGGTTGACGTACTGGTCGAACTCGCGGCGAAACAGCAGCAGCGAGCCCCACAGCGACACGTGGTCGGCGATTTTCTCGGGCCAGCCGACGGCCCCGAAGTAGATCGCGTCGTGGCCGCCGATCTGCGCCTTCCAATCGTCGGGAAGCATCTTGCCGTGGCGCTCAAAGTAGTCCCAGCTCGAAAAATCGAAGTGATCGAACTGCAGATCGATGCCGAACTTGCGCGCGGCGGCGTCCATCACCCGGATACCCTCGGGCATCACTTCCTTGCCGATACCGTCGCCGGCGATGACCGCGATTCGCTTCCTGCTCATGTTCCATGCTCCTTGACTGTCGCCACAAATTGGCCCGGCTCAGCGCCTCGTTCGCACTACCAGGCTGACACCGATCGCCGTCAGCGCCGTGCCGATCACGGTCACCAGCGTGATCGGCTCGGAAAACAGCAGCCAGGCCATCAGTGCCGTAGCGGGCGGCACGAGGTACATCAGGCTGGTGACCGACGCCACCGCGCCGCGCTGGATCAGCAGGTACAACAGCGAACTGCCGCCCAGCGTCAACGCCAGTACCGACCAGGCCATGGCCCCGGCCAACTCGGCGTTCCATTGCATGACCTCCTGCTCCAGCAGCGCAAATGGCAGCGTGACCAGCAAGGCCGCGCCCAGCAGCACGGCATTGGCCGAGCGCACGTCGCAGGGCGCCACAAACCGCTTCTGGTACAGCGTGCCGGCCGTGATGCTGAACAGCGCCATGGTAGCCAGAGAGAGGTTGAACCAGTCGGCCTCGCCGCCCTGCCCCAGCCTGCGCGACACCACCAGCGCCAGCCCGGCAAAGCCCAGCGTCAAGCCGGCCCACTGGCGACGCGTCACGTGCCCGCCCGTGCCCGAGAGCCAGACGGCGGTCAGCACCGGCTGCAGGCCCACGATCAATGACGACAGGCCCGAGCCCATGCCGGCCTTGACGGCGGCCCAGACACCGCCCAGATACCCGCCGTTCATCAACACGCCGGTGACGGCCAGGTGCAGCCACTGCGCGCGCGTTTTCGGCCAGGCCACGCGCGCCAGCACGATCCAGGGCAGAAAACACAGAATGGACAGCGCATAGCGCAGCGCCAGAAACTTCATCGGCGGGGCATATGGCATGCCGTAGCGCGCCACGATGAAGCCGGTGCTCCAGATCACGACAAACACCGCAGGCATGGCCCGCGTGAAGGCGTCGTCGCGGGCCGCCGACGTCATGGCTGCAACGTCACTTCACGCGCGCCCGGATTTCGGGCAGCGCTTTTTGCAGGTAATACACCATGGACCAGACCGTGAGGATGGCCGCAATCCAGATCAGCCAGGTGCCCCACAGGTGCGTGTCGATGCGCCCGAACAGGCGGCCGTCGAACAGCAGGAACGGAATGGCCACCATCTGCGCCACCGTCTTGAGCTTGCCGATCATGTGCACTGCCACGCTCTTGGACGCGCCGATCTGGGCCATCCATTCGCGCAGCGCCGAGATCGCAATCTCGCGGCCGATGATGATGAGCGCCACGAACACGTCGACCCGCTGCAAATACACCAGCACCAGCACGCAGGCGCAGACCAGGAACTTGTCGGCCACCGGGTCGAGGAAGGCGCCGAACGAAGAGGCCTGGTTCAGCTTGCGCGCCAGGTAGCCGTCGAGCCAGTCGGTGGCGGCGAACAGCATGAACATCACCGTGGCCACCAGGTTGCGGCTGGGCTCGCTGATGGGCAGGTAGAACACGCCGACAATTAACGGGATCGCGACGATGCGCGTCCAGGTCATGATGGTCGGGATGGTCAGAAACATGGGTGCGATTGTGTCATGGCCGGCGATCGCCGACGGGCCGGCCCGCGAGCCTCATCGCAGCGCCCGGTAGATTTCCGCGGCCAGCTCCTTCGAGATGCCCTCTACCGTGGCAATTTCCTCCGCGCTGGCACCGGCCACACCCCGAATCCCGCCAAAGCGCTGCAGCAGCCGGGCGCGCCGTTTCGGACCGATGCCCGGGATTTCCTCCAGCTTGCTGCCACCCACGCGCACCCGGGCCCGCTGGGCGCGCATGCCGGTGATGGCAAAGCGGTGCGCCTCGTCGCGGATCTGCGCCACCAGCATCAGGGCGGCGGAATCCTTGCCCAGGTACACCTTGGGGCGGCCATCGGCGAACACCAGCTCTTCCAGACCCACCTTGCGGCCCTCGCCCTTTTCTACACCCACGATCAGGCCGAGGTCAATGCCCAGTTCGGCGAACACCTCGCGCGCCATGCTGACCTGGCCCTTGCCACCGTCCACCAGCACCAGGTCGGGCAAGCGCACGGTGCTGACGGGCGGCGCCGCGGCGGCGTCATCGCCGGATCCCTCAGCGGCTGCGCCCAAAGGGCCCGGGCCCGCGTTTTCGGCTTGCCGGATAACCTCCACCATTTTGCTGTAGCGCCGCGTCAGCACCTGGCGCATGGCGGCGTAGTCGTCGCCCGGCGTGATGTTGTCGATCGAGTAGCGGCGGTACTCGGCGCTTTGCATCTTGTGGCCCTGAAACACCACGCACGAGGCCTGCGTGGCCTCCCCCGCGGTGTGGGAAATGTCGAAGCATTCGATGCGAAAGGCATCGAGCTGGTCCGGCACCAGCCCCAGCGCATCGACCAGCGCGCGCGTGCGGGCCTGCTGCGAGCCCTCCTCGGCCAGCAAACGGGCCAGCGCGATGCCGGCGTCTTTCTGCGCCATCTCGAGCCAGATGCGGCGCTGCTCGCGCGGCTGGTGCACGGCGCTGATCCGCACGCCGGTCTGCAGCGACAGCGCCTCGATCAGGGCGTTGCTCACCGGCTCGCTGGTGATCAGCGTGGGCGGCACCGGCACGTCGATATAGTGCTGCGCGATAAAGGCTTCGAGCACCTGCACCTCGACCGACAGATTGACCGGCGGCAACTCATCGTCCACGTCCGCCTGGTACACGCCCGTGGCATCTTCCACCTGCGCCGGAAAGTAGGGCCGGTCGCCCAGATGCCGGCCGCCGCGCACCATGGCCAGGTTGACGCAGGCCCGGCCCCCGTGCACCTGCACCGCGAGGATATCCACGTCCTTGTCCGACACGTTGTACACGGCCTGCTGCAGCAACACGGTCGACAGCGCCGACATCTGGTTGCGCAGCTCGGCCGCCTGCTCGAACTCCAGCCGCTCGGCATGCGCCATCATGCGGGCCTGCAGCGCATCGAGTACCTGCTGGGTCTCGCCCTGCAGGAATTTTTCGGCATCCTGCACATCCTGCGCATACGCCTCGGGCGAGATGTAATTGACGCAGGGCGCCGAACAGCGCTTGATCTGGTACAGCAGGCAGGGCCGCGTGCGGTTGTTGAACACCGTGTCCTCGCAGGTGCGCAGGCGGAACACCTTTTGCAGCAGCAGGATCGACTCCTTCACGGCCCAGCCGTTGGGGAACGGGCCGAAGTAGCGGTTCTTCTTGTCGACCGCACCGCGGTAATAGGCGACGCGCGGGAAACTGGCCGCTGACGGCGCCCCCGCCCCGGCCTTGTCGCGCGGGCCGGTGATCTTCAGATAGGGGTAGCTCTTGTCGTCCCGGAACAGGATGTTGTACTTCGGGTTCAAGACCTTGATCAGGTTGTTTTCCAGCAGCAGCGCCTCGGCCTCGGAGCGCACCACCGTGGTCTCCATGCGCACGATCTTGCTCACCATGTGGCCGATGCGCGTGCCGCCATGGTCTTTGTGGAAATAGCTCGAAACCCGTTTTTTCAGGTTGATCGCCTTGCCGACATACAGCAGTTGGCCGTCGGCGTCGAAGTAACGGTACACGCCGGGCAGCGCCGGCAGCGCCGCGACCTCGCTCAGCAGTTGTTCGGAATGCGTGTCTGACATACCACCGTATTGTCGTTCCTGCAGCCAGGCTGACACAGCGCCGGGGCTGGAATAGGCCGGGTCACAATCGCCCCCATGCTGTGGGACATCTTCTGCAAGGTCATCGACAACTTTGGCGACATCGGCGCGTGCTGGCGGCTCAGCGCCGACCTGGCCGCACGCGGCGAACAGGTGCGGCTGTGGGTGGATGACGCCTCGGCCCTGCGCTGGATGGCACCGGGCGGCTGCCCGGGCGTCACGGTGCTGCCCTGGGCGCAGTCGCTTCAGCCCACCGGGCGGCCACCGGCCGACGTGCTGGTGGAGGCCTTCGGCTGCGAGATCGCTCCTGAGTTCATAGCTGCATGCGTAGATGGGGTAAGGGCTACAGGCCGAAAACCCGTATGGATCAACCTCGAATACCTGTCCGCGGAGAGCTTCGTCGAGCGCGCCCACGGCCTGCCCTCGCCGGTTATGAGCGGTCCGGGCGCGGGCCTGACCAAGTATTTTTTCTACCCCGGCTTCACGGCGCACACCGGCGGGCTGCTGCGCGAACCTGGCCTGGCCCACCGCCAGCTTGAATTCAACCGCGCCACATGGCTGGCGCGACTGGGCGTCGACCCTCAAGGCGAGCGGCTGGTGTCACTGTTTTGTTACGAACCCCCGGCCCTGGAGGGCCTGCTCGATCAACTGGCAGACGGCGCGCAGCCCACCCGGCTGCTGGTCACGCCGGGACGCGCGGCAGCGGCAACGAGGGCCGCGATTGAGCATAAAAACAGGCTTCAGCCCTTATGGAACAAGCGCAAGCAGCTATCAATTTCGTATTTACCGGCCCTCAGTCAGGTTGACTTCGACCACCTGCTGTGGGCCTGCGACCTCAACTTTGTGCGCGGCGAGGATTCGCTGGTACGCGCCCTGTGGGCCGGCAAGCCCTTCATCTGGCAGATCTACCCGCAGGACGACGCGGTCCACCACGGCAAGCTGGAGGCATTTCTGGATTGGCTGCAGGCACCCGCGTCGCTGCGGCAATTCCACCAGGTCTGGAACGGCGCCAGCGCCGCCGGCCTGCCACCCATCGACGGCGCCGCCTGGGGCCCGATGGCAGTGGCGGCACGTGAGCGGCTGCTGGCGCAGGACGACCTGACCCACCAGTTGCAGCAGTTCGTCCTGAAAAACCGTTAAAATTGAAAGCTCAGTGGAATCGACATGCCGGTTGGGCAGGAAACGCTTCCTGCCACCAGGGCGGCCCCACCTCCTGACACGTTTCTCAAGACCTCCTCTCAAGACCCTATGAAAATCGCTCAAGAAATCCGCGCCGGCAACGTCATCATGCACGGCAAAGACCCGATGGTTGTGCTCAAGACCGAATACAGCCGCGGCGGCCGCAACTCGGCCACCGTACGCATGAAGCTCAAGAGCCTGATCGCCAACTTCAACACCGAAGTCGTGTTCAAGGCCGACGACAAGATCGATCAGGTCATCCTCGACAAGAAGGATTGCACCTACTCGTACTTTGCCGAACCGATGTACGTCTGCATGGATGAAGAATTCAACCAGTACGAAGTCGAAGCCGAGAATATGGGCGACACCCTGAACTACCTGGAAGACGGCATGCCGCTGGAAGTGGTGTTCTACGACGGCAAGGCCATCTCGGTGGAGCTGCCGACCAGCGTCGAGCGCGAGATCACCTGGACTGAGCCCGCCGTCAAGGGCGACACGTCCGGCAAGGTGCTCAAGCCCGCCAAGATCGCCACCGGCTTCGAGATCGGCGTGCCGATTTTCGTGGCCCAGGGCGACCGGGTCGAAATCGATACGCGCACCGGCGAGTACCGCAAGCGCGTCTGAGGCATTGCAGTCCCCGCTGCACGCAAAAGGCTTGCCGCGATGCAAGCCTTTTTTGATTGAACGCTGAATTTGTCGCCGCCGGCCACGCTAACCGCAGCGCAAATTCAGTGTAGGCTATCCTGATGAACAAAGTGACTGCCGAACCGTCCGCTGCCTGCCCGGTGCCAGACAGCAGTCCCGTCGGCCCGGCCCGACTTTCGCTGCGCCGGGTGCTGATCGACACCTACCCCGAAAATGTGGCCTACCTGCACCGCGACTGCGAGATTTATCGAGCCGAAGGCTTCCAGGCGCTCTCGAAGGTGGAAGTCCGGGCCAACGGACACCGCATTCTGGCCACCCTGAACGTGGTGGATGACGAGAACATCGTGTCGTGCGGCGAACTCGGCCTTTCCATGGCCGCTTATGCCCAGATGGAAGTGACGGGCAGCCAGAGCGTCACGGTATCGCAGGCGGAGCCGCCCGAGTCGATCGGCGCACTGCACCGCAAACTCGGCGGGGAACGCCTTGGGCTGGAAGATTTACGCGGCATCATGCGCGACGTCGCGGAGCACCACTACTCCAAAATCGAGTTGACAGCCTTCGTGGTGGCGACCCACCGCGATGACCTGGACCGCGAGGAGGTGCACTTTCTGACAGAGGCCATGATCGAGGCCGGACGCCGGCTGGACTGGCACGAGGCGCTGGTGGTGGACAAGCACTGCATCGGCGGCATCCCCGGCAACCGCACCTCCATGCTGATCGTGCCCATCGTCGCAGCACATGGCATGCTGTGTCCCAAGACTTCCTCGCGCGCCATCACTTCGCCAGCGGGCACCGCCGACACCATGGAGGTGCTGGCCAATGTGGCGTTGCCTGTGGAACAACTCCAGGAGATCGTGCGCAATCACCGCGGATGCATCGCCTGGGGCGGCACAGCCAACCTCTCGCCGGCCGATGAAGTGCTGATCTCCGTGGAGCGGCCCCTGGCGCTTGATGCCCCCGGACAGATGGTGGCCTCCATCCTGTCAAAAAAGATCGCCGCCGGCTCCAACTATCTGGTGCTCGACATCCCGATCGGGCCGACCGCCAAGGTGCGCTCCATGGCGGATGCCCAGCGCCTGCGCCGCCTGTTTGAATACGTCGCCAAACGCATGAGCCTGTCGCTTGACGTGGTGATCACCGACGGCCGCCAGCCCATCGGTTTCGGCATCGGCCCCGTGCTCGAAGCCCGGGACGTGATGCGCGTACTGGAAAACGACCCGCGCGCGCCCGTGGACCTGCGACAAAAGGGCCTGCGGCTGGCCGGCCGTCTCATTGAATGCGATCCGGACGTGCGTGGCGGCGACGGTTTTGCCATTGCACGCGACATTCTTGACTCGGGCCGCGCATTGGCCAAGATGAATGACCTTATCCAGGCCCAGGGCAGCAAATCCTTCGACCACAACAACCCCGAACTCGGTGCGCTGACCTTTGAAGTGCGGTCACCCGAGGCCGGCGTGGTGGCCGGGTTCGACAATCTGCAACTGGCGCGGATTGCCCGCTTCGCCGGCGCTCCCAAGGTCAAGAATGCGGGTGTGGATCTGCTGTGCAAGCTGGGGGATGCGGTGGAGACTGGCACCTTGCTGTACCGCGTGCATGCCGGATTCCCCGCGGACCTGGAGTTTGCGCGCCGCGCCTGCAGCCAGTCCACGGGCTACACGATTGGTCGCGCTGACGAGGTGCCGCACGTGTTTGTGGAGTTCTGATGACGGCGGCTGCCTTGCTGTTGTACTTTGAAGACGAGCACGAAAGCGCGCTGCGGCTTGCCGGCGCAGCCGCCCTGGCGTCGGCCCCTCTCGGGCGCCACCGCTTTCCTGACGGCGAGTTCAAGCTGCGCCTTCCGGCATCGCTGCCCGAGAGCGTGGTGCTGCTGCGCACGCTTGACCATCCCAATGAAAAACTGCTGGAGCTGCTGCTGGCCGCCCGCACCGCGCGTGAGCTGGGAGCACGGCACCTGACGCTGGTGGCGCCCTACCTGGCCTATATGCGCCAGGATGTGGCATTTCTCCCTGGTGAAGCGGTCAGCCAGCGCATCGTCGGGCGCTTTCTCGCGGACCTGTTCGACGCCGTGATCACCGTGGACCCGCACCTGCATCGCGTCGCTACGCTGCGGGAGGCGATACCGGTGCCCCACGCGATTGCATTGACCGGCGCAGCCCTGCTGGCCGATCTGATCGCCGGGCGCCGGCAGCGGCCGCTGCTGGTAGGACCGGACGCCGAGTCGGCGCAGTGGGTCGCCCAGGCCGCCGCGCGACACGGTTTTGAATATGCGGTGTGCTGCAAGGTCCGCCACGGCGACCGCACCGTCGAGATGGAGCTGCCACCCGTGAACGTCGCCGGCCGTGCCGTGGTCTTGCTCGATGATGTCGCAAGCACCGGCCAGACCCTTGCAGGCGCCGCGCGCCTGCTGCTGGCGGCCCGCGCGGCTTCGGTTGATGTGGCCGTGACGCACGCCCTGTTTGCGGGCGACGCCTTGCAGGTCATTCTTGACGCCGGCGTGGGCGAGGTATGGAGCACCGATTGCATCAGCCATTCAAGCAATGCGGTCAGCGTGGCACCGCTTATCGCCGCCGCATTATCCGGCATAACCCATTGACAGTCCCCGCATGAACACCCCTCACAAACTCAACGAACGCACCCTCGCCGACGCCTGGGCCGAATTGCAGGCGTATTCCGAGCAGGGCAACCCGCTGCAGGCCGACGCTTACCGCGTGGCCTTTGCCGACCCCGAATTCTTGTTGCGGCGCGAAACGCGCGGCCTGCGCATCCAGCTCGAGATGCTCAAGCCCGAAATAGAGCAGCACGCGCAGGGCATTGAAAACACCGTCGTGGTGTTTGGCAGCGCACGCTTTCCAGCCCCCGAGACGGCGCAAGAGAGCCTGGCACTGGCACGAAAGACCGGTGACGCGGCTGCGCTGGCGCTGGCCGAGCAGCATCTGCGCAATTCGCGCTATTACGACCAGGCCCGGCGGTTTGCGCGCCTGGTGGCGGCTTACAGCAAATCGCGCCCGCTCAGGGAGCAGCTCTTTATCTGCACTGGCGGCGGACCCGGCATCATGGAAGCGGCCAACCGCGGCGCCCACGAAATCGGCATGCCCAACGTGGGCCTGAACATTGCACTGCCTCATGAGCAGTCTTCAAATCCCTACGTCTCGCCTTCACTGAGCTTCAAGTTTCACTATTTTGCAATGCGCAAAATGCATTTCATGATGCGTGCCAAGGCGCTGGTGGCTTTTCCCGGCGGCTTCGGCACGCTCGACGAGCTGTTTGAAGCCCTGGCGCTGGTGCAGACACGCAAGGCCAGGCCGGTGCCCATCCTTCTGTTTGGCTCCGACTACTGGAAGCGGCTGATTGATTTTGACCTGCTGATTGAAGAGGGCGTCATTGCGCCGGAAGACCTGAAACTCTTTACGTATGTGAACGAGCCACAGGACGCCTGGGACGCCATCAAGACGTTTTACGAACTGTAGCGTTGGCGACAGCTGGCGTCCCCGTGGCCGGCGCGCCGGCCACGCAGGACGGTCGGATCAATGATCGTCCGGGTCCTTGTCCAGCGGGATGAGCCGGGCGGATTCCAGCTCGGGCAGCGCCTCCACATTGCGCAGGGCCTTGCCCATGACGCGGCTGCGCTGCTCGGCGCTGCTCAGGGTGTTGAGCACAGTCTCGGTCTGCGACTTCACCTTGGCCAGCACGTCGCCGAACTTGCCGAACTCGGTCTTGACCGCGCCCAGCACCTGCCATACCTCGCTGGAGCGCTTCTCCAGCGCCAGCGTGCGAAAACCCATTTGCAGAGAGCTCAGCATCGCCAGCAAGGTGGTCGGACCGGCCAGCGTCACGCGGTGTTCGCGCTGCAGCACGTCCATCAGCCCGGGACGCCGCAGCACCTCCGCGTACAGGCCCTCGGAAGGCAAAAACAAAATCGCGAAATCTGTGGTGTACGGTGGTTCGACGTATTTCTCGGCGATGGACTTGGCCTCGAGCCGGATGCGCAGCTCCAGCGCCTTGCCCGCGGCCTCGGCGCCCTGAACGTCGGCGCGCTGCTGCGCGTCGAGCAGCCGCTCGTAATCTTCGTTCGGAAACTTGGCATCGATCGGCAGCCACAGCGGCGCGCCATCGTCGGAGCGGCCCGGCAGCTTGATGGCAAAGTCCGCCACGTTCTTGCTGCCCGGGCGTGTCGCCACCTGCGCCGCATACTGGTCGGGCACGAACACCTGCTCCAGCAGCGAGGCCAGTTGCGCCTCGCCAAAGATGCCGCGCGTCTTCACGTTGGTCAGCAGATGCTTGAGGTCGCCCACGCCCTGCGCCAGCGTCTGCATCTCGCCCAGTCCCTTGTGCACCTGCTCCAGCCGGTCGGCCACCTGCTTGAAGCTATGCCCGAGACGCGCCTCCAGCGTCGTTTGCAATTTTTCGTCCACCGTCTGGCGCATCTCGTCGAGCTTGGCGGCGTTCGACTGCTGCAGCTGGGCCAGTTGCGCCTCCAGGGTAGCGCGCACCTCGCCCAGGCGGCGCGCGTTGGATTCACTCAAGCCCGAAAGCTGGGTGCTCAGCGTGTCGGACAGCGTCTTTTGCAACAGGGCGAGCTGCTGCCCGAAGGCGTCGATCTGCGTGTTCTGTGTGCGCACGGCCTCGGCGCTTTGCTGCACCAGCGTCTGCTGGAAGGTGCCGAAGGTTTGCGTCAACTCCTGGCGGCCTCCGCGCGAGGACTCGCTGATCTCGCGGCGCAGCTCACGTTCGAGCCGCTCGTTCGCGGCACCCAGCGTGGTGAGCAGCTCGGCGCGGCCCGAATCGGGCGGCTTTCTCACCAGCAGCCAGACCAGCAACAACAGGTTGACGAGCGCCAGCAGTGCGGGCAGCCAAAATTCCGGATGCGTCATGAATGCTATTTATTTGATAGCCAACACCGCAGGATTCAACGGGGTGAGCGGCTTGTTTTGTGTCAGGTAGCCGATCAGGTTGTCGGCCGCCAGGGTCGCCATGGCCAGGCGCGTGGGCACGGTGGCACTGGCGATATGCGGCGTCAGCACCACGTTGGGTACGCTCAGCAAATCGGAGTGCACGCGCGGCTCGCCCTCGAACACGTCGAGCCCGGCCGCGGCAATGCGCTTCTCGCGCAGGGCCAGCGCCAGCGCCGCGTCGTCCACGATGCCACCGCGCGCAATATTGATCAGCGTGGCCGTGGGCTTCATCAGGGCCAGCTCGGCCGCCCCGATGGCGTGATGGGACGCGGGCGAGTACGGCAGCACCAGCACCAGGTGGTCGGCGCTGCGCAGCAGTTCTTCCCTGGACACAAAACGCGCCTTGCATTCGAGCTCCGTTGCCGCGTCGAGCCGGGAGCGGTTGTGGTAGATCACCTTCATGCCAAAGCCGTGCGCGCCGCGTTTGGCGATGCCCTGCCCGATGCGGCCCATGCCCAGAATGCCCAGCGTGGTGCCATGCACCTCGGCACCCGCAAACATGTCGTAGCGCCAGGTGTTCCATTGGCCGGCGCGCAGGAAATGCTCGCTCTCGGTGATGCGCCGCGCGGTGGCCATCAACAGGGCAAAGCCGAAGTCGGCCGTGGTCTCTGTCAGCACGTCAGGCGCGTTGGTGGCCAGCACGCCGCGCGCGGTCATCGCATCGACGTCGAAATTGTTGTAGCCCACCGCCATGTTGGCGCAGATTTTCAAGTCGGGACAGCCGGCCAGCACCCCGGCGTCGATGCGGTCGGCGCCGGTGGTCAGGGCGCCGGCCTTGCCCTGCAGCTTGCCGATCAATTGTGCTTTGGGCCAGGCTTCGTCGGCCTGGTTGGTCTCGACTTCAAAGTGCTGCTGCAGGCGCGCGATGGTTTCGGGAAAGATGGCGTGGGCAACGAGGATCTTGGGCTTGCTCATAAAGTTGAATAGTTAACGGAACCAGATAAAAGTCATGACGATGAACAGGGGAATCAGCACCGCGCCCGCCCATGCCATGTAGCCGAAGAAGCTGGGCATGCGCACGCCGCGCTGCTCGGCGATCGCCTTCACCATCATATTCGGCGCGTTGCCAATGTAGCTGTTGGCCCCCATAAAGACCGAGCCGGCGGAGATGGCGGCGAGCGTGGCCGCCATGTCGGTCATCAACAGATGCGCGTCGCCGCCGGCCGTGTTGAAGAACACCAGGTAGGTGGGCGCATTGTCCAGAAACGAGCTGAGTACGCCCGAGGCCCAGAAATACATGGCGGGGTCGGGCTGGCCGTCGGGCCGCGTGACCGCGGAGACGACGGCACCGAACGCGCCACCGGTGCCGGCGCGCAGCATCGCGATCACGGGAATGATGGTCAGGAAGATGCCCGCGAACAGCTTGGCGACCTCGGCCATCGGGCCCCACGAGAACTGGTTGTCGGCGTGCACGCTGGCAGGCGTGGCTCTCAGGGAGACGAGGGTCACCACGATCAGGCCCGCGTCGCGCAACAGTCCGGGCAGTGTGAGCGGTGTGCCGCCGATCTCGAACACGATGCCCGGCTTCCACAAGCCGCTCATCAGCACCAGGGCGACCACCACACCGAGCAACCAGAAATTGATGGCGCCGTCGAAACCGAGCCGGCGGGTGTCGGGCGTGGGGTCGACCGGCAGCACACCTTCGCGCTGGTAGTGCCAGCGGTCCAGCACGAAAAAAATCACCAGCAGAGCGCCCACCAGGAACAGCGTTTGCGCAAAGAGGTGGCGCACCGTCCAGAAGAAATCCACGCCCTTCAAAAACCCGAGAAACAGGGGCGGATCGCCCAGCGGCGTGAGCGAGCCGCCCGCGTTGGACACGATGAAGATGAAGAACACCACGATATGCGCGCTGCGGGCACGGTTGTCATTGGCGCGGATCAGCGGGCGGATCATCAGCATGGAGGCGCCGGTGGTGCCCATGAAGCTGGCCAGCACCGCGCCGATCGCCAGCAGCGCCGTGTTCAGCCCCGGGCTGCCATGCAGGTTGCCGCGAACGAAGATGCCACCCGCCACCGTGAACAGGGCGGTGAGCAAAATGATGAACGGAATGTATTCGGCCACCAGCGCATGAACCAGGCTGGCACTGGCCCTATCGGTACCGTACAGTGCCGCGAACGGCAGCAAAAACGCAAGCGACCAGGCGGCGGCGACCTTGCCGAAGTGGTGGTGCCAGAACACCGGCGCGAGCAGCGGGCACAGCGCAATCGACAGCAGGATGCCCGCAAACGGGATGCCCCAGAGCGCGGACATCACGAATCAGTCGTCCGCCGCGATCTCGAACACCTGGCGCAGGTAGGCCAGGTACTTCACGTCGTCGCACATGTTCTTGGACGGTGTGTCCGACAGCTTGGCCACAGGCTGGCCGTTGCAGCGCACCATCTTGATCACGATCTGCAGCGGCTCGTAGCCCAGGTCGTTGGTCAGGTTGGTGCCGATGCCGAAGGCGAGCATGCAGCGCCCGCGGAACTGCTGGTACAGCTCGATGGTGCGCGGCACGGTCAGGCTGTCGCTGAAGATCAGCGTCTTGGTGCGCGGATCGACGCGGTTCTTTTTGTAGTGCTCGATCAGCCGCTCGCCCCAGGCGAACGGGTCGCCGCTGTCATGGCGCGCGCCGTCGAACAGCTTGCAGAAATACATATCGAAGTCGCGCAGGAAGGCGTCGAAGCCATACACGTCGGACAGCGCAATGCCCAGGTCGCCGCGGTATTCCATGGCCCAGCGCTCCAGGCCGAACACCTGGCTGTCGCGCAGGCGCGGGCCCAGCGCCTGGCAGGCCTGCAGGTACTCGTGCGCCACCGTGCCCAGCGGCGTCATGCCCAGCTTCATCGCATACAGCACGTTGCTGGTGCCTGCGAGCTGGCCCGCGCTGCCGGTGCCCAGCCGGCTCTTCAAGGTGCGCAGCACCTCTTCGTGCCAGGTGTTGCAAAAGCGCCGGCGCGTGCCGTAGTCGGCAATCTTGAGCTCGCTCAGGCCCGGCCCTTGCAGCAGTTCGATCTTGGCCTCGAGCCGCCGGCGCCCTTCCGCAAAGTCCGGCGCTTTTTGCGTATTGCGGAAATACACCTCGTTGACGATGGCCAGCACCGGAATCTCGAACAGGATGGTGTGCAGCCACGGTCCCAGGATGGTGATGTCGATCTCGCCGGATGCCAGCGCGGTGACGGTGATGTATTTCTCGTTGAGGTGGAACAGCCCGAGGAAATCCACGAAGTCGCTCTTGATGAAGCGCATGGCGCGCAGATAGTCCAGCTCGGCATCCTGGAAGTGCAGACTGCACAGTGCGCGAATCTCCTCGCGGATCTCGCCCACGTAGGGCGCCAGGTTCATGCCGGCGTTGCGGCATTTGAACCGGTACTCCACCTGCGCACCCGGAAACTGGTGCAGCACCACCTGCATCATGGTGAACTTGTACAGGTCGGTGTCGAGAAGGCTGGTGATGATCATGAGGGGCTGTGCGGCGCGCCCATCTACGGGCGATGTTTCACAGTGTAGGGGATTCACGTTCGTCGGCCGTAGGCCCTCGCCTACGGCGATTGGCCGGCCCCTCCTACTGCTGCAGCGCAGCATGCCGCCTACAGTTGAAAAACGCCAGCGTACTGCGGCCCAGAGCGCAGCCACCGTGGCGCGTACACCCTCCGCTCAATCAACCTCTACAGGAGAACAGCATGAACAACGATCGCATTGAAGGTAACTGGAAACAACTCAAGGGCAAGGTGAAGGAGCAGTGGGGCAAGCTCACCGACAGCGACCTCGACATCATCGCGGGAAAACGCGACCAGTTGCTGGGGCGCATTCAGGAGCGCATGGGCGTCACCAAGGACATCGCCGAGCAGCAGATCAAGGACTGGGAAAAGCGCAACCCCACCTACACGTTTGAAAAATCCGAGTAGGTCGGGCCGCTAATGCTGGCGGCAGGGTGGCTAGCATTGCTGCAGCCGCCCTGCCGCCAGCGTCAGCGTGCGGTCGGCATGCGCGGCCAGGATCTGGTTCTGCTCGGCCACCAGCAGGGTGACGCCCTGGCGCTTGAGCAGCAGTAGCGCCTCGCGGACGGCCTCGACGAGCAACGGGGCAATCCCTTCGCAGGGCTCGTCGAGCAGCAGCAGCGTCGGGCCGGTCATCAGGGTGCGGGCGATCGCCAGCATCTGCTGCTCACCGCCGCTCATCTGGCTACTTGGACGGTCCAGCATCGTGGCCAGCGCCGGGAACAATTGCAGCGCCTGCGCCTCGCGCGCCGGCACATCGCCGCGCGCCGCCAGTCGCAGGTTTTCGCGCACCGTGAGTCCCGTGAACAGGCGCCGGTCTTCGGCCACATAGCCCAGCCCGATCAGCGCGCGCCGGTGCGGCTCCCAGCGTTCGATGCTCTTTTTTTGATAGCTGATGGCGCCGGTGGCGCGAGGGCTCAGGCCCATAATGGCTTGCAACAAGGTGGATTTGCCGGCGCCGTTGAGGCCCTCCAGCACCACCAGCTCGCCCGCCGCCACCTGCAGGGACACGTCGAACAGCGCCTGCGCCGCGCCGTACCAGACGTTGAGATGGCGCACCTCAAGCATGGCTGGGCGCCCGCCGGGTCGCGTCAAAGGAATGGCCCAGATAGCGGCTGCGCACCTCGGGGTGGCGCGCAATCTCATCGGGCGTGCCCTGCGCCGCCAGCCGGCCCTCGATCAGCACCAGCACGCGATCGGCCACGCCGAACACCGCGTCCATGTTGTGTTCGGTGTAGAGCACGGCCACGCCGTCGCGCGCGAGTGATTTGACCAGTTGCATCAGCTCCAGCCGCTCGGTCTCGGCCAGGCCCGCGCCCGGTTCGTCGAGCAGCAGCAGTCGCGGCCGCACGGGCGATGGCAAGCGCCCCTGCGGGTCGGCCAATGCGCCCTCGCCTTCGCCCAGCCCCACTAGCGCCATGGCCAGCTCCAGCCGCTTCTTGGCGCCATACGGCAGGCCCAGCGCATCGGCGTGCGCCAGATGCTGCAGGCCGACCCGCGCCAGTAACTGCGTGGCGGCGGCCACCGACACCCGGTCCAGCACATTCCAGGCCGGCAGCCCGTGCCTGGCGGTCATGAGCAGCTGCAGATTTTGTAGCACCGTGAGCGCGTCGAAGGTCTGCGCCACCTGGAACGTGCGCGCCACGCCGCGCGCCAGCCGACGCGCGGGCGCCAGCGCGTCAATGCGCTGGCCGGCCCACAGGATCTCGCCGCCGCTGGGGCGTTGCTGCCCGGCGATACAGGCAAAGCAGGTCGATTTGCCGGCGCCGTTGGGGCCGATCAGCGCCACGCACTCGCCGGCGCGCACCTCGAAGCTGACGCCATCGACCGCCTTGACGCCGCTGAAGTACTTGACGAGATGGCGCACCTGCAGCATCAGTCCCTCCGGCCCGGTGCCGGGGCACGCGCAGGGCCCTTCAATTTTGAGAGCAGCCCGAGCAGGCCCGACGGGGACAAGACCATGATCAGCATCACAAACACGCCGAGCGCCCCGCGCCAGTAGTCAAACCCCTGGCCCAGTTCGGCGCTGGCCCAGGTCAGCAGCAGGCTGCCCACGCCCGCGCCCCAGAGCTGGTGCACACCGCCCAGCAGCACGACCAGCAACGCATCGAGCGAGGTCGAGACGCCGGCGCTGGACGGAAACACGGCGCCCTTGTGCGCCGCAAACAGGCCGCCCGCCAGGCCGGCCAGCACCGCGCTCTCGACAAAGATGCGGTACTTGATCCACGCCACTCTCAAGCCCGAGGCCGCGGCGCGCTGCGGTGCATCGCGCACGGCCTGCAGCGCCGCGCCAAAGGTCGAGCGGCCCAGGCGCCGCAGGGCTCCCACGCTGAGCAGCGCGAGCAGCACCAGCAGCGCGTAAAACAGCCCGCGCGTGTCGTGCGTGACCAGGTTCAGCCCGATGACGCCGTTGTCGCCGCCGGTCAAACCCACCCATTGCGTGGCCGTGGCCCACACCACCTGCGCCAGCGACAGCGACAGCATGGCCAGGTACACGCCGGCGCTGCGCACCACGGCGGCGCCGAACACGACGGCCACGACAAGGGCCGCGGCGCAGCCCGTGGCCAGCGCCAGCGGCAGCGTCGCGCCCCACGTCGTGTACGCCAGGGCAGCACCATAGGCGCCCAGCGCAAAAAATGCGGCATGGCCAAAACTCACGAGCCCGCCCAGCGCCATCATGGCCTGCAGGCTGACGCCAAAAACCAGCAGGATCAAGCCGTCCGCGGCGAGCGAGCGCCAGTAGTCGCCCGCCTGCCACGCGATGGCGCAAAACACCGCGACTGCTACGAAAACGAGAGCTGCACCCCAAGGACTAGTGGGGGTCAGAACGAGTTTTTGTGCCATTTCCTTGGGGCCCGCATCGAGCGGCTGCCCCCTCAAACCGAGCGGGCGCAGCGCCAGCACCACGGCCATGGTGAGGAACACCAGCACCAGCGTGGCCTGCGGAAACAGGCTCAGGCCAAAGGCGTGAATCAGCCCGATCAGCAGCGCCGCAAAAAACGCGCCGCTGATGCTGCCCAGGCCGCCCGTGACGACAACGACAAAGGTCTCGACGATCACGTTCATGTCCATCTGCAAATTCGCCGGCTCGCGCGGCAGCGCCAGCGCGCCGCCGAGCCCGGCCAGCGCGCAGCCGAGCACGACAGCCCCCAGCATCAGCGGCTTGGGATTCACGCCGAGTGCCGCCAGCATGCCGCGGTCCTGCGTGGCGGCGCGCAGGCGCTGGCCAAAAAGGCTCCAGCGCAAGAGCGCGTGCAGCCCGAGCCAGACCAGCGGACCGAGCGCGATGGTGACGAGCTGGTACACCGGGAAGAACTGGCCGAGCAGTTCGACCGAGCCCTTGAGGCCCGGGAAGCGCGGCGCGAACACCTCGTCCGGCCCGAAGCCCCAGCGCATCGCGTCGTGCATCGCCAGCGCCAGGCCGAAGGTGGTCACCAGCTGGTACAGCTCGGGCACGCCGTACATGCGCCGCAACACAAAGAATTCGGCCACAGCCCCGGCCAATCCCGCGCACAACGCTCCCAAAAGCATAGCTAGTGCATACAGCGCGGCGCTCTCGCCCCAGGCCGGGTACCATTCGGTGACCCAGTGCGCCGCCAGCAGCGCGCCCAGCATGAAGAAGCTGCCGTGGGCGAAGTTGATGATGCGCGTGACGCCGAAGATCAGCGTCAGCCCGGCGGCCATCAGGAACAGCGTGGTGGCGTAGCTCAGGCCATTGAGAAACTGGATGGCGACAAAAATCACGGGGCGTGGTGCATCCGCAATTAATCCATCCAGGTCGTGAATTCGGCGGCCGCCACGCGCGGCGTGCGGTAGCTGTTCACCGGCGCCGTCTCGTCGGCGTAGCCGAGCGACATGCCGCACACCAGCATCTCGCCCTCGCCCGCGCCAATGTGCGGCAGGATGATCTTGGCAAAGCCGTTCCAGGCCGCCTGCGGGCAGGTGTGCAGGCCGTGGCCGCGCGCGGCGACCATGATGTTCTGCAGGAAGGCGCCGTAGTCCAGCAGGCTGCCGCGGCCCATCACGCGATCGAGCGTGAACATCAGGCCCACGGGCGCATCGAAGAAGCGGAAGTTGCGCTGGTGCTGCGCATGCATCTTGTCCTTTTCGCCCCTGGCAATGCCCAGCAGGCCGTACAGGCCCCAGCCGTTCTCGCGGCGCCGGTCGATATAGGGGCTGACCCATTTCTCGGGGTAGTAGTCGTACTCCTCGCGGTACTCGGCGCCCAGCGCGGGATTCGCGCGGATGGCGTCGTGCGCAGCGCAGACCTTGTCGGCCAGCGCGTCGCGGCTCGCGCCCTGCAGCACGTACACGCGCCAGGGCTGGGTGTTGGTGCCCGAGGGCGCGCGCGCCGCCACCTGCAGCAGGTGCGCGATGGTCTCGCGTGGCACGGCTTGTTGCGTGAAGGCGCGTATCGACATGCGGCTGTCGATGGCCGCCTCCACAAACGCCGCCGGCGTGGCCGTGCGGCCCAATTCATTCATGACGCTCAAATGAGTTTCTCCAGAACGGCTTTCAATGGACCGGGCAGCGGCACCGGCCGGCGCGTGTGCCGATCCACGTACACGTGGATGAAGTGCCCCTTGGCCGCGGTTGTCGCCTCATCGTCCGCAAACAGGCCGATCTCGTAGCGCACGCTGGACCGGCCCAGGTGCGCCACCCGCAGGCCGGCGCGCACCGTTTGCGGAAAGGCGATCGGCGAGAAGTAGTTGCAGTGGGTTTGCACCACCAGTCCGATGGTGTCGCCATGCTGGATGTCGAGCACGCCCTGCTCGATCAGGTAGTGGTTCACCACCGTGTCGAACCAGCTGTAGTACACGACGTTGTTGACATGCCCATATGCATCGTTGTCCATCCAGCGCGTGCCGAGGGTGCGAAACACCTCGTAGGCATCGCGCGGTTCGGGGTCGGTCTCTCGGTCGAGGTTCATGGCCGGTTATTTTGCCAGCGTTGCCAGCGGGCACCGATTGTGTCGGGCCGATGAAACGGCGGGGAGCCGCCGGTTTCTAGAAAGTCGCCCCTAATATGCTGCGCTGCAACACAAATTACTTGTAATAGCTCGGGATAACCCTATAATTCAATCTATGCTGCGCTGCAACATAAAACCGGATTAGAGCCGGGTTCAGAGCAGATACTGTCCCGTCACTCTTTACCTACCGGAGATCTCCTCATGTTGACCGCTGAACAAGTCCTTGCCGCCCATAAAGCCAACGTTGAAACCCTGTTTGGTCTGACCGCCAAAGCCTTCGAAGGCGTTGAGAAACTGGTCGAGCTGAACGTGACCGCTTCCAAGGCTGCTCTGGCCGAAGCCGCTGACACCACGCAAGCCGCCCTGAACGTCAAGGACGCGCAAGAGCTGCTGGCCCTGCAAGCCGGCCTGCTGCAGCCGCTGGCCGAGAAGACCGCCGCCTACAGCCGTCACCTGTATGACATCGCTCAAGGCACCAGCGCCGAATTCACCAAGGCTTTCGAAGCCCAATCCGCCGAGACGCAGAAGAAATTCGCCGGCTTGGTGGACAGCGCTGCCAAGAACGCACCTGCCGGCTCCGAAACCGCCGTGGCCGTGATGAAGAGCGCCGTGGCTGCCGCCACCAACGCTTACGAGTCCGTGCAAAAGGCCGTCAAGCAAGCCACCGACATGGCCGAAGCCAACCTCAATAGCGTTGCCGCCACTGCCGCCAGCGCCACGAAGTCGGCCACCGCCAGCGTTGCTGCCGGCGCCCGCAAGCGTTAATTCGTACCGATTGTCTCCTCGGGTCTTTTCGAAGCCTTCGGGCTCAGGGATCCGTTAAGGCTCCGTCGCAAGACGGGGCCTTTTTTTCGTGAGCCCCCACGCTTTTCACTTCGTGTCATGCGCTGCCCCCGAGGGGGCTGAACTTGCTCGGGGCGGCCCTTCGCGGCGTTCGGGCCCGCCTATCTTGCCCCGGCCTCGATCAGCTGCTTCAGCTTCGGCAGCAATTGCCGCATGGCGAGCCGGCCCGCTTCGATGGCGTGGCGCCGCGCCGCAAAGTCCGAGCTTTTCACGCCGTTCAGGGGCGGGCGCACCACCAGGTCGGCGTCGCGCAGCTCATAGCGGTTGATGCTCTTGCTCATGATGGCAAAGGTCTGCAACAGGATCTGCAGCGTGCCGTCCGTGGCATTGCCTTCGGGCGAGCTGGAAATATCAACCGCAATCACCAGCTCGGCGCCCATCTGGCGCGCGTAGTCCACCGGCACGGGCGCCACCAGGCCGCCATCCACGTAATCATGGCCCGCAATGCGCACGGGCTCGAAGATCGCGGGCACCGCGCTCGAAGCGCGCACCGCGGTGCCGGTGTCGCCACGCTGGAACAAAACACCCTGCCCGCTGTTCAGGTCGGTCGCGACGACGCCCAGTCGCAGCGGCATGGCTTCGATCGTCCGCCCCGCCACCTGTTGATTGACGTAGCGCGCCAGACCGTCGCCACGCATCATGCCGCGGCCGAACAGGGGCAGCGTCCAGTCGGTGAAGGCGGCCTCCTCCATCGAGAGCGCGGCCTGCTGCAGCTGCGCGCCGGTCTTGCCGCTGGCGTACAGCGCCGCCACCAGGCTTCCGGCCGAGGTACCCACCACCAGATCCGGCTTGATGCCGGCCTGCTCCAGCACCTGGATCACGCCCACATGGGCAAAGCCGCGCGCGGCGCCGCCGCCCAGCACCAGAGCGATGCGCGGCGGGCGTTTCGGCGCGGGCTGCACCGCGATGGGCGGCTCCAGCGGCGGCGCGGGCACGGGCGCAGGCCGCGTGGCGCAACCAGCGAGGAAGACGCTGGCGGCCAGGCCTGCCGCGGCGAGCAGCGGCCACGACCACGAGCGGGCGGCCTTTTCGGGATGAGGAGGTGTATTAAGCTGCATGGGGGCGTCCATCTTAGGGCCACCCGCGGCGCCCCGTCATAATTGACGTTTACGTCAACGTCAACCACCCTTTTTTCAGGAGTTCAGCATGGAAATCAAAGGCAAGGTATTCATCGTCACCGGCGGCGCATCGGGCCTGGGTGAAGGCACGGCGCGCATGCTCGCCGCCCAGGGCGGCACGGTCGTGATTGCCGACATGCAGGCCGAAAAAGGCGAGGCCGTTGCCAGGGAGATCGGCGGCGCCTTCGTCAGATGCGACGTCAGCAGCGAGGCCGATGGCCAGGCCGCGGTGGCCAGGGCCACCTCCATGGGCAAGCTGATGGGCCTGGTCAACTGCGCGGGCATCGCGCCGGCCGAGAAAACCGTGGGCAAGAACGGCGCGCATGCCCTGAGCGTGTTCAGCAAGACCGTCATGGTGAACCTGGTCGGCAGCTTCAACATGATCCGCCTGGCGGCCGAGGCCATGTGCAAGAACGAACCCGAAGCCACCGGCGAGCGCGGCGTGCTGATCTCGACCGCCTCGGTCGCCGCCTACGACGGGCAGATCGGCCAGGCCGCGTACAGCGCCTCCAAGGGCGGCATCGTCGGCATGACGCTGCCGATCGCGCGCGACCTGTCACGAAACGGCATCCGCAACATGACGATCGCGCCCGGCCTGTTCGGCACGCCCATGCTGTTCGGCATGCCCCAGGAAGTGCAGGACTCGCTGGCTGCCAGCGTGCCCTTTCCGAGCCGCCTGGGCACGCCCGCGGACTATGCCAAGCTGGCGCGCCACATCTTCGAGAACGACATGCTCAACGGCGAGGTGATCCGGCTCGACGGCGCGGTTCGCCTGGCTCCACGCTAAGGCCCGTTAGTCCGCGGAATGCTCTATTTTTAATAGCTGACAGCACCCACCCATCAAGGGCCTGGAGCCTTTATTGTTTGCAATCATGATGCGCCGCGGCGCCCTTCGATGGAGCGCTCTGGCTGCTGCCGCACTGGCGGCCAGCGCGTATCTCGCGGGCTGCGCGGGCGCACTGCCACCGGGCGACACCGCACCGGCGCAGCCCGAAGCCGCATCGGGTTACGTTGACAAGCCTGGCTGGACCGGCAGCCGCTTCGCGGTCGCCGCGGCCAACCCGCTGGCCGCCCAGGCCGGCTACCAGATCCTCAAGGCCGGCGGCTCCGCCATCGACGCGGCCGTGGCCGTGCAGATGGTGCTGGCGCTGGTCGAGCCGCAGTCCAGCGGCCTGGGCGGCGGTGCGTTTTTACTGTACTTCGATGGCCGGCAAGTCGAAGCCTTCGACGGACGCGAAACCGCCCCGGCGGCGGCCAGCGAAAAGTTGTTTCTCGGCGCCAACGGCAAGCCGCTGCCCTTTTACGACGCCGTCGTCGGTGGCCGCGCGGTCGGCGTGCCAGGTGCCGTGCGCATGCTGGAGATGGCACATCGGCAGCACGGCCGTCTGCCGTGGGCCACACTATTCCAACCCGCCATCCGGCTGGCCGAGGACGGCTTTGCGGTCAGCGCTCGGCTGCACAGCCTGCTTGAAAACGACAAGTACCTGAAAAACGACCCGGTCGCCGCCGCCTACTTCTACAACGCCGACGGCAGCCCGCGCGCCGTGGGCTACACGCTGCGCAACCCCGCGCTGGCGCAGGTGCTGAAGAAAATTGCGGCCAGCGGCTCCAAAGGCCTGATGGAGGGCGATGTGGCCCAGGCCATCGTCGACAAGGTGCGCCAGCATCCGGCCAACCCTGGCCAACTCACGCTGGCGGATCTGGCCGGCTACCGGGCCAAAAAACGCGAGCCCCTTTGCAGCGATTACACAGTCCGCACCCGGGATTACCGCATTTGCGGCTTTCCGCCGCCGAGTTCGGGTGCCATCGCGGTGGCGCAGATCCTGGGCATCCTGAACCGCACCAACGCCGCCACGCTGGCGCTGCAGCACGGCCTGCCGTCGGCGCAATGGCTGCACCTGTACACCGAGGCCTCGCGCCTGGCCTTTGCCGACCGCGCGCAGTACGTGGCCGACCCCGATTTCGTGCCGCCGCCGGCGGGCAGCTGGACGAGCCTGCTGGCGCCCGGCTATCTGGCCCGGCGCGCCCGCCTGATCGACCAGCGCCCCGATGCGCCGGCGATGAAAGCCGTCAGCGCCGGCGTACCCGGCGCCGTGCAGACAAGCTACGCGCCCATGCCAGCGCAGCCCGAGCACGGCACCTCGCACATCAGCATCGTCGATGCGTATGGCAACGCGCTGGCCATGACGACGACGATCGAGGATGCGTTCGGCGCGCGCCAGATGGTGAGCCCGAACGCCGCGCTCAGCGGCGGTTTCCTGCTCAACAACGAGCTCACCGACTTCAGCTTCGCACCGACCGACGCGCAGGGCCGGCCGGTCGCGAACCGCGTGCAGCCAGGCAAGCGCCCACGCTCGTCGATGGCGCCCACCCTGGTGTTCGACAAGGCCGACGGGCAGCTCGTGATGAGCACCGGCAGCTCCGGCGGTGCGCTGATCATTCACGACGTCGCCAAGACGCTGTATGGCGTGCTCGACTGGGGTTTGAGCCCGCAGCAGGCCATCGCCCTGCCCAACTTCGCCTCGCTCGGCGGCCCGCTGCTGCTGGAGCAAAACCGCTTCCCCGCCGCCACCGTCAGCGCGCTGCGCGCGCGCGGCCACGAGGTACAGGAACATGCACTGACCAGCGGCCTGCAGGCTATTCAAAGCGGTAAGGTGGGTGGCAAGCCCCAACTGCTGGGCGGCGCCGATCCGCGCCGCGAGGGTGTGGTGCTGGGGGAGTGACCGGCGGCCATTCATCCCGCGAAACATAAACCGCGCCCGATGGGCAGGTTCGCGCCACAATGGATCGGTGAACACGCTGGGCGCCACCCCACCGATCGTGATCGGCATCCGAAATGCGGGCGACTCGCATAGCCGGCGCGTGCGCGTCGTGGTGATTCTTGGCAGCCTGGCCTCGATCGTGTTTGGCATCCCCTGGGCCGTTTTTTTTGCCCTTCGCGGTGACTGGCTGGTGGTGATTGCAGACTGTGCGGTGATTCTGGCCGGCGTGATTGCCATTCGAATGGCGCGGCGTCATCGGCTGCGCGGCGCCGCCATTTTGCTGGTGGCCAGTCTGTTCGGCCGGCTTTCCTGGATGGCCCTCTTTTTGGACATTCCAAGCGCCCAGTTTCCGCGCTCGATACATCATTTTTTGATACCGCTGGCCGTCGCGGCCTATTTGATGCTCAAACACGAAAACGCCTGGCTGCGCCACGGCCTGGCCTGGGGCTGCCTCGCCGGCGTGGTTTTTTTTGCCAGCTCGCACTTCGCAATCGTCACGCGGCTGGCCACGCCGGACAGCGTGCGTGGCCCGGGCGCCTGGATCACCAATGTGTGCGCCATGTTGCTGCTGTTTTTGCTGTTGCATATTTTTGTCGCAGACATTGATCCGCTGGAAGCCGGTTTGCACCGCGCTCGCATGCGCTTGCGCGAGTTGGCGCACCTTGCCACGCCCAGTCAGTTCGAGGACTCTCTGACACGTCTTGACGAATCCATTGCCTCGACGATTCCCCAAAATGCCGTTCAAATTTCCATGACGGGAACGCAGGGCTGGCAACGGGCACGAGTCACCCGGGTCCGGCTCACCATCCTCGCGTGCAGCAGCGTGACGATCGTCCTGGGTGCCCTGTTCGTCGTCTATTTCAGCCTGCGGGGCTTGATGCCACTGGCGCTGCTCAACTGCGCCGTGATGGCCCTCGGGGTGGCTCTGGCGCTGCTGAGAGCCGACAAACACCAAAGCGCAGCCACCATTGGATTGGTCGTTGGCCTGATGCTGATCTTCCTGGTGAATTCGGCCGTCCTTGACATCCCCACCCCCAACGTGCCGCGCTCTACCCACTACTGGTTCCTGCCCTTGTCACTGGGGGCCTACTTTCTTCTGCGGGAAGAAAACCCGTGGATCCACAGTGGCCTGCCGATGGCGTGTTTGGCAGCCTTTGTCGTTCTGGCCAGCAGCCATTGGGGCTTCATGACGGATTACCTCCTGCCCGACAACGACCGCCCCCCGCCCTGGCTGGTGTGTACCCTTGCGTTGGGCATGCTGTATTTTCTTGTTTACATCCTGGTGGGCGACATCAAACGCCTCGAAGATTGGCTGCTGGGCACCGTTAGTCGCCTGCGATACGGACGGCCGCGGTGAATCGTGGCCCAATCCGAACCGGGAACATAGGGAAGAACCTCGAATGGCAAACGAAAAAAGGAGCAAACCATGCATACCGACGACCTGAGCGCCTGGAGCCACGCACACCAGTTCGACCCGGGCAACGTCGCGGGCGAGCGCGGTACGCGCGCCGTGATGTGGATCACGGCCGCCATGATGGTGCTCGAGATTGCCGCTGGCTGGGGCTACAACTCGATGGCCCTGCTGGCGGACGGCTTTCACATGAGCTCGCACGCCGTGGCCATCGGCCTGAGCGCCTTCGCCTACGCGGCGGCCCGGCGCTACGCCGCTGACCGCCGCTTTGCGTTCGGCACCTGGAAGATTGAAGTGCTGGCGGGTTTTGCCAGCGCCATCTTCCTGCTGGTGGTCGTGGCGCTCATGGTGGCGGGCTCCATCGAGCGGCTGCTGTCGCCCGCGCCGATTCACTACCAGGAAGCCATTATCATCGCGGCGCTCGGACTGGTGGTGAACATCGTCTCTGCCTTCATTCTCGGCGCCGCGCATCACCACGACCAGGGCGGCCACGCTCATGAGGCGCATCACGGCCACGCGCACCACCACGACCTGAACCTCAGGTCCGCGTATGTCCATGTGATGGCCGACGCCGCAACCTCGGTGCTCGCCATCCTGGCACTGCTGGGCGGCTGGCTCTATGGCTGGGCCTGGCTGGACCCTGTGACCGGCATCGCAGGCGCGGTCGTGGTGGCCTTGTGGGCCAGGCGCCTGATGGCGGATACCGGCAAGGTCTTGCTCGACCGTGAAATGGACCACCCTGTCGTCGATGAGATCCGGCAGGCCATCGCAGAAGATGGACACGTGGGCGAAACACGCATCGCCGACCTGCACGTCTGGCGTGTTGGCAAGGCAAGCTACTCGTGTGCCATCAGTCTCGTGACGCACGACAGGGCACTGACACCCGGCACGGTGCGCGGCTGGCTGTCCCGGCATGAAGAAATCGTGCATGCAACCATCGAAATTCACCAGTGCCCCGATGCCCATGCAGGCTGAGCGCGCCTCGCATCGCTGACAATCCGGCATGGCCAGAATATCCAACACCGCCCTCGGGCAAATTCCTACGGGGGTTTGGACACTCGGCTTTGTGAGCCTGCTGATGGATGTCTCGTCCGAGATGATTCACAGCCTGCTGCCGATGTTCATGGTCACGACCCTGGGCATCAGCGTCGCCGCGGTCGGGCTTCTTGAAGGGCTGGCAGAATCCACCGCCCTCATTGTCAAGGTCTTCTCTGGCGTACTGAGCGACTATCTGGGCAAGCGCAAGGGACTGGCCGTTCTGGGCTACGCCCTGGGGGCGCTCAGCAAACCGCTTTTCGCGCTGAGCAGCAGCTTCGGCGTCGTTGCGACCGCCCGCCTGCTGGACCGCTTTGGCAAAGGCATCCGCGGCGCGCCTCGGGACGCGCTGGTCGCCGACATCACACCCAACCACCTTCGTGGCGCTGCCTTCGGCCTGCGCCAAGCGCTCGATACCGTCGGCGCCTTCGTCGGCCCTCTGGCGGGCGTCGGTTTGATGCTGCTTTGGGCGAACGACTTTCGCGCCGTCTTCTGGGTTGCGACCCTCCCGGGTTGGCTCGCCGTCGCCCTGCTGTTTTTTGGACTGCATGAGCCGCGACGTCAGCACCGGGAGCCGCGAAGCAACCCCATCAGTCGGGGCAATATTCGACGTCTGCCGCTCGCCTATTGGTGGGTGGTGGGTCTTGGCGCCGTTTTCACCCTGGCCAGATTCAGCGAAGCGTTTCTGGTCCTGCGCGCCCAGCAGGACGGGATTCCCACTGCACTGGTGCCACTGGTGATGGTAGCCATGAACATCATCTACGCGGGCTCCGCCTACCCCTTCGGCAAACTGTCGGACGGCATGAGCCGCAGAACACTGCTGGGTGCCGGCATTGTGGTCCTCCTGGCGGCGGATCTGGTTCTGGCCAGCAGCACTGGCTGGATGGCACTTTTTGTGGGTGTGGCCCTTTGGGGGGTGCACATGGGAATGACACAGGGGCTGCTGGCGGCCATGGTGGCAGACACCGCCCCGCAAGACTTGCGGGGTACCGCGTACGGTGTCTTCAATCTTGCCAGCGGCCTGGCCATGCTCATTGCCAGCACACTGGCGGGCGTGCTCTGGCAGGTTTGGGGGGCGCCATCGACGTTTTATGCCGGAGCGCTCTTTTGCGTTCTGTCTCTGATGGCCCTGTCGTGGAAGCCTGCCGGGTCAAGCTGAACAGCGACTGAGGCCGCCCTCAAACATCGATCGCCGCGGCCGAGCCCGCCTGCCGTCGCAGCTCGAACTTCTGGATCTTGCCGGTGGCAGTCTTGGGGATCTCGCCAAACACCACGGCGCGCGGCACCTTGAAGCCGGCCAGGTGCTGCTTGCAGTGGGCCACGATCTCTTCGGCCGTGACCACCGCGCCGGCCTTGAGCTCAACAAACGCGCAAGGCGTCTCGCCCCAGCGCGCGTCAAGCTTGGCCACCACGGCGGCGGCCAGCACGGCGGGGTGGCGGTACAGCACGTCTTCGACCTCGATGGACGAGATGTTCTCGCCGCCCGAGATGATGATGTCCTTGCTGCGGTCCTTGATCTTGATGTAGCCGTCGGGGTACTGCACGGCCAGGTCGCCGCTGTGGAACCAGCCGCCCGCGAAGGCTTCTTCGGTGGCCTTGGGGTTCTTCAGGTAGCCCTTCATTGCGATATTGCCGCGGAACATGATCTCGCCCATGGTCTCGCCATCCCACGGCACGGGCTGCAGGGTCGTGGTGTCGAGCACGCGCGCATCGCGCTGCAGGTGGTAGCGCACGCCCTGGCGCGCGTTCAGGCGCGCGCGCTCGCCGATGTCGAGTTCGTTCCAGGCGTCGTGCTTGGCGCACACCGTGGCCGGGCCGTAGACCTCCGTCAGGCCGTAGACGTGGGTCAGATCGAAGCCCATCTGCTCCATGCCTTCGATCATGGACGCCGGCGGCGCGGCGCCGGCCACCATGGCCTTGACGCCCGCCGGCACGCCAGCCTTCATCGCGGCCGGCGCATTCACCAGCAATCCATGCACGATGGGCGCGCCGCAGTAGTGCGTCACGCCATGGTCACGGATGGCATCGAAAATCGCCTGCGCCTCGACCCGGCGCAAACACACGTTGACGCCCGCGCGCGCCGCCACCGTCCACGGGAAACACCAGCCATTGCAATGAAACATCGGCAGGGTCCACAGATAGGTCGCGTGCTTGGGCATGTCCCACTCGAGGATGTTGGAGATGGCGTTGATGGCCGCGCCGCGGTGGTGGTAGACCACGCCCTTGGGGTTGCCGGTGGTGCCGCTGGTGTAGTTGAGGGCAATCGCGTCCCACTCGTCGCCAGGCAGCGGCCAGGCGAATTGCGGGTCGCCACCGGCCATGAAATCATCGTAGTCGAGGCTGCCGATTTTTTGCACGGCGCCGGTATAGACCGGATCCGCCACATCGATCACCAGTAGCGGTGTTGTTGCCTTGCGCAAGGCGATGGCTTTTTGCATCACGCCGGCAAATTCCGGGTCCACGATCACCACCTTGGCCTCGCCATGGTCCAGCATGAAGGCGAGGGTTTCAGCATCGAGCCGGGTGTTCAGCGCATTCAGCACGGCGCCGGCCATCGGGATGCCGAAATGGGCCTCGACCATGGGCGGCGTGTTGGGCAGCATCACGGCCACAGTGTCGCCCCTTTGGATGCCGTGGCGGCTCAGCGCATTGGCGAGCCGGCGGCAGCGTTCGTACAACTCGCCCCAGTTGCGGCGCAGCTCGCCGTGCACCACGGCCAGCCGGTCCGGGTAGACCTCGGCCGTGCGTTCGATGAAGGACAGGGGCGACAGCGGTGCGTGGTTGGCCTCGTTGCGCGGCAGGTTCTGGTCGAAAATGGAGGTCATGGCTTGGGTCTCCGGTGGTTATCTGGGGATCGGGCTTAATCCGGACACAATAGCACCGTGAGCATTCCCCAGTCTTTCATTCAGGAGCTTTTGGCGCGCGTCGACGTGGTCGAAATCGTCGGCCGCTACGTGCAGCTCAAGAAGGGCGGCGCCAATTTCATGGGGCTGTGCCCGTTCCATGGCGAGAAGTCGCCCTCCTTCAGCGTGAGCCCGTCCAAGCAGTTCTACCACTGCTTCGGCTGCGGCAAGAACGGCAACGCCATCAGCTTTCTGATGGAGCATGCGGGCATGACCTTCGTCGAAGCGGTGAAAGACCTGGCGCAGCAGTACGGCATGCAGGTGCCCGAAGACGATGCCTCGCCGTCCGAGCGCGCGCGCGCCAGCGAGCAGCGGCAAAAGCAGGTCACGCTGTCCGACGTGCTGGAGAAGGCCTGCGACGCGTACAAAAAACACCTGAAGAGCTCGCACAAGGCCGTGGACTACCTCAAGGGCCGCGGCCTGTCGGGCGATATTGCCAAGCAGTTCGGCCTGGGCTACGCGCCCGAGGGCTGGCGCAGCCTGGCCAGCGTGTTTCCCAACTACGACGACCCGCTGCTGGCGGAAAGCGGCCTGGTCATCGCGAGCGTAGATGAAGGCAGCGGCGAGGAAAAACGCTACGACCGCTTCCGCGACCGCGTGATGTTCCCGATCCGCAACGTGAAGGGCGAATGCATCGGCTTTGGCGGGCGCGTGCTCGGTGAAGGCACGCCGAAATACCTCAACTCGCCCGAAACCCCGGTGTTCCACAAGGGCCGCGAGCTGTACGGCCTGTTCGAGGCGCGCCACGCCCTGCGCGAGCACGGCTACGTGCTGGTGACCGAGGGCTACATGGATGTGGTGGCGCTGGCGCAACTGGGCTTTCCCAACGCCGTGGCCACGCTGGGCACGGCCTGCACGCCCGATCACGTGCAAAAGCTGTTCCGCTTCACCGATTCGGTGGTGTTCAGCTTCGACGGAGACGCCGCCGGGCGGCGCGCCGCGCGCAAGGCGCTGGACGGCGCCCTGCCCTACGCCAGCGATGTGCGCAGCGTGAAATTCCTGTTCCTGCCGCCCGAGCACGACCCGGACAGCTACATCCGCGCCTTCGGCAAGGACGCGTTTGCGCGCTACGTGTCCGAGGCCACGCCGCTGTCGCGCTTCATGATCGAGGCGGCGCGCGACGGCTGCGACCTGAACACCGCCGAGGGCCGCGCCCACCTGGCCAGCAACGCCAGGCCGCTGTGGAGCCAGCTGCCCGAGGGCGCGCTCAAGCGCCAGCTGCTGGGCGAGATTGCCGAGCTGGTGCAGCTGAACAGCCGGGAACTGAGCGAGGTCTGGAACGGCCCCGCGAAAGCGGGCAAGACCGACGGCGCTCACGGCGGAAAACGCTACAACAACGATAGCTATCAGCGCATACAGGACGAGGGCTACAGTCCAAAAAAGCCATCAAACTTTGCCCCCCGTGCGCGCCCGGGCGGGCGCACCGCGCCGGCCAGCCGCGCCGACCACGCGGCGCGCATCCTGCTCACCAACATGGCGGCCTGGGACAGCCTGTCCAACGAAGACCGCAGCATGCTGTGCGAGCTACCCCAGCCGCATGGCCCGCTGTTTGTCTGGCTCGAGAGCCAGTTGCACGAGCACGGCGCGCAACCCTGGGCGGCCTTGCGCGAGGGCCTGCGGGATCACGAAAGCGAGGCCCTGGCTTTGAGGACCACCGCCAGCTTCGAGGTCCCGATGGCTGAGGAGCCGGCCCCCGACGACACGGCCAGCGAACTGCGGGGCCTGCTCGATTTGATGCAGGACGACCGTCTCAAGCGGATGGAAAACGAGGCGCTGGCCAGGAACGACCTCGAGCGCTATGGTCAACTGCACCATCAGCGCCTCGCGCTCGGCAAAGCGAAAAGTAGCAGCGCCGGCACTTGAAAATCGGCCATAAAGGTATAATGTAAGGCTTGACCAGACTGCAAGAGCGACAGCAATACCTCCGGGCCGGGCCGACCGATGAAGCAACTTCACAACGGGCCAACCAACCGCAAGGACTGCATTCCAAATGTTCGCCCACACATCTTGCAGATAGAAAACGTCCGGGGGTTTGCCCCTTCGCCACGTTGCCCGCGCCGGGAGTTTGCGGCGCCCGCTTTTTTGTTTGTCCTGCCTTGAAGCCCTGAGGTTTATTCATGCCTGCTCAAAAGTCCGCGAAGCCCGTCTCCCCTGCTGCAAAACCGGCTGCCAAGCCCACAACGAAAGCCCATCCCGTGCCCGCATCGAAGTCGCCCGCCAAAGAAGAACTGAAAAAACCCGCCAAGGCTGCCGTCGTGGCCGCAGAAGCGCCGAAGAAAAAGCCCGGGCGCCCGCCCAAGGCCGCCCCTGCCGCAGCCGACGCATCGCCTCCAGCAGATGCCAAGCGCGGGCGCAAGCCCAAGGCCGGCGTCAAGGCGGCCGGCGACGACACCGACCTGAGCGACGTGGAAGCCGAATTTGCCGAGGAGCCCGTGGCGACCACCGAAAAGGTCAAGCCGCTGCGCATGAAGATCAGCAAGGCGAAGGAACGCGCGCTGATGAAGGAATTCGGGCTGGACGAAACCGTCCTGTCCGAGGAAGACATGGCCAAGCGCCGCTCGCGCCTCAAGGCCCTGATCAAGCTCGGCAAGACACGCGGCTACCTCACGCACGGCGAGATTTCCGATCACCTGCCCGACAAGCTGGTCGATGCCGAAACGCTGGAAGTCGTGATTTCCATGCTCAACGACATGGGCGTGGCCGTTTACGAGCAGACCCCCGACGCCGAAACCCTGCTGCTGAACAACACCGGCCCGACCGCCGCGACCGAGGAAGAAGCCGAGGAAGAAGCCGAGGCCGCACTGTCCACGGTGGACAGCGAATTCGGCCGCACCACCGACCCGGTGCGCATGTACATGCGCGAAATGGGCACGGTCGAGCTGCTCACGCGCGAAGGCGAAATCGAGATCGCCAAGCGCATCGAGGGCGGCCTGATGCGCATGATGGAGGCCATCAGCGAAAGCCCGGCCACCATCGCCGAGGTGTTTCGCATGGCCGATGACATCCGCGACGGCAAGGTGGTGATCTCCACCATCGTGGACGGCTTCTCCAACCCGAACGAGGCCGACGACTATGTGGCCGAAGAAGACTTCGACGAATTCGACGAAGAGGATGACGACGACGGCAAGGGCGGCTCCAAGGCGCTGACCAAGAAGCTCGAAGAGCTCAAGCGCGAGGCCCTGACGCGCTTCGACACGCTGCGCAGCCTGTTCGAGAAGGTCCACAAGATCTACGACAAGGAAGGCTACGGCACGCCGGCCTACGTGAAGGCGCAAAAAGCCCTGTCCGACGAGCTGATGACCATCCGCTTCACGGCCAAGACCATCGAGAAGCTGTGCAGCATGCTGCGCAGCCAGGTCGACGACGTGCGCAAGAAGGAGCGCGAGCTGCGCCGCATCATCGTGGACAAATGCGGCTTCCCGCAGGAAGACTTCATCCGCGACTTCAGCGGCTTCGACAAGCACGGCCACCGCGTGGCGTCCAACCTGCTGAACCTGAAATGGGTGGAAAAGCAGGCCGCCGCCAACAAGCCGTGGAGCACGGTGATGGCGCGCAACATCCCGCCGATCCAGGAACTGCAGCAGCGCCTGACCGACCTGCAGTCGCGCGTGGTGGTGCCGCTGTTTCAGCTGAAAGACATCAACAAGCGCATGAACGAAGGCGAGGCTTCGTCGCGCGACGCCAAGAAAGAGATGATCGAGGCCAATTTGCGCCTGGTGATCTCGATCGCCAAGAAGTACACGAATCGCGGCCTGCAGTTCCTGGACCTGATCCAGGAAGGCAACATCGGCCTGATGAAGGCGGTGGACAAGTTCGAATACCGGCGCGGCTACAAGTTCTCGACCTACGCCACGTGGTGGATCCGCCAGGCGATCACGCGCTCGATCGCCGACCAGGCGCGCACCATCCGCATCCCGGTGCACATGATCGAGACCATCAACAAGATGAACCGCATCAGCCGCCAGCATCTGCAGGAGTTCGGCTTCGAGCCCGACGCCAGCATCCTGGCGGCCAAGATGGAGATCCCGGAAGACAAGATCCGCAAGATCATGAAGATCGCGAAAGAGCCGATCTCGATGGAAACGCCGATCGGCGACGACGACGATTCGCACCTGGGCGACTTCATCGAGGACAGCGCCAACACCGCACCGCTGGAAGCCGCGATGCAGGCCGGCCTGCGCGACGTGGTGAAGGACATCCTGGACAGCCTGACGCCGCGTGAAGCCAAGGTGCTGCGCATGCGCTTCGGCATCGAGATGAGCACCGATCACACGCTCGAAGAAGTCGGCAAGCAGTTCGACGTGACGCGCGAGCGCATCCGCCAGATCGAAGCGAAGGCGCTGCGCAAGTTGAAGCACCCGAGCCGCTCGGACAAGCTGCGCAGCTTTATCGACACGCTCTGATCCGCCGCCCTGGCAGGCAACCTGTCATCCCGGGCTTGACCCGGGATCTATGAGTCAAAAGCGCCTCAAGCCCTTATCCAGTGGGCATGAGGCGCTATTTTTTTGATAGTCCATGATCGCCTACTCCTTTCTTTGAAAGGTGCGGCCTCAATAAGGGGATCAAAGATGCGAGTTCGCCTTGGCATACAAGACGCTGTTTAGTCGAACGCGCCAATGGGTTCCATCGGCCGCTCAGACAGCAAACTGTGTGACGGCATCTTCATTCCACGCGAGCCCCGTTCCAGGCTCATCAGACAGTTGCGCGCACCCGTCGGCAAACGCCAAGGGCCGTGCCAGAATCGGTCCGGCCAGATCCATGCGCTCAAGCCAGTGCGCCGTCGGGGTCACGGCCAATAAATGGGCGCTGACTTCCTGAAAAATATGACTAGACATCGGAATGCCGCGTGCTTCAGCGAGAGCCGCCGCTTTCAGCCATCCCGTCACGCCGCCGATCTTCATCGCATCCGGCATGGCCAGATCACAGGCACCAGAGGCGAGCGCTTTAGCCATCTCGTCCGGCCCGCACCAGTTTTCGCCCATTTGAATAGGTGTCGAAACCTGTGCACGGATGTTGGCATGCCCTGCATAGTTTTCTTGGGCTGTGGGTTCCTCAACCCAGCCCAGGCCGAACTGCTCAAGTATTCGAATACGCCGGATCGCCTCCGGTACAGTCAGGCCTTGATTGAAATCGGCCATCAAAGAAACTTCGTTCCCGATGGTCTGCCGCAACGCTCCAAGAATCCGCGCATCTTCCTCCACGGTGGAGTAGCCGATCTTCGTCTTGATCGCCTTGAACCCCTGTTTCACGGACATGCTTGCCCGCTTCACGCCCAGCGCTTCACCGTCCATGCTGTGGCTGTCGTAGGCAGGAATCGGTCGCCGCGCTCCGCCAAGAAGCTCTACCAACGGCAATTCCCGGGAGCTGGCCAGAGCGTCCCACGCGGCCATGTCGATGCCGGCGCATGCCATCAACGCGATGCCCGTCGCGCCGAGCAAGCGCAACCGGCTTCGAAACAGGCGGTCGAGTTCAAATGGGGCAACCGGTTTTCCCTTCACGATCCCGGAAAGTGCCAGCACCATCTGTCGCGTGGCTTGCAGCGCCAGCGGCGTGTAAGTGAAGAGATAGGAGCGCCCGACCACGCCGGTGTTGGTCTGCAGGTCGATCAAAACCAGTGGTGCGGTGTCAACAGTGCCGACGGAGGTGCGCACCGGATATTCAAGCGGAACGTTGACCGCCCGCGCATCGATGCACGTGACAAGAAGCTCAGTCATGGGAATCCCATGAAGTCAAAGGCCCAGGTAGGCCGTTTTCACTCGTTCGTCTTGCAGAAGTGCTCCGGCCGCGTCACTGAGCGCTATGCGCCCCGTCTCAAGCACGTAGCCGTGGTCGGCGATGGACAGGGCGGCGTGGGCGTTCTGCTCCACCAGCAAGATGGGAATTCCTGTGGCCCTCAGGTCGGCAATGACGGCAAAGATTTCGCGCACCAGCAGGGGCGCCAGCCCCATCGACGGCTCGTCTAGCAGCAAGACTTTGGGCCGACTCATCAGTGCCCGCGCGATGGCCAGCATTTGCTGCTGCCCTCCCGACAGGGTGCCAGCAGGAAGAAGGCGTTTCTCCTTCAAAATTGGAAAGAGCCGGTACATCGCTTCCAGTTGCTCGACCGAACTGCCGGGTTGCGAATAGCCGCCGAGCCGGAGATTGTCCTCAACGGAAAGCGGTCCGAAGACCTGACGGCCTTCAAGGACCTGCGCCAAGCCAGCGCAAACACGCCTGTCAGACCGAAGCGCGCTGATGTTTTTTCCGAAGAGCTCGACGCTTCCCGATCGAGCAGGAATCAAGCCGGAGATGGTGCGCAGGAGCGTCGTCTTGCCTGCCCCGTTGGCGCCCACGAGTGCAACGATCTGGCCGCTTTCGAGTGAAATACTGACGCCATGAAGCACCTCGATGCCACCATAGCCGGCGACCAGATCCCGCACGGCCAGAGCGCTTGTTTCTGTGGCTGTTGCCGCGGCCGTCATGCCTCGATCCCCAGATAAGCTTCGATTACTTTCGGGTTCTGACTCACTTGCGCCGCAGTCCCTTCTGCAAGTTTCTTTCCGTAGTCCAGAACAACGATGTGGTCGGAAATCGTCATGACCATCTTCATATCGTGTTCGACGAGCAGGACTGTGATGCCGGAAGCCGCAATGTCGCGGATCAAGGTGGTCACCTCTGCGGTCTCGGTGTCGTTCAGCCCGGCAGCGGGTTCGTCGAGAAGCAGCAAACGGGGCTTGCTGGCGAGCGCGCGCGCGATCTCAAGTCGCTTCAACAGCCCATAGGACAGCTGCGATGCCTGCGCCTTTGCGACGGCGCCCACGCCAACCTTGTCCATGAGCTGCAGTGCCTCCTCGCGCAACAGGATGTCGGCCTTTCGCGTGGTGCCGAGCATGCCGGCAACCATCGACCTCGTCGAACGCAGGTGCGCGCCCAGCATCACGTTCTCGCATGCCGTCATGTTCATGCAGATCTGCAGGTTTTGAAAGGTGCGGCTGACGCCGCGCGTGGCAAGTTCGTCGGAGCGCAAGCCGGTGATCCTTTCGTCGTCGAGAAGAATCTCGCCTGAACTGGGCGTGTACACGCCCGAGATAAGGTTGAAGAGGGTAGTTTTTCCGGCGCCGTTCGGCCCGATGACGGCATGCACCGCGCCCTTGCGAACAGCGAAGCTCATGTCATGCACGGCCGTGACACCACCGAAAGACTTGGATACTCTGTTGAGCGTCAGCATCTCAGCTCCTTCGCCTGCGGCTAACCAGCAACGCAATGGATGGCACCAGGCCCTTGGGCAGGAAGATCATGGTGAGCATCAGGATCAGGCCAAAGAACACCGATTCATAGCCATGAAGTCCGCCCAGTAATTGAGGCAAAACAGTCAACAGGATCGCCCCGAGCACTGCGCCAAAGGTCGACGCCATGCCTCCGACCACCACCATGGTCGCCAGCTCGACGGAATGGGTGAATCCGGAAATCGAAGGACTGATGAAGCCGAGGTAATGGGCCGAGAAACTCCCGGACACCGTGGCAAAAATGGCGGAGGCGACGAACGCGCGTGATTTGGCGGTGGCGACGTCTACGCCCATCGCGCGGGCAGCGACCTCGGAACTGTTGAGCCCGCGCATCGCTCTACCGGCCGGCGACTCATACAGATTGAGCGACAGGACCATGGACAGGACGAGGAGCGCCGCCGCCAGCACGTACCAGTGCATGATGCTCGTCAACTCGAAGGTACCGATGCTCAGCGGCACGACTGACATGCCATCAGGGCCACCAGTCCACGCCACCTCGTTGACAAGCGCGATGTTCACGATCACGCCGAAACCAAGGGTTGCCATCGTCAGCATGTGCCCCTTGAGACGCAGAATCGGCTTTGCGACGAGGTACGCGACGAGAGCGGCGCCGGCTGCCGCGACGGCAAGCGCCACCAACGGCGGCCAATTCAGTCGGGCGGTGATGATCCCCGTTCCATACGAGCCTATCGCCACGAATGCGGCATGACCAATGCTGACCTGACCGGCAAAGCCCATCAGGAGATTCAAGCCGACAACGGCAATCGCTGTCAGCGCTGCCCGAATGGCGATGTCGAGCATGAAGTTGTTAGGTAGCACCAGAGGCAGCAAGATACAGATGGCCAGGGCCACCAGGATGGAGGGGCGGGCGAACTGCCTCATACGCGCTCCGTGCTCTTGGCGCCCAACAGCCCATTCGGCAATACGAGCAGCACGAATATGATTAGCACGAACGGGACAGCATCCTTGTAGGCAGACGAGATGTAGCCCGCGACAAGCGCCTCGAGCAAGCCTACCAGCAGGCCGCCGAGTACAGCGCCAACGCCGCTGTTCAAACCACCGAGCGTCGCGGCAACAAAGCCTTTCAAGCCGAGCATCAGGCCAAGGTCATACGTTGTGGTCGTAATGGGAGCCGCAACGATGCCCGCCACTGCTCCAATCAACGCGGAAAGGCCGAAAGACAGCCGCAGGATTCGACCTGAATTGATTCCCACCGCCTGCGCAGCCAGGCGGTTTGCAGCCACGGCGAGAAGCGCCTTTCCGAGCAGGGTAAAGTGGAAGAAGAGTGCACAGGCCACGACCAGCACCGTGCCGACGCCGATCACCCACAGGCTTTGCGGCAACACGTAAGCGCCGAGCAGCTGCAATGATGCGTCGCCGGAGAACGATGGCAAGGTGAACTGGTTCTTGCCCAGAAGAATCTGGACCGCGCCCTGGATGAATGTCGACGCACCGATCGTGATGATAATCAGGGACACAACACTAGTCTCGCCAGCGGGACGGATCGCAAGTTGGTACAGAAGCACACCGATTAGTGTGGTAATGGCCAGGGCGGCGACAATGGCCACGGGCATTGGCAGCCCCATCGCCAAACTGGCGGAGGTGATCATGCCGCCCAACATCAGGAAGTCTCCCTGGGCGAAATTGATCACGCCGCTGGCGTTGTAGATCAGCGTGAAGCCCAGTGCCGCCAGGGCGTAGATGGATCCTGTCGTGAGACCGGAAAATACAAATTGACTGAGATCAGACATCTCGGCCTCCGTCTTAGGTCAACATGAGTTGGTGAAACAGATGGCGTTGCTCGATTTGATCGAGCAACGCCGGCCCAATAAAGGCCATGGTGCGTTCAAGTTTCGCGCGAAGCAGCGAAAGCACAGCGCGCGCCGGATTGGGGAGCAAACTTCGCTCGGCCCCGCATCGACAGTCTTCAACATCAAGGAACACGGAACGCCCTGGCGATTGTTGGCGGTTGGGCCTAGCGGACTTCCTTGAATACCCCACCCTTGACCTCCACCATCCGGAACGCGGAAACATCCAGGCCCATGTGGTCCGTTGGCGACATCTTGTAGATACCGCTGACGCCCACAAATCCGTTGGTTGCTTCGAGGGCCGCGCGAACCTTTTCCTTGTCGGTGGTTCCAGCACGTTTGATGGCATCCACCATCATCATCAGACCGTCGTGGGCGTAGCCACCAAAGGTGGAAACGTCCATCTTGAACCGGTCTTGGTAAGCCTTGGCGTAAGCGATGCTCACGGCCTTTTGTTTGTCCGAGTCGGGAAGATCAGAGGCGATCAACAAGGCTGGCGAGGGCATGCGAATACCTTCCGCTGCTGCGCCCGCGATGCGAACGAACTCCAACGAAGCTTGGCCGTGCGTCGTATACAACGGCTGCTTCATCGCAAGTTGTTGATAGTTGCGAGCAATGATCGCCGGCGCCTGTCCGGTACCGAAGACCAGAATCGCCTGGGCGCCGGATGTCTTGATTTTGGTGAGTTGCGGTGTGACATCCGTGTCTTTTTCGCCGTACTGCTGGTCATCAGCGACGGTCATACCCATCGCAGCCGCAGTCTTCAGCGTCTCCGTTCTCCCAGACTTTCCGAATCCGCCCGTATCAGAGAGCAGCGCAAAGCTTTTGAAGCCGCGCTTCTTCATATCCTCCAACACCTTTTGCGCCGCCATTCGGTCGGAGTGAGGCATCTTGAACACCCATTTCTTCACCGGCTCCACAATGACGGAAGCCGCCGCAAGCGAAATGAACGGAATCTTGGCGCTCTCAATTTGCGGAATCATGGCCATGGTTGAGCCGGTGGTGGAGGCGCCAACGAGGGCATCAACCTGGTCCTGCAAGATCAAGCGCCGCGCGAACGCGTTAGCCTTGTTCGCATCGCTCGCGTCGTCATAAATGACCAGCTCCAGCTTCCTGCCGAGCACGCCACCGGCAGCATTGATCTTCTCCACATAGAGCTCGAGGGTTTTCTGTTCAGGATCGCCAAGGAACGACGCAGGGCCAGTCGCTGAAATCACAGAGCCGATCTTGATGGGTGACTCGGCCGCTGAGCTTGACGCGGCAAGGGCTGCCAGTGCGGCGCCCAGGAATAATCGACGGCCGATGTGGCTGAAATTGGAAATGCTTGTAGTCATGTTTGTCCCCGTTGTAGTAAGTGGTTGATATAAAAATGCTCGTCAGGCGTGCGGAAGCCTACGCACGAACCTGATCGGTTTTGCTTTTGGTTCCGGCGGCTGAAGACCGAGCGACTTGGCGAGGGTTCTGCCTTCCGGATCGGCGAGCGCTGCGACACGCGCGTCTCTCACCCGCGCTTCCAGAAGTTCGGGGTCGCGCAGGCCGGTCGCTTCAAAGTCGGCCAGGATCGCTTCCAGATTCCGGTGACCCCGCTCACTTGTCTCGCCGTAACCTTTGACCAGGTTGCCACTGAGAGCAAGTTCGTGCGCGACCCCTCCTGACATGGCCAGCGCCAATCGGATGGCAGCAAGCCACCGCACGATGGCTTTCTGTTCGTTCGCATAGCGCGAACTGCGCGGACGCCAGAAGCGCAAGGAACGCAATGTGCAAAGCAGAAGGAACCCGCTCACCGTGTCTGTTCGCATGTGCAGAGCGACGCTGAATGCGCCCTCACGACCCTTGAACCGGTTGCGGGTCCAGTTCGCGAGCCTCGAAGGCAACATGGAGCAGATCTCATCCAACCCAGGCTTGAGGTATTCCGTCAGACGCAAGGGCTCTCCCTCCTTTGCCGACACCTCCTTGCGAACCCTGTCCAGGCGCTCCCGCCGCGTCTTGAGGTCGGCCACGCGGACAACGTCTTCGTAGGCCATCCAAAGCGCGAGATAGCGAGCGGTTTCTCGGGTCACCGGGAAGTCAAGCTGACCTCGGTCCGACTCGATGCCACAGATCGTCTCGCAGCGGTCGAGATAAAGACTCGCATACGCGTTGCTTTGATAGTCCGTCACGTGCTCCACGCCAGCGCCCACCAGTTGCCGGACCGGCTCGGGAAACTGCTGTACCCGGCGAGGAATCGAGCTGACGCCGGCTTGGATGGAAGCAGGCGCAGTGACATCGGCGTCACCCGTCCCGGTCACATGCCCATAACCCGCGGCAAAGCCACGCAGGCTGGCCTCAACCGCCTTGCCCGATTCGCGGATGGCTTCCTCACAGACCTCGCGTGGAAAAGGCAGCACGCCTGTGCCGGCCATGGCTCCGAACATCACAGTGTTGATGACCGTTCCGTGTTTCCAAGCCAGCACGCGCATGTCGAAAAGGAAGGTTCGCTGCGCCATCTTCTGCGCGGCGGTCACCAGACGCGCCGTGTCAAACCGACCATCTCCCATGGCCGTCTTTTCCGAGATGGCGTATTCGCGGTGCGTTGACGCAATGAGCGTGGTCCGCGCGGTGTTGACGTAGCCGCCTTGAAGCACTCGGCCAGCTTCCACCAATTCCGACGCCACAATGATGTCCAGGCTGCCAGGCGTGGGGGTGAGCGAAAAGATGGGTTCGCGGCCTGCAAGGGCGTTGCGTGCCAGCGGTAGAACCTCAAGGTAATAGGTTGTCGCACCCGTGCGCTGAGCCACGCCGGGCACCGACGTGCTTTGAACCGGGAAATCCAGTTGGGTCGCCGCCGAAATGATCCAGTCGGACAGCACGCCGCCGCCTTCACCGCCGAGGGCCGCAACAAGAATGGAAATGGGTTTGATATCGCTCATGCTGTGAGCGCCTCTTGGGTCCGGGATGCTCCGGCTAACATGCCGATGACGCTCGAGCGCAGCCGATAGATCAGGCGCTCCCATCGCGTCGCGTTCTGAATGATTTCCGCCTTGTAGAACGACGGGCACAGGGTGGCCGCATGGACGTTTTCGCCGCACAGGCCGCAACCGACACAGCCTTGGTTAACCGTCGCCACCGGGTCCGTACGCAGTGCACTCGGATTGGGTTTGATTGTCAGCGAGGGGCAGCCAGAAAGCCGGATGCACGAGTGATCGCCTGTGCAGACGTCGTCGTCGATGCCAAACCGCGTTCTGACTTCCCGTTTGCCTGCCTTCAGCCGCTTGGCCACGATCGGCTTGATGCGGCGTTGACGCTCCAGCTGGCACTCGCCATCGGCGATGATGACCTTCAGGCCGCCTTCCTCGGTCGTCATGGCGTCTTTCAACGTACTCAACATGTCAGAGACGCTGTAGCTCGGCACGGTTTTGACCCACCTGACGCCCACGCCTTTGAGAGCCGCCGCAATGTCCAGGGTCATCGGATGATTGGTGCGCTGCGTCGGCGAGGATGGAATCGCCTGGGTTCCGGTGGCCGACGTATAGCCGTTCTTCAGTATCACCAGCACGGAGTCCTGACCGTTGTAAACAGCGTTGACTACGCCACTGGTGAAGCCGTTGTGCCAGAAGCCGCCATCACCCATGATGCTGATCACGCGGTTCCGCATCAGCGGGGCGATTCCCGAAGAGCTCGCGAGACCGAGTCCGTAGCCCAGCACCGTGCTGCCGACATTGAACGGAGCAAGGGTTCCGAACGTATGGCATCCGATGTCCGCGCTGACGTGAACCGTGCCCAGTTCTTTCTGCATGAGCTTGATCGCCGCAAAGACGGGTCGCTCGGGACAGCCGATGCAAAATCCTGGAGGGCGACTCGGCACCGGCTCGACAAGCGCAGCGACACCATCTTGACGAAGGCCAGTCAAGGCTCTTTGCGTAGCGAGCACCTCAGTGACCTCGAGCTTCGCGGGACGAGCTGCGTCGAGGTAAGCACCGATGCCGCGCAGCAAGACTTCCCCCGTGTACTCGCCAGCCATCGGGAAGATGTCCTTGCCGTGCAGTGGCGCAGCGACGCCGGCTTTGCGCAAAACCGCGTGGATAGCGTCTTCGATGTAGTTGGGCTGGCCCTCTTCAACCACCAGTACCGATAAGCGCGTCACGCAGAACTGGATCAACTCATCCGGCACCAACGGGTACACCACGTTCATCACATAAAGCGGGATCTTCGAGCGACCGTACGTGTCCGCAAGATCCAGCTGTTGAAGGGCACGGATCACGCCGTTGTACAGGCCCCCCGGTACGATCAATCCCAGTTCGCCGAGCTCACCGTCGAACGTCTCGTTCAACTTTCTATCGCGAATAAAGTTGACTGCCGCTGGCCAGCGTGCATCAATCTTGAGCCGCTCCTGCTCATAGATCGATGGCGGGAGATTGATCTTGGAAAAATCGAAGCTCGGCTCCGTGATCAACTCGTTGCTTGAGATGCGGGGCGCCTTGTTGTCCTTGCAAATGAAGCTTCCATACACGTGGCAGGCACGGATGCGCAACTGCAGCATGACGGGTGTTTGACTCGCTTCCGACAACTCGAAACTTTGCTCGACCAAGTTTACGATCGACGTCAGGTTGGGACGGGGATCCATCAGCCACATCTGCGACTTCATCGCGAACGCGTGCGTGCGCTCCTGGATGATGCTGGAGCCTTCGCCGTAGTCCTCGCCCAGGATGATTAGCGCGCCACCCTTTACGCCTGCCGATGCCAGATTCGACAGTGCGTCCGACGCTACGTTCGTGCCCACCGTGGATTTCCACGTGACAGCGCCGCGTACGGGATAGTTGATCGAAGCACCGAGCATTGCCGCCGCTCCGGCTTCGGATGCACTGTTCTCGAAGTAGATGCCAAGGCCTTCGAGCAGATCACGAGAATCCCCCAACACGTCAATGAGGTGGGAAATCGGTGCGCCTTGATAGCCGCCGATATAACTGACCCCGGACTGCAAAAGTGCTTTGGTGACCGCCAGAATGCCTTCGCCGCGAAACTCGTCACCCTCGCCGAGGCGCAGTTTTTGAACTTCGTTGGTAAATGAGCGCTCAGCCATGGCAGACACCTCGTGCTGTGGCCAGGCTAGCGCCCGTTGCCTCGGAAATGTATTGTCGCGGCAGAGAAGTCATTGTGATGTCATCGTGAAGTAAAACGCCAACAAGGAATCTGCGGTGTGAGTGGTACCCGTGTTTCATGCCGCGAATTTACGCAGCTCAAAATCATCTGGCAAATGGATTATTCGAATCGAGCACATCCATTTGGTGAATAACTCGGGAGAACCCTGGGAACCGTGGACGGAGATGCGCGACGAACTTCCGCCAGCTTGACCTCAACCTGCTACGCGTGCTGGCGACCATTCACCGTACCGGCTCGGTCACCATGGCCGGCAAGACCCCGGTGCGATTGCGCGATTTTTTTCGAAACCATGGCATTCACTTGGTATGGCGCAGCAGCACCGACAATGACTCCGCATAGCATTGAATGCGCGACCTTCCGATCAATCGGCGTGTCAACGAACTCGGCGCGGTCCGACTTGCCAATCAAGAATGACATCCCAGGCGAGGCGATCGTCAAGAAGCCGGTCGGTCATCGTCTCATTCGATCAGCGTAGGGGCGGTGTCAACCGCCAGAGCTGCCGTTGTTCACGTCGACTTCGGTGTATTCGGGATCGAACGCATGCACGCGCGAGGCCGGCTTCTTGTTGAACAGCAGCCGCACGACGTCGGGGCGCGAGTAGTGGCCGGTGGGGTCGTAAGCCGCCTTGGCCACGCCGATGAAGCCAAGGTCGACATCCGCATAGAGGAGTCCCTCGGCGGTTTCCGGCAAGGGCTCGCAGAGCGGTTTGGCATCTGGGCCGTAGATCATCGCAAACCCGCCACCCTCAAGCAGGAGCTCGCGCTTCTGCGGCGTGTCGGCAAGCATGTCGAGCATCTCCTTGGACACAGTGGCGCAAGGCGCAAGCACGTAGCATTGGCCTTCCAGTGCATAGACTTGGCTGGCAGCATTGTTCGCTTCTGCGCTGAGCTGGAACGCTGCGCCGCGGTAGACCGAGAAGCTGGGCCAGGCAGCGATGTGCACCTGCTCGTTCTGCGAGAACATCGCATACTTGCTCAGCGGCTGAATGTGCTCGGCGCAGCAAAGGGCTCCGATGCGCCCGAGCGAGGTGTCGTGCACGGCCAGATGACTGCCGTCGCCTTCGCCGAAGACGGTGCGCTCGGCGTGGGTCGGCTTGAGTTTGCGCCGTGTCGCGATCACTTCACCGTGGTTGTCGATGATGGTTTGCGCGAGATAGAGTGTGCCGACCGAGCGCTCGCTGAAGCCGAGCACAACATGAATATTGTTTTCTGCGGCGGCGCGACACAAGCGTTCCCATTGCGGGCTACCAACCACTAGCGCGTTCTCGTAGTAGCGCTGCACGAACTGCATGCCCCAGGCTGGCGAGTCGAGCCAGATCCACCACGGATAGCCGGGCAGCCAAGTTTCAGGGAATCCGATCAACGCGGCGCCTTCGGCTGCGGCCTGCTCGATGAAGCCTATGGCCTTCTCGACACCCTTGTCGAGGTCGAGAAACGCGGGCGCAGCCTGCACGGCCGCGACTTTGTACTTAGTACGCACGGGAATTGTCATGATCATCTCCAAGTTTGTGAAAAGAATGAATCTAATTTACGCAGGTCAAATTCATGTGACAAATGGATTCTTCAAATGGAGCACATCCATTTGGTGAATAATCCCGGAGAATCTCGATAACTATGGGCAGAGATGCACGATGAACTTCCGCCAGCTGGACCTCAACCTGCTACGCGTGCTGGCGGCCATTCACCGTACCGGCTCGGTCACCATGGCCGGCAAAGCCTTGTCGCTGTCACAGCCCGCAACTAGCAATGCCCTGGCGCGGCTGCGCGACTTTTTTGAAGATGAGCTTTTCGTGCGCGCCCCTTCTGGCCTGAAACCGACCCGTCTGTGCGAAAAGCTGGCGCCCGCGGTGCTGGCCCAGTTGCTCGCCCTGGAGACAGTGGTCAGCGGCCATGACGATTTCGAGCCCGCTCTGAGCGATATGCACTGGCGTCTTTCCCTGTCCGACTTGGGAGAAATAGTCTTTTTACCGGCGTTGGCCAGCACGCTGCGCAGTCAGGCGCCAAGCGCCCGTCTTTCCAATATTTCGGTGGCGGCGGCCGATGTTGCGGCGGCGCTGGAGGCGCGCGAGATCGATCTGGCCATCGGCATTTTGCAACCCCGGCACAGGGGCATTCGTACAGAACTGCTGCTGCGCGAGCAATACGTAGCGATGGCCGCGCCACTGTGGCGGCCTGCATCCGGCCGCAGTGGCCGGATCTTGACAATGCGGCAGCTTGCCGAAGCCGCCTTTGTGGTGGCGTCGCCAACCGCGACCTTCCATGGCAGCGTCGAACAGATGCTGGTGCGCATGAAGCTGGAAGACCGCATCGTGCTGCGGGCGCGCCACTTCGGCGCCCTGCCCGACTTGGCCCTAAGCACCGACCTGTTGTCCATCGTGCCGGAAATGTATGCGCACAATCTTCGCCAGCGCTATGACTTCAGGGTATGGGGCATCCCCGGCGCCCCCACCTATGACGTTCATTTGGTGTGGCACAGCAGCACGAACAACGACCCGGCCCAGCAATGGATGCGCGCACTGGTGCACAAGCTGTTCAAGCGCCCGACGCAGACAGACTAATTTTCAGGTTGCAGGAAAACCCTGGCGAAGATCATTGCCACCGTCAGCGGCGGTTGAAAGGTGTCCAAATCTGGCGGCGGAGCGCGTTTTTTTTTGGAAACCGAGTAACGTTGGCCGACAGGGCGCGTGGTTTCATCGGGAGGCAGGCACCGCAGTTGAACGTAAAGAAGCTTAAGTTCGCGCTGGGCGACTTTCAAATACTATCGATTACGAAGCATCAAGGTTGCCGCCCTGCCTATACGAGCAGGCGATTGACCTCGCAACCCAGTTTGTTGCGGCCATCGACGTTCAATTTGCGAAACGCATTGGCCAGGTAGTAGCGGACCGTGCTGAATTCAATCCCGAGGTCGCGCGCGATTTCCTTGTCTGAATCTCCACGGGATACCCGCAAAGCGACTTCGGCCTCACGCGGGCTGAGGTGCCCGCGCTGCGTGAGCAGCCGTACCGGCAGCCCCGCGTCAGGCTTGGGCAAGATGTCAGTCACCAACGCCACTTTTTTTTGCAAACGCACCAGTGCGGCAGTGAAGGCCGGCTGAATAAGATTCAGAATCTGCAAGCTTTGCGCATCAAAATTCTGCCGCTGCTGCGAACGAAAGATCACGAGGTCGCCGACACAGTCAGCGCCCGCATAGGCGTAAAGGTTGACGCCCCAGTACAGCCCGTCGCGACGCAGAAAGTCGTTGAAAAACTCGGTGTGAACCAGCTCATCCTGCGAGATGACGTCCGACACGCGCGTGGGACTTCGCCGCTCTCTGAGCTTGGGCGTCACGGGGTCGTGGAACTGGTAGTAAGCATCGTAGGATTGAATGTGCGACGAGCAGACGTTGTATCCCGCGCAAATCGAATACCTGCCAGACACCGGGTCCCAATCGCGCGACGACAGGTAATCCGCCTCGACCAGTTGCGCAATGGGTTTCGCCAGCTCCTGGCGCAGGTCATCCACCTCTTGGGCGCCGGCCAAAAGCTGTAAAACGTCCGCCAACAGGCGGGACTTGCTTTCGTTCAGGTACATCGGCAAACGGTTATTTCAGGATGACTGCCACGGACACAAAGCACGCAAGAACCATGCCTCGGCAAGCCGGAAATCGTAGTGGAGGCTCCGGCCAGTGTCAATGGGCAGGCCCCCAGCCGTGCGCTGCGGCCCCGAAGCGTGGGCGCCGATCCGGGTAATTCCCCCCTCATTCTTGGGAGTACCGCAAGCAACACAGCGGCCTAAACTGCGCACATGAATCTGAAGACGCGGAACGGGCCCGCCGGGTCCGTCCCTTAACTTGAGGCTCTTCCACATGTCCGTCACCGACTACCCTTCCCTCGCATCGCTCATACGCGCTCTGGCCAATCGTGAGACCTCCAGTGCCGAGTATGCGGAGACCCTGATTGCCCGCACGGCAACTCACACCGCTCTTGGTGGCTATGTCGGCTTCGATCCTGATCTGCTTCGTGCGCAGGCCCGCGTTGCCGACAGCCGTCGGTCTGCCGGCGAGACCGTGCCACTGCTGGGTATGCCCATCGCGCTGAAGGACAACATCGACGCGGTCGGCTGGCCAACGTCGGTCGGCACCACGGCGTTGCTCGACAACAAGCCATCGCGGGACGCCGCCGTGACCGAACGGCTACGTGCGGCCGGCGCCCTCATCAGTGGCAAAGCGAACATGCACGAGCTGGCATTCGGAATTACGAATCACAACAGGGTTACGGGCATTGCCCGCAATCCCTGGGCAACGGATCGCATTCCCGGCGGTAGCAGCGGTGGCTGCGGCGTCCTGGTGGCCGCAGGCCTGGTGCCCGCAGCGATTGGGACGGACACGGGTGGCTCGGTTCGCGTCCCGGCCGCCCTGTGCGGCATTGCGGGCCTGCGCCCGACCGTTGGCCGGGTCTCAGGAAGAGGTATCGCGCCAATTTCGTCGACCCGGGACACCGCCGGCCCGATGGCGCGCTGTACCGAGGACTTGGCCTTGCTGGACACTGTCCTCACCGGCGATGCCGAGCCGGTTGCGCCCATATCGCTCGCAGGCCTGCGGCTGGGGCTGCCGAGTGGGCGCTTCTGGCAAGGCCTTGACGGTGGCGTGTCTACGGTAACGCAGGCAGCGCTTGAACTCCTGCGCCGCGCCGGTGTGGTACTCGTGGACGTAGACCTTCCGGAACTGGACCAACACAACGAGGCGGCGGGCTTCCCCATCGCGCTTTACGAGTTCATCCCAGACATGACCCGTTACCTCGAAAGCTCAGCGAGCGGCATCAGCCTGGCAGAACTGGTGGCGCGCATTGGTAATCAGGACGTCGCCGGCCTGCTCCAGCCGCTTCTGGCGAGTGGAGGGATTCCGCAGGATACCTATGCCATGGCCCTGACCGCCCGGGAGAAGTTGCAACAGGTTTACTCCACGGCCTTCGCAAAGTATCAGGTGGAGGCGCTGGTGTTCCCCACGACCCCGCTGACCGCGCGCGCAGTCTCCCCACAAGACACGGTCGAGTTCAACGGCCAGCAGCAGCCTTCGTTCCCAACCTTCATCCGCAACACCGACCCCGGAAGCAACGCCGGCATTCCGGGCGTGACCTTGCCGGCAGGCATGGCGCCGGATGGCCTGCCGGTGGGCTTGGCACTCGACGGGCCCGCCCATTCCGATCGCCGGCTGCTGTCGGTTGCCGCCGCCATCGAACGTGTTCTCCCGAAGCCAACCCTGGCTCCACTCTAAACCGCAAGCACCTCTTATCCACCACCCGACGACAACCCGAGGAAATTCACATGCAACGCAGAACTTTTGTCTCCAGCGCCGCCGTCGCTCTTGCCGGCGCCATGCAACCGATGGCTTCGGCCTGGGCCGCTAGCCCGCTCAAGGTCGCGGTGATGGTGCCGCTCACCGGACCGGCGGGCTTGTTCGGACCGTCCGCCAAGGCATGTGCCGAGCTGGCGGTAGAGCAGCTCAACGCCCGCGGTGGCGTCCTCGGGCGCAAAGTGGATCTGCTCATCGGCGACGGTGGGCTTGCGCCGGCCGAAGCCGGACAGGCGGCGCTCAAACTGTGGAAAGGCAACGGTGCTGAAGTGTTCATCGGTATGCATGACAGCGCCGTTCGCGGCGCGCTGGAGGGTTTGTTCAAGGGTCAGGTCCCGTATTTCTACACGCCTGTCTACGAAGGCGGCGATTGCAGCGTCGGGACCTACTTCAACGGCGAGACACCGCCCCAGCAGCTCGAACTGCCCCTGCCCTGGCTCATGGCCGAGCGCAAGGTCAAGAAGTGGTACCTGATTGGCAACGACTACATCTGGGGTCGCAACACCAACGCGGCGGCCAAGGGCTACATCACCAAGGCGGGTGGCACGGTCGTGGGGGACGAGTACCAGCCATTCTCGGTCGACAACTTCGACTCGAGTTTGGCGCGCATCCGGGACAGTGGCGCGGACGCTGTACTGGTGTCGCTGGTTGGCGGCTCCTCGGTCACCTTCAATCGCGCGTTCGCAGGTTTCGGCCTGGCGGACAAGGTGGTTCGCATCGGCTCCCTGATTGAAGAAAACACGCTGGCGGGCATCGGGGTGCAGAACGCAAAGAACCTGTATTCCAGCGCCGGCTACTTCGCCAACATCGATACGCCTGCTGCCAAGGGATTCTCCACGGCTTACTTCAAACGTTTTGGAGACAAGGCACCGGCGCTGAACGGCCTGGCCGAGTCGGTGTTCGAAGGCTTCCTCATGCTGAGTGCCATCGCCAAGAAGGCCAACAACCTGAAAGTCGCGGCCATGGAACACGCGTCGGAAGGCGCGAGCTACGAAGGACCGCGCGGTTCGGTGACGATGCATGCCCGCCACGTCGACCAGAACATCTATGTTGCCGAGGTCGCCAGTACCGGGTTCAAGGTTGTGAAGACCTTCCCGCACGTCCCCTCGGGGCAGACCTGCAAAGTCTGAGCTGGAGACCCTGATGATGGACAGCGCCACAGTACTGACCGGGCTGAACCTGGGTTACGCCCTGTGCACGCTCGCCTTGACGACGCTGGGTCTGGCCATTGTGTTCGGACTACTGGGGGTCATGAACATGGCTCATGGCGAATTCGTCATGCTGGGTGCCTACGCCGTGGTGGTGGTGCAGAAGCTGGGGCTGCCGCTCCCAGCCGCTGTGCCACTGGCCATCGCGATCTGTGGCGCACTCGGATGGGCGGTGGAGCGATGGCTCATCCGCCCCTTGTACGCGCGCCCCTTCGACACGCTGCTGGCAACCTGGGGCCTGTCCATACTCCTGCGCAATCTGGTGGAAGCCATCTTTGGCAAGGGCTACCAGAACGTCCAAAGCAGCGCAGCCGCACCCATGGCATTTCTGGGCACGTCCTATCCGGCCTATCGGCTCTTCCTGATGGCTCTGACGGTCGTGCTGATGCTCGCTCTTGTGCTTTGGTATCGCCGCAGCAACGCCGGTTTGAAGGTACGCGCGATGACGGGCAACCCCACCCTGGCGCGGGCGCTCGGCATCGACACCGGCAAGCTGGCGACGCGGGCCTTCGTCATGGGTGTCGTGCTGGCAGGCCTGGCAGGGGTATTGCTCGCACCCATCGTTCGAGTGGAGCCGGCCATGGGCGTGGACTATCTGCTGAACGCGTTCTTTGTGTTGGTGGTCGGCGGGCTGGGCTCACTGGCGGGGCTGACCAGTGGCGTCGGGCTTATCGGCGGGACACAGGCCGGCATCTCCAGCCTGATTGACCAGACCGCGGGCTACGCCGCGGTACTCGTTCTTTCCATCCTCTTCCTCTGGTTACGACCGCAAGGGCTTTATGGCCGCCGCTAGTTCACGTCCTGCCTTGTCGATCACCTTGCGCCTGGGCGGAATGCGGCCTTGGGTAGCGCCGGTGCTCCTGGCGGCTGCACTGGTGCTGCTGCCCTTCGTCGGCAACGAATTCCTGGCCTATCAAATAGGACTGTTCCTCCTGTATGGGGTCGCCGCTCAGGGCGTGGCGCTGTGCTGGGGGCGGCTGGGCTTCCTGCCTTTGGGACACGCCCTGTTCTTCGGGCTGGGCGCCTACCTCAGCGGCGGCATCCTGAAGGCCGCACAGGCCGATGCCGTGTGGTACCTGTTGCTCCCGCTCGCTGCGCTCGCTCCCGCCGTGTTGGCCTGGGCCGTCGCGCGCCTGGTGTTCGCGCGCAGCTACCACAGCGGCCCGTACTTTTCACTCATCACGCTGGCCTTGACGATGTTGGGCTTCCTGGCCGCCAACCGGTTCAGCTCGCTCACCGGTGGCTTCAACGGCATGACCGAAATCCCTGAATTGCCGGGGCTCGACCGCTATGGGGCGATGTACTGGGCAGTGGCTGCACTGGCGCTGGTCAGCACGACTGGCTTGACCGTGATGCTGCGCCGTCCCATCGGCACACTCTGGAGCGCCATTTCGCAGAACGAGGACCGGCTGCAGTTCTTCGGCTTCGCGACCGACCGCATGAAGGCCCTGGCCTTTGGCCTCTCGGCGCTGTGCGCGGCCGCAGCTGGCGTGCTGTTCGCTCCTCACCAAGGCATCGTCACGCCCCAAACTGTCGGCTTCCTCTTGTCGACCGAGCTCGTCATCTGGGCGGCAGTTGGCGGCAAGGCCAGCCCCTTTGGCGCCCTGCTCGGAGCCGTGCTGGTCGGCTATGCGTCCTCGGAATTGCGCGACAACTTCGCGTATTGGGAAGTCGTCGTTGCAATCGCATTCATGGCGGTGGTCCGATTTCTCCCCGACGGCATCGCCGGCTTCGTCACAAGGCTGCTCAACCGGGGGCCTGCCACGTCGGCGCAGATATCCGCGCCCGTGGAGGCCGCGCCTGCCATCTTCCCCGCATCAAGAAGCTCACGTGCCGAGTTGGCGTTCGACGATGTGTACAGCGGTGCTTCGGGCATCGCCATCATCAATGGCCTCTCGCTGAAGCTCAGCGGCCCCGGCGTTCGCTGCCTGATCGGCCCCAACGGCGCAGGCAAAACGTCGACATTCAACACGCTGACGGGCCGCCTGCCCTCGCAATCGGGAAGCATCCAGTTTGCGGACCAAAAAGTAGGACGCTGGGCCGCCTGGCGGGTGGCACGGCTCGGTATCGGACGCAAGTTCCAGATTCCTTCGGTGTTCAGTCAACTGGACGTCCGTGACAACCTGGCAATTGCCCTGTGGGCCAACCGGTTGCACGGGCTGCAATCACTGAGCAACCGGCCGAAGCAATGGCAAACGCCGCTGCTTCAGGAGCTGCTGAACCTGTTTCCGGCACTGCGGAACAGCCTCGACATCCCTGCAGGCCGGCTCTCCCAAGGTGACCGCCAGGCGCTTGAATTCGTAATGATGGCCTTGCCGGAGCCGCGCCTGATGTTGCTGGATGAACCCTGTGCGGGGCTCTCGCCGGGGGAGACCCAGCGCATGATGGATGCGATCAAGACTGTGGCGCAGCGGCTCGACGCAGCGGCCTTGGTGATCGAGCACGACATGAGCGCGGTGGAGCGCATCGCCGACCACGTGTACGTCATGCATCAGGGACGCCTCTTGGCCGAGGGCTCTCTGGCGCAGGTGCAAGCCAACGAGAAGGTTCGCGCCGTCTATGCGGGAGGCCATAAGTGAGCGCTGCGCTTGAGTTCAGGGACGTTGTGGCGGGGTACGGGGATACACAGGTCCTGCGCGGTATCAGCGGCTCACTGCAGTCTGGCCAGGTGCTCGGTGTGCTGGGACGCAACGGGGTCGGGAAAACCACACTCATGCGGGCCTTGTCCGGCTTTATCCCTCTAATGGAGGGTGAAGTTGGCGCCGCGGGGCTCGATCTGGCCGATGTCCCGCCGCAGCATCGGCTGGCCGCCGGCATGGCCTACGCGCCGCAAGAAGACACCGTGTTCGGCGACCTGAGCGTGAGCGAAAACCTGCGCCTGCACCTTCGAACCCGCGACATGTCGCGCTACCAGCCGTACTTCCAGGCCTTTCCCCGCCTGGAGGAGCGCGCGGCCCAACGCGCTGGCTCGCTGAGCGGCGGCGAGCGCAAGCTGCTGTCCTTCACCCGGACGCTGGGGCTGCTTGCGCCCCTGAGCCTGATGGACGAGCCCACGGAAGGGGTGCAGCCGGAGAACATCACGAAGATGGCGGTGCTGCTGCGCGCGCGGTGCGAGGCCGGCGCCGCGTTCGTCGTCGTGGAGCAGAACCTTTCGTTCCTGATGCAGATTTCCGACCACGTTCTCGTTCTCGACCACGGCGAGTGCGTCGCCGGCGGCCCGCTCGCTTTATTCACCCGGGAAAAACTGGAGAGTTACCTCGTGGTGTGAAGGGCGAATCTGTGAACGCGCGCGCTCTCCCATTTCATCTCAAGAATCCATCATGCTGAACAACGAATCGCTGAAGCAACTACTCGAACAACGCAAAGCGCTGAAACACGCCGTCAGCCCCGAGGAATGGGCCGCGCGTGTGGAACTGGCGGCTTGCTACCGGCTGGTGGCGCATTTCCGCATGACCGACTGGATCTACAACCACATCTCGGCGCGCGTTCCCGGCTCGCATGAGCACTACCTGATCAACCCGTTCGGCCTGCTGTACGAAGAAATATCGGCTTCAAACCTGGTAAAGGTGGACGTGCACGGCCGCCTCGTCGAGGACGTGGGGCTCGACGTCAATCCTGCCGCCTTCGTGATCCACGGCGCCATCCATGCGGCGCGACCCGAAGTCGGATGCGTGCTGCACACGCACACCCTGGCCGGGTCCGGCGTGGCTGCGCAAAGCGACGGGCTTTTGCCCATCTCCCAGCATGCGCTGATGTTCCACGGCCGGGTGGCCTACCATGACTTCGAAGGTATTGCGCTGGATGACGAGGAGCGGCAGCGGCTGGTGCGCGATTTGAGCGACAAGGATGCGCTGATCCTGCGCAATCACGGCCTGCTAACCCTAGGGCGCGGTGTGCCGGAGGCTTTCGCGTTCATGTACTTCCTCGAGCGTGCGTGCCAGATCCAGATCGCCGCGCTGGCAGGCAATGCCAGCGTCACCCGCCCCAGCCCGGCCGTGTGCGACCGCACCGCTGCCCAGTTTGCGGGCGACGACAGCTCTGTGCAGGGTCGCGACTGGCAGGCGCTGCTGCGACTCCTGGACCGGACAGATCCGTCGTACAAGGATTGAGTCGCGTCGACATGCGCAGCTTTATCGACACGCTCTGACGCTGTCATCCCGGGCTTGACCCGGGATCCACGAGCCAAAAGCGCCTCAAGCCCTTATCCAATGGGCGTGAGGTGCTATTCTATTTGTAGTATCCAAAGACTCGCGCAAAGCATCGCACGGCGCAGCGCCAGCGGGCTCGCATGCTGCTCCCTACGCCAATTCGATGCCCGCCGCCTTCACCAGCTTCGCGTACTTGACCATCTCCGTGCGGAAAAACGCGGCGGCCTCTTCCGGCGTCGTCGTCGAAATGGTGTTGCCCTGCCGGGCCATCGTGTCCTTCACCTCGGGCGCGCTGAAAGCCGTGACAAAGGCTGTGTGGATGCGCTTAACGTCAGGCGCCGGCAGGCGCTTGGGCCCCACCGCGGCAAACCAGCCGTCCACCAGATAGTTGGGCAGGCCCTGTTCCACAAAGGTCGCAATCTCCGGTGCCGCGGCCAGGCGGTGCGGCGACGAGGTGCCGATGGCGCGCAGCGCGCCGCTCTTGAGGTGGCCCTGGACCGACGGCAGCGACAGCACGCCCATGTCAACCTGGCCGCCGATCAGGTCGGAAATCATCGGGCCTACGCCCTTGTACGGAATGTGATGGGCCTGCACGCCCGCTTCCTGCAGAAACATCTCGGCCGCCAGGTGCAGGATGGTGCCGTTGCCCGATGACGCGTAGTTGTACGCGCCCGGCCTGGCCTTGAGCAGCGCCACCAGTTCTTTCGAATTCGTGGCGTGGATTTTGACCGGATTGACCACCAGCACCATCGGCGTCGAGCCCAGCACCGAGATCGGAGTGATGTCATTGAGGGGATCGAACGGCAGCGTCTTGTACACGCTCGGGAAAATCACGTGGTTGTTCGAGACCACGCTCAGCGTGAAGCCGTCGGGCGCCGACTTGACCATGGCGGCGGTGCCCACGATGCCGCCCGCCCCCGCCTGGTTTTCGATCACGACCGGGTGTCCCAGCGCCTGCGCCAGTGCAGCGCTGGTCGCACGCATGATCGTGTCGACGCCGGAGCCTGCCGCCACGGGCAGGATGAAGCGCACGGGCCGGTCGCTGATCTGCGCCAGCAGCGCCCTGGGCGAACTTAGGGCACCCGCCCCCAATGCCATGCCGCCGAGCAGGCTCAGGGTTTTGCGCCGGGAAAAGGTCGGCAGGGTTTGTGTCATGGTGGTCTCCTTATGTGAATGTGGTGAATGTGAAAAATCAGGCAACGGCCGCCTGCGCCTGCAGGGCCTCGATGGCTTGCGCGTCGTAACCCAGGCCTGCGAGCAGTCCCGCCGTGTGTTCGCCCAGCGTGGGCGGCTGCAGGCGCAGGCCCAGGCGGCCCCCGTCCATCGTGATCGGGAGCAGCGCGGCCTTGGCAGTTTGGCCGGCCCTGGCGCCGTCGACCAGGCGCACGTCAGCCAGCCCGCCGGTGGCCCGCAGGTGCGGGTCGTCCAGCAGTTCCTCGGGTTTGACGATGGGGGCGAACGGCAGGCCCGCTTTCTCGAAGATGGCAGCCAACTGGGCCGCCGTGAAATGCGCGAGGCGCCCGCGCAGATCCGCCAACAGCTTGGGTCGCACCTGCACGCGCTGGTTGTTGGTGGCCAGCGCCGGATCGGCCTTGAGGTCGGCAAAGCCCAGCGCGTCGCAGAAGACGGCCCATTGCGCGTCGCTCACCGCCGCCAGGAAGATCTGGCCGCCGTCCTTCACGCTGAACACGTCGTACACGGCCCAGGGGTTCTCGCGCGCGGGCAGCGGTGCCGCCGGCTTGCCGGTCACGGCGTACTGCAGCATGTGCTGGCCCATCAGGAACACGTTGTTCTCGAACAGCGCGCTCTGCACTTCCTGTCCGCGGCCGGTGATGCCGCGCTGGATCAGTGCGCCTAAAGCGCCAATGGCGCCGAACATGCCGCCCATGATGTCGTTCACGCTGGTGCCGGCGCGCAGCGGGTCGCCGGGACGGCCCGTCATGTAGGCCAGGCCGCCCATCATCTGCACCACCTCGTCGAGCGCGGTGCGGTGCTCGTACGGGCCGGGCAGGAAGCCCTTGTGGCTCACGTAGATCAGGCGCTCGTTGACCCGGCTCAGGCTCGCATAGTCCAGCCCGTATTTGCCCATGGTGCCGGGCTTGAAGTTCTCCGCCACCACGTCGGCACTGGCCGCCAGCTTGCGCGCCACCTCGGCGCCCGCGGGGTGATGCAAATCGATGGCAATGCTCTTCTTGTTGCGATTGAACATGGGGAAGAAGCCCGCGCCCGCGCCCAGCAGATGGCGCGTGCGATCGCCGTCGATCGGCTCGACCTTGATGACCTCGGCCCCCATGTCGGCCAGCACCATGCCGCAGGTCGGGCCCATCACCATGTGGGTGAATTCGACCACGCGCAGGCCGGTCAGCGGGAGGGGTTTTGAAGGTGCGCTATTCATTTTGTGAACCTCAGGACAAGACACGTTCACCCCGAGGCTGAACGCAGGTGAGGGTTTTCGGCAGGCCGGCCTTCCAGAGCGTGCCGTGCAGGGTTTCGCCGTCCAGCCAGCCGGCCACCTGCTGGCGCAGCGCAAGCAGTTGGGCGATATCCACGCCGGTGGCGATGCCCATGCTGCGCAGCATGTAGGCCAGGTCCTCGGTGCTGACGTTGCCGCTGGCCCCGGGCGCATGCGGGCAGCCGCCGATGCCGGCCAGGCACGCGTCAAAGCGCGTCACGCCGGTCTGCAGCGCCGCATATACGTTGGCCAGGCCGAGTCCGCGCGTGTCGTGGAAATGGCCGCACCAGAGCCGGTCGCCGGCCAGGGCGCGCGCCTTGCTGAACAGGCGCTGCACCCTGGCCGGATCGGCATAGCCCACGGTGTCGGCCAGGCTCACGCGGTCGGCGCCGGCATCGAGCAGGGCCTGCATCAGGCGCAGCACTTCGCCCTCCTCGACCTCGCCCTGCAGGGTGCAGCCAAAGGCCGTGCCGACGCCACCTTCAAGGATCATGTTCGAGCCCGCAGCATCGCGCGCGGCGCGGATGCGGGCCACCTCCTGCACCACCTCGTCGGGCGTCCTGCGCAGATTCGCCAGGCTGTGCGCGTGGCTGGCGGACAGCGGCACGATCATCAGATCGGCCCCGCTGTCGATCGCGCGTTCGGCACCCTTGAGATTGGGCACCAGCACCGACACGAACAGCCCCGGCAGGGTTTTGGCAAAGGTCACCAGCTCGGCCGTGTCGGCCAGCTGCGGCAGCAGCCGCGCGGGCACGAAGGAGCCGACCTCGATCTCGCGCTGGCCGGCCGCATGGGCGGCGCGAATCCACGCCATCTTCTGCGCGGTGGGCAACACGCGGGCAATGCTTTGCAGGCCATCGCGCAGACCCACCTCGCGGATCGTGGCCTCGCGCGGCAAAGGGGAAGAATCAGAAGCGGCCACGCGGTGTCTCCGGACTGTTGGGTAAGGAATGGGCGCAGTTTAGAAATTCCTTGATGATTCACAAAATCAATTTTGGAAGCTTTAAGATTCCCAAATGGAATTTCACGAAAATCCCGGCCAAAGGAATTTGCCATGCGCGACCTCGATCTGACCACCCTGCGCCTGTTTGTGACGGTGTGCGAGACCCGCAACATCGCGCGCGCGGGCGAGCAGGCCAATATCGTGGGCTCGGCCATCAGCAAGCGGCTGGCGGTGCTGGAGGACACCGCGGGCACGCGACTGCTGGTGCGACGCCGGCGTGGTGTCGAGCCCACGCCCGCCGGCGAAACGCTGCTCGAGCATGCGCGCGCCATGCTGGCCAGCGCCAGCCGCATCGAGCGCGATATGTCGGCCTACGCCTCGGGCATCCGCGGCCAGGTGCGGATTTTGGCAACGGCGTCGGTGCTGGCCGAATCGCTGGCCGAGGACGTCGCTGCGTTTTTGCAGAACCCGCAGTACCGCGACATCCGGGTCGACATGGAGGAGGACGTCAGCGTCGGCGTGGTGCGCCGGATACGGGAAGGCAGCGCCTCGCTCGGCATCTGCTGGGATGCGGCCGACTTTCAGGGACTGCAGTCGCGCCGCTACCGCGCCGACCAGCTGGCCGTCGTGGTGCACCCGGCGCATCCGCTGGCTGCGCTGGATACCCTGCGCTTCGAGCAGGCGCTGGGGTATGAGCATGTGAGCCTGCCGGCGGCCAGCGCGGTGCAGGTCATGCTGCAGCGCGCCGCCACCCGCATGGGCCAGCCGCTGGTGCAGCGCGTCGTCGTGTCGAACTTCGATGCCGTCCTGCGCGTGGTCTGCGCTAACCTGGCCATCAGCGTCGTCCCGGTGCAGGTGGCGCACCCTTACGCCGTCACCTTCGGACTGCGCGTCATCCCATTGACCGACGACTGGGCCCGGCGGCGCTTTGCCATGTGCTTTCGGGACGAGACCACGCTCTCACCCGCCGCACGGCTGCTGGTGGAACATCTGGCGCGCTGTGGTGAACGCCAGTTGTGACCCCGGCGTCGCTCGAAACCGGCGTGCGGCGCGCGCTCAAGGCGCGAGCAGCCCAACCTTGTTGACAAACGCCCAGCGACACGGACCACATCGGCCCGCCGCGCAGCAGCAGCTGGTGGCCATCGTGGCCGTCCACCGGCCCGGTCATCACCAGCTCGGTATTGCTGCCGGCGGGCTGTGCTTAAATAATCTCTTTCGGCGCTGGCCCCGGCCCGGCCCGCAACGCATCCAAGGCAGCTCCATGACATCCAACATCAGCATCATTTCATCGATGGCAACCCGGCAAGTGCTGGCCGAACTTGTCGCCCAGTTCCAGCAGACGTCCCCGCAGCAGGTAAGCGTCGAGTCGGTGGGCGGCGTCGACGCGGCCAGGCGCGTGCAGGACGGCGAGGCGTTCGACGTGGTGATCCTCGCGGCCAATGCAATCGACAAGCTGATCGAAGCCGGCAGGATCGTGCCCGGCAGCCGGGTCGACCTGGTCCATTCCGGCGTTTCCATCGCGGTGCGGGCCGGCGCGGCGCGGCCCGGCATCGACTCCGAAGAAGCGGTCCGGCAGGCGGTCCTGGCGGCGCGCAGCCTCGGCTACTCGACCGGCCCCAGCGGCGTGCACCTGGCCAAGCTGTTCGAGCGCTGGGGCATCGCCGACGCGATCAAGAGCCGCATCGTGCAGGCGCCGCCCGGCGTGCCCGTGGGCTCACTGGTGGCCAGGGGCGAGGTCGAACTCGGCTTCCAGCAGCTGAGCGAGCTGATTCACCAGGAGGGCATCGACGTGCTGGGCCCGCTGCCGCCGGCGATCCAGATCGTCACCACGTTCTCGGCGGGCCTGTCGGTGACGTCAACACAGGCGCCAGCGGTCGGCGAGCTGCTCGACTTCATGGTCTCGCCCGCGGCCGCCGACATCAAGCGCCGCAATGGGCTGGAGCCGGCCTGACGCGCACTGTGCGTTGCAGCGTGTGGGTGCCAGGGCAACGCTCCTTGCGGCGATCGTTACGAACCTCTTCAACCTCAAAGTGACAAGATTGAACATCGAAGCGCAGGGCCAGCCGGCATCGGAGCTTATCTCGAACAGAATCACCGAACTCGCGGACTGGCGCGGGGAAGCCCTCGGCCGAATGCGCAGGCTCATCCGGCAAGCCGACCCGGACGTCGTGGAGGAGTGGAAATGGATGGGCACGCCGGTCTGGTCGCACGACGGCATCATCTGCACGGGCGAGTCCTACAAGGATAAGGTGAAGCTGACCTTCGCCAAGGGCGCGTCGCTGAAGGACCCGGCCCGTCTCTTCAACGCGAGTCTCGACGGAAACGTACGCCGCGCGATCGACATCTTTGAGGGCGAAGAAGTTGACGGGTCCGCCTTCCAGGCGCTCGTTCACCAGGCAGTTGCCCTCAACAGTTCTGGCAAGTCGAAACCTGAGAAGAAAGCGAAGCGCTGAGGGATTGCGCCCCTGAACAGGTCCGACACCGGATTGGTCTGTAGCCCATATCTCACCTGCGCAAGCAGCTATGTTTCTGGAAGCGCCGTGCTAGCCTGGCGGCTGAAGATACAGCGCAGCCAGCCGCTCGCGCTCCTTCGATCCCACACCCAGCGCCTTCTCGAGGTAGCGCAGCACGCCGCCATAGTCGGCCTCGACGGCGTGCAGCGCCGCGTCGAGAAAATCGGGCTGCACGCGCCACAGCACGTCCAGCACCTCCTGCGGCGCGCGGCCGGGGGCGGCGCTGTGCGGCATGCGAAACAGCTCGTTGGTCAGCAGGTAGTCCTGCATCACCACGGCGCGCGACACGCCCAGTGCCAGCAGGATCATCGCCGCGGCAAAGCCGGTGCGGTCCTTGCCGGCCGTGCAGTGAAAGACCAGCGGCGCATCGCTCTCCAGCAGGTGGCCGAACAGTGCCGCGAAGCGCGCCGCGTTGTCGTGCACGAAGGCGCGGTAGGTCTGCTGCATCAGGCGCACCGTGTCCTGGGGCGTGAGCTGGTGGCCGGACTCCAATAGATCCTTCAGGCGCTGCACCACCGTGGGCTCGATCGGCAGCGCGTGCACTGCCACGCCCGGCAACGCATACGGCAGCGCCGCGCTCTCGGCCTCGCCGCGCAAGTCGTAGGCGCGCGCCAGGCCCAGGCTGGACAGCACCGCCACGTCGTCCGGCGTCAACGCGGCCAGATGGTCCGAGCGGAACAGCCGGCGCCAGCGCAGCGGCCGCCCGCCCTGGCCGGCATAGCCACCGAGGTCGCGGAAATTGGTGGCACCAAGGAGGTTCAGGGAACGGGTGGGGTTTGGCATGAGGTCGCGACTCAGGTTGGGTTGGGGTCGTTCGGTCAATCGTTGATGAGCAGTTGGCTCATGGGTTCTCTATTGAGCCAATTTTAGGGGGCCGCCAAGAAACCTTGCGCTGCCGGAAAGCTCCTTTCAGTGTTCCACCACCGCGGCTAAGGCAGGTTTTCCCTGAAAATCACCTGGCTGCGCACGGCATCCACGCCACTCATCAGGTCACGCTTGTCGCGCAGGTTTGTGAACATGCGCACACAACTCATCATGGCTGTCTGCGGGCTTTGGGTGATGACCGCATCCATGCTGCCGTCGATCAGCATGGCGCGCGTGTCGGGCGTGAGGCCATGGCCGATGAAGACCACTTTGTGCTCGCGCCCCATCTCTTTGAGCGCGCGCGCTACCCCGTCGGACGCGCCGCCTATGTTGTAGATACCGGCCAGGTCCGGGTGCTGCTCCAGCAGGGTGCGCGTCTGCTCGTAATTTTTCTGCGCATCGTCCTGACCCTCGCGCAGGCCCACCACCTGCAGCGCCGGGAACATCTCCTCGATCACATGCAAAAAACCGGCCTCGCGCTCTTCGTGCGCGCTGTAGCTGCGCGAGCCGGCAATCAGCGCCACCTTGCCGCTGCGTGCGCCGGGCCCGATGAAACGTCCGACGAGGTAGCCGGCGGTGCGTCCCGCCGCACGGTTGTCCAGGCCCACATAACCGGCGCGCCGCGAGCCCGTCAGGTCTGAAATCAGCGTGATGGTCAACACGCCCTTTTCAGCCAGCACGCTCACCGCTTCACGCACCGCCGGATGCTCCAGCGCCATGAAGGCGATGCCGTCGCTGCGCTGCCCCATGCGCAACAGGCTGGCCGCGAGTTGCTGTGGGTTGAAGCTTTCAAACTGCTCGGTGCGGCACTTGACGTTGAAGGGCAACAGATGCTCCTGCGAGTAACCCACCGTGTCACCCAGCATGCGCAGATAACGGTTGCTGCCATCGGGCAGTAAAAACGTCAGGCGCATGGGCGGCGCAGCCAGTGCTGCATAGAGCCCGGTCTCGGGCAGGTAGTCCAGTGCCGCCGCCGCCTTCAATACCCTTTGGGCCGTCGCATCACGCACGCCGGGACGCCGGTTCAACACCCGGTCCACGGTGGCGGTAGACACCTTGGCGACCTTCGCAATATCGGCCACCGTGGCTCGCTGCAGCACGCCTTTCATCACATTCGGGTTAACACTCATACATCAAAATCAATCATTTTTAATATTTGACCGTCAGCCAACATAAACCTATTGTTGCGTAGCTTTTCATTCAATGATGCATCAAAACGCATCAAAACAAAACTGGAGACAACCCAATGACCCTTGCTACCTCCCTTGCTCGTCGCAGCGTCTTGCGCAGCCTGTCGGCCGTACCCGTTGCCAGCGTTGCCGCAGCCCTGCCGTCCATGGCACGCGCTGCGGAGTTCTCGTACAAATACGGCAACAACCTGCCCGTCACCCACCCGCTGAACATTCGGGCGCAACAGGCCGCCGGCCGCATCCTGAAAGAAACCAAGGGCCGGGTTGAAATCAAGATCTTTCCGAACAACCAGCTTGGCGGCGACACCGACATGCTGGCGCAGGTGCGCTCCGGCGGTATAGATTTCTTCACACCTTCAGCCCTGGTCATCGCCACGCTGGTACCGGTCGCAGCCATCAATGCCGTCGGCTTTGCGTTCTCGGACTACAACCAGGTTTGGGGTGCGATGGACGGCAAGCTGGGGGCATATGTGCGCGACGCCATCAGCAAGTCGCACCTTTACGCGTTTGAAAAAATGTGGGACAACGGCTTTCGCCAGACCACCAGCAGCAAGGCACCGGTCACCACGGCCAGAGACATGGACGGCCTGAAGATACGCGTGCCGGTGAGCCCACTGTCAATCTCGATGTTCAAGGGCCTGGGCGCCGCGCCAGTCAGCCTGCAGTTCAGCGAGGTGTATTCATCGCTACAGACCAAAATCGTTGACGCTCAGGAGAACCCGCTGCCCATCATCCAGGTCGCCAAGCTGTATGAAGTGCAAAAATTCTGCTCGCTGACCAACCACATATGGGACGGCTACTGGTTCATCGCCAACGGCAGCACATGGGAAAAGCTGCCCTCCGACCTCAAAACCATCGTCGCGCGCGCGATCAACGAAGCCGGCCTGCAGCAACGCGACGACATCAAAAAACTCAACGAAAGCGTGGTGGCCGACCTGCAATCCAAAGGCTTGGCCATCAACCGCCCCGCGTCCGACACCTTCCGTACCAAACTGCGTGAAGCCGGCTTTTACAGCGAGTGGAAGGGACGCTTCGGCGGCGAAGCCTGGAACCTGCTGGAGCAGTCCGTCGGCAAGCTGGCCTGATTCACGACGCTACCCAGCCGCTGCGGGGTACCCCAGCGCTGGCCGTCGGCGTCTGACCCGCTTTATTCCCGAAACATTGGCGCAGGAGCTTGCATCCCATGTCCCACCTTACGTCCGAAACGCTAGCGGCCCATGCACCGCCTGCCAACGCGCTGGATGGCCTGGCCAGCACGCTGAGTGCCCTGTCCCATAGCGTGGACAGGGGCTTGGGCAAAGTGGTCGAGACGATTACGGCAGTCCTGGTGGTGGCAGAAATCATCGTCCTGTTTGCCGGCGTGGTCTCGCGTTACGTGTTTCACGAGCCGCTGACCTGGTCGGACGAGCTGGCTTCCATCATGTTCCTGTGGCTGTCCATGCTAGGCGCCGTCGTGGCGCTGCGCCGCGGAGAACACATGCGCATGACGGCACTGGTCAACAATACCAGGCCACACACACGCGCTCTGCTGGACACAATGGCCACCACGGCATCGCTGGCCTTTCTCGTGCTGGTGCTGCTTCCCTCGTACCAGTATGCGTATGAAGAGAGCTTCATTGTCACGCCGGCGCTGGAAATCAACAACGCCTGGCGTGCGGCGGCCATCCCGGTGGGCATGGGGTTGATGATCATCGTCGCTCTGCTGCGATTGCTGCGCGTCAGCAGTTTCAAGCAGATCGCCATTGCCCTGGCCGGCACGGCGGCCGTGGTGCTGGCTTTCTGGCTGGCGCAACCCCTGCTTGTGCCGCTGGGCAAGGCCAACCTGATCATCTTCTTCGTGCTGGTGGTGGCTGCCAATGTTCTTTCCGGTGTTCCCATTGCCTTTTCGTTTGCACTGGCCACGTTCGGCTACCTCGCCCTCACCACACAGACGCCACTGGTGGTCATGGTGGGGCGGCTTGACGAGGGCATGTCCCATTTGATTTTGCTGGCCGTGCCGCTCTTCGTTTTCCTGGGTGCACTGATCGAAATGACCGGCATGGCCAAAGCCATGATCCGGTTTCTCGCGAGCCTGTTGGGTCACGTACGCGGCGGTCTGAGCTACGTGCTGATCGGCGCCATCTATCTGGTCTCGGGCATCTCAGGCTCCAAAATCGCCGACATGGCCGCGATTGCGCCGGTGCTGTTTCCCGAAATGCAAAAGCGCGGCGCCAAGCCGGGTGAGCTGGTGGCGCTGCTGTCGGCCACCGGTGCGCAGACCGAAACCATTCCACCTTCGATCGTGCTGATCACGCTGGGCTCGGTCACTGGCGTGTCGATTGCCGCGCTCTTCACCGGTGGTCTGCTGCCTGCTGTGGTGCTGGGTGCGGCGCTGTGTTCGGTGGTCTGGTGGCGCTACCGCCATGAAGACCTGAGCGCCGTTGAGCGCCACAGCAAAATCCAAATCGGCAAGCTGCTTGTGGTCGCTCTGCCCGCAATCGTCCTGCCGTTCGTCATCCGCGCTGCGGTGATCGAAGGCATAGCCACCGCAACGGAGGTCTCCACCATCGGCATCGTCTACTCGGCGCTGGCAGGCCTGCTCCTGTACCGCCAGTTTGCCTGGCGCCGGCTCATGCCTATGCTGGTTGAAACTGCGTCGCTGACCGGCGCCATCATCTTCATCGTGGGCTGCGCCACAGCCATGGCCTGGGGACTTACGCAGTCAGGCTTTTCGCAGGACCTGGCGCATCTCATGGGCAGCCTGCCGGGCGGCGCCTACGGCTTCCTCGCCGTGTCCATCGTCGCCTTCATTGTGCTGGGCAGTGTGCTCGAAGGCATTCCTGCGATTGTGTTGTTTGGTCCCCTGTTGTTCCCAATTGCCCGCATGGTCGGCGTGCATGAGGTGCACTACGCCATGGTCGTCATTCTTGCAATGGGCATCGGCCTGTTCGCCCCCCCTTTTGGTGTCGGCTATTACGGCGCCTGCGCTGTCAGCAAGGTCGATCCGGCCGATGGCATCAAGCACATCTGGGGCTACTTTGGCGCGCTGCTGCTGGGCCTGATTCTGGTTGCCGCCGTGCCGTGGTTCTCCATCGGTCTCCTCAAACACTAAAACATTTCTCTCTCACCGGGGCTACAACATGAGCAGATTTTTCGGCGAGATTCGCCAGCTGGGCTACGTCGTGCACGACATTGAAGCGGCCATCAATTACTGGAGCACCACCCTGGGTGTCGGTCCCTGGTTTTACAACCCCAAAGTACCCATCAAGAACTACACCTACCACGGTGAATCGCACGAGCCGCACAACTCGGTGGCGCTGGCCAATTCCGGCTTTGTGCAGGTCGAGCTGATCCAGACCCGCAACGATGTGCCCTCGATGTACCGCGACTTCCAGCAGGCGGGGCGTACCGGCCTGCAGCACGTCGCCTACTGGACCAGCCACTACGACGCCGATCTGGCGCGGCTGCTCCAGCAGGGATTCAAGCCCGTCATGAGCGGCGAAGTCGGCGAGAACGGCCGCTTCATTTATTTCGATACCGAATACCATCCCGGTACCGTCATCGAGTTGTCCGAGGTGGCCGGCCCCAAGGGCAAGATGTTTGACTTGATCCGCAGATCGTCCGAAGGTTGGGATGGCAGTAACCCGGTGCGCCCCTTCCCCGACCTGGGAACGCTTTGAAACGCTTCGCCATGCCCGCAGACCGCTTCGAAGCCACTTACCTGATCGAAACACCGCTGGAGCCTGCGCGTGTCGCCGAGGTAATGGCGGGCGAACAGTCCTGCGGCACCTTCACCCGCGTGCAGGGCGAAACCGATGAGCTGCGCCGGCGCGCCCGCGCCACGGTCGAATCGATTGAAGAACTTGAGCCGGTCAACGCGCCAAGTTTGCCGAATGCCCTGCTGGAGCGCCAGGACCGCAAAGGCCCCTGGCGCCGCGCAAGGGTGCGCATTTCCTTTCCGGTAGCCAATGTGGGCGTCAACCTGCCCACGCTGGCCGCCACCGTGTCCGGCAACCTGTATGACCTCGGCGAGGTCAGCGGGATGCGGCTGGAAACGATGAAGCTGCCCGCCACCTACCGCGCACAATTCGACATGCCCAAGGTCGGCATTGCGGGTACACGCCGGGCCACCGGTGTGACCACGGGCGCACTGGTCGGCACCATCATCAAGCCCAACGTCGGTTTTTCCGCTGCTCAAACCGCGGGGCTGGTCGCCCGGCTGTGCGCGGCAGGCGTGGACTTCATCAAGGATGATGAGGTTTGCGCCGACCCGGCACACGCCCCGCTGGCCGAACGCATTCCCGCGGTCATGGCCATGGTGCGGGAGCACCAGCAGCGCACCGGCAAACATGTCATGGTCGCGTTCAATATCACCGACGAGCTGGACGCGATGCGACGCCACGCCGATCTGGTCGAGCGGGAAGGAGGCTCCTGCGTCATGGCCAGCCTCAACTGGTGTGGTTATTCGGCCATGCAGACCCTGCGTCGCCATACCGGCCTGGCGCTGCACGGCCACCGCAACGGTTACGGCGCACTGTCGCGGCATCCGCAGCTGGGCATGTCGTTTCAGGCCTACCAGACCCTGTGGCGGCTCGCCGGGGTGGACCATATGCATGTGCACGGTCTGCAGGGCAAGTTTGCGCAGCCCGATGAAGAAGTGATCGAATCGGCGCACGACTGCTACACACCGCTCACCGATGGTTTTGATGACCGCGTCATGCCGGCATTTTCTTCGGGCCAGTGGGCCGGCACGGTGCCTGCCACCTGGGCCGCAGTGAAAAGCGATGACCTGCTCTTCATGTCCGGCGGCGGCATTCTGGCCCACCCGGACGGCCCGGCTGCCGGCGTGGCCAGCATTCGCCAGGCCTGGACGGCCGCGCGCCAGGGCATCGCGTTGGCCCACTATGCCCGCCAAGCCCCCGAGCTCGCAGCTGCGCTTGCATTTTTCGGTAAATGACCATGCTTGCGAGCGACATAGAGAATAGCGCCCTGAAGATTGCCTATTACGCTGATGACTTCACGGGCGCCACCGACACGCTCGCCACCGCCGCGCGCGCCGGCCTTCGCACCTTGCTGTTTCTGGGGCTGCCGACAACCGCGCAACTTGAACGCGCCGGTCCGCTCGATTGCCTGGGTATTGCCGGTGCAGCACGTGCCATGACACCCGCCGAAATGCAATCAGAACTGGAGCCTGTGGGTCGCCTGTTCGCAGCACTGGACGCGCCGGTCATCCACTACAAAACCTGCTCCACCTTCGATAGCGCAGCGCACATCGGCAGCATCGGCGCAGCCATCCAGATCCTGCGGCCACATGCCGGCAATGCACTGGTCGCCGTCGTTGGTGGCCAGCCCAACCTGCGCCGCTACTGCGTGTTCGGCAACCTGTTTGCGGGCGCGGGCAAAGACGGCGCGATCAGTCGACTGGACCGTCACCCCACGATGCGCCAGCATCCGGTCACACCCATGCACGAAGCCGACCTGCGACTGCACCTGGCACAGCAGGGCCTGAAGCATGTGAGTTCCATCGCCTATCCCGACTATGAGCAGGGCGATGACGCGCTGGATCGGCAGCTAGCAGCCCTCCTCGCACAGGGTCCCGATGCCGTGCTCTTTGACGTGGCAGATGCCGCCCATCTGGCCCCCGTGGGCCGTCTGATCTGGCAACACGCGCAGCGCAGACGCCTGCTCACCGCAGGGCCCAGCAGCGTGGTACAGGCACTCACGGCACACTGGCAGACCATGCCGGCTCGGCGCGAAGCCGCCGTCGCTCCTGCGAAAGGGCCCGTGCTGGTTCTGGCGGGCAGTCTTTCGCCAATGACGGCGCTTCAGGTCGGCGCCGCCACGTCCTACCGGCACGTGGTGCTGGACGCCGCTCGCCTGGCAAAAGACCGGGACTACCTCATGCATATGGGCGGCCAAATTGCTGCACGGCTAGGGGAAGGCGACCATGTGCTGGCCTGCACCTCAGGCCAGGGCTCAGCCGCCAACGCCGGCACGCCCGCCGATGCCCGTGCGCTCGCGCAGGCCTGCGGCGAGCTGCTGGCGTGCGTTCTCAAGACTGTGCCTGTACAGCGCTTGGGCATTGCCGGGGGCGACACTTCCAGCCACGCCGTGCAGGCCCTCGATGCCTGGGGCCTGGCCTACCAGGCGCAACTGGCGCCAGGTGTGGCGCTGTGCCACCTGCACAGCGACAACTATTCACTCGACGGGATGGAAATCATGCTCAAGGGCGGTCAAATGGGCGCCGATACTCTGTTTGAAGAGTTGCTTCGCGGCACGGCCCAGATGTCATTCGGCGCCTGAAGATACAGCGCAGCCCACCGCCCTCGCTCCTTCGGCCCCACACCCAACGCCTTCTCAAGGTACGGCAGCACGCCGCCGTAGTCGGTCTCGACGGCCTGCAGCGCCGCGCTCTCGGCCTCGCCGCGCAAGTCGTAGGCGCGTCCCAGGCCCAGGCTGGACAGCACCGCCACATCTTGCGGCGTGAGCGCGGCCAGATGGTCCGAGCGGAACAGCCGGCGCCAGCGCAGCGGCCGCCCGTCCCGGCCGGCATAACCGCCCAGGTCGCGGAAATTGGTGGCGCCAAGGAGATTCAGGGAGCGGGTGGGTTTGGCATGAGGTCGCGAATCAGGTTGAGTTCAGGTCGTTCGGCTATGCACCCCGTGCGCCACCGACGGCCAGCGCGTCAGAAGTTCTCGGTATCCACTTCGCTGGCGCTTTGGGCGTTGTAGCGCGCACCGCTCACGGTGTTCTGGTTGATCAGCGCCTGCAGGCGGGCCAGCACGTCGGCGCTCAGGGTGACGTGCGCCGCACCCAGATCGTCCTGCAGATGCGCGACGCGGGTGGTGCCGGGAATGGGAATGATGTGCTCGCCCTGGTGCAGCAGCCACGCCAGCGCAAGCTGCGCCGGCGTGCAGCCGGCCTCCTGCGCGATCGCGTGATAAGCCGGCAGCAGCTTGAGGTTGGCGGCGTGGTTGTCGGGTGCAAAGCGCGGCATGCTGCGGCGGATGTCCTTCGCCTCCAGCGCGTTCACGTCGATAGCCGCGCCGCACAGAAAGCCGCGCGCCACCGGGCTGAACGCGACCAGCGCGGCGCCGAGTTCGCGGCAGGCCTGCAGCACGGCGATCTCGGGGTTGCGCGTCCACAGCGAGTATTCGGTCTGCACCGCGCTGATCGGATGCACGGCGTGCGCGCGGCGCAGCGTGGCGCTGGAGACTTCAGACAGACCGATGGCGCGGATCTTGCCGGCGCGCACCAGCTCGCTCAGGGCCCCCACGCTGTCTTCGATCGGCACCTTCTTGTCCCAGCGGTGCAGGTAGTACAGATCGATCACGTCGGTCTGCAGGCGGCGCAGGCTGGCCTCGCAGGTGGCCTTGATGGTTGCGGGCCGGCCGTCGATCACGCGCACGAGCTTGCCGTCGCCGGCCACGTCCACGCCCTGCATGCCGCATTTGCTGGCCAGCGTGAAGCGGCTGCGGTGTTTGGCCAGCACCTTGCCGACCAGCGTTTCGTTGGCGCCGAAACCGTACAGCGCGGCGGTATCGAACAGCGTGACACCCGCGTCCAGTGCGGCCAGCAGCACGCGCTCACCCTGCTCGGGCGGGGGCGGCACGCCATAGGCATGGCTCAGGTTCATGCAGCCCAGGCCGATGGCGGAGACGGTGAAGGGGCCGAGTTGTCTTTGTTGCATGGTGGGCTTCCTCGTAGAACGTGAATCGGGGTCCGAAAAATGGGGTCGGAGCACATCGCCGCTGCGCGGCGAGTGATCCGACCCCATTTTGCCCGGCGGTTATCGAGCCGCGGCCTCAGGCGCTTTTGTTCAGCTGCCGCTCCAGCCGGTCCAGCACCTGGTAGCACGGCAGCACCTGCGCCACACTCGAGTTCGGCTCGCGGCCCTCAGTGATGGCGGCGAAAAACTCGCGGTCCTGCAGCTCGATGCCGTTCATGGACACGGCCACATTGCTCACGTCGATCTTCTCGTCCTTGCCCGTGAACAGGTCGTCATAGCGCGCGATGTAGGTCGCCGTGTCGCCGATATAGCGGAAGAAGGTGCCGAGCGGCCCCTCGTTGTTGAAGGACAGGCTCAGCGTGCAGATCGCGCCGTTCGCGGCCTTGAGCTGGATGCTCATGTCCATCGCGATGCCGAGCTGCGGATGGATCGGGCCCTGCACGGCGTTGGCCTGCACGATCGGGCTGCCGGCCTGGTACGCAAACAGGTCCACCGTGTGCGCGGCGTGGTGCCACAGCAGGTGGTCGGTCCAGCTGCGCGGCTGGCCCAGCGCGTTCATGTTGGTGCGGCGAAAGAAGTAGGTCTGCACGTCCATCTGCTGGATGTTGAATTTGCCGGCCTCGATCTGCCGGTGCACGTACTGGTGGCTGGGGTTGAAGCGGCGCGTGTGGCCGCACATGGCGACGCGGCCGCTCTGGCGCGCCAGCGCCACCACGGCCTCGGCGTCGGCCAGCTTGTCGGCCAGCGGAATCTCCACCTGCACATGCTTGCCGGCCTTCAGGCAGGCGATGCTTTGCTCGGCATGCATCTGCGTGGGCGTGCACAGGATGACGGCGTCCACCTCGGCCAGCGCGAGGCTCTCGGCCAGATCGGTCGTCACGTGGCCAATGCCGTATTTGGCGGCGACTTCCCTCGTCTTGTCCAGCTCCCGGCCGACCAGCGAGACGACTTCCACGCCGTCGATGTTCTTGATGCCGTCCAGGTGCTTGATGCCGAACGCGCCGGCGCCCGCGAGTGCGACTTTGAGGGTCTTGGACATCATGAATTCTCCAGAATCAGGTGGCCGACGGCCGTGTTGGATGCGGGCACATGGTAGAAGCGGTGCGCGACATGGGGCGGCTTGCCGCCGGCCACGTCGGCCATGGCGCCGCGGGCGATCAGCCACATCACGAGTTCGATGCCCTCGCTGCCGGCTTCGCGCACATAGTCGATGTGCGGCTTTTTCGCCAGCGTCGCGGGGTCGGCGATCAACTGGTCGAGGAAGGCGCTGTCGAATGCCTTGTTGATGAGCCCGGCGCGCGGACCCTGCAGCTGGTGGCTCATGCCACCCGTGCCCCAGATCTGCACGTTCAGATCCTCGTCGAAGCTCTCGACGGCGCGGCGGATGGCCTGACCCAGGTTGAAGCAGCGCTGGCCACTCGGCACGGGGTACTGCACCACGTTGACGGCGAACGGAATCACCGGGCAGGGCCAGGCGCCCTTGACCGGATCCTGCGCACCGCACAGCAGCGACAGCGGCACCGTGAGGCCGTGGTCCACGTCCATCTTGTTCACGATGGTCAGGTCGAAATCCTGCTGGATCACCGACTGCGCGATGTGCGAGGCGAGCTCCGGATGGCCGATCACGGTCGGCACCGGCCGGGCGCCCCAGCCCTCGTCCGCCGGTTTGAACTCGGCGGCCGTGCCGATCGCGAACGTGGGGATCATGTCCAGGCTGAAGGCGGTGGCGTGGTCGTTGAAGACCAGAAAGATGACATCGGGCCGATGGTCCTTCAGCCACTGCCGGGAGAACTCGTAGCCCTGGAACACCGGCTGCCAGTAGGGCTCGTGGGTCTTGCCCAGGTCGAGCGCGGCGCCGATCGCCGGGATGTGCGAGGTGTAGACGCTGGCGGTGATTCTGGCCATTTCAGATACTCGCTTTCTGGCCGCTTCGGCCTGCCTTGCCCTGGGGCTGGTGCTGCGGCTGCGCGTCGCCGTCTTCGCCGGTGCGCCGATTGCCTTCGACCGAGCGGCCGCCGTGGATCATCATGTCGCGGTACTCCTCCTCCGTCATGCCGGTCATGCTGCCGGCCATCTGCTGAAAGCTCTTGCCGTCGGTCGCGCCGATCTTGGCCAGGAAGTAGATGTTGCCGCCCAGGCTGATGCACCGGTTCAGGTCGCGTGCGAGCACGGCCTGCTTCTGCGCCTCGGTCATGGGCCACTCGTCCAGGTAGGCCCGCTCATTGGCCTTGAAGCGCTCGCGGTTGGCGGCCTGCATGAGCGACATGCAGAACTGGTTCAGGTGGTAGCCCTTGCGCGATTGCTCGGCGTCGAAGATGGTGGTGCCCGGAACGTCCAGGTACGGTTTGACGAGTGACATGTCAGGCTCCCCAATACAGGCGGTTCGGATTGTCCACCAGCAGCTTGCGCTGCTGCTCTGGCGTCGGCGCGATATGCGGGATGAAATCCACCAGCAGGCCGTCGTCGGGCATGTGGTCCTTCAGGTTCGGATGCGGCCAGTCGGTGCCCCAGAGCACGCGGTCCGGGAACTCGTCCACGAGGCGCCGGGCGAACGGGACCACGTCACTGTAGGCATTTTGCTCGCCGCTCAAAGCCTTCGGCCCGGTCACGCTCAGGCGCTCCGGGCAGGTGACCTTGCTCCAGACGTTGCCGTGCTCGCGCATGAACTTCAGGAACAGCCCGAACTCGGGGCCATCCACCGGTTTGCTCACGTCCGGGCGGCCCATGTGGTCGACTACCACGGTGCCCGGCAGCGCGGTGAAGAAGCTCCACAGTTCGGGCAAATCCACCGCCTCGAAGTAGATCACCACGTGCCAGCCCCATTGGGCAATGCGGCCGGCAATTTCCAGCAGCTCGTCTTTGGGTGTGAAGTCCACCAGGCGCTTGACGAAGTTGAAGCGCACGCCGCGCACACCGGCATCGTGCATGGCCTGCAGTTCACCATCGCTCACGCTGCGCTTGACGGTGGCTACGCCGCGCGCGCGGCCGTTGGCCGCGCGCAGCGCATCGAGCAGCGCGCGGTTGTCGGCGCCGTGGCAGGTGGCCTGCACGATCACGTTCTTCCCGAAACCCAGGTGGTCGCGCAGCGCGAACAGTTGGGCCTTGCTGGCGTCGCACGGCGTGTACTTTCGCTCGGGCGCATAGGGAAACTCGGCGCCGGGGCCGAACACGTGGCAGTGCGCGTCCACGCTGTCTGCGGGCAGTTTGAATCGGGGCTTGCTCGGGCCGGCGTACCAGTCGAGCCAGCCAGGGGTTTTGGTGAAATCACCGGTGGTGGGTTTTGACATGGTGAATCTTCAGTCGATGTATTTGAGGCCGGCTTTTTCCAGCGGCTCGCGCATCTTGTACAGGTCCAGGCCCAGCACGCCCGCGGCGAACTTGGCGCGTTTTTCGCCCTCGAAGCTTTCGCGCTTCTCGGCCGCATCGGCCACTTGTTGCGCAATGGCAGCGGGCACCACGACGACGCCGTCTGCGTCAGCCACCACCACGTCGCCCGGATTGACCAGGGCGCCGGCGCACACCACCGGAATATTCACCGAGCCCAGCGTGGCCTTGATCGTGCCCTTGGCATGAATGGCCCGGCTGAACACCGGAAAATTCATCTTCTCGAGCTCGGCCACGTCGCGCACGCCCGCATCGATGATCAGGCCTCTGGCACCGCGCGCCTTGAAGCTGGTCGCCAGCAGATCGCCGAAGAAGCCGTCGAAGTTGTCCGTGGTGCAGGCGGCCACAGCCACGTCGCCGCTCCGCAACTGCTCGGCGGCCACGTGCATCATCCAGTTGTCGCCCGGCTGCAGCAGGATGGTCACCGCCGTGCCGCACAGGCGGGCGTGCGGGTAGATGGGGCGCATGTAGGGCTTCATCAGGCCGACCCGGCCCATGGCTTCATGCACGGTAGCGACACCGAATTGCGAGAGTTTGTCGACCGCGGCCTTGTCGGCGCGCACGATGTTGCGTTTCACGATACCCAGCTGATTCATGCTCATGATGAGCCTCCTTGTTCGGTTACTGGCCTTTGGCCTTCAGCGCGGCGTCCAGCCGCGGAAACACCCGGCGCGCGTTGCCTTCGTAAATCTGCTGGCGGTCGGCGCCGCTCAGGATCTTGCAGGCCTCGATGTAGCGCTTGGTGTCGTCGTAGTAGTGGCCCGTCTCGGGGTCGATGCCGCGCACCGCGCCGATCATCTCCGAGGCGAACAGCACGTTCTTCACCGGAATCACGGTGTTCAGCAGATCGATGCCGGGCTGGTGGTAGACGCAGGTGTCGAAGAAGATGTTGTTCAGCAGGTGCTCGGACAGCAGCGGCTTCTTGAGCTCCTGCGCCAGGCCGCGGAATCGGCCCCAGTGGTAGGGCACGGCGCCGCCGCCGTGCGGGATCAGGAAGCGCAGCGTCGGGAAGTCCTTGAACAGGTCCGAGGTCAGGCACTGCATGAAGGCCGTGGTGTCGGCGTTCAGGTAGTGCGCGCCCGTGGTGTGGAAGGCCGGGTTGCAGCTCGTGCTCACGTGGATCATCGCAGGGATGTCGTACTCGACCATCTTTTCGTAGATCGGGTACCAGTGCCGGTCTGACAGCGGCGGCGAATTCCAGTGGCCGCCCGAGGGGTCGGGGTTCAGGTTGATGCCGACATTGCCGTATTCCTTCACACACTTCTCGAGCTCGGGAATGCAGGTCTTCGGATCCACCCCCGGCGACTGCGGCAGCATCGCGGCCGGGACGAAGTGGTCAGGGAACAGCTGCGACACGCGAAAGCACAGTTCGTTGCAGATCGCGGCCCAGGCCTGTGACACCTCGAAGTCGCCGATGTGGTGCGCCATGAAGCTCGCACGCGGGCTGAAGATGGTCAGGTCGGAACCGCGCTCCTTCATCTTGGCGAGCTGGTTCGTTTCAATCGATTCGCGCAGTTCGTCGTCGCTGATCCGCAGGTCCGCCACGCGGGGCTTGAGGGCCGGGTCCTTGATGCCGGCAATTTGCCGGTTGCGCCAGTTCTCCAGCGCCTTGGGCGCCGTGGTGTAGTGGCCGTGGCAGTCGATGATCATGGTCGCGTCCTTCCCGTGTCGATGGATCGTTGAAGCAGAAAATCAATATAGCGCTTGCGGGGGCCCCCTGCGGGGCCCGCAGCCGAATGGCCGCATCCCCGCCTTGCCCTTTACCGCCGCCCGGCATGGCGCAAGCGGTGCTTTCATGCGCTCGATTGTGGTCGCGCGGGCGCCAAAAATGAAGGGGACGGGGTCACTAGCAGCTATATCATTCAGGCATGGCCGGATGAGGACCATTCAACCATCGTTTCCTATGGATTTAAAACAGATCGAGTATTTCGTGCGGGTCGCCGAGCTCGGCAGCTTCACGCGCGCCTCCGTCGTACTGAATGTGGCGCAGCCGGCGCTGAGCCGCCAGGTGCGGCTGCTCGAGGTGGAGCTGCGGCAAAACCTGCTGGTGCGCAACGGCCGCGGCGCCAGCCCCACCGAGGCCGGCAAGCTGCTGCTGGAACACGGCCGCGGCATCCTGCACCAGGTCGAGCGCGCGCGCGAGGAGTTGGGCCGGGTACGCGGCGCGCTGGCCGGCCAGGTCGCTCTGGGCCTGCCGCCGAGCATTGCGAAGGTGCTGACGGTGCCGCTCACGCGCGCTGCGCGCTCGCGGCTGCCTGACGCCGCACTGTCGATCAGCGAAGGCCTGTCGGTGTCACTGCGCGAAGCGCTGGTTACGGGGCGGCTCGACATCGCGCTGCTGTACAACACCCTGCCGACGCCGGGCATCGAGGCGACGGCGCTGCTGCAGGAGGAGCTGTTTCTGGTGCAGCGCCGGGTGCCGGCATCGCGCCGCGCGCGCGCGGCCCCGATCACGCTGCGCGAGCTGGCGGCAATCCCGCTCGTCATCCCGACCCGGCCCAACGCCATGCGCATGCTGGTCGAGTCCGAACTGGCGCGACTCGGCTGCCGGCCGCAGATCGCGTTGGAGATCGACGGCGTGCCCGCGATCCTGGACCTGGTGGCCGATGGCGCCGGCAGCGCCGTGCTGTCCATGAACGCCGTGGCCACCTCGGGCAAGGCGTCAAACTACATCACGCGGCCGATCCGCACGCCGTCGCTACGCAGCGAGCTGTCACTCGCGGTCAGCTCGCTGCGCCCTGCCACACTGACGCAGCAGGCCATGCTGGCGCTGCTTCGCGAGACCCTTGGCACCGTCCTCACCACCGCTTGAATCACCATGACACCCACCATCCCTTTGCTGGTCCTGTGCCCGCTGCCACAGCCGTACCTCGCGCAGATCGCCGCCGCCTATGACGTGATCCATGCGCCGGATGCCGCGCTGCGCGCACAGGCCATCACGGCCCACGGCATGCGCGTGCGGGCCGTGCTGACCATCGGCCCGATCGGCCTCACGGGCGCCGAGATCGCCGCCCTGCCCGCGCTGGAGCTGGTCTGCGCGCTCGGCGCGGGCTACGAGCAGGTCGACGTGGCGGCCGCACGAGCGCGCGGCATCGTCGTGGCGAACGGCGCCGGCACCAACGACGACTGCGTGGCCGACCATGCCTTCGGCCTGCTGATCGCGGCCGTGCGCGGCATTGTGCAGCTGGACCGCGCCTGCCGCGATGGCGTGTGGCGCGACCAGATCCCCGACTACGCGCCCTCGGTCTCGGGCAAGCGGCTCGGCATCCTGGGCTACGGGTTGATCGGGCAAAAGATCGCGCGGCGCGCCGGCGGCTTCGACATGACTGTGGGCTACCACAGCCGCCACCGCCGGGGCGACGCGGCGCACGCCTGGTTCGACAGCCCGCTGGCGCTGGCGCGCTGGTGCGACTTCCTGGTCGTGGCCACGCCCGGCGGCGCCGGCACGCGGCACCTGGTGAACGAGGCGGTGCTGGAGGCCATCGGCCCGCAGGGGGCGCTGGTGAACATCGCGCGCGGCAGCGTGGTCGACACGCAGGCGCTGGCGCGGGTGCTGCGCGAGCGCCGGCTCGGCGCGGCCGGCATCGACGTCTATGAGAGCGAGCCGCACCGGCCCGAGGAACTCATCGCGCTGTCCAACATCGTGCTCACGCCACACGTCGCGGGGCGCTCGCCCGAGGCGGTGCAGGCGACCGTCACACGCTTCCTTGCCAACATGCAGGCGCACTTCGCGGGCCGGCCGGTGCTCTCGCCGGTGTGATCCGCCGCGCGCAGAAATTTACATGAAAAGTGCCGCCAGCCCATGCCAGATCTGCGCATGCAGCTATTTTTTGGATAGCAAAGACGGCTCGCGCGCCGTGATCAGCCTGTCCGCATAGTCCTGCCAGCGCGCGTCCTTCGCAAGGCCCGCGAACACGCCCGCGCGCGCCTGGTCGGCCACCCACTGCTGCTTGTCGGCGATGGCGGCCGTCATCAGCGGGGCGAAGCCCGCCTCGCGCACGGTGTTCGCCGACTCGCGCATCTCCTCGGCGCGGCGCTGGCCGTGCTGTACCACGCGGCTGAAGAAATAGGCGCCGGTCTTTGGCCAGTCGATGCTGGGGAAGGTTTCGGCCAGGGTCGGCAGCACATGATCTTCCACGCCATAGGCACGCGCGGTGGTGTAGCTCTCGATCACCAGCGCCTCCAGCCCCTTGATCATCACGCTGCGGCACATCTTGATCGCGCTGGCCACGCCGAGCCGCTCGCTCACGGCCTTGGCGTCCATGCCCCAAGCGGTGAGCACGCCGGCCAGTGCAGCAGCATGCGCGCCACCCAGCAGCATCGGCACCCGGATGCCATAGGGCGGCACCGAGGTCATGACACCAGCCTCGACGTAGTGCGCCCCGCGGGCGTCGATCAGCGCGGCGCATTGCTCCTTGGTCCCGGGCGAGGCCGAGTTGAGATCCAGAAACAGGGTGCCCGGGCGAATGTGCTGCGCGGCCTCCTGCGCCACCGCCAGGGTATTGGAGGCCGTCACGGCGGAGATGACAAGTTCGCTCGCCGCGCACAGCGCACCCATCGAATCGTGCGCCGTGACGCCGGCCTGCGCCGCATGTGCACGCTCCGGGCCTTGCGTCGCCGCGGCGGCGAACTTCAGGTCCCAGGCACCCGTGCCCGCGACGCCGGGCTTGTCTTTCAGCCCCGCCGAAAACGTTTTGCCGACTTCGCCATAGCCGATCAGGCCGATGTGCTGCAGTGCCATGCGATGGTTCTCTCCACGTTGACGCGACTATTGCAGGGGAATTCCGGCACTCTTGATGACACCGCCCCAGCGCCGGATCTCGCTGCCGAGCAGCTCGGCCAACTGCGCCGGCGTGCCGGGCCGGGGCTGAACGTTGATCTGGGTCAGGCTGTGGATCACATCGGGCGATTGCAGTGCGACGACGACCTCCTGGTTCAGTCGCTGCAGCACGGCGGGCGGCGTTTTGGCAGGCGCGGCTAGCGCGTTCCACGAGGCGGCGTAGAACCCGGCCAGCGCACCGCCGCTCTCGCGCACGGTGGGCACCTGAGGAAGTTCGGGTGCGCGCTTCTCGCCCATCACGGCCAGGGCACGCAGAGTTCCCGCGCGGATCTGCGACATCATCGGACTGAGCACTTCCACCCCGGCGTCGATCTGCCCACTGCGCAGCGCGGTGAGGACCGCGCCGGTCGCGTTGAAGGGAACGATCTGCGCATGGACGCCGGCCGTAGTCTTGAACAGTTGTGCGGCGAGGTTCTGCGTGCTGCCGATATTCACGGTGCCCAGGTTGAGCTTGTCGGGATTTGCCCGGGCATAGGCCAGCAGGTCCGCCAGCGTCTTGAAGCGCGAATCCGCGGGCACGACAAGCACGATATCGAAAAAGCCGAGCGTGGAGATCGGGGCGAAATCCTTTTGTGCGTCGAACGGCAGGTGCCTGAACAAGCCTTCGCTCACGGCGGTGCCGTTGCTCATGAGCAGCAGGGTGTAGCCGCCAGGCGCGGCCCGGGCCACCAGTTCACCTGCCACAACACCGCCCGCCCCCGGGCGGTTTTCGATGATCACGCTTTGGTGCAGTTGTTCGCCGAGTTTTTTGGCCACGATGCGGGCCGTCACATCGGCCACACCGCCCGGACCGAACGGTACGACGATCTTGATGAGCCGGCTGGGCCAGGCTGCCGCGCGGGCCGCGCCAGGCGCCAACGCCGATGCTGCCAGCGCTGCCGCAGTGGCCTGGAGGATACTGCGGCGCTTCATATCGATGCTGCGATGGTACTGGCGCCGCCTCAAGCGCGCGCCACGCCCAGCAACCTGTCCAGCAACTCGGGGCGCTCGCGCAGTTCCTGCGCCGTGCCCGCATGCACGACCGTGCCGCGGTCCAGCACCACGGCGCGGTCGGAAATCGCCAGGATGGCCTGCGGATGCTGCTCGACGATGATGGCCGACAGGCCCTCCTCACGCGTGATGCGCCGGATCGCGCGCAGTAGCTCTTCCACGATGATCGGTGCCAGCCCCTCAAGCGGCTCGTCGAGCAGCAGCAGCCGCGGGTTCAGCGCCAGCGCGCGGCCCACGGCCAGCATTTGCTGCTCGCCACCCGACAGCTGCGTGCCCAGGTTGGTCTTGCGCTCGGCCAGGCGCGGGAACATTTCGTACACGCGCTCGGGCGTCCAGCGCCGCGCCGTGCTGCCGGCCCGACCGGCCCGCTCCACCGCCGTCAGGTTTTCGTGCACCGTGAGCGACTTGAAAATATTGCGCTCCTGCGGCACCCAGCCGATACCCGCGGCCGCGCGCCGGTACGGCGCCAGTTGGTGCAGGGCGACGTTGCCGAGCTGGATGCTGCCGCCATGCTGGCGTGTGGCGCCGGCCAGGGTGTTGATCAGGGTGGTCTTGCCGGTGCCGTTGCGCCCCAGCAGCGCCAGCGTGTGGCCTTCATCGAGCGCCAGCGACACGTTTTGCAGCACCACGGCTTCGCCGTAGCCGGCGCTCAGGTTCTCTACTTTGAGCAGTTCAGGCATGTCGATCGGCCCCCACGCTTGTCACTTCGTGTACTGCACTGCCCCCCGAGGGGACCCTCGCCGCCTCCTCCCCATGCCCCAGGTACACGGCCTTGACCTGCGGGTCGCTGGCAATCTGCTCGGGGTCGCCCTCGGTCAGCACTGCGCCGTTGACCAGCACCGTCATGCGGCTGGCGAAGCTGAAGACCAGGTCCATGTCGTGCTCGATCAGCAGCACCGAGACGTCGGCGGGCAGTGCCGCCACGGTCTGCAGCAGTTCCTCGCGCTCGCCCGCCGGCACGCCCGCCACCGGCTCGTCGAGCAGCAGCACACGCGGCTCGCAGGCCAGCGCGATGGCAATCTCCAGCAGACGGCGTTTGCCATAGGCCAGCACCTGCGTAGGCTGGTTCTGCACGTCGGCAAGGTGAAATTGTTCAAGCAGCTGCTGGGCCCGCTGTGCTACATCTTTACTAGCACCAAGCGCATGCCACCATTGGGCTCCCAGTCCTTTTTGTTGAGAAATCACGAGCGCCAGCGTCTGCAGCGGCGTCATGGAGTCGAACAGCTGGTTGATCTGGAAGGTGCGCACCATGCCGCGGCGCACGCGCTGGTGCGGCGCCAGCTGCGTGATGTCCTGGCCCTCCAGCACGATGCGTCCCTCGGACGGCTGCAGCACGCCGGTGAGCAGGTTGATCAGCGTCGTCTTGCCGGCGCCGTTGGGGCCGATCAGCGCATGGCGCGCGCCGCGGTGCAGGTTCAGCGTGACGTTGCTGGTGGCCGTGATGCCGCCAAAGCGCTTGACCAGGCCCTGGGCCGACAGCACGACCTCGGGGTGCGCGGAATTCACGCCACTCATGAGCCGCTCCTTCGCCACCAGGTCCACGGGCGCAGCAAACGCTCGCGCCCGACGCGCACCAGCAGCACCAGGATCAGGCCGATCCAGAACATCCAGTACTGCGGCGTGATGGAGGACAGGTTGTCCTGCAGCAGCTTGAACACGATGGCGCCGGCAATGCCGCCGTACAGCCAGCCGACCCCGCCGATCACCAGCATCAAGAGCACGTCGGCCGAGCGGTCGAAGGCCAGCACATCGAGCGAAGCAAAGCCCGTGGTCTGCGCCAGCAGGGCGCCGGCGGCACCGGCCACGGCGGCGGCCACGGTGTAGATCACCACCAGGCGCGAGCGCACCGGAATGCCGATGGCCATGGCGCGCAGGCGGTTGTCGCGGATGGCCTTGAGCGTAGCGCCAAAGGGCGAGTTGACGAGCCGGCGCAGCACCAGGAACAGCAGCAGCAGCACCGAGAGCGAATACCAGGCGGCGGTGCGCCCGGACAGGTCGAATTCAAACCGGCCCAGCACCGGGCCGAGGATCACGCCCTGCAGGCCGTCGGCGCCGCCGGTGAGCCAGTCCAGCTTGTTGGCCAGCTCCAGCAGGATCAGGGCGATGCCCAGCGTGACCATCAGGCGGGTCAGGTCGGTGCCGCGCAGGATGGTGACGCTGCACAGCGCGCCCAGCAGCGCCGACAGCGCCATCGCCACCAGCAGGCCGACCACCGGGTCGGGCATAACGAGCTTGGCGAACAGCGCGCCCGCGTAGGCGCCAAAGCCGAAGAACGCCGCATGGCCGAGCGAGACGATGCCGGTGTAGCCCAGGATCAGGTCCAGCGAGACGGCGAACAGCGCCACGATGGCGATCTCGTTGATCATCAGCGCCTGGCTGGGCAGCAGCCACGGCGCGGCAAACGCCAGCAGCCACACCAGCGGCTCCCACGCCCGCCAGCGCGACAGTTGCAGCAACTCGGCGCGGGCGTCGCGGGGTGACAGGGGCGGCATCACTTGCCTCCCTTGCGCGTGAACAGGCCTTCGGGCCGCCACATCAGAATCAGGATCATGAGCGTGTAGACGATGAAAGCGCCCAGCGTGGGAATGAAGTACTTGCCCGCCACATCGGCAATGCCCAGCAGCAGCGCGGCCATCAGCGGCCCGGTGATGGATGAGGTGCCGCCGACCGACACCACGATCAGGAAGTAGATCATGTACTTGAGCGGAAAGGTCGGATCCAGTCCCAGGATTTCGGCGCCCAGCGCACCGCCCAGGCCCGCCAGCCCGGAGCCCACCGCGAACGTCAGCAGGAACACCACGTTGACGTTGATGCCCAGGCCGGCGGCCACGCGCGGGTCATCGACGGCCGCGCGCAGGCGGCTGCCGAAACGCGTGCGCGACAGCAGCAGCTGCAGCACCACGGTGAGCGCCGCACACAGCACGATGATGAACAGCCGGTAGTGCCCCATGCCCAGCATCCAGGCGCCGTGGCCGATCTCGGTGCGCCCGCTCAGCCATTCGGGCAGCTGCACATTCTGCTGGCTCGAGCCCATGAAGTAGTCGACCCCCGCCACTGCCATGAAGGCCAGCCCGATGGAAAACAGCACCTGGTCGAGTTGCGGCTTGCTGTACATCGGGCGGTACAGCGTGCGCTCCAGCAGCGCGCCGAGCAGGCCGACCAGCACGAAGGCCAGCAGCAGGCACCACAGGAACGGCACGCCCAGGCGCTGCATCAGCAGCACCGTGATGTAGCCCCCGGCCATGGCAAAGGCGCCGTGCGCCAGGTTGATGAAGTTCATCAGGCCCAGCGTCACCGCCAGGCCGACGGCGAGCACGAACAGCAGCATGCCGTAGGCAATGCCGTCAAAGAGAATGGTGATCACGTCTGGAGGGAGGGGACGCGCAACGTCACTTCCTGTTTACTTTTTGCTCTTGCCCGGATCCTTGACGTCCTTGATCACGTCGAACTCGACGTTGTAGAGCTGGCCGTCGACCTTTTCGACCTTGCGCAGGTAAACGTTCTGCACGATATCGCGGGTCTGCGCATCGATATAGATCGGGCCGCGCGGGCTCTCGAAAATCTGGCCTTTCATCGCGGCCAGCAGTGCATCGCCGCCGCCCTGCCCCTTGGTCTTCTTGAGCGCTTCATAGATCACATGCATGCCGTCATAGCCGCCCACGGCCATGAAGTTGGGGCGCATGCCCTTGTTGGCGGCACCAAAAGCGGCGACAAACTTCTTGTTCATGGCCGACGGGTGGGCCGCGGAATAGTGGTGCGAGGTCACGACGCCCAGAGCGCCATTGCCCATGTCGTTGAGCTGGTCGTCATCGGTCACGTCGCCGGTGGCGATCAGCCTGATGCCCGCCTTGCCCATGCCGCGCTCGAGAAACTGCTTCATGACCGCGGCGCCCGCGCCCGAGGGCACGAACACGAACAGCGCATCCGGATTTTCGTCGCGCACCTTTTGCAGGAATGGCGCGAAGTCCGGGTTGCGCAGCGGCACACGCAGCGAGTCGATGACGCGCCCGCCGTTGAAGGTCAGGCGTTCCTTGAAGTATTTCTCGGCATCGATGCCGGGGCCGTAGTCGCTGACCAAGGTGACGACCTTCGTGATGCCGTTCTTCGGCGCCCAGTCCGCCAGCGCCACCGAGACCTGCGGCAAGGTGAAGCTGGTGCGCACGATGTAGGGCGAGGCCTCGGTGATGCTCGAGGTGGCCGCAGCCATCACCACTTCAGGGGTCTTGGACTGCGTGGCAATCGGCGCCGTGGCCAGCGCCGACGGCGTGATGCCGAAGCCGGCCAGCACGTTGACCTTGTCGTTCACCACCAGCTCCTGCGCCAGGCGCTTGGTCACGTCGGGCAGGCTGGTGTCGTCCTTGACGATCAGCTCGATTTTCTTGCCCGCCACCGTGCCACCGTTTTGCGCCATGTACAGGCGCACCCCTGCCTCGACCTGGCGCCCCGTCGATGCCTGCTGCCCGGTCATGGGCAGGATCAGGCCGATCTTGAAGGTGTTGCTCTGCGCCAGCGCACTGAGCGATGGCAGCGACATGGCCACCAGAGCAGTTGCGCTGAGAAATACTCTTTTTTTCATGGGTGTCTCCAGGGTGAATCGGGTCATGGGAATCGTCGCTTGTTCGACACATTGGCGCCATCGGATCAAACCCGCACCGCACTATCACGACAGATCGGCGCGCTGGCAAGGCCAATTTGCGACTACTTGTTATAGCAAATTGCGATAACGCCAGCGTGGCAGCCCCGCATTTCAGGCCCGCGTGCGGATCAGCTGCACGCCCGGCATCTGATCGAGCTGCCGGTTTTCGAGAGCTTCGCGCAAGTTGCGCTGGGCGATGCGCGAGTGCTCGCGCATGATGGCTTCGGCGCGCGAGCCTTCGCGCGCGGCGATCGCATCGAGCACCTGCCGGTGCTGGTCCTGCGCCACGACCAGCATGTCGCGCGCCTGCGGTGAATTCGCCTGCTGCACGACAAAGCCCGAGGGCGAGGCAAACGGCAGGCTCACGACGCGCTCGAGTTCGCGCGCGATGACGCTGCTGCCGGCCATGTCGCCCACCAGGGCGTGGAACGTCCGGTTCAGGGCCACGTAGTTCGAGAACGCCTCGTCATCGAGCGCGGGCTGGCTCAGCACGGCGTCGATCCGGTCCAGGCACTCACGCGCCGCGGCGAGCAGCTTGGGAGCCACGCCGCGCTCGGCCGCCAGTCGCGCCGACAGGCCCTCCAGCGTGCCGCGCAGCTCGATGGCCTCGGACACGTCGCGCTCGGAGAAGGTGCGCACGGCGTAGCCGCCGTTGGGCAGCGCGTCGAGCAGGCCCTCCTGTTCCAGCCGCATCAGCGCAGCCCGGATGGGGGTGCGCGAGACACCCAGCTTCTCGACGATGGCCAGTTCGGCAATCCGCGCGCCGCCCGGCAACTCGCCCGCCAGGATCATCTCGCGCAGGCGCAACTGGGCCTTCACGGCCTGCGAAGTAGCTGCCTCAGGGACATCGGTCGTGATCGGACTGGTTGCATCCATGAAGAGAAGTAGGACGTGGCTTGAGGGGGTGTTGGTTGACCTTCATTGTATACATAAATCAATCAAACTAGGCGATATGATGCGATTTTTCAGGATATTTTTGATTTTCTGTATACATTCATTGAGCATCGAAGCATAATTGCGGCGCAAATCCATCGTGCACCGCGGCCTCCCCCGGCCTTTGTGCAGGGACGGCCCTGATGGTTTCACACTTTCCCTGGAGCAAGACATGTTTCCCAAGAACGCCTGGTACGTCGCCTGTACGCCGGCCGAAATCGCCGACAAGCCGCTGGGGCGGCAGATTTGCGGCGAGAAGATCGTTTTTTTCCGCGGCCCGGACGGTAAGGTCGCGGCTCTCGAAGATTTCTGCCCGCACCGCGGCGCGCGACTCTCGCTGGGCAAGGTCTGCGACGACGGCAGCCTGATGTGCGGCTACCACGGACTGCGGGTGGGCTGCGACGGCAAGACCGTCTCCATGCCCGGCCAGCGCGTGCAGGGCTTTCCGCGCACGCGCACTTTTCCGGTGGTGGAGCGCTATGGCTTCATCTGGGTCTGGACCGGCGACGACAAACTGGCGGACCCCGCGAAGATCCACCATCTCGAATGGGCGCAGAACCCCGAGTGGGCCTATGGCGGCGGCCTGTACCACATCAACTGCAACTACCGCCTGATGATCGACAACCTCATGGACCTGACCCACGAGGCCTATGTGCACACCACCAGCATCGGGCAGAACGAAATCGACGAGGCCCCCGTCACCACCAAGCTGGAAGGCGATATCGTCACCACCAGCCGTTTCATGGAAAACGTCATGCCGCCGCCCTTCTGGCGCGCGAACCTGCGCGGCAACAACCTGGCCGACGACGTTCCGGTCGACCGCTGGCAGATCTCGCGCTTCACGCCGCCCTGCCACGTCATGATCGAAGTCGGCGTCGCCCACGCCGGCAAGGGCGGCTACCACGCGGACGCGAAAGACAAGGTGTACAGCATCGTGGTGGACTTTTGCACACCCGAAACAGAAACGTCGATGTGGTATTTCTGGGGCATGGCACGCAACTTCAACCCCAAGGATGAAGCGCTCACTGCCGCGATCCGCGACGGCCAGGCCAAGGTCTTCGCGGAGGACCTGGCCGTCCTCGAGGCGCAGCAGGAAAACATCGCACAGTATCCCGAGCGCCGCCTGCTGATGCTCAACATCGATGCGGGCGGCGTGCAGTCGCGGCGCATTCTGGACCGCCTCATCGCGCAGGAAGCCGATCGGTGAACGCCATGGAAACCATTGCCGTCAAGGTCGTCAAAAAAACACAGGAAGCGCAGGACATTGTCAGTTTCGAGCTGGCGCGCGCGGATGGCGCGCCCTTGCCGGCGTTCAGCGCCGGCTCGCACATCGACGTGCAGACCCCCGGCGGGCTGACGCGCCAGTACTCGCTGTGCAATGCCTCCGTCGAGCAGCACCGCTACCGCATTGCCGTGCTGCGCGATGCGGGCTCACGTGGCGGCTCGGTGGCCATGCACGACGCGGTGAACGAGGGCGATGTGATCCAGATCAGTGAGCCCAAAAATCACTTCCCGCTCAAGCACGCCCGGCGCTCGCTGCTGTTTGCGGGCGGCATCGGCGTGACGCCGCTCTTGTGCATGGCCGAGCGGCTGGCGCAGATCGGTGCGGACTTCACGCTGCACTACTGCACGCGCTCCATGGAGCGCACCGCGTTTCGCGAGTACATCGGCGCCTCGCGGTTCTCAAGCCAGGTTCAATTCCACTTCGATGCGGGCGCGCCCGAGCAAAAGATGGATCTGGACGCGATTCTCGCGGCGCAGGCGCCCGACACCCAGCTTTACGTCTGCGGCCCGGGCGGCTTCATCGACTACGTCATCAACACGGCCAAGGCCAGGGGCTGGCCGGGCGATCAGATCCATCTGGAATATTTCAGCGGGGCGGCGCAGGACACCTCCGGCGACACCGGTTTTGAAGTCAGGATCGCGAGCACCGGGAAATCCTATGTCGTCGCCCCGGACAAAACCATCATCCAGGTCTTGAAGGACAACGGAATCGAGATCCTCACCTCCTGCGAGCAGGGCGTTTGCGGCACCTGCATCACGCGCGTGCTGGAGGGGGAGCCGGACCACCGGGACATGTACTTCACGGATGAAGAGCATGCCAGCAATGACCAGTTCACCCCGTGCTGCTCGCGCGCCAGGAGTAAAACGCTGGTGCTTGATTTGTGACACGGCGGAAGTCTCTGTCGTGGTCCGGGTCATATCCCGGCCGGCACACAAAACGCCTTGGCGTGTCCTAACATACGCGCTCGAACAAACACAACTTTGAGGAAAACGGTATGACCCAGCTCCCCGCCCGCTATGACCACGTTGGCAGCTTTCTGCGCCCCAAATACCTGCTCGAGGCGCGCGAGCAAAAGGCCAAGGGTGCGATCACCCCCGAGCAACTGCGCACCGTAGAGGACAAGGCCATCACCGAGATCGTCAAGTTCCAGGAAGACGTGGGCCTGAAAAGCATCACCGACGGCGAGTTCCGCCGCACCTACTTCCATATCGACTTTCTGGACCAGCTCGGCGGCGTGAAGACCGACATCCCGGTCACTATTCAAAAGCCGGACGGCACTCAGGAACTGGCCCCGCCCGTGATGCGCGTGGTGGACAAGGTGCGGCACGTGAAGAACATCCAGCTGGCCGACTTCCAGTACCTCAAGAGCCAGGTATCCCCGGGCAACACGCCCAAGGTTTGCATTCCCTCGCCCACCATGCTGCACTTTCGCGGCGGGCGCGCCGGCATCAGCCGCCAGGCGTATCCGGAGCTCGACCCGGCGTTCTACGACGACGTGGCGAACGCCTATGGCGACGAGCTGCGCTCGCTGGCCGCCGCGGGCGCCACCTACGTGCAGATGGACGACACCAACCTGGCCTACCTGTGCGACGAGAAGATGCGCGAAGCAGCGCGCCAGCGCGGCGACGACCCGAACGAGCTGCCGCACCGCTACGCCGCCTTCATCAACAAGGTGGTGGCGCAAAAGCCCGCCGGCATGCTGCTGGCCATGCACCTGTGCCGCGGCAATTTCAAGAGCACGCACGCGGCGGCCGGCAACTACGAGCCGGTGGCTGAAGCGCTGCTGCGCGAAATGAACCTGGACGCCTACTTCATGGAGTACGACGACGAGCGCAGCGGCGACTTCAAGCCGCTGCGCTACCTGCCCAAGGGCAAGACCGTGGTGCTGGGCCTGGTGACCACCAAGTTCGGCCAGCTCGAGGACAAGGACGACCTGAAACGCCGCATCGAACAAGCCGCCAAATACGCGCCGCTGGAGCAACTGGCGCTGTCACCGCAATGCGGCTTCAGCAGCACCGTGCATGGCAACGACATTGCCGTGGAGGCGCAGCGCGCCAAGCTGCGTCTCGTGGTGGAGACGGCACGGGAAGTTTGGGGCACGGCCTGAGGCGGCGCTGACACGACAGGGAGGAAGGCGATACTAGCGGCATGACCCGCCGACGCTACGCCTTCAACACTCCGCGCCTGTGGCAGCGGCTGCGAGGGCTTGCGGCCTGCTGCATCGCCTGCGGATTGGTCGGCGCCAGTACGCTCGCCTTCGCGGCCGACGCCCCCAACGATCTGCTGCGCATCGGCTCCAAGCGCTTCACCGAGTCCTACATCCTGGCGCAGGTGCTGGCGCAGACGGTCGCGGCACGCACCGGCAAATCCCCGACGGTGCTGCAAGGGCTGGGCAACACGGCCATCGTCTACGAGGCGCTGCGCTCGGGCAACATCGATCTGTACCCGGAGTACGCGGGCACCATCAGCCTGGAGATCCTCAAAAGCACTGAGCCGATGTCGATGCACGCCATGAACCAGGCCCTGGCACCGCTGGGCCTGGGCGTTGCCATTCCACTGGGCTTCAACGACGGCTATGCGCTGGCCATGCGCGATGCGCAGGCGCAGCGCCTGCACATCGTGTCGCTGAGCGATCTGGCGCAGCATCCCGAGTTGAAGCTGGGACTGTCCAACGAGTTCATCGGCCGCGCCGATGGCTGGAAGGGTCTGGCGCAGCGCTACGGCTTCACGCAGGCGCCGACCGGCCTGGACCACGGCCTGGCCTACACCGCGCTGGCGCAAAAGCAGGTGGACGTGATCGACATCTACACCACCGATGCCAAGATCGCCCAGCTCGGCCTGCGCGTGCTGCAGGACGACCTGCATTACTTTCCGCGCTACGACGCCGTGGTGCTGTACCGGCTGGACGTGCCCACGCGCTTTCCGAAGGCCTGGGCGGCGCTGCAGACGCTGGCCGGCAGCATCGACGAGCGCGCCATGATCGCGATGAACGCGCGGGCTGAGTTGCAGGGCGTGGCGTTCGATGTGATTGCCCGCGATTACCTGACGAGCAAGGCCACTGGAGCCGTGGCTGCAACCGGCAATGCCCCCGACGCGGCGCGGCGCGGCTTCTGGGCCAAGCTGTTCGGGCCCGACCTGGCGCGACTGACCTGGCAGCACCTGGCGCTGGTGGCGATTTCGGTGGCCGTGGCCGTGCTGCTCGCCATCCCGCTGGCGGTGCTGGTGTTTCCCCATCCGCGCCTGCGCGCGCTCGTGCTCGGCGCCACCGGCCTGCTGCAAACCGTGCCCTCGCTGGCCATGCTGGCCGCGCTGATTTCACTGATGGGCGTGATCGGCGTGATGCCCGCGCTGCTCGCGCTGATGCTGTACGCGCTGCTGCCCATCATGCGCAACACTACGACGGGACTCGCCGAGGTGCCGCAGGGCCTGCGGCTCGCGGGCCAGGCGCTCGGCATGACGGCGCGCCAGCGCATGCGCTACGTCGAGCTGCCGCTGGCGCTGCCGACCATCCTGGCCGGCGTGCGCACCGCCACCTCGATCGCGATCGGCACCGCGACCATCGCCGCCTTCATCGGCGCCGGTGGCTACGGCGAGCGCATCGTCACCGGCCTGGCCCTGAATGACGATCAACTGCTGCTCGCGGGTGCCCTGCCCGCCACCGTGCTGGCGCTGCTGAGCGAGGCACTGTTCGAGGTGATCGAGCGGATGATACGGCGGCGCAGGGCCTGAATTTCAAGCAAAATGTGCCTGAAGCCCTTTCAGGACAATGGCATTGTGCTATCAACTAAATAGCACCCCGTTCCCGGCCGGCTACGCCAGCGTGTAAGCCGTCTTCACCGTCGTGAAGAATTCCTGCGCGTACCGGCCCTGCTCGCGCGGACCGTAGCTCGAAGCTTTGCGCCCGCCAAAGGGCACGTGGTAGTCGACGCCGGCGGTCGGCAAATTGACCATCACCATGCCGGCCTGGCTATGGCGTTTGAAGTGCGTCGCGTACTTCAGACTGGTCGTTGCAATGCCGGCGGACAGGCCGAACTCGGTGTCGTTGGCCATGGCCAGCGCCTCTTCGTAGTTCTTCACGCGGATCACGCTGGCCACCGGACCGAAGATTTCTTCCTTGTTGATGCGCATCGACGCGACGGATTCGCTGAACAGCGCGGGCGACATGTAGAAACCTTCGGTGCCAAGCTTCAGGCGCTCGCCGCCACCCGCCAGGGTCGCGCCTTCGCCCTTGCCGATCTCGATGTAGCCCAGGTTCTGCTCGAGCTGGCTCTGGCTCGAGACCGGGCCGACGTCGGTCCCCTGCGCCAGCGCATCGCCGACCTTGATTCTGGCCATGCGTTCCTGCATCGCGGCGATGAACTTCGGGTAGATGCCTTCGGTGACGATGAGGCGGCTGGATGCGGTGCAGCGCTGGCCGGTCGAATAAAACGCGCTTTGCACGCTGAGCTCGACCGCCTGCGCCAGATCGGCGTCGTCCAGCACCACCTGCGGGTTCTTGCCGCCCATCTCCAGCTGCACCTTCTTGTGATTCGTCACGCATTGCACCGCGATGCCGCGCCCGACCTCGACCGAGCCGGTGAAACTGATCGCGTGGACGCCCGGGTGATTCACCAGCGCATTGCCGATCACGCTGCCGCGGCCCATCACGAGGTTGAACACGCCGGCCGGAATGCCCGAGCGGCTGATGATTTCGGCCAGCGCCCAGGCGCAGCCCGGCACCAGGTCGGCGGGCTTCAGGACGACGCAGTTGCCATAGGCCAGCGCCGGCGCGATCTTCCAGGCCGGAATCGCGATCGGGAAGTTCCACGGCGTGATGAGGCCGACCACGCCGACCGGCTCGCGCGTGATCTCGACACCAATGCCGGGGCGCACCGACGGTACGGTCTCACCCGTAAGGCGCAGGCATTCGCCGGCGAAGAACTTGAAGATCTGCCCGGCGCGGGCCGCCTCGCCGATGCCCTCCGCGCGGGTCTTGCCCTCTTCGCGCGCCAGCAGGGTGCCGAGCTCCTCCTTGCGGGCAAGTATCTCAGTGCCGATTCTGTCCAGCGCGTCGCAGCGCGCCTGGATGCTGCCGGTGGCCCAGGCCGGGAAGGCTGCGGTCGCGGCGGCCACGGCGGCTCGGACGTGACTGGCATCGCCCTGGGTGTACCCCGCGATGGTGTCGCCAAGGTTGGAGGGGTTCAGGTTCGGGCTGTAGGTGTGGCCCGGCGTCCATTCGCCGCCGATCAGGTTGTCGTGTTGTTGCATGGCTTGAATCCTTGATGTGGGGGAAATCGGAGGCCGAAGCAGGGGGGCGCTTCGGCAAGGAGTTGCAGGTTGGCGTGTCAACGCACCAGGCTGGGACGCTTGTTGTCGAATTGCCAGCCGGCCATCAGGTATTGCATGGCCTGCGCGTCGTTGCGCGCGCCAAGGCTGTGCTGCAGGTAGAGCTGGTGCGCCTTCTCGACCTCGTCCATGTCGAGCTCCACACCCAGGCCGCCACGCGTCGGCACTTTCACGTAGCCGCCCTCGATCTGCAACGGCGCCTTCGTCAGGCGCTGGCCGTCCTGCCAGATCCAGTGCGTATCGATGGCCGTGACCCGGCCGGGTGCCGCCGCGGCCACGTGCGTGAACATCGCCAGCGACACGTCGAAATGATTGTTCGAGTGCGAGCCCCAGGTCAGCCCCCAGGCCTGGCACAGCTGCGCCACGCGCACCGCGCCCTGCAGGGTCCAGAAATGCGGATCGGCCAGCGGAATGTCGACCGACTGCAGCGACAGGCTGTGCACCATCTCGCGCCAGTCGGTGGCGACCATGTTGGTCGCGGTCGGCAATCCGGTCGCACGGCGGAACTCGGCCATCACCTCGCGGCCCGAGAACACGCCTTCGGCGCCGCACGGGTCCTCGGCATACGCCATCACGCCATGCAGGTCGCGGCACAGGCGCACCGCATCGGCAAGCAGCCAGCCGCCGTTCGGGTCGAGCGTGACGCGCGCCTGCGGAAAACGCGCGTGCAGCGCACGGATCGCCTCGACCTCCTCCTCGCCGCGCAGCACGCCGCCCTTGAGCTTGAAGTCGGCAAATCCATAGCGCGCCTGCGCGGCCTCGGCCAGACGCACGATCGCCTCGGGCGTCATCGCCTCTTCGTGGCGCAGGCGGAACCAGTCGCTGTCGGCACCGGGCTCGCTCTGGTACGGCAGGTCGGTCTTCTTGCGGTCGCCCACGTAGAACAGGTAGCCGAGCATCTGCACGGCATCGCGCTGCTGGCCTTCGCCGAGCAGCGCCGCCACCGGCACCTCCAGGAACTGACCCAGCAGGTCGAGCAGAGCGGCCTCGGCGGCCGTCACCGCATGGATGGCCACGCGCAGGTCGAAGGTTTGCTGCCCGCGCCCGCCACTGTCGCGGCCCGCGAACGCGCTGCGCATGCTGTTCAGCACCGCGTTGTAGCGTCCGATCGGCTGGCCGACGACCAGGTCGTGCGCGTCTTGCAGCGTCTGGCGGATCTTCTCGCCGCCCGGCACCTCGCCCACGCCGGTGTGGCCGGCGCTGTCGGTGAGGATCAACAGGTTGCGCGTGAAGAACGGGCCATGCGCGCCGCTGAGGTTCATCAGCATGCTGTCGCGGCCCGCGACCGGGATCACGCGCATGGCGACAACGACGGGCGTCTTCGCGTGCATGGTGCGGTTGGCGGAATTCATTGCGGGCCGAGCTGGTCGATCAGCATCTTGAGCGTTTCGACCTCGCCCGGCTTCAGGTCGGTGAGCGGCGCGCGCACCGGACCGGCGCCGTGGCCGACGATCTTTGCGCCTGCCTTGACGATGCTCACGGCATAGCCCTGCATGCGGTTGCGCAGCTCAAGATAGGGCATGAAGAAGTCCTTGAGCAGGCGGTGCTGCGTGGGCAGGTCGTCGGCCGCGACCGCATGGTAGAAATCCATCGCGGTCTTCGGAATGAAGTTGAAGACGGCCGACGAATACACCGGCGTGCCGAGCGCCTTGTAGGCCGCGGCATAGACCTCGGCCGTCGGCAGGCCGCCCAGGTAGGCGAAACGATCGCCCATGCGCTGATACACCGACACCATCGCTTCGATGTCGCCCACGCCATCCTTGAAACCGACCAGATTCGGGTTGCGCTGCGCCAGCCGGGCCAGGGTTTCGGGCTTGAACCGGCTGTTGGCGCGGTTGTAGACGATCACGCCGAACTTCACGCTCTTGCAGACCTCCTCGACGTGCGCGGCCAGGCCTTCCTGCCCCGCTTCGGTGAGGTAGTGCGGCATCAGCAGGATGCCGTGCGCGCCGGCCTTTTCTGCGGCCTGCGCGCACTGGATGGCGAAGCGTGTCGGACCGCCGGCGCCCGCGATGATCGGCACCTTGCCGCGGCAGGTATCGACCGCCGTCTGAATGATGCCGGGGTACTCGTCGCCGGTCAGCGAGAAGAACTCCCCCGTGCCACCCGCGGCGAACAGCGCACTGGCGCCGTAAGGCATGAGCCATTCGAGGCGCTCGCTGTAGCCCCTGCGGTCGAAGTCACCGTTGCTGTCGAAATCGGTCAACGGGAAGGAGAGCAGGCCGGAGCCCATGATGGTCTTGAGTTCTTGCGGATTCATGGTGACGTTCAGGGAAGAAAAAGCAGAAAGGAAAGTGTTTGAAGCGCCCAGTGCCGGCGCACTATCAAGTGGTACGTCATCGTATAACTATAAAGACGAGTTGTCCAGAAAAAACCGTTCTCTTCAGGGTGAAGCGGCGCCGGCAGCCACCTTCTGTGCCTCCTCCTGCGCCATGCGCAGCCGCTCGCGGCTATTGGTCAGGTGAATGCGCATCGCGGCCCGGGCCGACTCGGGGTCGCGCCGGGCAATCGCCGCATAGATCTCTTCGTGCTCACGGTTGACCCGGCTCAGATAGGCGCCGCCACGCTCGAAGTTCCGAATGGCGCTGATGCGCGTGCGCGGAATGATGGTGGTGCCCAGGTGGCTCATGATGTCGGCGAAATACGGGTTGCCGGTCGACTGGGCAATCTGCAGGTGAAAGCGGAAATCCGGCGCCACCGTGTCCCCCGCCACCCCCACGTTGCGCTCGAATTCGTCGAGCGCCTGGCGCATCACCAGCAGTTGCTCCTCGGTGCGGCGGCTGGCGGCCAGCCCGGCCGACTCGGTCTCAAGGCTGATGCGCAGCTCGAGCACCGCGAGTACGTCGACCGAGGTCGCGATCTCGCCCGGGTCCAGCCGGAACATTCCGCCGGCGCGCGGCTGCAGCACGAACGTGCCCACCCCATGGTGTGTTTCGACCAGCTCCGCCGCCTGCAGTTTGGACAGGGCCTCGCGCACCACGGTCCGGCTGACGCCAAAGGCACGCATGATCTCGGACTCCGTCGGCAACTTGTCGCCTGGACGCAAGGCGCCGTCGCGAATCCGCCCGCTCAGGTCATCCACCAGACCATGCGCCAGCCCGCGTGCACGCTGGCGCGGCCGACCCACGAAGCCATCCGGCAACCCGTGCGCGTCAGCCTCTGCCGCGATTTTCACCGTCGGTTCATGAATCAAGGGTTTACCCGCAACTGATGACATCATATTGTCATCATAATACGCAACTTGTTGTACGACAACTTATAACTTGTTTTTCTACTCAGTCCATGCTTCCTGAGAACGGGCCGACCATGCCAACTTCCTCCGATTCCCAAACAACCACGGCTCACCGGTTTGATCGCCTGCTGCTGACCGGCGCCGCCGGCAGCCTGGGCAAGGTGCTGCGCGAAAGCCTTCGCCCGTGCGCGAACGTATTGCGGCTGTCCGACGTCGCGGCGCTCGCCCCGGCACAAGGGGCACATGAAGAGGTCGTGCCCTGCGACCTGGCCGACAGGGGCGCCGTCGACGCGCTGGTGGCGGGCTGCGACGCCATCGTGCATCTGGGCGGCGTCTCGGTGGAACGGCCTTTCGAGGAAGTCCTCGAGGCCAACATCAAGGGCGTGTTCCACATCTACGAAGGCGCGCGCCGGCATGGCGTGAAGCGTGTCGTGTTCGCCAGCTCCAACCACGTGATCGGCTTCTACAGGCAGAGCGAGCGCATCGATGCCCATGCGCTGAAGCGCCCCGACGGCTACTACGGGCTGTCGAAGTCGTTTGGCGAGGACGTCGCGCAGTTCTACTTCGACCGCTGGGGCATCGAGACGGTGAGCATCCGCATCGGCTCCTCGTTTGCGGAGCCGGCCAACCGCCGCATGATGAGCACCTGGCTCAGCTACCGCGACCTCACCACGCTGATCGGGAAGTCGCTCTTCACACCGGGCGTGCGGCACACGGTGGTGTACGGCATGTCGGCGAACCGCGATGTGTGGTGGGACAACGGCGCCGCTGCACTGCTGGGCTTCGCGGCGCAGGACACGTCGGAGGTGTTCCGCGACAAGATCGAGGCGCAGCCGCCGGTCGCGCCCACCGACCCGAACGCCCTCTACCAGGGCGGAGCCTTTACCGCGCAAGGTCCGTTCGAATGAGGAAAATTCGCCGCCATTTTCTTGCGGCCTGCCGGGGCGACCGGGCCGAAAGCGCCCCACACAACCACTAAGCGAAAGACCACCATGACAGCCCCCTCGAGTTCGCCGCCGCTGTACATCACCATGCACAAGCACGACAACGTCGCGATCGTCGCCAACGACGGCGGCCTGCCGGCAGGCACCGTGTTTGCATCAGGCCTCAAGCTCATCGACAAGGTGCCGCAGGGTCACAAGGTCGCGCTGCTCGACCTGCCGGCCGGCACGCCGGTGCGGCGCTACAACGTGGTGATCGGGCGCACGACGCGCGACGTTCCGGCGGGCAGCTGGGTGCACGAGCGCCTGCTCGAGATGCCCGCGGCACGCTCGCTCGAAGGCCTGCCGATCGCCACCGCCAAGCTGCCCGCGATGCCCCCGCTCGAGGGCTACACCTTCGAGGGTTATCGCAATGCCGACGGCTCGGTGGGCTCGCGCAACATCCTGGCGATCACCCAGACCGTGCAGTGCGTGGCCGGCGTGACCGCGTTCGCCGTGCAGCGCATCAAGGCCGAGCTGTTGCCCCGCTTTCCCCACGTCGACGACGTGGTGGCGCTGGAGCACGGCTACGGCTGCGGCGTCGCGATCGATGCACCCGGCGCGACCATCCCGATCCGCACGCTGCGCAACATCAGCCTGAATCCGAACTTCGGCGGCGAGGTGATGCTGGTCAGCCTGGGCTGCGAGAAGCTGCAGCCCAGGCGCCTCATGCCGCCCGGCACCATCGCGCTCGTGGACGAGAACAGCGTGGCCGATGTCGGCGTCAACGCGGATGCCAGACTCGACGTGGTCTGCCTGCAGGACGAGGCGCATGTGGGCTTCATGTCGATGGTCGAGTCCATCATGCGCCAGGCCGAGGAACACCTGGAGCGCCTGAACGCGCGCCGGCGCGAAACCGTGCCGGCCAGCGAGTTGGTGGTGGGCGTGCAGTGCGGCGGCAGCGATGCGTTCAGCGGCGTGACGGCCAACCCCGCGGTCGGCTTTTGCACCGACCTGCTGGTGCGGGCCGGCGCCACCGTGATGTTCTCGGAAGTGACCGAGGTGCGCGACGGCATCGACCAGCTGACCGCGCGCGCGGCTACGCCCGAGGTGGCCGCGGCCATGATCCGCGAGATGGCCTGGTACGACGCCTACCTGCAAAAGGGGCACGCCGACCGCAGCGCCAACACCACGCCCGGCAACAAGATGGGCGGCCTGTCCAACATCGTCGAGAAGGCCATGGGCTCGATCGTCAAGTCCGGCAGCGCCCCGATCTCGGGCGTGCTCGCGCCCGGCGAGAAGGTGAGGAAGAAGGGCCTGATCTTCGCCGCCACGCCGGCCAGCGACTTCATCTGCGGCACGCTGCAGCTGGCGGCCGGCATCAATCTGCACGTGTTCACGACCGGGCGCGGTACCCCCTACGGGCTGGCGCAGGTGCCGGTCATCAAGGTGGCCACGCGCAGCGACCTCGCACGGCGCTGGCACGACCTGATGGATGTGAATGCGGGGCGTATCGCCGACGGCTCCGCCAGCATCGAAGAGGTGGGCTGGGAGTTGTTCCGCCTCATGCTCGAGGTCGCGAGCGGCACCAAGAAAACCTGGGCCGAGCACTGGAAGCTGCACAACGCGCTGGTGCTGTTCAATCCGGGGCCCGTGACCTGAATGCTACATAAACAATAGCGCCTTGTGAAGATTCCACAAGCGCTGCACTGCTTTTTTACCACCAACGACTGGAGAGATATCCCATGAAACGCCGCACCCTGATTCACACCGCGCTCGCGTCGCTCACCGCCAGCATGGCCGGCGCGCCCGCATTCGCCCAAGGCAACTGGCCCACCAAGCCCATCAGCTACATCGTGCCCTTTCCCGCGGGCGGCACCACCGACATCCTCGGGCGTCTGATCGGGCAAAAACTGGGCGCAGCCCTGGGCACCACGATCGTGATCGAAAACCGCGGCGGCGCCGGCGGCAGCGTGGGATCGGAAGTCGCGGCGCGCGCGGCGCCCGATGGCTACACCCTGCTGGGCGGCACCATCAGCTCGCACGCCATCAATGTGAGCCTGTACCCCAAGCTCGGCTACGACCCGGTCAAGTCCTTCACGCCCATCATCCTGATCGGCTCCAACCCGGTGGTGCTGATCGTGCGCAAGGACAGCCCCTTCAAGACGCTGCAGGACGTGCTGGCCGCGGCCCGGGCCAAGCCCGGCACCATTTCGTCGGCCTCCGCCGGCAATGGCACCTCGCAGCACATGACGCTGGAGCTGCTGGCCTACAAGTCGGGCACGAAGTTCGTCCATGTGCCGTACAAGGGCAGCGGCCCGGCGATCCAGGACCTGATCGGCGGCCAGGTCGACATGATGTTCGACACCACGGTGGTGGCCGGCCCGTACATCCAGAGCGGCACGCTGCGCGCGATCGCCGTCAGCTCGGCCAGGCGCCTGGACTCCATGCCCAACGTGCCCACCATCGCCGAGTCGGGCGTGCCGGGTTTCGAGGTGGTGTCGTGGCAAGGCATCTTCGCGCCCGCCGGCACACCCAAGCCGCTGGTGGAGCGCCTGCACAACGAGATCGACAAGATCTTGAAGACACCCGAAATGCAGGACCGACTCAAGGGTCTGGGCATGCAGCCGGGGAACCTGACGGCCGATCAGTTCGCCGCGTTCCAGAAGGCCGAGGTCGACAAGTGGGCCCAGGTGATCAAGGCCGCGAATCTCAAGCTGGAATAAACGGCCTCTGACCCAGATGGGGCCCTCACATCACGCTATTGATTCTGTAGCGATCAGGCTGCCGGCTGATCCAGCCCCAGCAGCCGCACCGCATTGTCCTTGAGGATGCCGGGCTTCACCTCGGGCTTGAAGCCGGCCTCCTCGAAGTCCTTCATCCAGCGGTCCGGCGTGATGAGCGGGTAGTCGCTGCCGAACAGGATGCGGTCCTTGAGCAGCGTGTTCGCGTACTGCACCAGTTGCGGCGGAAAATACTTCGGGCTCCAGCCCGACAGGTCGATCCAGATGTTGGGCTTGTGCATCGCCAGCGAGATGGCTTCGTCCTGCCACGGCCACGACGGGTGGGCGATGATGATCTGGATGTCGGGGAACGCGATGGCGACGTCCTCCAGCAGCATCGGATTCGAGTTCTGCAGCCGCAGGCCGCCGCCGCAGCGCATGCCGCTGCCGATGCCCGAGTGGCCGCTGTGGAAGACGGCGGGCAGCTGGTACTCGTTGATGACTTCGTAGATCGGCCAGGCCATGCGGTCCTGCGGCTCGAAGCCCTGCACCGTCGGGTGAAACTTGAAGCCCTTGACGCCATACTCCTCGATCAGCTTGCGGGCTTCGCGTGCGCCCATTTTTCCCTTGTGCGGATCGATGCTGCCGAAGGCGATCATGATGTCGCTGTTCGCGAGTGCCGCCTCGGCAATCTCCTCGTTGGGGATGCGGCGCCGGCCCATCTGCGTTTCGGCGTCCACCGTGAAGTTGACGAAGCCGATCTTCTTCTCGCGGTAGTAGGCTATTGTTTCATCCATCGTCGGGCGACGGCTGGAGCGGAAGTATTTGTCGGCCGCGCGGTCGTACTCTTCGCCGTAGTTGTCGAAGGGGTTGCGGCACGACACCTCGAGGTGGGTATGGGTGTCGATGGCAACGAGATTCCTGTAATCCATATCGGTCTCCTGAAGTTCGATGAATGCCTGGGTAAACCCTTATCAAAAGCCAGTTCAAGCGGCTTGATTTGATTATATTTAATAATCATAATCAACCTTCGAAAGAAACACCACCATGAGCAAAAAAGACCTCCAGCTTGACATTCGCGGCGACCACAAGGAAGTCGCCGTGATCCGCCTGACCCGCCCCGCCAAACGCAATGCGCTCAGCGATGGCCTGATTCTGGCCCTGCGCGATGTTTTTGAAAACCTGCCCGCCACGGTACGCGCGGCAGTCATCGACGGCGAAGGCGAGCATTTCTGCGCCGGCCTGGATCTGTCCGAGCTCAAGGAGCGCGACGCGGGCCAGGGCCTGGTCCATTCGCGCATGTGGCACGCCGCGCTGGAGCGCGTGCAATACGGCCCGGTGCCCGTCATCGCGGCCCTGCACGGCGCGGTGGTCGGCGGCGGACTCGAGCTGGCCAGCGCCTGCCATATCCGCGTGGCCGACGACTCCACCTTCTATGCGCTGCCCGAAGGCTCGCGCGGCATCTTCGTGGGCGGCGGCGGCGCGGTGCGCATTCCGCGCCTGATCGGCGCCGCGCGCATGACCGACATGATGCTGACGGGGCGCGTGTACAACGCACAGGACGGCGAGCGCATCGGCCTGGCCCAATACCTGGTGCCGCAAGGCCAGGCGTTCGACAAGGCCTTCGAGCTGGCGCAGCGCGTGGCGCAAAACGCACCGCTGACCAACTATGCGCTGATGCACGCGCTGCCGCGCATCGCCGAGCAGCCGGCCGACCAGGGCTTCCTGACCGAGGCACTGATGGCCGCGATTGCGCAGAGCGCGCCCGAGGCCAAGACCCGCGTGCAGGCCTTCCTCGACGGCCGCGCCGCCAAGGTCAAAAAAGCCTGACCGACTAAAGAGCCAGATCATGAGCGAGACAAAACCCTCTTCCGCACCGCGCTACCGCCCCTTGAAATTCGGCGTCACGCGCGTGCTGCTGCGCGATGGCCAAGACGGTGTCCGCTACCTCGAAGCCGACCAGCCGCTGGCCGACTACGCGGCGCGCATCACCGACCGCTTTATGCACTGGGCGCAGACCACGCCTGAGCGCAGCTTCCTGGCGCGCCGCGTCAAAAACGCGGACGGCAGCACGGGCGACTGGCGCCACATCAGCTACGGCGAGGCACTCGTCACCGCCCGCGCGGTCGGGCAGGCGCTGCTGGACCGCGGCCTGAGCGCCGAGCGCCCGGTGGTGATCCTGAGCGAGAACAGCCTGGAGCACGCGCAGCTGGCGCTCGGCTGCCTGTACGCCGGCATCCCCTACTGCCCGGCCTCGCCGGCCTACAGCGTGGTCAGCCTGGACTACGAAAAACTGCGCCACATCTTCAAGACACTGACCCCGGGGCTGGTGTTTGCCAGCGACGCCGCGCGCTATGGCAAGGCGATCCAGGCCACCGCGGGCCTTGATGTCGAAGTCGTGCTGCACGAGGGCTCGCTGGACGGCCGTCCCACCACCCCCTTCGCCGCGCTGCTGGCCACCGCGCCGACGCCGCAGGTGGATGCCGCCATGCAGGCCACCGGGCCGGACACCATCACCAAGTTCCTCTTCACCTCGGGCTCGACCAAGCTGCCCAAGGCCGTGATCAACACGCACTGCATGTGGTGCGCGAACCAGCAGCAGATGCGCCAGTCCATGCCGGTGCTGGCCGAGGAGCCCCCGGTGCTGGTCGACTGGCTGCCCTGGAATCACACCTTCGGCGGCAACCACAACGTGGGCCTGACGATCTACAACGGCGGCACGCTGTACATCGACGACGGCAAGCCCACGCCGGCGCTGATGAGCGAGACCCTGCGCAACCTGCGCGAGATCGCGCCCACGGTGTACTTCAACGTGCCCACCGGCTTCGAGGCGATTGCCAACGCCATGAAGACCGACGCGCAGCTGCGCCGCACGCTGCTGTCGCGCGTGAAGATGTTTTTCTATGCGGGCGCGGGACTCGCGCAGCCGGTCTGGGACAGCCTGCACGCCACGCAGGAAGCCGAGATCGGCGAGCGCATCGTCATGGGCACGGGCCTGGGCATGACCGAGTCCGCGCCGTTCGCGGTATTCGTGACCAGCCCAAATGTGAAGGCCGGCGACATCGGCGTGCCCGCACCGGGCATCGTGCTCAAGCTAGTACCGGTGGACGGCAAGACCGAGGTGCGCTATGCAGGCCCCAACATCACGCCGGGTTACTGGCGCGCGCCGCAGGCGACGAAAGAGGCGTTCGACGAGGAAGGCTTTTTCCGCACCGGCGATGCGGTCCAGTGGATCGACCCGAACGACATCCACCAGGGACTGAAGTTCGACGGGCGCATCGCAGAGGACTTCAAGCTGGCCACCGGCACTTTTGTGAGCGTGGGTCCGCTGCGCGCCAGGATCATTGCGGCGGGCGCGCCTTACATCCAGGACGCCGTGCTCACCGGACTGAACCTCAACGAGGTCGGCGCGATGATTTTCCCGACGGCCGCCGTGCGCACGCTGAGCGGATTGGATGCCAGCGCGTCGCTGGCCGAGGTGCTTGAGAGCGCACCGGTGCTGGCGCATTTCCGCCGCGTCTTCACCGAACTGGCGCAGCAATCCACTGGCAGCGCGAACCGCATCGCGCGCGCCATTTTGCTGGCCGAGCCGCCCTCCATCGACAAGGGCGAGGTGACCGACAAGGGCTCGATCAACCAGCGCGCCGTGCTCAAGCACCGCGACGCCCTGGTGCGCGCGCTGCACGACGGCACGGCCGCCCACATTCTCAAACCCGGCGAACGCTGATATCTTCAAGAGAAAAGTGCCTGCAGCCCTTATCCAGTCTTTGCATTCAGCTACCAGATTAATAGCAAACCAGGAGTCTTCACCATGAACATCCAAGGACATGCCGCACTCGTCACCGGTGGCGGCTCCGGCCTCGGCGAGGCCACCGCACGCGAACTGGCCCGGCTCGGCGCGAAAGTTGCCGTGCTCGATGTGAACCTCGCCAACGCCGAAAAGGTCGCAGCAGAAATCAACGGTATCGCCTGCCAGTGCGACATCACCAACACCGACAGCCTGCAGGCCGCGATCGCCAAGGCCGCCGCCGCCCACGGCCCGGCGCGCATCCTGATGAACATCGCGGGCATCGGCTCGGCCAAGCGCGTGGTCGCCAAGGACGGTACGCCTGCCCCTTTGGAAGACTTCGCCAGGGTCATCAACGTCAACCTGATCGGCACCTACAACGCGAGCCGCCTGTTTGCTGCCGAATGCGCCAAGCTGTCCCCTTTGGTCGACGGCGAGCGCGGCGTGATGCTGTTCACCGCCTCGGTGGCCGCGTTCGACGGCCAGGTCGGCCAGCAGGCCTATAGCGCCTCCAAGGGCGGCCTGGTCGGCATGACGCTGCCGATGGCGCGCGATCTGGCACAGCATGGCATCCGCGTCTGTACCATTGCGCCCGGCCTGTTCGCCACGCCGCTCATGCGGCAATTGCCCGAGCCCGTGCAGGCCTCGCTGGCGGCGAGCATTCCATTCCCGCCGCGCCTGGGCAAGCCGTCGGAATTCGCCGAGCTGGCCTGCCACATCGTCACCAACACGCACCTGAATGGCGAAGTCATCCGCCTGGACGGTGCGCTGCGCATGGCGCCCCGGTGAACTCATGGGCAAGACGCAGGTGTACGAAGTCAAGGTGCAGTTCGGCGACTGCGACCCCGCGGGCATCGTCTTTTTTCCCAACTTCCTGAGGTGGATGGACGCCTCGTCGCTGAACTTCTTCATGGCGTGCGGCCTGCCCCCCTGGCGCGAACTGACCCGGACCACTGGTATCGTCGGCACGCCGCTGCTGGAGATCCACACCAAATTCCTGCGCTCGGCCACCTATGGCGAAACGCTGCACATTCATACCAGCGTCGAGGAGTGGCGCGACAAGGTTTTCTTGCAACAACACCTGATCCGGCGTGGCGACGACCTGCTGTGCGAAGGTCGCGAGACGCGCGCCTTCGTGATCCATCCGCCCGGCGAGCCGGGCCGGCTCAAGGCCATTCCGGTACCGGCGGACATCCGTGCGCTGTGCGGCTGATTTTTTTCTCGACCCTCAAAACCAAGGAGACTTCTTCATGAAACACACCAAATCCCTCGTGACCGCCGCCGTCGCTCTGTGCCTGTCGGGCGCCGCCCTGGCCGACATCACGATCGGCGTGAGCCTGTCGCTGACCGGCCCGGCCTCCGGGCTGGGCATTCCCATCAAGAACGAGATCGCGCTGTGGCCAAAAAGCATTGACGGCGAAAAGCTCAATGTGATCGTGCTCGACGACGCCACCGATCCAACCCAGGGGGTCAAGAATGCGCGCCGCTTCGTGACGGAAGACAAGGTCGACCTGATCGCCGGCTCGGTCGCCACACCGGTCGCCATTCCCATGGCCGCCGTCGCGGCCGAGGCAGAGACCGTGCAACTGTCCCTGTCGCCCTCGGCGCTGCCGCCGGGCAAGGACCATTGGACCTTCCGCTTGCCGCAATCGAACGCCGTGATGTCCTACGCCATGGTGGCGCACATGAAGAAACTGGGGGTCAAGACGGTGGGCTTCCTCGGCTACACCGATGCCTACGGCGAAGGCTGGCTGAAGGACTTCACGGCAGAGGCCGCGAAGAATGGCATCAAGGTGGTGGCCACCGAGCGCTTTGCGCGTTCCGACACCAGCGTGACGGCGCAGGCCCTCAAGCTGACCTCGGCCAATCCGGACGCCATCCTGATCGTGGCCTCGGGCAGCGGTGCCGCGATGCCGGAAATGGCCGTGGTCGAGCGCGGCTACAAGGGCAAGATCTACCAGACCCACGCCGCGGCCACGCGCGACCTGATGCGCGTGGGTGGCAAGGAGGTCGAAGGCACCTACGTGGTGTCGGGTCCTGCCGTGATTGCCGAGCAGCTGCCCGACAGCCATCCGTCCAAGAAGGTCGCGATCGACTTTGTGCAGAAGTACGAGAAGGTCTACGGCCCCGGCTCGCGCAACCAGTTCGCCGGACACGGCTACGACGCGCTGCTGGTGCTGGAAAAAGTGGTGCCTGGCGCCTTGAAGAAGGCCAAGCCCGGCACCAAGGAGTTCCGTGCCGCGCTGCGTGACGGGATTGAAACCATGGGGCGCACCGTCGTGTCGCACGGCGTGCTGGATTACACGGCGCAGGACCACTGGGGCTTTACCAACGAGACCGGCGTGATGCTCAAGGTCGTGAACGGGGAATTCAAGGTCGACTGACCTTTGCCCTTCCAACCCCGGGACCTGTTCCATGGACACTTCGATCGCGAGCATCCTGCTGCTCGATGGCCTCACCAGCGGGGCCATCTACGCCCTGCTCGGCCTGGCCATCGTGCTGGTGTTTGCGGTGACGCGCGTGATTTTCATCCCGCAGGGAGAGTTCGTGGCCTACGGCGCGCTGACCCTGGCGATATTGCAGACCGGCCAGGTGCCCGGCACCGTCTGGCTGCTGATCATGCTGGCGGGGGTGGCCGCCGCCATGGACGCCGCCACCGCCTGGCAGCGCCATCACCGGGCGGGAGCCGCCTTGAGGGCCGCCGGGCGCACCCTGGTCGTGCCGCTCGCGGTGGCTGCCGTCACGGCCTGGGCGGCGCCGCGGCAGTTCCCCATGCTGGTGCAGGTCCTGCTGACGATCGCCATCGTCACCTCGTTCGGCCCGCTGATCTACCGCGTGGCCTTCCAGTCGCTGGCCGATGCCAGCACGCTGGTGCTCCTGATCGTGTCGGTCGGCGTGCATTTCGCCATGACCGGGCTGGCGCTGCTGTTCTTTGGCGCCGAGGGCTTTCGCAATCCCCCGTTCTGGGGCGTGCGCTACCAGTTTGGCGCCGTGACCCTGAGCGGGCAGGCCATCATCATCGGCATGGTCTCGCTGGCGCTGATCGTGCTGCTGTGGCTGTTCTTCGAGCGCACGCTGTATGGCAAGGCGCTGCGCGCCACCGCCGTGAACCGGCTCGGCGCGCGCCTGATGGGCATCTCGGCGCACACCGCCGGCCAGTTGACGCTGGCCATGGCCGCGCTGATCGGCGCGCTGTCGGGGCTCTTGATCGGCCCGACCACCACCGTGTTCTACGACTCGGGCTTCCTGATCGGCCTGAAGGGCTTCGTCGCCGCCGTGATCGGCGGCCTGGCCAGCTACCCGGCCACCGCCATCGGGGCGCTGTTCGTCGGCGTGGTCGAATCCTTTGGCTCGTTCTGGGCCAGCGCCTTCAAGGAGGTGATCGTATTCACGCTGATCCTGCCCATCCTGTTCTGGCTCTCGCTGACCGACAAACATGCCGGGGAGGACCACTGATGCGCTGGACCTCAAAAATGCAGCCGCTGGCGCTGCTGGCCGCCATCGTCCTGATCGCCTGGCTGCCGCTGCCGGATTTCTGGATCACGCAACTCAACTACATCGGCCTGTACAGCCTGGTGGTGCTGGGCCTGGTGCTGCTCACGGGCATTGGCGGCCTCACCTCGTTTGGCCAGGCCGCTTTTGTGGGCATCGGGGCCTATACCAGCGCCTACCTGACGATCAACGCCGGGCTCTCGCCCTGGCTCACGGTGCTCATGGGTCTGGGCATCACGGCCATCAGCGCGCTGGTGGTGGGCTGGATCACGCTGCGCATGTCAGGCCACTACCTGCCGCTGGCCACCATCGCCTGGGGGCTGGCGCTGTACTACCTGATGGGCAACGTCGACGCCCTGGGTAAATACGACGGCCTGCTCGGCGTACCCGGCATCACTTTGGGGGATTGGAATTTGAGCCAGGGCCGGCCCTTTTTCCTGCTGACCTGGGTGCTGGTGCTGCTGGCGGCCTTCTCGCTGATCAACCTGCTCAACTCGCGCACCGGGCGCGCCATCCGCTCGCTGCGCACCGGCGCGCAGATGGCCGAGGCCATGGGCGTGAACACGCTGCGCTACAAGATCGGCATCTTCCTGATCGCCGCGCTGTTCGCGAGCGTCTCGGGCTGGCTGTTCGCGCACTATCAAGGCACCGTGAATCCCTCGCCGTTCGGCATCAAATGGGGCATCGAATACCTGTTCATGGCGGTGCTGGGCGGCGCCGGCTACGTCTGGGGCGCGGTCACCGGGGCGGCCCTGACCAAGCTGCTGGAAGACCAGCTGCAGGTGCTGCTGCCCCGGCTGTTCGGCACCAGCGGCAGCTACGAGACCATTGTGTTCGGCATCGTGCTGGTGCTGGTGCTCAAGTACCTGCCCGACGGCATCTGGTCTTTTGTGGCCCAGCGCCTGCCCAAAAAGCCGCGTCCGAACGACTGGGACGGCGCCGCACCGCTTGAAGAACGGTCCAGGCCCGCACCGGGCGATCTGGTACTGGACGTGCGCGCGGTGCGCAAGCAATTCGGCGGTTTGATCGCCGTGAACGACATCAGCTTCTCGGTGCGGGCCGGGCAGATCGTCGGCCTGATCGGCCCCAACGGCGCGGGCAAGTCCACCACCTTCAACCTGATCACCGGCGTGCTCGGGCTGACGACCGGCGAAGTGCGCTTTCGCGGCGACGTGGTCAGCGGCCTGCCCTCGCGCGAGATTGCCCGGCGCGGTGTGGCGCGCACCTTCCAGCACGTGAAGATGATTCCCGACATGACGGTGCTCGAAAACGTCGCGCTGGGCGCCCACCTGCGCGGCCACCGCGGCGCGCTGTCGGCCATGCTGCGGCTGGACCGGCCGGAAGAACAGCGCCTGCTGCGCGAGGCCGCGCACCAGCTGCAACGCGTGGGCATGGAAGGCAGCCTGCACGAGCTGGCCGGTAACCTGGCCATGGGCCCGCAGCGCCTGCTCGAGATTGCCCGCGCCCTGTGCAGCGACCCGGCGCTGCTGCTGCTGGACGAGCCGGCGGCTGGCCTGCGCCACAAGGAAAAACAGGCGCTGGCGGGCGTGCTGCGCCAGTTGCGCGCCGAGGGCATGAGCATCCTGCTGGTGGAGCACGACATGGACCTGGTGATGGACGTGACGGACCACATCGTGGTGATGGAATTCGGCACGCACCTGATGGAGGGCACACCGGCCGAGGTCCAGCAAAGCCCCGCGGTACGCGCCGCCTATCTCGGCACCGAACATTGAGATGATGACCACCCCCGAAGCGCCTGCGGCGCCTCCCCCTCAAGGGGGCGCCACCAGCGGCCCGGCAAAGCCGGTTCCGCGGTGGCCTTGGCTTGAGCCGCGCGAGCTTCATGCGCTATGGGCAGCGCTTGGCGCAATGGATAACTGATCGATGAACAACACCCCCCTCCTTCGCGTTCAGGACCTGCATGCCGGTTACGGCCGCGCCGAAGTCCTGCACGGCATCGACCTGCAGGCCACGGCGGGCAGCGTGATCACCGTGATCGGCCCGAATGGCGCCGGCAAGTCCACCCTGCTCAACGCCCTGATGGGCATCCTGCCGGCGCGCGGCCAGATCGAATTCCAGGGCCAGCCGCTGCAAAAGCTGTCGCTCGAAGAGCGCGTGATGCTCGGCATTGCGCTGGTGCCCGAAAAGCGCGAGCTGTTCGGCACCATGCCGGTGGAAGACAACCTCGTGCTCGGCGCGTTCCGCCAGGTGCGCCTGCGCAACCCGAAATGGCGCGACCAACTCGAGGTGGTCTACACCCTGTTCCCGCGCCTGAAGGAGCGGCGCCTGCAACTGGCCGGCACGCTGTCGGGCGGCGAGCGCCAGATGCTGGCGGTGGCGCGCGCCCTGATGTCGCGCCCTACGCTGCTGATGCTGGACGAGCCCAGCCTGGGCCTGGCGCCGCTGATCGTGCGCGAGATCTTCCACACCGTGGAAGAACTGCGCAAGACCGGTGTCACGATTTTGCTGGTCGAACAAAACGCGCGCGCCGCGCTGGAAGCGGCCGACCACGGCTATGTGCTGGAAATGGGCAGCGTCAGCCTGCAGGGCCGCGCCTTTGATCTCGCCACCGACGCGCGCGTGATTGACACCTACCTGGGCGCATCGCGCACACCGGCCGCGCAAGCCTCCAGTGGCGCTGGTGTAGATTAGCGCCACTTCATCCCTGGCCCCTTCCATGGCACCCAAAGAATCCAGCACCTTCGTCACCGAAGTCGACACCAGTTACCTTGAGTCACTGATGGGCTACAACGCGCGGCGCGCGGCGCTGGCCATCATCGAGTCGTTCCTGCGGCACATGGCCGTGTACGAGTTGCGGCCGGTGGATTTTTCGGTACTGTCGCTAATCACCCACAACCCCGGCATCACCTCGCGCCAGCTTTGCAGCGCGCTGAGCATCCTGCCGCCCAACCTGGTGGGCATGATCAACGCGCTGGAAAAGCGCGAACTGATCGCGCGCCGGCCGCACCCGCACGACCGCCGCGCCACGGGGCTGCACCTGACCGAAGCCGGCCAGAAATTGATGCGCGATGCCGAGCACACCGCCAGCGAGCTCGAAGCCCAGGCCACCGGCCGCCTGAGCGCGACCGAGCGGAAAACCCTGATGCGGCTGCTGCAAAAAATCTATATAAAAGCCAAATAGTTGGCGTTTATGACTCTGAGCCCACGTATTTCGGGCACTAACAGCTATGAAACTTGTAGCAACCAGGAAACTGCGCTATATTTGCCTCGCCCTGGTGGGTGCGCGGCGAGGGGCCGGCACCACCTGCCCAATTAAATATACGAGGAGATCGACGAATGAGTTCCAAGGAAAATGCCGCCGTCAGCCAGTTGCTGAGCCTGCTGGAGTCGCGCTACGCGATGCGTGTGCTGTGGGCGCTCAGGGATGGCCATGCGCAGACCTTCCGGCTGCTGCAGGACAGCGTCGGCGGCATCACCCCCAACACGCTCAACACCCGCATCAAGGAGCTGCGTGAGGCCGGCCTGGTGAACCATGGCACCGATGGCTATGGCGTCACGGCGTCGGGTGTCGATCTGCTCAAGCGCCTGAACGACCTGCAGGCCTTTGCCGGCAAGTGGGCGGCCAGCCAGGCCAAAAAGAAGTAAGTCCTTTTCTTTTTGGAGACCCCAAGGACAGGCGTGACCTGTCCTTTTTCGTTTCTGCAGGCCGGATGTGCCGCGGGGATCCGGCTGGCGTGCTGGCATAATTCGGGGAGCTTTAGGACTTTAGCCCTCTGTAACAATGCATAGCTTGCTATATTTTGTATAGCACATCAACCAAGGATTGAGCATGATCACCACCGCATCCGGCCTGCAATACCACGACACCGCCACCGGCGACGGCGCCCAGGCCACGAAAGGCCAGAGCGTCACCGTTCATTACACCGGCTGGCTCTTCAACGACGGCGTGCAAGGCGCCAAGTTTGACTCCAGCAAGGACCGCAAGGACCCTTTCGTGTTCTCGTTGGGCGCCGGCATGGTGATTCGCGGCTGGGACGAAGGCGTCGCGGGCATGAAGGTCGGCGGGGCGCGCACCCTGATCATTCCGGCGGACCTGGGCTATGGCGCGCGCGGCGCCGGCGGCGTGATTCCGCCCAACGCCACGCTCAAGTTCGACGTCGAACTGCTCGGCGTCAAGTAAACAAACACCCCGGCGCCCCGGGGCGGCGGCAGCCGGTTCGCGGTCTGGCCTCGCGTGGCAGCCAGGGCTTGAAAGGCGCGATACCGCCCTTAAATGGAAAATTGGCTCCTCAAAACCCCATTTTCAAGCATGTCTAACCATCAGAACCCCGAGCAAAATCAATCCATGAACGCCCCCGGAACGGATGGAATTCCGGCCGACGCCTCGCCCGAGGAGCGCGAAGCCGCCCTGGCCGCGAACGAAGCGCAGGCCGCGGCCGACATGATCAGCGTGCAGGCCGAGATGGACGGCCTCAAAACCAGGGTCGCCGAATTGTCCGACCACTTTTTGCGCGCCAAGGCCGAAACCGAAAATGCCCGCCGCCGCGCCGAAGAGGAAATCTCCAAGGCCCGCAAATTTGCACTTGAGAGCTTTGCCGAGAGCCTGCTGCCGGTAGCAGACAGCCTGGAAGCCGGCCTCGCCGTGAAGGATGCCACGCTTGAACAGATCCGCGAAGGCACCGAGGTCACGCTGCGCCAGCTCAAAGCGGCGCTGGAGCGCAACAAGGTGATCGAGGTCAATCCGGCCGCCGGCAGCAAATTCGACCCGCATCAGCACCAGGCCATCAGCATGGTGCCGGCCGATCAGGAGGCCAATACCGTGGTCACAGTGTTGCAAAAGGGCTACCTGATCGCCGAACGCGTGCTGCGCCCCGCGCTGGTCACGGTAGCCGCGCCGAAATGACGGCCTCAAGGGCTTGAAACACCTCCGGCTATCCACAAGTAACGCTTATTCAATTTTCAAAAATCGCAGGAGTAAACATCATGGCAAGAATCATCGGGATCGACCTGGGCACCACCAACAGCTGCGTGTCCATCATCGAGGGCAGCACGCCCAAGGTCATTGAAAACTCCGAGGGCGCGCGCACCACGCCGTCCATCGTGGCCTACCAGGAAGACGGCGAAGTGCTGGTAGGCGCCTCGGCCAAGCGCCAGGCCGTCACCAACCCGAAGAACACCCTGTATGCCGTGAAGCGCCTGATCGGGCGCAAATTCACCGAGAAAGAGGTGCAGAAGGACATCAACCTCATGCCCTACAAGATCGTCGCCGCCGACAACGGCGACGCTTGGGTCGAGGTGCGCGGCAAGCAGATTTCCGCCCAGCAGGTCAGCGCCGACATCCTGCGCAAGATGAAGAAGACCGCCGAGGATTACCTCGGCGAGCCCGTGACCGAGGCCGTGATCACCGTGCCCGCCTACTTCAACGACAGCCAGCGCCAGGCCACCAAGGACGCCGGCCGGATTGCCGGGCTGGATGTGAAGCGCATCATCAACGAGCCCACCGCGGCCGCGCTGGCCTTCGGCATGGACAAGATGGAAAAGGGCGACCGCAAGATCGCGGTGTACGACCTGGGCGGGGGCACGTTCGACATCTCCATCATCGAGATCGCCGATGTCGATGGCGAGAAGCAGTTCGAGGTGCTGTCCACCAATGGCGACACCTTCCTGGGCGGCGAAGACTTCGACCAGCGCATCATCGACTACATCGTCGGCGAGTTCAAGAAAGAGCAAGGCGTCGATCTGTCCAAGGACGTGCTGGCATTGCAGCGCCTGAAGGATGCCGCTGAAAAGGCCAAGATCGAGCTGTCGAACAGCGCACAGACCGACATCAACCTGCCCTACATCACGGCCGATGCCTCGGGTCCCAAGCACCTGAACATCAAGATGACGCGCGCCAAGCTGGAGTCGCTGGTGGACGAGCTGATCGAGCGCACCATCGGCCCCTGCCGCACCGCCATCAAGGACGCCGGCGTAAGCGTATCCGATATCAACGACGTGATTCTGGTGGGCGGCATGACGCGCATGCCCAAAGTGCAGGACAAGGTCAAGGAATTCTTCGGCAAGGACCCGCGCAAGGACGTGAACCCCGACGAAGCCGTGGCCGTGGGCGCCGCCATCCAGGGCCAGGTGCTCAGCGGCGACCGCAAGGACGTGCTGCTGCTGGACGTGACGCCGCTGTCGCTGGGCATCGAGACCATGGGCGGCGTGATGACCAAGATGATCAAGAAAAACACGACCATCCCCACCAAGTTCGCCCAGACCTTCTCGACCGCCGAGGACAACCAGCCGGCCGTGACGATCAAGGTGTTCCAGGGCGAGCGCGACATCGCCAGCGGCAACAAGCTGCTGGGCGAATTCAACCTCGAAGGCATCCCGCCGTCGGCGCGCGGCACGCCGCAGATCGAGGTGTCGTTCGACATCGACGCCAACGGCATCCTGCACGTGGGCGCCAAGGACAAGGGCACCGGCAAGGAAAACAAGATCACCATCAAGGCCAACTCGGGCCTGACGGAGGCCGAGATTCAGCAAATGGTGAAGGACGCCGAGATCAACGCGGCCGACGACAAGAAAAAACTGGAGCTGGTGCAGGCCCGAAATCAGGGCGAGGCCATGGTGCACAGCGTGCGCAAGAGCCTCGTTGAGTACGGCGACAAGCTCGATGCCGGCGAGAAGGAAAAGATCGAAGCCGCGATCAAGGACCTGGACGAAGCCCTCAAGGGTGAAGACAAGGCCGCGATCGAGGAAAAGACCAATACCCTGACCACCGCCAGCCAGAAACTGGGCGAGAAGATGTACGCCGACATGCAGGCGCAGCAAGCCGCCGCGTCGGCGGGGGCTGGCGCGGCGGGTGCCCAGTCGCCGGAGCAACCGGCGGCCGATGACAACGTGGTGGATGCCGAGGTCAAGGAAGTCAAAAAGAGCTGATACAGGCTGGCAGGCCATTGAAGTCGCAGCCTCGAGACAGCGAAGCGGAAACCGGGAGTCATCCGGGATTTCCGCTTTCGCACATCCGGGCCGCAAAATTTTCCGCTCACTGAAGACGCAATCCCTATGGCCAAACGAGACTATTACGAAACCCTGGGCGTTCCCAAAAACGCCAGTGATGAAGAGATCAAGAAGGCTTATCGCAAGCTGGCGATGAAGCACCACCCGGACCGTAACCAGGGCGATGTGGCGAAGACGGCCGAGGCCAGGTTCAAGGAAGCCAAGGAGGCCTACGAGATGCTGAGCGACGCGCAAAAGCGCGCCGCCTACGACCAGTACGGCCATGCCGGCGTCGACCCGAACATGCGCGGCGGCCCGGGCGCGGAAGGCTTTGGCGGCTTTGCCGAGGCTTTTGGCGACATCTTCGGCGACATCTTCAACGGCCAGCGCGGCGGCCGGGCCCAAGGTGGCCGGCAGGTGTTTCGCGGCGGCGACCTGAGCTATGCGATGGAGGTCACGCTCGAAGAGGCCGCCCAGGGCAAGGAGGCGCAGATCCGCATTCCCACCTGGGACGACTGCGCCACCTGCCATGGCACGGGCGCCAAACCCGGCACCAAAGTCATCACCTGCACCACCTGCCACGGCGCCGGTGCCGTGCAGATGCGCCAGGGCTTTTTCAGCGTACAGCAAACCTGCCCGACCTGCCGCGGCACGGGCAAGCTGATTCCCGAGCCCTGCGCCACCTGCCACGGCCAGGGCAAGGTCAAAAGCAACAAGACGCTGGAAGTCAGGATTCCGGCCGGCATCGATGACGGCATGCGCATTCGCAGCGCGGGCAACGGCGAGCCGGGCACGAATGGCGGCCCGCCTGGCGACCTCTATATTGAGATTCGCCTCAAGAAGCACAGCATCTTCGAGCGCGACGGTGACGACCTGCACTGCGAGGTACCGATCAGCTTCACCACGGCCGCGCTGGGCGGCGAGATCGATGTGCCTACGCTGGCCGGCAAGGCGGCCATCGACCTCCCCGAAGGCACGCAGGCCGGCAAGCAGTTCCGCCTGCGCGGCAAGGGCATCAAGGGCGTGCGCTCCAGCTACCCGGGCGATCTGTACTGCCACATCACGGTGGAAACACCCGTGAAGCTGACGGAGCACCAGCGCAAACTGCTCAAGGAACTCGACGAGTCGCTCAAAAAAGGCGGCGCCAAGCACTCGCCCGGCGAGGGGCACTGGACTGACAAACTGAAGAGCTTCTTCACCGCCTGAAGCGCCCCCCGGCTGGCACCCCGAAACCTATACCAGCCTGCTGCGCAGCCCTGCGCCGGGGCGCGGGTGGCATCTGGACGGCGCATGAGCCCGGCTCCTGTACCATCATTGCGGCAGCGAATGAAGGGATCAGATGAGCGTCAACATCACGTTTCTGGGCGGAGCCGGCACCGTCACCGGCTCCAAGTACCTGGTGCAGCATGCGGGCAAGAGTGTGCTGGTCGACTGCGGTTTGTTCCAGGGCTACAAGCAGCTCCGGCTGCGCAACTGGCGCCCCTTGCCCGTGGCGCCGGGCAAGATCGATGCCGTCGTACTGACCCACGCCCACCTGGACCACAGCGGCTACCTGCCGCTGCTGGCGCGCGAGGGCTTTTCGGGCCGCGTGTACGCCACCGCCGGCACGCGCGACCTGTGCGGCATTTTGCTGCCCGACAGCGGCCACATCCAGGAAGAAGATGCCGACTTTGCCAATCGGCACGGCTTCTCGAAGCACACGCCGGCCTTGCCCCTGTACACACGCCGCGACGCGCTGGACTGCCTGCGTTTGTTCAGGAGCGTTCCCTTCTCCAAAGTGTTCGAGCCGGTCCCGGGCTGGCGTGCCACCTTTTCCATGGCGGGGCACATCCTGGGCGCCGCCAGCGTGTTGCTGGAGGTGGCGGGGCGGCGCGTCCTGTTCTCCGGCGATCTGGGGCGCCCCGATGACTTGCTGATGCGTCCTGCGGACCCGGCCCCGGCCGCAGATACGGTATTGATCGAATCCACCTATGGCGACCGCGTGCATCCGGTGGAGGATGTGATCGCGGAGCTTGGACCGGCCCTGAAACGCGTCGCCGCGCGCGGCGGCGTCGCGGTGGTGCCGGTGTTTGCCGTCGGGCGCGCGCAGGCGTTGCTGCATGCCATCGCCCGTCTCAAGGCCGGCGGCACTCTGCCGACCTCGTTGCCGGTGTTTCTCGACAGTCCCATGGCCATCAAAACCACCGGCCTGTTCGAGCGCCATCCGGGCGAGCACCGCCTGAGCATGCGGGAGGCACATGCCATGGGCCATGCCGCCACCATGGTGGAGACGACCGAGCAGTCCAAGGCATTGGCGAAACGGCACGGTCCGATGGTGATCCTGGCAGGCAGCGGCATGGCGACCGGCGGGCGGGTGTTGCACCACCTGGCGCTGTACGCTGGCGAGCATCGCAACATGATCGTTCTGACCGGCTATCAGGCCCCGGGCACGCGCGGGGCCACGCTGGCCGGTAGCGCCAAAACCGTGCGCCTTCATGGCCAGGACGTAGCCGTGAATGCGGAGGTCGTGCAACTGCAGTCGGCCTCGGCCCACGCCGACGCCAACCAGTTGATGCAGTGGCTGCGCACATTGCCGCACGCACCCGATGAAGTCTATGTGGTGCATGGCGACATGGGGCCGTCCGACGAACTGCGCAAGCGCATAGAGCACGAACTGAAGTGGCGCGCCATGGTGCCCGAGCATGGCTCGACCTGGCCCGGTTAGCGGCATGCGGTCTTGCATCTATAGTGCAGGGATCCTTCTTTGCCCACAACTACCCCATGAAAACCCGCGCCGCCGTCGCCTGGAAATCGGGCCAACCCCTGACCATCGAAACCGTGGACCTCGAAGGTCCGAAATTCGGCGAGGTGCTGGTGGAGATCAAGGCCACCGGCATCTGCCACACCGACTACTACACGCTCTCGGGCGCCGATCCCGAAGGCATCTTTCCGGCCATCCTCGGCCATGAAGGCGCGGGCATCGTGGTCGATGTCGGCCCCGGCGTGGCGACACTCAAGAAGGGCGACCACGTCATTCCGCTGTACACGCCCGAATGCCGCCAGTGCAAGTTCTGCCTGTCGCGCAAGACCAACCTGTGCCAGCTGATCCGCGGCACCCAGGGCAAGGGCCTGATGCCCGACGCCACCAGCCGCTTCAGCCTGGACGGCAAGCCCATTTTTCACTACATGGGCACCTCCACTTTCAGCAACTACACGGTCGCGCCCGAAATCTCGCTGGCGAAGATCCGCGAGGATGCGCCGTTTGACAAGGTTTGCTACATCGGCTGTGGCGTGACCACCGGCATCGGCGCCGTGATCTTCACGGCCAAGGTGGAAGCCGGCGCCAATGTGGTGGTGTTCGGCCTGGGCGGCATCGGCCTCAATGTGATCCAGGGCGCCAGGATGGTGGGCGCCGACAAGATCATCGGCGTAGACCTGAACCCGGCGCGCGAAGCCATGGCGCGCCAGTTCGGCATGACGCACTTTCTCAATCCCAGGGACATCGAAGCCGCGGGCGGCAACATCGTCGATGCCATCGCGCAGCTGACCGACGGCGGCGCCGACTACAGCTTCGAGTGCATCGGCAACACGCGGGTGATGCGCCAGGCGCTCGAATGCACGCACAAGGGCTGGGGGCGCAGCATCATCATCGGCGTGGCCGAAGCCGGTGCCGAGATCAGCACGCGCCCGTTCCAGCTCGTCACCGGGCGCAAGTGGGAGGGCTCGGCCTTCGGCGGCGCGCGCGGGCGCACCGATGTGCCCAGGATCGTCGACTGGTACATGGAGGGCAAGATCAACATCGACGACCTGATCACGCACACCATGCCACTCGAGGACATCAACAAGGGGTTCGACCTCATGAAGCGCGGCGAGTCGATCCGCGGCGTGGTGATTTACTGACGGGCTCACCTCTGGTGAATCGCCAAAACCGCAAAAACAGCGACAATCCAGAACCATGTCGTCGCTGAAACTGTTCCGCACCACCGAGTTCGCGCTGTCGTCATTTTTTTCACCCGAACGCGAGCGGGCCGCCATGCATCCGGCCTGGGTCATCGTGCTGGCCTCTGTCTGGATCGCAACGGCCTGCAACCTGGCGCTGTGGCAGCAACTGGCGCGCCTGCCCGGCCTGGAAAACACCCGCGGCCTGTGGTTCGGCGTGGGGTTTGCGGTGATGATTGCCGCCGCCACCAGCGCACTGCTGAGTCTGCTGGCCTGGCGCAGGACGCTCAAGCCGGCCATCACCCTGTTCCTGCTGGCAGGCGCCTTCGGCGCCTATTTCATGCTGAGCTACGGCGTGGTCATCGACACCACCATGATGACCAACGTATTGCAGACCAACCCGCGCGAAGTGGGCGACCTTGTCAGCTGGCGCATGCTTGGCAGCGTGCTGGTGCTGGCGGTCCTGCCGGCCGTGTGGCTCTGGCGCAAGCCCTTGAGGCGCCTCGGCTTTGGCCGGCAGCTGCTCGTCAATACCATGGTTCTCATAGCGTCCTGCGCAGTCTTGGTCGTGGCTACGGCCATTTTGTACAAGGACTTATCGTCGGTCATGCGCAACCACACCCAGTTGCGCTACCTGATAAACCCGCTCAATTCGTTCTATGCACTCGGTGACGCCGCCGCCAAGCCGTTCGAGCGCAACGACTCGGTGCTGCTGCCGACAGGTGAAGATGCGAAACTCGGCGACAGCTACACCGCCCAGTCCAAACCGCCGCTACTGCTGCTGGTGCTGGGCGAAGCCGGACGTGCCGGCAACTTCGGCCTGAACGGCTATGCACGCGCTACCACCCCGGAGCTGGCCCGGGAAAACGTGGTGAGCCTGCACAACGCCTGGTCGTGCGGCACCAGCACGGCCGCCTCGGTGCCATGCATGTTTTCCCCTTTGGGCCGCGTGGACTTCGAGGCCCGCAAGGCCAACCACGAAGGTCTTCTCGATGTGCTGCAGCGCGCCGGGCTGGCGGTGCTGTGGATCGACAACCAGTCGGGCTGCAAGGGCGTGTGCGATCGGGTTCACAACGTCGACACCTCACAGCTCAAGGTGCCGGGCCTGTGCCAGGGCGGGGAGTGTTTTGACGCCGTCATGCTGGACAACATCGACCAGCGCATCGCCGCCCTGCCGGCTGCGGCGCGCGCCAAGGGCGTGGTGCTGGTGATGCACCAGATGGGCAGCCACGGACCGGCGTACTACAAACGCAGCCCCGCCGCCTACAAGAAATTCCTGCCCGAATGCACCAGCAACAACTTGCAGGACTGCGACCGTGAGCAGTTGGTGAACGCCTATGACAACACCGTGCTGTACACCGATCACTTTCTGGCCTCCAGCATTGAATGGCTCAAGACCGAAGAACATAACTGGTCGCCCGCCATGATTTATGTCGCAGATCATGGCGAATCGCTGGGCGAGAACAACCTCTATCTGCACGGCCTGCCCTATAGCATCGCGCCCGATGTGCAAAAACATGTGCCCTGGATTACCTGGCTGTCACCGTCGTTCGAGCAGCGCGACAAAATCACAACAGCCTGTCTCAAGCGGCGACTGGATGCGCCGGTTTCGCAAGACAATTACTTTCATTCCGTCCTGGGCTTGCTTGACGTGCAAACCAGCGTGTACCAGCGATCGATGGACATCTACGCGGGCTGCGCCCAACCGTGACGCGAATCCCCATGGTGGCACCAGGCCTGCCAGGTGCTGGCCCGCAAACAAGGCACGACTCGCTGTAATATTCAGAACTCACATAAAAACCACTCCTTATAACTGGACTGAATATGCATATTCGAAAAATCCTGGCAATTTCCCTTCTTTTGGCCACCACCCTGCATGCCGGCGCCGCCGACCTGCTCGACACCGTCAAGCAGCGCGGCACGCTCAGGGTCGCGATGGAAGGCACCTATCCGCCCTTCAACTACAAGGAAAATGGCCATCTGGCCGGCTTCGAGGTCGAGTTGTCTAACGCGCTGGCGCAAAAACTTGGCGTCAAGGCCGATTTCATTACCGGGGAATGGAGTGCTCTTCTGGCCGGCCTGCAGGCGGGCAAATACGACGTGGTGATCAACCAGGTCGGCATCACCGACAAGCGCAAGGAAGCCTTCGATTTTTCCGAGCCCTACACCATCTCCAGCCCACAGTTGATCGTGCGCCAGGACGAAAAACGTAATTTCAGGACGTTGGCCGATCTTCGCGGTAAAAAACTGGGCCTGGGCCAGGGCACCAACTTTGCTGAAATGGCCCAGGCGGTGGGCGGCATCGACATCAAGACCTATCCCGGCTCCACCGAGTACCTGCAGGATCTGGCGCTGGGCCGCATCGACGCTGCGATGAACGACAGCCTCCTGATTCCCTACATCATCAAAAAGACCAAACTGCCGCTCAAGGCCGGCGCACCGGTGGGCGAGATCGAAAAAAACGGCATCCCGTTTGCCAAGAACAACCCGAAGTTCAAGGCGGCGCTGGACAAGGCACTGGCCGATATCGAAGCCGATGGCAGTTTTGCGAGAATCTCCAACAAATGGTTTGACCGCGACGTCAGCAAACCGCCACTCGCGAAATAATTTTCGCGCTCGGCAACCCGGCTGCGGCCGGGTTTTTTTATTCAAATCGGGAGAGTGATGTATGGACCTGCATGGCTTGACGCAATTGCTGCGCGATGCGCTGCCGGTGATGCTCAGGGGCGCCGGCTACACGCTGGTGCTGGCCGTGGCGTCGGTGATTTTCGGCGCGGTGCTGGGCACCCTGGTGGCGATCACGCGCATGGCCAAGGTGCCCATGCTGTCGCAATTCGCCACCCTGTATGTGAGCTGCATGCGCGGCACGCCACTGCTGGTCCAGTTGTTCGTGATCTACTTTGGCCTGCCCAGCATCGGCATCCAGTTCGAGCCGATCACCGCGGGCATTCTGGGCTTGAGCCTGAATGTTGGCGCCTACCTGTCGGAGACCATCCGTGGCGCGATCAACGGCGTGGAACACGGCCAGTGGAACGCCGCGCGCAGCCTGGGCCTGACGCAGACGCAAACCCTGCGCTACATCGTCGGCCCGCAGGCGCTGCGCCTGGCCGTGCCCAGTCTGTCGAACAGCCTGATCAGCCTGATCAAGGACACCTCGCTGGTGTCGGTGATTGCCGTGAGCGAGTTGATGCTGGCCACCAAGGAAGTGATCGCCACCACGTTCCAGCCGTTCCCGCTGTACCTGGCCGCCGCGGGCATCTACTGGGCCATGAGCGCCTTCTTTGAGACGCTGCAGAAAAAACTGGAAGTGCGGCTGAACCGCAGCTACTTGCGCTGAAGGGCGCCAGCACCCGGCGCTAAAACAAACTGCGCTGCCCCACCGCCTCGCCAGGGCGGAACTGGCTCGCGTCGAGCTCGATGCGCTCGCGATTGAACCCCAGGCGGCGGCAGGCTTTCTCGAAGCGCTGGCGCACCAGTTCGGCCCACAGCCCACTGCCCTTCATGCGCGTCGCAAAATCACTGTCATAGTCCTTGCCACCGCGCATCTCCTGGATGCGCGCCATGATGCGCGCGGCGCGCTGCGGATAGTGCAGCTCCAGCCACTGGCGAAACAGCGGACTCAGCTCCCACGGCAGGCGCAGCACGGTGTAGAAGGCACTGCGTGCGCCCGCCTCCCAGGCGGCGGCCAGCACCTGCTCCATGTCTTCGTTCACGAACGGAATTTGCGGCGCCACGCTGACGCCCACCGGCACGCCGGCATCGGCCAGCGAGCGGATGGTGCGCAGTCGCCGGTAGGGTGCGGCGGCACGCGGCTCCAGAATGCGCGCGAGATTGGCATTGAGCGTGGTGATGGTCACATACACCGCCGCAAGCCCCGCCTGCGCCATCGGCGCGATCAGGTCCAGGTCGCGCTCCACGCCGCTGCCCTTCGTCACCACGGCGAACGGATGGTGACATTGCTGCAGCAACTCGACCACGCCGCGCGTGAGGCGCAGCTCGCGCTCGACCGGCTGGTAGGGATCGGTCACCGTCCCAAGCGCAATCATGCGCGGCACATGGCGGGGCGCCGCCAGCTCGCGCGCCAGCACGGCGGCAATGTTGCGTTTGGCGACGATGCGGGTCTCGAAGTCCAGCCCCGGCGACAGGCCCAGGTAGCTGTGCGTCGGCCGTGCATAGCAGTACACGCAACCGTGCTCACAGCCGCGGTACGGGTTCAGGCCGTAGTCGAAGTAAATGTCGGGCGACTCGTTGTGTGTGAGCGCGCTTTTGGCGTCTTCGAACGTGACCTGCGTGGCGGGGGGTGCCGAATCACCCTGCACGTCATCCGCCAGGGTGTCCCAGCCATCGTCGAAGGCATTGCGCACGTCGCGCTCGAACCGGTGCGCGATGCGCGTGGCCGTGCCCCGCCCCTTGATGGCGTGCAGGGGAATCATCACGTCGCTCACGGGTCTGCCTCCATCCCGCCGGCATGGCGCTGCGGTCGGACTGACGACGGGGAAGCCTTGTGGAGCGCCATGGTAACGAATATACTGTATAAAATACCAGTATATCGACACCTCAGCCGACAAGCAATCCCGCGCCGAAAATTTCGAGCGACTCACTCAGCCTGCCATTACCGGGATCAAAATCGCAGAATGTCTGCTGATACACCGATGCGGCGCCCGCTATCCCACCACTGGCCTGAAACCGAATGACCCAATAAGGAAAGAGCGCGATGATCCACATCCTGGAAATTGACCACATCGTCCTGCGCGCCGCCGATCTGGATGCCATGCTCCATTTCTACGGCACGGTGCTGGGCTGCCCCATCGAGCGGCGGCAGGATGATATCGGCCTGGTGCAGCTGCGCGCGGGGCGATCGCTGATCGATCTGGTGCCGGTCGACGGGCCGCTGGGCCGCGCGGGCGGTGCGGCGCCGGGGGTGGAAGGGAAAAATCTCGATCACTTCTGCCTGCGCATCGATCCGTTCGATGTGGCCATGATCCGTGCGCACCTCACATCCGCAGGCGTCGCCGTGGGGCCGGTCGAGTCCCGCAACGGGGCGCAGGGAGAAGGCCCCTCCATCTATATTGCGGACCCGCAGGGCAACACCGTCGAATTGAAAGGGCCGCCCTGGCCCGCTGGAGACAGCCCATGATTGCACGCCCCCAAAACCTCTACACGCACTACCACGCCCATGTCTACTTCGGGCCGGATACGGTAGCGCAGGCGCGCCAACTCTGCCAGCAGGCGGGCGAGCAGTTCAACGTGCGCGTGGGCCGGGTGCACGAAAAGCTCGTGGGGCCGCACCCGCACTGGAGCTGCCAGATCGCGTTCGACGGCGCGCAGTTCGAGCCCTTCATCGCCTGGCTGGAACAGAACCGACACGGCCTGGACGTGCTGGTGCACGGCCTGACGGGCGATGATCTAGCGGACCACACGCTGCACGCGTCGTGGCTGGGCGAGCCCTCGAAGCTGAATCTGGCGATGTTCGAAGGCACGTGACAAGCGCCGTGCGCCGCAGATGCAGTGCATTGACACTACGCAATTCATAGCACATAGTCGTTACCCCATAAGGGCTATAGCCCGAAAAAGCTTGAATTTCAGAATTCGATGCCAAAGGGTTCCGTCCCCATGCGCATCGCCCAAAATCGGCCTACCATGGTCTCAAGTCCTCTCCAGGAGCATCGCATGAACACCCCCCTTTCAACCCCGGTCAACACACCCGGCGTGGTCAGCATCAAGAGTGCCCATACGCTCGCAGACACGCTGGAGCGACTGCGGGCCACGTTCAAAGCGCATGGCCTCAAGGTATTCGCGACCATCGATCACCAGGCCGAGGCCGCTGCCGTGGGTTTGACGATGCCGCCCACCGTGCTGCTGATTTTTGGCAACGCGAAAGCCGGCACGCCGCTGATGCTGGCGCACCCGCTGGCCGCGCTCGATCTGCCGCTCAAGGCGCTGGTGTCGGAAGCGGTGCCCGGCACCGTGATGGTGAGCTTCAACACGCCGCAGTACCTGGTGGAGCGCCACGCGCTGCCGCATGAGCTGGTGGCCAACCTGTCGCCGGCCGGCCGCCTGATCACGCAGGCGCTGGGTCACTGAGGCAATGCGCGGGCGCAGCTGGGCTGTCAGGGCTTTTCGAGCTGCTCCCGGCCCGTCTCCTCGTCATCCATCAGCTCGTACCACATGGCGTTGAGGACGGCAAAGGCGGCCGCGAGGGGCAGACCGAGAATCCATGAGAAGTACCACATAACAAGCCCCTGGTTTTTTTGAATGACGGGGCGCGTCAATACGCGTGCCCGCTCTCGTTGCGGATGGCCTGCTCGTCGACCTTGCCCCACAGCACGTGGTACACCCACGAGGTATAGGCGACGATGATGGGCACGAAAATCACGGTCACCACCAGCATGATGAACAGCGTGAGGTGGCTCGACGAGGAATCCCACACCGTCAGGCTGGCGTGCGGGTCGATGGACGACGGCAACAGGAACGGGAACATCGACGCGCCCACGCTCAGCACGATGCCGGCCACGCTCAGCGCGCTGCACAAGAGCGTGAAGATCTCGCGCCGCAGCCGCAGCCCCAGCAAGGCACCCAGCGCGCCGGCAAAACCGGCCACGGGTGCAGCCAGGGTCCACGCATGGGTCGCATAGTTGGAAAACCAGGCGCCTGCGTCATGGGCCTCGACCGTCTTGAGCAGAGGATTTGACGGGCCCCCCATGTCGATGGCGCTGGTGATGCGATAGCCGCCAACGTAAGACCACAACAGCACACCGGCCAGCCCATACAGCACGATGGTCAGCAGTGCCGCCACGCTGCCGTAGCGGCGCGCGCGCTGCGCCACCGGCCCCTGCTGCGTCTTGAGCTGCAGCCAGGCACTGCCGTGCATCACCAGCATGGCCACCGAAACCCCGCCGCACAGCAAGCCAAAGGGGTTGAGCAAGCCCAGGAAGCTGCCGTCGTAAAAGATCCGCATGTCGGGCGCGAGCCGGAACGGTACGCCTTGCAGCGCATTGCCGAGCGCGACGCCGAAAATCAGCGCCGGCACGAAGCCGCTGAAAAACAGGACCCAATCCCAGCGCGCGCGCCAGCGCGGGTCGTCACGCTTGCTGCGAAACTTGAACGCCACCGGACGCAGAATCAGCCCCGCCAGAATCGCGAGCATGGCAAGGTAAAACCCCGAGAACGCCACCGCATAGAGCTGCGGCCACGCGGCAAAGATGGCACCGCCGCCCAGGATCAGCCACACCTGATTGCCTTCCCAGACCGGGCCGATGCTGTTGATGATCACGCGCCGCTCCACGTCGTCGCGTCCGGCAAAGGGCAGCAGCATGCCCGCCCCCAGATCGAAACCATCGGTGATGGCATAGCTGGCCAGCAGCAGGCCGATCAGGGCCCACCAGATCAGGCGCAGGCTTTCGTAATCCACTAACTGATGCAGGATCATGGGGCTACTCCAATGAGGTGAGGGGCACCGGGATCGCAGCGGCGCGCCTGGGAGGTGCGCCCTCGGCCGGAGAATGTTCCGAGGCCGGCCCCTTGCGAATGGTTTTGAGCAGCAGCTTCATCTCGATCACCAGCAGCACGGTGTAGATCAGGACGAAGCAGGCAATGCTGAACAGCAGCGTCTTGATGCCCAGGCTGGAGACCGCTGCCGCTGTGGGCAGGATGCCTTCAACCACCCAGGGCTGGCGACCGAACTCGGCGACCAGCCAGCCGGCCTCGGCCGCGATCCACGGCAGCGGAATGGCGAACAGCGCCACCTTGAGCAGCCAGCGATGCCGATCCAGCGCCCGGCGCGCCGACAGCACGAAGAACGTCCCCATCAACAGGATCAGGAACATGCTGATGCCCACCATGAGACGGAACAGCCAGAACAGCGGCGCCACCTGCGGCACGGTGTCCCAGGCCGCCTTGTCGATCTGCTCCGGGGTGGCCTGGCGCGGGTCGTCGACATAGCGCTTGAGCAGCAGCGCATAGCCCAGCTGGTTGCCGTTGTCTTCAAAGGCGGCGCGCAATTCGGGCGAAATCTTGCCCGTGCTGCCGGCGGCGCGAATCTGCTGCAACGCGTCGTAGGCCTTGATGCCCTGGGCGATGCGCACCTTGGCCAGTTTCACCATGTCATTGATGCCCGGAATCACGGTGTCGAGCGAGCGGGTGCCGATCAACCCCATCAGCCCCGGGATATGGATGGCGTAGTGGGTTTCACGCGCCGCCTGGTCCGGAAACCCAATCAGCGTGAAGGCCGCAGGTGCGGGCTGGGTTTCCCACATGCCCTCGATGGCAGCGAGCTTCATCTTCTGGTGCTCGCCTGAAAGGTAGCCACTCTCGTCGCCCAACACTACCACCGACAACGCCGCCGCCAGCCCGAAGGACGCCGCTACCGTCATCGAACGTTTGGCCAGATCGCGGTGCTGCCCCTTGAGCAGATACCAGGCCGACACCCCGAGCACAAACACGGCGGCGGTCACGTAACCAGCCGAGACGGTGTGGACAAACTTGGCTTGCGCCACCGGGTTGGTCAGCACGGCATAGAAGTCCGTCACTTCCATGCGCATGGTCTGCGGGTTGAACACGGCCCCCACCGGGTTTTGCATCCAGCCATTGGCGATCAAAATCCACAAGGCCGAAAAGTTGGAGCCGGCGGCCACGGCCCAGGTGGTCGTCAGATGCCCGACCCTGGAGAGCTTGTCCCAGCCAAAGAAAAACAGCCCGACAAAGGTGGCTTCCAGGAAAAAGGCCATCAGGCCCTCGAGGGCCAGCGGTGCGCCAAAAATATCGCCCACGTAGTGGCTGTAGTAGCTCCAGTTCATGCCGAACTGGAACTCCATCACGACGCCGGTCGCAACGCCCATGGCGAAATTGATGCCGAACAGCACGCCCCAGAATTGCGTCATGTCGCGCCAGATCACGCGCCCGGTCATGACGTAGACCGTCTCCATGATGGCCAGGATGATGGACAGGCCGAGGGTCAGCGGCACGAACAAAAAGTGATACAGCGCCGTGATGGCAAACTGCAATCGCGACAGCGAAACGATGTCGAGTTCCATGTCAACCCCTTTTGATTTTTGATTCTGCGCTGCCGCGGGACTTTGCTGCGACCCGCCCTACCCTGCATCCGACTTCAATCGGGCCGCAATGTTCCCAGCATCGCCTCGAATTGTGCCTCACCGCGCCGGGCATCGGCCACGATACGCCCGTGCTGCAAGCCCAGCAAACGGTCCGCCAGCGCGGCCTCACGCCGCACATGCGTCGCCAGCAAAACGGTGCGCCCGCTGGCCTGGTCTTTGAGGCGTTGCAGCACGTCGCGCGCGGTGGCCGGGTCGAGCCCCTCGGTCGGCTCATCCAGCAGCCACAGCGGCACGCGGCGCAACAGCAAGCGCGCCAATGCCAGCCGGCGCGCCTGGCCGCCCGACAGGCCGAGCCCGCCCTCGCCCAATCGTGCATCCAGCGTTTGTGGCAGCGCCCGCACGTCATCGGCCAGGCCGGCGGCCTCGAGCACCTGCCACAGGCGCGCGTCATCGGCGTCGGGGTCGGCCAGGCGCAGGTTGTCGCGCAGGCTGTCCTGGAACAGCTCGGTGCGCTGCGTCAGCAGGCTATGGGGCTGCGTCTGCACCACGCCCGAGTGCGGCGCCAGCTCGCCCGCCACCAGCGCCAGCAAAGTGGACTTGCCGGCTCCGCTGGACCCGATCAGCGCCACGTGCTCACCGGCGCGCAGCGCGAGTGATAGCTCGCGCAGCAGTGGCCGACCGGGCGCCTCATCACCCCCCGGGTTGGCTGTGACGCAGATCAACTGCAGTGCCAGGCCGGGGGCCGGTACCATCGCGCCGCCCTCAGTCGCAGGCTGCGGACCGGGCGTCTGCATGCGCGGCACCAGCCGGCGCGCGGCCAACAGCGTGCGCCCCAGCTCCAGCGCCCCGCGGCTGAGTGCGGCAAAGGGCTCGGTCGCGGTCAGCACCAGCAGCAACGCCAGGGCGGCCACCGGCGCACCCATGGTGCCCGCACCGGTCAGCGCGCCCACCGCCAGCAGGGTGGCGCTCAGGGCGATGGTGCCGGCCACGCTATAGGCCAGGGCCGCCCGGGTTTCCAGCCGGTTCAAGGCGTTGTCGGCACGCGCCAGGTAGCCATCGGCCGCCGCCAGCGCGCCCCGCTGTGCATCGAGTTGCCCGGCCATGACGAGGTCCGTCTGTCCTGCCACCAGATCCACGCTGCGTGCGCGCAAAGCCTCCAGCCCGTAAGCGCGCCGGCGCGCCGCCCGGCGCGCACGCTGCGCCACCACCCACGCAATCCCCAAACCGGCCGCGACCAGCCACAACGCCACGGCCACGCCCAGGCCCCAATGGGCCAGCCCCAGCGCCAACCCGGTCGCCAGCGCCGCCAGCAGCGCCGCGCTGGCGGGCACAAGCACCCGCAGGTACAGCGAGTCCAGCGCGTCAATGTCGGCCGTCAGGCGAAACAGCAATTGGGCCGGCCGGGCCAGCAACCGCCGGGCCGCCTCGGGCTGCGCCCAGCCCCGGAACAAACGCTCGCGCAACTGCGCCAGCACCCCCAGCGTGGCATCGTGCGTCACCAGTCGCTCCCCGTAGCGGGAGGCGGTACGGCCCAGCGCCAGCAGGCGGATACCGGCCGACGGCATGAACACATCGAAGGTGAAGGCCGTAGCCGCGCTCAGGCCCGCGATCGCCGTGGCCGTGATGAACCAGCCCGCCAGCCCCAGCAGCGCCATGCCCGAGAGCACCGTCAGCGCCGCCAGCAGCGCGCCGCCCAGCAACCACCGGCGGCGCGCCTGCGCGAAGACGACCAGCAAGGGGCGAAGTTCGCGCCAGAGCTTCATGCGGGGGTCTCCCGCGCTGCGGCGAGCTGAATGATGCGCCCGGCGCGCCCTACACGGGCGGCCAGCACCGGGTCATGCGTCGCGACGATGAGCGTCTTGCCGACAGCCAGTTGCAGCAGCGCATCGGCCACCTGCGCGGCTGTCGCGGCGTCCAGATGCGCGGTCGGCTCGTCGGCCAGCAGCAGGTCCACAGCAGGATCAACCGCAGCGCGCGCCAGCGCCAGCCGCACCGCCTCGCCACCCGACAGCCCGACACCGCCTTCGCCGAGGCCAACATTCGGGTGCGCCTGCGCCACGCCCTCCAGCGCGGCAAAGCGCAGCGCGGCGACCACCGCGGCCGCGCTCGCGGGCGCACGACCCAGCGCCACATTGGCCTGCACCGTGCCCGCAAAAATATGCGGCTTCTGGCCAACCCAGGCCATGCGCGTGCGCAGCGCCGTGGCGCTGCCCGCCGACAACGGCACGCCGTCGATCAGGATGCTGCCGCCCTGCGCGGGCAGCAGACCCGCGATCAAGGCCAGCAGCGTGGATTTTCCGGCGCCACTGGCCCCGGCAATCACGAGGTGCTCACCGGGCGCGACATGCAAGTCATAGCCCTCAAACACGGGATGGCTCGCACCGGGATGCGTCAATCGCAAGCCCTGAATTTCTACCGCCGGAGTGCTGCGCGCAGGTTTACCGGCAAGAAGATCGGGGGTCTGCTGCGGGCCAACGGCGCCCGGCAAAACGATCCCCTGCGCAGCCAGGCGGTTCAGCGCGCCCAGCGCCGCCTCACCGGCCGCGCGGTCGTGCCAGACGCTGGCCAACTCGCGCAAGGGCTCAAAAAAAGCCGGCGTCAGCAGCAACACAAAGAAGCCCTGCCCCAGGGTGAGTCGCCGGCCCCAGGCCCCAAAATCAAACGGGCCCAACAAGTGAAAGCCAATGTACACGGCCACCATCGCCACACCCAGCGCAGAGAAGAGTTCGAGCACGGCCGACGACAAAAAAGCGATGCGCAACACCGCCATGGTGCGCTGCTTGAGCGCATGCGCCGCATCGCGCAAACGCAGCACCGTGGCATCCACCGCATCGAGCGCGCGCAGCGTCGCGAGCCCGCGCAAGCGATCCAGCAGGAAGGCATTCATCCCGCCCATCTCGACCATCTGGGCGTCGCTCGCAGCCTTGGCACGCCAGCCCACCAGGGCCATGAAAAGCGGGATCAACGGCGCGGCAACCATCAACACTAGTGCTGCCACCCAGGATAAGGGCAGCACCGCCAGAAAAATCACCGGCGGCACCACCATGACGCGTAATCGCGCTGTCTGGTAACGCGTCCAGTAGGGCACCACGGCTTCGGCCTGCTCCGCCATGCCACTGGCGGCCAGGCCCGAGGCCGGGCGCGCGCGGTCCAGTGGCGAACGCGCTGCCAGCGCAAGCGCGACCTGCGCGCGCAGGTCCGACAAACGAACACGCGCCGAGCGAAAGGCCCGCCGTGCGCCCCAGGCATCACAAGCCGCGCGCGCCAGGCCTACCAGCAGCACCCCGACGGCGGGAATCTGCACGGCCGGCAAACCGTCACCCTGCAGCAGGCCTTGCAGGGCCCAAGCCAGCAAACCGGCCTGCGGCAGCCATAGCAGGGATGCCCCCGTTTGCAGCAGGCTGCCCGCATCTGGAACGGTGCTGGCGCGCAAGGGGACGGCGTCAGTGGGGTTGCGAAAATGCGAGGCGGCGTTCGGCGGTGCGCTCCAGCTCCCGCGCAATGTTGCCGCACACCAGGTCACACAAGGCATAAACCGACTCATCGGCGATGCGGTAGTACACACTCGTGCCCCGGCTTTCGCGCGCCACCAGTCCGCGCTTGGTCAACAGTGTCAGGTGGCGCGAGATGTTGGCGGCCGTGAAGCCGCACAGACGCGCCAACTCACCCACATTGCATTCGCCCTGGCGCAGCAAATTAAGAATTTTCAGACGTGTCGGCTCCGACAACGCCTGGAAATAGGCCGCAACTTCCGACAAAGCCTCGGGGGACATGTTCTCCATGGGGGGTCCCACTTTTGGCAGAGCAGTTTTCATGAGATCAAAAGGCCCTTTTATTGATCAAGCTCAGTGAACGTCGGACGATTTTATTGTATTATTTACATTATTAGCTGATTAGTCAAATTGTGAAATTCAATTCGAAAGCATTGCTGCACGGCTCGTGGCCAAGGAGATCGGGATGCTGAAAGCCGGGCTCGCGACCCTCGTGGTCGCCTCTTGTGTGATGACCGCCCTGCCCGCTGGCGCTGCGGATGGCGGCTCACTCGCGACCGTGACGGTGCAAGCCGCAGGCTCCACCGTCTCCGACGGGGTCAGTTTCGACGGTGTGGTGGAAGCGGTCCGCCAAACGAATGTGTCGGCCCAGGTGTCCGGGGCAATCGTGGCCCTGAATGTCAGCGCTGGCGAGCGGGTTCGGGCGGGGCAGGAGTTGCTGCGCATCGACGCCCGGGCCGCGGCCGAGCTGGCCGCCGCGAGTGCGGCGCAGGCGCGCGCCGCGCAGGCCGCCCTGAGCGTGGCGTCCGCGGACTATGAGCGGCAAAAGCAGCTGTTTCAGAAACAGTACATCAGCCAGTCCGCGCTGGACCGCGCCCAAGGCCAGTTTCAGGCGGCGCGGGCCCAAGTGCAGGCCTTGCAGGCGCAGGCCAGCGCAACCCACACGCAATCGGGGTTTTTCGTCGTCACCGCCCCTTATGCGGGCGTGGTCAGCGCGGTACCGGTCGCGCTGGGTGACATGGCCACACCCGGCCGTCCGCTGGTGACCCTGTATGACCCCTCGGCGTTGCGTGTAACGGCCGCCATACCTCAATCGGCGCTGCAAGGGGTTCCCGATGGCAAAAGCCTGCGGCTCGAGCTCCCCGGTGCACCGGTCGGCCAAGGTCTGCTTGAGCCCGGTCCGGTGCAGATTCTGCCGGCGGCCGATGCGGCCACCCACACGTTGCAGGTGCGACTCGATGTGCCTGCGGGCGTCAAGGGCTTGGTGCCCGGCATGTTCGCACGGGTGTGGCTGCCCGTCGCCGCGGCGAGCAGCGGGGGCGGCCGCCTGTATATTCCCGCGAGCGCCGTGGTTCGGCGCGCGGAGATGACCGGGCTGTATGTCATCGGCGCCAATGGACGCCCGCTGCTGCGACAAATCCGGGTGGGACCGCTTGACGGCGACCGCATCGAGGTGCTGAGCGGCGTGCAAAAAGGCGAAAGGATCGCCGCCGATCCACAGGCGGCAGCCAGGGTGCGCTGACATGACCGCGCCATCCGTCATGGGTATCGCCGGCCGCCTTGCCGCACGTTTCCAGAACGCGAAGATCACGCCGCTGCTGGCGCTGGTGGCGTTGCTGCTCGGCTTTTTTGCCGTGCTGGTGACGCCGCGCGAGGAAGAGCCCCAAATCAACGTGACCATGGCCAATGTGTTGATTCCATTTCCGGGCGCGGCGGTGACCGATGTGGAGCAGATGGTGGCGGCGCCGGCCGAACAGGTCTTGTCCCAGATGGTGGGCGTTGAGCATGTGATGTCGGTGTCGCAGCCGGGCCTGGCGGTGCTCACCGTGCAATTCAAGGTCGGGGTGCCGCGCACCGAGGCGCTGGTGCGTCTTTACGACACCATCAATTCGAATGCGGACTGGCTGCCCAAGGGACTGGGTGTGCTCGATCCGATCATCAAGCCCAAGGGCATCGACGATGTGCCCATCGTCACCCTCACGCTGTTCAGCAAAAACCCCGCCACTGGCGCCTTCGACCTGGAGCGTGTGGCGCACAGCATTGAGTCGGACCTCAAACGTGTGCCGGGCACGCGCGAGGTGACGACCGTGGGCGGACCGGGGCGCGCGGTGCTGGTCGAGATGGATCCGGCGCGCATGACGGGCGCCGGCGTCACGGTACCCGACCTGCGTCAGGCACTGCAGTCGGCCAACCCCGGGTTGCCGATCGGGGATCTGATCACTGGCAACCGTGCGGTCGCCATCGACGCGGGCCCATTCCTGCGCCAGGCCAGCGAGGTGGCAGATCTGGTGGTTGGCGTGCACGGCGGTAAACCCGTGTTTCTGCGTGACGTGGCCAGCGTGCGCGACGGACCCTTGCCGCCGAATCGCTACGTCTGGTATGGCTCGGCCGCCAAAGACGGGAAAGCGGCGGCCGAATATCCAGCGGTCACGATAGCGATCACCAAAAAGGCGGGAGAAAACGCCATCGACGTGGCCGATGCGTTGATGCGCCGTGTCGAGGTCCTGCGCAACACGGTGATTCCGGCGGACGTGACCGTGGCCGAGACGCGCAACTATGGTGCCACGGCGAACGACAAGGCTGAAAAACTCATTCACAAGCTGCTGTTCGTGACCGCGCTGGTCGTGGCGCTGGTCTTCGTCGCGCTGGGCTGGCGTGAAGCGGCCATCGTCGGCAGCGCTGTGGTTCTGACACTGACGGTGACGCTGTTTGCCTCCTGGGCCTGGGGCTTCACGCTGAATCGGGTCTCGCTGTTCGCCCTGATCTTCTCGATCGGCATTCTGGTCGATGACGCCATCGTGGTGGTCGAAAACATTCACCGGCATCAGCAACAGTGCCCTGGAACGCCGCTCGCCGAGATCATCCCCGGCGCGGTCGATGAAGTCGGCGGTCCCACCATTCTCGCCACGCTGACGGTGATTGCCGCGCTGCTGCCGATGGCCTTCGTGTCCGGCCTGATGGGCCCCTACATGAGTCCGATCCCGATCAACGCCAGCATGGGCATGGCGCTGTCGCTGGCGATTGCCTTTACCGTCACGCCCTGGCTCGCGCGGCTGTGGCTGAAACCCACGCCGCCAGCCCCCGCGCAGGGTGAAGGGAGCCGCACTGTCGCCATGCATGCGGCCGGACAGGGCCTTGCAGCCCGGCTTGGCCCGCTGTTCGATCGGCTGTTCCGGCCCTTGCTCGACGACGCGCGCGGCTCGCGCCATCGACGCCGGCTTGCACTGGGCATTGCGCTGCTCATCGTGGCCTCGCTGGCGCTGCCCGCCACCAAACTGGTGCTGCTCAAGATGCTGCCTTTCGACAACAAGTCCGAGTTCCAGGTCATTGTGGACATGCCGGCTGGCACGCCGGTCGAGCAGACCGCGGCCGTACTGCACGAGCTGGGTGCCTACCTGGCCACGGTGCCCGAGGTGACCGACTACCAGGCCTACGCCGGCACCGCCGCACCGATCAATTTCAACGGTCTTGTGCGCCAATACTATCTGCGCAGCGGCGGCAACGTCGGGGACTTGCAGGTGAACCTGCTCGACAAGCAGTTGCGCAAGGAGCAAAGCCACGAGATAGCCACCCGCGTGCGTGCGGCGCTGCAGAAGATTGGACGGCAGTTTGGCGCCAACGTGAAGGTGGTTGAAGTCCCGCCGGGACCGCCGGTGCTCTCGCCGATCGTGGCCGAAATCTACGGGGCCGATGCCGGGGGCCGGCGCGAAGTCGCGAAGGCTGTGCGCGCCGTATTCGAGAAAACACCGGGGCTGGTTGATGTGGACGACAGCAGCATCGCGGTGGCCCCCAGGACGCTGCTGTTGGTGGAGCGCAGAAAAGCGGCGGTGCTGGGTGTGCCGCAGCAGGCGATCGTGGCCACGCTGCACGCCGGCCTGAGCGGCGAGGCAGCGACGTACCTGCACGACCAAAGCAAGTACCCGGCCGCCGCGATGCTCGAATTGCCCCCCGATCGCCAGGGCGACCTGAACACACTGCTGCAGCTCTCGGTACGCGGCGCCTCGGGCCAGCTGGTGCCGATCCGCGAGCTTGTCACGGTCACCGACACGGCGCGTGAACAGCCCGTTTATCACAAGGACCTGCTGCCCGTGAACTACGTTGTCGGCGACATGGCCGGCAAGGTCGACAGCCCCCTGTACGGTGTGTTTGCGATGCGCCGTGAACTGGCGAAAATCGTGACCCCGGGTGGTGGCCGGCTCGTCGAATATTTCATTCACCAGCCGCAAGACGCGTATCGCGACTACGCCCTCAAATGGGACGGCGAATCGCAAATCACCTACGAGACATTTCGCGACATGGGCGCGGCCTATGCCGTCGGGCTGATTCTGATCTATCTGCTGGTGGTGGCGCAGTTCGGCTCGTACCTGACGCCGCTGATCATCATGGCGCCGATTCCCCTGACGCTCATCGGCGTGATGCCCGGCCACGCCCTGCTCGGCGCGCAGTTCACCGCGACCAGCATGATCGGCATGATTGCACTGGCCGGCATCATTGTGCGCAACTCGATCCTGCTGGTCGATTTCATCAATTTGCAAGTGCGCGAGGGCGTACCTTTCAAACGAGCCGTGGTGCATTCCGCCACCGTGCGGGCGCAACCGATTTTGCTGACCGGGTTGGCCGCCATGCTCGGCGCCTTCTTCATCCTCGATGACCCGATCTTCAACGGGCTGGCAATCTCGCTGATCTTTGGCATCCTGGTCTCCACCGTGCTCACGCTGGTGGTGATCCCGACACTGTACTACGCGGCTTATCACCGCGTCTTTCAGCCAACCTCGCCAGCCCCTGGCGATTCCCCCACCCCACCTCAAGGAGTTTCATCATGACCTCATGGCAACTTGTGCGCCTGTTTGCGGGCGCATTTATTCTGCTTTCCCTCGCGCTGGGCATTCCAGGCAGCCCGATCTTTGTGAGTCAGTGGTGGCTTGCATTCACCGCGTTCGTGGGAGCCAACCTGCTGCAAAGCGCCTTCACGAAGTGGTGCATGCTCGAGATGATCCTGCGCAAGCTGGGCGCAACGTCCGGCAATTGAGACGCGGTGCGATGAAGCCGCTCAACGCACTGGCCGCTGCCGCCATGACCATCGTCATGGCCGGCGCGCCGCTGGCGGCCCGGGCCACCGATCTGCTCGATGTCTGGCATGCCGCCAGTGTGCATGATCCGGACGTCGCCATCGCGCAGTCTGCGCGCGAGGCCGGCGAAGCGCGCCGCGCACAGGCCTCGGCCTTGTGGCGGCCAACGGTGACCCTCAGTGGCAACGTGGCCCGCACGAGTGCAAACACCAGCACGGCGGGCGCCAACTTTTCCGCACCCGCCTTCGGCCAGTCCAACGGCGTGGCCTTCAACACCTCGATCAACGACGGCAACGCCAGCGGCTGGACACTCGAGGCCCGCCAGCCGCTGATCAGCCGCGAGCGACAGGCCCAGTCGCAACAACTGGATATCTCGGCGGATGCCGCCGATCTGGAGTGGCAGTCGAGCCGACAGGACTTGATGTTGCACACGGTACAACGCTATTTCGATGTGATCCTGGCACAGCGCAAACTGGATCTCCTGACGCGGCAGCACAGCGCGGTCGAGAGGGCGTGGGCGCAGGCAAAGGACCGTTTCGCGATAGGCGATGCGCCAGTCACGGACACCTACGAAGCATCGGCCCGTGCCGAAAGTCTGCGCGCGCAGGTGCTCGCCGCCGACAACGAACTTCAGCTCGCACGGACGGCGCTGTCCGATGCCACCGGCCTGGTGTCTCCGTCGCTTCAGATGCTGTCTCCCGGTGGCAGCGCCGTGCCCGGAGCATTGCCACCGCTGGCCCACTGGCTGGCACTGGCGGCGGACAGCAACCCCCAGCTGCGCCTGCAGTTGGCCAAGGCTCAGGCCGCCCGGGAGGAGACCGTCAAACTCAGCGCCGCCGCCTCAGCGAAGCTGGACCTTGTGGCGCAGGCTGGGGAGCAACGCCTGCGCGGCAGCGGCGACTTTGGCCCGGCCAGCAACACCACCCGCCAGGCGATGATCGGTGTGCAGTTGACCGTCCCGCTTTACACCGGCGGCTATCGCAGCGCGCGCCAGGCGGAAGCGCTGCACCTGGAGGACAAGGCGCTGGCCGAAGTGGACCGGACACGTCAGCAGATCAGCCAGCAAACACGGGCGGCCTGGCTCGGGCTGCAGGCGGGCAGTGCACGTATCAGCGCGCTGACTGAGTCACTCAAGGCGAGCCAGTCCCGGCTGGACGCGACACAACTCGGCCGTCAGGTCGGTGACCGCACCACGCTGGATCTGCTGAACGCCGAAAGCGACGCGAGCAATGCGGAGCTGGCGCTGCTGCAGGCCAGGGTGGACCTGCTGCTGAACCAGTTGCGCTTGCAGGCGCTGGCCGGTCAGCTCGATGAGGCCCGACTCGAGGCAGTGAACACCCTGCTGCAGCGCTGAGCAAGATCGATACGCCGGACAGACGAAAAGGTTTATTCACCGAAAGGAGACAACCATGGCTCATATCATCATCCTGGGCGCCGGCACCGGCGGCATGCCCGCAGCGTATGAATTGCGTGAGAAACTCGCAAAGACGCACCGCATCACCGTGGTCAACGCGGTGGACTATTTCCAGTTTGTGCCCTCCAATCCCTGGCTCGCGGTGGGCTGGCGTGAACGCGAGAACATCACCTTTCCGATCAAGCCCTACCTCGAGAAAAAGGGAATCGACTTTGTGGCGCAAGCGGTCACGCGCATTGATGCGGCCGGCAGCACGCTGGAGCTGCAGGACGGCAGCAGCCTCGCCTACGATTATCTGGTGATCACCACCGGTCCCAAGCTCTCATTTGACGAGGTGCCGGGCTCAGGTCCGGATGGCCACACGCATTCCATCTGCAACGTGGACCATGCCGGGCAGACCTGGACCGACTATCAAGCGTTCCTGAACAATCCCGGCCCGGTCATCGTCGGAGCCATGCCGGGTGCATCCTGTTTCGGGCCCGCCTATGAGTTCGCCTTTATTCTCAACCGGGATCTGCGGCGTCGCAAGCTGCGCAACAAGGTGCCCCTGACCTTTGTCACCAGCGAACCTTACATCGGTCACATGGGTCTGGGCGGTGTCGGCGATTCCAAATCGATGCTTGAGAGCGAATTTCGCAGCAACGACATCAAGTGGATCACCAATGCCAAAGTCACCAAAGTGGAAGCGGGCAAGATGTTCGTGACCGAAGTCGATGACAGCGGCAATGTGAAAAAGGAGCACGAGTTGCCGTTCAAGTTCAGCATGATGCTTCCGGCGTTCAAGGGGGTGGATCCGGTGGCGGCGGTGGAAGGGCTGTGCAACCCGCGCGGCTTCGTTCTGATAGACGAATTCCAGCGGAGCAGGAAATATACGAATATTTTTTCAGCCGGCGTGTGCGTGGCTATCCCGCCGGTGGAAGTCACCCCGGTGGCAACGGGTGCGCCCAAGACGGGCTACATGATCGAGACCATGGTCGGCGCCATCGTGCACAACATCTCAGCGGACCTGGCCGGCCAGCCCGCCACCACAAAAGCCAGCTGGAACGCCGTCTGCCTGGCCGACATGGGTGACACCGGTGCCGCCTTCGTGGCGCTGCCGCAGATTCCGCCGCGCAACGTCAACTGGTTCAAGAAGGGCAAGTGGGTGCACGTGGCCAAGATCGCCTTCGAGAAATATTTCTTGTACAAAATGAAGAATGGAAGCTCCGAGCCGATTTACGAAAAATACATGCTCAAGGCGCTTGGCATAGAGCGACTCGAGAAGTGACGAGCGCAGCCACGGCCAGATTTCATCCAGGATGGCCGCGTGCGCACGCGCTCAGCGGATGCGCGGCGGCGCCAGCAGCTGCTCGGGCGTGGTGAAGTAGGCGGCCGTCGCGCCGCGGCGTGCACGCGCCCGGGCCAGCTCGTGCCGCGCCACGCTGCGCAGGTGCACCTCGTCGGGCCCGTCCATCAGGTGCAGGGCACGGCCCCAAGTCCAGAAATACGCCAGCGGGGTGTCGGGCGACAGGCCCATGGCGCCGAACACCTGCATGGCACGGTCCACCACGCGGGTTTGCAGCCGCGCCGCCACCACCTTGATGCCGGCCACGTCGGCCCGGCTTTGCGCGCTCAGGTCCGCATGGGCGCCCTGGTCCAGCGCCCACGCGGCGCGCAGCACCAGCAGCCGCGCCTGGTCGATCTCCAGGCGCGACTCGGCGATCCACTCCTGCACGTTGGAAAAATCGGCCAGGTACTTGCCGAAGGCGCGGCGCTCGAGCGTGCGCTCGCAGGCCAGCGCCAGCGCGAGCTCGCACTGGCCGATGGTGCGCATGCAGTGGTGGATGCGGCCCGGCCCGAGCCGTGCCTGCGCCATCGCGAACCCCTCGCCTTCGGCTCCCAGCAGGTTCGCGGCCGGCACACGCACGTTCTGCAGCACGATTTCGCAATGCCCTTCGGGCGCGTGGTGCTGCATGATGGCAATGTTGCGCACCAGGCGCAGGCCGGGCGTGTCCATCGGCACCAGCACCAGGCTGTGCCGGCCGTGCTGTGGCACTTCGCCGCCGTCGCCGCCGCTCTCGCACATCACGATCAGCAGCCTGCAGTGCGGATGCGCGGCGCCGGTGATGAACCATTTGCGGCCATTGAGCACCAGCGCATCGCCATCATGGCGCAGCGTGGTCTGCAGGTTGGTCGGGTCGGACGAGGCCACGTCGGGCTCGGACATGGCGAAGGCCGAGCGCATCGTGCCGTGCAGCAGCGGGCCCAGCCATTGCGCACGCTGCGCCGGCGTGGCGAAGCGGTGCAGCAACTCGATGTTGCCGGTGTCGGGTGCGCTGCAGTTGAACACCTCGGAGGCCCATGGCAGGCGGCCCATGATCTCGGCCAGCGGCGCGTAGTCGAGGTTGCCCAGGCGTGTGCCGGGCTCGTCCTCGCGCAGTCCCGGCAGAAACAGGTTCCACAGCCCCTGCTCGCGCGCCAGTGTCTTCAGGTCTTCGAGAAACGGGGGCGGGTACAGCCCCTCGGCCACCGCTTGGTGCCAGGCGGCGTTGTAAGGCAGCACGTAGTGCGCCATGAAGTCTTCAAGACGCCGGCACAGGTCCTGGGCGCGCGGGGAAAGGTCGAAGTCCATGGGGCGTTGTCCTCTTACAGTCCGAGCGCGACAAACAGGCTGTCCATGCGCGCTGTCACATTCGCGTCCATGGCGATCGTGCGGCCCCACTCGCGCTGCGTTTCGCCGGGCCATTTGTTCGTGGCGTCGAGCCCCATCTTGCTGCCCAGGCCGCTGACGGGCGAGGCAAAGTCGAGGTAGTCGATGGGGGTGTTTTCAACCATCATGGTGTCGCGCACCGGGTCCATGCGGGTGGTGATGGCCCAGATCACTTCGCGCCAGTCGCGCACGTTGACGTCGTCATCGACCACGATGATGAACTTGGTGTACATGAACTGGCGCAGGTGGCTCCATACGCCCATCATCACGCGGCGGGCGTGGCCGGGGTAGGCCTTTCTGATTCGCACCACGGCCATGCGGTAACTGCAGCCTTCGGGCGGCAGATAAAAGTCGGTGATTTCCGGGAACTGGCGCTGCAGCAGCGGAATGAACAACTCGTTCAGCGCCATGCCCAGCACGGCCGGCTCATCGGGCGGCTTGCCAGTGTAGGTGGAGTGGTAAATCGGCTCGCGGCGCATGGTGATGCGGTCCACGGTGAACACCGGGAACTCGGCCTGCTCGTTGTAGTAGCCGGTGTGGTCGCCATACGGGCCTTCCAGCGCGTGCTGGTAGCCGCTGGCGTGAAGGGCGTCGGGGTAGATGTGGCCTTCGAGCACGATCTCTGCCGAGGCCGGCACGCGCAGCGGCACGCCCAGCGCTTTCACCACCTCGGTGCGGGCGCCGCGCAGCAGGCCGGCAAACTGGTATTCAGACAGGCTGTCGGGCACGGGCGTGACCGCGCCCAGGATGGTGGCCGGATCGGCGCCCAGCGCCACGGCGACCGGATAAGGCTGGCCGGGGTGCGCGGCGCAGTGATCGCGGAAATCCAGCGCGCCGCCGCGGTGCGCGAGCCAGCGCATGACGAGCTGGTTGCGTGAGAGGACTTGCTGGCGATAGATGCCCAGGTTTTGCCGCGCCTTGTGCGGTCCCTGCGTGATAACCAGGCCCCAGGTGATGAGCGGCGCGACGTCGCCGGGCCAGCAGTGCTGCACCGGCAGACGCGTCAAATCCACGTCCTGGCCTTCCCACACCACCTCCTGGCACGGTGCCGAACTACGCTCCCTGGGCGCCATGTGCCACAGGGTCTTGAGCAGGCGACCCAGACCGAGCATGTCCTTGAGGCCTTGCGGCGCCTCCGGCTCCCTGAGCGCCGCCAGTACATGGCCAAATACGCGCAGCTCGGCGAGGCTGCCCACGCCCATGGCGCGCGCCACCCGCGCCGGCGTGCCGAACAGGTTGCCCAGCACGGGCATGCTGTGGCCCGTGGGCTGCTCGAACAGCAGCGCCGGGCCGCCCGCGCGCAGCACGCGATCGCACAGCGCGGTCATCTCCAGGTAGGGCGAGACGGGCTCGGCGATGCGGCGCAGCTCGCCGCCCTGCTCCAGCTGGGCCATGAAGTCGCGCAGGTCACGGTAGGGCATGGCTGGTTTTACAAGCAAAAAGAGCCTGTAACGCTTGATGAATAAGCGCGAGCTGCTCTTTTTTTCATAGCAATCCGGGGATATCGGGGGCCGGCGCCGCCAGACCCTCCCAGCGCGGCGCGAGGTGGTGCGGAACGTCCAGCAGGTCGAGCACGCGCGCCACGCTGTGGTCCACGATCTCTGCCACGCTCGCAGGCCGCAGGTAGAACGCGGGCAGCGGCGGGCAGACGATGCCGCCCATCTCGGTCACGCTGACCATGTTGCGCAGATGGCCCAGGTGCAGCGGCGTCTCGCGCACCATGAGCACAAGGCGGCGGCGCTCTTTCAGCATCACGTCGGCGGCGCGTGTGAGCAGGTTGTCAGCCAGGCCGTGCGCCACCGCCGCCAGCGTGCGCATGGAGCATGGCGCCACCACCATGCCGGCACACTGAAACGAGCCGCTGGCAATGGCTGCACCCACGTTGCTCACGTCGTGCACCTGGTGTGCCAGCGCCTGCACGGCAGTGCGCTCCATGGCCAGTTCGTGCTGCAAGGTACGCCAGCCCGTCTCCGACACAACCAGATGCGATTCCACGCCCGGTGTGCGCTGCAGTACCTGCAGCAGGCGCACGCCATACACGGCACCGCTGGCGCCCGAGATGGCGATGATGAAGCGGCGCGGCAGCGACGCAGGACTCACCCATGACCCCTGCGTTGACCCACGACAGATGGCTCGCTGCGCCACGAAGGCGTCTTCGCATCTTGGGACGGCCCGGCAGTACTCATCGGGTCGCAGCGTCCGGCGCGCACGGGTCGTTGGCGGCTTGGGGTCCAGGCGGCAGGACGGCCGGGCTCGTATCCGCCGGGGCCGCAGCAGGCCGCGCGCCCAGTGGCGTCTGCTGCAGATCCTGCGTCACGCGCGCCAGCACGACGCGCGCCTGCCCGGGGTCGAAGTCTTCGTGCTGGCGCTTCTTGACGCCGTACTGCTGCAGCTGGTAGTGCCGGTCGGCGACGATGCCGTGGCGCGCCAGACTGCTCTTGACGCACACCAGCGGGCAGCCGTCCAGCGCAATGATCGGGCGCCCCGAACGCGCGGTTTTCACCAGCGCCTTGACGTCGCCACCGACGCCGGCGATGCACGACATTTCGGCGAGGCCCGTGCGGTCGAGCCGCACCGCCACATGGTTGGCCAGCTGCGCGGCGCTGGAGCAGCCGGAGCAGGAATACACCAGCGGACGGGGATCTTGTTCGCGATTCATGGCGAAGCTCCGGGGTGGGGTGCGCCGGAATGGAAGCCGCCGGCGGGCGGTGACTGGGACGAGCGGCCGGGCCGCAGCGCTGCCAGGCGCGCCAGCAACTGGCGCGGCGCCAGCTGCGCCAGGTCCAGCACGGGCAACTCCAGCGCGTCGAGTGTGTTCTTGACCACCAGCCCGAGCTCGGTGTCGCCTTCCATCGACAGGCGGCGGCTGAAAAACAGCGTGTCGGGGTCTTCCTGCCGCTGCGCCAGGCGTACGAAGTCGTGGGCACTGGCGCTGATGCACAGGTCGACGCTGTCCTGCGGCACGCGGGCGGCAAAGCCGCGCCCGTTCCAGGTGAAGTCAAAGGTCACGCGCGCATCACGCACATGAATGCGCAGGCGCTTGTGCAGCAGCCGCTCGCCCACATCCGGCGGCAACTGGCGCGCCAGGCCGGCATTGAGTGCCGCGACCAGTAGCACCGAGCCCGGATAGGGCGGCAGTCGCACCAGCACGGCACCGACCGGCCCGGGCAACAGGAAGGAAGACGGCTTGTTGTTCATGACACTCCGAAACGTCAGGCCACGTAGAACAGCACCGCGGCGAAGTGGCAGGCGCTGCCGCCCATCACGAACAGGTGCCACAGGCCGTGGCCATGCCGCAGCTTTTTGTCGGTCGCATAGAAAACGATGCCCACCGTGTAGCAGGCGCCGCCGGCCGCCAGCCAGGCGAAGCCATGGGGCGTCAGCGCTGCGAGCAGCGGCGAGATGGCGACCAGCGCAAGCCAGCCCATCAGCAGGTAAATGGCCAACGACGACACCCGCGCGCCCTTGGCCAGCCAGAATTCCTGCACGATGCCGAGCACGGCCAGGCCCCACTCCACGCCCAGCAGCGACCAGCCCCAGACGCCGCGCAGCGACACCAAGGCAAACGGCGTGTAGCTACCCGCAATCAAGAGGTAGATCGCACAGTGGTCAAGTTTGCGCAGCACGTTCTTGGCAGCGCCGCGCATACTGTGGTACAGCGTGGAGACCCCATACAGCACGATCAGCATGGCACCGTACACGCTGAAGCCGACAATCTTCCACGGGTCACCCAGGCGGGCGGCCAGCACCACCAGCAGCGCAGTGCCGAGTGCCGCCAGAGCCGCGCCGACCCCATGGCTGATGCTGTTGAACCTTTCGCCGTAGTACATGTGCTGTGGCCGTGTTTCAGGCCGTCGCCGGTTCGCCCGCGCTGGTGTGCTGCACCAGCCCCGGCAGGCCGTGCCAGTAGCCATTGCAGCCGGCGGCTGGCATGAGCGGCTGCAGCTGCGCGAGCGCCTCGTGTGGCGCCAGCGCATGCGTGCGTGCGGCGTGGAACACGTCGATCACCTCGCCCATGTGCTGCGACTGCGGGCTCAGGCGCACCACGTCCACACCAAGCGCGTGCATGTCGTCCAGCGCATCGACCAGGTTGTACACGCGCGCCGACTGTGTCTGCGTGCCGTTGAGCACGAGGAAGCCTTCCTTCTCGCGCGTGTTCAGCAGCAGGCCGTCGGGGTGGTCGATGCAGCTGAAGCGGCAGTCGTCCTTGGGCAGGTTGCGGTTGCGCGCCGTGAAGCAGCGCGCCGAATACGCCAGCGGCATGCGGCCGTAGGCAAACACCTCGGTTTGCAGGCCCGCCGGACGACCCGCCTGGATCACGGCCAGATCGTCCCGTTTCATCTCCAGCGGCATGACCCAGCGGCTGGCGCCCAGCGTGGCCATCCACTGCAGCGACGGCAGGTTGTACAGGTTCAGGTGCGGTCCGGCCACCCACGGCAGCTTGCCGGCCACAACATGCACGGCGCCCATGTCGTTGGCCTCGACAGCGCACAGGCCGTTGGCGGCAATCTTGTACAGCACGCTGACCTCCGAGCCCGATTCGATCAGCACCTGCGTGGACAACACCACCTCCTTGCCGGCGTCGATCAGCCGCGCGGCGATCTCCAGCCAGTCGGACAGCCGCAGCTCATGGCGGCGCGAACACACGGTTTCGCCGAGATAGACGATGTCCACCGGTGTGGCGGCGATGGCCTCGTAAAAGCGCATGACGCTGGCGTGCGGCCAGTAGTACTGCAGAGGGCCGAGCGAGAGTTTCATGGCGGCGTTCATTTCCAGGGCCGGTGGTAGGCCCCCAAAGTGTGTTGCTGGCCTTCGGCCACCTGGTCCAGGCTGGCCATCCAGGCCGCCTTGGGGGCGTAGCGGTGCGGGTTGCCCGTGCAGGCGTCGATGGCCTCACGCCACACCTGGGTCACCTGCGCCACATAGGCCGGGCTGCGCTGGCGACCTTCAATCTTGATGGCGCGCACGCCCATCTTGAGCAACTGCGGCAGCAACTCCAGCGTATTCAGGCTGGTGGGCTCCTCGATGGCGTAATAGTTTTCGTCATCACCCACGTCGAAGCGCCCCTTGCACAGCGTCGGGTACCCGGCGTTTTCGCCGGCGGCGTAGCGGTCGATCAGCACCCCGTTCAGGCGCGATTCAAGCCCCCTGGGTGTTTCCTGCCAGCGCACCGCCTTCGGGGGCGAACACACGCCATGCGTGTTGGGCGACTCGCCCGTCACATACGACGAGAGCGCGCAGCGCCCCTCGACCATCACACACAGACTGCCAAAGCCGAACACCTCGATCTCGACCAGAGTCTTGCCGATCACCTGCTCCACCTGCGCCAGCGACAGCACGCGCGGCAGCACGGCGCGCACCACGCCGAAATGCTGGCGGTAGAAGTTGATGGCCTCGTAATTGGTGGCCGAGCCCTGCACCGACAAATGCAGCCGCAGCGCGGGGTAGCGCGCGGCGGCGTACTGCATCAGGCCCGGATCCGCCAGGATCACGGCATCGACACCCAGGTCTGCGGCCTTGTCCAGCGCGGTGCGCCAGGGCTGAGGGTTGGACGCCTGCGGGTAGGTATTGAGCGCCATGAACACACGCGTGCCGCGCTCGTGCGCATAGCGAACGCCGCCGGCGATGGCGGCCTCGTCAAAGTTCAGGCCGGCGAAGTTGCGCGCGTTGGTGGCGTCGCGCAGGCCCAGGTAGACGCAGTCAGCGCCATGGTCGACGGCGGCCTTGAGGGCGGGCAGGCTGCCGGCCGGGCACACCAGTTGCATCGGCACCGCTGATGCGCCAGGCGCGTCAGCGGCATTCAGGTTGAGTACGGAATTCATGATGGAGTCCAGGTCAGCAGGAGCTGGCCGTGGCACCGCGGGCGGCTATCGCCCACGCGGCGCAACGAACAGCAGTCACGGTAGCAGACGCGGCCCCGGCTTTCATTGATGCAGGTCAAACGCTCAAGCCTTTCGAAGAGACCGGAGGGTTGCACACACAAGGCGATTCTGCGGAGACAATCGAGGCATGACAGCAAACACCATCGCACATCTGTGCAAGCAGCACGACGCGATGCTGCAGACCATGCAGCGCATGCGCCTCGCCATGCTTGCCGGCGACATCACATCTGCGCGCGCCGCGCGCGATGCGCTGCATGCCTTGCAGGCCGAGCATATTGCTGCCGAGGAGTCCGATCTCATCTCCCGGCTCGGCACGTCGGCGCGCTGGTCGGCCAAGGTCTATCTGGCCGAGCACGCCAAGCTGGCAGCGATGACCGAGGAGTGGCGCGCCCGCCTCGAAAGACTGCCTGCGCATACCGTCGAACCGGAGCGCCGCTTGGCCCTGCTCGACGCCTCACTGCCTTTGCAGCACCTGCTCGAACACCACTTCGAGCGCGAGGAAAAGGGCCTGTTCGTCGAAATCGCGGGCTGAGAGCATCACGGCGACGAGTCCGGACCATTGGCCGGACCCCCCCACACGACACCGATTCAGGCCGCCAGGCTGTCGCGGACCCGCTCGAGCCGCCCCTTGACTTCGCCCGCCAATGCGTCGATACCGGGCCGATCCACCAAACTCAATACCGCCCCGGGATCCATGAAGGAAACAATGACTTTGCCGTCGGCATTTTCGCGAACGACGACATTGCAAGGCAGGAGCAGCCCGATATCCGGGTCCAGCTCGATAGCCCGATGGGCCAGGGGAGGATTGCAGGCACCCAATATGCGATAGGGCCGCCCCTCGATATTGAGCTTGGCTTTCATGGTGGCCTGCACATCGATGTCGGAGAGCACACCAAACCCCTCCTTCTTCAGGGCATCGGTAACTTTATCAATGGCCGCCGCAAAGGGCAGGTCGATGGCGGTAGAAAATCCGTACATTGGGGCGTCCTTTCCAAAATAATCTGGGCTCTACTTTGCCAAGGATACTCGTGCAAGTTCTCCGCACTGACGCTCCGGCCCCGTTCAAAGCGCCAGACGAGCCCGCGCCTCGGCATACTCGCGCTTGAGCTGGGCGATGAAGTCGGCCGCGCTTTGCACCTTGCTGACCGCGCCAATGCCCTGGCCGCTGCCCCAGATGTCTTTCCAGGCCTTTTTGGCGTCGCCGCCGAAGTTCATCTTGCTCGGGTCGCTCTCGGGCAGCTTGTCGGGGTCCAGGCCGGCCGCGCGGATGCTCGGCGCCAGGTAGTTGCCGTGCACGCCGGTGAACAGGTTGCTGTAGACAATGTCGTCTGAGCTGCCCTGCACGATCGCCTGTTTATAGGCCTCGACCGCGCGCGCCTCTTCGGTCGCAATAAAGGCCGTGCCGATGTAGGCAAAGTCCGCGCCCATGGCCTGGGCAGCCAGCACCGCGGAGCCGGTCGAGATCGAGCCGCTGAGCGCAATCGGGCCGTCGAACCACGCGCGGATTTCCTGAATCAGCGCAAACGGGCTCTTCACCCCCGCATGGCCGCCCGCGCCGGCGGCGACGGCGATCAGGCCATCGGCGCCCTTTTCGATCGCCTTCTTCGCAAACTTGTTGTTGATGATGTCGTGCAGCACCACGCCGCCATAGCTGTGGATGGCGTCGTTCACGTCGGTGCGCGCGCCCAGCGAGGTGATGATGATTGGCACCTTGTACTTCACGACCATGTCCATGTCGTGTTCGAGCCGGTCGTTGCTCTTGTGCACGATCTGGTTGATGGCGAACGGTGCGGCCGGCTTGTCAGGGTGTGCCTTGTCCCAGGCCGCCAGCGTCTCGGTGATCTCGGCCAGCCATTCATCCAGTTGCGCGGCGGGGCGCGCGTTGAGTGCCGGCATCGCGCCCACCACGCCGTTGATGCACTGGGCAATCACCAGCTTGGGGTTGCTGATGATGAACAGCGGCGAGCCGATCACGGGGAACGGCAGCTGGTTCAGCGGCGGCGGCAATCTGGACATGGAATCTCCGTTAACACAGTATTTTGAATTTATAAATGAAAACGGCTGTAGCCCATGTCAATCGGGCGACAGCCGCTATGCTATTAATAGCAAATCAAAACGCGTCGAGCGCCAGCGCCGTCACGCTGTCGGCACCTTCCACAATGCTGTTGCGCTGCCCCGGCGCCTTGGCCAGCAGATGGTCTGCGTAGAAGCGCGCGGTGGTGATCTTGGCCTGCATGAAGCCGGCATCGATGCCTTTGGCCAGTTCGTCCTCAGCCACCATCAAAGCCCGTGCCATCTGCCAGCCTGCCATCAGGTTGCCGGCCAGCAGGAGGTAGGGCACGCTGCCGGCAAACACGGCATTGGGCGAGGCCTTGGTGTTGTTGGCCACGAAATCCACCACATCGAGGAAAGCCTCACGCGCAGCCTGCAGGCGGGCGGCCACGGCCCGTCCGGTGGCGCTGGGACGCTTCTTAAGTTCGGCTTCGGTGGCTTCAATCTGTTGGGCGATCGCCTTGGCGGTCTGGCCGCCGTCGCGTGCCGTCTTGCGGCCCACCAGGTCGTTCGCCTGGATCGCGGTGGTGCCTTCATAGATGGTCAGGATTTTCGCGTCGCGGTAGTACTGCGCCGCACCGGTTTCCTCGATGAAACCCATGCCGCCGTGCACCTGCACGCCCAGCGAGGTGACCTCCAGGCTCATCTCGGTGCTGTAGCCCTTGACCAGCGGCACCATGTATTCATAGAACGCCTGGTTCTGCTTGCGCACCTCGGCATCGGGGTGGTGGTGCGATACATCGTACGCGGCCGCCGCGACCGAGGCCATGGCGCGGCAGCCCTGCGTGTAGGCGCGCATGGTCATGAGCATGCGCCGCACATCGGGATGGTGGATGATGGGTGCGCTGGCATTGATCGATCCATCCACCGGGCGCGACTGCACGCGCTCCTTGGCAAACGCCGCGGCCTTCTGGTAGGCGCGCTCGGCAATCGCGATGCCCTGCATGCCCACGGCGTAGCGTGCCGAATTCATCATGATGAACATGTATTCGAGGCCACGGTTCTCCTGGCCCACCAGGTAGCCCACGGCGCCGCCATGGTCGCCAAACTGCAGCACGGCGGTCGGCGAGGCCTTGATGCCCAGCTTGTGCTCGATGCTGACACAGTGCACGTCGTTGCGCGCGCCCAGGGAACCGTCCTTGCCCACCATGAACTTCGGCACGACGAACAGGCTGATGCCCTTCACGCCTTCGGGCGCGCCGGTGACGCGGGCCAGCACCAGGTGCACGATGTTGTCGGCCATGTCGTGCTCACCGTAGGTGATGAAGATCTTGGTGCCGAACACCTTGTAGGTGCCGTCAGCCTGAGGCTCGGCACGGCTGCGCACGGCCGCCAGATCGGAGCCGGCCTGCGGCTCGGTCAGGTTCATGGTGCCGGTCCACTGGCCGCTGACCATCTTTTCCAGATAGATGGCCTTGAGCTCGTCGGAGCCCGCGGTGAGCAGCGCCTCGATGGCGCCATCGGTCAGCAGCGGGCACAGCGCAAAGCTCATGTTGGCCGAATTGAGCATTTCGCCGCAGGCCGCACCAATGGTCTTGGGCAGGCCCTGTCCGCCAAAGTCCGTCGGATGCTGCAAGCCCTGCCAGCCGCCTTCGCCGTACTGTTTGAAGGCCTGCTTGAAACCCGGCGTGGTGGTCACGACACCGTCGCGCCACGACGACGGGTTCTTGTCGCCCTCCCAGTTGAGCGGCGCCACCACACCTTCATTGAACCTGGCGCATTCTTCCAGCACGGCCTGGGCAGTCTCAAGGCCGGCCTCTTCGAAGCCGGGCATCCGCGCGACCTGGTCGATGTTGGCCAGGTGCTGGATGTCGAACAGCATGTCCTTGGTGGGGGCGATGTAGCTCATGTCTTGTCTCCGGATATCGTGTTGTCCAAAAAGCTCGCCGAATCCGTTACAGCGCCTTCACCAGCTCCGGCACGGCGGTGAACAGATCAGCCACCAGCCCATAGTCGGCCACCGAGAAGATCGGCGCTTCTTCATCCTTGTTGATCGCCACGATCACCTTGGAGTCCTTCATGCCCGCCAGGTGCTGGATCGCCCCGGAGATGCCCACAGCCACATACAGCTGGGGCGCCACAATCTTGCCGGTCTGCCCGACCTGCCAGTCGTTGGGCGCATAGCCGGCATCGACCGCCGCGCGACTCGCCCCCATGGCCGCCCCCAGCTTGTCCGCCAGCGGCGTGATGACCTCGCTGAACTTCTCGGCACTGCCCAGCGCGCGCCCGCCGGAGACGATGATCTTGGCGGCAGTCAACTCGGGCCGGTCGTTCTTGGCAATCTCGCTGCCCATGAAGGTCGACTTGCCGCTGTCGGGTGTGGCGCTGATGGCCTCCACCGCGGCGCTGCCACCGCTGCTGGGGGCCGGGTCAAAGCCCGTGGTGCGCACCGTGATCACCTTGGTGGCGTCACTGCTTTGCACGATGGCAATGGCGTTGCCGGCATAGATCGGGCGCTCGAAGGTGTCCGGGCTGTCCACCTTGCTGATGTCGCTGATCTGGGCCACGTCGAGTTTGGCGGCCACGCGCGGCGCGATGTTCTTGCCGCTGGCCGTGGCCGGGAACAGGATGTGGCTGTAATTGGCGGCAATGGCCAGCACCTGGGCGGCGACGTTCTCAGCCAGGCCGTGCGCGAGGTAGTCGCCCTCTGTGTGCAGGACCTTGGTCACGCCGGTGATCTGGGCTGCAGCGGCAGCAGCGGCGCCGGCATTGTGGCCGGCCACCAGCACGTGCACCTCACCGCCACACTGGGCGGCAGCGGTCACGGTGTTGAAGGTGGCGCCCTTGAGGTGGGCGTTGTCGTGTTCGGCAATAACAAGTGCGGTCATGGTGGTTCTCCGTCTTTTTAGATGACTTTGGCTTCGTTCTTGAGTTTGTCCACCAGGGTGGCGACGTCGGGCACCTTGATGCCGGCGCTGCGCTTCGGGGGTTCCGAGACCTTGAGGGTTTTCAGGCGCGGGCTCACGTCAACGCCCAGGTCCTCGGGTTTGTAGGTGTCGAGCTGCTTTTTCTTGGCCTTCATGATGTTGGGCAGGGTCACGTAGCGCGGCTCGTTCAGGCGCAGGTCGGTGGTGACGATGGCGGGCAGGCTGATGGACAGGGTTTCCAGGCCGCCGTCGACTTCGCGCGTGACCTGGGCCCGGCCGTCGACCACCTCGACCTTGCTGGCGAAGGTGGCTTGGGGCAGATCGGCCAGTGCAGCGAGCATCTGGCCGGTCTGGTTGCAGTCGTCGTCGATGGCCTGCTTGCCCAGGATGATCAGGCCAGGCTGTTCCTTGTCGAACAGGGCCTTGAGCAGTTTGGCCACCGCCAGGGGTTGCAGTTCCACGTCGGTTTGCACCAGGATGGCGCGGTCGGCCCCGATGGCCATGGCGGTGCGCAGGGTCTCCTGGCACTGCTGCACGCCGCACGAGACGGCGATGACCTCAGAAGCAATGCCTTTTTCTTTCAGGCGAACCGCCTCTTCGACGGCGATCTCGTCAAAGGGGTTCATGCTCATCTTGACGTTGGCGATGTCCACGCCCGTGCCGTCCGATTTGACGCGCACCTTGACGTTGTAGTCGACCACGCGCTTGACTGCTACCAGGACCTTCATGATTGCGGCTCCATTGAGTTATTAAATAGACGTTGTTGTAACCCTGTCGATTCTATGCGGCGAAGCATCAACGCCACGTGACGGCGCGGGGCCTGCGTTCGGGGTTACAAACAAAACCGAACGACCGTGCTTTTATTATAAATACGCCACGCCACTGGATTCGAACCCGGCCCTGGGCCGTGCGCCTGGCCGCCGACAATTACCCGACCAATCGGTTGGCTAATTCGGGTAAGTCATGACGTTCGAGGCGCCATAACCCTCTTATAGTTGGGCCCAGTAAATTCAGAGATTGGAAAAACCATGTTCAAACAGCTCCTACTTGCATCTGCCGTTGCCCTGTCGGTCCTGCCCCTCGCGGCGAACGCCCAAATCAAAGTGGGCGTCACCATTTCCACTACCGGGCCGGCGGCCTCGTTGGGGATTCCCGAGAAAATGGCGTTTGCCGTCATGCCGAAGGAAATTGCGGGTCAAAAAGTGGAGTACATCGTGCTGGATGACGCCTCCGACCCGGTGGCGGCCGTCAAGAACACCCGCAAGTTCGTGTCGGAAGACAAGGTGGACGTGATTGCGGGTTCGTCCACCACGCCCGCCAGCCTGGCGATGATCGACGTGGCGGCCGATTCGAAGACGCCCATGATCTCCATCGCGTCGTCCATAGCCATCGTCGATCCGGTGGATGCCAAGCGGTTCTGGGTGTTCAAGACGCCGCAGACCGATGCCATCATGTTGACGGCCGTGACGGCCCACATGGCCGATCATGGCGTGAAAACGGTGGGCCTGATCGGCTTCAATGATGCGTACGGCGAAGGCGTCATGAAGGAGTTCAACACGCTGTCCGGACTGCATCACCTCAAGGTCGTGGCGGAAGAGCGGTACAAGCGCAACGACACCAGCGTGATCGGTCAGGCGCTCAAGATCATGGAAGCCAATCCTGACGCGGTCCTGATCGCGGCCTCAGGCACGCCTGGAGCACTGCCTGCCAGCACCCTGCGGGATCGCGGCTACAAGGGCAAGATCTACTTCACCGACGGCATCATCAACCAGGACTTCCTGCGTGTCGGCGGCAAGGCCGTAGACGGCGCATTCCTGCCGGCCGGCCCGTTCGTGGTAGCGAAGCAGTTGCCCGACAGCAACCCGATCAAGAAGGTGTCGCTGGAGTTCATCAAGCGGTACGATGCCGCCTACCCGAAGAGCCCGGCGAACTCGTTCTCGGCACATGCCTGGAATGTATATCTGTTGCTCAAGAATGCGATTCCGGTAGCGCTCAAGACGGCCAAGCCCGGCACCGAGGCATTCCGCAGCGCGCTGCGCGATGCGCTGGAGAACACCACGAATCTGGTTACCACGCACGGCATCATGAACATGAGCAAGACGGACCACATGGGGTTCGATCAGCGCTCGCGCGTCATGGTGGAAATCGTGAACGGCCAGTGGAAGCTCGTCCAGTAGAGTCTCCCCATCCCGTTCTGCCAGGCGTTGCGCATGATGGCAACGCCTTTTTTCTTGTGTAAATCCCAATGGACGCTTCAATTGCCCTGATTCTGGCGCAGGATGGCATCACGACCGGCGCCGTCTATGCACTGCTGGCCGTGGGCCTCGTGCTGGTGTTTGCCGTGACCCGGGTCATCTTCATCCCGCAGGGCGAGATGGTGACCTACGGCGCACTCACCATGGTCATGCTGCAGGCCGGCACCTTCCCGACCACCGTCTGGTTGCTGCTGGCCATGGGATTGGCTGTCTTCATCAAGGACGTGTGGGGCCAGCTGCGCCCTGGCGCACTGCCCGCTGGCAACCACGTCCTGCGAAATTCCGCGGTGTTGAACCTGCTGCTGCCGGTTGTGGTCTACCTGCTGGCCAGGCTGCTCCCGCTGCAAGCCTTGGACCTGCCCGCCCAGGCAGCGCTCACCCTGGCCATCGTCGCGCCACTTGCGCCGATGTGGTACCGGCTGGCCTTTGAGCCGCTGGCCCACGCCAGTGTGCTGGTGTTGCTGATCGTCGCGGTGGCCGTGCATTTCGTCATGCTCGGACTCGGGCTGGCGATGTTCGGAGCAGAAGGCGCGCGCTCCAATCCGTTCTCGGACCTGCACTTCAACCTGGGGCCACTGTCGCTCTCGGGGCAGGGCCTGGCGGTGATCGTCGCATCGGTGCTGATCATGGCCGCGCTGTCGCTGTTCTTTAGCGTAACGGTGGCCGGCAAGGCCTTGCGCGCGACTGCCGTGAACCGCCTCGGTGCACGGCTGGTGGGGATCGAGGTGGTGCATTCGGGCCAGCTGGCATTCTTGCTGGCGGGCCTGATCGGCGCGTTCTCGGGCATCCTGATCGGCCCCGCCACGACGCTGTATTACGACTCGGGTTTCGTGATCGGCCTGAAAGGCTTTGTCGGCGCCATCATCGGTGGCATGGTCAGCTACCCGATCGCAGCTGCCGGGGCGCTGTTCGTAGGGCTGATGGAGGCCTACGCATCGTTCTGGGCCAGCGCCTACAAGGACGTGCTGGTGTTCGCATTGATCGTGCCGATCGTGGCCTGGCGCTCGTTCAGCGGCCACGCGCTGCTGGATGAGGAGGAAGAATAATGGCCGGCCCGACATTGCCGCGCCGACGCTTCGGCCAGACCGGCATCGTGTTGTGGCTGGCGTTCATGATCGCGCTGGCGGTCCTGCCAGTGCCCGTATTCTGGATCACGCTGGCCAACTACATCGGCATGTACAGTCTGGTCGCGCTGGGGCTGGTGCTGCTGACAGGCATCGCGGGCATGATGTCGTTCGGCCAGGCCGCGTTCGTCGGGCTGGGCGCTTACGCCAGCGCCGTGCTGACCACCAGTTACGGCGCCTCGCCCTGGATCGGTCTGCTGGCCGGCGTCGCCGTCACGGTACTGGCCGCGTTGGCGCTGGGCGCCCTCACCGTGCGCCTGTCGGGCCATTACCTGCCGCTGTGCACGCTGGCGTGGGGTCTGAGCCTGTTCTACCTGTTCGGCAACCTGACCCTGCTCGGGCAATTCGACGGGATCACCGGCATCCCCCCCATCAACGTGTTCGGCTTCGAGTTGCGAAGCGGCCGGCACATCTACCTGCTGATCTGGCTCATGGTCGCACTGGCCGTCATGGCCACCCTGAATCTGCTCGATTCGCGCTCGGGCCGCGCCATCCGCGCCCTCAAGGGTGGCGTCGTGATGGCCGAATCCTGCGGCGTGAATACCGCGCGCACCAAAATGCTCACGTTCGTTATTGCGGCTGTACTGGCTGGCCTGTCGGGCTGGCTCTACGCGCACCTGCAGCGCGCCGTGAATCCAACCCCGTTTGACCTCAGTGCCGGCATCGGTTACCTGTTCATGGCGGTGGTCGGCGGCGCCGGCTATGTGTGGGGCGCGCTGGTGGGAGCGGCGCTCATGACACTGCTGAGCGACTGGCTGCAGAGTGTGCTGCCGGCGCTGCTCGGACAAAGCGGTAATTACGAAGTCGTCGTCACGGGCCTGTTGATGATCCTGCTGCTACAGCGTGCGCCCGCTGGAATTTGGCCTTTTCTGGTACGCGCAGCGCAGTGGCCCTTCCGTCGCCGCAGGGGCAGTGCGGCAGCCTCTGCCGAACTGGCGCCGCCTGCCGGCCTGCGCGCTATCCGACACGCGCGGGTCTTGCCGCAGCGCGCCAAGCCGGCGCACGGCAGCCCGGTGCTGGATGTGCGGCTGGCGCGCAAGACCTTCGGTGGCTTGGTGGCGGTGAACGATGTCAGCTTCTCACTGGCCGCGGGCGAGATCGTCGGACTGATCGGCCCCAACGGTGCCGGCAAAAGCACGATGTTCAACCTGGTCAGCGGTGTACTGCCCCTGAGCGCGGGCGAAGTGCACTTCATGGGCCAGCGGGTCGATGGCCGGCCCTCGCGCTGGATGGCCCGGGCGGGCATGGCGCGCACCTTCCAGCACGTGCGTCTGATGCCCACCATGAGCGCCATCGAGAACGTCACCATCGGTGCCCACCTGCGCGGCAACAAGGGCGCGCTCGCTGGCGCACTGCGGCTGAATCGCGCGGAAGAAGCCAGCCTTTTTGCGCAGGCGCGCACCCAGCTGGAACGGGTCGGCCTGGGCAGCGACGGCCTGCGCGAGGCCGGTAGCCTGGCGCTGGGCCAACAGCGCCTGCTGGAGATCGCCCGGGCGCTGGCGTCCGACCCCGTGCTGCTGCTGCTGGACGAGCCCGCCGCCGGGCTGCGCCACCAGGAGAAGCAGGCGCTGGCCACCGTGCTGCGCCAGTTGCGCAGCGAGGGTGTCAGCGTCCTGCTCGTCGAACACGACATGGATTTCGTGATGGGGCTGGTCGATCGCCTGGTGGTGATGGATTTTGGCAGCCACATCGCCGAAGGTGTTCCTCAAGACGTGCGGCTGGACCCGGCCGTGATCGAAGCCTATCTGGGAGGGGTCGAATGAACGCGTCTGCGACCCCGCATCCGACGGTGCCCGTTCTGGCGGTGCGCAATTTCTCGGTCGACTACGGCAAAGTCCGTGCGTTGCACGACGCCTCGCTACAGGTCGCTGCGGGCAGCATCGTGACCGTGATCGGCCCCAACGGCGCCGGCAAATCCACCCTGCTCAATGCCGTCATGGGCGTGCTGCCGTCCAGCGGAGAGGTGCACTTTCTGGGCCAGCGCGAGCGCGGCTCGATCGAGATGCGCGTGGCACACGGCCTGAGCCTGGTGCCCGAAAAGCGCGAACTGTTCGCCACCATGACGGTCGAAGACAACCTGCTGCTGGGCGCCAAGGTGCGGCTCGATTGGCGCGGCCGCGGCGCCGAGGCGACCCAGGCCGAGGTGTACCGCCTGTTCCCCCGCCTGGCCGAGCGCCGCAAACAACTGGCGGGCACGCTATCGGGTGGTGAACGCCAGATGCTGGCGATCGGCCGCGCGCTGATGGCCAAACCCAAGGTCCTGATGCTCGACGAGCCCAGCCTGGGTCTGGCGCCGCTGGTGGTGCGGGAAATTTTCCACATCATCTCGGGACTCAGGCAAAGCGGCGTCGGCATCCTGCTGGTCGAGCAAAACGCGCGCGCGGCCCTGCAGGTGGCCGACTACGGCTATGTGCTGGAGACCGGCCGCATCACGCTCGAAGGCCCTGCGGGCGAGCTGATGCACGATGCGCGTGTGGCCGCCACCTACCTGGGTCTTGGCAAGACCTGAAGGCCTTGACGCCGCACCTCAGTTTGGCTTGACGTGAACCACCCGCTGCGGGTACGGAATGTCGATGTGGTGCTCGCGCAGCGAGCGCAGGATCGCCAGATTGATCTGCGAGCGCAGGCCGAGCTGGCCGTTCTCGGGGTCTGAAATCCAGAAGCCCACCGTGAACTCCAGGCCGTCGGCGCCGAACGCCGACAGCGCCGCGGCGGGCGCGGGATCGCGCAGCACGCGCGGGCACCGGGCTGCGGCATCGACCAGCAGGCGCATCACCAGATCCACGTCACTCTCGTAGCCGACGGATACCACCGTGGACAGCCACACCCGTGTATCGGCCAGCGAGAGGTTTTCCACCCGCTGGGCCGTCATCATCGCGTTGGGCACGATGGACTCGCGACCGGAAGTCGAGCGGATCAGGGTGTAGCGGGCATTGATGTTGGTGATGCGGCCCTCAAAGGTATCGACGCGCACGTTGTCGCCAATGCGCACGCTGCGCTCGGCCAGAATGACAAAGCCGCTGACATAGTTGGCCGCCAGTTGCTGCAGGCCCAGGCCGATGCCCACGCCGATCGCGCCGCCCAGCACCGAGAGTGTCGTGAGATCGATGCCGACGGCCGACAAAGCCACCAGCAACCCGACAAACATCAACAGCGCGCGGATCGCATTGCTGATGGCAATGCGCACGGACAGCTCGCTGCCCGTTGCCTTGCGCAGCAGGCGGCCCTCGATGGCCGCCGAGATCCACAGCGTGACCAGCAGCACCGCCCCCGCCGTCAACGCGCCCGCGATCATCGTCGTGACCGAAATCCGGCTGCCGCCCACTTTCCAGGTAATCTGGTCCAGCTCATCGAGCATCAGCGGCAGCAGACCGCTGACCCACAGCACCATGGCGATCCAGGCCAGCCACGAGATGGTCCGCTCCAGCGCACGCACGAGGGGTGCCGCCTTGAAGGCAATCTGCAACACCTTGACGCCAAGCCGGATCGCCGCCAGCGACACCAGAACCGGAATCGCGATCCGGAACACCGCCATCGGGATCCGGTGGGCCAATGCCTCCCGCGCCATATAGCCGACACACAACAACAGCAACGGAAACATCACGCCGTCAATGATCCTGCGACCAAACCAGATGGAGTTGGGGTCCGGAGGCTCCCCCACGGATCGGCGCGCCAGCCAGGTCAGTCCCCAGGCCAGCACGACACAGCCGGCCAGCACCGCCAGCTCGGTCAGCGCCGTCGGTTGCGTCAGCGCGACAAACCAGTCGTGAAAGTCGTCAATCCGCGGCGGTGCAGCCATTACGCCTGCCATGCAAGCTCCTCTTGATCAAACGTCGGCCAGCACACGCAGGTGCGCTTCCACACTGCGCGCCAGTGCATTCAGGTTATAGCCACCTTCCAGGCAGGAGACGATGCGGCCCCTGGCGTGGCGCCGGGCCATCTCCTTGATGCGCCAGGTGATCCAGGCATAGTCCTGCTCGGTCAGGCCGAGCTGGCCCATGTCGTCCTCGCGGTGCGCGTCGAAGCCGGCACTCATGAAAATCATCTCGGGCTTGAAGGCGTCCAGGCGCGGCAGCCAGACGATGTCGATCAACTCGCGGATGGCCATGCCGCGCGTGTAGGCCGGCACCGGCACATTCACCATGTTGTCGGCCGGGAATTCGGTGCCGGTATAAGGGTAAAACGGGTGCTGAAAGAAACCCACCATCAGCACCCGGTCGTCGCCGCTCAGGATGTCCTCGGTGCCGTTGCCATGGTGCACGTCGAAGTCCACGATCGCGACGCGCTTCAGGCCATGCCGCTCCAGCGCATATTTGGCGCCGATGGCCACGTTGTTGAAAAAGCAGAATCCCATGGCCTTGCTGCGACAGGCATGGTGCCCGGGCGGGCGTATCGCGCAAAACGCGTTTTCCAGTTCACCCGCCACCACCGCGTCGGTCGCCGCCAGTACCGCCCCGGCCGCATGCAGCGCCGCATCCCAGGTGTGCTCGTTCATGGCCGTATCCGGGTCCACTTGGGCATAGGCGGGGCCGCCGGCCAGAATTTCTTCCTTGAGCCCGTCGGAGAGGCCGCGCAAGGACGCCACATACATCCGGTCATGCGCCAGCTCGATGTCGGCCAGCGGAGCTGCCGGCGCCTCGCGCAAATCCAGCGCATCGCGGACCCCCGTGACCAGCAGCCGGTCGGCAATCGCGTCGAGGCGCTCGGGGCATTCGGGGTGACCGGGCCCCATTTCATGCTTGCGGCACTCGGGGTGGGTGAAATAGCCCGTCTTGTTCACAGCGTCGGCCCTTGTCTCGAATTTCCCGAAAACTTTTCGGTTATGGTCATGTCATGCAGCACCAGGAAAAACTCAAATCGCTTCTGAATCAGCTTAACACGGTGATTGTCGGCAAATCGGCCCAGGTCCAGGACTGCGTGGCCTGCCTGCTGGCGGGCGGGCACCTGTTGATCGAGGACGTCCCCGGGGTCGGCAAGACCACGCTGGCCCATGCGCTGGCGCGCGCCTTCGGCCTGCATTTTTCGCGCGTGCAGTTCACCGCCGACCTGATGCCCAGCGACTTGTCGGGCGTATCGATCTACGAGCGCGGCAAGGAAGCCTTCGTGTTCCACCCCGGCCCGATCTTCGCGCAGGTGCTGCTGGCCGACGAGATCAACCGCGCCAGCCCAAAAACCCAGAGCGCGCTGCTGGAAGCCATGGAGGAAAAGCAGGTCACCGTGGAGGGCGAAACCCGCGCCCTGCCCTCGCCGTTTTTCGTGATCGCCACGCAAAATCCGCACGACCAGCTCGGCACCTATGCGCTGCCCGAGTCGCAGCTCGACCGTTTCCTGATGCGCATCTCGCTGGGCTATCCGGACCGCACCGCCGAGCGCCAGCTGCTGACCGGCAGCGACCGGCGCGACATGGTGGAGGCGTTGCCCGGCATGCTCACGCTGGATGATCTGCACAGCCTGCAGCAGCAGGTGCTGCAGGTGCATGCGGCCGAGCCGCTGCTCAACTACGTGCAGGATCTGGTCGCCGCCACGCGCTCGGGCCGCTGGTTCGCCATGGGCCTGTCCCCGCGCGCCGGCATTGCCGTGCTGCGCGCCGCCAAGGCCCAGGCGCTCCTGTGCGGGCGCGACTACGCCGCGCCGGACGACGTGCAGGCCATCCTGGCGCAGACCGTGGCGCACCGCCTGACCCCGGTGGGCGACGCCGGGCGCGGTTCGGTGGAGCAGGTGCGCGCCATGATCGAGGCCGTGCAGTTGCCGTGACTCCCTCCGAAGCGTCTTCGACTCCTCCCCCTCGAGGGGGCGCGATGAACCCTGCCGTCTTCAACCCGTTCACGTTCGCGCGGCACCGCTTTCGCCAGTGGTGGCAGGCGCGGCTGCCGCTGTCGGACAGCATCACGCTGACCCAGCGCAACGTCTACATCCTGCCGACGCGAGCCGGTTTCATGCTGGGCGCGACCCTGGCGGTGCTGCTGGTGGCCTCCATCAACTACCAGCTCAACCTGGGCTATTTGCTGACTTTCCTGCTGGCCGGCAGCGCCGTGGTGGGCATGTACGTGTGCCACGGCACGCTGCGCGGCATTACTATGAACTTGATAGCGCCCGGAGAATGTTTCATGGGGACTAGCGCCCTGTTTGATATCAATCTTGTGAGCCGGCGTCGGTCCGTGCGGCACGGCATTGGCCTGTCCGTGCTGGGCGCCCATCACTGGGCCTGGACCGACGTGCCGGCGCAGGGCAGCGCCACGGTACAGGTGGCCTTCCAGCCCGGTCAGCGCGGCCTGCACCGCGCGCCCACGCTGACTGCCGAAACCCGCTTCCCACTGGGCACGTTCCGCGTCTGGACGATATGGCGGCCCGCCGCACAAGTGCTGGTCTATCCCAAGCCCGAAGCTTTTGCACCGCCGTTGCCCGCGGGCGAACCGCGCTCGGGCGGCCCGGCTGCAACGCAGGTACAAGGCGGCACGGAGTTCGATGGTGTGCGGGCCTACCGGCGCGGCGACCCCTTGAAGCGCGTGGTCTGGAAACAGGCCGCCAAAGCGCTGGCCCGCGGCTCTGATGAGCTCGTCAGCCGCGACACCGAGCAGGCCCAGCGCTATGAGCTGTGGCTGGACCTGGCGCAGGCAGGTCCGCGCAGCACCGAGCACCGGCTCTCGCGGCTGTGTGCCTGGGTGCTGGCGGCAGACCGGCTCGGGATCGACTACGGGTTGCGACTGCCGGGGGTGGAAATCCAGCCGGATAGCGGTCCCGGGCATCGCAAGCGGTGCCTGGAGGCGCTGGCGTTATGTTGAAGGGGCGCGTCCTGTGTGCTGGCGCTGGCGCTGGCTGGCCGGGTTGCGCCCCGGCGGGCGCCTCACTTTCTCTTGCTTCGCCAAGAGAAAGTAAGCAAAGAGAAGGCGAGCCGGATTCGTCGGCCCTGCGGGCACGCTGCGTTGCTCGATCCAGGCGGGGTGCGCAGAAACTCGCCCTTCGGGCTCAAACATCTGCGCCCCTGATCCGCCCGGCTCTGCGCTACTCGCCTCCTCATGACGGCGTGAGGACGGCCAAAACAGCCGGACACCCAAGTCAACAAGGACGCGCCATGGCGCGTCCCAGTGGGGTTTTGTATCTGGTATTGAATTTGTATTGGTACCCGGTGAATTTGTATTGGTACCCGGTCCCCGCCGTCCTGGCACGGCCGAGCAGCGCAAGGCACCCCGCAGGGGCCGTGTCTGCGGCTGCCCTTTCTTTTGGTGACTTTTCTTTGGGCACTCAAAGAAAAGTTACTGCGCCGTCGGGCGCACATCCCGACTCCCGCCCGCCGCAGCGAAACCCGGCATGCTGACCCGCCTCTCCACTCTGCCCCGCGAGGCCCGCGACACCCTGTTCCTGCTGGCGGTCATCGGCTGGGTCGTCCTGCCGCAGGTGGGCCGTCTGCCGCTGTGGTGCAGCGCGCTGGCCGCCGGCGTGCTGGTCTGGCGCGGCTGGCTCGCGTTCACCTCGCGCCCGCTGCCGGGCAACTGGTGGCTGCTCGGCCTGCTGGCCGTGGCGATCGGCGCCACGCTGCTCACGCACCGCACGCTGCTGGGGCGCGACGCCGGCGTGACGCTGATCGTCGTGCTGCTGGCGCTCAAGACGCTGGAGCTGCGCGCGCGCCGCGACGCCTTCGTGATCTTCTTTCTGGGCTTCTTCACGATGCTCACCAACTTCTTTTTCTCGCAGTCGCTGCTCACCGCCGCGGCGATGCTGGTGGCGCTGCTGGGCTTGCTGACGGCGCTGGTCAATGCCCACATGCCAGTGGGCAAACCACCGCTGGCGCAGGCCGCCAAAACCGCCAGCTGGATGGCGCTGCTGGGCGCGCCCATCATGGCCGTGCTGTTCGTGCTGTTCCCGCGGCTGGCGCCGCTGTGGGGCATTCCGAGCGACGCCATGAGCGGGCGCAGCGGGCTCTCGGCCAGCATGCAGGTCGGCAACATCGCGAGCCTGGCGCTGGACGACAGCATTGCCATGCGCATCCGGTTTGAAGGGCCGGTGCCGCCGCAATCCGACCTGTACTTTCGCGGCCCGGTGCTGGCCGCGTTCGACGGCCGCGAATGGCGACGTCAGGCGTCACGCCTTGATGCCGGCCTGGCACCGCGAACGCGCGCGCCTGCCGATCTGCAGGTATTTGGCAGCGCGATCAGGTACGAGGTCACGCTGGAACCGACGAATCGACCTTGGCTGTTCGTGCTCGACGCGGCCGATCAAAAACCCGAGCTACCCGGCTACGAGCTGACGATGACGCCCGACCTGCAATGGCGCACCGACCGCCCCCTCACCGACATCGTGCGCTACCGCGCCACGAGCCATGTCGATTATCGACAGGGGCCGCAGCGCGCCACGGCCGGCTTGCGGGACGATGTCGCGCTGCCCGCCGGCTTCAACCCGCGCACGCTGGCGCTGGCCGCCGAGATCCGGCGCAACCCGCGCTATGCCAATGCCGACACGGCCGCACTGGTGGGCGTGGTGCTGGCGCGCCTGCGCAGCGGCGGCTACACCTACACGCTGGAGCCCGGCGTGTACGGCCCGAACAGCGCCGACGAATTCTGGTTCGACCGCAAGCAGGGTTTTTGCGAACACATCGCGTCCGCTTTCGTGGTGCTGATGCGCGCGCTGGGTGTGCCGGCCCGCGTGGTCACCGGCTACCAGGGCGGCGAGCGCAACAGCCTCGACGGTTTCTGGGTCGTGCGCCAGAGCGACGCCCACGCCTGGGCCGAGGTCTGGCTGGCCGGGCGCGGCTGGGTGCGCGTGGACCCGACCGCCGCCGTGGCGCCCGGGCGCATCGGCACGCTGGCGCGGCTGCAGGCGCCGCGCGGATTCATCGCCTCGGCCATCGGCGGCGTCAGCCCCGACCTGGCGCTGGACCTGCGCGCCATGTGGGACGCGATGAACAACGGCTGGAACCAGTGGGTGCTGAACTACACGCAGAGCAAGCAGTTGGGCCTGCTCAAGAACCTCGGCTTCGACTCGCCCAGTTGGGAAGACCTGAGCTACGTGTTGATCGGCATCATCGTGTTGGTGAGTCTGTGCATCGCCGCCTGGACGCTGTGGGAGCGGCGCCAGCACGACCCCTGGCTGCGCCTGCTCGAGAGCGCCCGCACGAAGTTGCGGGAGTCCGGGCTCGACCTTGCGCCGACCACGCCGCCGCGGCAAATGGCCGACGCCGTACAACTGCGCTTTGGCAGTGCCGCCACGGCCCTGGCGCAATGGCTGCTGCAGCTCGAGGCGCAGCGTTATGCGAGAAACCCGCACGGCTCTCTGGCTACACTGCAACGCGCATTCAAACAACTCCACTGGCCCCGCTGATGTCGAGATTCATTCCATTCACTCTTGTTTTTATAGCGGCTTGCGCACTGTCCACGGGGGCTACAGCCCAAAAACCCTTGAGAATCAAGGTACAGGCCGCGACCGCCAGCGGCCCCACACAAGGCCCCGCCTATGCCACCCGTGATGATGCCATGCGCACCGCCGACGACATCGCGCAGCGCCGCAACCTCGACCCCGCGTGGGTGCGCCAGGCGATCGGCCAGGCCTGCTATTTGCCGAACGTGGCGCGCCTCATGCTGCCGGCACCAAAGGGCGCTGCCAAGAACTGGCAGGTGTACCGCAGCCGCTTCATCGACCCCATCCGGATCCGCGCCGGCGTGCGCTTCTGGCAAGCCAACCGCGATGCATTGGCGCGCGCCGAGCAGGAATATGGCGTGCCACCCGAAATCATCGTCGGCATCATCGGCGTGGAGACCATCTACGGCCAGCAAATGGGCAGCTTTCGCGTGATCGACGCGCTGGCCACGCTGGCGTTCGACTTCCCGGCCGCGCACCCGCGGGCCGCGGTGCGCAGTGAATTCTTCAAGGGCGAGCTCGAACAGTTTTTGACGCTGAGCAGTCGCACCGGCGTGGACCCGTTGGCGCCACTGGGCAGCTACGCCGGCGCCATGGGCATGCCGCAGTTCATGCCATCGAGCTGGCGCCGTTTCGCCGTGGACTTCGATGGCGACGGCAGGATCGATCTGTCTGGCAGCGCGGTTGACGCCATCGGCTCGGTGGCCAACTACTTCCGCGCGTTCGGCTGGCACCCGGGCATGCCGGCCACCTATCCTGTGAGTTTTGATCCCGCCAGGCTCGACCTGGCCGCCCTGCTGGCGCCCGACATCCTGCCCACCTTCAGCGTCGCCGGCTTCATGGCCAAAGGCGCCGTCCTGCAAGGCGATGCGCTCAAGAACCCCGGCCCTCTGGCATTGATCGAACTGGAAAACGGCGATGACGGGCCCACCTATGTGGCCGGCACCGAGAACTTCTACGTGATCACGCGCTACAACCAGTCCAGCTACTACGCGATGGCGGTACTGGAGCTGGGGCAGCAGGTGGCGGCCGCAATGAAGGGCGGGCTGTAAGGCTCTGGCGGGCCAAGGCTCGTGACTTCCATTCAAACAATCCTGCGTTCGACCACCAGGAATGCCGTGATCTCGGCCAGAAACGTCTTCGCGTGAGCCATCGTCCGCTGACCTTGAGGGGAGGAGAAAGCCGCTTCCAGCGTCTCGGGGTTTTCAAACCAGAGTTCGACGATACCGTCGATCGGGAGCTGGTCGTAGCCGCAGGGCTGGCCTTTTATCAACTCGCGTTCGACCACCACGTTCTGCCGGTAGCCGCTCACGCCTGGCATCTCGCGCACCAGGTCACCGTGGACTTTCCACTCGCGCCGAAAGTCGCCTTCAGTGACGTCCATGCGCCTCCGCAACGTCGAGATCCGCTTCAGCAATTTGCCGCGGGCGGGCTCCGCGGGAACGGCCACGACCTCAACTTGCTGCGCGGTAATGATGTGCAGATCGCCAAGGAAGTGATTCTCGTCAGCGATAAGCGCCGCTGCGAGATCGCTGTCGGTGAAAGCGTGACGCGCCTGTTTTGCATCGTCAAACCACAGCTGCGAGAAGCCATCGAAATCCCAGGGCCCCCGTGCGAAGTCGATGCCTCGCTGAAGTCGATCGGTTACGGCGTTCTGCCAGTAGCCGCGCAGATTCGGCGCGCGCGCGGCGAGCGGTCCGTGCTGGCTGCGCCAATATGCCTGGAAATCCTCTGTCGTCCAATCCGCCTTCTTGCGGATCAAGCCCATTCTCACGTTCATTGTCTTCACTCCTGGTTGGTGGTTGATGCGATTAAATTTCTGGCTGCCTCGATACGCGCACGGGCCAGACCTGGCGCGCGCTTCGCCAGCCAGACGCCGTGACGGACAGGCCAGCGCTTGTATGCGGGATCGACACCAAGGGCGACGGCGGCGTGGTGCGGCCAATAGGGATCGAAGAGGGCTTCGCGGCCGAGGGCAATCAGGTCCGCCTTGCCTTGCGCCAGTACATCCTCCGCCTGCTGCGCATCGACGATCATTCCGACGGCTTGCGTCCTGACTTTTGCTTCGTGACGAATCCGCTCGGAGAACGGCACCTGAAAACCCAGCCCGCGCGGCACCGGCAGCGCACGCGTCTCTTCGGTCAAGCCGCCGGACGAACAATCGATGACGTCTACGCCGCATTGGGCGAGCTCGCGCGCCAGCACGATGGAGTCATCGAGGCTCCAGCCATCGACACTGCCATCGACCGCCGAGAGGCGACAGAAGAGTGGCTTGTGCGCCGGCCACGCCAAGCGCACCCTGCGCGCGATGTCGAGCGCCAGGCGCATACGCCCGTCCAGGCTGCCGCCCCATTCGTCGATACGGTGATTCGCGTTGGGAGACAGGAAGCTTGCGACGAGGTAGCCGTGACCGAAGTGCAGCTCAACCACATCAAAGCCTGCCCGCTCCGCCCTCGCAGTCGCATCGACAAAGCTCTGAACGATATTCGCGATGCCCTCGTGATCCAGCACCGCGGGGGCGGACCATCCCGGCCCCGCCGGTAGCGCGCTGGGACCCAGCCGCTGCCATGGCTCTTCGTCGCTCGCGAGTCGCGCTTCGCTCAGGGCTGCGCCGCCCTCCCACAGCGGCTGGCTGCCGGCCTTGCGGCCGGCATGGGCCAGTTGCACACCGATTGCGCCGCCGTTGGCATGAACGAAATCGACGACGGCCTTCAGTGGCTTGACCTGGCTGTCTTTCCACAAGCCGAGATCGGCGGTGCCGATGCGACCGCGTGGATCGACTGCAGTGCTTTCGGTGAGGATCAGTCCGGCTCCGCCGAGCGCGAATTTACCGAGATGAACCAGATGCCACGGCGTTGCGTGGCCCGCTTCGGCCGCATGCTGGCACATCGGTGAGATTACGATGCGGTTGCTCAGAACGAGTTCGCGTAGTTGCATGGGGTGGAAGAGCAAGGGATCGATGGTGGTCATGGTGGAGTGTGGACAAGGAGCGCTCAAGGCGCGACGATGGACAAAGGAGCTGGCTGCCGCATCCCCAGATAGGTGCCGGCCATCACCGCAGCGAAGCCGGCAAGATGCCAAAGTGTCAGGGTCTCACCGAGCAGCAGTGCGGCAAATGCAACACCAAAGACCGGCACCCAGTACAAAAAGATAGCTGTGCGCGCCACCCCGATCGCCGCGATCGCACGATTCCAGATAAGGTTGCAGACGGCGGTGGCCAGAATTCCCGAAAACAGCACAAGCGCCCATGGCCACCACCCAGGAAACAACGACGCGGCATTAAACGGTGTTGAGCCGAGCGCGTCATGCCCAGCCAACAACAGGGTGCCAATTAGGTAAATGGCCCAGCTAATGGAGAGTGGATGCAATTGCCGCGCCAGTCGCTGGACAATCGCGCCACCGGCGGCAAAACTCACCACGGCTCCAATGAGCATCAGATCACCGGATCCAGCACTCGATAAGCCCGCGCCCGGGTGACTGAGCACAACAGCCGCAACGCCGGCAAAGCCGAGCACGACACCACACACACGTTGCGGGGTCAGTCGTTCACGAAATGCGAGCGCTGCCAGCAGCGCCGACACCAGCGGGCTCAAGGCCATGATCAGCGCGCCATTCGTCGCCGTCGAGCGAAGCAGACCTTCGGCAAACAGGATCTGGTTGGCGTAGACCATGAGGACCGCACAAACGATCACGGCGCCAAACTGGCGCCACGTCAGCGCCGGCACACCGCAGCGCTTCCACAGCACGATGACGGTCAGCGCAGCGCAGGCCACGATCATTCGTAACGTTGCCAGTGTCGTCGGCTCGAACGATGCAGTCAGCAGCTTCACCGCCGTGACATTTAGACCCCACACTGCCATGGCGCCGATCAGCGCCCCCTGTACCGCGGCGGATTGCTTCTGTTTCGTGGACGGCATCGGACCTAGGACTCCTTCAACGTACGTCGATGCAGCGCCATCAGCATCGCGAAAGAGCCGCCGAGCAAAAGCAGCCCGAGCGCCGAAAACGCAAAGACGGGTGCCGCAGAGAGGCGGTCAACGAACCAAGCAGCCACTAACACGCCGAGCGATTGCCCGAGGAACAGGACACATGCAAATAACGAGACCGCCGTTCCGCGTGCCGCAGGCGCCATTTGCGTCGCGTTGGTCTGCAGGGTATTGTGCAGTGCGTAGAACCCGAAACCCGCAATCAGGCAGGCCGGCAGGGCCCAACGCCAGGACGGTGCCCACGCAAGTGTGCCGAACGCGATTGCCATGCAGACACCGCCGAGCCTCGCCAGATTTGCCTCGCCAAGACGTCGAACCAACATTCGGGCAGAGCGGCTGTAGATCAGGCCGCCGACGCCATATAACGCCACAATCCCGCCGGCAGCCGGCATCGACAAATCGAATTGCGCGTGAAGCTGGCTGGGAATGAAGGCGATCGCACTGTATGCGAGAGCCCCTTCAACGAAAGTCACAGCAAGGACTGCCCGCGCCCAGGGAACAGCCAACACTGCCCCCGTACGGCGCACCGCACTTTCGACGTGACCCTGGGGTTGTGTCAGGGTCTGCCCGCCCCAGCTAACAAGCAGCAGCCCGCTGGCCAGAAACAGCACTGCCAGCATCGCAAAGGCCGCTCGCCAACCGAGTGTGTCCGCCACAAGGCCACCAACCCACTGGCCGGCAATCATGCCGAACACCGTCGCACCAAGAAGTCGTGCGAGCACTTCCTGGCGACCAGCGTACGGGACGTTGTCACCAATCCATGCCATGGTCAGCGGGATGATGCCTGCTGCGGCCGCACCGGATGCGATCCGGCTCGCGACAAGCCAATCCAGGTTCGACGAAAATGCCGCGCCCACGTTTCCCAAGGTACAGGCCAATGTGGCGAAGCCGATGACGCGCACCTTCCCGTAGCGGTCGCCCAAGGGGCCGTAGAACAACTGAAGCAGGCCGTATGCCAATGCGAATGCGGATATCGCACGAGCCACCTGCCCCGCCGTCGTCGAGAAATCGAAAGCCAATGCGGGCAACATGGCATCACAAACGCGCATGGAAGCCATGCTCGCAAACGCGCAGATGCTCAGAAGCCACAGCATCCTGGGTGAGATAGCCTCAACGCTCATGTGCACTTTCTTGAAGTATGAGTCCCTTCTGCGTGGGTCGGATGTGTGTGAGTTCAGTGAATACCAGGACGACACGACGTGTTACGGTGGCTAGCAAGCCGCGGCGCTTAACGATCTTGGGCTCAGCGCGGAAACGATAGGTCATTGCAACAACAACCCGGCGTGCACCGGTCATCAGATAGAGCACCTCCAGCGCGAGCGCGATATCTTCGGCGAAGCCGATGCCGACGAAGCCGCTGGTCGCCACGGTGTCGCCGTCGCGAATCAGGCGCACCGCTTCCTGTGCGGAAACCACCTTGCCCCGCTCCGGGGTCTGCAAGGAGGCCAGCAACGGGTGCGGGGTGCTCATGCGTCGAGCGCAACGGCGGGCAGCACGGTGCCGGCGCACTCCCCCAGCCCGATGCGCACGGCCCCCGCCCGCTCGCAGCAGCCGCGCAGCGTGAGCGTGTCGCCGTCTTCCAGGAAGGTGCGGCTCTCGCCATTGGGCAGCGTGATCCGGTTCTTGCCGCCCAGGGTCAGTTCGAGCAGCGAGCCGGCCTCGTCAGGCTTGCGTCCCGAGAGCGTGCCCGAGCCGAGCAGGTCGCCCGGCTGCAGGTTGCAGCCGCCCACGGTGTGGTGTGCGATCAGCTGCGCCGGCGTCCAGTAGGCCGCTTCGCGGGCGTTGCCCCTGGTCAGGCGCACCGCCGGCGCGCCGGCCTCGCGCATCTTTGCGGTCTGCAGCCAGACTTCCAGCGTGATGTCGAGCGCGCCGTGTTCGCGGTTCGCGGCCGAGTCAAGGTACGGCAGCGGCTGAGGATCGCCCGCAGGACGTTTGAGAGGCGCGCGGAACGGGGCCAGCGCCTCCATGGTCACGATCCAGGGCGAGACCGTGGAGGCGAAGTTCTTCGACAGGAAGGGCCCGAGCGGCACATATTCCCAGGCCTGCACGTCGCGCGCCGACCAGTCGTTGAACAGCGCGAGGCCGAACAGGTGCTGCTCGGCCTCGCCCATCGGAATCGGCTCGCCGAGCGCGTTGCCCGCACCCGCGAAGTAACCGAGTTCGAGCTCGTAGTCGAGCCGCTGCGTGAGGCCGAGCACGGGGGGCGCATCGGCCGCGCCCTTGAGCTGGCCGAGCGGGCGCCGCAAGTGCTGGCCGCTGACGCCGATTGACGAGGCCCGTCCGTGGTAGCCGATCGGCACCCATTTGTAGTTGGGCATCAAAGGGTTGTCCGGGCGGAACAGCTTGCCCACCGTGGTGGCGTGATGGATGCCGGTGTAGAAGTCGGTGTAGTCGCCAATGTGGCAGGGCACGGCCATCTCGAGCGCGGATTGCGCGTGCAGGGCGCCCTGCCAGGCCCCCTGCCGGCTGCTGCCCTCGGCCAGGCCGGCGGAGATCGCGGCGCGCAGCGCCCGACGATCCGCCGGGCTGGCAGCCATCAGTGCGTTCATGTCGTCGGTGTGGATCAGGCCGGTTGCGCGTAGATCCAGCACCTGGTCGCCGATCGCGACGCCGATGCGCAGGGCCTCAACGCCGCGCGCCGTGCGAAAGCGCCCGAACGGCAGGTTCTGAACGGGGAAGTCGCAGCCGGCCTCATTGGCCGAAGCGACCCAGCTGCGCAGTTTCGGGTCGTGGGTTTCGTTGAGGGTGTTCATGGTTTGAACCTGTCTTTGAGGCCGGCCCAGCAGTCGGCGTAGTCGGTGTCGAGCGCCGGGCTTTGCAGCGCCCAGGCGGTGGGAACGAGACGGTAGCGGCTCTCGAACATGAAGGCCAGCGTGTTGTCGAGCTTCTGCGGCTTCAGGTCGGCATGGCTGGCCCGCTCGAAGGCTTCCTCGTCGGGCCCGTGCGGCACCATGCTGTTATGCAGGCTGGCGCCACCGGGCTTGAAGCCGCCGGGCTTGGCGTCGTACTGGCCATAGACCAGGCCCATGAACTCGCTCATCAGGTTGCGGTGGTACCAGGGCGGACGGAAGGTGTCTTCCATCACCAGCCAGCGCGGCGGGAAGATCACGAAGTCGCAGTTGGCGGTGCCATGCGTGTCGCTGGGCGAGGTGAGCACGGTGAAGATGGACGGATCGGGGTGGTCGAAGCTGATCGAGCCGATGGTCATGAAATTGGCGGTGTCGTACTTCAGCGGGGTGAGGTTGCCGTGCCAGGCGATGACGTTGAAGGGCGAATGCTGCATCGGCGCGCACCAGAAGCGGCCGCCGAATTTCTTCACGAGTTCGTACGCGCCGGAGCTGTCTTCGTAGGCGGCCACAGGCGCCTGGAAATCGCGCGCGCTGGCCAGGCCGTTGGAGCCGATGGGGCCGAGTTCGGGCAGGCGGAACTGCGCGCCGTAGTTCTCGCAGACATAGCCGCGCGAGGGACCGTCGGGCAAGGCCACCTTGAACACCACGCCGCGCGGCACCAGCGCGATCTCGCCGGGCTTGACCTCGAGCACGCCCATCTCGGTGGTGAGGACCAGGCGCCCCTGCTGCGGCACGATGAGCAGCTCGCCGTCGGCATTGACGAAGGCGCGCCGCTGCATGGACCGGTTGGCCCGATAGACCAGCGAGCCGATGCCGACCTGCGCCTCGGCATCGCCATTGGCGGCGAGCGTGCACATGCCGTCAACGAAGTCCGCCCCAGCCGTTTCAGCGCCATCTAGCGGGATCGGGTGCCAGCGCAGCGGCTCGGGCGGCAGCGCGATGGCGCGGTCGGCGCCGGTGCTCCAGCCGGTCTGCGCGTAGGGCTGGTAGCGGCCGGAGACGACCGAGGGCTGGCGCCGGTACAGCCAGGAGCGCCGGTTCTCGTGGCGCGGCGCGGTGAAGGCGGTGCCGGAAATCAGCTCGGGGTACAGATCCAGCGGTGCGCGCTGCGGGCTGTTGCACCCCTGCGGCAGCGCGCCGGCCACCGCCTCGCTGGCGTGCTCGTTGCCGAAGCCGGCCTGGTAGTGCAGATTGGTGGCTGTAGGCGGATAGTGCATGGGTTGTACTCCTTGCAAAGGTCGTGAATGCTATGACTTCGGTAGCAACCTGGGAAGACAAGATAAGGGTAATAACCGCTTTCTTACCCTAGATCACCGGACCGCCTCAGGGCGGCCGAACGCGGATGCCGCTGTCGAGTAACACACCAACACCTGCTGTTGCGCAAGATCGACAGCAGCGCTTGACCGCCCCAGGCCGGCCGACACTAGGTCATTCAGTTTCATGGTTTGCCTCCTCGGGAATCTGCGGGTACCTGGGTGTCAGTCAACCCTCTAGGGTTTTCCACATCTCCACGTCGCGCTCGGCGGTCCAAATGCGCGGATCGGTGTACTTTGTTGCCTCGTCGTAGCAACGCGTGACATCGAAGGGCATGCAGTGATCGAAGATCACCCAGTGGCCATACTTGGGCTTGAGCGCGGCAAAGGTGTCCTTGTAGACGGCATTCAGGTCCTTGCCAGCTGCGACACCTTTCTGAACGTTCGAGTACACGTCGGCGATGAAGTTGCGGGTGCCGGCCAGGCCCCTGGCCACTTCGTCGAGCGTGGTCAGTGCCGCACCGCGGCCCGGCACCAGCGCCTTGGGCTGCAACGCGGCCACATTATCCAGCGTTTGCGGCCAGTCTTTGAAGTAGGCATCGCCGGCATAAGGCGTAGCATCGAACTCGACCAGGTCGCCAGAGAACAATGTGCGCTCGTGTGGCAGCCAGACGACGGTGTCGCCTTTGGTGTGGCCGCGGCCGAGCTGCAACAGCTGCACTTCGAGCTTGCCGAGCCACAAGGTCATCTTGCCGGTGAAGGTCATGGTGGGCCAGGTCAGGCCCGGCGGCACGGTCTCGACGTTCTGGAACAGGCGCGGGAAGCGGCCGATCTCGCTCGCCTTGTCCTGCTCGCCGCGCTCGACGATCAGGTCGTACGTGTCCTGGCTCGCCAGGATGTGCTCGGGCTGGTAGCCGGCCGCGCCCAGCACGCGCACCGCATGGTAGTGCGTAAGCACCACGTACTTGATGGGCTTGTCGGTCACTTCGCGGATTCGGCGCACTACATCGGCAGCCATCGCAGGGGTGGCTTGGGTATCGGCTACCAGTACACAGTCATCGCCGATGATGATGCCGGTATTGGGGTCACCCTCAGCGGTATAGGCCCAGGCGTGCTCGGAGAGCTGACTGAAGGTGACCTTCTTTTCTTCAAGATCGGCCTGGCTGGCAAATTTTTTGGTGGAACTCATGGGCTATGTCCTTGTGAAGTGGTTAATGACGGTCAATGCGTGCCAAGGTAGGCCGCTTTGACCTTGGGGTTGTTGAGAAGATCGAGGCCCGAGCCCTCCAGCGTGATGTGTCCGGTTTCGAGCACATAGGCACGGTCCGCCACGCCCAGCGCCTGCTTGGCCATCTGCTCCACCAGCAGGATCGTCAGACCCGACTCGCGCAGTTGACGGATCGCGTCGAAAATACTTTTGACGATCAAGGGTGCGAGTCCGAGCGACGGCTCATCGAGTAGCAACAGGCGCGGCTCGCTCATGAGGGCGCGAGAAATAGCGAGCATTTGCTGCTCTCCACCGGACAAGGTGCCTGAGAGTTGGCCCTGCCGCTCCTTCAGGCGCGGGAACCTCGCGAACTCCCTTTTAAGGGCGGCCTCGGTACCGACAGTGTTCTTCTTGCGCGAGTAAGCACCAAGCATCAGGTTTTCGCGCACGGTCTGATCGGCGAAAACCCCTCTCCCCTCAGGCGACATTGCGACGCCAAGCTCCACCCGCTTGTGTGCCGGCACTGTGGTGCAGTCTTGGCCGTCGATCAGAATGCGGCCTGCCACGACAGGCTCCAAACCCACAATGCTCTTTAGCAGGGTGCTCTTACCGGCGCCATTGGCGCCAATGATGGTGACAATCTCGCCCGCGCTCACTTCCAGGCTCACGCCCTTGACTGCTCGGATCGCGCCGTAGGAAACGTTGACAGATTCTATTTTCAGCATGCTCATCCCTTTGGCTTAGACCGCGATTGGCTCGTCAACGCCAAGATAAGCTTCGACCACGCGCGGATTGGCCTGCACTTCGGCCACCGTTCCTTCTGCGATCTTGATCCCGTAGTCGAGCACAATCACGTGGTCGGAGATAGACATCACTAGATCCATGTGATGCTCCACCATCAGGATCGACACACCAGACTTGCCGATGACCACCAGAAGCTGCCCCAGCTCGGCCGTCTCCTGCGGGTTCAATCCAGCGGCCGGCTCGTCGAGCAGAAGTAGTTGAGGCTCAGTAGCCAATGCGCGTGCCAACTCCACTCGGCGCTGCAATCCATAGGGAAGATTGCCCGCAGCCTGGCTCGCAAGATGCGCTAAACCAACGAGGTCGAGCAATTGCATGGCACGGCCGCGGGTAGCGAGCTCCTGCTTGCGTGCGCTCGGAAGCGCAGTCAGCGATGCAAAGAAACCGTTCTCCATCCGACTGTGCCGTCCGAGCATCACATTGTCCAAGACCGACAGGTCAGCGAAAAGACGCAGATTCTGGAAAGTGCGCCCTATGCCCAGACAGCAGATCGTGTGCACCGGTCGGCCGACGATTTCTTGACCCAAGAAACGGATCGACCCCGCACTCGGGTCGACGACACCGGTCAGCATGTTGATCATGGTGCTCTTGCCCGCACCGTTCGGTCCGATCAGTGCGTGAATGTGGCCACGTTGCAAGCGAAAGGAAATGTCCTGCGCTGGCTTCACGCCACCATATGATTTGGTAACACCATGCACTACGAGCAGTTCACCGTCGCCAACTAGGCCGGGCCGCGTCGGCGCAATGCGGTCCCAAGAAAGCACCTCTTCTTTGGTGCGTTTAAACCACTTCGAGAACAAACCTACCACACCGGCCGGCATCACATAGAGCGCGAACAGCAGTAGGAATCCGTACACAAAATGTTGAACCGACGGCCAACTCGTAAGCAGCGCATCAATCAACGTCAGGATCACGGCGCCAACAAGGGGCCCGTAGATGGATCCAGCGCCACCAAACAAAACCAGCAACAAAATGAAAATCGACAGATCGAAGGTAATGAAGTCGGAGTTGATATACTGATTTTGTTGAGCGACCAGGGCACCCGCAATGCCGCACGTAACCGCAGCGACAACGAATGCAACCACCTTCGCACGGTAGACGCGAACTCCGACCGAGGACGATGCAATTTCGTCAGACTGCAGCGAGCGCATAGCCCGGCCGAAGCGGCCCTGAAGTAGATTACGCAGTAGCAAATGGGTGATAGCACATAAGATTATTCCGAACCATACCCATTGCAGAGGCGAAAAAGGATGGCCGTTCCAGGTGAGGGGCCTAATGCCGCTGATTCCCTGCGCGCCACCAAATACGTCAGTCCAATCGCTAACCAGCTTTTCGATCACGATGCCGAATGCCAGCGTCACCATCGCCAGATACGGTCCCTTGACACGCAGGGACGGTAATGCGATAAGCACACCACAAATGCCGGAGATTACTGCCGCAAAGATCAAAGCGATCCAAGGGCTCATTTCCGTGCGCGTGGTCAGAAGCGCCATTGCATAGGCGCCAGCCGCGAATAGTCCGGCTTGGCCAAGCGACTTCTGGCCGGCATAGCCAACCAGCACGTTCATACCAGCTGCGCACATGTAATAGACGCACATCATGAACGCAATTCGCAAGTAGTAACCGTTGCCGAGCAGCGAGGCGCCACCGGTCAACGCGGCGGCGGCTGCTGCGATCACCAGTAGGTGTTGCCCGCGCTTCATACCTTCTCCACTGCCTTGCTGCCAAACAGACCGGTAGGCCAAAACGCCAGCACCAGGATAACGAGCGCGAACACGGAGACCTCGCGCCATTGCGCCTGCCAGAGGTTGACCATTGACTCGAACACGCCGAGGACGAAACCGCCGATCACACAGCCCCGAGGGTTGTTGAGGCCACCAATCATGGCGGCCGAGAAGCCTTTGAGGCCGACTATTACTCCCATGAAGAGAGATGCTTGCGCGATCGGCGCAAGCAGAAATCCCGACAGTCCGGCGAGCGCCGAACTTGCGACATAGGCGCCGATCATCACGGCGTTTGTATTGATACCCATAAGCTTCGCGACGCTGCCGTTAGCAGCCACGGCGCGCATGGCCTTGCCCACCATCGTTCGGTTCATGACGAGGTCAAAGACTATCATGATGAAAACGGCCACGGCGAGCGTCAGCAACTCCTGGGGACGAACACCGGCGCCGAAAAAATGGATTACAGACTCGCCCATGGGGGCCGGCACCACGACAGGTTTCGGACCCCAGATCGCAAGGCCAATACTCTGCAAAACCACGCCGAAGCCCAATGTACTTATGACCCACCCCATGCCAGGTCGGCCAGCGAATGGTCGTACGCCTATGGCATATAGCACCCAACCAAGTAAACCCATGATTCCGAGAGTAGCCACGAGAGCCAGAAGTTGTGCGGTCGCACCGGGAACTGCATCACCAAAGGTCGTCGAGCCGACAGGCTTTCCCAACAGCAAGAAGAGTGCACTCATGCCGACGAACGCTCCGGCAGACACAAACTGGCCTTGTGAAAAATTGAGTGTTTTCGTGGTTGTAAATGTGATGCTGAACCCTAGCGCTACCAGTGCGTAGGCGCCGCCCACGGCCAGTCCGCTGATAGCTGCCTGCAAGAGCGCTTCTGTCATGGTAAGTCTCCTGATGGCTGGAGAGTGCCAACACCCAGCAGCCGTCGTTTATTGCGTTGTTGTGCGCCAGATTTACTGCTTCATATCGGCAGCAGTTAGCGAACGTATCACCGCGTCGGTGTAAGGTGCCAACTTGCCATCTTTCCAATGAGTCCAAACCAGATCTTTCGCAGTCAGGGCTTCGTGATTGGTCTTGTCGAATGGCTTGTTGTAAGTCCTTAGAAGGCCCTGAACGGGAGTCTTCAGGTCTTCCAGCGCCAGGCGGACAGCAGAACCGTCTGTGCTCCCGGCTTGCTTGACCGCCGCGGCGTAAAGGAGAACCGAATCGTAACCATGCAGTGCAAATGAGAAAGAGCTCGGCGCCTTGAGTTTGCTGCCGATGCGGTCGAACAGCTTTTGCTGCGCCGGCGTGTACGTTTCGGTCACGGTTCGCATAAACAACGGCTTTTCGGCCAACGTCTTGCCGGCTGCATCATAGAAGGTAATGTTGTCGGCCGCCCACGAAGTAAGCGTCAGCGGGAAATAGTTGATCTTGTCCATGCTGCGCATCAATTGCGCAATCGGGGTACCCTGAGCCCATACGATCACTGTGTCTACGCCCGCAGCCTTCATCTTGTTGAGCTGTGAAGTCATATCGGTGTCGCCCACTCCAAACCGCTCGACGTCCGCAGGTTTGATGCCTTGCAGCGCCGCTATTTCTTCCATGTCTTTCAGCCCGCCTTGGCCGTAACCAGTGGTCTCAGCCATGAGACCCACGACTTTAGTTGTTGGGTTCTTCTTCGCGTAGGCCATCAGGGCGGCGACCTGAGGGCGATCAACCATCGATACGCGGAACATGTAGTTGTCGGCGCCTGGACTCATCGGCTTGGTGATATCGGTGCCGGAGCCGACATTACCAATCTCTGGGATTTTTTTCTGATTCACGATGTGCTTCCACGCCATCGCGTTACCCGAGTTCGTCGGACCGAACATCGCGGATACTTTTTCGTTGTCGATCAGCTCGATTGTGTTCTGAATCGACTTCGCCGGCTGCGACGAATCGTCACGGGTCACAAGCGTCAATTTACGCCCCAGAAGGCCGCCGGCCTTATTGACGTCGTCAATGGCCGTCTGCATTCCCAATACAGCCGCCAGACCGCTTTGGGCCGACGGCGAGGCCGATAGGTCGCCGTTGAAGCCGAGTTTGATGTCTTGTGCGGAAGCGCCCAAAGCAAGGGTAGATAACGCGGCGACCGCGAGCAACCGTTTGCAGATTCGTTTCAGCTTCATAGTGTCTCCTTAGGTGGTTGAGGTGGTAAGAAAAATTGTGTGGCCTTGTGTGGCCCGTTGTTGAGCGTTTTGTCGTCGGTCACGGGGTACGCTCAGATGGCAAGGAATCCTCCGTCGACAGGCAGGGTGATGCCGGTGACGTAGCGCGACATGCCGGACGCGAGAAAGATCACCGGGCCCACCAGATCTTCTGTCTGGCCGACGCGGCCCATGGGAATGCGCGTCATGAAAGATTCCAGTCGTTGCGGGTTCTCGCGAGTTGCGGCGGTCATCGGCGTCTCAATCACCCCCGGAGCCAATGCGTTCACGCGAACGCCGACCGGAGCGAGTTCGGCCGCAAGCGACTGAGTGAACATCTTGATGGCTCCCTTGGACGGAGAGTAGCCGAGGCTTCCTCCCTGTCCTGCATAGGCCGCGATCGATGCGATGTTGATGATCGAGCCCTTTGTCGCCTTGATCGCAGGGAGCCACGCAAGACTGACGTTGAAGGTGCCGTGTACGTTGACGTCGATCGTCCTCTTCCAGTTAGATGCGGCGTTCTCGCTGGCCATCCCCTCGCGGATGATGATGCCGGCGTTGTTGACCAGCAGGTCGATCGCGCCGATCTCGTCGCCCACACGCGCTGCCAGCGCATGGCAGGCATCGAGCGACGTCACATCGAGGACGAAAGGCCAGGCCTGCCCGCCTTCGGCGCGGACCGCCTGCGCGGTCTCTTCGACCGTATTCGCGTTCATGTCGGTAACGATCACGCGCGCACCCGCCTGGGCCAGTCCGAGCGCGAGCGCTCGGCCATTGCCCTGGCCGGCGCCGGTGATCAACGCCAACCGCCCATCGAGAAGGTGCGGCGCTACAGAGCTTGGAAATGGCATGATGTTTCCTTGGGGTCTTGTTGAGAAATCGTGTCGCGTTAGGTGTGGCGGCTGATGGCCACAGGCTCTCGCCTCTCGACTTGAAGCGTGACTTCTGCCGCGGCCTCTGCCTTCGCCAGCTGAAGCCCTGCGACATAGCCGAAGGTCAACGCTGGCCCAAGCGTGATGCCCGCACCCGGGTAGTTGCCGCCCATGACGCTGGCCGCGTCGTTGCCAACAGCGTATAGACCTTTGATTGGTTTACGAGACGCATCGAGCACCCGCGTCTTTTCATCGGTCACAAGGCCAGCAAAAGTGCCGATGTCCCCCACGACGAGCTTGATCGCGTAGTAAGGACCGCTCTCCAGAGGTGCTATGCAGGGGTTGGGCGTCACAAGAGCGTCCCCCTGGTAGCGGTTGTAGGCCTTGCTGCCCTTACCAAACGCAGGATCCTCGCCGATGCGCGCACCCTGGTTAAATTCGCTCACCGTCGCCTCAAGAACCGAAGGCTGGATGCCGATTTGCTTCGCGAGTTCGGCGACAGTTTTCCCGCGCTTCAGGTAGCCGCTTTTCAGATGACGTCCAATCGGCAACGGAGACGGAGCGACGCAGCCGAGTCCATAGTCACGCAGGGCCTTGTGATCGCACAGCAGCCACGCCGAAACTTCGGGCTCGCCTTTGCATGCCGCGACCATCGCCTGAACGAAGTCATGGTACGAGTTGCCCTCGTTAGTGAAGCGTTTTCCCTTGGGCGTCACAGCAATGACACCGGGCTTTGCGCGGTCGATAAAGTGAGGCATCACACCCTTCGTCCCGTCAGGCCGTGTTGTCACCGATGTCGGCACCCACGCGGCAGCGTGCGGAATGGTTCCGTCGACTCGCCCCCCGACCGCTTCCGCAAGCCGCAGTCCATCGCCAGTGTTCGTTTCGGGCGAAGGTGAGTAGTGCTCTTTGCCGGTAGGCGCGTGCGGGAACAGCTCCTTTCTGCGTTCAATATCGTGCGGAAAGCCACCGCAGGCCAGCACCACACCTCGCGACGCGTTGACCCTGACCGTCTTTCCTTCGTGCTGGACCAGCGCTCCGGCGACGCCGTCGAATTCGGTGACAAGTTTCTTTACCGGCGATGACAGCCAGACGGGAATGTCCAAATCCATCGCAGCCTTGGCCAGTCGCCCGGCAAGCGCGTTTCCGTTGGTGAGCGTCATACCCCGGCCGTTTCCGAGCACGTCCAGGAAGTGCTTGCTCAATCGTTTGGTGACATATACGAAGGACTCCAGCGATTTGAATGCGCGCATGAAGTGCTTAATCTCAGGGCCTGAGCCCAGCATCATCCCGAAAACCGTTAACTCGGGAAGCGGCAACGCCAGTTGTTTGATACGCGGACCCAGTTCACGGCCGTCGAACGGGCGCGTGACCATGGAACGACCTCCGGGCTGACCACCGATTGCTTCAGAGTGATAGTCAGGGAAGACGGCCGGCATATCGAACTGCACGCAGGTTTTTTGCGTGAAGAAGTCGATTGCCTTCGGGCCGTTTTCAAGAAAGGCGTCAACGCGAGCCTCGTCAAAGTGTGTCGTCGTCTCGTGCTTGAGATAGGCCTTTGCCGCGCCGGGCGGCTCATTGATTCCTTGCTCGGTAGCCAGGCGTGTTCCCGGTATCCAAAGCCAGCCACCAGAACGTGCGGTCGTACCGCCGTACGTCGCCTCCTTCTCTACAACGAGGACTTTAAGCCCCTGAAACGCCGCCGTGACCGCCGTTGCCATGCCTGAGGCGCCCGTGCCCACGACGAGCACGTCCACCGTAATATTTTCCTGAGCCATTCCATTTCCCCACAAAGAAGCATTGGGTCGGATTTTATATTTCATCTGACTATTGTCAATAGATTTGTTAATATCAATTTGTAAGATTCAATCGAATCGATTTGTTATTATGGAAAACCCTTATGGATACACTGACCCCTTCGCGTTTTGCGATCCCCATCATGGAAAAGAGTCGACGCGGTATTCAATCGATTGAAATCGGAAGTGCCCTGCTCTTGCAGCTAGCCAGGCACGTTCGGCCCATCCCATTGAAGGATCTGGCGAAAGCCGCCGGCATGACTGCGGGCAAGGCGCATCCGTATATGGTCAGCTTCCTCAATGTCGGGTTCGTCACCCAAACAGATGCGGGCCACTACGAACTTGGGCCGCTGGCACTCCAGTTGGGTCTCGCCCGGCTGCAGCGGATGGATCCCGTGAAGGAGGCATCGCAGCAGATCGAAGCCCTCGCCAACGACACTGGCCAAAGTGTGGCGGTCGCCGTCTGGGGCAACTTGGGCCCCACCATCGTGCGACTCGAAGAGCCGATTGAACCGCTGCATGTGAATCTGCGTACCGGCACCGTCATGTCGCTGGCCAATACAGCTACCGGCAGGCTGTTCGCGGCTTACATGCCCCCAAAGGTAGTTGAGCACCTGCTATCCGATGAGCTTGCACGCCTCAGTAAGGGGGTGAATTCAAAGATTCCTGTGGTGCACGAGGTCTTGGAAGCCTCTCTGGCCGAGACCCGAAAACACGGGCTCTCGCGTTCACTCGGCCAACCAATCCCGGGCATCGATGCGCTATGCGCGCCCGTCTTCGATTCCGCCGGTCATATCGTGCTGGGTATCCTCGTCATGGGCCCTTCGGCGACCTTCGACAGCAGTTGGGACGGTGCCGTTGCCACTCCACTTCTCCGCTGCGCGCTGGAAGTGTCGCGGCGTGTGGGGCACAACTAACAAACGAACGTTGCGTTTAGAGGTGGCCTGAGCTGCCCTACAACATTTTGTACCGTACGGGTATCCGATGAAATAGAGGTTTTGGCGATTGTGGCCCACAAGCGCCGCCCTGATTATTGGGTCAAGCGGCTGTACACCACGCCGTCGCCGGCACCAGAAACTCCCGGCTGATGTGCGCGCCCAGCTCATTCACGCGGTCCAGGAACTGCGTGAGGAACGCATGCAGCCCGGTAGCCAGGATCTCGTCGATGCGGCCGTACTGCACGTCGGCACGCAGCCGGCCGGCGCGGCGCAGGGTTTCGCAGGCCGCGTCGCTCGCCACGAGGTGCAGGTTGCTGACCACCTCGTTGAGGCTGGCGTGCAGCGAGCGCGGCATGTCGGCACGCAGGATCAGGAGCTCGGCGACGCGCTCGGGACGGATCACGTCGCGGTACACCTTGCGATAGATCTCGAAGCCCGAGACGCTGCGCAAAATCGCGCTCCAGTGGTAGAAGTCGTACTCCTGATCCTGCTCGGTGGCGGCGCCGAAGAAGTCGCTCTGCACCGCGTGGAACTTCACGTCCACCAGGCGCGCCGTGTTGTCGGCGCGCTCCAGGAAGGTGCCCAGGCGCATGAAATGCAGCGCCTCGTCCATCAGCATGGTGCCCACGGTCACGCCGCGCGAGAGATGCGAGCGGAATTTGACCCATTCAAAAAACTGCCCCGGGTCCTGCTCGAACTCACCCGCGCGCAGCATGCGGTTGACTTCCAGCCAGGTCTGGTTCTGCGTCTCCCAGACTTCGGTGGTGAGTGTGCCGCGCACGGCGCGCGCATTCTCGCGCGCGGCGCGCAGGCACGACAGGATGCTGGACGGGTTGCTTTCGTCCCGGACCATGAACTCCATCACGCCGCAGGACGTGACCTCGCCATGCTTGGCGGTGTACATCGGCAGCAGTTCGCTGATGGACAGCAGCCCCTGCCAGCCCAGTTGCGCCACGGCGGCCGACTGCGGCAGCAGCGCGGTCTGGTAGTTGACGTCGATCATGCGCGCGGTGTTCTCCGCCCGCTCGGTGTAGCGGGACATCCAGAACAGGTGGTCGGCGGTACGTGACAGCATGTTTAACTCCTTGCAGCCGACGACTGGGATTGAGACTGCAGCTGCGATTGCAATTGCGCCTGGGCCACGGGCCGGGCCCCCATTTCGAGAACCCAGGTGTCCTTGGTGCCGCCGCCCTGCGACGAGTTCACCACCAGCGAGCCTTCCTTCAGCGCCACGCGCGTGAGGCCGCCGGGCACCATCTGCACCTCCTTGCCCGACAGCACGAACGGGCGCAGGTCAATGTGGCGCGGCGCGATGCCGCTCTCGACAAAAGTCGGGCAGCTCGACAGGCTGAGCGTGGGCTGCGCAATGTAGCCGCCCGGGTTGGCGAGCAGGGCCTGGCGGAATTCTTCAATCTCGGCGGTGGTCGAGGCCGGGCCCACCAGCATGCCGTAGCCGCCCGCGCCATGCACCTCCTTGATCACCAGGTCCTTCAGGTGGGCCAGCACGTATTTCAGGTCGTCCGGGCGGCGGCAGATGTGCGTGGGCACGTTGTTCAGGATCGGCTTTTCGCCCAGGTAGAACTCGATCATCTGGGGCACGTAGGGGTAGATCGACTTGTCGTCGGCAATGCCGGTGCCGGCCGCGTTGCAGATGCTCACATTGCCCGCGCGGTAGACCTCCAGCAGACCCGCGCAGCCCAGCGTGGAGCTGGGGCGAAACACCAGCGGGTCCAGAAAATCGTCATCGACGCGGCGGTAGATCACATCCACGCGCATGGGGCCGCGCGTGGTGCGCATGTACACGAAATTGTCCTTCACGAACAGGTCCTGGCCCTCGACCAGCTCGACCCCCATCTGCTGCGCCAGAAAGGCGTGCTCGAAGTAGGCGCTGTTGTACATGCCGGGGGTCAGCACCACCACGGTCGGGTCGGCCGTGGCGGGCGGGCTTGACGCGCGCAGCGTCTCCAGCAGCAGGTCGGGATAGTGCGCCACCGGCGCCACGTGATGGGCGTTGAACAGGTCGGGAAACAGCCGCATCATCATCTTGCGGTTTTCCAGCATGTAGCTGACGCCGCTGGGCACGCGCAGATTATCTTCGAGCACGTAGTACTCGCCGTTGCCCTGGGCATCGGGCGCGCGCACGATGTCCACGCCCGCGATGTGCGAGTAAATCTGGTTCGGCACGTCCACCCCCACCATCTGCGGGCGGAACTGCGCGTTGCGGGTGATCTGGTCGGCCTCGATCAGGCCGGCCTTGATGATTGCCTGGTCGTGGTACACGTCGTGCAGGAAGCGATTCAGCGCTGTCACCCGCTGCACCAGACCGCGCTCGAGGGCGGCCCACTCATGCGCCGGAATAATGCGCGGGATCAGGTCGAACGGAATCAGCCGCTCGGTGCCGAAGCCATTTTCGTCCTTCGCACCGTAGACCGCAAAGGTGATGCCGACGCGCCGAAAGATCATCTCGGCCTCTTCGCGCCGCTTGGCCATCATGTCGCCGGGCTGGCGCGCGAGCCATTCGTCGTAGATCTTGTAGTGATCGCGAATCTGTGCACCGTGAGAGAAGAACTCGTACGGCAGCCGGGTGTACATCTCGTCGAATTTGACCATGGCGATCTCCTGCATCTAGCTTAGCAATTTTTGGGCCATATGCAGCAGTGTTTTGCGCCAGAGATGCCCCATTTGACACCCTCAAGGCACCCGGTGGTGCCAGTAGCGCAGCCCGGCTTCGCGCTGGCAGCCAACCTGCCCGGGCTGCGCCGACGACCAGGTTGCGGCGCCGCAGTGTACCGAGTCGACCACGCGGATGCCGCGCTCCTCATAGCGCGCCAGCACCGGCGGCGCCGGGTGGCCGAAGCGGCTGCGGTAGCCGGCCTGCACCAACGCCCAGTGCGGCCGCACGGCATCGAGAAACAGCGCGCTGCTGGAGGTCTTGCTGCCGTGGTGGGGCACCAGCAACACGTCAGCCTTGATGAGGTCGGCGACATCGGCCACCAGCCGGGCCTCCTGCGGCTGCTCGATATCGCCCACCAGCAACGCCGTCTGCGCGCCATTCGAGATGCGCAGCACGCAGCTCATGGCGTTGGGCTTGTTCGGTACCTCATAGTCGGCCGCGTTCGGGCGCAGCACCTCGAAGCTGACGCCGTCCCAGGCCCAGCGCTGACCGCCGTCGCGCGCCGCGACGCAGCGGGTGGCCGGGCGCAGCGCCTGCAGTTCGTGGCCGGCCTCGATCGAGCTGAGCAAATTCGCCTGCGGCTGCATGGCGAGCACGGCTGGCGCGCCGCCGATGTGGTCGCTGTCGCGGTGGCTCAGCATCACGGTGTCGACGCGCTCGCCCAGCGCGCGCAGCAGCGGCACCAGCACGCGCTGGCCGGCGTCGCTCTCCTGGCTGAAGCGCGGCCCGGTGTCGTACACCAGCGTGTGCGCGGCGGTGCGCACGATCACGGCATTGCCCTGGCCGATGTCGGCCGCCAGCAGCTCGAACTGGCCGTCCGGCGGGCGGTGCGGCTGCCACAAGAGCACCGGCAGCATCAACGGCAGCCCCAGCACGCGCAGCGACCAGGGCAGCCGCATCGCCAGCAAAAGACCGCCAAAAACACCTGCAGCCCCCGCCCATACAGCGGGAGAAGCTATCGAAACCGTAGCAAACGGCAGCTGCGCCAGCAGCTTCAAATACCAGCCCAGCGCCGCAATGGCCCCCGCCGCCGCGTCCCACAGCGGCGCCAGCACGATGCCCAGCATGGACAGCGGCGTGACCACCAGGGTGACCCAGGGAATCGCCACCGCATTCGCCAGCAGGCCCACCACCGAGACCTGGCCAAACAGCAGCAGCGTCAGCGGCGTGAGCGCCAGCGTGACCACCCACTGCTCGTGCGCCATGGTGAGCAATCGGCCCCTGGCCCCCACCGGTCGTACGCCACCTGCTCCTGGGTCTGTAGCAAACAGCACACCCACCGCAACAAAGCTGAGCCAGAACCCGGCCTGCATCAAGGCCCAGGGATCGACCACCAGCACCACGGCGCAGGCCAGCAGCCAGACCTGCGGCCACGGCCAGCGCCGCCCGGACAGGCGCAGCAGGCCTACGGTGGCGAGCATCCAGATGGTGCGCTGCGAGGGCACGCCCCAGCCGCTGAACACCGCGTAGGCCGTGGCCAGCAGCACACCGCCGATCAGCGCCGCGCTGGGCGCCGGATAGAACAGGCACAGCCTTGCCGAGCGCCGCCACAGCCAGCCCACCAGCGCGGCGGCGAGCCAGGCAAACATGGTGATATGAAGCCCTGAGATGCTCATCAGGTGCGCGACACCCGTGGCGCGGAAGACATCCCAGTCGGCGCGCTCGATCGCGTTCTGGTCGCCCACCACCAGCGCCGCGATCACGCCCGCGAGCTGGCGCTCGGCAACGCGCGCCTGCACGGCGTCGCGCACCTGCTGGCGCACGCGCTCCACCGGGTGCTGCCAGGTGTCGCCCAGACGCTGCGGCACGGCGTCTTTGGGCCCGGCGCGCACATAGCCCGTGGCCTGCAGGCCCTGCTCCCACAGCCACAGTTCGTAATCGAAGCCATAGGGGTTGCTGTTGCCGTGCGGCGCCTTCAGGCGCACCGTCATGCGCCAGCGCTCGCCGGCGCGCACATCGGCCAGCGGCTGCACCGCCGCGGCCGGAGCGTCGCCGGCAGGCGCGCCCATGGCGCCATAGCCACTGCCGTACCAGCTCAGGTAAATCTGCGGCGGCAGCGCCACGGGGGCACCGTCCAGGCTGGCCGACTCGACCGAGAAGCGAAAGCGCAGCCCCACCTCGCTGCGCTGCGGCATGGCGGCCGCCACGCCCACCACGGCGATATCGCGGCCCTCCAGCGCAGGCGCCAGCGCGTCGTGCTCGAAGGCCGTGGCGCGCAGACCGCACAGGCTGAACCCCAGCACCGCCGCCGCCACAAACGCCGCGCAGCGGCGCCAGAAGCTGCCCGCGCTTGCTACATGTTTAGTAGCAGCAACTCCATACAGGATAATGGCTACAACCACAAAACATGCATAAACCGGCCAAAACCAGAGCGCCGGCTGCTGCAACTGCAGCGCCGTGCCCGCGATAAAACCCGGCAACGCCGCGAAGGCCGGCGCGGCCCCGGTTGCGGCCCGGTATCCCCCCTGATGCCAAGTGTTGCGCATGACGGCGATGCTAACGGGCCGCGCGCCGAACACGGCAACAGGTTCGCGCGGGGCGCATCTCGCGCGCCGGCTCGGCGTGACCGGCCAGCACATCACGCCCGGTTTTGAAGACACCTGGTACTACCTGTGGCGCGAGCGCCGCCTGCCGGTGAACGTGGACCCGTTCGACGCCAGACTCGACGACGAGATGGAGCGCGCCCGGCTGCGCCGCGTGTTCGAGCAAAAGCTCGATGCGGTGGTCGGCTATGTGCTGCCGCTGAAGGTCAGCGAGGCTCCGTCACGGGCCGGCCCGGCCTGGGTCACCGGCCCCTGGTCCCTGCGCGACGAGCGCATGTACCTGGTGGAGCAGGCTCCCTCGGCACCGCGCGGCGCCCTGCCGGCCGCCAGCGACTTGTCCGCGCGTTATGGCCACGCCGGCGCCGTGCCCTACCTGGCCGGCACGGGCCCGCAAGGCGAAGCCGCCCGGCTGTTGCAGGGCCGCGCCGGCGGCTCGGGCACCGGCAGCGCCCTCACGGGCCGGCACACCAACCCCGGCGACTTTGTGCGTGCGCCCGATCGTTTCGAGTCGGCCCACTGGATCAGCCGCTCCGCCCTGTGCGTGGAAGTGCGCGACCCGCGCCGCGCCAGCGGCCCGACGGGCGAGGCGGTGGGCCACAAGTCGGGCGTGCTCTACGTCTTCATGCCGCCCCTCGAAAAGCTGGAGGACACCTCGATCTGCTCGCCGCCATCGAAGCCACGAGCACCGAACTGGGCCTGAAGATCGTGCTCGCCGGGCACAATCGATGTGCCGGCCGCGACCATCCATGTGGCGGGCAGCCGCGATTTCCCGTTCACGCTGGATTTGCGCAGGTCGGCACAGAGCTTGCGCCCGCCGACATCCCAGTTGCGGTCGCGAAGCGCCTAGACTCGACACTGGTCAGCATCGACGACTGATCCATTTACCGCCAGGGATTTTAAGAAACCCCTCATGAATATGAAATCAACCGATCAAACCAAACACCATTCCGAAGATGCTGTCCTGAATGAGACCGGCTTGAGAAAGGGCCTGACCAGCTATGGTGACCAAGGCTTCTCGCTCTTTCTCCGGAAGGCTTTTATCAAGGGGGCAGGTTACACAGACACTGCGCTGGATCGACCGGTGATCGGCATTGCAAATACCGGAAGCTCGTACAACCCCTGTCATGGCAATGCCCCCCAACTTATCGAGGCCGTCAAACGCGGTGTCCTGCTGGCGGGCGGGCTGCCTATGGATTTCCCCACCATTTCCATTCACGAGAGCTTCGCGGCGCCGACCAGCATGTACCTGCGCAACCTCATGTCGATGGATACGGAGGAGATGATTCGGGCCCAACCCATGGACGCGGTGGTGCTGATTGGCGGCTGCGACAAGACTGTTCCGGCGCAGCTCATGGGCGCGGCATCCGCAGGCATCCCTGCCATCCAGTTGATCACAGGCTCCATGCTGACGGGATCCCACAGGGGCGAGCGTGTGGGTGCATGCACTGACTGCCGCCGCTATTGGGGCAAGTTCCGCGCTGGCGAGATAGACGCCCAGGAAACAGCGAATGTCAACAACCAGTTGGTGGCCAGCGTGGGAACCTGCTCTGTCATGGGAACAGCGAGCACGATGGCCTGTATTGCCGAGGCATTGGGTATGACGGTTCCCGGCGGAGCATCGCCTCCGGCCGTCACTTCCGATCGCATCCGCATTGCAGAGGCGACCGGTGCGCGGGCTGTCCAGATGGCGCGTGATCGGCTGACCATCGACAAGATCCTGACTCCCGCAGCTTTCGAAAATGCCATGCGCGTGCTGCTGTCCATCGGCGGCTCCACCAACGGCATCGTGCACCTGGCGGCCATCGCAGGTCGTGTTGGCCTGGAAATTGATATGCAGGCTCTGGATCGCATGGGGCGGGGAACACCGGTCTTGCTGGATCTCAAACCATCCGGTCAGCACTATATGGAAGACTTCCACAAGGCGGGTGGCATGGCCGCCCTATTCAGGGAACTAAAGCCCTTGCTGCGCCTGGATGCATTAACGGTGACGGGGCGCACGCTTGGACAGGAGATTGAGAGCGCCGGGCCGGGCTTTGCGCAGGACGTGATCCGCCCCATTGATAACCCGATTTACCCGCAAGGGGGCATTGCCGTGTTAAGCGGCAACCTGGCACCAGGTTGCGCCATCATCAAGCAATCTGCGGCCGATCCGAAGTTGATGGAGCACGAGGGGCGTGCGGTGGTCTTTGAAAATGCCGAGGACCTGGTCAACCGCATTGATCTTGACGATCTGGATGTCACGCCAGAGGATGTCCTGGTGCTCAAGAACATCGGCCCCAAGGGGGCGCCGGGCATGCCCGAGGCAGGCTACATCCCTATCCCGCTCAAGCTGGCACGCGCTGGCGTGAAGGACATGGTCCGGATTTCGGACGGTCGAATGAGCGGCACGGCCTTCGGCACCATCGTGCTGCACGTGACCCCGGAATCCGCCGTGGGTGGACCACTGGCACAGGTGCGCAATGGAGATCGAATCCGGTTGAGCGTGCGCAACCGGGAGATCAGTCTGCTGGTTTCCGACGAAGAGCTTGTCCAGCGGGCCCGCGCCAACGTGTTGATCGAGCCAACAGCAGAGCGGGGCTATCGCAAGCTGTTCCTGCAAACCGTCACGCAGGCAGACAAGGGTGTCGACTTTGACTTTCTAAGAGCCCCACAGATCACCGGGAAAACGCCTCGGTCCTGACATACGCCGGTCAGCTGGCCAGCGGCGAGGTGATCTGGTCGATGCGCCCCATTACCTCGGGCGTCAGTTGGGGCAGCACGTCCACGGCGCCAAGATTGTCTTGCAACTGCGAGATTTTGGAGGCCCCGGTGATGACGGTGCTGACCCTGGGGTTGCGTGCAGCCCAGGCAATTGCCATCTGGCCGAGACTGCAATTCAGCTCGGACGCCACGGCTTCCAGTTTCGTGACCACCGCGTTTTTGGCGGCGTCCGTGAGGCCCTTGACGAGATACCCCATTCCTTCAATGGCACCGCGACTGCCTGCGGGAACGCCATTGCGGTATTTGCCGGTGAGCAATCCGCCGGCCAGGGGGCTCCAGGTCGTCAACCCCAGGCCGATATCCTCATAAAGCCGTGTGTACTCCTGTTCCACCCGCTTGCGGTGAAACAGGTTGTACTGCGGCTGCTCCATCACGGGCTTGTGCAGGTGGTGCCGTTCGGCAATGTCCCAGGCCGCGCGAATCTCTTCCGCAGACCATTCGCTGGTGCCCCAGTACAGCGCCTTGCCGCGGCTGATCATGTCGCTCATGGCCCAGACGGTTTCCTCGATGGGCGTGTGGGGGTCGGGCCGATGGCAGTACACCAGGTCAATAAAATCCAGGCCCATGCGCCGAAGCGAGCCATCGATGGCCTGCATCAGATACTTGCGGTTGAGTGTGTCCTTGTGATTGACGGGCTGGACATCGCGGTCCAGCCCCCAGAAGAACTTGGTGGAGACGATGTAGCTCAATCGTGGCCATTTCAAAGCCTTGAAGGCTTCGCCCATGACCACCTCGCTCTTGCCACGCGCGTAGGCCTCGGCATTGTCAAAGAAGTTGACGCCGGCATCACGCGCGGCCGCCAGCATCTCGCGAGCCGCGGCCACATTCACCTGGTTATGGTAGGTCACCCAGGAGCCCACGGAGAGTTCGCTGACCTGCAGGCCGCTGCGGCCAAGACGTCGGTATTGCATGGATTTGCCTTGCTGGATGGGAATGAATCCTCAAAGGCTAACAGACCGTGCAAGCTTGTGCCACCGTCATGGTGTTCGCATGCAGCAGGCCACTCGTGGGCGCCATAGAATGAACGCTTCAGGGCCTGCCCTTGTTTTGGCTCGATTGCATTGGAGACCGCATGAACATCCACCTCAGCCTGACGCCCCTGATCTCACTCATTGCGGGGATCCTCATCCTGCTCATGCCCAAGCTGCTGAACTTCATCGTGGCCATCTACCTGATCCTGATCGGGCTGGTGGGCCTGTTCGGCACCAGGATGTTTCACTTGACCTGACGCGGGCATTCCTCGCAAAGCGGGAATTTCGATGAGTGAACCTGTCGTGTGGACCAGCGACGGCAGCCCGCACAGTCCCCGCTTCAACGACCGGTACCGCTCGCGTTCCGGGGGCGTTTCGCAGGCGGCGTCGGTGTTTCTTGCAGGGTGTGGCCTGCCCCGGCGCTGGCGCGGCAAAACCGGGTTCACGGTGCTGGAGACCGGTTTCGGCCTGGGCCTGAACTTCCTGACCACCTGGGCCACCTGGGAGGCCGATGCGCGGCGCTGCGACCATCTGCATTTTGTGTCGGTGGAGGCTTATCCCGTGGCAGCCGCGGACATCGTGCGCAGCGCGCGGGGGCCGAACACAACAGGCGACGCAGACGCTCCTTTGCTGGCGCGCGTGCAGGCCCTGGCGCAGCAACTCGCCGGGGCCTGGCAGGACCTGTCGCCCGGCATCCATCACCTGGACTTTGCCGAGGGACGGGTGCAATTGACGCTGGCCGCCGGCGAGGTGCTGCCCATGCTGGAGCGACTGGCCTGCGAGGCCGACGCGGTGTACCTGGATGGCTTCAGTCCCGCCGTCAATCCAGAGATGTGGTCTCACGCCACGTTGCAGGCGATGGCGCGCCATTGCCGACCGGGCACGACGCTGGCGACCTATACCGTGGCCCACAGCGTGCGCGAGGCGCTGGAGCAGATCGGTTTTCGCGTGGAAAAGCGCCAGGGGCTGCCACCCAAACGCCATCGGCTCGAGGCGGTGTTTTTGCCAGCGGACCACTAATGGGTGAGCTTCTGAGGTGTCTGATGGACGGGCGCAAACGGCCATAGCGGTAGGCCGCAAGTCTTGTGTTCGCGACCGCTTCAGACTGACTCCGGACATTCGGATTCGCTGATAGCTGACGCCCAACGATGTGAGGCGGGACCGACGGAGGAGCGCAATTGGATCTCGGCTCTACGATGGCAATGCATCAGTTCCGCTGTCTTGAAGTTGACGCCGATGCGTATTTGACCGGGCTCGCCGTAAACACGGATCACCTACACAACAAAGAAAACTTGGCGAAATCACGGACCACAGATCGCTGTGTCATAGTCAGGAAAAATCGTCACCGTTGGTCAAATCGGCATCGGCAATAACACGCCCAAAATTGGGAGAGCAAAACATGTTCGGATTCGGGAAGGCTTCAAAGCAAAATTCGCCCATCTTTAAATTTGGCGACGGCAAAAGAATTACCGCGGATGAATTTGGGTATTTGGGCGTGCGCTGGTCGGGTGAACTGTCCGCAAAGTTTATTGGCGAAGAGTTTGGGGCAGGTAAACCTTGTTCGGATTATGAATTTTCAAGAGACATTGAGGTCGGTCCATTTTTCGCACATTTGACCTTGATGGCATTCAATGTCGGCGGGTACTTGAATTACGTCAAGAATACTCTTGGAGCCGATGAAGAGGTGTGCCGTCAATTCATGAATGGCGTGAGCCGATCTTTTTCAGAAATTAGAGACAGCAACAGAAGGGCATTGCATCCAGAATTGCTACAAACAATGGTCAGCAATGTGGCCAATTTTTGCGATGCAATATTTTTGGATTTCAAAGCAGCCAACGTTGCTGACCCGAAGGTATTTAACCCATTGCACACCAAAGCCACCCAGATGGTTTTAAGTGGGCTTCGTGGTTGGTATGCTGCGCCAGACCAACGAGCATCTAGCGATGTCATATCAGTGCAAACGATGTCTATTGGCGCCAAACTTGATGATGCGCCCGTTGTGCTGTACACCATCCTTCAAAAGCACTTGGGCGTTTCAATTGTCAAAGCCTAGTCATTTGAGGGGTTGAGTCGCGCCACTCTCAAAGCCCATGAAACTGAACTGGCGCGTACTCTGGAAATGTGTGGGTGAATGATCTGAACCCTACTTTGGATGCCACAGCCTGATGCAATCGTACGGCAAACGGTTCAACTATGGACCACAGAGGGAATTGTTTCGCGCCGGTCCGAATGTAGCGAAGCCCATGCTTTTCATTGAGCCCGATGAGCATGTCAAGAGCTGCAACGTCGTTTGGATGTTCATTGAATAGTTCAAGCAGTCCAAATTCCTTGGCTTTGCGATAACACGCTCGCAAGTTATGACCGTATTTTTTATCGCTCAGTTGATCCACCGTTAGCCTATTGAGGCGCAGATACGCTTTAAGCGTCAATTCGATAGCGTGAGAGGCCAAAAAGTATGCCGGGATTGGTGAAATTTGGCTGCCCGGGTTGCGTCCAGCTTCTCGCTCGTGAACAAGGATTGCTGCTTCAAGGTATTCGTAGGCATAGCGAGCTAGCCCGACTTCCGTCGTGCGGTCATTTTCCGAAATTTCGGGTGAACGTGGGGATACGTTGTTTTGTGTTTTCATTGTTCTGATTTTCGATTGTGCGGTTGTCTAAGGAAGGTCTGCACATCCCCCGCCAAGGCGTGAGTTGAACGTCAGAAGCTCACACCATGGGAGCCAAGATGCGTTTGCGCCAAATGTTAGAGCCATATCGGTGTGCTTTGGCGCGCTTTCGGGCCGCTGGCGGGCGCCTGTCCGCGCCGCAGGCACACTCTAAGTTGTTCAAATACCCGCAAGCCCATCCCCTAAACGGGTGAACATGTTGAATGACCGCAAACGCTGCATCCCGGACTTTCGGACTGGCCGGCCTTGGGCGCCCGCTTCGGACACATTTCAATCAATCGGCAGCCAAGTATCGGCCGGCCAGCATGCATCCTCAGCACTGCTGCCACAGCAATCGCAGCCGCTTCCCCTGCACTGCTCGCCGTTCTTCCATTAGCACGAGTAAAGCCTTTCCGAAGTAGCGCAGCACCACTTTCCTGCGGCCGGGTTTTGGGCTCGTAGCATCCGCAGGGACCCGTTATATGCAGCAATGCGTCAATAGCCTGACGTGGACCCACCCGGCGATTCCGTGGGTTCCCTGTTCGACGCCAACACCCCGCGGTCACGCATCTTTCATTGCTACGAAATAAAGAGCAAATAATCAATACTTGGGGCCGGCTTGAGGCCGATTCTTTGCACATATGGGATTGGACGGCTCCGCCGGCGGATGCGCGGCTGGCTGCAAGCGGGTAACTTTCCTTCCATCGAACGGAAAGGAATTCATATGACGAGCCAAGCTTTTGACGCCGTGCCCAATCCACTGGCCGCGCTTTCCTCCTCCCTCGCCGGCATCGTCGAGTCCGTCGGCGCCAGCACCCTGGGCGTGCCGGGCCGCCACCGCCGCGGCCTGGCCGCCGTGCTGGGGGACGCTTCGAGCATCAAGCCGGGGCACCTTGCCATCGCGGTGGGGCGCTCGGCGCAGGAGAATCCGACGGCAAGCTACGGGATCGTGAGTCGCGCATCGGGCCCCTGGGAAACCTGGCTCGGCGGCCAGCTCGACCGTTTAATCCGTCTCGACGGCGGCATCCACGAGGGCCTGTCCGGCGCGCCGGTGGCGGACGCGAGCGGCGCCGTGTTCGGCATGGCCACGGCCGCGCTGTCGCGCAGCTACGGCATCGGCGCGCAGCCTGTGCCCCTGGCGAACGCGCGCGGGCCGGGAGAGCCGGGCGCCGGCGTGGGCCTGCTCATCACGGCCCTTATATCTGGCGGGCCCGCCATTGCGGCCGGCCTGCTGGTGGGCGATATCCTGGTCAGCATCGACGACACGCCCGTCGCCAGCCTGCCCGACCTGCGGGTCACCCTGGCGGGGCAGATCGGCAAGGCGGTCACGGTGTCCGTGCTGGGTGGAGGACAGGGGCACTGCCGTGGTGCTGCTCGCCGATGATCAGGCGGCGATGGACGTGGCTGACGGGCTCGAGCACGGGGTCTCGATCCTGCCGCGCGACGCATCTCTCGCGCTGGTCGCTGTCGCCTGCGCAACCGCGAGATTGCCGAGTCACTGCATGTTTCCGTGCACACGGCGAAACTCCACGTGGCACAAATCATCGGCAAACTGAACGTCCACTCGCGCGCCCACGCGGTGGCCAAGGCGCTGCAAGCGGGATTGCTGCAGGGCTGAGCGTCCCCCGCGCCGGCCGCGCGCAGGCTACGCGCGGGGCAGCGACTCGATGGGCGTCGGGTGCAGGAAGAGGGCCTGGACACCGCGCAGCACGCGCAGTACGCAGACCTTTCCAATCCTGGATTCGTCGAGCAGGCGCTGCAGGTCATCGACGCTGGTGACGGGGGTGCCGTCGATACCAACCACGGTGTCCCCGGCCTTCAAGCCGCCATTGGCGGCCGGCGAGCCGGCCTGGACTTCGGACACACGCACGGCACTCGCCTGCTCGACCTCGAGAAAGCGGGCGACCCGGCGCGACAGCGGAACCGTCGAGCCGGCCAGCCCAAGACGCGCTCGCCTGACCCGGCCATGCGCGAACAACTGGCCCACGACCCATTTGGCCGAGTTGATGGCCGTCGCAAAGCAGATCGACTGGGCTGCAGGAATGATGGCCGTGTTGACGCCGACGACGCGGGCGCGCGTGTCCAGCAAGGGGCCGCCGGAGTTGCCTGGATTCAGGGCCGCATTGGTCTGTATGACGTTGTCGATCATGCGGCCCGCACTCGAGCGCAGGGAGCGCCCGAGCGCGGAAACCACTCCGGCGGTGACCGTGTGCGCAAAACCCAGCGGGTTGCCGATCGCGATGGCCACCTGGCCGACACGCAGCCGCGACGAATCGCCCAGTTGTGCGTGCGCCAGCGAACGGCTGGAGCCGATGCGCAGCACCGCCAGATCCGTGTCCAGGTCTTCGCCGATCAGTTCGGCGCTGGAGGTAACGCCATCGGCGCGGGTTACTTCGAGGCTGGTGGCGCCATGCACCACATGGCTGTTGGTGAGCAGGTAGCCGTCCGGCGTGAAGAGAAAGCCCGAACCCGTGCCAGCGCGGGAACTTGGGCCGCGCTGGGCCTGCACGGCAATGAAGACCACCGCGTCCTGCACCCGCTCCACGGTGTATGCCACAGCCTCGCTGTAGGCATCGAGCAGCGCTTCGTCGGGCACGGCAGAGGGATCGGACGAGAGGATTTGAGGGTCGGGGCGGGCGCTCATGGGTTTCCGTTGCGAATAGTCTCCTGATGCAGATGGAGGCTGGCGCGTGCAACGCAAGGCCCCGTTTCACGCCAGTCCGGCCCGCGTCGCCAGGTTCGATGCCATGGGCCCGCCATTTGCGGGAATGGGACAATGGCGTCACGTGGACCAACCCATTGACTCCGTGGACTCCCTCTTCGACACCGACACCCCGCAAACGCCGGCCGAGCTGGCGGCGTCCCTGGCGCCGCCGGCGGCGCCCGGCCATTTCGACGAGCTGCGCGGCCGCGCATCTGCCATTGCTACAAAATCAGAAGCGCGAAGCCAAGAACTGACACCGGCTTGGGGCCAATTCTTTGAACATCTGGGGCTGGACGGCTTCACCGACCTGGACCGCCGCAGCGCGAGCCTGGAGCGCCAGATCCGCGACAACGGCGTCACCTACAACGTCTATGCCGACGCCAGCGGCCCGCAGCGCCCGTGGTCGCTGGATCTGTTCCCGCTGATCATCTCGCCGCAGAGCTGGCAGCAGATCGAGGCCGGTGTGCTGCAGCGCGTGCGCGTGCTGGAGGGCGTAATGGCCGACGTCTACGGCCCGCAGCAATTGCTGGCCAGCGGCTTGCTGCCGTCCGCGCTGGTGCAGGGCCACCCCGGCTACCTGCGCGCCATGCACGGCGTCCAACCCGTGGGCGGCACGCATTTGCACATTGCCGCCTTCGATCTGGCACGCGGGCCCGATGGCAACTGGTGGGTGGTGTCGCAGCGCACGCAGGCGCCATCCGGGCTCGGCTATCTGCTGGAAAACCGACTCTCCATTTCGCGCCTGCTCCCCAAGCCCTTCGAGGCCCTGCACGTGCAACGGCTGGCCGCCAGCTACCGCGCGCTGGTGGACGGCCTCAAGCGCATGAGCCCGGCCGGTGCCGATTCGCACATCGCGCTGCTGACGCCCGGCCCCTACAACGAGACCTATTTCGAGCACGCCTACCTTGCGCGCTACCTGGGCCTCACCCTGGTCGAGGGCAGCGACCTGACGGTGCGCGACCAGCGGCTGTACCTCAAGACGCTGCAGGGGCTGGAGCCGGTGCACGCACTGCTGAAGCGCCTGGACGACGAGTTTCTGGACCCGCTGGAATTGCGCGCGGATTCGCGATTGGGCGTGCCGGGCCTGTTGCAGGCGATTCGCGCGGGCCATGTGCTGGTGGCCAATGCGCCCGGCTCGGGGTTTCTGGAGTCGCCCGCCCTGCTCGGCTTTTTACCGGCGATCACCAAGCACCTGCTAGGCGAGGAACTGCAACTGCCGGCCGTGCCCACCTGGTGGTGCGGCGAGCAGGCTGCGCTGCAAGACGTGCTGCCGCGCCTGGGCGAGCGCGTCATCAAGCCCACGTACCCGGGCCCCGATTCGTTCAATGCGGTGCGGGGACGCTCGCTGCCACGCCGCGCGCTGGACGAATGGGCGGGGCGCATCCTGCGGGGCGGCGACGCGCATACCGCGCAGGATTACCTGCCGCTGTCGCAGATGCCGACCTGGAGCCACGAGCCCCAATCGCCGCGCATCGTGCCGCGCTCGGCCCTGCTGCGGGTGTTCGCGGTCTGCGATGGCCCGCAGTCGTGGCGCGTTCTGCCGGGCGGGCTGACGCGTATCGCCACGGCCAGCGAAGAGGTGGCAACGATGCGGCGCGGCGGCAGCAGCGCGGACACCTGGGTACTCACGCAGGGGCCGGGCGACGTGGACCACACCACCCTGCTGGCGCAGGCTTCCCGTGCGGCTGCACCGCCCCTGCATCGCAAACCGCTGGTGACCAGCCGCGCGGCGGAAAACCTGTACTGGCTGGGCCGCTACACCGAGCGCTGCGAAAACATGATCCGGCTGGCACACCTCACGCTGGACTGCCTCAATGGCGAAGACCAGTCGTCACGGCCGCTGCTAGCGTGGCTGGGCGACCTGGCCGTGCGCAACGCGCTGGTGCTGCCCGACGTGCCGGCCGCCAGCCTGGCGCCGCGCGTGTTCGAACGCTCGCTGATCGCGGGGCTGGGCGGCCACAATGGCGTCGCCAGCGTGGGCTTCAACCTGCGCGCCGTCAAGCTTACGGCCTTCGCGGTGCGCGAGCGCCTGTCGCAGGAGCACTGGAACATGATCGTGCGCGCGGAGCAGGAGTTCTCGCGGCGCTGCCTGGAGGACATCAAGGGCGGCGACTGCGCCTCGCTGGACGCCGTGCGCATGCTGGAGGCCGCCAGCGGCCAGCTGGCCGCCATCACCGGCGCGCAGACCGACCGCATGGCACGCGACGACGGCTGGCGCCTGCTTGGCATCGGACGCTACCTCGAGCGCCTGGGGTTTCTGGCGGCGTCCCTGGCGCATGGCTTCGAAACCGGCTCGGTGCACGACGCCGGCGGCTTCGAGGCCTTGACCGCACTGTTTGACAACACCATCACCTTCCACGCGCGCTACCAGCAAAGCCGCGAGGTGGCGGCGCTGCTGGAGTTGCTGGTACTGGACCGCGACAACCCGCGCTCGCTGGGCTGGGTGGCGCAGGCGCTGGAGGGGAGCCTGGCGAAACTGGCCAGCAGTGACCCCGAGAAACTCCGCGAGTTGGCGCAGCACCTTCCCGACCCCGGCCGCTGGGATCTGGCGCAGCTGTGCACGGTGGACGAGGCAGGCCAGCACCGCCAGCTGATCGAGTTGCTGCAGCAATGCACGAGCGCAGCCTTCACCGTGTCGGACGAGATCGGCACGCTGTACTTCACGCATTCGTCGGCGCCCGAGCCCGTTCGGGGGGCGTGATGGATCTGCGCGTCATTCACGAAACCCGTTTTAAGTACACGCCGCCGGTCAAAACGGCGCAGCACATGGCGTACCTGAAGCCGCTGGAGACGGCGACCCAAAAGCTTGTCAATCACACGCTGGACGTGCATCCCGCGCCAGTCGACCTAAACGAAACACAAGATGTGTTTGGCAACACCCGATCGTTTTTTTCGCTGCAGGCCGAGCATGATGAACTCGCCGTGATCGCGACCAGCGTGGTATCCACCAGCGCAGTCGCCGCACCGCGCAGCACGCTGCCCTGGGAGCAGGTGCGCGATCGCTTCCACTACCGCGCCGGTGCTCCGTACGACGCAGCCGCGGGCTTCGTATTTGCGTCTCCCCTGGTGCCGCACCACGAGGATTTCGCGGCGTATGCGCGGCCCAGCTTCGGCCCGGACGTCCCGCTGCTGGCCGCCGCGCGCGACCTGATGACGCGCATTCACAGCGAGTTCCGCTACGAACCCGAAAGCACCGAAGTCGGCACACCGGTGCTGGAGGCCCTGACCCAACGCGCCGGGGTCTGCCAGGACTTTGCGCACATCATGGTGGGCTGCCTGCGCGCGATGGGCCTGCCCGCGCGCTACGTGAGCGGCTACCTGCTGACGCAGCCGCCGCCGGGCCAGCCCCGGCTGGTCGGCAGCGACGCCTCGCATGCCTGGGTCTCGCTTTATTTACCCGACCTTCTGCCCGACCTGCCGGAGGGTACGCGCTGGTGCGACTTCGACCCGACCAACGACCGCTTTGGCGCCGGCACGCCGGGCGAAGACTACGTCACGCTGGCGATCGGGCGCGACTACGGCGACGTCGCGCCCCTGCGCGGCGTGATCCATGGCGGGGCCGACCACACGCTCGAGGTGCGCGTTACAGTGGAGCCCATCGATTTACAACCTTCAGAGGACCGACCATGAGCATTTACGACAAGCTGAAAGAACTCGGCATCACCCTGCCCGCTGTCGCCACGCCCGCCGCAGCCTACGTGCCGTTCGTTCAGACCGGCAATCTGGTGTTCCTGAGCGGGCACATTGCGAAAAAGAATGGCACGCCCTGGGTCGGCCAGTTCGGCAAAGACATCACAACCGAAGAGGGCAAGACCGCGGCGCGCGCCGTGGCGATCGACCTCATGGGAACGCTGCACGCCGCCGTGGGCGATCTGGGTAAAGTCAAACGCATCGTCAAGCTCATGTCGCTCGTCAACTCGACCGGCAGCTTCACCGAGCAGCACCTGGTGACCAACGGCGCCAGCGAGTTGATCGGCCAGGTGTTTGGCGACAAGGGCGCCCATGCGCGCAGTGCCTTTGGCGTGGCGCAAATCCCGATGGGCGCATGCGTCGAGATCGAGCTGATCGCCGAGATCGCCTGACGGCCTGCGGGGTGATGCGCAACGCATCAAGTTCCGTGCCGATCTAGAATATTCCCGTCCCGCGAGCCATCGCGGGTCCAAGCGTTCTCAGGGCGGGGTGAAAGTCCCCACCGGCGGTGATGGCGAGTAATCGCATCAGCCCGCGAGCGCCCGCCCTGGCGTGAAACTTGGGCGGGGTCAGCAGATTCGGTGCAACTCCGAAGCCGACGGTCACAGTCCGGATGAAAGAGATCGCGAGGTTGACGACCTTGCCCGCGCACCTGCGCGAGTGCGGGCTGCCGCCTGCGTTCGCCCTGATTTTTGGCAGCCACCTCAGCGAGGAATTCCATGAGTCAGTCCGATCACCCCAAGCTCCCACCCGACGCGCGCTTTGCGTTCATTCATGCGCGCTGGCATCACGACATCGTCAACCAGGGACGCGACGCGTTTCTCGCGGAGATGGCGCGCCACGGCGTGCCGCGTCAGGCCATCGATGTGTTCGAGGTGCCCGGCGCGTTCGAGATTCCGCTGCATGCCAAGAAGCTCGCGCAGTGCGGCCGCTACGCCGCTATCGTGGCCTGCGGCTTCGTGGTGGACGGCGGCATCTACCGCCATGAGTTCGTCGCCGATGCGGTCATCAAGGCGCTGATGTCGGTGCAGCTGGAGACCGGCGTGCCGGTGCTCTCTGCCGTGCTGACGCCGATACGCTTTCACGAGCACGAGGAGCACCGGCGCTTCTTCACCGAGCATTTCGTCGTAAAAGGAACAGAGGCCGCGCAGGCCTGCCTGCAGACCGTGCAGAGCCTGCGGCGGATCGATACCCCTACTGAATGATCGTGCGGCGCACCGCGCGTATGCTTTAGCGCACGGTGGTGCGATGCTGCGAGCACCTCATCGCCGGGGTCGTATCGCTTTCATTGCAGGAGGTAGATCATGAAACCGCTGGACGTAATTTTCGCAGCCGCATGCCGGCTCGCGAGCGGCCCTGATGGAGCGCATAGCGCCAATGCTCGACAGCCGGGCACGGCAACCAGCGTGCGTGGAGGCTGCCATGGGTGACGAGACCCCGGCCCTTGAGGGCGACGACTTCGGCGCCGGCGTTGCGCTGGCGAAAATCCCGGACAACGGCATGCTGCTCGGCCACGCGCAGGGCGAGGCGGTGATCCTCGCGCGCCACGGCGACGAGCTTTTTGCCGTCGGCGCGACCTGCACCCACTATGGCGCGCCGCTGGCCGATGGCCTGCTGATGGGCGACACGCTGCGCTGTCCCTGGCACCACGCCTGCTTTAGCCTGCGTACCGGCGAAGTGCTGCGCGCCCCGGCGCTCGGCCCGATACCCTGCTGGCGCGTCGAGCGGCGTGGCACCACGGTCTATGTCACTGCAAAGCAGGCCGACACGCCCGCCCACCCCGCACCGGTGGCATCCGCCCTGCCCGAATCGATCGTCATCATCGGCGGCGGCGCGGCCGGCGACGCGGCGGCCATCACCCTGCGCCGCGAGGGCTACAGCGGCCCCGTCACGATGCTCAGTGCCGATGCGGCGCCGCCCTGCGACCGGCCCAATCTGTCCAAAAACTTTCTTGCCGGCACGGCGCCGGCCGAGTGGCTGCCGCTGCGCTCGCCCAGTTTTTACCCAGAGCGCCAGATCGACCTGCGCCTGAACACGCGGGTCGTGCGCATCGACGTCGCGCAGCGCCGGTTGCACCTCGCCGATGGCAGCAGCCTTGCGTATGGCGCGTTGCTGCTGGCCACGGGGGCCGAGCCGGTCAGGCTTCCCATTGCAGGGGCCGACCTGCCGCACGTGCACTACCTGCGCACGCAGGCCGACGGCGAAGCGCTGGCCGGCAAGGCGCAGGCCGCGCGCCGCGCCGTGGTGATTGGCGCGAGCTTCATCGGGCTGGAGGTGGCGGCATCGCTGCGGGCGCGCAATGTGGATGTGCATGTGGTGGGACTCGAAACCTGCCCGATGGAGAAAATCCTGGGACCGCAGGCCGGCAATTTCATCCGCACGCTGCACGAACAACACGGTGTGGTGTTCCACCTGGGCACCAGTGCGACGCGCATCGATGCGGATAAAGTCACGCTGCAAAACGGCGAAGAGCTGTCGGCGGATCTGGTCGTTATCGGGGTTGGCGTGCGCCCCGAGACCGCGCTGGCCGAGCAGGCCGGCCTGGCGGTCGAACACGGCGTAGTGGTGGATGAATACCTGCAAACCAGCGCGCAGGGGATTTTTGCGGCGGGCGACATCGCGAGCTGGCCCGACCGCCTGAGCGGCGAACGCATCCGCGTCGAACACTGGGTGGTGGCCGGGCGCCAGGGGCAGACCGCCGCGCGCAATCTGCTGGGCCGGCGCGAGCGCTACGACGCTGTTCCCTTTTTCTGGACGGAACAGTACGACTTTGGCCTGGCCTACGTGGGCCACGCCAAAGACTGGGACCATGCCGACATCGACGGGTCCCTGGACGCGCGGGACTGCACCATTACCTATCGGCGCGGCGGCCGCAAACTGGCGGTCGCAGTGATCCATCGGGATCTGGAGGGGCTGCGCGCCGAAGTCGAATTCGAACGCGCCATGGCTTCTGGTGCGCACGCTGAGAAGGCAGTCTCATGAGCACAAAAATCCCCGCCAGCCATATACAGATCAAACGCGCCTACGAGCCGCCGGCGCCCGACGACGGCACGCGGATATTGATCGACCGCCTGTGGCCGCGCGGCGTCAAGAAAGAAACCCTGGCCCTGGACCAATGGACGAAAGAACTCGCGCCGAGCACCGAATTGCGCCAGTGGTTCGGCCATGATCCCGCGCTGTGGCCCGAGTTTCGCCGGCGCTACGCAGCGGAACTGCGCCCGCACGCCGACCTGCTCGAATCCCTGCGCATGCTGGCGCGCCAGGGCACGATCACGCTGGTGTATGGCGCCCATGACGAAGCGCACAACAACGCGGTCGCCATGCGGGAGTTTCTTTTGACAACTCTTTGAAGGAGATCAACATGACAGAACGAATCGATTACAAGAAGACTTCGCCCGGCGCCTTTCAGGCAATGCTGGGCGTGGAGAAGTACGTGCGCGGATGCGGGCTGGAACCGTCGCTGATCGAGCTGGTGAAGATGCGCGTGTCCCAGATCAACGGCTGCGCCTACTGCCTGGACATGCACAGCAAGGACGCGCGTGCCGCCGGCGAGACCGAGCAGCGCCTGTACCTGCTGCCAGCGTGGCGCGAGACGACGTTCTACACCGAGCGCGAGCGCGCCGCACTGGCCTGGGCCGAGGCGCTCACGCAACTGGCCGGGCACGAGGTGTCCGACGAACTCTATGAGGAGGTGCGGCGCCAGTTCGACGAAAAGGCGATCGTCGATCTGACACTCGCCGTCATCGCCATCAACGGCTGGAACCGCCTCGCGGTGCCGTTTCGCTCCGAGGCGGGCATCTACCAGCCGGCCGCGCGCTAGCTGAGCGAGCTGCCACACCCTGCAAGCCAATCGACAAGGAACCCCATGGACACATCCCTCTATCCCCCATCCACTGTAGAGATCGCGCGCAAGCGCCGTGAACTCGCGCCCAAGCCGCTGGAGGCCTTCAAGGCATTCAGCGCCAGCGTGTTTGCCGACGGCGCCCTGCCGGGCAAAACCAAGCAGCTGATCGCGGTGGCGGTGGCGCACGTGACCCAGTGCCCGTATTGCATTCGCGGCCACACGCAAGCGGCCCTGAAGGCGGGCGCCACCGAGCAGGAAATCATGGAAGCCATCTGGGTGGCCGCCGAGATGCGCGCGGGCGGGGCCTATGCACACTCGGCGCTGGCCATCGACGTGATGGCGCACGCGCACGACGCCGCACCAGGCTAAGGCCTGTTTTATTTAACTACTCAACCCGCTGGATGGAAGTGGGCTTGAAGCCCAGATCCGCGGCCTTGCCCTTGCGCCCGCGCGCGCCGCGCGCGTTGTTCAGCGAGCGAATCTCCAGCGTCTCGGCGCGCTCCTTGCCGCCGCGGCCCAGGCCTTCGATGCGCACGCTGCGGGCGTAGGCCGCCGCGCCCGCCAGCGTGTCTTTGGCCTCCAGATCGATCAGCATCAGGCCGCGCCCGCCGTGGCTCATGGTCTTGAGTTCGCTGATCTCGAAGGTCAGGATGCGCCCACCCATGGACGCGCAGGCCACGTGCGTTGCCGCCGCCAGCGGCGCAGCGCCCGAGGTGCCGCTGACGTGCGACGGGCGGCACAGCGACTCGCCCGCGTTGCAGGTCACGAACGTCTTGCCGGCGCGCAGGCGCGAACTCATGTGCTCCACCGTGGCCAGGAAGCCATAACCTGCGGTGCTGCTCAGCAGCAGGGTAGCCTCCATAGGGCCGGCAAAGTAATGCGTCACCTGGGTGCCCGATTCGAGCTCAATCAGCGTGGTCACGGGCTGGCCGTCGCCGCGGGCGCCGGGCAGCAGGGAGACCGGCACCGAATAGACGCGGCCGTTGCTGCCGAACGCCAGCAGCGTGTCGACCGTGCGGCACTCGAAGGTGCCGTACAGCCCGTCGCCGGCCTTGAAGGCAAAGCTCGCCGCCTCATGACCATGGCCGGAACGCGCGCGCACCCAGCCCTTTTGCGAGATCACCACGGTGACCGGCTCGTCCACTACCCGGACCTCCACCACGGCTTTTTTCTCGGCCTGAATCAGGGTGCGGCGCGGGTCGGCAAAGGTCTTGGCATCCAGCTCGATTTCCTTGACCATCAGGCGGCGCAGCGCGGCCGGGCTGCCCAGGATTTCTTCGAGCTTGCCCTGCTCTTCGCGCAACTCCTTGAGTTCCTGCTCGATCTTGATGGCCTCCAGCCGCGCCAGCTGGCGCAGGCGGATTTCCAGAATGTCCTCGGCCTGCCGGTCACTGAGTTTGAAGCGCTCGATCAGCGCGGCCTTGGGCTCATCGGAGCGACGGATGATGGCGATCACCTCATCGATGTTGAGCAGCACGGTCTGCCGCCCTTCCAGGATGTGGATGCGGTCCAGCACCTTGTCCAGGCGATGCTGCGAGCGGCGCTGCACCGTGCTCTGGCGGAACTCGATCCATTCCAGCAGCATCTGCCGCAACGACTTCTGGGTCGGGCGGCCGTCCAGCCCCACCATGGTGAGGTTGATGGACGAGGAGGTCTCCAGACTGGTGTGGGCCAGCAGCGTGGTGATCAGCTCCTGCTGTGGGGTGCGGCTGGTCTTGGGCTCGAACACCAGGCGCACGGCGGCGTCCTTGCTCGATTCGTCGCGCACCACGTCGAGTACGGACAGCACGCTGGCCTTGAGCTGCGTCTGCTCCAGCGACAAGGCCTTCTTGCCGGTCTTGACCTTGGGGTTGGTCAGCTCTTCAATTTCTTCCAGCACTTTTTGCGTGCTGACGCCGATGGGCAACTCGGTCACGACCAGCTGCCACTGCCCGCGCGCCAGCTCCTCGATCTTCCAGCGGGCGCGCACCTTGAGCGAGCCGCGGCCGCTGCGGTAGGCATCGGCGATATCGGAGGCCGCGCTGATAATCTGGCCGCCGCCCGGGTAGTCGGGCCCCGGGATCAGGGCGAACAACTCGTCATCGGCGAGCTTCGGCGTCTTGATCAGCGCCACGCAGGCATCGGCGATCTCGCGCAGGTTGTGGCTCGGAATTTCGGTCGCCAGGCCGACTGCGATGCCGCTGGCGCCATTGAGCAGCGTGAACGGCAGCCGTGCGGGCAGCTGCGTGGGCTCGGACGTAGAGCCGTCGTAGTTCGGGATGAACTCCACCGTGCCTTCGTCGATTTCATCGAGCAGCAGGCTGGTGATTTTGGCGAGCCGCGCCTCGGTGTAGCGCATCGCCGCGGCGCCGTCGCCGTCGCGCGAACCGAAGTTACCCTGGCCGTCGATCAGCGGGTAGCGCTGGCTGAAATCCTGCGCCATGCGCACCAGCGCGTCGTACGCGGCCTGGTCGCCGTGCGGATGAAAGCGGCCCAGCACGTCGCCCACCACGCGCGCGCTCTTGACCGGCTTGGCGCCGCTGTTGCCCGAGAAGCCCAGGCCCATGCGCGACATCGAATACAGGATGCGCCGCTGCACGGGCTTTTGTCCGTCGCAGACATCGGGCAGCGCCCGGCCCTTGACCACGCTCAGCGCGTATTCAAGGTAGGCGCGCTGGGCGTAGGTGGCAAGGTTCAGCGAATCGTCGGATTCGGCCTGGGGGAAGTCGAGAGTGGGTTGGTCGATCATTGAAAAAGGGGTCGCGTTCAGATATCAATTTCCACGGCATCGCCGTGCAGCTCCATGAGTTCGCGCCGCGCCGCAGCCTCGCCCTTGCCCATGAGTTTGGTGATCAGGTTTTCGGTTTGCAAAAAGTCCAGCGTGCCCAGTTGTACCGGCAACAGGCGGCGCGTGTCCGGATTCAGCGTGGTCTCCCACAGCTGCTCCGCATTCATTTCACCGAGCCCCTTGAAGCGGCTGATGGTCCACGCGGACTCGCGCACGCCTTCCTTGCGCAGCTTGTCCAGGATCGCGGTCAGCTCGCCATCGTCCAGTGCATAGGCCTTGGACGCGGGCTTCTTGCCGCGCGCGGGCGCATCGACCCGGAACAGCGGCGGGCGCGCCACGAACACATGGCCGGTCTCGATCAGCTTGGGGAAATGGCGGAAAAACAGCGTGAGCAACAGCACCTGGATGTGCGAGCCATCGACGTCGGCGTCACTCAAGATACAGATCTTGCCGTAGCGCAGGCCGCTCAGATCGGGCGTGTCGGCCGGACCATGCGGGTCCACGCCGATGGCCACCGCGATGTCGTGGATTTCGGTGTTCGCAAACAGCCGGTCGCGCTCGACCTCCCAGGTGTTGAGCACCTTGCCGCGCAGCGGCAGGATGGCCTGGCTTTCCTTGTCGCGGCCCATCTTGGCGCTGCCGCCGGCCGAGTCGCCTTCCACCAGAAACACCTCGTTGTAGGCCAGGTCCTTGCTTTCGCAGTCGGTCAGCTTGCCGGGCAGCACGGCCACGCCCGAGCCCTTGCGCTTTTCCACCTTCTGGCCGGCCCTCTGGCGCGTCTGCGCGGCCCGGATGGCGAGCTCGGCCAGCTTCTTGCCGTAGTCCACATGCTCGTTGAGCCAGAGCTCCAGCGCGGGGCGCACAAAGCTGGAGACCAGCCGCACCGCATCGCGCGAGTTCAGGCGTTCCTTGATCTGGCCCTGGAACTGCGGGTCCAGCACCTTGGCTGAGAGCACATACGAGGCGCGCGCAAACACGTCCTCGGGCAGCAGCTTGACGCCCTTGGGCAACAGCGAATGCAGCTCGATGAAGCTCTTGACCGCGGTGAACAGCCCGTCGCGCAGCCCGCTCTCGTGCGTGCCGCCGGCGCTGGTGGGGATCAGGTTGACGTAGCTTTCGCGCACCGGCTGACCGTCTTCGGTGAAGGCCACGCACCACTGCGCGCCTTCGCCTTCGGCAAAGCTGTCGTGCGCGGCGTCGGCAAAGCCCTCGCCCTCGAACAGCGGGATCACCGGATCGGCGTTCAGTTCCTGCATCAGGTAGTCGCGCAGGCCGCCCTTGTAGAGCCAGGTCTGGACTTCACGCGTCTTCTCGATCGTCAGCGTCACGGTCACGCCCGGCATCAGCACGGCCTTGCTGCGCAGCAGGTGCGTCAGCTCGTGCATCGGCAGCGCGGCCGCCTCGAAGTATTTGGCGTCGGGCCAGACGCGCACGCTGGTACCGCATTTGCGGTCGCCCTCGCCGGCCGGGCGCAGCGTCAAGGGCTCCACCACGTCCCCGCCCGCAAACACCAGCGCCGCCACCGTGCCGTCGCGGTACGAGGTGGCCTCCAGCCGTTTCGCCAGCGCATTGGTCACGGAGACGCCCACGCCGTGCAGGCCGCCGGAAAAACTGTAGGCTCCACCGCTGCCCTTGTCGAACTTGCCGCCCGCGTGCAGCCGGGTGAACACCAGCTCGATCACCGGTGCTTTTTCTTCGGGGTGCAGGCCGAACGGGATGCCGCGGCCGTCGTCCTCGACACTGACCGAGCCGTCCTGGTGCAGCGTGACCCTGATCTTCTTGCCGTGGCCGGCCAGCGCCTCGTCGGCCGAGTTGTCCAGCACTTCCTGGATGACGTGCAGCGGATTGTCGGTGCGGGTGTACATGCCCGGGCGCTGCTTGACGGGCTCCAGGCCCTTGAGAACGCGGATCGAGCCTTCGGAATATTCGGGGGGTTTGACTGCAGGATTCGTTGCCATAGCGGCGAATTGTAGTCCGCCGCCACTCAAACCACTGGATACAAATACAGCTCAAAGACAATCCGTGACCGATGCGACAGCCGCCTGAGGCCGAATTCGTTACATTCCCCCGATGACCGCTCCTTGCAAAGCACTTGCCACCATACGAGCACACCACACCCCATGAAAACGATCGTCATCACAGGCGCCTCCGATGGCATTGGCGCAGAAATGGCGCGCCAGCTGGCGCAGACGCACGGCACGCAGGTGGCGCTGGTGCTGGCCGCGCGCAACGAGGCCCTGCTGCAGCAGGTCGCCGGGCAGTGCGCAGCGCATGGCGCGCAGACGCTGGTGGTCAAAACCGACGTGTCACAGCAGGCGCAGTGCCGCCAGCTGATCACGGCGACGGTGGAGAAATTCGGCCGCATCGATGCGCTGATCAACAACGCCGGCATGTCGGCCCAGGCGCTGTTTGCAGACGTCAAGGCGCAGGACCTGGGTTGGTACGAGGACCTGATGCGCGTGAACCTGTGGGGCAGCGTCTGGTGCACCCACGCGGCGCTGCCGCACCTCAAGGCCGTGCGCGGCAGCATCGTGGCGGTGTCATCGCTGGCCGGGCTGATCGGCGTACCCGGGCGCACCGCCTACAGTGCGACCAAGTTCGCCATGACCGGCTTTTTCGAGGCCCTGCGCGCCGAGCTCAAGGTCGCGGGGGTGAGTGTGACCACCGCCTACCCCGGCGTGGTGGCAACACAGACCCGCTACCGCGGCTTCAACGCGGCGGGCGTGGCGGCGGGCGCCAGCGGCCTGAAAGAGGACGACGCGATGAGCGTGGAGGAATGCGCGCGCCTGATCCTTGACGGCATGGCGCAGCGTCGGCGCGAGGTGGTGATGAGCCGCAAGGGCAAGATCGGACGCTTCATGAAACTGCTGGTGCCCGGCATCGTGGAAAACATGGCGCTGGCGGCGCTCAAAGACAATGTCAAACCTCACTGAAACAACACCCGGCCCGCACGGCAGCGCGGCCGCTTCCGCGTGGGTCCAGCGCTGGTCGCACCTGGTGCCCGCGCACGGCACGGTACTGGATGTGGCCTGCGGCCACGGCCGCCACCTGCGCTGGTTTGCACAACGAAATCACCCGGTGGTCGGCGTGGATCGGTCACAGGATGCTATCGATTCAATAGCAGACCTGGTCGCTGCGGGCCGGGCCGAAGCGCTGCGGGCCGACCTTGAAAACGGGCCCTGGCCGTTTTCAGCCGGCGCGCAGGCCCGCACGTTCGACGCGGTGATCGTGACCAACTACCTGTGGCGCCCGCTGCTGCCCGCCCTTGTGGCCAGCGTCGCGCCCGGCGGCGTGCTGATCTATGAGACCTTTGCCGCCGGCAACGAGACGGTCGGCAAACCGTCGCGGCCCGACTTTTTGCTGCAGCCGGGTGAACTGTGGTGTGCGTGCGGGGGCCTGCGGGTGGTGGCTTTCGAGGATGGGTTCCTGCAAGGTCCGGATCGTTTCGTGCAGCGCATCGTGGCGGTCAGGCAGCACTCTGCGGAACTCCCGACGCGTTACATGCTCTAGTTAGAATGCTGGTTTACCGTTTCAAGTTGCGGATATGACACCCATTACCGGCAGCACCGTGGCCATCGTGACCCCGATGCATGAAGACGGCAGCGTGGACTACCCCACCCTGCGCAAACTGATCGACTGGCACATTGCGGAGGGCACCGACTGCATCGGCGTGGTCGGCACCACCGGCGAGTCGCCCACGGTCAACGTGCAGGAGCACTGCGAAATCATCCGCGTCGCCGTCGAGCAGGCCAAAGGCCGTGTGCCCGTCATGGCCGGCTGCGGCGCCAACTCGACGTCCGAGGCCATCGAGCTCACGCGCTTTGCCAAAGAGGTCGGCGCCGACTGCCACTTGCAGGTCGTGCCCTACTACAACAAGCCCGGCCAAGAAGGCCAGTACCGGCACTTCAGGGCCATTGCCGAAGCCGTGGACCTGCCCATGGTGCTGTACAACGTGCCCGGGCGCTCGGTCGCCGATCTGGCGCACGACACCGTGCTGCGGCTGGCACAGGTTCCGGGCATCGTCGGCATCAAGGAAGCGACGGGCAACATCGAGCGCGCGCAGTGGCTGATCCGCGACGTGCCCAAGGGTTTTTCGGTGTATTCGGGCGACGATCCGACGGCGGTCGCGCTGATGCTGTGCGGTGGCCAAGGCAACGTCAGCGTCACGGCGAACATCGCGCCGCGCCTGATGCACGAACTGTGCGTGGCCGCCATCGCGGGCGACGCCCGTCGCGCCATGGAAATCCAGTTCAAGCTGATGCCGGTGCACAAGCACCTGTTCGTGGAAGCCAACCCGATGCCGCTCAAGTGGGCCATGGCCCGCATGGGCCTGTGCGGGGGCACCCTGCGCCTGCCCATGACACCGATCGCCCCCTCCAACGAAGCTGTGGTCGAGGGCGCGCTGCGCTCGGCCGGCCTGCTCTGACCGACCGCAACAATCTAATGGAATACCGCGTGAATCAATTTGCAAGACGACTGGCACTTCTGGGCCTGACACTGACGCTGGGCGCCTGCTCGATGCTCCAGAGCGACAAGATCGACTACAAGAGCGCCACCAAGGCGGCCGGCCTGGAGGTTCCTCCCGATTTGACGCAGTTGGCGCCCAACAACCGGTACGTCGTCCCCGGCGGCGCCGTCACCGCCAGCGGCTACCAGAGCACCCGGGCCGCCACGCCTGCCGAGCCCACCACGGCTGTCTCGACACTGGGCGACATGCACATCGAGCGCGACGGCAACGATCGCTGGCTGGTGGTGAACCGTCCGGCCGATCAGCTCTGGGGACCGGTGCGCGACTTCTGGCAGGAAAATGGTTTCCTGCTGACCCTGGACGATCGCAAGCTCGGCATCATGGAAACCGACTGGGCCGAAAACCGCGCCAAGATTCCGCAGGACATCATCCGCAGAACCATCGGCAAGGTGTTCGATTCGGCTTATGACACCGGCCAGCGCGACAAATTCCGCACCCGGCTGGAGCGCACCGGCACGGGCGGCACCGATATCTTCATCAGCCACCGCGGCATGGTCGAGGTCTACACCGATACGCAAAAAACCCAGACCACATGGCAACCCAGGCCCTCCGATCCGGAACTCGAGACCGAATTCCTGCGCCGCCTGATGCTCAAGCTGGGCGCCTCGGAAGCGCAATCCAAGGCCCTGGTTGCCGAGGCCGCGATCGTCAAGCCGACCGCACGCGTGGCCATGCTGAACAACCAGCCGGTGGTGCAGATGGACGAGGGCTTCGACCGTGCTTGGCGCCGCGTCGGCCTGACGCTGGACCGCACCGGCTTCACCGTGGAGGACCGGGACCGCAGCAAGGGTCTGTACTTTGTGCGCTACGTGGACCCGACCACCGACAAGAGTGAGCCGGGCTTTTTGAGCAAACTGTTCAGCGGCTCGAAAGCGGCCACGCCGCCGTTGCAGTACCGCATTGCGCTGCAGAGCCAGGGTGACGCGACCACCGTGTCGGTGCTGAACGCCAGCGGCGCGCCCGAGAGCTCGGCCAACGCCCAGCGCATCGTCAAGGTCATTGCCGACGACCTCAAGTAGCCTGTCCGTGGCATGTTGAGATTCAGGAGTCTGGGCAGCGGCAGCTCGGGCAACGCCACGGTGGTTGAAGCACGCAGCGGCGGCCAGGTCACTCGCCTGCTGATCGACTGCGGCTTCGGCCTGAAGCATCTGGATGCCCGGCTCGGCCGGGCGGGGCTGGCGGCCAGCCAGTTGGACGCCATCTTCATCACCCACGAACATGGCGACCACATCGGCTGCGCACGCCAGTTGGCGCTGCGCGAGCGGATTCCGGTGTGGATGAGCCAGGGTACCCATGCCGCCCTCGGTCCGTGCGACTTCGAGGGGCTCTTCAAGACGGCGCGCGATGCACAGGCCATTGACCTCGGGGGACTGCAGGTGATGCCGTTCACCGTGCCGCACGACGCGCGCGAGCCGCTGCAGCTGACCTGCTCGGATGGCGCCTCAAAGCTCGGCGTATTGACCGATCTGGGGCACTCCACGACACATGTGCTGGCGCATCTCGGCCACTGCCAGGCGCTGCTGCTGGAATGCAACCATGACCCGGAGCTGCTGGCGGCCTCCGGCTATCCGGTTTTCCTGAAAAAGCGGGTAGGCGGCCCGCACGGCCATCTGGCCAATGCCGACGCGGCGGCCATTGCGCGGACCGTACAGCACGCCGGGCTGCATCGCGTGGTGGCGGCGCACCTGAGCGAGCAAAACAACCGCCCGGAGCTGGTGCGCGCCGCATTGGCGGCGGCGCTCGGCTCCGATGCTCTGGCCATCGATATTGCGCACGCACTGCTCGGCACGCCGTGGGTTGACGTGTAGAGGCGGCGTGCCGCTGCCGCCACCGCGTACGCCGCCCACAAAAAAGCCACCTTGCGGTGGCTCTTTCCAGGAAACGCCCGGAGGCGAATACCAAATTTAAGGCTTCTTCATGGCGCCAGCGGCGTCAGAAGCGGCCGACGTAGCAGCGTCAGCAGCGGTGTTCGCAGCGCCAGCAGCGGTGTTCGCAGCACCAGCAGCCTCGCTCGCAGCGCCGGCAGCAGCGGAAGCGGCATCAGCAGCAGCAGCGGCAGCAGGCGCAGCAGCAGCGGGCGCTTCAGCCGGTGCAGGAGCCGGCGTTTCATCTTTTTTGCCGCAGGCAACCAGGGCAGCGGCGGCGATAACGGCAGCCAAAACGAGAGACTTATTCATTTGAAAATTCCTTAAATGGAGAAAAACAACTTCCGGAAATTGTCAGCACAGCAAAAAGACTGCATTGACCGAGGGAAAGCACTCGAGCTCTTTCATCTCTGGCCGCAATTATAGTGCTGGCAATTACAAGTATCGGAAACCCGAATACCAAAAAAGCAACACTTTGTCCGCGTCGAGGGCGCTACAGACCCAGGGTGGAAGCTGGAAAGCCCGGCGTACTCTTGCGCAGCCACTCGCCCAGCGCCTCCCGGATCTGCAGGCGGCGCTCGGGCTCGCTGCCGCAGGTGCCGGTACTGCGCTCCAGATCGAGTCGGCGCAGCGCCCAGACCGGGCTCCAGATCGCGCTGGGCAGCTCCAGCGGATCGGCCACGACACAACGGCGGCATTCCACAAGGTGCGACCAGGTCCGGCGCCAGCTCACAAACCGGGCGTGACGGCGGCTCACTTCGTCGTAGTGCCGGGCCAGCATGGTGAATTTGCGCCCTGCTTTCGACCATGCCTGCAGCGACTCGGCGAGCGCTCGCTCGCCCAGCGGCCAGTCTTCGAAGCTGGCGTCGCTGATGATGATTTCGTGCCAGCCCTCGCGCGCGGCGCGGGCCAGCGCATCGCGCACGATCTGCGCGAATTCGCTGCGCCCCGAAAACCGGCCCGAGGGCAGGCTGGATGCGGCACTGCCACGTGCCGCTGCGACATCGGCCAGCCCGTCATCTCCGTCATCTGTTATCCCGATCTGTTTCATCGTCATGACAGCACCCCCGCCAGCATGAAAGCGCCGCACCGCCCTCATCAGTCAACTTCCGCGCTACGCGCTGCGGTATTCGCCTTGGGAGCGGCCCGACGGCTCATGCAACCAGCCGGCCTCGTACCAGGATGCCAGCAGCGACAAGGCACCCTCGCTGGCTCGTACCAGATCGTCCGCTTCAAGGCGCCGATGATCGGCCAGCCGCCGCATCAGGGTGGCATCGCGCCCGCCAGCGCGGTAGCTCTCGCCATTGATAAAAACGTGGTGGTTATCAAACATCATTCGAGTGCGGCGGTCAAGCGCCACGCGCCGCAACGTGCGCGGCGCCCCAGCCGGCTCGAACCAGACGCTGGCCTTCGGCTCGGTCAGGTATTCGCCCAGGGCGCGCGGCAGCGCCAGCGGGTTCTTGAGCGCGGCCTGCAGCGCGTGCCGCGCGAAATCCTGCAGCTTTGCCGGAATGCGGCCAGGCGAATCCGCCGCAGGCTGGTCAGCGTCCCGGTACAGCGCGCCGCCGGCTGCCTCATCCGCGTCCTCGGCCAGGCGCTGCAAGAGCTCGCGCGCGATCTCGCCGCGCTGGGGCGCGCGAAACCCGATCGAGTACGTCATGCACTCGCCCACCGCCACGCCATCGTGGGCGTAGCGCGGCGGAAGATACAGCAGGTCGCCCGGCTCCAGCACGAACTCCTGCTCCGGCACAAAGTTGGCCAAGACCTTGAGCGGCACGCCCTCCTGCAGGGTCAGGTCCTGCTGGCGCCCGATGCGCCAGCGGCGCCGGCCGTGGGCCTGTAGCAGGAACACGTCGTAACTGTCGAAGTGCGGGCCGACGCCGCCGCCATCCACGGCGTAGCTGATCATCAAATCGTCGAGCCGGGCCTCGGGCACAAAACGAAACTGCTGCAACAGTTCGTGTGCGGCATCGACGTGCAGATCGACGCCCTGCACCAGCAGCGTCCAGCCGGGCTGCCCCAGCGGCGGCAGGGCGCGGCGCGCGAACGGGCCGGAGCGCATGCGCCAGCCCTTGGAGCCCTGGGTGACCAAACGCGACTCCACGTCATCGCCGCCGGCCAGCGCGAACAGCGCGGTGCGATCCAGCAGCGACGCAAAGCCGGCCATGCCCGGAATAGCCTGGCGCACCAGCAAGGGCTTTTTCTGCCAGTGCCGCTTCATGAACTGCTGCGGGCTCAGTCCGCCGAGCAGTGCGAGTGGTTGTGTGATGTCCATAACTGCGACAATTCTCCTATGGAAATTACTCAACAATGCGTGGTCGCGCTGACCTGGACGCTCAAGGACACGCTGGGCGAAGAACTGGATGTGCTCGACGAACCGGTGGAGTTCCTGGTCGGCGGCAGCGACCTGCTGCACAAAATCGAGGAAGCGCTGCAGGGCCACGAGCCGGGCGCCCGGCTGGATTTGCACCTGGAGCCCGAAGAGGCCTTTGGCGACTTCAACGACCAGATGATCTTTCTGGAGCCGCGCCGCCTGTACCCCCAAGAACTGGAAGAAGGCATGACCTTCGAGGGCAGCGCGCTACCGGCGGGCAGCAACCCCGATGCGCCGAAAGACGCGCTCTACACCGTGACCGCAATCTATCCCGAGCACGTGGTGCTCGATGGGAACCATCCGCTGGCCGGCATTGCGCTGCGCCTGAGCCTGAGGGTCGAGGCGGTGCGCGAGGCGACCGAGGAAGAAGTCGGACGCGGCTCCTGCGGCACCGGCTTCTTCAAGGTCCAGCCGCAGGCGCCCGGAGGCACCACGCTACACTAAAAATCGTGGCGCGTGGTCTGGGCGTCGCCCGTTCAGAGCCGAACGACCTGTCCGTTTTCAATCCGCACATGGTCACCGATGCGCAGGTCGCCGGGCGTCGCCATGTCGTAAGAACGCATTGTTCCATTCTCAGTCTGGATCGACAGGCGGTAGATTTCCTGCTGGTTGGCTGTGCGGCTCTTCTCGATACTATTGCCCACTACAGCACCGCCCACGACGCCGGCCACCGTGGCCACACTGCGTCCCGTGCCGCCGCCAATCTGGTTGCCCAGCACGCCGCCCACCACACCACCGATGACGGCACCGGGACCAATGCCCTGGCCTTGCTGGTTGGTGCGGATAACGTCGATACCCGTCACGCGCCCGTACACAACGTACGCGCCGGGAGCGTTGTTGTTCGGATAATTGGCATTAGGATAATTGGCATTAGGGTAATTGGTGGCCGGGTAATTGGTGGCCGGGTAATTGGACGACGGGTAAGTCGGATAACTCGCCGGGTAACTCGGATACGCAGTCCCCGATGTATTCATGGGTGGCGCGACGCACGCGGCAAGGCTACCCAGCAGCGTGGCGGTGGAAACAATGGCAGCAAGACGTAAAGATGGACGCATAAGACTCTCCGGTGAATGAAATCAAATTCGGCGAGCTGCGGCGAAACCCTGTGTATTGCTGCAAACCCACCTCGTCTGCCTTCATTGAAGCCCCCGAGGCTTGCCTGCGCCATCAGGCAGGGCGCTGCATTCCTGTAGGGAATCAGGAAGCCGGCCTGTAGGATGCACTGCCCTCAGGCCTTGCCGGTGGAGCCGTAGCCGCCCTCGCCGCGCACGCTGGCCGGAAATTCGCTTACCACGTTGAACCGCGCCTGCAACACCGGCACGACCACCAGTTGCGCAATGCGCTCCATCGGCGCGATGGTGAAGGCCACGTCGCTGCGATTCCACGCGCTGACCATGAGTTGCCCCTGGTAGTCGCTGTCGATCAAACCGACCAGGTTGCCGAGCACGATGCCATGCTTGTGGCCCAGGCCCGAGCGCGGCAGGATCAGCGCCGCGAAGTTCGGGTCGCACAGGTGGATCGCGATGCCGGTCGGCACCAGCTGCCAGGCATTGGGTGCGAGCAGGAGCGGCGCGTCGAGGCAGGCGCGCAGGTCCAGGCCGGCACTGCCGGGCGTGGCATAGGCGGGGAGCTGATCCGTCATGCGCGGATCCAGGATTTTGACGTCGATGTTCATGGGTTTTAAGAAAAATCAGGCCGCAGCCCTTGTCCTTCGTGCGACTTCTGCTATTAATTGGCGAGCAAGTGCAAGTTTGGGCGCGCGCGGCATTTCTCGCGTGCCGTGCTCATCCACCAGCAGCAGCGCATTGTCGTCCTGCCCAAACGTAGCCGGGCCGATGTTGCCGACCAGCAGCGGCACGCCCTTGCGCGCGCGCTTGGCCTGGGCATGGGCCAGCAGGTCGTGGCTCTCGGCCGCGAACCCGACGCAGAACAGCGCACCGCTTTGACCGCGCGGCGATCGGGCCACACCGGCCAGGATGTCCGGGTTTTCGACGAAACCCATCTGCGGACACTGGCCGGTGCCATCCTTCTTGATCTTGTGGTCCGCCGCGCTGGCCGGCCGCCAGTCGGCCACGGCGGCGGTCGCTACGAATATCGTAGCTATGGGCGCATGCTGCATAACGGCTTCAAGCATATCTTGCGCAGATTTCACATTCACGCGCGTGACCCCGCGCGGCGTCGGCAGGCTCACCGGCCCGGCCACCAGCGTGACCTGGGCGCCGGCCTCGCGCGCGGCCCGGGCGATGGCAAAGCCCATCTTGCCGCTGGACAGGTTGGTGATGCCGCGCACCGGATCGATCGCCTCGTAGGTCGGCCCGGCCGTGACCAGCACCTGCTGGCCGGCCAGCAGCTTGGGCTGGAAAAACGCGATCACGTCTTCCAGCAGTTCGGCGGGCTCCAGCATGCGGCCATCGCCCGTCTCCCCGCAGGCCTGAAAGCCGTTGCCTACGCCCAGCAGCGTCGCACCATCGGCCTGCAGTTGCGCCAGGTTGCGCTGGGTGGCCGGGTGCGCCCACATTTCGCGGTTCATCGCGGGAGCGATCAGGAGCGGCACCTGCGCGATGGGGCGCGCCAGACACATCAGGCTCAGCAAATCGTCGGCGCGGCCATGCAGCAGCTTGGCCATGAAGTCGGCGCTGCAGGGCGCGATCAAAATCGCGTCCGCCTCGCGCGAGAGGTTAATGTGCGGCATGTTGTTGGGCTCGCGCGCGTCCCACTGCGAGCCGTACACCGGCCGGTTGCTGAGCGCCTGCATCGTCACCGGGGTGATGAACTGCCCGGCCGCCTCGGTCATCACGACCTGCACGATCGCGCCCTCCTTGATCAGCGCGCGGCACAACTCGGCCGCCTTGTAGCAGGCGATGCCGCCGGACAGGCCCAAAACAATATGTTTACCAGCAAGATCGTTCATGGGCCGCAATGTAGCAGACGCCTATAATCTCGCTTTACCACCTCCTCGGGATTGGCTCCCGACCCTGACATGACCAAATTCGTCTTCGTCACCGGCGGTGTGGTGTCCTCCCTGGGCAAGGGAATCGCCTCAGCCTCCTTAGCCGCGATCCTCGAATCGCGGGGCCTGCAGGTCACCCTCATCAAGCTCGATCCCTACCTGAACGTCGATCCGGGCACCATGTCGCCGTTCCAGCACGGCGAAGTGTTCGTGACCGATGACGGCGCCGAAACCGACCTCGACCTGGGCCATTACGAGCGTTTCATCGAGACGCGCATGGGCAAGGTCAACAACTTCACGACCGGCCAGATCTACAAAAGCGTGCTCGAAAAAGAGCGCCGCGGCGACTACCTGGGCAAGACCGTGCAGGTGATTCCACATGTGACCAACGAAATCCAGGAGTTCGTCCTGCGCGGGGCCGCCGGTGTGGATGTGGCCATCGTCGAAATCGGCGGCACGGTGGGCGATATCGAGTCGCTGCCCTTCCTCGAGGCGGTGCGCCAGATGAGCCTCAAGCTCGGCCCCAACAACTCGGCGTTCGTGCATCTGAGCTACGTGCCCTGGATTGCCGCCGCCGGCGAACTCAAGACCAAACCGACCCAGCACACCGCCAAGCAGCTGCGCGAAATCGGCATCCAGGCCGACGCGCTGATCTGCCGCGCCGACCGCCCGATTCCGCAGGAAGAACGCTCCAAGATCTCGCTGTTTTCGAACGTGCCCGAGTGGGGTGTGATCTCGATGTGGGACGTGGACACCATCTACAAGGTGCCGCGCATGCTGCACGAGCAGGGCCTGGACGGCCTGATCTGCGACAAGCTGCGCCTGAACACGCCGCCTGCCAACCTCAAGCGCTGGGACGACCTGGTGCACGAGACCGAACACCCGCAAAGTGAAGTCAACATCGCGATGGTCGGCAAGTACGTGGACCTGTCCGACAGCTACAAGTCGCTTAACGAGGCGCTGCGCCACGCCGGCATGCGCAACCATGCGCGCGTGAAGATCGGCTATATCGACTCGGAAACCATCACGCCCGAGAACATCGACCAACTCGCCAAATTCGACGCGGTGCTGGTGCCGGGCGGCTTTGGCAAACGCGGCATCGAAGGCAAGATTTGCGCGGCCCGTTTCGCGCGCGAAAACAAGGTGCCGTACCTGGGCATCTGTCTGGGTATGCAGGTCGCGACCATCGAATTTGCACGCGACGTAGCGCACCTCAAGGATGCCAACAGCACCGAGTTCGAACCCGACACCCCGAACCCCGTCATCGCCTTGATCACCGAATGGAAAGACAAGGACGGCACGATCAATACGCGCGACGAGAATTCCGACCTCGGCGGCACCATGCGCCTGGGCGCGCAAAGCTCCGACGTCGCGCCGGGCACGCTGGCGCACCAGATCTACGGCGACGTGGTGACCGAACGGCACCGCCACCGCTACGAAGCCAACGTGAACTACCTCGACACGCTGCGCAAGGCGGGGCTGGTGATTTCCGCCCTGACGCAGCGTGAGCACCTGACCGAAATCGTCGAGCTGCCGCAAAGCGTGCACCCGTGGTTCATGGGCGTGCAGTTCCACCCCGAATTCAGGTCCACGCCGTGGGCCGGCCACCCGCTGTTCAATGCCTTCATTGGCGCGGCCCTGGCGCATCGCGACCAGACCGTCGCACCCGAGCATCCCGTCGCTGGCGCCAACCTGAAAGTGGTGGCCTGAGCATGAAACTGTGCGGCTTCGAAGTCGGCCTGGACCGCCGCTTCTTCCTGATCGCCGGCCCCTGCGTGATCGAATCCGAGCAGTTGCAGATGGACACGGCCGGCACACTCAAGGAAATCACCGCGGCGCTGGGCATTCCCTTCATCTTCAAGAGCAGTTTCGACAAGGCGAATCGCTCCAGCGGCAGCACGTTTCGCGGCCCGGGCCTCGACAAGGGCCTGGAAATCCTGGCCAAGGTCAGACGCGAGCTTGGCGTGCCGGTGCTGACCGACGTGCACTCCGAGGAGCAGATTACGCAGGTGGCCGGCGTGGTCGATGTGCTGCAAACGCCCGCCTTCCTGTGCCGCCAGACCGACTTCATCCGCGCCGTGGCGCAGTCGGGCAAGCCCGTGAATATCAAAAAGGGGCAGTTCCTGGCGCCGCACGACATGAAGAACGTCATCGACAAGGCGCGCGCGGCGGCGAAGGAAAAGGGCCTGTCCGAGGACAGCTTCATGGCCTGCGAGCGCGGCGCCAGCTTTGGCTACAACAACCTGGTGTCCGACATGCGCAGCCTGTCCATCATGCGCGAGACCGGCGCGCCCGTGGTGTTCGACGCAACCCATTCGGTGCAGTTGCCCGGCGGTCAGGGCACCAGCTCCGGCGGCCAGCGTGAGATGGTGCCTGTGCTGGCGCGCGCGGCGATCGCCGTCGGCGTGGCAGGCGTCTTCATGGAAACCCACCCGGATCCGGCCAGGGCGCTGTCCGACGGACCCAATGCCGTGCCGCTCAAACACATGAAGGCGCTGCTCGAAACCCTTTTGGCGCTCGATGCCGTGACCAAGAAAAACGGCTTTCTCGAAAACGACTTCTCCGCCTAATAGCATGACCAGTGCCTACATCATCGCCAACGTGACCGTGACCAACCCGGCGCAGTACGAAGACTATAAAAAATTCTCCAGCGCCGCGATGCAGGTGCACGGCGCCGAGGTCTGCGTGCGCGGGGGCAAGGCGCAGGTGCTGGAGGGCGACTGGACGCCCGAGCGCGTCGTGGTCCTGAAATTTCCCAGCCTCGCAGCGGCCCATGCCTTCTACGACTCCCCCGAATACGGCAAGGCCCGTGCGGCACGACAAGGTGCTGCCGTCATGCGAATGATCGTGGTGGAAGGTGTCTGATTTTTAACCGTTCGGGCCGAGCCTGTCGAAGCCCTTTAACCAGCAGAAAAGAGCGTAGTGAATGAGTGCAATTGTTGACATCGTTGGCCGCGAAATCCTGGACAGCCGCGGCAACCCCACCGTGGAATGCGACGTGTTGCTCGAGTCCGGCACCATGGGTCGCGCGGCCGTGCCCTCGGGCGCCTCCACCGGCTCGCGCGAGGCCATCGAGCTGCGCGACGGCGACATGAAACGCTACGGGGGCAAGGGCGTGCTCAAGGCGGTGGAACACATCAACACCGAAATCTCCGAATCCGTGCTCGGGCTCGACGCCTCCGAGCAGGCCTTCCTGGACAAGACCCTGATCGACCTCGACGGCACCGAGAACAAATCGCGCCTGGGCGCCAATGCCATGCTGGCGGTCTCGATGGCGGTGGCGCGTGCCGCGGCCGAAGAGTCCGGCCTGCCGCTGTACCGCTACTTCGGCGGCATGGGCAGCATGCAGCTGCCGGTGCCCATGATGAACGTGATCAACGGCGGCGCGCACGCCAACAACAACCTGGACCTGCAGGAGTTCATGATCATTCCGGTGGGCGCGCCGAGCTTTCGCGAAGCGCTGCGCTATGGCGCCGAGGTGTTCCACGCGCTCAAGAAAATCCTGCACGACAAGGGCATCAGCACCGCTGTCGGCGACGAAGGCGGCTTTGCCCCCAGCGTGGCCAACCACGAAGCGGCGATCCAGTTGATCCTGGACGCCATCGACAAGGCCGGCTTCGTCGCGGGCGAGCAGATTGCCATCGGCCTGGACTGCGCCGCCAGCGAGTTCTATAAAGACGGCAAGTACCATCTCGAAGGCGAAGGTCTCACGCTGTCATCCGAGGAGTGGACCAGCATGCTCGCCGCCTGGGTCGACAAATACCCCATCATCAGCATCGAGGACGGCATGGCCGAGGGCGACTGGGACGGCTGGAAGCACCTGACCGAGCAGCTCGGCAAGAAGGTGCAGATCGTGGGCGACGACCTGTTCGTCACCAACACCAGGATCCTCAAGGAAGGCATCGACAAAGGCATCGCCAACTCGATCCTGATCAAGATCAACCAGATCGGCACTTTGAGCGAGACCTTTGCCGCAATCGAGATGGCCAAGCGCGCGGGCTACACGGCGGTGATCAGCCACCGCTCGGGCGAGACCGAGGACTCGACCATTGCCGACATCGCGGTGGGTACCAACGCGGGCCAGATCAAGACCGGCAGCCTGAGCCGCTCCGACCGCATGGCCAAGTACAACCAGCTGCTGCGCATCGAAGAGGATTTGGGCGATATCGCCAGCTACCCGGGCCGCGCGGCGTTCTACAACCTGCGTTGAGTCAGCGCTTTCGTGGGTTCCCGCATTGTTCCAGTCATCCTGGTCGCGCTGCTCGCGGTGTTTCACGCGCAGTTGTGGTTCGGCCGCGGCAGCATCCCCGAGGTGACGCTGATGCGGCAAAAGCTCGCGGCACAAAAGATTGCGAATGCGCAGGCGCAGGTCGCCAACGAGCGGCTGGCATCCGAGGTGGCCGACCTCAAGCAGGGCCTGGACATGGTGGAAGAAAAGGCGCGCATGGAGCTTGGCATGGTCAAGCCCAACGAGATCTTCGTGCAGGTGACCAAGTAAGGGCGCCCCGCGCCCTTGGCGCTGTTGAACTCAGTGCGTCGCTGAACTGCCGGGCGGCTGGGCGGTCGGCGCAGTAAAGATTTGCGCCGCATCGATCGGATCGAACCGGTACTGCTTGCCGCAGAATTCGCAGCCCACCTCGATTTCGCCGCGCTCGGCAAGGATGCTCGCGGCCTCGTCCTGGCCCAGCCCCCGGATCATGCGGCTCACGCGCTCGCTGCTGCAGTTGCAGGCAAAGCGCGGGCCATCGCTGCCCGTTCTCGGCTCGAAGCGCACCAGTTTTTCCTGCCAGAACAGGCGGCGCAGAACCGTATCCACGTCCAGCGTCAGCAGTTCCTCCTGCGTCAGGCTGGCCGCCAGGGTGGCGATGCGGTTGTAGTCTTCGTTGCGGCCGATCTCGTCTGAATAATTGGAATAATTGGGGTCAGATTCCAATTTCGTAGCAGCGCTTTGCGCTGCGTCCCTGGCCCGTTCACGGGCCGGCGAATTTGGAATCTGACCCCAATTATTCCCCGCCAGATTGCCCTCGCCCTTGACCGGCATGCGCTGGATCAGCAAACCCGCCGCCACGGTGTCGCTGGCCGCCAGCACCAGCGTGGTGTCGAGCTGCTCGCTTTGCAGCATGTAGTGCTCCAGCACCTCGCTGAGCTTTTCCAGCTTCTCGTGCCTGTCGCCAAACAGCGGCACCACGCCCTGGTAGGGTCGCTGGCCGGGGAACTTGCTCAAGGGGTCGAGCGTGATGGCGCAGCGTCCGTGATTCGTGACGTTGACCATCTGGCTCAGCGTGGCATCCGCCGCCACCTCGCCCACCACGGTGGCCGTGGCGCGCAGGCTCAAATCGGGCTGCACCTCGGCCACCGCGAGCTTGAGCGGCCCGTCGCCAAAAATCTGCAGGATCAGCGCGCCGTTGAACTTGATGTTGGACTGCATCAAGACTCCGGCGGCCGTCATTTGGCCCAGCAACTCGCGTACCGGCAATGCATAGGCGCCGGTGGCGTTGTTGGACTCGCGCCGGCGCAGGATCTCGGTCCACGCATCGGTCAGCCGCACGATCATGCCGCGCACCGGCAGCCCGTCGAAAAGGAATTTGTGAAGTTCAGACACGCGTCAATCCTGGTCAGCCGATTTTCTTCAAGCCGGCCCGAAAGCGCCGGGCATTGTCCACATAGTGCTGGGCGCTCATCTTCAGGCCCGCAATCTGTTCGGGCGTCAGTTGGCGCACGGCCTTGGCCGGGCTGCCGATGATCATCGAGCCGTCGGGAAATTCCTTGCCCTCCGTCACCAGCGCGCCCGCGCCGACCAGGCAGTGCTTGCCGATCTTCGCGCCGTTCAGCACCACCGCGCCAATGCCGATCAGGGACTCGTCCCCGATGGTGCAGCCGTGCAGCATGACCTTGTGACCCACCGTGACGTTCTCGCCCACCGTGAGCGGCATGCCGATGTCCGCGTGCAGCACGCTCAAATCCTGGATGTTGGAGCCGCGCCCGATGCGGATGGTTTCGGTATCGCCGCGAATCACCACGCCAAACCACACGCTGGTGTCCTGCGCCAGTTCCACGTTGCCCATCACCTGCGCGCTGTCGGCCACCCAGGCCGAGTCGGCCAGGCGCGGCGCCGTGCCGTCCAGTTCATAAATCGCCATATAAACTCCAATCATGCTGATCAACATGGAATTGTAGGGATGGCGCCGCGCCCCGAACTGCGGCAGGCCGCGCTGGCCGCCCTGTGCCTCACCGATCCACAACAAAAAGTGGCTGCAGCCCAGATCCTGTATGCGCAATCAGCTACTCTTTTGGTAGCAGATCATCTCGGCTCGGAAATGAAGGCTTTGTCTTATGCACCGACATTTCCCGGCCGCCCCGCCCGGCCCGAGTTGATCCACCCCGCCCAGGTGCCGCGGCGCTCACCGGCCAGCGTGGCGGGGCGCGCGGCGCTGGTGCACGCCATCTGCCACATCGAATTCAACGCGATCAACCTCGCACTCGATGCCGTCTGGCGCTTCGACGGCATGCCGCGCGCGTTCTACCTTGACTGGCTGCGCGTGGCCCTGGAGGAGGCGTCTCACTTCTCGCTGCTGCGCGCGCACCTGCAAAGCCTGGAACACAACGGCCAGCACTGGGACTACGGCGACTTCCCCGGGCACGACAACCTGTGGGCCATGTGCGAGAAAACCGCCGACGACGTCACGGCCCGCATGGCGCTGGTGCCGCGCACGCTGGAGGCGCGCGGGCTCGATGCCACGCCGTTGATCCAGGCCAAGCTGCGCCAGGTCGGAGCGCCCGATGCGCTGCGCGCGGTGGACATCCTCGACATCATCCTGCGCGACGAAGTCGGCCACGTGGCCATCGGCAACCACTGGTACCGCTGGCTGTGCGCGCAGGGTGGGCTGGAACCGGTGGCGCACTACCGCCTGCTCACAGAGCGCTACGCCGCACCCCGGCTGCACCCACCCTTCAACGACGCGGCGCGCAAGCGGGCCGGATTCACCGACGAAGAATTGGCCGCACTACTGCTGTAGCGCATCGCGGCGATCAGTGGCACGAAAGGAGTTCCGTCATGAATTTCAAGACACCCCGGTTGAATGAGCTCTTCACCATCAGCCCGACGCCCGAATGGCCCAGCGTCCTGTTTGAGACGGATGCAAGCGGCGCCCACACCTGGTTCTGGACGGTGACCTGGGGCGCGTTCTCCAGATCCGGCCAGAGCGCAACTGCCGCAAATCAGTGGGACGCCAAGACTGCCATCACAAACCTCGGCGGAACGCTGATGGTGCGCGCCCAGGCCGGCACCGACACGGCCGGCATCACCGTGAAGATCCAGGGAACGAACCCGGTGGCTGGCGACGTCATCCAGTACCTGGCCAGCACTCCCAGTGGTGCAGGCTTCGACAAAATCCTGGCGCAGGAGTCGAAATTCAGGCACTTCAATGCAGGCAACGAGCCCGTCAAGTCGTTCGACAACGGCTTCGGCATGTGCCAGCTCACGACGCCGCCGCCCAGTTTCGAACAAGCCTGGAACTGGAAACTGAACGTGGACGGCGGACTGGCGCTGTTCGGCAAGAAACGCAGCGGCGCGATCGCCTACCTGTCCCAAGGCGGCCGCTCCTACACCGACGGGCAACTCAAATACGAGACCGTTTGTCGCTGGAACGGGGGCAGCTATCACGTGTGGGACGCGAATGCGGGGGCCTGGAAGAGAAAATCGAACATCCTGTGCGACTCCAAAACCGGCAACATCGGCTGGGACATGACGGATGTGCAAAACACAGGCAAAACCGAAGCGGCGCTGCACAACCGGGACAGCGGCAAATACTTGAAGGGCCGCGCAGCGGGGGCGCACTGGATGTACAGCGGAGTCTGTTATGCGGATCACGTTCTGGGCTAGCCTGCTGCTGGTCCTGTGTGCATTTCAAACAGCGCAGGCCGATGATGCCGTTCCAGGTCGCAGCAACCCTGCGGCTGTCCGGGCAGCCGCAAAGTCTTGGGCCCCGCTCGAAGTTCAATCGCCTTCCGGAACACACTACAGCGTCTGGGTCGTCCGCGACGCGTCCATTCCGGTCGGGGCCACGCCGGACAACATCGAGGTCGTTGCCGAAATCGGCAAGCGGGGGCTTATCTTCATCGACAGCTACCCCTCGATTTCGGGAGGAATGTCTTACTGTCAAGCCGGCCGCGAACGCTTCCTGCGTATCGCATCCATCGCCCGCAAGCTGGCCGTCGAAACCTTCCATGTGAAGCTCGAGAGCTGCCGCGACGACATCGAACTCGCCTCTGCGGGAATCGAGTGGTTGCCGGAATCGGCCACGCTGCGCATCCACTGGCTTCAGGGGCCGGCCGGATTGGGCACACCCGAAGTCCGCAGCATCCATATCGGCCCCGGCGCAACGCCGGATTGATTCACGACGGCTCGATGCTCACCGACCGAACGAGCCCGCTCACTGCGCCCTGATATGCCCCGCCCTGATCACGCGCCCGATGTTGTCGTATTCGCGCGCGATGGCCTTGGCAAAGTCGTCGGCGCTGCCGCCCGTGGGCACGTTGTCGGTGGCCTGCAGCTTGCTACGCAAATCGGGCAGCGCGAGCGCCTGGTTGATGTCGCGGTTCAGCCGCTCCAGCACTGCGGGCGGCGTGCGCGCCGGCGCAAAAACGCCGAACTGCGAGGACAGGTTGGCGCGCGGATAACCGAGCTCGGCCAATGTGGGAACCTCGGGCAGCGAATCCAGCCGCTTGGGTGCGCCCACGGCCAGCGGGCGCAGTTTGCCGGCCTTGATGTGCTGCATCACCGCCGCGCCGGCATTGATGGACAGGATTTCGAACTGGCCGCTGAGCGCATCGCCCGTCTGCTGGCTGCCGCCCTTGTAGGGAATGTGGGTGATCTGCACCTTGGCCGCCTGCTCGATCTGCGCCAGCATGATGTGCCCGAGCGAGGCCTGCCCCGAAGTGGCCCAGCGCACGGCGCCGGGGTTGTTTTTGGCGGCGGCCAGCAGGTCACGAAAATCGCGGCTGGTGCTCGCGGGCGTGGCCAGCAGCAGCACGGGCGAATACATCACGCTGGCGACGGGCGCAATGTCGAGCACGGGGTCATACGGCAGTTTGCCCACGTGCGGGTTGAGCGAGAGCGGGCTGATGGCAGAAAACCCCAGGGTGTAGCCATCGGGCGCGGCCTTGGCCACCGCGTCCATGCCGATGCTGCCACTGGCCCCGCCGCGGTTGTCGATGATCACCGGCGTGCCCCATTGCGTGGCGAGCTTGTCGCCCAGTGCCCGCGCCACCGCATCGGCGACGCCGCCGGCCGGGTACGCCACCACGATGTGAACGGGGCGGGACGGCCAGCTCTGGGCGAGTGCAGGTAACGGAGCCAGGGCCAGCACCGACAGGGCAGCAAGCGAAGAGCGGCGGGAGATGGGCAGCATGTCAAAACCTCGGGGAGCGAAAGACTGCCATTGTGGGGCAAGTTAGCCGCGTGGATGGTGCTTGGCGTGCAGCAGCTTGAGCCGCTCGCGCGCCACGTGCGTGTAGATGGTGGTGGTGGAAATATCCACATGCCCGAGCAGCATTTGCACCGCGCGCAGGTCGGCGCCGTGGTTCAGCAGATGGGTGGCAAAGGCGTGGCGCAGGGTGTGCGGCGACAGCGGCGCCGTGATGCCGGCGGCGCGCGCATGCTTCTTCACGATCATCCAGAACATGACACGCGTCATGCCCGTGCCGGCCTTGGCGCCGCGGTTCGTCACGAACAGGTCTTCGGTCTGCTTGCCGGCCAGCAGCTCGGGGCGCGCCTCGGTCAGGTAGCGATTGATCCACAGGCGCGCCACCTCGCCAAACGGCACCAGGCGCTCCTTGCTGCCCTTGCCCAGCACGCGCAGCACGCCGTCGCTCATGCTGACGTTGAAGGTCTTGAGCGTGACCAGTTCGCTCACGCGCAGGCCGCTGGCGTACATCAGCTCCAGCATGGTGCGCTCGCGCAGGCCGAGTGCGGTATCGGTATCGGGGGCCGCCAGCAGGGTCTCCACCTGCGCCTCGGTCAGCGTCTTGGGCACGCGCAGCGCCTGCTTGGCGGCCTGCAGCTTCAGCGTCGGGTCGGCTTTGACGATGCGCTCGCGCAGGGCCCAGCGAAAGTAGCGCTTGAACACGGTCAGGCGACGGTTCGCGGTGGTGGCCTTGGTGGCGGCATGCTTGAGCGAAAAATACTGGCTCAGATGGTTCTCGGCCGTGTCGTTCAGGCTAAGCGCTTGAGTGCCCAGCCAGTCGGCAAACAGGCTCAGGTCGCGCCGATAGGCGCTCAAGGTGTTTGGAGACAAACCTTCTTCCAGCCACAGCGCGTCCGCGAAGGCATCGATGCTGGACTGGCTGGCGGGGTGCATGCGATGACGATAACAAAAAAAGCCCACCGTGCGGTTATTCTCGACGCGGTGAATTACCCCCAACTGCTGTTCCCCGATTTTTCGCTGATCCTGTGCGGCTACCTGCTGTGTCGCCACACCGCGCTCAACCGCACGGTCTGGGAGCCGGTGGAAGGCCTGGTGTATTACTTCCTGTTTCCGGTACTGCTGTTCCAGTCGATCATCAAGAGTCCGCTCGATTTCGGCGCGACGTCGAACCTGATGGCGGCCGGCCTGCTGGTGATCGCGATCGGCATCGCGCTGGCCTATGCGCTGCCCTGGCTGCCGTGGATCGGCCGGCACATCGATGCGCGGGACCATGCCGCCAGCTCGCAAATCGCGTTTCGCTACAACTCGTTCATCGGCCTGGCGCTGGCCGGCAAGCTCGCGGGTCCCGAGGGGCTGCTGTTGATGTCCGTGCTGATCGGGGTCTCCGTGCCACTGAACAATATCGGCGCCGTCTGGCCGATGGCGCGCCACGCCAACCTCGGGCTGGCGCGCGAACTGGTGCGCAACCCTTTGATTCTCGGCACCGCCGCAGGGCTCGCCGGCAACCTGCTCGGCTTGCATATTCCGGTCTGGCTGGAGCCCACGGTCACGCGCATCGGCGGCGCTTCGGTACCGCTGGGGCTGATGGCGGCCGGCGCCGGCATGCAGCTGGGTCATCTGTCGCGCGCCAAAACACTGACAGTCGCCATGCTCTCGATCCGCCACCTGCTCCTGCCGCTGGTGGCGTTCGGCCTGTCGCGCCTATTGCGGCTGGAGCCGCTGCAGACCACGGTGTTGCTGATGTTCTCTGCCCTGCCCACCGCATCGAGCTGCTACGTGCTGGCGGCGCGCATGGGCTACAACGCCGCGTACGTGGCCGGGCTGGTCACGCTCTCGACCGTGCTGGGCATGCTCAGCCTGCCGTTTGCGCTCGGGCTGCTGCGTTAGGCGGCATCGCGTAGGTTGCTATTGATTCTATAGCTACATGCCTATACCGCACAAGGGCTATCGGTAAATTCTTCACTATTGTTCGAGCGCCCACGCGATGTGCTCGCGCACCAGTTCACTCGCGTCGTCAAAGCGCCGGTGCAGAGCCTCGACCAGCATGGCATCGTGCCCGCGACGCAGCGCGTTGCCCATGGCCACCGCCACATTGCGCAGCCAGCGCTCGTGGCCAATGCGCCGGATCGGGCTGCCCTCGGTGTAGCGCAGGAACTCTTCCTCGCTCCACGCGAACAGCGTCACGAGTTGCGCGCCGCTCAGGCCGGCGCGCTCGTCGAAGTCGGGCAAGGCGCTGCGCTGCGCAAACTTGTTCCAGGGGCAGGCCAGCTGGCAATCGTCGCAGCCGTAGATGCGGTTGCCGATGAGCGGGCGCAACTCCAGTGGAATCGGCCCTGCGTGCTCGATCGTGAGGTACGAGATGCAGCGCCGCGCGTCGAGCCGGTACGGCGCGACGATGGCCTGGGTCGGGCACACGTCGATGCAGGCGCTGCAGCTGCCGCAGTGATCTAGCACGGGCTCGCTCGGCGGCAGGGCCACGTCCACATAGATCTCGCCCAGGAAAAACATCGAACCCGCATCGCGGTTCAGCACCAGCGTGTGCTTGCCGCGCCAGCCCTGGCCGCTGCGCGAGGCGAGCTCGGCCTCGAGCACCGGCGCCGAGTCGGTGAACACGCGGTGGCCAAACGGCCCCAGATGCCCGGCCACGCGGTCACTGAGCTTTTGCAGGCGCGCGCGCAGCACCTTGTGATAGTCGCGGCCGCGTGCATAGACGGAGACGATGCCCTCCCCGGGCCGCTTCAAGCGCTCGAATTCAACCGCCTGCCAGTCGTGCGGCGTGCCCGAGGGCAGATAATCCATGCGGGCCGTGATCACGCTGACGGTGCCGGGCACCAGTTCGGCCGGGCGCGCGCGCCTGAGACCATGCGCCGCCATATAAGTCATGTCGCCATGGAACCCTTGGGCCAGCCAGGCCATCAAACCCGCTTCCGCCGATGACAAATCCACCCCGGCCACGCCGATTTGGGAGAATCCCAGCTCGCGGGCCCACACCTGAACCTGGGACACCAATTGGAGACCGTTGATCTGAGAGTCGCTAATGCGAGGGAATGTCACCCCATGATTGTAGAAAGCACGCCCGACCCTGTCGTGGTGCAGGCCATCGTCTGGCAGACCGAGGCCGACACGCGCGCGTTTGCGCGCCGGCTGGCCGCACACCCGGCGCTGCGCAATGCGTTCATCGAGCTGCACGGCGAGCTCGGCGCCGGCAAGACCACCTTCGTGCGGCACCTGCTGCACGCGCTGGGCGTGCATGGGCGCATCAAGAGCCCGACCTATGCGGTGGTCGAGCCGCACGAGGTCGCGGACTTGCACATCTGGCACTTTGATTTCTACCGCTTCGACGACCCGCGCGAGTGGGAAGACGCGGGCTTTCGCGACATCTTTGCCAGCCCCGGATTGAAGCTCGCCGAATGGCCCGAAAAAGCAACACAGTACATCCCGCGCGCCGACCTCGCTATTAAAATTGAAGCCATGTTGGATGAGTCACGTCAAGTGAGCCTGAGCGCCCAAACGCCGCTGGGGCGGGAACTGCTGGCATGACGCGCGAACACAGCGCAGCACCTGCAGAGGCAGGCGTCGGGGCCGAGCCCTTCAGTCGCCGCAGCCTGCTCAAATCCGGCACGCTGGTGCTGCTGTTGGGGACGCAGCAAATTGCGCGCGGCGCCACCATCGTGGCGGTGCGGGTCTGGCCCGCGCCCGAGTACACACGCGTCACCATCGAATCCGACGGGCCGCTGCAGGCCAGGCAGATTTTTGTGCCGAACCCGCCGCGGCTCGCAGTGGACATCGACGGCATCGACCTCAACCCCGAACTGCGCCAGCTGGTGGGCAAGGTCACCTCGAACGACCCCTTCATCAGCGGCGTGCGCGTCGGGCAATACGCGCCGGGCGTGGTGCGGCTGGTGCTGGACCTCAAACAGGCCACGCTGCCGCAGGTGTTCACGCTGGCGCCGGTGGCCGCCTACCAGTACCGGCTGGTGTTCGACCTGTATCCCACGCGCACGGCCGACCCGCTCGAAGCCCTGATTGCCGAGCGGCTCAAGGACCAGCAGCAAAGCGCGGGCGCCGCGCAAGCCGCCAGTGCAGCCACCGACCCGCTGGGCGAGCTGATGGCCAACCAGATGCACAAACCCGCCGCCGCACCGCGCGTTGCGGACGCTACAACTTCAATAGCAAAATCACCAGACTCCGCAAGGACAACGGCTCAAAAAGACGCAAACAATGGGGCCGCCGCACCGGTCTTGAGCGGCAGAACCGACCGGCTCATCATCGTCGCGATCGACCCCGGCCATGGCGGCGAAGACCCCGGTGCGACCGGGCCCGCCGGCACGCACGAGAAAGACGTGGTGTTGAAAATTGCGCACCTGGTGCGCGACCGCATCAACGCCACCAGCATCAACGGCAACCCGATGCGCGCCTTCCTGACGCGCGACGCCGACTTCTTCGTGCCGCTGCAGGTGCGCGTACAAAAGGCCCGGCGCGTGCAGGCCGATCTGTTCGTCAGCATCCACGCCGACGCGTTTTTGACGCCGCAGGCGCGCGGCGCCAGCGTGTTCGCGCTGAGCCAGGGCGGCGCCTCGAGCACGGCCGCGAAGTGGATGGCCGACAAGGAAAACAAGGCCGACCTGATTGGCGGCCTGAACGTGCGCGCCAAGGACGTGCAGGTGCAGCGCGCCCTGTTCGACATGAGCACCACCGCGCAGATCAACGACAGCCTCAAATTAGGCAGCGCGCTGCTCGGCGAGATCGGTGACGTGGGCAAGCTGCACAAGGGCCGCGTGGAGCAGGCCAGCTTTGCCGTGCTGAAGGCGCCCGACATTCCCAGCGTGCTGGTCGAGACCGCCTTCATCAGCAATCCCGAGGAAGAAGCCAAACTCAACAGCGACGCCTACCAGGAGAAGATGGCCGACGCCATCATGCGCGGCATCCAGCGCTATTTTGCGAAAAATCCGCCGCTGGCGCGCAACCGCGCGCTGTGAGCGGCACCCTGCCTGGGCAAATGCCACTTTCCGTTGTAGTTCCTCGCGAGCCTGCACGCGGCGATTCGTACCGCTATGTTCCTGTCGGGTGATCTTGAAGACCCCTTCAGCGCCGACCACTTGAAGTCGCTCCTGAGAAATTAGCGCGGAACATCGAGACCTTGTTTCACAAGGGTTTCCCCGAGTGACGTCTCAGACGTCGTGCCATTAACATCCATTTAGTTGCAAATATCAACTATTGAAATATATATTCATGAGCCGCTCCAGACCAGGGCGAAAAGCGTTGCGCATCAAGCTCGATTACGTGACCTTGATGCTTGATATCGTCAATGATCGTGTCAAGGTCGTCGCATCTCAGGTCTACGAGCGCGAGTGTGGCGTGACCTTGCGCGAGTTGCGGCTGATGCGTTTTATCGGGGCCGAACCTGGCCTGACGCTGACGCGCTTGATCGAGCTCACGTCATTGGAGAAAACGCTGGCATCCAAAGCAATCACGACATTGGTTCGGCGTGACCTGGTCGTGCGCTCGGTCGGAGAAGAAGATGCACGCCAGATCCGCCTCGAATTGACCGACCCCGGTGAGGCCGTGGTGATGCGCGCCGACCCTATTGGGCGCTTCATGGAGGAGACGTTTCGTGGCTCCCTGACGGAGGAGGAGCAAGCCGTATTCAGGCGCTGCCTGCAAAAGCTGACAGCGTCCGGCGATGAACTGGTGGCCAATATCGAACGTCATCTGAAGTAACCGGCCAAGCGTTTGGCCGTCTGATCCGAATTCCCCGTCCAAATTTCTCTTCCACTGTTCACTATAGAGGTAATCACTATGATGACTCGTTCTTCTTTTATGCGTTTCGTTGGCGCGGCGCTCCTGCCGCTACCTGCCGTGCCGGCATCGGCGCAGGAAGGCGCCAAGGTCCTGCGCATGGTGCCGCAGACCGACCTGAAGATCCTCGACCCGATCTGGACCACCGCGTTCGTGACGCGCGACCACGGCTACATGATTTACGACACCTTGTTCGGCATTGACGCCGAAGGCAAAGTGCAGCCGCAGATGGTCGACAAGTACAGTGCATCGCCCAATGCGAAGACTTGGACCTTCACGCTGCGCAAGGGGCTGGCGTTCCACGACGGCAAGCCGGTAACCTCGGCCGATGTGATCGCCTCGCTGACCCGATGGGGCAAGCGTGACAGCTTGGGGCAGAAGATGTTCGCGGCGCTCGACACGATCGAAGTGAGCGGCGACAACGGCTGGCGCATGGTGTTCAAGGAGCCGTTCGGCATGGTGCTGGAGGCGCTGGCGAAGCCCTCGGGCAGCCCGGCCTTCATCATGCCCAAGCGCGTCGCCGATACGCCGGCCGACAAGCAGATCGACGACTATACCGGCTCGGGCCCGTACATCTTCAAGAAGGACGAGTTCCGCTCCGGCGACAAGGTGGTCTATCTGAAGAACACCCACTACGTGCCGCGCAGCGAAGCACCGTCGGGCCTGGCCGGCGGCAAGCGGGTCTATGTCGATCGGGTCGAATGGATCATCCTGAAAGACGCGCAGACTCAGGTCAATGCGATCAAGACCGGCGAGGTCGACTTGCTGTCGTGGATGCCGTCGGACCACTACGCGGCGCTGCGCATCGACCCGAAACTCGAGGTCGTCGAGGCGACGACGGCGGGCTCGTACTTCCTGCATCTGAACCACCACATCCCACCGTTCGACAACCCGAAAATCGCCCGGGCCGCGATTATGGCGATCAACCAGGAAGCGCTGCTGCGCGCGCAAATGGTGTACCGCGACCTGTACAAGCCCTGCACTTCGATCTACCCGTGCGGCTCGCTGCTGGCGTCGGACAAAACCTCGTACTTCACTGGCAAGCCGCAGTTCGAGGAAGCGAAGAAGCTGCTGAAGGAGGCCGGCTACGACGGCAAGCCGGTAGTACTGATGCAGCCGTCCGACTTCAACCTGCTCAACAAGCTGCCGCCGGTGATGGCGCAGCTGCTCAAGCAGGCCGGCTTCAACGTCGACATGCAGTCGATGGACTGGCCGACCCTGCTGATGCGCCGCGCCAGGAAGGACCCGGCCGACCAGGGCGGCTGGAACCTGTTCATTACCGGCTGGGGCGCCAGCGACAACATGAACCCGATGTACTTCGCGCCGCTAACCGGCAATGGTGAGAAAGGTTGGTTCGGCTGGGCCACCGACCCGAAGCTCGAACAGCTTAAGAGCGAGTTCGTCGCCACCACCGACCCGGCCGTGCGCAAGCGCCTGGCCGAGGCGATCCAGATCGACGCCTACGACAATGGCTTGTTTGCCCCGCTGGGTGAGCAAAAGCCGCTGTCGGTGCTGCGCCGCGGTGTCGTCAGCGGCATCGTCAAGGCGCCGGTCAACGTGTTCTGGAACATCAAGAAGAACTGAACCCTGGCCTCACGAACCCACCATGTTGTCCTTCCTGTTACGACGCATCGTCGCCACCATCCCGGTGCTGGTGATCGTCGCGCTGATCGTTTTCCTGATGACGCGGCTGGCGCCGGGCGATCCGGCAGCGGTTATCGTCGGCGACACCGGCACCTCGGCCGACATTGCCCGCGTGCGGACCCAGCTCGGCCTCGACCAGCCGCTGCCGGTGCAGTTCGCCAAGTGGTCGGCGCAGGTCCTGCGGGGCGATCTCGGCGAGTCGCTGTTCATGAAGCAAACCGTCGCCTCGCTGATCGGCCAGCGCATCGAGCCGACCCTGTCGCTGGCGGGCCTGACCCTGGTGCTGACGGTGCTGGTCGCCGTGCCACTCGGTGTGCTCGCCGCCTGGCGCCACGGCGGCTGGCTTGACCGTGCGCTGATGGGCTTCTCGGTACTCGGCTTTTCGATTCCGACCTTCGTAATCGGCTATCTGCTGATCTGGCTGGTCGCGCTGAAGGGCGGGTTGCTGCCGGTGCAGGGCTATGTCCGGCTCGATCAGGGGCTGTGGTCGTGGTTGCGCAACCTGATCTTGCCCGGGTTGACCCTGTCGATCGTTTACGTTGCGTTGATCGCGCGCGTCACCCGCGCCGCGGTGGCCGAGGCGTTGACCGAGGACTACATCCGCACCGCGCGTTCGAAAGGCATCAGCGAGCGCCACGTGCTGGTGCGCCATGCGCTGATCAACGCCGCGGTGCCCATCGTCACGGTGATCGGCATCGGCGTCGCGCTGCTGATCGGCGGCGTCGTCGTCACCGAGACCGTGTTCGCGATCCCCGGCCTCGGCCAGTTGACGGTGGATGCGGTGCTGTCGCGCGACTACCCCCTGATCCAGGGCATCACGCTGTTCTTCTCGGTCATCTATGTCCTGATCAACCTGCTGGTGGACCTGAGCTACCTGCTGCTCGATCCGCGCATCCGCTACTGAATTCGAGAAACCGACCATGGCCGAAGTACGTCACCCCCTGCCCGAGCCTGCTGATGTGATGGCCGATACGCTGCCTGTGGCGCAGCAGCGCGTCTCGATGACGCGTCGCGTGCTGCGTAACGGTGCCGTGCGCTTCGGTACGATCATCTTGCTGCTGCTGATCCTGGCGGCGATCGGCGCACCCTGGCTCGGCACCATCGACCCGACCCTGATCGACCCGGGCGCCGCCAACCTGCTGCCCGGCACGCACGCCGAATTCATGACGCTGGGTGGCGACACGTTCCAGCACTGGTTCGCGATGGGCAGCGACAGCCTTGGGCGCGATATCTGGAGCCGCGTAATTTATGGTGCGCGCGTCTCGCTCAGCGTCGGCGTCGCGGTGGCGCTCCTGGCGATGGCGGTCGGCATGACGGTCGGGCTGATTGCGGGGTACTTTCGCCGCCTCGACGGCCTGATCATGCGGGTGATGGACGGGCTGATGGCGATCCCCGGCATCCTGTTCGCGATCACTTTGATGGCGCTCTGGCGCGCCAGCCTGACGACCATCATCGTCGCGATCGCGGTACCCGAAGTGCCCAGGGTCGCGCGGCTGGTGCGCTCGGTGGTGCTGACGATTCGCGAGGAGCCGTATGTGGAGGCGGCGGTCGCGCTCGACACGCCGACCTGGAAGGTGCTCACGCGCCACATCCTGCCGAACGCGATCGCTCCGCTGATCATTCAGGGCACCTATGTGTGCGCCTCGGCGATCCTGGTCGAGGCCATTCTGTCGTTCCTCGGCGTCGGCATGCCGCCGGACATTCCGAGCTGGGGCAACATCATGGCCGAGGCCCGCTCGCAGTTCACGCAGTACCCGCACAGCGTGCTGTTCCCGGGGATTTTTCTGGCCCTGACGGTGCTGGCGGTCAATATTCTCGGCGACGGGCTGCGCGACACGCTCGACCCGAAGTTCAACAAGCGCGGGGGCTGATGACATGATCAACAACTCCCCGCCCGCCATGGCAGCCGCCGGTGCCGCGCCGGTGCTGCAGGTGCGCGATCTCAGCGTCACGCTGCCGGCCGGCGCCGATCGGCCGCATGCCGTGCAGCGTGTCAGCTTCGACGTGCACGCGGGGCAGACACTGTGCCTGCTCGGTGAATCCGGCTCCGGCAAATCGGTCATCGCGAATACTGTGATGGGGCTGCTGTCGCAAGGGATCAAGCCGGTGGCCGGCTGCATCGAACTGCAGGGCGAAGACCTGCTGCAGCTCGCGCCGCAGCGGCTGCGTCAGCTGCGCGGCGCTTCGATGGCCATGGTATTCCAGGAGCCGATGACCGCGCTCAACCCGGTGCTGCGCTGTGGCGACCAGGTCGACGAGATGCTGCGCGAACACACCTCGCTGGGCGCGGCCGAGCGCCAGCGCCGCGTTCTCGACATCTTTGCGCATGTGCATCTGCCGGAGCCGCAGCGCATCTACGCGTCGTACCCGCACCAGTTGTCGGGCGGCCAGCGCCAGCGCATCGTAATCGCGATGGCGCTGATTCTCAAGCCGGCGCTGCTGATCTGTGACGAACCGACCACGGCGCTGGACGTCACCACGCAAGCCGAGATCCTCAAGCTCATTGCCGAGCTGCAGCGCGAGAACGGCACCGCGGTGCTGTTCATCACCCACGACTTCGGTGTCGTCGCCGAAATCGCCGACCGCGTGGTGGTGATGCAACTGGGCCGGATGGTGGAGCAAGGCGAAAAATTGGCGGTATTGCAAAGCCCGCGCGAGGCGTACACCAAGATGCTGCTCGCCGCGGTACCCGAACTGGGCCGGCGCCGGCGCCCGCCGCGTATGGCCGGCGACGCCCTGCTCGACGCACGCGCCATCAGCAAGACCTATGTCAGCGGCTCCTGGCCCGCCAAGCGCCGCACCGTGCATGCCGCGCAGGACGTGTCGCTGGCGGTGCATCCGGGAGAGACGGTAGGCATCGTCGGCGAGTCGGGCTCGGGCAAGTCGACGGTGGCGCGCTGCATCGCGCGGCTGATCGAGCCGACCAGTGGCGACATTTTTGCCGACGGACGCTCGGTGGCGAAAGCCAGCGGCCGCGCGCTGTCGCCGTTTCGCCGCCGCGTGCAGGTGGTGTTCCAGGACCCGTACCGCTCCCTCAACCCGCGCCAGACCGCCGGCGCCTCGATCATCGAAGGCCCGCTGAACTTCGGCGTGCCGCGAGCGCAAGCGTGGGCGCGTGCCGAGGAGCTGATGCGTCTGGTGCGTCTGCAGCCCGAGGCGCTGCACCGCTACCCGAGCGAGTTCTCGGGCGGCCAGCGCCAGCGCATCTCGATTGCGCGCGCACTGGCCTGCGACCCGCAGGTGCTGATCGCCGACGAGGCCGTCTCGGCGCTCGACGTGTCGGTGCAGGCGCAGATCCTGGATCTTCTCAACGAAATACAGCAGCGCCTGGCCATCGGTATTGTGTTCATCACCCATGATCTGCGCGTGGCCAGCCAGATCTGCGACCGCGTGATCGTGATGCAGCGCGGCAAGATTGTCGAACAGGGCGACGTCGGCGATGTCTTCTTCTCCCCCCGGCATGCTTACACCCAGGCACTGCTGGCGGCAGCCCCGGGCCGCGGCTTCAGCTTCGGCACACCGGAACAACAGGTGACGGCATGAGCGGCAGCCAACCCCTTCGCATTCTGATCGCGGGGTTTCAGCACGAGACCAATACCTTCGCTCCGACCAAGGCCGACTGGGCGGCCTTCAACCGCGGCGAGACGTTCCCGGCCTATGTGCACGGGCCGGTCATGGTCAAACGCTTTGCGGAAGCCAACATTCCGGTCGGCGGCTTTATCAGCGAGGCGCGGACACACGGCTGGACGCTGCTGCCCTCGTGCTGGGCCGGCGCGACGCCATCGGCCCACGTGACGCAGGATGCGTTCGAGCGCCTCGCCGGCGAGATCCTGCGCGATCTGCGCGCGGCTCTCGCGCATGGCGGGTTGGACGCGGTCTACCTCGACCTGCACGGCGCCGCCGTGGCCGAGCATCTCGATGACGCCGAGGGTGAGTTGCTGGCGCGCATCCGCACTGAGGCCGGGCCCGACGTGCCCATCGTCGCCAGTCTCGACATGCACGCCAACGTCACGCAGCAGATGCTGGAGACGGCCGACGCACTGGCCTGCTACCGCACCTACCCGCATGTCGATATGGCCGACACCGGGCGCTTGGCCGCGCGCCTGCTGGCGCGGCGCCTGCAGTGCGGCCGACGCGAGTCGCTGCACGCGATGCGCCTGTCGTTCCTGCTGCCGCTCAATGTGCAGACCACCATGGCCGAGCCCGCCGCATCGATCTACGCCGAGCTGCGCGCGCTGGAGGCCGAGCATGACGTAGTGCTGAGTTTCGCCACCGGCTTTCCGGCTGCCGACATCGCCGAATGTGGCCCGGTGGTCTGGGCCCATGGCGAGGCGGCTGAGGCGGCGGTGCGCAAGCTGTATGCGCGTATCGATGCGCCGCGCTCGCAGTGGCGGCTGGACCTGCTCGCGCCGCGGGCCGCCGTGGCGCGCGGCCTGGAGATCGCGGCCGGCGCACGCCGGCCGGTTGTGATCGCCGACACCCAGGACAACCCCGGTGCCGGCGGCGACAGCAACACCACTGGCATGCTGCACGCGCTGTTGGCCGAGGGCGCCGGGCGGCGCTTTCCGCAACAGGTGGCCCTGGGCCTGATGTGGGACCCCGAGGCCGCCGCCGCCGCGCATGCCGCAGGTGTGGGCAACGAAATCACGCTGGCCCTGGGCGCCGCTGTGCCGACCTTCACCGGCGTCGCCAGCGACTCGCCGCTGCAGGGCCGCTTTACCGTGCGCGCCCTGAGCGACGGCCACATTGCGCTCAAGGGACCCATGACCATGGATCCGACCGTCGAACTCGGCCCCAGTGCCTGCCTCGAGATCGACGGCGTGCTGGTGGCCGTGGCCAGCGCCAAGAGCCAGATGCTGGACCGCGAGCTGTTTCGCCAACTCGGCATCGAACCCGAGCGCATGAAACTGCTGGTCAACAAGAGCTCGGTGCATTTCCGCGCCGACTTCGCGCCGATCGCCGAGGCCATTCTGGTGGCCAAGGCGGCCGGGCCGATGGCGGCCGACCCGACCGATCTGCCCTGGCGCAAGCTGCCTCTCACCATGTCACGGCACCCTTGACGTGCCGCTGCATCCGCAACCTACCCCTTCCGTTATGTCCCAGACTGCAAATCAATCCCTGAGCTACCTGCACCAGCATGCCGACGAACTGACCTCGATCCGGCACCGCATCCACCAGCACCCCGAGCTTGCCTTTGAAGAGTTCGCGACCAGCGACCTCGTTGCTGAGAAGCTGACGCAATGGGGTTACCAGGTTGAACGAGGACTCGGCGGTACCGGCGTGGTCGGCCAGCTGAGGCGGGGTCATGGCCGCAAGCGCCTGGGCCTGCGCGCGGACATGGACGCACTGCCGATCGAAGAAAAGAGCGGCGTGGCGTACGCGAGTTGTCGACCGGGCATCATGCACGCCTGCGGGCATGACGGCCACACCGCGATGCTGCTCGGCGCGGCGCAATATCTGACCCAGCACGGCGAGTTCTCTGGCACGCTGAACCTGATCTTCCAGCCGGCCGAGGAAGGTGGCGGGGGCGCGGTGCGAATGATGGACGAGGGGCTGTTCGACAAATATCCCTGCGACGCCGTGTTCGCAATGCACAACGGCCCCGGCGTACCCCAGGGCCATCTGGTGTTCCGGGATGGCCCAATGATGGCCTCATCCGACTATGTCACCATCACACTTCATGGCGTGGGCGGCCACGGCGCGGAGCCGCACCGCACGGCTGATCCAATCGTTGCCGCGTCCAGCATCGTGATGGCTTTGCAAACCATCGTCTCGCGCAATGCCCATCCGATGGACATGGCCATCGTCACCGTCGGCGCGCTGCACGGCGGCAAGGCCAACAACGTAATTCCCGATACCGCCATTCTTGAACTTAGTGTTCGCGCGCTCACATGTGAAATGCGCGAACTGCTGGAGCGGCGCATCAAAGCCCTGGTGACTGCCCAGGCAGACAGCTTTGGCGTTCGCGCGGAGATCGACTACCGGCGCGGTTATGCGGTGCTGGTCAACACGCTTGCCGAAACTGACTTTGCCCGGCAAGTCGCACTGGAGCTGGTGGGACCGGAGAAGACCGTGCTGCATGGTCCCGCAATCACGGCCAGCGAAGACTTCTCCTTCATGCTGGAAAAAGTGCCTGGCTGTTACCTCATTATCGGCAACGGTGACGGCGCGGGTGGTTGCGCCGTCCACAATCCGGGCTACGACTTCAACGACAACAATCTGGTGGTGGGTGCCGCATACTGGGCGCGACTGACGGAACGGTTCCTGGCCACAGCTCCCACCTGACAAGGCAAGCCCGCGCGCGTTTCGGCGAAAGCCGGGCGCGGTAGCGATAGCGATAGCGCCTTCAGACCGGGTAGATCAGCGAGTTGAGAACCATCTCGCTGTCGTAGATGCACTGGCGACTTTGAAAGCGCAGGCCGGCCTCGGTGCGCACGATCCGGTCGATGTAGCGGCCCACGTTGTAGACCTCGCTCACGCCGCCGGGTTTGGTCCGGAACACGGCGTAATGGGCCTGCGCATGAATGATGCCGTTGTTCACCGCCAGCACCTGCGCGGGGCTGACGATGTGCCGCATGTAGTACGGCGCGTGGAAGATCGTCTGGGTCACGCCGTAGACCCGATCCTTCATCATGCCCTGGCTCTCCAGGTCGATCAGCGCCAGCGGCAGGCCGCGGTCGAAGTTCTCGCGGGCCTGCACCTTGTAGCTTGCATCCGGCAGAAAGAATTCGGGCCAGGCCTCGAAGCGCTGCTCGTCCAGCGCGGCCGCGCAGGCGGCGTTGAGCTGGTCGATCTGGTGCTGCAGCAGCAAGGCTTCGACACTCCCGGCCGTTGGGGCGTGGGTGCTCATACGGCCATCACCTTCTTCCAGTAGGCATACATGCTGCGGATCAGGGTCTCCGTCACCATGTGCTCGGTCATCTCCGTGCCGGTGCCGCCCAGTTCACACAGGGTCGAACCGCCCTCGCCCCACTGGCGGAAACCGCCCTGACTCAGTTCGATCACCTCGCCGTCGTCAGCGCTCACAAAGCCGGCCGGGCCGAACAGATTCGACTGGCGCAGCCGGCGCCGCGTCATCTCGGGCGTGTCGTCGGCAAAGCCGAAATGCGTCCAGACAAAATCGAACTCGCCCGCGCCGCGCGGCACGATGTGGCGCGTGGACAGCGAGTTGACCTGTTGCTGGATGATGAGGCTGGGGAACAGCGTGATCATCGTTACGGTCGGCGTGATCTCGGCACCCGGATTCGACGGGTCGGGGATACGCCACCACGGCTCCGGCACTACGTCGAGCAGGCGGTCGTCGTGCAGCGTCATGCCGGCCTTGAAGCTGGTCACGCCCTGCGTCACCGCAGCTTGCCCGCCTTCGTTCTTTCTGGAAATCATCACCGCGTGGCGGCCCTGCGCGTCCATCACCATGCGCGATTTCTGGTCGGCCCGCCACAGCCCGAAGGTCACGAACCAGGTGTGCAGCAGGCCCGGGTGGTACGGGTCCTTGATGTTTTCCATCATGAGTTTCCAGTTGCCCGGAATGCGCTGGCGGTTGTAGCCCAGCAGCGTGAGCGTGTGCCCCTTGAAGATGCGCTCCAGCCACGGCATGACGTTGGGGCCGAGGTAATCCTGCAGCGGCTCGGTCTCGTCGCTGAAGGTGGCCAACACCAGCCCGTGCAGGGTGGCCACGCGCAGCTTCGTCAGGCCGTGGTCCTTGAGCTCGAAGCCCTCCGGCATGCCGCCGTTGACGCAGTCGCCGTCCTTCACCCCATCCTTGAACGGCAAGCCCGCCAGATCGCCGTTGAGCTTGTAGGTCCACTGGTGGTACGGGCAGACAAAGCTGCGCGCGTTGCCCTGCAGCTTCTGGCAAAAGCGCACGCCACGGTGCACGCAGCGGTTTTCCACCACACGGATGCCGCTGTCTGTATCGCGGTCTTTGGGGGCCACACGGTCGCGCACCATCAGCACCTGGCGCTCGCCGATATGGCTCAGCTTGTAGTCGCCCACATTGGGTATCTCGACCTCCAGGCCCACGTAGCACCAGTGCGCGCCGTAAAAAATGGCTTCCAGTTCGCGCTGGTACAACTGGCCGTCGGTATAGGCCCAAAATGGAATGCGGCTGGAGCCTGGCTGGCTCCAGCGGGAAAGAGCAGAACTTGAAGCCTGAGGTGCGTTCATGGCACTCCTCGCACGGTGGCGGTTGACGAGTCTAGATAATATGCTTGATTATCAATTCGGACCCGTTGACCTTGAGGCCGCCTGCCCTCTGCGGGCCTTCCAGGCGCCCAACAGGACGAACAGCCCCGGGATCAGGATCAGCGCCCAGATCACCTTTTCAAGGTTCGCCTTGACAAACGGGATGTTGCCGAAGAAATAACCGACGGTGACGAGTCCGCCCACCCACAGCGCGCCGCCGGTCACATCGAACAGCGTGAATTTGCGCCGCGTCATCTGCGCCACGCCCGCCACGAAGGGCGCGAAGGTGCGCACGAACGGCATGAAGCGCGCCGCCACGATGGTGATGCCGCCATAGCGTTCGTAAAAGCTGTGCGCCTGGTCGAACGCCCGCTTGTTGAAAAACTTGGAGTCTTCCCACTGGAACACCCGGGGCCCGAAATAATGGCCGATCGTGTAGTTGGACTGGTTGCCCAGCACCGCGGCGGCCAGCAGCAGCGCAACCGTCAGCGGGTAGTTCATCAGGCCCACGCCGCACATCGCACCGGCGACGAACAGGAGCGAGTCCCCCGGCAAGAACGGCATGACCACGAGGCCGGTCTCGACAAAAATAATCAAAAACAGCAGTGCATAGACCCACAGGCCGTAGCTGGTGACAAACGCCTCGAGGTGCTTGTCCACGTGCAGGATGAAGTCGATCAGAAAAGCAATAAGTTCCATGGGAAAGGATTATCCCTGCACCCCTAAAATGGCCCGGTGAATGCGCCCTACCCCCACTCCATGCCTCTTGACACCCGCCGCCCGATCCGCGAACTGCCCGAGGAGCTGATCAGCCAGATCGCCGCCGGCGAGGTGGTCGAGCGCCCGGCCTCGGTGGTGCGCGAACTGGTGGACAACGCGCTCGATGCCGGCGCCACGCAGGTCACGCTGCGGCTGCTGGCCGGCGGCGTGCGGCTGATCTCGGTGGAGGACGACGGCGCGGGCATTCCATTCGAGGAGCTGCCCATTGCGCTCAAACGCCATGCCACGAGCAAGATCGGGAACCTCGCCGATCTGGAATCGGTCGGCACCATGGGATTTCGCGGTGAGGCCCTGGCCGCTATCAACTCCATAGCTGACTGCGCCCTGCTGTCAAGGGCTGCAGGCCAATCCAGTGCTTATTTTCTGGATGGCCGCACGGGCGAGCTGAAACCCGCCGCGCGCGCCGCGGGCACCACGGTGGAAGTCAAGGAACTGTTCTTCAGCGTGCCAGCGCGGCGCAAATTCCTCAAGACCGATGCGACCGAGCAGGCGCACTGCGTCGAGGCCGTGCGCCGCCACGCGCTGGCGCGCCCCGACGTGGGCTTTGCCATCTGGGCCGAGGGCCGGCTGGTCGAGCAGTGGCGCGCCTGCGGCAGCGACGATGCGGCGAGAACACGCCGGCTCGGCGATGTGCTGGGCAGCGACTTCATCGCGCAGTCGATCGCGGTGGACTACCGCGCCGGCTCGGTGCGCGTGAGTGGCCGCGCCGGCATTCCCGACGCCGCACGGGCCCGCGCCGACCAGCAATTTTGCTATGTCAACGGCCGCTTCGTGCGCGACAAGGTGCTGACGCACGCGGCCCGCAGCGCCTACGAGGATGTGCTGCACGGCCAGCGCCAGCCGGTGTATGCGCTGTACGTGGAGATTGACCCGGCGCGGGTCGACGTGAACGTGCACCCGACCAAGATCGAGGTGCGCTTTCGCGACAGCCGCGAAGTGCACCAGGCCGTGCGCCACGCGGTGGAGAACGCACTGGCCGCGCCGCGGGCAGCGGCGGCCGTTCTGGCGGCAGCGGCAGCCACAGTCGCGACGGATTCCGCAACGACAGAATATGAGTCAAATCAGCCTGTTGCCCAGACGCCATGGGCGCAACCCGCTATTGATTTCGCAGCAACCCGGAATCACCGGGTCTCCGACTTCGAGGCGCTGTGGCCCGTTGGACAGTCCAATTCACCTGCAGCGGTGGGCCACTTTGGCAGCACTGGCACCGACCCATCCGGCACCGCTCAGGACCGGTCCCACGACGGGCTCACAACCGGCGCTACCGAAGCATTTTCCCCCGCTCGAGACGGCACTTTGCCCCCTCGACAAGTTCAGGACGGGCCAAGCGCCGGGCCAACGGCTGCGGATACGCTTCCCCCCGGCGACTGGCCGCTCGGTCGCGCACTCGCGCAGTTGCAGGGCATCTACATCCTGTCCGAGAACACGCAGGGCCTGGTCATCGTGGACATGCACGCGGCGCACGAGCGCATCGTCTACGAGCGCCTGAAAACGCAGATGGACAGCGCCGCCATCGCGAGCCAGCCGCTGCTGATCCCCGCCACATTCGCGGCCACCGCGCACGAAGTCGCCACGGCCGAGGCGCACACCGACACGCTCAGGATGCTGGGCCTGGAGATCACGCCGTTTTCGCCCAAGACGCTGGCCGTGCGCGCCGTGCCCACCTCGCTGGCCCAAGGTGATGCGGTGGAGTTGGCGCGCAGCGTGCTGGCCGAGCTCAGCACACACGACGCCAGCACCGTGATCCAGCGCGCGCAGAACGAGCTGCTCTCCACCATGGCCTGCCATGGCGCGGTGCGCGCGAATCGCCGCCTCACCGTGGACGAGATGAACGCGCTGCTGCGCCAGATGGAGCACACCGAGCGCTCCGACCAGTGCAACCACGGCCGCCCCACCTGGCGCCAGGTCACGATCCGCGAGCTCGACAGCCTGTTCCTGCGCGGGCGCTAGCCGGCTCGCCGGCTTAGTGGCGCCCGTTTCGACGCTTCTTTGGACGCCTGGTGTCTTCCGGATGGCCGACGCACCAAAACAGGGAGATTTCCTGCAAAATACGTCTTTTGCATGACTTCATGCACCATTTAAGTGAAAGACGGTTGATGAAATTCCAGACCCTCCACGCGTTCCTGGGCCACGTGGCCGAACGCAACCCCGGCCAGAGCGAGTACCTGCAGGCCGTGACCGAAGTCATGGAGAGCCTGTGGCCCTACATTGAAAAACACCCCAAATATGCCGGCCAGGGCCTGCTTGAACGCCTGACCGAGCCCGAGCGCGCCATCATCTTTCGCGTCTCGTGGGTGGACGATCATGGCGAGGTCCGCGTGAACCGCGGCTTTCGCATCCAGCACAGCTCGGCCATCGGCCCGTACAAGGGCGGCCTGCGCCTGCACCCGTCGGTGAACCTGTCGATCCTGAAATTCCTGGCCTTCGAGCAGACCTTCAAGAACGCGTTGACGACTTTGCCCATGGGCGGCGCCAAGGGCGGCAGCGACTTCGACCCCAAGGGCAAGAGCCCCGGCGAAGTCATGCGCTTTTGCCAGGCCTTCGTGAGCGAGCTGGTGCACCACGTGGGCGCCGACACCGACGTGCCGGCCGGCGACATTGGCGTGGGCGGCCGCGAGATCGGTTTCATGACCGGCATGATGAAAAAAATCACGAACCGGGCCGACTGCGTGTTCACCGGCAAGGGCCTGAGTTTCGGCGGCTCGCTGATCCGCCCCGAAGCCACCGGTTACGGCACCGTCTACTTCGCCGAAGAGATGCTCAAGCAGAGCGGGCGCTCGCTGCAGGGCCTGCGCATCAGCGTGTCGGGCTCGGGCAATGTGGCGCAATACGCGGTCGAGAAGGCCATGGCGCTGGGCGCCAAGGTCGTCACCGTGTCGGACTCCAGCGGCACCGTGGTGGACGAGGAAGGCTTCAGCCCGGCCAAGCTGGCCGAACTCATGGAGGTCAAGAACCACCAGTACGGCCGCGTCAGCGACTACGCCCGGCGCACGGGCACGAACTTCCATGCCGGCGCGCGCCCCTGGGATGTGCCGGTGGATGTGGTGCTGCCCTGCGCGACCCAGAACGAACTGGACGCCAATGACGCCGCCACCCTGATCAAGAACGGGGCCATTTGCGTGGCCGAAGGCGCCAACATGCCCTGCACCATCGAGGCCGTGAAAGCGTTCGAGGCCAACGGCGTGCTGTATGCGCCCGGCAAGGCCAGCAATGCCGGCGGTGTCGCCACGTCGGGCCTGGAGATGAGCCAGAACGCCATGCGCCTGACCTGGCCGCGCGACGAGGTGGACGCGCGCCTGCACAGCATCATGACCAGCATTCATGAAGCCTGCCTGCAGCACGGCCGGCGCGCCGATGGCAGCGTGAGCTATGTGGATGGCGCCAACGTCGCCGCGTTCGTGAAAGTGGCCGACGCCATGCTGGCGCAAGGCGTGATCTGAAGCGGGGACCGCGCTACTTCTTGAGCCCCAGCACGACGACCCCCGCGCCCACCATCAGGATGCCGAGCCATTCGCGCGCGCCGGGCCGCTCGCCAAGAAAAACAAAGGCGAAGATCGCCACCAGCACCAGGCTGAACTTGTCCACCGGCGCGACCTTGGACGCATCGCCGATCTTGAGCGCGCGAAAGTAGCAGACCCATGAGGCGCCGGTGGCCAGCCCCGACAGCGCCAGGAACAGCCAGGTCTTGGTCTGCAGCGCCCAGGGGTTGCTCCACTTGCCGGTGGCAACGACGAAGCCCGCAAGCACCACGATGATGACTGCCGTGCGGATCAGCGTGGCGCGGTGGTCATGGTGATGGTGTCCTGTGTTCCGCACGGAATCGGCGGTGCGGGCCATTGTGACCGCGCCACGGCGTCTTGAGCAGCATCGATCACCTTGGTCCCGGCGCCGCCGCATTTCGCCCGAGGTCTGCCAGGCGATCTGATACGCTCAGACGGATGTCTCGCACGCCGCCCTTTTCAATGACTTCGCCTCTCTGCTGCCGGGGCACAACAGCGTGGTGAACCGTCCCAATCCGGACGCCGCAACACTGCGCTATGTCGCGCTGGCCGGACCCACGGCCGCCGGCAAGACGGCCGCCGCCATGGCCATTGCGCGCGCGCATGCGGTCGAGATCGTCAGCGTCGATTCGGCGCTGGTGTACCGCGGCATGGACATCGGCACGGCGAAGCCCAGCGCGGAAGAACGGGCGGCCGTGCCGCACCACCTGATCGACATTCGCGACCCATTGCAGCCCTACAGCGCGGCCGAGTTCGCGGCCGACGCACGGCGACTGATCAGTGACATCAGCGCGCGCGGCAGGCTGCCGCTGCTGGTAGGCGGCACCATGCTGTACTTCAAGGCGCTGGCGCAGGGCCTGGATGCGATGCCGCCGGCCGACCCGGCGATTCGCGCCGCGCTGGAAGCCGAGGCGCTGGCATCGGGCTGGCCCGCCCTGCACGCCGAGCTGGCACGCGTGGACCCGGTCACGGCCAAGCGCCTGGCGCCCAATGATTCGCAGCGCATCCAGCGCGCGCTGGAGGTGTACCGCGCCTCCGGCCAGCCCATGTCATCCTTCCATACTATTAAAACAATAGCTGATAGCACAGACTCCGCAAGGGCTACAGCCTTTATTTCTTTAGAACCGCAAGATCGCGGCTGGCTGCACGAGCGCATCGCCCAGCGCTTCGACGCCATGCTGGCGGCGGGTTTTCTGGACGAAGTCCGGACCCTGCGCGCGCGCGGCGACCTGACCGCGCAGGCGCCCGCGATGCGCTGCGTCGGCTACCGCCAGGCGTGGGAGTGGTTGGACGCGCAAGAAGCGCGCGGGCTGGATGCACACGAAGCACGCGGGCCGGGCGACCTCCCTGCGATCAGCGAGCTGCGCGACAAGGGCATCTTCGCCACACGCCAGCTTGCCAAGCGCCAGCTCACCTGGCTGCGCTCAAGCCCCGAGCGCCGCGTGGTGGCCTGCGACGACCCCACGGCCGTGCAGCAGGTGCTGGCGCTGGTGCAGGCCTTTCAAGAGCAACGTGCATGAGCCTGGTCGTCAACGCCTTGAGCAAACGCTATGGCGAGCTGGTGGTGTTCGACAACGTCTCGCTCGAAGTCGCGCCCGGCGAATTCGTCGCCATCGTAGGCGAGTCGGGCGTCGGCAAATCCACGCTGCTCAACTGCATGGCCGGACTGGATACGTGGGATACCGGCTCGGTGCAACTCGACGGCGTGGATATCGGCGCCTTGAGCGCCGACGAGCGCGCGCTCTGGCGCCGGCGCAAGGTCGGCTTTGTATTCCAGGCCTTTCATGTGCTGCCGCACCTGGACGTGGCGCAAAACGTGGCGCTGCCACTGATGCTGCTGGGCCAGCACGACGATGCGCGCGTACAGGACATGCTGGATGCCGTCGGCCTGCACGGCCTGGGCGCACGGCTGCCGCAGCAGCTCAGCGGCGGCCAGCTGCAGCGCGTGGCGATCGCGCGCGCGCTGATTCATCGCCCCACGCTGCTGCTGGCGGACGAGCCGACCGGCAACCTGGATCCGGCCACCGCCACCAAGGTGATGGATGCACTGATCTCGCAAACCCGCCAGCACGGCGCCTCGCTGGTGCTGGTGACGCATTCGGCGGCCGCTGCCGCGCGAGCCGACCGCGTGCTGCATCTCAGCGCGGTCGGCATCGCCTGACGCGACTGCGCCGGCAGCGCACAGGCCGGAACGGCCCGCTTATTCGATGGCCAGATGCTGGACGCCGGTGCCCCCCTTCTTGGGCAGCGTCAGCATCAAAATCCCGTTGTCATACTTGGCCTTGGCCTGCGCCTGCTCAATGTCCTGCGGCAACTGGAGGCTGCGCGACACCGCGCCGTAGTAGCGCTCGCTGCGCAGTACCTTGTCACCCTCGGTCTGGCTGTCCTCCTGCTTGACCTCAGCGCGCAGCGTGACCACGCTGCCGTCCAGCGACACCTGGATGTCATCCTTGCGCACCGGGCTTGACGCAGATCAATCCGGCTGGCGCCGCAGCGCCCAGGCCCCCGCCAGCAGCAGCGCGACCGCGAACAGGCTGGGCCCGGCCGCATGGCGGGCGCCATCCGCCGCAGCCATCGCAACAACGATCGGGCCCGCCAGCTGCCCCAGTGCAAAGGCGGCGGTCATCGCGGCCATCAGCTTCGGCGCATGGGCACCGGCGATGCGCCGGGCCTCCTGCATCCCCGCCATGGTATTCACCATGAACGTGCCGCCGACGCACACCGCCGCCACCAGCAGCGTCCCGATTCCGGGGAGCAGCACCGGAGCGAGCACACCGGCCGCCATGACGAGCTGGCCCAGCGCCCAGACCCTGCGCGCCTGCATGCGCCTGGAGCCAAGCGCAACGGCCACGGTCGACAGCGCCGCGGTCGCCCCGAACACCGGCCAGACCCAGCCAAAGACCGCCGGGTCGGCAATCACATCGCGCGCCATCGCGGGCAGGAACGTGGCCGGGATGATGTAGCCGAACCCGAAGGTGCCGTAGCAAAGCACCAGCCGCCAGCCATCCGCGCCGAGCCGGCCCGCCTGCCGCACACTGGAGGCCGCGACGGCGCCGGCCGCACGCATCGGCGCCCAGGCGATGCCCGCGACCACAATGCTGGCCAACCCCAGCAGCAGCCACACCCCGGCGGGATCGGAGCCACCCAGCCCGGCCAGCAAGACGACCAGACCGGCCAGGCTGATGCCCACACCAACACCGGCAAAAACCCAACCCGACCACACCGAGCGGTCATGCCTGGCGAGCACGGGCAAGGCCCAGGCCGACACCCCCACCAGCACGTAGGCGCTGGCCACACCGGCGCCGAAGCGCAGGGCCAGCCACGCATCAAAGCCATCCGTCACGCCCATGCCCAGCGTCAACAACGCCACCGCCACCAAGCCAAAGCGCACCGCATGGCGCGGCGCCGGCACGGTGATGCTGCACAGCATGGCGCCCACCAGGTAGCCGACGTAGTTGGCCCCCGCAAGCCACGCGCCCTGGCGCAGACTCATGCCGGCATGCGCCTGCATCAGCGGCAACAGCGGTGTGAAGGCAAAGCGGCCCACGCCCATGGCCGAGGCCAGCGCGGCAAAGCCGATAAGGGTAATCTTGAGTGCCGAAATCGGGTGCCGGTTTGCTGTCATCGTGCTCATGATAGGCGCGCGCTGCAGTTCACAGATCGATGATGGCTGCCAGCGGCACGCCCGCCGGCGCCTCGTAGTCGGCCATCACCCATGCGCGCGCGGGATGCGTGGCCGCGTCCTGCAGAAGTTCCGTCACAAAGCCGATCGACGTCTTGTCGAGCGCCGCAAAGGGCTCGTCCAGCAACGTGACGGCAGCGCCCGACGCAAAGGCCGCGGCCAGCCAGACCTTGCGCTTGGACCCCGTGGACAGCATGTACAAAGGCTTGTCCCGGTGCGGTGCCAGCGACAGGCCTTCCGTCAACTCGCCCGCTACCTGCTCGTCGAACGCCGAATACTGGCGGTGCAAAGTTCTGAAGTAATCGACCGGCGTGATCTGGTCAAAGGCACTCGAGCGCGGATCGATCCAGAACACCTGCCGGCGATAGGCGCCCGGCCGGTCGCCCAGGCGCACACCGTTGATTTGCAGCGTTCCAGCCTGGGCTGGCCGATCCCCCGCCAGCAAACGCAGCAGCGTGCTCTTGCCGCTGCCATCGCCGCCGCGCACCAGCGTAACCCCGGGCGGGATGCGCGTAGACCAATCGGCGAAAAGTTCGCGCTGCGGATGGCGGAAACACAGGCCATGCGCCTGCAGTACTGCGGATGGAGTGATGACGGGATGTTCGATAAAGCGGCTCTCTTTCAAGGTGGGAATGCGCGGCCATTGTAAAAAAATATTGACCCTATGCTAGAGTGAATTTCCATCACAGGAGTCCACCATGAGTACCAACCCAACACGCACAGGGCTTCAACTTCGCTCCCTCGTCAAGCCCAATGGCGAACTGGAGATATCGCTGCTCAGCGTCGCGACCCCGGATCCCGCGCCCGACGAAGTGGTGGTGCGGATCGAAGCCACTCCGATCAACCCCTCCGACATCGGACTGCTTTTTGGCGCTGCCGACATCAGCACGGCAAAGATGTCCGGAACGCCGGCCAGCCCCGTCGTCACAGCGCAAATTCCTGACCAGCTGATGAAAGGCATGGCCGCCCGCCTGGGCCAGTCGCTGCCTGTGGGCAACGAGGGTGCCGGCGTGGTTGTCGCTGCGGGGTCGTCCGGCACGGCGCAGGCGCTGCTGGGCAAGACGGTGGCCGTTCTGGGCGGGGCGATGTATGCGCAGTACCGCTGCATCCAGGCCGACCAATGCCTGGTGCTGCCAGAAGGCACGACGCCGGCCGAGGGCGCCTCCTGCTTCGTCAACCCGCTGACCGCGCTTGGCATGGTGGAAACCATGCGGCGCGAGGGCCACAAAGCCCTGGTTCACACGGCGGCGGCCTCCAACCTCGGCCAGATGCTCAACAAGATCTGCATCAAGGACCAGATCGGTCTGGTGAACGTCGTGCGCAAGCCCGAGCAGGCGACGCTGCTCAAGCGCATGGGCGCCAAATATGTTTGCGACTCATCAACGCCCACGTTCATGGAAGACCTCACGCAGGCGCTGGTGGACACCGGCGCCACCATTGCCTTCGATGCCACCGGCGGCGGCAAGCTGGCCGGACAGATCCTGACCTGCATGGAGGCGGCTTTGAATCGCACTGCCAAAGAATACAGCCGCTACGGTTCCACCACCCACAAGCAGGTTTACCTCTACGGGGGTCTCGACACCGGCCCGACAGAGTTCAACCGGAACTTCGGCATGGCATGGGGCATCGGTGGCTGGCTATTGTTTCCGTTCCTGCAGCGTATCGGCGTGGAGGCTGCGCAGGCACTGCGCCAACGAGTGGCGGCGGAGCTCAAGACAACCTTTGCCAGCAGCTACTCGAAGGAGATTTCCCTGGCCGAGGCCCTGCAACCAGAAGTCATCGCCGTTTATGGCCAACGTGCGACCGGCACCAAGTACCTGATCAATCCCAACAAGGCATAACCAGGTTGCGGTCACCACCATCTCATTGATCGGCCGGACTGCAGCGGGAGCAGCCATCGGCAAGATGCGGCCATTCGGGTTCGAAGAACATCCGAGTCGCGCACGACATCAAGACCGCGAGAATGACGCGATCAGCAAATGACGAGATCCGTATGCCCGAAGCCCTTGGAGTAATCAAGGACGGAAATGATCGTGGGCGTTACGCGGAACAGGCGGACCTCATCCGGGCTCGGCATCTTCATCGGCAGAGGCTGTGCCTCAGGATATTTCAGCGGTAGCATGCGCAAGACTTTCTCCGCTTGTGCCCGATCATCCACTGCATGCGCGCGTGCTGCCATCGACAGGCCGGTGATCGCCATCAAATCCGCCGTGTCGTGATCGATTGTCAGCGAGAGCCGATCATCTCGCGCCAGGTTTTTTGCCTTCTGACTCTCCAGGCCGCAGAGAAAGTACAGGGTCAAGCCTTCATTCACGTAGCCAACAGTCGTTGCCTGTGGCCAGCCATCCGGCCGCACTGTCGCAACCGTCATGATCCGATGTTGCGCCAAGAGCGCCAGGATCTTCCGTCTGATTTCGTCGTCCATGACTCGCCTCCACAATCGTCAAGTGGGAAAGTTCGTCGATATTTTGGGCTTGTTTAGCCGCGCGGCCTTGATCTCCATCAAGAGCTGACGGCATCGGGTCGAGCCCGCGCCTTGGTAGGGTGACCGTGACCGGCTCCGCTCAGTCTTCTGTTGACGGTCGACAGAGCTAGCCCAAAAACTGTCATTGGGAGTTTCAAAACCATGGTTCCATAACTCACGGCCACCAGTCACAGGCTTCATCGTGCCCGAACAGATGCTGGGAGTTCGACGCAGCGGACCTTTGCAAGATCGCTGTTCAATTGGCCTCGCCGCGCCTAAGATCACAGCAAGTCCGAAAGGAGGAATCCGATGAACAAACCTGCATCTGACGCGCTCTTCGCCGGCTCGATTCCCGAGCTCTACGACAGCCACCTCGTTCCACTGATCTTTGAGCCCTATGCCGCCGATCTGGCGCAGCGTGTGGCCGCTCTCGATCCGTCACGTGTGCTTGAGACCGCCGCCGGCACGGGCGCCGTCACCCGAGCGATGGCGCAGGTCTTGCCCCTCCATGTCGACCTGGTGGCGACCGACCTGAATCAGCCAATGCTCGATCGTGCCGCGGCCGTCGGCACGAAGCGCCCGGTGCAGTGGCAGCAGGCGGATGCGGCGCTGCTACCGTTCGAGGACGCGAGTTTCGACATCGTCGTTTGCCAATTCGGCGTGATGTTCTTTCCCGACAAGTCGCGCGCGTTTTCCGAAGCACGGCGCGTGCTGCGTCGCGGCGGCGTGCTGTTGTTCAACGTCTGGGATCGCATCGAGGAAAACGAGTTTGCCGATACCGTCACGACGGTGCTTGCCGGCCTGTTCCCCGCGGACCCCCCACGGTTCATGGCGCGCACACCCCACGGCTATTTCGACAGGGAAGCGATTGCACGCGACCTCACGGCTGCGGGGTTCGACTCGGCGCCACGTATCGAGACGATTGCAGCGCGCAGTCGCGCGGTGTCGGCACAGGTGCCGGCCGTTGCCTATTGTCAGGGAACGCTCTTGCGCAATGAGATCGAGGCCCGTTCTGGCGCCGATGTGGTGCAAGCGACAGCGGCGTGTGCCGCTGCGATCGCCGCGCGATTCGGCGCAGGCCCGGTCGACGCAAAGATCCAGGCGCACGTCGTCTGCGCCCAGAGCTGACGGGGCCAAGCGTCAGGAATGTGCTACAGCATGCCTGCGCCGTTATCAGCCGCAGATGGGTAATCCCGGGGCCGGCTATGCCGGTTTTGCCGGGCTCAAAACGCGTTTGATTTCTTCTTCGTCCACATCGCGCGCCGCGCCAAACCCCGCGACGTGACGCGCTTGTGTGATGCGCACCGCCACAAAACGAAAGTCGCCCAACTGCGTCATGAACTCCGCCTCGGGAAATCGGGCCAGATACGCGGCCCGGCACGCATGCCACGGCGCGCTGTCGGGCGCCAGCATCAACGCCTCCCCCTGCAGCGTCACGCGCGGCAGCGCATGCACCGGCTCACCCGTTACCTCAGGCTGCATGACAAGCAGCGACACCCTGGGCCGGGCTTGCAGGTTGCGCGTGTGGGCCGCCAGGCCGCTGACGTGAATGACCAGGCAGCCCAGAGCGGGCTCCAGGGCGAACGGCACCATGGAGACAAAGGCGGCGCCATCGTCGCCCGTGGTGCCCAAGGCCGCCGTGCGCTGCGCATGCAGCAGCGCGCGCAATTCGCCCGTCAGTCTGGATTCATGAGACATGGCCTACCCTGCAATACGCTACGTTGGCTGCACTCACCGGCGAATCAGCCGCAGCCCCAACTCGTGCACAAGGACCGGATGGGGCACTTTGGCGTAAGGCGGTTTGGGCCATGCCCAGTCAGGCTGCGCAAACAAGGCCCACATGGCGTTGATGTCGCAGTGGTAGGGCGGCCCTTCGATCAATCCCTCTTCGCTGGCGGCAGGGCGAATCGCCTGCATGAACAGCACCCACAGACTGCCTTCGGGCTTGAGCCATTGGCGCAATTGCCTTGCGTACTGCAACCAATGGTCCGGGTGAATCGCGCACAGGCAGGTTTGCTCGTAAACGGCATCGAAAACCTGCCCCGGCTGGTAGCTCAGAACATCGGCCTGAACAACTTCCGCCTTGAGGGACTGGGTGTCCAGCAGCGCGCGGGTTTTTGCGACGGCCGCCGGGGTGTAGTCGAGCCCCGTGACGTCGAAGCCGCGCCGCGCCAGTTCGGCCACCTCCCAGCCACCGCCGCAACCCGGCACGGCAATCCGGCACGGTTGCAACGCGCCGCTGTCCAGCCAGGCCAATAGTTGGGGATTAGGGGCGCCACGGTCCCAGCGTGTTTCCTTTTTCTCGAAGCGTTCTTGCCAGAATTCCGTCGTGGGGCCGGCCATATCAAATCCTTTGGGACGTTTGTTGAAGCTTGCCGCGATTTTGTCAGGCGCCCTGGCGCACTATCGCCAGGCCCAGCGCACCCACGGCGATGACGGCAATCACCACGTTGGCAACCGCCAGCCAGAGCAGGCGCACCCGGCTGGTTTCGATGCGGCTGATGAGTTGCGTGTTCTGTTCCGCCAGCGCCTTGATGAGCTCCGAGGACGCCACCATCTGGCCGTGCAGGTCGGACGCCTCGACCTCCAGTGCGGCGATGCGGGTCTCCAGCGCGGCGATGGCCTGCGCCTCGGGTGACGAAACCGGTGGCGACGCCGCAGGGGCAAGCTCCGGTGGCGCCGGTTTCTTGCCCACGGAACTCCACAGTTTCTTCGCGCCGTCAACCACGATGGGCGCCGTGCTGATGACATCCGCCCACGGGATGGTTTTCAAAGCCGTGAGCCAACCAATTGCCATGAATCAACCTCTCTGAAGATGGTCGGTTAGTGTAAAACGGGTCAGGGCGCAACACGCGGCGGCACAATGGACGGACATGCGCGCATTGCTTTGCACCTTCTCCTGGCAGGAATTGCGTCACCACCCCTGGCGCAACGCGGCGGCCGTGATCGCGGTGATGCTGGGCGTGGCGCTGGCGTTCTCGGTGCAGCTCATCAACGCCTCGGCGCTCAGCGAATTCTCCAGCGCGGTGCGCTCGGTCAATGGCCAGCCCGACCTGGCGCTGCGCGCGGTCCAGGGCAGTTTTGACGAAGCGCTGTTCGCGCGCGTGGCGCACCAGCCGCAGGTGGCCGTGGCCAGCCCGGTGCTGGAATTGGCGACTTACGTACTGAAGCCCGACGGTACACGGGCGCCGCTGCGCGTGATGGGCGTGGATGCACTCGTGGTGGCGCAGGTGGCACCGGCACTGATGCCGGTGCCCCAGGCCGGCGCCGACCGGCTGGCGATGCTGGCGCCGGCAACGGTGTTTCTGAACCCCGCGGCGCGACAGGCATTGCGGACGGATGCGGGTATGCCGCCCGCCACGCTGCAGTTGCAAAGCGGCCTGGCCCTGCGCACGGTGCGGGTCGCGGGCACGGTCAGCGCCGGCGGCGCGGCGCTGGCCGTGATGGACATTGCGGCGGCGCAGGAGCTGTTCGGCAAGCTCGGCCAGCTCACGCGCATCGATGTGCGGCTGCGCCCCGGCGTGGATCGCGCGGCATTCCTGCAGTCGCTGCAGTTGCCCGCCAACATCAGCGCGGGCGAACCCGGCGACGCCGGCCAGCGTGTGAGCAACCTGTCGCGCGCCTACCGCGTCAACCTGACGGTGCTGGCGCTGGTGGCGCTGTTCACCGGGGCTTTTCTGGTGTTCTCGGTGCTGTCGCTCAGCGTGGCCAAGCGCGCCCAGCAGTTGGCGCTGCTCGGCGTGCTCGGACTCACCGGGCGCGAACGTTTGGTGCTGGTGCTGGTGGAGTCGGGCGTGCTGGGGCTGCTCGGCAGCGCCGCCGGCATCGTGCTGGGCACGGGGCTGGCCGCGCTGGCGCTGCGTGTGCTGGGCGGCGACCTGGGCGGCGGCTACTTTGCCGGCGAGGCACCGGCCTTGCAATGGAGCGGCGCGGCGGCGCTGACCTACGGCGCACTCGGCGTGCTGGCGGCGCTGGTCGGCGCATGGTGGCCGGCTCGCGCCGCCCAAAAGCTGCCGCCGGCGCAAACCCTCAAGGGCTTGAGCGCAGCGCCGGGCGACGCCACTGCGCACTGGCCAAGTATCATTTTGATAGCTGCCGGCGCCCTGTTGGCCTGGGCTCCGCCTGTATTTGGCATTCCATTGGCGGCCTACCTGTCAGTGGCGCTGCTGCTGGTGGGCGGTATCACCGCCCTGCCCTGGCTGGTGGCCCTGCTGTACGACCGGCTCGCCCCGCGGGTCGCGCGCCATCTGCTGCCGCTGCTGGCGGTCGAGCGCGCGCGCCGCGTGCGCGAGAGCGCCGCCGTGGCCGTGAGCGGCGTGGTGGCGGCGCTGAGCCTCGCTGTGGCGCTGACGGTGATGGTGGGCAGCTTTCGCGGCTCCGTCATGCACTGGCTCGATGTGGTGCTGCCGGCCGAGTTGTACGTGCGCAGCGCCACCGCCGGCAGTGCCAGCGACACGGCGTATTTCACGCCCGAGTTTGTGCGGGGCGTGGCGCGCTTGCCTGGCGTGCAGCGCGTCAGCACGCTGCGCAGCAGCCCCTTGCAGCTGGCGCCCGGCCAACCGGCGCTGGCGTTGATCGCGCGCGATCTGGGCGACGCGGCGCGCAACCTGCCCCTGCTGGCGCCCCCGCTACCGGTGCCGCCGGGGCAAGTGGCGATCTACGTGAGCGAGGCGGTGGTGGACCTGTATGGCGCGCGTGCGGGCGCCGTTTTTGCTCCTTTATCTGACTCATTTCGGGCTGTAGCCTTTGATGGGCATACGCAATCAGCTACTTTTTTTGTAGCAGGTGTGTGGCGCGACTACGCCCGCCAGTTCGGCGCCATCGCGCTCGACCGGCGCGATTTCGAACGGCTCACGGGCGATCGGCGCGTCAACGATCTGGCGCTCTGGCTGCAAGCCGGCACCGACGTCACGCGATTGCAGCAGGCCATCCGCGACGTGGCCGAGCAGCAGTCGGGCGCGGGTGCGCTGATCGACTTCGCCTCGGTCGGCGAGATTCGCGCCAGCTCGCTCAGGATTTTCGACCGCAGCTTTGCAGTGACCTACTGGCTGCAGGCCGTGGCGATTGCCATTGGCCTGTTCGGCGTGGCAGCCTCCTTCGGCGCGCAGGTGCTGGCGCGGCGCCGCGAGTTCGGCCTGCTGGCGCACCTGGGCCTCACGCGCCGGCAGATTCTGGCGGTGGTGGCCGGAGAAGGCGCGGCCTGGACGCTGATCGGCGCCATCGCCGGGCTCGCACTGGGCCTGGCCGTGTCGGTGGTGCTGGTGCACGTGGTAAATCCGCAAAGCTTTCACTGGACCATGGATTTGCAGGTGCCGTGGCTGCGTCTGCTGGCGTTGTGCGCAGCTGTCGTGGTGGCGGGCACGGCCACGGCGTGGCTGGCGGGGCGCGCCGCGGCCGGACACGATGCGGTGCTGGCGGTGAAGGAAGATTGGTAGGCAAAGGCGCTGGTGGATGCGCCATCAGCCCCGCACGCCCGCGATGTAGTGTTCGAGCTGCTCGATGATGAAGCCCTGCTCGGAGATGATGTCCTTCACCAGATCGCCGATGGACACCACGCCGACCAGCCGGCCGTTGTCCATCACGGGCAGGTGGCGCAGGCGCTTGTCGGTCATCAGCGCCATGCATTCCTCGTTGCTATGGGTGGGGGGAACATACTGCACCGGAAAAGTCATGATGTCGCGCACCGCCGTTTGCCGGGGCGAGTGGTCCGAGAGCAGCATCTTGCGCGCGCAGTCGCGTTCGCTGAGGACGCCGACAAACGCCTCGCCCTCCAGCACCACCAGCGCGCCAATGTTTTTTTCCGCCATCAGGGCGACAGCATCGAACACCGACGCAGAAGACCTCACGGTGTAGACCGCCTGATCAGGCTTCGACTTGAGAATTTGCGCGATGTCCTTCATGGCTTCCCGCTCCGTGCCCGCCGAATTTATTCTAGATGTCGCACCGTCCGTATTCAAACCCTTTTTCAAGCCCCCAGGCGAGGTTTAACGGCGCTCGCGCAAACGCATGCGCAGCCCCACCGGGCCCATGCTGAACGCCAGCTTCTCGGGCACGTCGGTGCCGCTCGATGAGTCCACGCTGTCGATGTCAAAACTGGACAGCAGCATCGCCGCGGCCATCTTGATCTCCAGCAGCGCCAGGTAGCGCCCCGGACAGACGCGTGGCCCGGCGCCAAAGGGCATGGACACGCGCTTGGCGGAACTGGCGACCTGCGCCGGGCCGCCGTCGCCGAGCCAGCGTTCGGGCAGGAAGGCGGTCGGATGGGGGAAGTGGCGATCCAGCAGGCTGTCATGGCGCATCAGGCCCAACACGACGGTGTCGGTGGGAATCTCGACATCCGCAAGGGTGGTCGCGCGCACCGCCTGCACGGCCAGCAGCGGCGCCACCGGCTTGAGCCGCATGGTTTCGTGCGCGCAGGCTTCCAGGTAGTCGAGTTGGGCCATGCGCTCGGGGGTGAATTGCGAGGGCTCGCCGGCGATGCGGCGCACTTCTTCCCCGGCACGCTGCAGCGCTGGCGGGTTGCGGTGCAGCAGATGGATCATCCAGGCCAGCGTGTTGGCGGTGGTGTCCTCGCCCGCGAGCAGCATCACCAGCACGTTGCCGGCCACGTCGTGATCGTTCATGCTGCTGCCGCCCGCGTCGGCGGCGTTGATCATCGCCTCGAGCAGATTGCCGGGATGCTCGCGCAGCGAGGGGTCGGCCCGGATACGATCTCGTGCCTGGGCGATGAAGCCGCGAATGGCCGCTTTAACTTCGGCCACGCTGCGGTCCAGCGCACGGTCGGCCGGCAGCCGCAGGTAACGCCAGTACGGCAGCATCGACAAGGTGCGTTTGAACAGGGCCGGGAAGATCTTGTTCAGGTGCTGCTGAATCACGTCCTCGTCGCTGGACAGGGTATTCACGTCGGCGCCGAAGGCCAGTCCGGCAATGGCGTCCACCGTGAAGCGCATGAGGTCCGCCTGCAGGTCGATGGTGGCGCCCGAGCGGGCCGCTGTTTGCCATCGCGCTTGCAGGCGCCGCGTCACCTTCAGCAGGGACGGGAAATACGCCTTGATATGCCCCGGGTCCAGGCCGGCCATGACCATGCGCCGCTGGCGCCGCCAGACATCGTCGTTGGCGAAGAAAAGTCCTTCGTCAAAACCCATTTCACGGGTGATGCGGCCCCCGAGCAGCGGCCGCCTGAAGCGCTCGGGACGCTCGCGCAAGGCGGCGCCCATGAGTTCGTGATCGGCCATGACGAGGAACTTTCGCCGGCCCAGCTGGACGCGGAAAAGCGGCCCGTAGGTTTTGCTCCAGGCCTCGAACTGCTGGTGCATGCGGGCGGGACGGATCTGCAAGGCATTGCCAAGCACCGGCAGGCCGCGCGGGCCCGGTAATTCGTCGAGCCGGCGCAAGGCGGGAGGCGGCGCGCCGGACGCCGGCGTCCGGCGGGTATCAGGTTCCATGCGGCTTCCCGCGGGTGAAGAGGGGGATTCGCAATTGAACAGGCGCCGGTGCCCGCTCACCAGCTGTTGCGCAACTCGCGCAGCTTCGTGAACACTGTTTTCGCGTCCGGCTGTTCGGACAGGTCCGGATAGCTTTCGCGCAGCCGGGCGATCAGGCTGGGGCTGGCGAGGCGCAGGAAGGTGTTGAACTGCTTTTCGTCCTTGAGCGTCGTCACCGCAGATTGCGCCGGGTCGTGGTCGGTCACGCTGGGCAGCAGGGCTTGGGCCGCGGCGTTGTCGGGCTCGCGCGCGAGGGTGAATTTCAGGTTGTTCTCGATGTAGTCGTGCCCCGGATAGATCTGCGTGTTGTCGGGCAGCCGGGCCAGTTGCTCCACGAAGGTCGCATACAGCGCGCCCACGTCGCCGCCGTTGTGCACATTGCCGGCGCCGGCGTTGAACAGCGTGTCGCCCGAGAACAGCGCAGGCTGGTCGGTGTGCGAGCGCAGGCAGATGTGGCACATGGTGTGGCCGGGCGTGTCCAGGCATTCGAGCTCGACGGTCTTGCCGACCTTGATCACGTCGCCGGCCTGCACGCCCCGGTCCACGCCCGCAATACGCGCGCCAGCCTTGTAGTGCGCGATCAGCTTGGCGCCGGTGGCCGCGATCACGGCCGCGTTGCCGCCGGTGTGGTCGTGGTGCTCGTGGGTGTTCAGGACCTGGGTGATCTGCCAGCCCCGCACCTTGGCGGTGGCCAGCGTCTTTTCATGATCGAGCGGGTCGATCGCCAGCGCCTCGCCGGTTTCCGGACAGGCGATCAGATAATTGAAGTTGCGGTAGGCGTTACCGGTCCAGATGCGTTCGACGATCATGTGGGCTCCTGAGGCTTGCTGCTGGAAAACATCTCATTGTAGGAAATGGCGGCCCCACGAGCCCTTCCTGCGAGAATCCGGACATGATCGCTCCATTGCGCGCCGGCCTGCCCTTCAACCCGTTGCGGCGCCGCTTGCTGGCCACGGGGCTGGCAGGGCTGGCCGGCCTGTCGGGTGCGCGGCAGGTGAGGGCCCTGCCCCTGCCCATGGTCTTCCCGCGCGACTACGGCAGCCACCCGGACTTCCGCACCGAGTGGTGGTACATCACGGGCTATGCCAACGCGGCAGATCCGGCAGGCCCGCGCGAATTCGGCTTTCAGCTCACCTTCTTTCGCTCGCGCGTTGCGGCAACACAGGACATGAAGTCGGCATTCGCCGCCAAACAGCTGATCTTTGCCCATGCGGCGCTGACCGATGTGCGCGGCAAGAAACTCGTACACGACCAACGCATCGCCAGGTCGTCGGGTGCCGCCGGGTTCGACCTGGCCTCGGCCAGCGAAAGCGACACCGCGATCACCCTGCGCGACTGGTCTCTGGTGCATGAGGGGCGCCGCTACAGCGCCACCCTGCCCGCCGCCGGCTTCGGCCTCGACCTGCAGTTCAGCGAGACCCAGACCGTGCTGTTGCAGGGGGACCGGGGTCTGTCGCGCAAGGGGCCGCAGCCTGCGCAGGTCAGCCACTACTACAGTCAGCCGCACCTGGCCGTGCGCGGAGCCCTGCGCCTGGACAAGCAGTCGTTCACCATTGCCAGCGGCGGCGCCTGGCTCGATCATGAGTGGAGCGACGAGCTGCTGGACCCGCAGGCCACCGGCTGGGACTGGATCGGCATGAATCTGGATGACGGCGGCGCGCTCACCGCTTTCCGCGTGCGCGACAAGGCCGGCAACGCGCTATGGGATGGCGGCTCGTATCGCTCCGCCGCGGGCGATCTGCGCAACTTCCGCCGCGGTGAGGTCACTTTCAGCCCACAGCGCCGCTGGAAAAGCCCTTCGACCCAAACTGTCTATCCGGTGCGATGGAGCGTGCTCACACCGGCCGGGGCCTACATGGTAGGCGCCATCATCGACAACCAGGAGCTCGACAGCCGCGCCTCCACCGGCGCCATTTACTGGGAAGGCCTGAGCGATTTGTTCGACAGCGGCGGGCGGCGCGTCGGGCGCGGCTATCTGGAGATGACGGGCTACACGCAGCCCCTGCGACTGTGAATCTGCCCTAAGCGTTTTACCCTATTCCGCAGTGCACCATAGATCACTAGGATTGCAAGTCTTGTCAGGGTGGCGCGTACGCAGGAGTATGCCCACTCCCCATCATTGCAGAGCAGCCGGAGAATTATTTGTCAGCGGAGTTCATTCTCGAGACACAGGGGTTGACCAAGGAATTCAAGGGTTTCGTTGCCGTCAGCGACGTCGATCTCAAGGTGCAGCGAGGTCATATCCATGCGCTGATCGGCCCGAACGGCGCCGGCAAGACCACTTTCTTCAACCTGCTGACCAAGTTTCTCAATCCCACCTCGGGCCGCATCGTCTACAACGACATCGACATCACTGCCGAGCAGCCCGCGCAAACGGCACGCCGTGGCATCGTGCGCTCGTTCCAGATCTCGGCGGTGTTTCCGCACATGACGGTGCTGGAGAACGTACGTGCGGCATTGCAGCGCAGCCTGGGCACGTCGTTCCATTTCTGGAAGGCCGAGAAAACCCTGTTCCCGCTGCATGAGCGGGCACGCCAGCTGCTGGCAGAGGTCGACCTGGAAAGCTTCGCCGACACCATGACGGTGGAGCTCCCCTATGGGCGCAAGCGCGCTCTGGAGCTGGCCACCACGCTGGCACTGGAGCCCGAACTCATGCTGCTGGACGAGCCCACCCAGGGCATGGGCCACGAAGACGTCGACCGGGTGACGCAGCTGATCAAGAAAGTGTCCGCAGGCCGCACCATCCTGATGGTCGAGCACAACATGAACGTGGTGTCGTCGATCGCGAACCGCATCACGGTGCTGCAACGCGGCGCCATCATTGCCGACGGCCCCTACGCCGAGGTATCGAAAAATCCGCTGGTGATTGAGGCCTACATGGGCACCACCGACACGGCCCTGCAGGGAGCGCACGCATGAGCGCCGCGCCGGGCCGCCCCAAGCAAGCTCGCACCGCAATGCGCAGCATGGAGGTTACTCAATGACCACCGAGCTGCTGCGCATCGCGGGCCTGAACGCCTGGTATGGCGAATCGCACATCCTGCACGGCGTGGACCTCGCGGTGAGCCAGGGCGAAGTCGTGACGCTGCTCGGACGCAATGGCGCCGGGCGCACCACGACGATGCGCGCCATCGTCGGCCTCACGGGCTCGCGCACCGGCTCCATCCAGGTGGCCGGCCAGGAAACCATCAAGCTGGCGCCGCACCGCATTGCCCGGCTGGGTGTCGGCTATTGCCCGGAAGAGCGCGGCATCTTCGCCAGCCTGTCCGCCGAAGAAAACCTGATGCTGCCGCCCGCGGTGGCCCCCGGCGGCATGAGCGTGGACGAGATCTACGCCATGTTTCCGAATCTGAAAGAACGCGCCAGCAGCCCGGGCACGCGCCTGTCGGGCGGCGAACAGCAAATGCTGGCGGTAGCGCGAATTCTGCGCACCGGCGCACGCCTGCTGCTGCTGGACGAGATCTCGGAAGGCCTGGCCCCGGTGATCGTGCAAAAGCTCGCCGAGATGATTCTGACCCTCAAGGCCAAGGGTTACACCATCGTGCTGGTCGAGCAGAACTTTCGCTTCGCGGCGCCGCTGGCCGACCGCTTCTACATCATGGAACACGGGCGCATCGTGCGCCAGTTCAGGCAGGCCGAACTCGAGCAGAACATGGGAATGCTGCAGGAGTACCTCGGGGTCTAGGCGCCCTGCTCAATCGCCTCAATTTCGCGTTTTATTTCCACGTCAACCAGGAGTCAACCATGAAACTTAAAACTCTCGTCGCAGCGATCGCCATCGGGCTCGGCAGCATGGCCGTGCAGGCGCAGGGCACCGGTCCGATCAAGATCGGCATGATCACGGACATGTCGGGCATCTATGCCGACATCGACGGTCCCGCGGGTGTCGAAATGGTCAAGTGGGCCGTGCAGGACTTTGGCGGCAAGGTGCTGGGCCGCCCAATCGAAGTATTGTCTGCGGATCACCAGAACAAGCCGGACATCGGCAGCTCTACGGCGCGCGAGTGGGCCGACAAGGATCATCTGGCGATGCTGGTGGGCGGCACCAATTCGGGCGTGAACTTGGCCATGGCCAAGGTCGCCGCCGAGAAAAAAATCCCGCTCCTCGCCATCGGCCCCGGCTCTGCGCGCCTAACCAACGAGGATTGCACGCCTTACACCGTCCATTACGCCTACGACACCGTGGCGCTGGCCAAGGTTGCGGGCTCGGCACTGGTCAAGCAGGGTTACAAGAACTGGTTTTTCCTGACGGCTGACTACGCCTTCGGCAAGTCGCTGCAGGCCGATGCGACGACCGTGATCAAGGCCAACGGCGGCACGGTGGCGGGCTCGGTGCTGGCGCCGCTGGGTGCATCCGATTTCTCATCCTTCCTGTTGCAGGCGCAGTCCTCCAAGGCGCAGATCCTGGCGATGGCCAACGCTGGCGGCGACTTCATCAATGCCATGAAAGCAGCCAAGGAATTCGGCATTGACAAGACCATGAAAATCGCCGGCCTGCTGGTGTTCATCAACGACGTGCACAGCCTGGGCCTGAACGCGACGGCCGGCCTGCAACTGGCCGACAGCTGGTACTGGAACCAGGACGACGCCTCACGCAAGTTTGCGCACCGCTTCTTCGACAAATACAAACGCATGCCCAGCAGCCTGCAGGCTGCCGACTATTCGGTGACGACGACCTGGCTGAAGGCGGTGCAGAAGGCCGGCACCACCGAAGGCGACAAGGTGATGGCCACCCTCAAGAGCATGAAGATCGACGACTTCTACAACAAGGGCCATATCCGCGCCGACGGCCGCATGATCCACGACATGTACCTGTTCCAGGTCAAGACCGCCAAGGAATCCACGACACCCTGGGACTACTACAAGTTGGTCGCCACGGTTCCCGGAGACCAGGCATTCACGACCGTGGCCGAGTCCAAGTGCTCACTGCTGAAGAAGTAAAACACAAATCAAAGCTCCTTTCTGCCGGCCATCAACGGGATGGCCGGCAGCTTGTTGGGCTCATGGTCATTTGACGGGTATTCATGGAAATTTTTGGCATTCCCCTGCAAGCCTTCCTCGGCCAGCTGTTGCTGGGGCTGGTCAATGGCGCGTTCTATGCCATGCTCAGCTTGGGGCTGGCCGTCATCTTCGGCCTGCTCGGCATCATCAACTTCGCCCACGGCGCGCTCTATATGGTGGGCGCCTACGCGGGCTGGATCCTGCTCAACTCGTTCGGCGTCAACTACTGGTTTGCGCTGGTGCTCGCCCCGTTGGCCGTGGGAATACTCGGCATCGTGATTGAACGGCTTTTCTTGCGGCACCTGTACAAGCTCGACCCGCTGTACGGCCTGCTACTGACGTTTGGCCTGGCACAGATCATGGAAGGCATTTTCCGCTACCAGTTCGGTGTATCGGGCGAGTCCTACCCGGTTCCCGATGCACTGGCGGGGGCCACCAACCTCGGCTTCATGGTGCTGCCCAACTATCGCGCGTGGGTGGTGCTGGCGTCGCTGGTGGTTTGCCTGGGCACCTGGTTCCTGATCGAGCGCACGCGGCTCGGCGCCTACCTGCGCGCCGGCACGGAAAACGCGCCGCTGGTGCAGGCCTTTGGTGTGAATGTTCCGCTGATGGTGCTGCTGACCTTTGGCGGTGGCTCGGCATTGGCCGCACTGGCCGGTGTGCTGGCGTCGCCCATCATCCAGGTCACCCCGCTGATGGGCTCGAACCTGATCATCGTGGTGTTTGCCGTGGTGGTGATTGGCGGCATGGGCTCGATCCTGGGATCCATCATCAGCGGCCTAGGGTTGGGCGTGATTGAAGGATTCACACGCGTGTTCTACCCCGAGGCATCGAATGTCATCGTGTTCGTCGTGATGGTCATCGTGCTGGTGCTGCGCCCAGCCGGCCTGTTCGGCAAGGAGGCCTGAGCCATGACCCCGACCCGCATGACCCGAGCCGCCAGACTGACCCGCATCGCCTACATCGGCATGCTGGTACTGCTGCTCGTCGCACCCCTGCTCGGCCTGTACCCGGTGTTTGTGATGAAGCTGCTGTGCTTCGCGCTGTTTGCCTGTGCCCTGAATCTTTTGCTGGGCTTCACCGGTCTGCTCTCGTTCGGGCACGCCGCCTTTTTTGGTGGAGCCGCCTACGTCTGTGGCTGGTTCATCAAGGCGCAGCACTGGTCGCCCGAGCTGGGCCTGCTCGCCGGTGTGGTGGTGGCGGCGCTGATCGGCCTGGCCATCGGCCTGGTGGCGATCCGGCGCCAGGGCATCTACTTCGCCATGATCACGCTGGCTATGGCACAGATGGTGTATTTCGTCTGCCTGCAAGCCCCGTTCACGGGGGGTGAGGATGGTTTGCAGGGCGTGCCGCGCGGCGCGCTGTTCGGACTGCTGCGACTGGATTCCGACACCACCATGTACTACTTCGTGGTCGCGGTCTTTGTGCTGGCCTTTCTGGTGATCTCGCGCATTGTTCATTCGCCTTACGGCCAGGTGCTCAAAATGATCCGCGAGAACGAACCACGCGCCATCTCGCTGGGCTACCAGGTGGACCGCTACAAGCTATTGGCTTTTGTGCTGTCGGCCGCGCTGGCCGGGCTGGCCGGCTCGCTCAAGACGCTGGTGATGGGTTTTGCCTCGCTGACGGACGTGCACTGGTCGATGTCGGGCGAGGTGATCCTGATGACCCTGGTGGGGGGCGTGGGCACCTTCTTCGGACCCGCCCTGGGCGCCGGCATCGTGAGTTCGCTGCAGGACCAGCTGGCCGACAAGGTGGGCGCCTGGGTCACCGTGATCATCGGCGTGATTTTCGTGGTCTGCGTGCTGGCGTTCCGCCGCGGCATTGTGGGCGAAGCCCTGGCCTACTTCGAGCGCCGGCGCCGGCCTGGCGCCGCAACGACCGCTCAGGCCACTGACACCGACGTGGCGTGATGTCGCCGCTGGTCGCGCCCGGTCAGTGGGCGCCGGCCGCCGCACTGGCGCCACCGGTCCCGTGCTTCGGGTGCGTCAGCCAGATCAGCGGGATCAGCACCACGAAAATCACCGCAGAGACGTAGAACAGGTCATTCGCCGCCAGCATGAAGGACTGCTGATCCACCAGCCGGTTGATCTGCGCCAGCGCCTGCGCGGGGCTCATACCGGCAGCCTGCAGACCCGCCAGTGTGCTTCTCGCGGCCTGGCTCCCGTTGGTCACCGCCTCGGCCAGATGTGCATGGTGCATGGCAGCGCGGTTTTCCCACAGCGTGGTCGTGATCGAGGTGCCGAAGCCGCCCGCCGTGATGCGCACGAAATTGAATAACCCCGTAGCGGCCGGAATGCGTTGCTGCGGCAGGCCCGATAGCGTGACGGTCGTGAGCGGAATGAAGAAGAACGCCATCGCAACGCCCTGGATGATGGTGGGCACCATGATGGTGCCGAAATCGGCCTGGGTGTTAAAGAGCGAGCGCATCCACAGCACCAGCGCAAAAATCAGAAACGAAAATGTCGCAAAGGGGCGCGCATCGAATCGGCCCAGGCCCTTGCCCACGATGGGCGACAGGATCAGCGCAAAGATGCCGACTGGTGCGAGCACCATGCCCGCCTCGGTCGCGGTGTAGCCCATATATTGCTGCAGCCACAGCGGCAGCAGCACCACGTTGCCAAAAAAGACGCCATAGCCGACGGAAATCGCCACCGTTCCGGCCCAGAAATTGCGCCCCATGAAGAGCGACAGGTCCACCACGGGATGTTTTTCGGTCAGCTCCCAGATCAGGAAGAAAACAAAACCCAGTACGGCCGTCACCGCCAGTGTGATGATGACGTTCGAATGAAACCAGTCGAGATCCTTGCCGTTATCGAGCATGATTTGCATGGCGCCGACCCAGATCACGAGCGCGATCAACCCGACCGTATCGATCGGCAGCTTCTGGGTCACGTTTTCGCGCTTGCGGAAAATGCTCCAGATGGCAATGGCAGCCATGATGCCGACCGGTATATTGATGTAGAAGATCCAGGGCCACGAAATGTTGTCGGTGATCCATCCACCCAGTAAAGGCCCCACCACCGGCGCGATCAGCACCGTCATGGACCACATCGCCATGGCCAGGCCTGCGAGCGCCTTCGGATAACTCGCCAGCAGCAGTGACTGCGACAGCGGAATCATCGGACCCGCGACAAAACCCTGCAGGACGCGAAAGGCGATCAATACCGTCATGTTGGGTGCCAGGCCGCACAGCCACGAACTCAACACGAACAGCAGCACGCTCGTGACAAACACCCGCACCTGGCCAAAGCGCTGCGACAGCCAGCCTGTGAGCGGCACGGAAATGGCGTTGGCCACCGCAAAACTCGTGATGACCCAGGTACCCTGGTTCGCACTCACGCCGAGATCACCCGCGATGGCGGGCAGCGAGACGTTGGCGATCGACGAGTCGAGCACGTTCATGAAGGTGGCCGCTGAAACTGCCAGCGTGCCCCACATGCGCATCGAGCCTTCCAGCGGCGGTTGCTCGATAAAGTTAGAAGTGGAGGCCATGACGGAAGTGCCTTGAAGGAAACACGACGGAGGGTAAATGCGCGCGACGCGAGCCGTTTCGGAAGGAACTGTGCGGCCCGGCTTGAACGTTTACGGGGTCAATTCAGCACGGTGGCCGACGCCGGGGCGACCGCTCGCGACGCTGCCAGTGCTTTGCCCGCATCCACCGCCGGCGACTTCCCGGACGCCGCGGCCGGCGCCGCTTTGGCGGCACCCGAGTTGGCGGCAATCACGCGGCGCACCTCGGCGTTGGCACCTTCGTCCAGCGCCGCATAGACCTGCGTCTGCGTCGCCGCGGTGGCGCTCGGCGCGTCGGCCAGGGTCTTGCCGCCCTTGTGGGTCACGTCCACCGTGGCATCCATCGACAGCCCCACACGCAGCGGATGCGCTGCCAGCTGCTGGGGATCGAGCGCGATGCGCACCGGCACGCGCTGCACCACCTTGATCCAGTTGCCGGTGGCGTTTTGCGCCGGCAGCAATGCGAAGGCGGCACCGGTTCCGGCACCGAGCCCCACCACGTGTCCCTTGTATTCGACCTTGCTGCCATACACGTCGGCCGTCAGTGTGGCGGGCTGGTCAATACGGATATTGCGCAGCTGCACTTCCTTGAAGTTGGCATCGACCCAGACCTGATTCAAAGGCACGATGGACATCAGGGGCGTGCCGGCAGCCACACGCTGGCCCAACTGCACCGAACGCCGCGCCACGTAACCATCCACAGGCGCAGGCATGGTGGCGCGCTGCGTGGCCAGGTAGGCCTCGCGCACCTTGGCCGCGGCCGCCTGCACGCTCGGGTGCTGTTCGACGGTCGTGCCTTCGGTCATGGACTGGTTGCTTGCGAGTTGCTCCCGGGCCGCCACGACAGCGGCCTGGGCGGCAGCCTCGGCGCTTTGGGCAACCGCCAGCTGGGTGCGCGCATGCTCAAGTTCTTCTTTGGACACGGCCCCATTGCCCGCCAGCGACTGGCGCCGGTTCAGATCGTCCCTGGCGCGACTGATGTCGCTCTGCGCCTTCACCACATCGGCTTCGCGCAGCGTGATCTGCGCGGCAAGCGTGCCATTGTTGGCGTACAGCGTGCGCACCTGGCGCACGGCCTGCCCGAGGTTGGCTTCGGCCTGCTCCAGCGCGACCCTGGCATCGGCGGGATCGAACTTGACCAGCGGCTGGCCGGCGCGCACGAAGTCGGTGTCGTCGGCCATGATGGCCATCACCGTGCCGCTGATCTGCGGCGTGATCTGGATCACGTTGCCCTGCACATAGGCGTTGTCAGTGTCCTCAAAATGGCTCGCGACGACCCATTCGTAGGCGGCCCAGCCCAGGCCGGCCAGCACGACCACGGTCGCCAGCGTCATCAGCGCCTTTTTGCGCCTGGGGTTGCCGGCGGGAATGCTTTGATCTGCGGAGGTTTGCGTTGCGTCGTTCATGATGCTTGATTTGCGGGTGTGAATCGGGGGAGTGAATTATTTTTGTGCGGTGGTGGTGCCAGCCACCTGGCCGGCACCGGGCTGGGTCACGGCCCCGGTCTGATAGCCGGCGCTAGATTGAGCAACGGCGTCGGCCTGGTAGCCGCCGCCGAGGGCGCGGATCAGCGCGACTTGCGTGTCCAGCGCACGCGCGCTCAGGTCCACGGCGAGGCGGCGCTGGCCGAGCACACTGGTCTCGGCGGTCAATACGTTGAGGTAGTTGCCCAGCCCGGCCTTGTAGCGTTGCACGGCGATCTCGTAGGCGCCCTCGGCCGCGGCTTGCGCAGCGCGCTGCTCGGTCTGCTGGCGCACGATGGATTGCGAGGAGGCGACCTGGTCGGCCACATCGCGCACGGCGTCGATCACGGCGGCGTTGTAACTCTCGACAGCGGCGTCCTGGTCCGCGGCTTTGCCGCGCAGGTTGGCGCGCAGGCGCCCTCCCTCGAAAATCGGCAGCGTCAGCGCCGGGCCGACGTTCCATTGCTCACTGCCGCTCCTGAACAGTTGCCCGAAGCCGAGACTGGAGAAGCCGGCAAAGGCCGCCAGATTGATGTTGGGATAAAACTGCGCCTTGGCACTGGCCACGTCCTTCGTGGACGCTTCGACGCGCCAGCGGGCCGCCACAATGTCGGCGCGACGGCCCAGCAGATCGGCCGGGATCACTGGCGCGGATGCTATGCCTTTAATAGCTGAAAGTGAAGGTGCAGTATGGGCTTGCGCCGCATTTGGTTGCCCAACCAGTGCACCCAGCGCATTGCGGGTCAGTGCGATCTGTTCCTGCAGCGCCTCGATCTGCTGGCGCGCGTCGGGCAGGCCGCCTTCGCTCTCGCGCAGTTCCAGTTTGGTATCGAGCCCGGCGCTGAAGCGATCGTGCACGATGGCCAGTGTTTCTTCGCGCTGGGCCAGCGTGCGCCGCCCCACGGCCAGTTGGTCATTCAGGCGCGCCAGCTGGAAATAGCTGCGCGTGACCTGGCTGGCCAGCAGCACACGCGCGGCTTGGGCATCGGCCTCGGCCGCCTTGGCCGTGCCGATCGCGGCGTCAAGAGCGGCGCGGTTCTTGCCGAAGAAATCAAGCTCCCAGCTCGCGTTCAGCTGGGCGTCGCCCGAGTTGTAAATCGCGCCGCCCAACGGCGGCGGGTAGATGTAATTGCCACTGAACTTCTGCCGGTTCAGATTCATTGCGCCGCCTACTTGCGGCAGCGTCGCGGCCCGGACCACTCCTGCCATGGCCTGGGCCCGGGCGAGGCGGGCCTGGGCCAGCTTCAGGCTCGGGTTGCTGGCGAGCGCCTGCGCGATCAGCTGGTCGAGCTGCGCATCACCGAATTCCAGCCACCATTGTGCAGACACGGCGGGCGCCGCAGCGCTGCCGGTGCTCAGGCCGAGCGAGGCCGGATCGCGCATGCTTGACTGTGCCGGCGCAACGCCCGACATGTCGGCACAGGCACTCAAGCCCAGCGCCAGCACGAGGACGCCAAGCTTGAGCCGACGCAGAGGTTCCGCCTCACGGGTCTTGTTATTTTTCATTCGATTCTCCAGTTGCGGCGAGAGCCTGGGCGTTGTCCAGGATGCGGCGCAAATAACCCTTGAGGGTCTGCCATTCTTCATACGTGAAACCTGCCAGACAAGCATTCTGGATGCGAGCGAGCACCTCAGGGATCTTCAGCGCAGCGGCGCGGCCCTCGTCAGTCAGTTGCAGTTTGACCACGCGGCGGTCCTGCGACGAGCGCTGGCGGCTGCACAGGCCCTTGGCCTCGACCCGGTCCAGCAGCCGCGTCATGGCGCCGGCGTCCAGTTCGCATTCGCGCGCCAGCCCGGCCGCCGTGTCGGCGTCGCCCACGTACAGCTTCACGAGCGGCACCCACTGCGCATTCGTCAGGCCATTGGGCTCCATCTCACGGTCCACCGCCTGCGTCACGCGGGTCACGGTCTTGCGCATCAGGTGACCGATGCTGTTCTCGGCAAAGTAGTTCTCCGCACGATAGAACTCGGTCACCGGTGCCCCTTTGGCATCGGGCGGTGCGGCCATGTGTTTTTCATCCATGCCCGAAATAATAATTGTCTAAGCAACCATTGTCAAGGCTATTTCTGCAAAGGCAAGTTGTTGGCTACACTGTCGCCATGGCTACCACCACCTCCAACGCCCCCAAGGGCTCGCCCCGTTCACTGTCCGGTCTGCTGCCTTTTTTGCGGCCTTATCGCGGCCGCATCGCTCTGGCACTGATGTTCCTGGTCATGGCCGCCGTGGCCACCCTGCTCTTTCCGCTGGCGCTGCGCAGCCTGATCGACGGCGGCCTGGTGAGCACCGACAAGGGCGCGCAGGTGATGGCCCTGCGCGAGCATTTCTTCGCGCTGTTTGCGGTGGCCGTGGCGCTGGGCCTGTTTTCCGCCGGGCGCTTTTACATGGTGAGCTGGCTCGGCGAGCGCGTCACCGCCGACATTCGCAACGCGGTCTATGCCCACGTGCTGCGCCAGAGCCCCGAGTTCTTCGAGACCACGCAGACCGGCGAAGTGCTCTCGCGCCTGACGGGTGACACGACGCTGGTGCAAACCGTGGTCGGCTCATCGCTGAGCATGGGGCTGCGCAACACGGTGATGGGCGTCGGCGCGCTCGGCATCCTGGTCTGGACCAACCCGTATGTCATGTTCACGGTGTTCGTGATCCTGGTGCTGATCGTGCTGCCCAGCCTGTGGTTTGGCCGGCGCGTGCGCAAGCTCTCGCGCGCCAGCCAGGACCGCATCGCCGATTCCAGCGCCATCGCCGCCGAAGTGCTCAACGCGATCCCCGTGGTGCAAAGCTATACCGCCGAAGCGCGTGAATCGGCGCGCTTCGACACCTCGACCCAGAACGCCTTCGCCACCGCGGTGCATCGCTCCAAGGCACGCGCCGTGCTGGTCGCCTTCATCATCATTGCCACCAGTGCGGCGCTGCTGTGGGGCCTGTACCAGGGCACGCAGGCCGTGATGGCGGGCAGCATGTCGGCCGGGCATCTGGGCCAGACGGTGCTCTACGTCATCATCCTGGCCAGCGCGTTTGCGGTGCTGGGCGAGGTCTACGGCGACTTGCTGCGCGCGGCCGGCGCGACCGAGCGCTTGATGGAACTGCTGGGATCGCGTTCACCCATCGTTTCACCCTTAAAACCCGTTGAAGTCCCCGCCACATCTTCGGGTAGCGCTATCAGTTTCGAAGCAATCACATTCCATTACCCCTCGCGCCCGACGCAGGCCGCGTTGACGGATTTCAGCCTGAGCGTGGCGCCCGGCGAAACGGTGGCGCTGGTCGGCCCCAGCGGCGCGGGCAAGAGCACGGTGTTCCAGCTGCTGCTGCGCTACTACGATCCGCTGGCGGGCACGATCCGGCTCGACGGCGTGGCCACGCGCGACATGGCCCTGCACGACCTGCGCCAGCGCATCGGCATCGTGCCGCAGGACGCGGTGATTTTCTCGACCAGCGCGCTGGAGAACATCCGCTACGGCAAACCTGACGCCAGTGATGACGAGGTCAAAGCCGCCGCGCTGGCCGCCTTCGCGCACGAATTCATCACGGCGCTGCCCGAGGGCTACGACACCTTCCTGGGCGAGCGCGGTGTGCGCCTGTCGGGCGGCCAGCGCCAGCGCATCGCGATTGCGCGCGCCATGCTGAAAAACCCGCCGCTGCTGCTGCTGGACGAGGCCACCAGCGCACTCGACGCCGAGAGCGAGCGCATGGTGCAGGCGGCACTGGAGTCGGCCATGCAGGGCCGCACCACGCTGGTGATTGCGCACCGCCTGGCCACCGTGCAGCAGGCCAGCCGCATCGTGGTGATCGACCATGGCCGCATCGTGGAACAGGGCACGCACGAGACGCTGGTGGCGCTGGGTGGCATCTATGCCAAGCTGGCTGCGCTGCAGTTTGTGAGCTGACAAGCTGCCTCACACATGACGCGTGGCGGGCAGGCCGAAGCGGCCGCTTAAACTACCTTCATGCCCTGGCACGCCCGACTGCAGCTCGACTACCGCCTTGAATCGGGCAGGAGCGTAGCCCGCTTTCAGCACGATGGCCCTCTGCGTATTCTGCAGACCCTGTACCCCGAAGGCGACGCGACTTGCCACAACGTGCTGGTGCATCCGCCCGGCGGCCTGGTCGGCGGCGACACACTGGACATCGGCATCACGGTCGGCGCCGGCGCGCACGGCCTCATCACCACACCCGGGGCCACGCGCTTTTACAAAACCCTGGGCGAGGCGGCCGTGCAGCGCACCCACCTCGCGCTTGAAGCAGGCGCGCGACTGGAGTGGCTGCCACTGGAAACCATTTGCCACGACGGCTGCCTTGCCACCAATCACCTGAGCCTGGCGCTGGCGCCGCAGGCCGAACTGATCGGCTGGGACGTGACCGCGCTCGGACTGCCCCAGGCCGGGCGCCCTTTCGTGCATGGCAGCTTTTGCCAGCACATCGAGCTGGCCGGCGTCTGGCTGGAGCGCGGACGCATCGACGCCACGGACGCGCGGCTGCTGGACAGTCCGCTGGGCCTCGCGGGCCGGCGCTGTATGGCCTCGATCTTTTTCGTGACCGGCAACCCTTTGGCGCGCGCGCGCCGCCAGCAGGCGCTGGACGCCGCGCGCGCCGTGATCGAAGCGCATGAGCTGCAGGGCAGCGCCGGCGCTACCAGCCCCGACGGCCGGGTGGTGGTGGTGCGCGCGCTGGCACCGCTGGTCGAGCCCGCCATGGGGCTGCTGCGCCAGGTCTGGGCCGCATGGCGCGCGCGTTTATGGGCCAAACCGGCCCGGAGCCCGCGCATCTGGTCCACCTAACGCTATCAATCCAATAGCGCGACGCGCGCCCGCCGCGGCGCTACAAGACGGTCTTCCGCTTGCGCGAAGCGAGCATCATGCCAAGCAGGCCGATGCCGAACAATGCCAGGGTGGCTGGCTCCGGAACCGTCGCATTCACGCCATCAAACTGATAGGCGAGCAGCTTGGTCCCATCGGTCACGCCGACACCATACGTCAGACCGAGATCCGGCTCGGCCCCGTCGCCCCACAGATCCACCGTATATCCCCCGGCGACCGTGAACGCCATGCCGAAGACGTCCAGGAAGGTTCCGCTGAAGGGGTAGGCGCAGTCTATCGGCGACCCATCGGGGAAAAGCAGGTTGTTGTAGGTCAGGGCACCACCCGTGTAATCAATGAAGCTGAGGCTGGAAGGAACCAGAGGGTCGAACGTCGGGTCCCTCTCGTTCGCCGGGTTGATCGGCACCAGTCCGGTGATCGCGGCGTTGACGATGCCGTTCGCCGCGTTGGAGAAAGTCCCGCTGACCGCGGTGATCGCGTAAGCTCCGGCGGGATCGGTGCGGCAGGGATTGTTGCCAGCGGTTCCGCAGATCGGATTCGGATCCGCCGGCGCCACATTCGGCGCGACCGTCAGAAAGCCGCTGCCGCTGAACCCACCACCGTCAAATGCAAACGGAATCACGTCGGCACGTGCTTGCGGTCCTGTGAATGCCATTACAGCCATCAGGGCCGCGGCGGCCGGAATTAGTCGCGCCGATTTCATCATCATGTTCATGTCCACCTTTCAGAGTCTGCGAGCCGCTACCGGCTCCGGGCCCGATATGCATAACTCACGCCAAAATGAACGCGACTCAGAAAGCAATTGATTTGTATACATATCTTTCGAATACACGAAGACGCGCGAAGATCGAAATGTAAAAAGTATCGACGCACGGGGCACGCTCCACGGATCAAACTTTGGGTGTCGATGGCACGCCCGGCGGCTGGAGTGCCACGGAAGCTGCTGGTGCGAAGTGCCCGCTTCGCGACAACGTTTCTCCGATCTCGTTACACTTTGTGCCAGACCCGAAGCCTCTGAAGCCGCCGAAGTCTTGCCCGCCTTTCATCCGCGCCACTTCTGCTGGCGAATGGAAGGGTCGGGAGAAGGTCGAGACGCAATGAACAAGCCTGCAATCTCTTTCCTGATGGCCGCCTGCAGGCGACCTCGATTCGCGATGATGGCGCTGGAGTCCCTGAAGCGCCAGACGATGCAGGACTGGGAGTTGGTTGTCTCTCCAGATGACGGCGAGGACTACAGCCCTCTGGTGCATTCGGATTCCCGCGTCAAGGTGGTTCAGTCCGACGCGGTGCAGACCGGCCCGGCCCATGCCCGCAACCGCGCCTTGACGATCGCATCCGGCGCGCTGGTTGCGGTTCTTGATGACGATGACTGTGTGGAGCCCGCCTTCGCGGCCCAGGCCGTCTCGTATTTCAAATCCCACGAAGCCAGTTTCGCCACGGCGCCCACCCAATATTTCCGCAACCACAGCGGTTGCGTCGTGCGCCACATCGGGCAGTTTCCCGCCATGGACATCGACCGGTTCGGCCTCCAGTTCGGAACCATGCACGCCATTGGCCGGCGCGAGACCTACCCGCCGTGGAAGCCCGGGTTTGCCGAAGATGTCATGCACACGTCCAAGTGCATTGATCTGGCGGGCGGAAAGATCGCCGTCCTGCCTGATGCCAGCTACATGCTGAGACTCCACCCCGACAGCATGTGTGCAGTGGCGGACGGCCAGTACATCTCGAAGTGCTACAGGGATCTGGCAGCAAGTCTCCCTTATGAAATGTCCGACGCAGGGGCGATGCAGACCCGCGAGCTGCTGCGCCGGCGTATCAGGATGAATGAAGCGTTCTCTCGCCACGGCGGCGGCTTTGGGTACCATCGATTTGTGAAGGCGCACAGCCAGGTTTGACCCGCCGTTGACTTGCCGGGGGTGATGAGCCGCCCCTGGTCAGCCCGCGCGGCGCGGCATCGCCGGCGCTCAGATGGCCACCAGGCGCCGCACGCCATCAGCTTCCATATCCCTGCCCCGCCCGCGCGCAACGAACTCACCGCGCTCCATGACCAGGTAGTCGTCGGCCAGGTCCTGCGCGAAGTCGTAGTACTGCTCTACCAGCAGGATGGCCACCTTTTCCCCGTTCAGGCCACGGTCGGCCAGGCCGCGGATCACACGGGCGATGTCCTTGATGATGCTGGGCTGGATGCCTTCGGTGGGCTCATCCAGGATCAGCAGCTTCGGCTTGGCTGCCAGCGCGCGTGCGATCGCCAGCTGCTGCTGCTGCCCGCCCGAGAGATCGCCACCGCGCCGGCCCAGCATCTGTTTGAGCACGGGGAACAGTTCGTAGAGCTCGGCAGGGATCGGGGTGCTGGCGCTCTTGTACGCCAGCCCCATGCGCAGGTTGTCCTGCACCGTGAGCCGCGCGAAGATTTCGCGCCCCTGCGGCACGAAGCCGATGCCGGCGCGCGCGCGCTCGCAGGGCGCGGCATGGTGGATCGCCTTGCCGTCGAATTCGATGCTGCCAGTCTTGATCGGAACCAGCCCCATCAGACTCTTGAGCAGCGTGGTCTTGCCCACGCCGTTGCGACCCAGCAGCACGGTGACCTGGCCCAGGTGGACCTGCAGGCTTACGTCGCGCAGGATGTGCGAGCCGCCGTAGTACTGGTTGATGTTCTTGACGTTCAACATATTCAACGCCCCAAATAAACTTCGATGACGCGCTCATCCGCCTGCACCTGATCCAGCGTGCCCTGCGCCAGCACCGATCCATCGCACAGCACGGTCACGATTTCGGAGATGGATTTGATGAAGCTCATGTCATGCTCCACCACCATCAGCGAGTGCTTGCCTTTGAGCGAGAGGAACAGCTCGGCCGTGCGCACGGTCTCCTCGTCGGTCATGCCGGCCACGGGCTCGTCGAGCAGCAACAGCCTGGGGGCCTGCATCAGCAGCATGCCGATCTCCAGCCACTGCTTCTGGCCGTGGCTCAAATTGCCCGCCCTGCGCGCCACGCTGTCGGCCAGGTGAATGGTGCGCAGCACCTCGGCGAGCCGGTCGCTTTGCGCCGAGTCGAGCTTGAAGAACATGGATGACGCCACGTCCTTGCCCGTCTTGAGCGCCAGCTCCAGGTTTTCAAGCACGGTCAACTGCTCGAACACGGTGGGCTTCTGGAACTTGCGGCCGATGCCGAGCTGGGCAATCTCGGCCTCCTTGTAGCGCAGCAGGTCGATGGTGCTGCCAAAGAACACCGTACCTTCGTCGGGCCGGGTCTTGCCGGTGATGATGTCCATCATCGTCGTCTTGCCGGCCCCATTGGGGCCGATGATGCAGCGCAGCTCGCCCGGTGCGATATCCAAAGACAATTTGTTGATGGCCTTGAAGCCGTCGAAGCTCACGCTCACATCTTCAAGGTAGAGGATGCGGCCATGCGTGACGTCAATCTCGCCCGGCGTCGCGACCCGGCCGAAGCCGGCCGCACGCCCGCCAGAGGCAGTGCGGCCCTGCTGCTCCAGCTGTGCATGCACCTCGACGCGGCGCGCGCCCTCCTCCAGAAGGTCGGGCGTCATCTCAAACCTCCCTTGAGCTTCCTGACCAGGCCGACCACGCCATTCGGCAAGAACAGCGTCACCGCGATGAACAGGGCGCCGAGGAAATACAGCCAGAATTCGGGATACGCCTCGGTCAGCCAGCTCTTGGCGCCGTTCACGATGAAGGCCCCAATGATCGGGCCGATCAAGGTGGCGCGTCCTCCAACGGCCGCCCAGATCGCGATCTCGATCGAGTTGGCCGGGCTCATCTCGCCGGGATTGATGATGCCCACCTGCGGCACGTACAGCGCGCCCGCGACGCCGCACATGATGGCCGAGATGACCCAGATGGTGAGCTTGTAGCCGATGGGGTTGTAGCCCGAGAACATGACGCGCGTCTCGGCGTCGCGGATGGCCTGCAGCACGCGGCCGAATTTGCTGCGCACCAGCCAGCGCGCGAACAGGAAGAAGGCGAGCAGCGTCAAGCCGGTCAGCACAAAGAGCGTCATGCGCATGGCGGGGGTCGCGATCGGCGTGCCCAGGATGCGCTTGAAATCGGTAAACCCGTTGTTGCCGCCAAAACCCGTTTCGTTGCGGAAGAACAGCAGCATCGCGGCGTAGGTCATGGCCTGCGTGATGATGGAAAAATACACGCCCTTGATGCGCGAGCGAAACGCGAAGTAGCCGAACACGAAGGCCACGAGGCCGGGCACCGCGACAATCAGGAACAGGGTGGCGATGAAGCTGCCACTGAAGGTCCAGTGCCAGGGCAGCGTCTTCCAGTCAAGGAACACCATGAAGTCCGGCAGATCGCTCTTGTAGTTGCCGTCGCGGCCGATCTGGCGCATGAGGTACATGCCCATCGCATAGCCGCCGAGCGCAAAGAACACCCCATGCCCCAGGCTCAGGATGCCGGTATAGCCCCAGACCAGGTCCATCGCGAGCGCGCAGATGGCGTAGCACATGATCTTGCCGACCAGTGCCACCGCGTAGTCGCTGAGGTGGAACAGGCTGCCCCGGGGCACCACCAGGTTCAGCAGCGGCGCGACGGCGCACACCGCGATCAACGCCACGCAGAATGCAACCCAGCCCCCGGCACTGAAGAGCTGCGTCTGTGGAGGAAGTGAGATCCGGGTCATGGCGGCAGACCAAGGCAAGCGAAGCGAAGCCCCATCCAGTGACACCGCGGAACCGGCTTGGCCGGGCCGCTGGTGTCGCCCCCTTGAGGAGGGAGGCGGCTACACGAAGTGAGCAGGCAACGGGGGTGGGTCATACTTCCGCGCTGCGGCCCCGCATGGCGAAGATGCCCTGGGGGCGCTTCTGGATGAAGATGATGATGAAGACAAGCACCGCGATCTTTGCGAGCACGGCGCCGGCCCAGCCTTCGATGAACTTGTTGAGAATGCCCAGGCCCATGGCCGCATACACGGTGCCGGCGAGCTGGCCGACGCCACCCATCACCACGACCATGAACGAGTCGACGATGTAGCTCTGGCCGAGGTCGGGCCCGACATTGCCGATCTGCGAGAGCGCACAGCCCGCGAGCCCGGCGATGCCGGAGCCCAGCGCGAACGCGTAAGTATCGACGCGCGCCGTGTTCACGCCCATGCAGGAGGCGATCGGCCGGTTTTGCGTGACGCCGCGCACGAACAGTCCCAGCCGCGTGCGGCCGATCAGCCAGCCCATCGCCAGCAGCACCAGCGCCGCGAAGATGATGATGCCGATGCGGTTCCACGGCAGCGTGACATTGCCGAGCATGGTGAAGCCGCCGCTCATCCAGCGGGGGTTTTCAACGCCCACGTTCTGGGCACCGAACAGCGAGCGCACCCCTTGCTGCAGCACCAGGCTGATGCCCCAGGTGGCGAGCAGCGTTTCGAGCGGCCGGCCATACAGGAAACGGATCACGCCGCGTTCCAGCACCGCACCAACCAGCGCCGACGCCAGGAACGCAACCGGGATCGCCGCCGGCAGGTACCAGCCGAAGGCCCCTGCCGGCAGGTATTTCTGAAACAGGCCCTGCATCACATAGGTGGCGTAGGCGCCGATCATGATCAGCTCGCCGTGCGCCATGTTGATGACGCCCATCAGGCCGTAGGTGATGGCCAGGCCGAGCGCCGCGAGCAGCAGTACCGAGCCCAGGCTGACGCCGCTGAAAATCGCGTTGATGCGGTCGCCCCAGACCAGCCGGCTGTCGATGCTGCGCACCGCCGCCCGCAGTGCTGCCTTGACTGCGGCATTGTCTTCCTTGCCCAGGCGCTCGTTGAGCAGCAGTTTGACCTCGGGGCTGCGGCCGGTCGCCAGCGTCGCGGCCGCTTCGAGCCGGTGCGTCAGATCGGGGCTGTCGAGCATGCTGGCGGCGCGCACGCGCTCGAGCCTGGCCTTGATCTGCGGATTGCTTTCGGCCGCCAGCGCCTTCTCCACCAGCGGCAGGTGCGATTCGTCGGGCTCGTTCAGCAGCGTCTGCACCGCGTCCGCACGCACCTTCTCATCAGGGCTGGACAGCTTGAGCGCTGCCATCGCGGAGTCGAGCGTGCCGCGCAGCAGGTTGCTGTTGACCACATCCTCGGCATCGTCAGGCACCTTCAGCGGGCTGCCAGTGACGGGATCGTAGCCCTTCCCGTTCCTCATGACATAGACATGGGCGGGCGTGGTCTTGACCGCGTCATCGGCCAGGGCCTGGAGAAAGTCGGCTGTTTTCGCATCGGCGCTCAAGACCGCCTTGTTGATGGCAGCCACGCGGTCGCTGGCGTCGCCCGTCGCCATGACCACGGCCTCATCCGGTGTCAGCGCGTGAGCGGCACCTGCCATCAGCAGTGCCGCCAACACCGCCTGGATCGATCGCCGAAGCATGAAGAATCTCGCCAGGGAATGGGCCGGTGCCCACTTGCTCAGGACGACTTGCCGGCCGGATAGTCGGGCTTCTTGTCGTCGCCTTCGATGAAGGGACTCCAGGGCTGGGCCTTGATCGGTGCCGGCGTCCTCCACACCACGCTGAACTGGCCGTCGCCACGAATCTCGCCGATGAACACCGGCTTGTGCAGATGGTGGTTCTTCGGGTCCATCTCGACGGTGAATCCGTCCGGCGCCTTGAAGGTCTGACCGGCCATCGCCGCGATCACCTTGTCGGTGCCGGTGGATTTCGCCTTCTCCACCGCCTGCTTCCACATGTGGATGCCGATCCATGTCGCTTCCATCGGGTCATTGGTCAGCGGCTTGTCCGCCTGACCCGGCAGCTTCTTGGCTTTGGCGTACTCGCTCCACTGCTGGATAAAGGCGGCGTTGGTCGGATTTTTGAGCGACATGAAGTAATTCCACGCAGCCAGGTGCCCCACCAGCGGCTTCGCATCGACGCCGCGCAGCTCTTCCTCGCCCACCGAGAAAGCCACCACCGGCACGTCCTTGGCTTTCAGGCCAGCGTTGCCGAGTTCCTTGTAGAACGGCACATTGGAGTCGCCGTTGATGGTGGAGATCACGGCCGTCTTGCCGCCCTGCGAGAACTTCTTGATGTCGGCCACGATGGTCTGGTAATCGCTGTGACCGAATGGGGTGTATTTTTCATCAATGTCCGAGTCCTTCACACCCTTGCTATGCAAAAAGGCGCGCAGGATCTTGTTCGTGGTGCGCGGGTACACGTAGTCGGTGCCCAGCAGCACGAAGCGGCGGGCGCCCCCGCCTTCCCTGCTCATGAGGTAATCCACGGCGGGAATGGCCTGCTGGTTGGGCGCGGCACCGGTGTAGAACACGTTCTTCGACAGCTCCTCGCCTTCGTATTGCACCGGATAGAACAGCAGGCCGTTCATTTCTTCGACCACCGGCAGCACCGACTTGCGCGATACCGAGGTCCAGCAGCCGAAGATCACGGCCACCTTGTCCTGCCCCAGCAACTGCTTGGTCTTCTCGGCGAACAGCGGCCAGTTGGACGCCGGGTCGACGACCACGGGTTCGAGCTGTTTGCCCATGACACCGCCGTGCTTGTTGATGTCCTCGATGGTCATCAACGCCATGTCTTTCAGCGCCGTCTCTGAAATCGCCATCGTGCCCGACAGCGAATGCAGGATGCCAACCTTGATGGTGTCCTGCGCGAACGCCTGAGGCGCAAAGGCAAACGCGCCGCTGGCAACGGCAGCCGCCACGGCGACCGCCTTGAGATTCCCTCGTCGGTTCATTTCTCTTCTCCAAGAAAGTTGCGATCCACAATCAGATCGAGCCGGTATCAGCAAGCTCCATGCCAGGCCCGTGCGTCCCGCTCGCGAGCGCACAGCCATCGAAATCGCTCACGAACGCACCGTTTCGGGCATCGCGCGGCACCTGCAAGGTGCGTTGGATGCCAGACGGCGGGGCCGCACCTGAAAAATGCGCCGGGGGTGTGCCTGGAACGCAAGTTGCTGCACAATGAATCGCCCATTCCGCCTGACCTGATCTGCACCCCATGGAACTGACGCCGCGCGAAAAAGACAAGCTCCTGATCTTCACGGCCGCCCTGCTGGCCGAGCGCCGGCGTGCGCGCGGGCTCAAGCTCAACTACCCCGAAGCCGTGGCACTGATCTCCGCCGCGGTCATGGAGGGCGCGCGCGACGGCAGGACGGTGGCACAGCTCATGAGCGAAGGCCGCACCATCCTGACCCGTGCCGACGTGATGGACGGCATCGCCGAGATGATCGCCGACATCCAGGTGGAAGCCACCTTTCCCGACGGCACCAAACTGGTCACGGTGCACCAGCCCATCATCTGAAAGGATGACTTCATGATCCCCGGAGAACTCTTCACCGACGATGGCGAGCACCTGCTGAACGCGGGGCGCCGCACGCTCCCCATGGCGGTGCAAAACACGGGCGACCGGCCCATTCAGGTCGGCTCGCACTACCACTTCGCGGAAACCAACGCCGCGCTGCGCTTCGATCGTGCCGCGGCGCGCGGCATGCGCCTGAACATCACGTCCGGCACCGCCGTGCGTTTCGAGCCGGGCCAGCAGCGCACGGTGGAGCTGGTGGACTACGCCGGGGAGCGCCGCGTGTTCGGCTTTCACGGCGACGTCATGGGGGCGCTCGATGCGCCGTCCCCAGGAGCCGCGTGATGGCCAGCATCGGGCGGCGCGCCTATGCCGAAATCTTCGGCCCCACAGTGGGCGACCGGATCCGGCTCGCGGACACGGACCTGATCGTTGAAGTGGAGCAGGACCTCACCCTGCGCGGCGGCGGCTACGGCGAGGAAGTGAAGTTCGGCGGCGGCAAGACCATCCGCGACGGTATGGCGCAGAGCCAGCGCACGCGCGCCGAAGGCGCGATGGACACGGTCCTGACGAACGCGCTGATCATCGATCACTGGGGCATCGTCAAGGCCGACATCGGCCTTCAAGGTGGACGCATTGCCGCCATCGGCAACGCGGGCAATCCGGACACCCAGCCCGGTGTGGACATGGTCATCGGCCCCGGTACCGAGATCATCAGTTGCGAGGGCCGCATCGTCACTGCCGGCGGCGTCGATACCCATATTCATTTCATTTCGCCGCAGCAGATCGAGGAGGCGCTGAGCTCGGGCGTGACCACCATGATCGGTGGCGGCACCGGCCCGGCCACCGGCACCCTGGCCACCACGTGCACGCCGGGCCCGTGGAACATCGAGCGCATGCTGCAGGCGGCCGATGCCTTTCCGATGAACCTGGGTTTCCTGGGCAAGGGCAACACCAGCCTGCCGGGCGCCCTGCACGAGCAGGTCAACGCCGGGGTCATGGGATTGAAGCTGCATGAGGACTGGGGCAGCACGCCGGCCGCCATCGACAACTGCCTCTGCGTAGCCGAAGCCACCGACATCCAGGTCGCCATCCACACCGATACCCTGAACGAGTCCGGCTTTGTGGAAGACACCATCGCCGCCTTCAAGGGCCGCACCATCCACACCTTCCACACCGAGGGCGCGGGCGGCGGCCATGCACCGGACATTCTCAAGGTCGTGGGCGAGGCCAATGTGCTGCCCTCCTCCACCAATCCGACGCGCCCCTACACGGTCAACACGCTGGACGAGCATGTGGACATGCTGATGGTGTGCCACCACCTGAATCCGGCCATTGCCGAGGATCTGGCGTTTGCCGAGAGCCGCATCCGCAAGGAAACGATCGCGGCCGAAGACGTGCTGCACGACCTCGGTGCCATCAGCATGTTCTCCAGCGATTCGCAGGCCATGGGACGGGTCGGCGAGGTCATCATCCGCTGCTGGCAAACCGCGCACAAGATGAAGCAGCAGCGCGGCTGGCTGGCTCCTCCCGGCCAGGCGGAGCCTGTCCAGGTCCAGCAGCGCAACGACAACTTCCGGGTCAAGCGCTATGCCGCCAAGTTCACCATCAATCCGGCGATCGCGCACGGCGTTGCGCACGAGGTGGGCTCGATTGAGGTCGGCAAATGGGCCGACCTGGTACTCTGGTCGCCGGCGTTTTTTGGCGTCAAGCCCGCCCTGATCCTCAAGGGCGGCTTCATCGCCATGGCGGCCATGGGCGACCCCAACGGCTCCATTCCGACGCCGCAGCCCGTGCACTACCGCCCGATGTTCGGCGCCTTTGGCGGCGCGCTGGCCAAATCCTCGCTCACCTTTGTGTCGCAGGCCGGTTTGCGGGCCGGCATCAAGGAGCGTTTCGGGCTGGCCAAACCCCTGAGTGCCGTGCGGGGCATTCGCGGCCTCGGCAAGCGTCACATGATCCACAACGACTACGCTCCCCGGATGGAGGTGGACGCGCAGACTTACGAAGTGCGCGCCGACGGCCGCTTGCTCACGTGCGAGCCTGCCGCCAGCCTGCCCATGACACAACGCTACTTTCTGTTTTGATGCTACAGGTATCCAGACTCATCGCCAAGGGGGCCGGCCTGGCCGGCGCCCTGGTCAAGCGCGCGGCCACCGTCGAGCTCGACTGGGATGTGCGCCAGAAAAGCCGTTTCTATGCAACCGACTCGCTCGGCCGCGCGTTGGGCGTCTTCCTGCCGCGTGGCACGGTGGTGCGTGGCGGCGACGTGCTGGTGGCCCAGGATGGCTCGTTGATCCGCATGATTGCCGCCCCGCAGGCCGTGCTGCGCATCACCCAGTGTGCGGAGCACGGGACCGCGTTCGACCTCACGCGCGCGGCCTATCACCTGGGCAACCGCCATGTGCCGATCGAGCTTCAACCCGATCACCTCAAAATCGAGCCCGATCACGTGCTGGCCGATCTGCTGCGTTCCATGCATCTGGTTGTGAACCCGGCGCATGAAGCGTTTGAGCCCGAGGGCGGCGCCTACGCCGCCGGCGCGCACGACCATGCGCACGGGCACGATCACGGCCACGAACACCACAGCCACTGATGCGTGCACCCAAAGATACCGAGCGCCTGCCAGCACCGAGCCTGCTGCAGTTGATCTGGCTCGCCTCCCCGGCGTTGCCGGTCGGCGGGTTTTCATACTCCGAAGGGCTGGAAGCCGGCGTGGACAGGGCGGGAATAACTACCGAAACGATAGCATCCAACTGGCTGGTGGATCAACTTCACTTGACACTGGCACGCGGCGATTTGGCCGTTGTGGCCAAGGCGATTGCAGCCTGGCGGCGCGGCGATCTGGAGCATCTGGGTGAACTCACCGCCTGGGTGCTGCAAACCCGGGAGAGCAGCGAACTGCGCCTGCAGACCGGGCAAATGGGCCAGTCACTGTTGCTGTGGCTGCGCAACCAGGCCACGGCAAGCCAGCCCCAGTTCGAAGCCTGCGCGCAAATGCCGCCGACCTACCCGGTCATATTCGCATTGGCGGCCTCGGCCACACAGGCCAGCGTTCGCGACTGCCTGCTCGCGTTCGCGTTTGGCTGGGCCGAAAATATGGTGCAGGCCGCCGTCAAGTCTGTGCCACTCGGCCAGAATGCGGGGCAGCGCATACTGGCCCGGCTGGCCGATGAAATCCCGTCCGCCGTGGATCACGCCATGGGGCTGATGGACAGCGAACGCCAGGCCTTCGCCCCGATGCTGGCGATCCTCTCCAGCCAGCACGAAACCCAATATTCGAGGTTGTTTCGATCATGAGTCTGCATAGCATTCCCCATCGCACCAAGACGCTGCCGCCGCTGCGCGTAGGCATTGGCGGGCCGGTCGGCTCCGGCAAGACGACGCTGCTGGAGATGCTGTGCAAGGCCATGCGCGACCGCTACGACCTGGTCGTCATCACCAACGACATCTACACCAAGGAAGATCAGCGCCTGCTGACGGTGAGCGGTGCGCTGCCGGCCGAGCGCATCATGGGTGTCGAAACCGGCGGCTGTCCACACACCGCCATCCGCGAAGATGCCTCCATCAACCTCGCGGCGATCGACCACATGCTGATCGATTTCCCCGATGCCGACATCGTGTTCGTGGAAAGCGGCGGCGACAATCTGGCCGCCACCTTCAGCCCCGAGTTGAGCGACCTGACGATTTATGTGATCGACGTGGCCGGCGGCGAAAAAATCCCGCGCAAGGGCGGCCCCGGCATCACCAAGAGCGATCTGTTCGTGATCAACAAGACCGACCTGGCGCCCTATGTGGGCGCGGACCTCGGCATCATGGAAGCCGACACCCGGCGCATGCGCACCACGGCCAGTGGGCTCAAGCCCTTTGTGATGACCAACCTGAAGACCCGCAGCGGCTTGAATGAAGTGATCTCGTTCATCGAAACCAAAGGCATGCTCCACGCCGGGTAAAATGGCCGGCTTGGGAAGAGTGGCAGAGTGGTCGATTGCACCGGTCTTGAAAACCGGCGACGGGAAACCGTCCGTGAGTTCGAATCTCACCTCTTCCGCCAGTTACCAGGCATTCACGCGGCGCTACTCCAGCCGAAAGCCCACCTTGATCGTGACCTGGTAGTGCGAAACCTTCCCGTTCGCGATATGCCCTCGCGACTCGGTCACTTCATACCAATCCATGTTCTTGACCGTCAGCGCGGCCTTGGCGATCGCATCGCGTATCGCGTGATCGGTCCCCTCGGTGGAGGAGCCGACCAGTTCGAGGATCTTGTAGGTGTGTGCGGACATGATGTTTCCCATAGGGTGAAGGCCAGACATCGAAAGCTTGCGTTTTGCAAGCAACTGGTCATGTTGTTCCCTAACGCCGGAGTGTGTCAATGGGCGCTCCCCGCCGCACCAACAGGTGTCGGCGCCGGGCAACACCCTCCAGTGCTCACGGGCTTGCACAAAATGTTATTTCTGCTTCAATGGGTCTGGTTTCGGTCAGTACATTCAGTCGGCTCTTTGCCACAGGAGGTTGATATGCGACTCGATCTTTTCCACACACGCCCTGAGGCTCACATCCGCAAGGCCCAGGAATACCTGGAAGAAGCCAATCTCGCGCGCATCGAGCATGAGGCCGCCGCGGAACATCATGCCGCGCTGGCAACGATGTACACGCAGCGAATCGCCCGGCTGCAACAGCAAATCGCCGACTCGCTGATGCCCTACGTCTCATCCGGGCAGCAGGTTTTCGAGCCCGTTCAGGCCGATCCGGGCAAACGCGGCCCCGATGCAGTCGTTTCCTTGACCCGGATGCAAAGAGCCGGAACCACGGACGGCGGGTAAAGTGCGCCTTGGGGCCTGGCCGCAGGCCCGGACAAAGGAGACGCCATGAACCCGATGATTCGACGCCAGACGCTGGCCGATATCCTGCGCCGCAGCGCGCGCCGCACCCCCGCCAAGACCGCCGTCATCTGCGGCAGCACGACCTGGAGCTATGCCGAGTTCGAGCGCATCACCGAACGCGTGGCGGCGGGTCTGGCCGGGCGCGGTGTCGGCAAGGGAGATCGGGTTGCCATCCTCGCGCGCAACTCGCATGCCTTTGCGGCGCTGCGTTTTGCGCTGGCGCGGCTCGGCGCGGTGCTGGTGCCGATCAACTTCATGCTCAAGGCCGACGAGGTGGCCTACATCCTGCGCCATGCGGGCGCGCAGATGCTGGCCACCGACAGCGGACTGGCCGAGCTGGCCCGCGCGGGGGCCGCGCTGGACACCCCGGTGCGCGAATTGGTCTGGCTGCCGTCAGAAGATCCGAGCGAACCGGCGCCCGGCATGACCCCGTTCGACGCGCTGGCCGCTAGCACCGGCGCGGTGCCCGAAGTCGCGCTGGACGGCACCGACCTGGCGCAGATCGTCTACACCAGCGGCACCGAGTCGAGCCCCAAGGGCGCCATGCTGACGCACGATGCCGTGCTGTGGCAATACGTCAGCTGCGTGGTGGACGCCGGCATTGCCAGCGACGACCGGACTCTGCACGCGCTGCCGCTGTACCACTGCGCGCAGCTCGATGTGTTTTTTGGCCCGGCCATTTATGTGGGCGGAACCAACGTGATCACCTCCAAACCGGTTCCCGACAACCTGCTGCCGCTGATCGCAAAGCATCGCATCACCAGTTTCTTTGCGCCGCCCACGGTGTGGATCGCGTTGCTGCGCTCGCCGCTGTTCGACCAGACCGATCTTTCGTCGCTGGCCAAGGGCTACTACGGCGCCTCCATCATGCCGGTGGAGGTGCTGCGCGAATTGGCGGCGCGACTGCCCCGGGTGCGGCTGTGGAACCTGTATGGCCAGACCGAGATCGCGCCGCTGGCCACCATGCTGGGCCCCGACGACCAGTTGCGCAAACCGGGCTCGTGCGGGCGCGCCGTGCTGAATGTGGAAACCCGCGTGGTGGACGACCAGATGCGCGACGTGGCCCCCGGCGCGGTGGGCGAGATCGTGCACCGCTCGCCGCACCTGATGCTGGGCTACTTCCACGACGACGAGCGCACCCGGGCGGCGTTCGAGGGCGGCTGGTTTCACTCGGGCGACCTGGCCACCATCGACGACGAGGGCTACATCACGGTGGTGGACCGCAAGAAGGACATGATCAAGACCGGCGGCGAAAACGTCGCCAGCCGCGAGGTGGAAGAAATGATCTACCGCCTGCCCCAGGTGTCCGAGGTCGCGGTGATCGGCCTGCCGCATCCGCGCTGGGTCGAGGCAGTCACCGCCGTGGTCGTGGTCAAGGCCGGCCAGTCGCTCAGCGCGGACGAGGTGATGGCGCATTGCGCGGCCGGCATGGCCAGCTTCAAGAGTCCCAAGCACGTGGTGTTTGCGCAGGCGCTGCCGAAGAACCCCAGCGGCAAGCTGCTCAAGCGCGAGTTGCGCCAGATGTATGCCGCGCTCATCGGGTGACTATGATTTTGATAGCTATCTGTCCATTCCCTGAAAGGGTTAGCGGTCTATTTTCCTTAAGAAATCGGCCATGAACCCGTACAAGCGACTGCTCGGTGTGGTCGTTTTTTTCGGCGTACTGCTCGCGGTGTTCCGGTTCACTGGCCTGCGCGACAACTTCAGCCTCGCGTTTTTGCGTGACGCCTTTCTCGCGCACAAGCTGGGCGGCGTGCTGATCTTTGTCGCCATGTTTTCGCTCGGCAACCTGATCCAGATACCGGGCTGGATCTTCCTGGCCGCGGCTGTGCTCGCGCTGGGCCGGGCGTGGGGCGGCATGGTGACCTACATCGCGGCCGTCATGTCGTGCGCCATCACGTTTTTGATCATTCGCTTCATGGGCGGCGACGCGCTGCTGCAGCTCAAAAGCCGCTGGGCCCGCAGGATTCTCGGCCGCCTGCACGCGCACCCAGTCACCAGCATTGCCTTGCTGCGCACGATGTTCCAGACCCTGCCCGCGCTGAACGCGGCGCTGGCCCTGTCGGGCGTCAAGTTTCGCCAGTACCTGGCCGGCACGACGCTGGGGCTGCCCTTGCCAATCGCGCTGTACTGCCTGTTTTTTGACTACCTGGCGATCCTGCTGCACCTGCACTGACGCACACAGCGCAAAATGGCGCCATGAAAATACCCTCCAGACTGGTGCCGCTGATGGAAGACGGCCTGATCGACAGCGTCGTGCGCCAGCTCATGAGCGGCAAGGAAGCCATGGTGTTCGTGGTGCGCTGCGGCGCCGAGACGCGCTGCGCCAAGGTCTACAAGGAAGCCAACAAGCGGGCCTTTCGCCAGGCGGTGGACTACACCGAAAACCGCAAGACCAAAAACAGCCGGCAGGCGCGCGCCATGGCCAAGGGCACGCGCTACGGGCGCGAGGTGCAGGAGCAGGCCTGGCAAAACGCCGAGGTCGATGCGCTGTACCGGCTGGCCGCGGCCGGCGTGCGCGTGCCCAGGCCCTACCACTTTCACGAGGGCGTGCTGCTCATGGAGCTGGTGACCAATGCCGACGGCGACGCGGCCCCGCGCCTGAACGACCTCGCCTTCACGCCCGAGCAGGCGCGCCAGCACCACCACACGCTGATCCAGGAAGTGGTGCGCATGCTGTGTGCCGGCGTGGTGCATGGCGACCTGAGCGAATTCAACATCCTGATGGGCGTGGACGCCGATGGCCAGGCGTGCCCGGTGATCATCGACCTGCCGCAAGCCATCGACGCGGCGGGCAACAACCATGCGCCCGCCATGCTGGAGCGCGACGTGGCCAACCTGCGAAACTATTTCGGCCAGTTTGCGCCCGAGCTGCTGGCCACCGACTATGGCCGCGAAATCTGGGCCCTGTATGCCGCCAGCGCGCTGCACCCCGAGGTGGCGCTCACCGGCCGTTTCGAGCGCAGCCGCAAGGCGGTGGATCTGGATGGCGTGCTGCGCGAGATTGGCGATGCACGGGCCGAAGAAGCGGCCCGGCTGCTGCGCCTGCAAACCGCTTGACATGGGCAGGCCCGCCCTTTGACATGGCCTTTGGCCGTCGTCAGGCCAGCGCGCGCTTGAGGCGGATCTCTTCCACCTTGATGGCGCCCATGGGCACCGTCTTGGCCGTGGACAGTTCGCGCTTGAAACCGGCAAGCTCAAAAAAGCGCAAGGCACGCTCGTTGCGCAGCGGAACCCAGGCCGTCACGTTGGTGCAGCCTTCTTCCAGCAGCCCCTCGCGCGCACCGTCCCACAGCGCCAGGCCGACGCCCTGGCTCCAATGCGCGGGCGCCGCGTAGATCGCCCAGATTTCTCCGGTGGTGGCCGGCGTGCCCTTGTCGCGCGAGCGGTCAAAGCCGGCGAAGCCGACCACCTTGTCACCTTCCAGCGCCACCACCACTTGGGGATCGCCGTACTCGATGGCCTCGCGCCACAGTGACAGGCGCTTGATCGCGGGCAGACTGCCCAGATGCTCGTCGGGCACCAGCCCCTTGTAGGCGGCCTGCGACGCGCTGGCGTGGATATCGGCGACGGCCTGGGCGTCATTCAGGGTGGCGGGGCGAACCTCGTAAATGGGCGTGCTGGACATGACGGGTGACTTGTGAAATTGGGGATTGAAAATTCAAAGGGAGCAGAATTGTCGCCGCAAAAGCCGCCCTCGTCATTTTGATCACACGATGGCAGTGCCAGGCCAGGCATTGGCTTTTACCGCCTGGGGCGCCGCTGCGCGAAAGGGATAATCGGCTTTGCAACGCAAAGACCTTATGGCGACCATCCTTGTCCCGATCCCGGCCACCGACTTCGACCCGACCGAGACTGCCGTGCCGTGGCAAATCCTCGCCTCGCTCGGCCATCGCCTGGTGTTTGCCACGCCGGACGGCACGACCGGCCACGCCGATCCGCGCATGCTCACGGGCCAGGGACTGGGCCTGCTGGCCCCGATCCTGATGGCCGATGCCAACGGCCGGCGCGCCTACGAGGCAATGGCGCGCAGCGAGGCCTTCCGCCAGCCGCTGCGCTATGAGGACATCAAGAGCGGTGACTTCGATGCCCTGCTGCTGGCGCGCGGCCATGCGCCCGGCATGCGGCCCTATCTGGAATCGAATTTGCTGCAGACGCACGTGGCGGAATTTTTTGCGTGGGGCAAGCCCGTGGGCGCCATTTGCCACGGCGTGCTGCTGGCCGCGCGCTCGCGCGAGAAGGCCGGTCTGTCGGTGCTGTCGGGCAAAACCACCACGGCGCTGACCAAGCTGCTGGAGATGAGCGCCTGGGCGGCCACCTGCGCCTGGCTCGGGCGCTACTACCGCACCTACGACGAGTGCGTTGAAGACGAGGTCAAGCGCGCGCCAGCCCGTCGCTGCGCACCGGTTTGGCACCGAGTTCGGGAAACTGCTGGGCTCCAGCGCGCCACGCTCATGAACGCAGCGACGGGCCGCCCCGAGCAAGTTGCGTTCCCTCGGGGGGCAGCGCAGCACGCGCAGTGGCGGGCGTGGGGGCTCACATGAGCGATTTGCGCCAGCACAGCCCCGCCGCCGAACGCAACCGGCAGCCGATTCTGGAAGTCCTGCAGCGCCTGCTGCCCAAGCGCGGCGCGGCACTGGAGATTGCCAGCGGCACGGGGCAGCATGTGGCCTACTTCGCCTCTGGTCTGCCGGGCTGGACCTGGCAGCCGAGCGATCCGCAGGCGGATGCGCTGGCGTCGATCGCCGCCTGGTGTGTGCGAGATGGCTCCGGTGGTCTGCTGGTCAACGTGCGCCCGCCGGTTCGTCTGGATGTGATGGACGGGGACTGGCCCGGCGTCGGTGTGGTGGACGCCATCTTCTGCGCCAACATGCTGCACATTGCGCCGTGGCCGACCTGCGCGGCGCTGATGCGTGGCGCCGCGCGGCACCTGGCACCGCGCGGCGTGCTGCTGACCTACGGCCCGTATCTGGTGGACGGCGTCGCCACCGCGCCCGGCAACCTGGCCTTTGACCAGAGCCTGCGCGCGCGCAACCCGGATTGGGGCATCCGGCATCTGGCCGACGTGGCGCACGAGGCGGCCCAGGCCGGCCTGCGGCTGCGCGAGCAGATCGCGATGCCGGCCAACAACCTGCTGCTGGTATTCGGGAGGGCGGAGCAGGGCCATCCGCAAACGCACGGCGGGCCGGCATGAGCCGCAGGGCCGCGCCCCGTGGTGCGGAGCTTGCCTGATGAGCGTGGGCGAGGACCAGCCGGTCGAAATTTTTGACGCGCGCCTGGAGCCCGCGGGCTTGCGCTTCGATGCGCCGGCCGACCTGCCGCTGCTGCAAGCCGCGCTGCGCGCCGGCATCGAGCTGGCCAGTTCCTGCCGCAACGGCACCTGCCGCACCTGCATCTGCCGCCTGCGCCAGGGGCGTGTGGTTTACCGGATCGAATGGCCGGGGCTGAGCCTTGAGGAAAAGCAGGAAGGTTTCATCCTGCCTTGCGTGGCGCATCCCGCATCGAGCGTGGTCATCGAGTGGCCTGGCTGATAGATCACTATATTTTTGATAGCTAACCATCGAAGTCGATAATAGGCTGCGGACCGTTTTTGTTGAAATCCATCGGTCGCGCACGCCAGCCCCACCGGGCCAATGGCACAGAACTTTCAAAGCCGCCTTTGATGAGGCATGATTTCGTCCATCGTGAAACTCCAACACCCTCTTTTTTCGAACCTCTTTTTCGCCACACTGGCCTTGCTCGCGTTCGGTTGCACCACCCGCACCGCCCTGGCGGCCGCGCCTTTTGAGGACACCATTGCCCAGCGCACACAGGCTTGCACGGCCTGCCACGGCCAGCAGGGCCGGGCCGGGCCGGACGGTTACTACCCGCGCATCGCGGGCAAACCGGCGGGCTACCTGTACAACCAGCTGATCAACTTTCGCGAAGGGCGCCGCCACTACGGCCTGATGACCGGCATGGTGGACCTGCTGTCGGACACCTACCTGATGGAGATCGCGCAATACTTTTCCTCGATCGACGTGCCCTACCCAGCGCCCTCCTCCGCGGCGCAGCTGGCCGCCACGCCCGAGGTGCTGCGCATGGGGCAGCTGCTGGTCACTCAGGGCGACCCGGCGCGCCAGATTCCGGCCTGCGTGCAGTGCCACGGCCAGGCACTCACGGGCGTGGCACCCAACATTCCGGGTCTGCTCGGGCTGCCGCGCGACTACATCAACGGCCAGATGGGCTCGTTTCGGACCGGGCAGCGCCGCGCCCACGCGCCCGACTGCATGGCCAAGGTGGCGCAGCGGCTCAGCCTGGCCGAAGTGAATGCCGCGTCCAGCTGGCTGGCGACGCAGGCGCTGCCGGCCGACACGCATCCGGCAACGTCGCTACCGGCTCCCTTGCCGTTGCCTTGCGGCAGCGCGCCCCCGCCTGAGGGGGCCAAACCATGAAAAAGCTCGGCATCACCCTTCTCGGTGGCGTGGTCGTGCTGGCCGGCCTGGCAGCCCTGGTGTGGCACCTGAATGTGCGGGACGAGCCCGATGTGTCGGCTCCCATGACAGCGGCATCGGCCGGTGCGCCGGCGGCCGCCACCGTGGCGCGCGGCGAATACCTGGCGCGGGCCGGCGACTGCATGGCCTGCCACACCGCGCGTGGCGGCGCGGCTTTCGCGGGGGGGCTGGGTTTGCCCACGCCCTTCGGCACCGTGTACACATCCAACCTCACACCCGATAACGAGACCGGCATTGGCAGCTGGTCGTCCGCGTATTTCTGGCGCGCCCTGCACAATGGCCGCGCCAAGGACGGCCGCCTGCTCTACCCTGCGTTCCCGTACACCAATTACACGCAGGTCACGCGCGAAGACTCCGATGCGATCTACGCCTGGCTGCGCACGCTGGCGCCGGTGCACCAGGCCAACCGCCCGCATGCGCTGCGCTGGCCCTACAGCACGCAGGCGGCACTGGCGGTATGGCGTGCCCTGTTTTTCAAGCCCGGGGCCTATGTGTCCGACCCCACCCGTACGGCCGAATGGAACCGCGGCGCCTATCTGGTGCAGGGCCTGGGCCATTGCAGTGCCTGCCACGCCACGCGCAACGCGCTGGGGGCCACCTCCAGCTCGCTGGACCTGGCCGGCGGGCTGATTCCACTGCAAAACTGGTACGCACCGTCGCTGGAATCGCCGCTTGAGGCGGGCGTGGCCGACTGGGACATACCGCACATCGTCGAGCTCTTCAAAACCGGGGCGACCCGCCACGGCTGGGTCACCGGCCCGATGGCCGAGGCGGTGCTGCGTGGCACCCAGTATTTGTCGCAGGAAGATCTGGTCGCCATGGCCCAGTATCTGAAGAACTTGCCCGCCGGACATGCGGACGTATTGCCTGCAGCACGCGCGCACACCCCGATCAATCCCGCCGTGGCCCTGCTGGGCGCCAGGCTGTACAAGGACAACTGCGCCCAATGCCACGGCGATGCGGGCCAGGGGGTTCCGCATGCGTACCCGACGCTGGCCGGCAACCGCGCCGTGACGATGGACTCCCCTGCCAACCTGGTGCAAATGGTTTTGTATGGCGGCTTCCCGCCGGCCACTGGAGGCAACCCACGCCCGTTCGGCATGCCGCCCTACGTGCTGGTCTTGAGCGACGCCGATATTGCCGCCGTGCTGACCCACATCCGCACGTCTTGGGGGAACCAGGCCGAGCAGGTCACCGAAGTGGAAGTCAACCGCTTGCGCAGCAACGCAACGCCTTGAATCGAGGAGCACCCCATGGACTACCATCACGGCAAATTCGTCTGGTTTGAGCACCTGTCGCGCGACATTCCCAAGGCACGCACCTTCTACGACGCGCTGTTCGGCTGGCGCACCGATACGGTCGAGATAGCGGACAGCGTTCCCTATCCGATGATTCATCACGGCGGGCACGGCATCGGCGGCTTTCGGGAAGCGCCGGTGGGCACCCCCGTGCGATGGATCCCCTACCTGTCCGTACCGGATATCGATGCCTCGTTCAGGGACGCGATTGCCGCCGGTGGCAAACCCCTCATGCCGCCCATCGAGTACGGTGCTGTCGGCTGTGCCGCCTTGCTGGCCGACCCGAGCGGAGCCGAATTCGTCATCTGGAAAAGCACGCGAGGCGACCCGCCCGATATCGCCGAAATCGCCGTGGGCGACTGGTACTGGAGCGAGCTGGTGACGACCGACGAAAAGAAGGCCCTGACCTACTACGAGAGTGCCTTCGGCTTCACCAGCGAAGGTATGGACATGGGGCCAATGGGCACCTATTACCTGCTCAAAAAGGACGGCATACCACGGGCCGGCCTGATGAAGGCCCCGCAGCCCAATGACGGTTCGAACTGGCTGCCTTATGTGCGCGTGGCCGACTGCGACGCCTTGACCGCGAAAGCACAATCGCTGGGTGCACGGATCGCGATGCCGCCGCGCGACATTGCGGGCATCGGCCGCTTCAGCGTGCTGGTCGATCCGCTCGGCGCGGCGATCGCGGTGATGCAAAGTCAGCCGTCAAAATGACGTCAAGCTGACGGGCCACTACAAAAAGAGCCGCATATGCAACGCATCGTCATCGTGGGCGGGGGCGCTGGAGGACTGGCCCTCGCGACGCAACTGGGCAAACGTCTGGGCCGCAAGGGGCTGGCCGAAATCACCCTGGTCGATTCGGCCCGCACCCACGTCTGGAAGCCGCTGCTGCATCAACTCGCGGCCGGCAGCTACGACACCCACGCGGAAGAAATCGAATACCTGGCGCAGGCACGCTGGAACCACTTCAAGTTCCGGCTCGGCACTCTGGTTGGAATCGACCGTGCCGGCAAGACGGTGCAGCTGGCGGCCAGCCATGACGATGCCGGCGCCGAGATCACGCCTGCGCAACAGGTAGCTTACGACACACTGGTGATTGCGATCGGCAGCCAGACCAACGACTTCGGCACACCAGGGGCCGCCCGGTACACGATCAAACTCGACACGCCGCAGGCCGCCAAGCGCTTTAACGACCGGCTGATCAATGCCTGCATCCGCGCCCAGACCGTTCCGCGTACGGCAGGCAGCGGGCGCCTGACGGTGACCATCGTGGGCGGGGGTGCGACCGGCGTCGAGCTGGCGGCGGAGCTGCATGCCTCGGCGCGCCTGCTGGCCAACTTCGGGTTTGACTACATCCACCCCGAAAAGGACCTGCAGCTGGTGCTGGTGGAGGCTGCGCCGCGCCTGTTGTCACAACTGCCGCAGCGGCTGGGTGAGGCCGCGCTGCGCGAGTTGCGCAAGCTGTCGGTGGAGGTGCATACCAACGAAAAAGTCGTCGAGGTGACGGCCGACGGCCTGAAGATGGCCAGCGGCAAGATGATTCCTTCCACCATCACGGTCTGGGCCGCCGGCGTCAAGGCGGCGGATTTCCTCAAGACCCTGGGCGGCGAACAGCCGCTGGAGACCAACAAACTCAATCAACTGCTCGTCAATGGCAATCTGCAAAGCACCTTTGACGCCAGCATCTACGCCTTTGGCGATTGCGCCGCGTACCAGCAGCCCGATGGCACCTGGGTGCCGCCACGCGCACAGGCGGCCTACCAGCAGGCCATGTACCTGGTGCGCGCGCTGCCCCGGTTGACGGCCGGCAAGGCGGTGCCTGCCTTCGTGTACACGGACCAGGGCTCGCTGGTGTCGCTGGCCGAGTATTCGTCGGTCGGCAGCCTGATGGGGAGCCTGACCAAGGGCAGTTTTTTCATCGAAGGACAGTTGGCCAAGCTGATGTACTGGGGCCTGCACAAGCAGCATCAGTTTGCACTCGGGGGCCTGCGAAAAACCTTGCTGATCACCTTGTCGGAATTGCTCGACCACACCTACCGGCCGCGCATCAAGCTGCACTGAAGGGCGGGCTCGCAGCGCAATCGGGCACGGCCCGCAAAACAGCCTGGATCGGCGGCACAATAGCCGCATCACTACTGGAGAAACACCATGCCCAAAGGCGAACAAAAGAGCAACAAGCAAGTGAAGAAGCCCAAGAAGGACTTGTCGCCCCCCAAACCCGTCTCGCCCGATGCCGTGCGGCCCACCATCACCACCGTGGTGCCGGTGCGCGGCAAACTGAAGAAATAGTCGCCCGCCATGACCGCGCAGCCGCGCAATCCGCTGCATGGCCTCACGCTGGAGACGCTGCTGGGCGCGCTGGTGGCCCAGTACGGCTGGGCCGGTTTGGGCGAGCGCATCAACATCCGCTGTTTCACCAGCGACCCCAGCATCGCCTCCAGTCTGAAGTTTCTGCGCAAGACGCCCTGGGCGCGGGAAAAAGTCGAGGGCTTGTACCTTTTCATGCTGCGCGATAGCAAACGGCAGCAGGCGTGAACGCCCCACCTCCTGCAACCTCGCCGCTGGTGGAGCCGTTGTATTTTGACGATGCCCTGCTGATGCTGGACAAGCCCGCTGGCCTGCTCGCGGTCCCCGGGCGCGGCGCCGACAAACAGGACGCACTGAGCACCCGGGTACAGCGCTTGTATCCGGATGCACTCGTCGTGCACCGGCTGGACATGGCGACGTCGGGCCTGATGCTGATGGCGCGGGGGCCTCACGCGCAGCGCAGCTTGAGCAAGGCGTTCGCCGATCGCGAGGTTTGCAAGCGTTACGAGGCGGTGGTTGACGGGCGTTTGCCGCCACCGGCCGATGCGCCCGATGGCTGGGGCGTGATCGACCTGCCGATCATCGTGGATTGGCCGAGGCGCCCATTGCGCATGATCGATGCCCTGCAGGGCAAGCCGAGCATCACACGCTGGCGTGTGATGGCGCATGACGCGCCAGCCAACACGACGCGCCTGGAGCTGGCGCCCATCACAGGCCGCTCACACCAGTTGCGCGTCCATTTGCAGGCGCTGGGACATCCGATCATCGGCGATACGCTCTACGCCGGCGCCCCGGTGCAAGCCAGGGCCAGCCGCCTGCTGCTGCACGCCTGCGCGCTGACGCTGGCACACCCCGTCACCGGGGAAACCCTGGCATTCGAAAGCCCCGCGCCTTTCTAGCGCTAAAGTGCAGGACATGAACCGACATCTTTACATCATCACCGGGGCCTCGCGCGGCATGGGCCTGGCCATCGCAGAGCAACTGCTCCAGCCGGGCCACACCTTGCTGTGCATCGCCCGCGCCACCAACGAGGCGCTGGCCGTCCAGGCCAGGGCCGCGGGCGCCACTCTGGTGCAGTGGTCTCAGGACCTGGCCCTCGGCTTCGAGGCCAGCACACGGCTCCAGCAGTGGCTGCATCAACAAGACGGCGCCTCCTTCACCAGTGCCACCCTGATCAACAATGCCGGAGTCGTGCCGCGTATCGGGCCGCTGAGCGACGCAGACGCCGCCGATCTGGCACATGCCTTGCGCGTTGGGCTGGAGGCGCCCATGCAGCTCACCGCGGCCTTCCTGCATGCCACGGAGCATTGGACGGCCGCCCGCAAGGTGCTGAACATTTCGTCGGGACTGGGGCGCCGTGCCATGGCCTCGCAGGCAGCCTATTGCGCGGCCAAGGCGGGCATGGATCACTTCACCCGCTGCGTGGCCCTGGATGAAGCACTCAAGCCCCATGGTGCGGCCGTCTGCGCGCTGGCCCCCGGCGTGATCGACACCGACATGCAGGTGCAGTTGCGCGGCGCCGATGCAACGGCGTTTCCGGATCAACACAATTTCGCCACCCTGAAGGCCAACGGCCAGTTGACGTCGCCGGCCGAGGCCGCGGCGCGCGTGCTCGGCTATCTTGCCCGCCCCAACTTTGGCGCCGACCCGGTGGGCGACGTGCGCGACTGATTTTTTTGACTGGCGCGGGCTCAGCTGCGCACCACGAGCACCGGCACGTGCGCGTGTGACACGACGCGCTGCGCGACGCTGCCGAGCATCAGCTTTTCAATGCCGCGCCGGCCATGGGAGCCCATGACGATGAGGTCTACGCCGCCGGACTCGGCCGTTTGCAGGATGCCCTTGTAAACCGCGTGTCCCTCGACCAGCGTCGTCTTGACCGTGATGCCCGCGGCTTCAAAAGTCTGCTTGGCCCCCTTGATCGCCTCGTTGGCCTCGGCCGTGGCCGCCGTCAAATACTGCGCCTGGCCATACGCGTAATCAGTCCCCACACCTGTAAATGGATAGGGGTCAATCACATAAATGGCCGTGACCGTGCTGCCAAACGCCTTGGCCAGCCCGACCGCCTTGTCGATCGCCAGCGCCGCGGTCGGCGATCCATCTACCGGAACCAGAATGTGTTTGAACATGCGAGGAACTCCTTGAGTCGCGACAGAGCATCCAGTTTAGAGCCGGAACGTCGTCAATGGGTTGATGACGATCAAGTTATACGCCGTCACCCTGGAAGCCGCCAGAGCGCCAGGTCAAGACCAGTGTGTCCCGGTGCCCTTCATCGGTCAAAGGCTGGATCGGCGTGGACTCGTGGATCACCCGGGCGTCATCGAGCAGTAGCAGCGACCACGGCAAGGTCAGCGTGAAGCGCTGGCCGTGCGGGCCGGCAGCCTCGAAGACCCGTGTCTCACCGCCCTTGACGCCGCTGCGATCCACCAGAAACACCGCCACATAATCCACTCCGTCGCGGTGCGCCCCCTCGGGCGTCGGGCGACCGATACCGTCGGTGGTGTCGATGCGGAACTGGTGCGCCTCCACATACCAGGGCCGCACGCCGGCTTGGGCATCGCCAGGCTGCTCGGGGCGCAGGCGGGAGAACACCTGGCTCAACGTGCACAACAACCGGTCCCAGCACACCTGCGCAACAACCTGCGGCTCCATCGGTTCGAACCAGCGCCGCATGCCGCCGTGCAAGGCGTTGTACTCGAGCGGCTGCCAGTGCGCGCGATGCGGCACCTGGGTGACCCGTTCGCCCTCGACGAGAAAGCACGAGTGGCGCCGGCGCCGGTAGCGACCCCCGTCCTTGAGGTAGGTGTCGGGCAGCAGCCTGTCCCAGCTCGGGCGGAGCGCATCGAGCGAAGCAAGGCTGCAGTGCGTAAGCTCGCTCACGCCCGCGGGGCTGAGCACGGCATAACCTTGCCGGCGCAGATCGGCAACGAGTTCGCCGGCCGACGAAAATAAAGGGGAGAGTGTGGCAATGGACATGGGGGCAAGCTCGGCGCTGGCGTCACTCAGGCTGTGACCTGCACACCCTTCCAGAACGCGACCCGGCCACGCACCATCTCGGCCTCGGGCTTGGGGTCAAGGTAGTACCAGGCGGCATCGGTGTTCAATTCGCCATCCACTATGAGCGAGTAGTAGCTCGCCTGGCCTTTCCAGGCGCAGGTGGTCTTGTGGTTGCTGAAGGTCACATAGTCGCGATTCAGCGAGTCCGCCGGGAAATAGTGATTGCCTTCCACCACGACCGTGTCGTCGCTCTGCGCTATCACGGCGCCGTTCCAGGTTGCTTTCATCGGAATTCCTTTTTTTAAGTGGGTGCGTTCAGCCAGTGCAGGCTGAAGAGCTTTTGCGGATCGGTCCATGCGGGGCCGGGTGTGAACCCCGCCTGCCGCGCCAGCGCCTGCAGGCCGTCAAGCGTAAATTTATACGAGTTTTCGGTGTGCAGTGTTTCGCCTTCGGCGAACTCGAAACACCGGCCACAGACACGAACCTGCTGCCGGCGGCGGCTCACCAGGTGCATCTCGATGCGCTGCAGCGGCGCATTGTAAAAGGCACTGTGCGCAAACTGGGCCAGATCGAAGTTGCACCCCAACTCGCGGTTCGCGCGCACCAGCAGGTTCAGGTTGAACGCGGCGGTGACGCCCTGTGTATCGTTATAGGCGGCATGCAGCACGGCGGGGTCCTTCACCAGGTCGGCCCCCAGCAGCAAGGCGCCGCCGCGCAGCACCTGCGCCGCCATCTGCAGAAAATGCAGGGCTTCGGCAGGCGTGAAATTGCCGATCGTGGAGCCCGGGAAAAATCCCACGCGCTGCCCGGCGTCCTCGCCCAGCGCCGGCAACAGCATGTGGCGCGTGTAATCCGCCACCAGCGGCTGCACGTGCAGGCCCGGGTAGTCGCGCCGCAGCACTTGAGCCGCAGCTCCCAGATGCTCACCCGATATGTCGATGGGCAGATAGCGCACGGGGCGGTCCATGGCGTCGAGCAGCAAGCGGACCTTGCGCAGGGACCCGGCCCCGAACTCGACGATCTCGGCGCGGGGTCCCACCTGCCGCGCAATTTCGCGCGCATGGCCAGACAGCAGGCCCAGCTCGACGCGCGTGGGGTAATACTCGGGCAGCTCGCAGATGCGGTCGAACAAGAGGGAGCCCGGCGCATCGTAGAAGTACTTGGGGGAAATGCTGCGCGGCGTGCTCGACAGCCCCGCCAGCAAGTCGCGGGCGAACGCCTCTGCCGCTTCGCCGCCCGCCAATCGCGTCTGGATTTTGCTCAATGTGCCGGTCTGCATCAAGCGTCCTTCGCCAGACGAATGCCCGAAAACTGCCAGCGCGCCCCGGGCGGAAAAAAGTTGCGGTAGCTGGGTCGCGCGTGCCCCGCCGGAGTCGCGCTGCTGCTGCCGCGCAGCACCAGTTGTCCCACCATGAATTTGCCGTTGTATTCGCCCACCGCACCGGCCAGCGGACGAAAACCGGGATAGGGATCGTAGGACGAACGCGTCCATTGCCAGAGATGCCCCGTCATTTGCGCGATGCCGGGCACTGCGCAGGCCGCCTCCCACTCGAACTCGGTGGGCAAGCGCGCGCCGGCCCATTCGGCATAAGCAGCGGCTTCGTAAAAGCTCACCTGGCTGACCGGCGCCGAAGCATCGAGCGCACGCACGCCCTGCAGGCCGAACACCTGCCAGTGCCGCGCAGGCGCCCTGACGTCATCGGGTGCCAGCCAATAGGGCGGGCAGCTCCAGCCATTCGCCTGCACTGCCGCCCAGCCGTCCGACAGCCACAACTCGGGGCGACGGTAGCCCCCATCCTCGATGAATTGCAGGTATTCGCCGCAGTTGACCAGCCGGTCCGCCATGCAGTACGGCGACAAGAGCACGCTGTGGCGCGGGGTTTCGTTGTCGAACGCAAAACCGCCGCCATCGTGCCCGATCTGCACGGTGCCGGCCGGCCCGGCGAGCCAGCGCAGCGGTGGCACGACGGTGGGCGCAAGCCGCAGGGCGGACGCCAGTGCGGGTTGTGCATACGCAGGCAGTATCGGATTGCACGACAGGGCATGCAGGATGTCGGTCAGCATCAGCTCCTGGTGCTGCTGCTCGTGCTGCAGGCCCAGCGTGAGCAAGGGCAGCGCCTGCTGCCACATGGGCTCGCCGCCCCGGGTGATGAAGCTTTGCACGGCGGCGTCGACATGCGCGCGGTAGGCCAGCACCTGCGCCAGGGGCGGGCGGGTCAGCAAGCCGCGCAGCGGCCGCGGATGGCGCGGCCCCAGGGCTTCGTAATAGGAATTGAAGAGATAGAAAAAACGCTCGTCGAACGGCCTGTAGTCGGGCACATGCGCGCGCAGCACCACGGCCTCGAAGAACCAGCTGCCGTGCGCCAGATGCCATTTGGTCGGGCTCGCGTCGGGCATGGACTGGATGCACTGGTCTTCGGCCGACAGGGGTTCAGCCAGCGCCAGGCTGTGCGCCCGTACCTGGGCAAACCGCCGCGCCATGGCTTCACGCGGGCCCTGGGCCTCAAGGCATGAATCGGCGGCCGACGGAAATGGGGACATGCGGAAAACCTCCAGAGACTGCAGGACTCCGTCTGAGTGAGCCTGTGCAGGACATCAACACAAATGAGTCGCACCGACGCCGGATTCATTACAGCACAGGACCACGACGGTTGTCCCCGGCGGGCGGCCCGAATCAGCGCCCGGCGAACCCGGTAGCACCCCATGGCAGCCCGTTACACGCTCGCCCGAAAGCAGTGGGGTCGATGAAAAAATTTCGTGCTCACTATCAAAATAGTAGCTGAATGCGAAGGTGGAGTATGGACATCAGACACTTTTCTCTCAAATTTTTACGACGTCATGCAGTCTGGTGTAGTTATGCAACTTATGCATGAAGTGGCTTGAACAATGTCTTGGACAGTTGGGCCGCAGGCTTTTAAGCTCGGGGGCTTGATCGTTCCCACCAGGAGTTTGTTCATGTCCCAAGCACCCAGCACCCCGATGTCCGCAGCGCCTGCGTCTCATCCCCTTCCCTCCTACCTGCAGGCCAACAACCTCGGGCCTTGGGGGGTTTACCTGCAGCAGGTCGATCGCGTGACGCCTTATCTGGGCAATCTGTCGCGCTGGGTCGAGACACTCAAGCGCCCCAAGCGCGCATTGATCGTCGATGTCCCGATCCATCTGGACAACGGCACGGTGGCTCACTTTGAAGGCTACCGGGTGCAGCACAACGTCTCGCGCGGTCCCGGCAAGGGCGGCGTGCGCTTTCACCAGGACGTGACACTGTCGGAGGTGATGGCGCTGTCGGCCTGGATGTCGATCAAGAACGCCGCGGTGAATGTGCCCTACGGCGGCGCCAAGGGCGGTATCCGCGTGGACCCGAAAACGCTGTCCCGCGGCGAACTCGAGCGCATGACGCGCCGCTACACCAGCGAGATCGGCATCATCATCGGCCCGAACAAGGACATCCCCGCGCCCGACGTGAACACCGACGAGCAGATCATGGCCTGGATGATGGACACCTATTCCATGAACCAGGGCTCCACCGCGACCGGCGTCGTGACCGGCAAGCCGGTGGATCTGGGCGGCTCGCTGGGGCGGCGCGAAGCCACCGGCCGCGGCGTGTTTACCGTCGGCGCCGAAGCCGCCAAGCACATCGGCATGGACATTTCCACCGCGCGTGTGGCGGTACAGGGTTTTGGCAACGTGGGCGGCATTGCGGGCAAGCTGTTTGCCGAAGCGGGTGCGCGGGTCGTCGCCGTGCAGGACCATGCTGGCACGATCTTTCGCGAAGCCGGGCTGGACGTCCCGTCCCTGCTCAGGCACGTCGCGCATACCGGCAGCGTGGCCGGCTTTGCGCAGGCCGAGGCGATTGCCAACGACCTGTTCTGGGAGGTCGACTGCGACATCCTGATTCCCGCGGCGCTGGAGCAGCAAATCAACGGCTCGAATGCCGGCCGCATCAAGGCGCGCATGGTCATCGAAGGCGCCAACGGCCCGACCACCCCCGAGGCCGATGACATCCTGCACGACCGCAATGTGCTGGTGCTGCCCGACGTGATCGCCAATGCGGGCGGCGTGACGGTCAGTTATTTTGAATGGGTGCAGGACTTTTCCAGCTTTTTCTGGGACGAGGCCGAGATCAATGCCCGGCTGGTGCGCATCATGAGGGAGGCGTTCGCCGGCATCTGGCAAGTCGCGCAGGACAACAAGGTGAGCCTGCGCACCGCCACGTTTATCGTGGCCTGCAAACGGATCTTGCACACCCGCGAATTGCGCGGACTGTACCCCTGATCGGAGCCGGAATAGCGGCTGCCGGGGAACCTGGCCTTACTGCAGGGTGTCGCCCGCGGCGGCGGGCAGCGGCATCACCTCGATGCCCTCTTCCAGCAGCTCCATCGCCTCGCGGGCGCTGGCCCGGCCACGGATGTTGCGGTGTGCGGTTTCACCGTAGTGGATGCGCCGGGCTTCCTGGGCAAAACGCTCGCCCACGTCTTCGGTGCGGGCCACCAGCTCGCGCAGGGCACGCAGCACCGTGGCCTGATACGCCGGGTCGGCGGGTGCGAACATGTCCGTCATGGACGCGGGCGGATGCGCCGGCATGGCATCGGGCGGCGTCGCCTCGCGCTCACGCGCGGCGCCCAGATTGAGCCGGGGCGCACTGGGCAGTTTCTGTATTTCCTGGGCGCCGCACAGCGGACATTCGAGCACGCCGCGCGCCAACTGGTCCTGAAAATCATCTTCAGAGGCGAACCAGCCTTCAAACGAATGCTGCTGGCGTACGCACTGGAGGTTAAGGACTTTCATGACAGGATTATCGGCCAGCGCGCGGCGCTGCGGCATCCTGCCAGTGCAGCGGCCACACGCCCGACAACACGTTTTGCAACCAGAGCGCACCCGTCAGCGTTTTGGCGTCGGTCACGCTCCCGTCGCGGCACCATTGGAGCAGCTCGGTCGGGGTCGCCGTGAAAACGTCCAGAAACTCCCCCGCATCGAGCCGGCGCTGGCCCAGGCTCAAATTCCTGGCAAACCAGATCTCAATGAACTCCGTCGAGTACGAAATGACCGGGTGCAGCATGCCCGCGCGCGCCCATTGCCGGGCCGAATAGCCGGTTTCCTCCAGCAGTTCGCGCTTCGCGCACGCCAGCACGTCTTCTCCGGGGTCGAGTTTGCCCGCGGGGAATTCAATCATGACCCGCTGCACCGGGTAACGGTACTGGCGCTCCAGTACCACCCTCAAAGAGCCGGTCTCGTCTTCCAGCAGCGGAATAATCATGACCGCGCCGGGATGCACCACATACTCGCGCGACGTCGTGCTGCCGTCGGGCAGACGTACCGTGTCGCGAAAGGCATGGAGAAGCCGGCCCTCGAACAATTCCATGCTGGCCATCTTTTCTTCGACCAGATGGCGGTCATCCATGGCGGCGACACCTCATCGGATCAGTTCCGATGCTTGAGCAGGTAGCGGTAAATGAAACCCGGAAACGCAAAGGTCACGAACAGCGCACCGGTAATCGCATAAAACTCCCAGCCCTGGGGCGCAATCTGTCCGGCGCGATTTTCCAGGGCCAGCCCGATACCGCCCGCAATGAAGTAAAAAACCACCAGTTCGGCCAGCCGCACGGCAAGAATCTTCGGGCTGGACAGCGGAATGACCGCCAGCAGGCGCTGGTTGACAAAGGGCAGGTTGGCGGCGCAAAACGCCACCAGAATCACGAGCCAGACGGAGAGGGATTGGGACACTTGGATGAAGCTCGTCTGACGGGTGATCAGGTTCCCAGGGTCGCCACGATGGCCTGCGCGCACAGCGTCATCAAGCCACCCGGCAATACACCGAGAATCAGCACCAGCGCACCGTTGAGCGACAGCACAACGCGCACATCGACCGGCGCCGAGATCGTGGCGGCTGTGATGGGGGGATCAAAATACATGACCTTGATCACGCGCAGGTAAAAGAACGCACCAATCAGCGACATGATCACGGCAAACACCGCCAGTGCAATATACGACGGCAGCCCTGACGAGATCAGCGCCTGCAACACCGACAGTTTGGCGTAAAAGCCCATGAGCGGCGGGATGCCGGCAAACGAGAACATCGACACCGCCATGACCCCTGCATACAGCGGGCTCACCTGGTTCAGGCCGGCCAGGTCGGAAATCTCTTCGCTCTCGAACCCCTCACGCGCGAGCAGCAGGATGATGCCGAAAGCCGACAGCGTGGTCAGCACATAGGTCAGCGCGTAAAACATCGCCGAGCTGTACGCATTGGCGGCGGACAGCGTGTTGCCGTTGACCACTCCCGACATCAGGCCGAGCAGCACAAAACCCATTTGCGAGATGGTGGAGTAGCCGAGCATGCGCTTGAAATTGGTTTGCGAGATCGCCACCACATTGCCGATCAGCAACGAGCCGATCGCCAGGATCGCCAGCATCTGCTGCCAGTCGACCGCCAGCGGCAGCAGGCCTTCCACCAGCAGGCGAATGCAGATGGCAAACGCCGACAGCTTGGGCGCGCCGGCAATGATCAGGCTCACCACGGTGGGCGCGCCTTCATAGATGTCCGGCACCCACATGTGGAACGGCACGGCGCCGAGCTTGAAGCCGAGACCGGTCACGATGAAGACCACGCCAAACACCAGGACCTGGTGCTTGAGATGGCCCGAATTGACCGCCTTGAACACTTCGCTGATGTCCAGCGAGCCGGTGGCGCCATAAATCATCGACAGGCCGTACAGCAAAAAGCCGCTGGCCAGCGCGCCGAGAACGAAATACTTGATCGCCGCTTCGGTGGCCACCACGTGGTCGCGCCGCAACGCCACCAGCGCATAGCTGGTCAGCGTGAGCAGCTCCAGGCCCAGGTAGATCACCAGGAAGTTGTTGCCCGAAATCATGATCGACATGCCGAGCACAGAGAACATGCTCAGCGTGAACAACTCCCCGCCGCGCATCATGCCGCGATCGGCGCCGTAGGGGCGGCCGTACACCAGCGTGGCCATCATCGCGACGCTGACGAAACAGGCGAGCCAGTTCCCCATCGGGTCGCTGACCACCATGTTGCCAAAGCCATAAAGGGTGTTGCCGCCGCTGGCATACAGGCCCTCCAGCAAGGCCACCACGCCCAGCGCCAGCAGGGTCAGCACGTAGGTGGCGGTGCGGCGCGCGCTGGTCACGGCCAGATCCACCAGCGCAATCACGCAGGCCATGATCAGGAGCACGATTTCGGGGTAAACCGAGATCCAACTGAGTTTGTCAATCATCTTCTAGTTCTCAATTCAACGGGATCAATTCAGCTTGGACGTCGCCAGGTGCTTGAGCAAGTCCACCACGGAGGCATTCATGACATCGGTCATGGGTTTCGGATAAATACCCATGTAGAGCACGGCGATGGCCAGTAGCGCCAGCATCAAGAACTCGCGGCTGTTGATGTCCAGCATGGCCTTGACGTGGTCATTGGCGACAGGCCCCAGGTAGACCCGCTTGTACATCCACAAGGTGTAGGCCGCGCCCCAGATCAGCGCCGACGCCGCCGCCAGACCGACCCAGAAGTTGAATTTGACGCCGCCCAGAATCACCATCCATTCACCCACAAAACCCGAGGTGCCCGGCAGGCCGCAGTTGGCCATGGCAAAGACCAGGGCAAAGGCGGCAAATTTGGGCATCACATTGATGACCCCGCCATAGCTGGCGATCTGGCGCGAATGCACCCGGTCGTAGAGCACGCCAATGCACAGGAACATGGCCGCCGACACAAGGCCGTGGGAAAGCATCTGCACGATGCCGCCCGCGGCACCGAGCTCGTTGAAGATGAAGAAGCCCAGCGTCACAAATCCCATATGGGCCACGGACGAATAAGCCACGAGCCTTTTCATGTCGGGCTGTACCAGCGCCACGACACCCACATAGATGACGGCAACCAGCGACAGCGTGATCATCAGCCAGGCCCACTCATGCGCGGCGTCGGGCGCGATCGGCATGGCGAAGCGCACGAAGCCGTAAGCCCCGAGCTTGAGCATGATGGCCGCCAGGATGGCGGAGCCTCCCGTCGGCGCTTCGACGTGCACATCGGGCAGCCAGGTGTGCACCGGCCACATCGGGATCTTGACGGCGAAGGCCGCGAAGAAGGCGAAAAACAGGAACGTCTGCGCGGTACTGCCCAGCGGCAAGGTATACCAGACCGCCAGGTCGAAGCTGCCCCCCGACTTGGTGTACAGGTAGATCATGGCGATCAGCATCAACAGCGAGCCGAGCAGCGTGTAGAGGAAGAACTTGAAGGCCGCGTAGATCTTGTTGGGCCCGCCCCAGACACCGATGATCAGGTACATCGGGATCAGTGTGGCCTCGAAGAACACGTAGAACAGCATGCCGTCGAGTGCGCAGAACACACCGATCATCAAGCCACTGAGAACCAGAAAGGCGGCCATGTACTGGTTCACCCGCTCGGTAATGGACTCCCAGCTGGCGATGATCACCACCAGCGTGATGAAGGCGGTGAGCAGGACGAACCACAGCGAGATGCCATCCACCCCCAGGTGGTAATTGATATTGAAGCGCGGCATCCAGTTGCTCTTCTCGACAAACTGCATGGCCGAGGTGCCCAGCTTGAAGCCGCTGTACAACGGCAACGTGACCAGGAAACTGATGGTGGCGCCGATCAGCGCCACCCAGCGCACCACCCGGGCGTGCTCATCCCGACCAAACGCCAGCAAAACGACGCCGAAAAAAATCGGTATCCAGATGGCAAGGCTCAACAATCCCATTTTTATTATTTCCTTATTTGAGCCAGACGAAATAGGTCATCAACACGAACACGCCCACGATCATGGCCAGCGCGTAGTGGTAGAGGTAGCCGGACTGCATCCAGCGCACCACGCCCGAAACCCTGCGCACCACTTTCCAGGAGCCGTTGACCACCAGGCCATCGATCAGGCCAAGGTCGCCCCCTTTCCACAAACCGGTGCCGATGATGCGCACGCCGCGCGTGAGCACGTTTTCGTTGAACCAGTCCAGGTAGTACTTGTTGTCGAGCAAGGTGTATAGAGGCTGGAATTTGCGCTGGATGGCGGCCGGCAGCGCCGGGTTGACCAGGTACATGTAGTAGGACAAGACGACCCCTGCCAGCGCCAGCCAGAATGGCGCCGACATAAAGGCATGCAGACCCATTTGTAGCGGGCCATGGAATTCTTGGGCCAGCTCCTTCATGGCTGGGTGTCTGGCAAGGTCCACAAAGATGGAATCCTTGAAAAACGGTCCATACAGCATGGGCTCGATGGTCATGAAACCAATCACCACCGACGGAATCGCCAGCAGGATCAGCGGGACGGTGATCACCCAGGGAGACTCATGGGGTGTCTGATGACCATGGTGATTGTCGTGGTGGGCGTCATGGTGCGCATCGGGATTCTGATCAAACCGCTCCTTGCCGTGGAACACCAGGAAGTACAGGCGAAATGAGTAGAAGGCCGTGATGAACACGCCCGCCAGCAACGCAAACGAAGCGAAGCCGGCGCCCGCCAGGTGGCTCGCGTGCACAACTTCAATGATGCTGTCCTTCGAATAGAACCCCGAGAAGAATGGCGTAGCAATCAGCGCCAGCGAACCCACCAGAAAAGTGATACAGGTGATGGGCATGTACTTGCGCAAACCGCCCATCCAGCGGATGTCCTGGTTGTGATGCACCGCGAGAATGACCGAACCGGCACCGAGGAACAACAGCGCCTTGAAGAACGCGTGCGTCATCAAGTGAAATACACCTACCGAATAGGCCGAGGCGCCGAGCGCGACCGTCATGTAGCCGAGCTGGGACAGCGTGGAATAGGCGATCACCCGTTTGATGTCGTTCTGGATGATGCCCAAAATACCCATGAACAGGGCCGTGATGGCGCCGATGACCATGACGAAGCTCAGGGCCGCGTCGCTGAGCTCGAACAGCGGCGACATGCGCGCCACCATGAAGATGCCGGCCGTCACCATGGTTGCCGCGTGGATCAGCGCGGAGATGGGGGTGGGACCCTCCATCGAATCAGGCAGCCAGACATGCAGCGGAAACTGCGCGCTCTTGCCCATGGCGCCAATGAACAGGCAAATGCAGATCACCGTGATCAGCATCCATCCGGTGCCCGGAAAGGAAAGCTGAGCCAGCGCAGGGGCCTTGGCAAATATCTCGGCATAGTCCAGTGTGCCGGCGTAGGCCGCAACCAGGCCGATCCCGAGGATGAAACCGAAGTCGCCGACCCTGTTCACCATGAAGGCTTTCAGGCTCGCAAAAATGGCGGTCGGCCGGGTATACCAGAAACCGATCAGCAGATAGGACACCAGACCCACCGCCTCCCAGCCAAAAAACAGCTGCAGCATGTTGTTGCTCATTGCCAGCATCAACATCGAGAAGGTGAACAGCGCGATGTAGGAGAAGAAGCGGTCGTAGCCTTCGTCATCGTCCATGTAGCCGATGGTGTAGATGTGCACCATCAGCGACACGAAGGTCACCACGCACATCATCATCGCGCTCAAGCCATCGACCAGGAAGCCGATTTCCATCTTGAGACCGCCGACCACCATCCATGTGTAAATGGTTTCGTTGAAACGCGCACCATCGGCAACCACGCTGTAGAGCGTCATCGCCGAAATGATGAAGGCCACCAGCACACCCAGAATGGTGAAGCTGTGGCTGAGCCGGCGGCCGATCAGATTGCCGCCAAACTTGGTGCCGAAAATGCCGGCCAGCAAGGCGCCGGCCAGAGGTGCCAGCGGTACCGCCAGCAGAGTTGAAGCCGAGAGGGTTTGACTCATATTCTTTGAATTTGATGAACCTTGGGGCTCAGCCCTTGAGCAGATTGAGTTCGTCCACCCGGATGCTGGACTTGTTGCGGAACACCAGCACCAGAATCGCCAGGCCGATGGCCGATTCGGCGGCGGCCACCGTGAGAATGAAGAACACGAAAACCTGCCCCGCCATATCGCCCAGGTAGTAGGAGAAGGCCACGAAGTTCATGTTGACCGCGAGCAGCATCAACTCGATCGCCATCAGCAGAATGATCAGGTTCTTCCGGTTCAAAAAGATCCCGATGATGGAGAGCGCAAACAGCATCGCGCCCAGCGATAGAAAATGCCCAAGGGTCAAGGTCATGCTTTTTTCTCCGTATCGGCAGGCGCGGCGGCATCCGCGCCTTGTTCGACCGCAATGGCCGGTTGGGTCGCCGTCATCTTGAGCACCTGCACCCGGTCACGCGCCTGCACGCGTATCTGCTCGGATGAACTGATGGCCTTGCTGTCCTTGCGCTCGCGCAGCGTCAGCGCAATCGCCGCGATGATGGCCACCAGCAAAAGGACGGAGGCAATCTCCAGCGGGTACAGGTACTGCGTGTACAGCAGCGTGCCCAGTTCCCGTGTATTGGAAAACTGGCCGGGGGCTTGCCCCAGCACCACGGTGACCCGGGGCGGCTCACCGCCGCCGAATCCGCCCATCAGGACGGCCGCCATCTCCAGCGCAATCAGCGCGCCGACCGTCGCCGCCAGAGGAAAGTGGCGCCAGAATCCCTGGCGAATGCTGTCCAGGTTGATGTCCAGCATCATCACGACAAACAGGAACAGCACCATCACCGCGCCGACATACACCAGCACCAGCACGATGGCGAGGAACTCTGCCTTGAGCAGCATCCAGACCATGGCGGCCTGGAAAAAGGCCAGCACCAGGAACAGCGCCGCATGGACCGGATTGCGGGCCGTGATCACCCGGAACGCGGCGAACAGCAACACCGCCGAAAAAATATAAAACAGGCCGGCTTTCACATCCATATCGAAGCTTCTTTCAGGCAATCGGTCAGCGGTACTTGGCGTCTGCCGCGCGGTTGGCCGCAATTTCGGCTTCATAGCGGTCGCCCACAGCCAGCAGCATGTCCTTGGTGAAGTACAGGTCTCCGCGCTTCTCGCCGTGGTATTCAAAAATATGGGTTTCGACGATCGAGTCCACAGGACAGCTTTCCTCGCAAAACCCGCAAAAAATGCACTTGGTCAGATCGATGTCATAACGGGTCGTGCGCCGCGAACCATCGTCGCGCAACTCCGACTCGATGGTGATGGCCACGGCGGGGCACACGGCTTCGCACAGTTTGCAGGCAATGCAGCGCTCTTCCCCGTTTTCATAGCGGCGCAGCGCGTGCAGCCCCCGAAAGCGCGGACTGGCCGGGGTCTTCTCCTCGGGGAACTGCACCGTGATCTTGCGCTTGAACATGTATTTGCCGGTCACCGCCAGGCCCTTGAACAGTTCAATCAGCATGAAGCTCGACAGGAAGTCGCGCAGCGAAAAAGTCGATTCAGAAGGGGGGGACGTCAATGTAGTCATATCGGCTCCGGCTTATTTCCAGATATTCCAGGAGGTCTGCATCCAGGCCCCGACAACCACCAGCCACACGAGGGTGACCGGGATGAAGATCTTCCAGCCCAGCCGCATGATCTGGTCATAGCGAAAGCGCGGGAAGGTGGCACGCACCCACAGGAACATGGTGGTGACGATGAAGGTCTTGAGCCCCAGCCAGATCCAGCCCGGAATCCAGTTGAACACCGCGCTGTCGATCGGCGACATCCAGCCGCCCAGGAACATGACCGTGCACAGGATGCCAATCAGGATCATGTTGGCGTATTCGGCCAGGAAGAACATGGCAAATGCCATGCCCGAGTACTCGACCATGTGGCCGGCCACAATTTCGGACTCACCCTCCACCACGTCGAACGGGTGCCGGTTGGTTTCGGCCAGGCCGGCGACAAAATAGACCACGAACACCGGCAGCAACGGCAGCCAGTTCCACGACAGGAAATTCAGCCCCATGTTGGCGAAGTGGCCTTTGCCCTGTCCCATGACGATGTCGGTCATGTTCATCGACCCGGAGACCATCAGCACCACCACAAAGCAAAAGCCCATGGCAATCTCGTAGCTGACCATTTGGGCCGAGGCGCGCATGGCGCCTATGAATGCATATTTGGAGTTCGACGCCCAGCCCGCGATGATCACGCCGTACACCTCCAGCGAGGTGATCGCCATCAGGAACAGCAGGCCGGCGTTCACGTTGGCGAGTGCCACTTCCGGGCCGAACGGAATGACCACCCAGGCCGCCAGCGCCGGCATGATGGTCATGATGGGGCCGAGCACGAACAGGCCCTTGCTAGCCGCGGCCGGCATGATGATTTCCTTGGTCAGCAGCTTGAGGGCGTCGGCAATCGGGGTGAGCAAACCCGAGGGGCCGACCCGGTTCGGGCCGAGCCGTATCTGGGTGAAGCCAATCGCCTTGCGCTCCCAGAGCGTGAGGTAGGCCACGCACCCCATCAGGGGCACCAGCACGACCACGATCTTGATCAGGGCCCAGATCACGGGCCAGACCACTGCGGTCCACCAGGTGGCGCCGGCAAGACCGAGTCCCGCGCTGTAGAACGCTTCAATCATGCTGCCGCCCCTTTCAGGTTTGCTGCATTCCTTGCGTCTGCCGTCATTTGCAGCGAAGACGCGCGCCGCACCAGGCCATCGAGCTGATAGATGCTGGCCACGGCGGGCACCGCCGGACCGCTCTCAGCCAGATCAATGCCCGCACTCGTGGCGTTGCTCAATTTCCCGGAGGGCACATGGGTCGCACCGGCGTGCTGCGCGCCGCGCATGTGATCGAGCACATCCTGCGACGACTCAAACTCGAATCCCGGCAGGTCGAGCAGATTGGCCAGCACGCGCAACACCTTCCAGGCGGGCCGGGTTTCACCCAGGGGTTTGACAACCGCGTGGAACCCCTGCACGCGACCTTCGGCATTGACGAAGGTGCCGGGCGTCTCGGTGAATGGCGCGATCGGCAGCAGCACGTCGCTGAAATCCAGATTGGCCTTGAACGGGCTCAGCGTCACGACCATGTCGGCCTGGCCCAGGGCCGCCTTGGCCGAGGCGCCGGCCGCCGAATCGAATTCGGGTTCGTTGTTCAGCAGCAGGACCGCCTTCAAGCCCCCCGCGAGCATCTGGCCCGCGTTCAGACCGCCCGGCGCCGCATCGCCGCGCGGAAACGCGCCCACCAGTTGCGCCCCCACGGTATTGGCCGCTTCGGTCAGATAGCCCACCGTGGCACCGGTCTGCGCGCCGATCCAGTTGGCCAGTGCCAGCAGGCTGGAGGCCCGGGCGTGATGCGCCGCCGCATTGCCCAGCAAGATGGCCTTGCGCTCGCCACCCAGCAGCGATCGGGCGATGGCCTTGGCCGCATCGGTGGCGTTGCCCGCAGCAGGTGCTGCAACGCCCTTTTCTGCCGCCAGCGCGACCGCCACATCGGCCAGTGCTTGCGCCCAGCCACCCGGCGCGGTCAACAGCGCGTTGGCGACCGGCATGGCCCAGGCGTCGGGGGACGCCAGTTCGACTACAGAATTAATAGCGCTCACCGCACAGCCGGCGCGGGCCGACTGCCGAATTCGTTGTGCAAACAGCGGATGGTCCTTGCGCAGGTTCGAGCCCACCACCAGCACGCGCTGCAGTTGCGAGAGAGAAGCAATCGAGGTGCCCAGATACCGCACGCCCTCGAACGCCGGGAATTCGGCATGGCGCAAACGGGTATCGATGTTGTCGCTGCCCAGGGCGCGCATCAGCGCCGCCGCCAGATACAGCTCCTCGAGCGTGCTGTGCGGGCTGGCCAGCGTGCCGATGCTTTGCGGCCCGTGCCCGGCCTTGATCTGCTTGAGACCATTGGCCACGTATTCCAGCGCCGTCTGCCAATCCACGGCCTTCCACTCACCGCCCTGCTTGAGCATGGGACTGGTGAGCCGCTCGTCGCTGTTCAAGGCCTCGTACGAGAAACGGTCGCGGTCGGCAATCCAGCACTCGTTGACCTCTTCGTTCTCCAGCGGCACGACGCGCAGCACCTTGTTGTTCTTGACCTGAACGACCAGGTTGGCACCGGTGGCGTCGTGCGGGCTGATCGATTTGCGGCGCGACAACTCCCAGGTGCGGGCGCTGTAGCGGAACGGCTTGCTGGTGAGCGCACCCACCGGGCAGATGTCGATCATGTTGCCCGACAGCTCGGAGTCGATGGTGCCACCGGCCACCGTGGTGATCTCGGCATGTTCGCCGCGGTGGATCATGCCCAGCTCCATCACGCCGGCCACTTCCTGGCCAAAGCGGATGCAGCGGGTGCAGTGGATGCAGCGCGTCATCTCTTCCATGGAGATCAGCGGACCCACCTCCTTGCGGAACACCACGCGCTTTTCTTCTTCGTAGCGCGAGGTCGAGGCGCCGTAGCCGACCGCCAGGTCCTGCAGCAGGCATTCGCCGCCCTGGTCGCAGATCGGACAGTCCAGCGGGTGGTTGATGAGCAGGAACTCCATCACCGACTTCTGCGCCTTGATGGCCTTGTCGCTCTTGGTGCGCACGATCATGCCCTGCGACACCGGCGTGGCACAGGCCGGCATGGGCTTGGGCATCTTCTCCACATCGACCAGGCACATGCGGCAATTGGCGGCAATGCTGAGTTTCTTGTGGTAGCAGAAATGCGGAATGTAGGTGCCGACCTTGTCGGCGGCATGCATCACCATGCTGCCCTCGGCAACCTCTACTTTTTTTCCGTCGAGTTCAATTTCAATCATGGGGGCTGCTCGCTCAGACGTACTCGGGGACCGGGCAGGTCTTGTGCTCTATGTGGTATTCGAATTCGGGACGGAAATGCTTGATCATGGCGCGCACCGGCATGGCCGCGGCATCGCCCAGCGCACAAATCGTTCGCCCCATGATGCCGTCGGCCACCGAGTCCAGCACATCCAGGTCGGCCTGGCGCCCCTGGCCGTTCTCGATGCGGTTCACCATGCGCCAGAGCCAGCCCGTACCTTCGCGGCAGGGCGTGCACTGGCCGCAGGACTCGTGCATGTAGAAGTAGCTCAGCCGGCGCAGCGAGCGCACCATGCAGCGCGAGTCGTCCAGCACGATCACGGCGCCCGAGCCGAGCATGGAGCCGGCCTTGGCGATCGAGTCGTAGTCCATGGTGCAGTTCATCATGATGGAGGCCGGCAGCACCGGCGCCGACGAGCCGCCCGGAATCACGGCCTTGAGCTGGCGCCCCGCGCGCACCCCGCCCGCCAATTCGAGCAGTTTGGCGAACGGCGTTCCCATCGGGATTTCATAGTTGCCGGGCCGCTGCACGTCGCCGCTGACCGAATAGATCTTGGTGCCCCCATTGTTCGGCTTGCCGCACGCCAGGTACGCCTGCGCGCCATTGCGGATGATCCAGGGCACGGCCGCGAAGGTTTCGGTGTTGTTGATGGTGGTGGGCTTGCCGTACACGCCGAAGCTGGCCGGGAACGGCGGCTTGAAGCGGGGCTGGCCCTTCTTGCCTTCCAGCGATTCCAGCAGGGCCGTTTCTTCGCCGCAGATGTAGGCGCCGAAACCATGGAATGCGTGCAACTGGAAGCTGAAGCCGCTGCCCAGAATGTGATCCCCCAGCAGGCCGGCGGCGCGCGCCTCTTCCAGCGCTTCCTCGAAGCGCTCGTAGGTCGCAAAGATCTCGCCGTGGATGTAGTTGAAGGCGACCGTGATGCCCATGGCGTAGGCGGCAATGGCCATGCCCTCGATCACGATGTGCGGGTTGTAGTGCAGGATGTCGCGGTCCTTGCAGGTGCCCGGCTCGCCCTCGTCGGAATTGCAGACCAGGTACTTCTGGCCCGGAAACTGACGCGGCATGAAGCTCCACTTGAGCCCCGTCGGGAAACCCGCGCCGCCACGACCACGCAGCGCCGATTCCTTGACCGTGGCAATCACCTGGTCCTGCGTCAGCCCGGCTTCATTACCGGCCACGCCGTCCTTGCCCAGAACCTTGCGCAGCGCCTGGTAGCCGCCGCGCGCCACATAGTCCTTGAGGCGCCAGTTGGAACCGTCCAGCCCTGCGTAAATTTGCGGCTCGATATGCCGGCCATGGAAACAGGTTTCAACGCCGGTGGCGGCGAATTGCGACAGGATATTTTCTGGAGACATTACTTCACCTCGGCGGCCGGCTGGGCCACACCGTCGGCGGCCCGCAAACCATCAATCATCTGGTCGATCCGCTCGTTGCTCATGAAGCTGCACATGGTGCGGTCGTTCACCAGCATCACGGGCGAATCGGCGCAGGCCCCCAGGCACTCGCTCTGCTGCAGCGTGAACATTCCGTCCGCCGTGGTCTCGCCCATCTTGATGCCCAGCCGCTGCTCCAGATGCTGGAGCGCGCGATCCCCGTCGCGCAGCTGGCACGGCAGGTTGGTGCACACGTTGAGCTTGTACTTGCCCACGGGCTGCTGGTTGAACATGTTGTAGAAGGTCGTCACCTCGTGCACGGCGATGGGCGGCATACCGAGGTAGGCGGCGACTTCTTTTTCGCTGTCCTGGCTGATGTAGCCCTGCTCCAGCTGGACCATGCCCAGGCAGGCCATCACGGCCGACTGTTTTTGCTCGGGCGGGTACTTTGCGACTTCCTTGGCGAAGCGCGCCTTCATGACTTCAGAGATCATCGATCAATCTCTCCAAACACAATATCCAGGGTGCCAATGATGGCGACGACGTCGGCAATCATGTGGCCGCGCGCCATCTCGTCCATCCCCGCGAGGTGGGCGAATCCGGGCGGACGGATTTTGAGCCGGTAGGGCTTGTTCGCCCCGTCGCTCACGATGTAGATGCCAAACTCGCCCTTGGGATGCTCGACCGCCGCATAGGCCTCGCCCTCGGGTACGTGGAAGCCTTCGGTGAACAGCTTGAAATGGTGGATCAGGTCTTCCATGTTCGACTTCATCGCTTCGCGCGCAGGCGGCGCCACCTTGTGGTTGTCGGTGATCACCGGGCCCGGGTTGACGCGCAGCCAGTCCACGCACTGCTTGATGATGCGATTGGCCTGGCGCATTTCTTCCACGCGCACCAGGTAGCGGTCGTAGCAATCGCCGGTCTTGCCCACGGGGATGTCGAAGTCCATGCGGTCATAGACCTCGTAGGGCTGCTTCTTGCGCAGGTCCCAGGCGACGCCGGAGCCGCGCAGCATGGCACCGGTAAAGCCGAGATTGAGCGCGCGCTCGGGCGTGACCACGCCGACACCCACGGTGCGCTGCTTCCAGATGCGGTTGTCGGTGAGCAGGGTTTCGTACTCGTCGACGAGGGCTGGAAAGCGCGTGCAGAAGTCATCGATGAAATCAAGCAGCGAGCCCTGGCGGTTTTCGTTGAGCTGCCCGATCACCTTGGCATTCTTGATCTTGCTGACCTTGTACTGCGCCATGGTATCGGGCAGGTCGCGGTACACACCGCCCGGTCGGAAATACGCCGCATGCATGCGCGCACCCGAGACTGCCTCGTACATGTCGAACAGATCCTCGCGCTCGCGAAAGCAATAAATCAGCACATTCATGGCGCCGCAATCGAGCCCGTGCGCGCCCAGCCACATCAGGTGGTTGAGCAGCCGCGTGATTTCGGCAAACATGACGCGGATGTACTGCGCACGCTCGGGCACCTCGACGCCCAGCAGCCGCTCGATCGCCAGGCAATACGCATGCTCGTTGGACATCATCGACACGTAGTCGAGGCGGTCCATGTAGGGCAGCGACTGGATGTAGGTCTTGCTCTCGGCCAGCTTTTCGGTGGCGCGGTGCAGCAGGCCCACGTGCGGGTCGGCACGCTGCACGACCTCGCCATCGAGCTCGAGCACCAGACGCAGAACGCCGTGCGCCGCCGGATGCTGCGGCCCGAAGTTGAGGGTGTAGTTCTTAATCTCTGCCATGAAGTCCCCCGTAATCCTCTTCGCGGATGATGCGCGGCGTGATCTCGCGCGGCTCGATCGTGACGGGCTGGTAGATGACCCGTTTTTGCTCCGGGTCGTAACGCATTTCGACGTGGCCGGAGGTCGGGAAGTCCTTGCGGAACGGGTGGCCGATGAAGCCATAGTCGGTCAGGATGCGGCGCAGGTCGCTGTGCCCCTCGAACACGATACCGAACAGGTCGAACGCCTCGCGCTCGAACCAGTTGGCGCCATTCCAGACACCCGTCACCGACGCCACCACGGGCAGGTCGTCGTCGGGTGCAAATACCTTGAGGCGCACGCGCTGGTTCAGGCTCACCGACAGCAGGTGCAGCACCACACAGTAGCGGGCGCCATCCCAGACACCATCCTTGTACTGCGAGTAATCCACGCCGCACAGATCCATGAGTTGCTCGAATTGGCAACCCGATGCATCGCGCAGGGTCGTGGCAACCTGCAGATAGTTGGCGGCGGATACCACCACCGTCACCTCGCCCAGCTTGAGACTGATATGTTTGGCCCTCTCGCCCAGCACCGCGGCGATGGTGTCTTTGAGAGTTTCGGGATTTACGGCAAACGCGGTCATCGAAGTCCCTTCAGGCGCGCGCAATGGTGTTGGTGCGGCGGATCTTCTGCTGCAGCTGGATGATGCCGTACAGCAGCGCTTCGGCCGTCGGCGGACAGCCCGGCACATACACGTCCACCGGCACGATGCGGTCGCAGCCGCGCACCACCGAATAGCTGTAGTGGTAGTAGCCACCGCCATTGGCGCACGAGCCCATCGAGAGCACCCAGCGCGGCTCGCTCATCTGGTCGTAGACCTTGCGCAGCGCCGGCGCCATCTTGTTGCACAGCGTGCCGGCCACGATCATCAGGTCGGACTGGCGCGGACTGGGGCGAAACAGCATGCCGAAGCGGTCGATGTCGTAGCGCGCGGCGCCTGCGTGCATCATCTCCACGGCACAGCAGGCCAGGCCGAACGTCATCGGCCACAGCGAGCCGGTCTTGGCCCAGTTCATCACCGAGTCGTAGCTGGTGGTGACGAAGCCTTCCTTGAAAACACCTTCAATGGCCATAATGCTCTCCCGCCTTTTGCTTCATTCCCAATCCAGGGCGCCTTTTTTCCACTCGTAGACAAAGCCCACGACGAGGATGCCCAGAAAAACCATCATGGCCCAGAAGCCGAGCGCTCCAATCTCCTTGAGCGAGACGGCCCACGGAAACAGGAACGCGATCTCCAGGTCGAACAGGATGAACAGAATGGCCACGAGGTAATACCGTACATCGAACTTCATGCGTGCGTCTTCAAACGCCTCGAAGCCACATTCGTAAGGGGAGTTCTTGGCGGCGTCGGGGCGATTTGGACCGAGGATGTAGCCGAGCACCTGGGGCACGATACCAACGCCAATGCCAACCAGAATGAACAAGAGAACGGGGAGGTATTGATCGAGGTTCATCTGGAGTTCTGATCACCGCTTATGCCCGCCAGCACCCTGCCCGGCGAGTTTTTTGTTTGGTGCCGTCGGCGAGACTCGAACTCGCACAGCTTTCGCCACTACCCCCTCAAGATAGCGTGTCTACCAATTTCACCACGACGGCGGTTTTTTCGTTGTCCGGATGGCATGAGGCGCCTTGCGGCTTTGGCTCTCCGGACAGTCTGCTAGTTTACCCTGAAATTTCCTGCATTCGATGCAGACGGGGCGATTTACAGAGGCGTTCAGCGGGTCGGAATCTGCCCCGCACCGGACGCCGCGGGCGCCGCGGGCACGGCGGTGGCCGGCACCGGACTGGATTGCGGAGCTGGTGCAGTCGTGGCAGGAATCTGCGTGGCGATGCCGGACGCTGCGGGTGCGGGCGCCGGAGCGGTCACGGTCGCGCGCTCCAGCACACTGCCACTGCCGGTATTGACCGGGCGCAAATTACCAAAATACGCCAGCGCCAGCGTGCACGCGAAAAACACCGTGGCCAGAACGGCCGTGGAACGCGACAGGAAGTTGGCACTGCCACTGGCACCAAACAGGCTGCCCGAACCACCGCTGCCAAAGGCCGCACCCATGTCGGCACCCTTGCCGTGCTGAACCAGGATCAGGCCGATCAGGCCGATGGCCGCCAGTATCTGGACCGCCAGCAGGATGTTTAGTACGACATGCATCTCAATACTCCTAAATCTATAGCATCAACTGCTTACCCTTTGCGGGCTGCAGCAATAATTTTCAAAAAATCAGGGGCACTCAAAGAGGCGCCGCCAATCAGGCCGCCGTCAATGTCGGGCTGGGCCAGCAGTTCGGCCGCATTGGCGGCATTCATGCTGCCGCCGTACAAAATCGCTATTCCGGCGGCCTGCTCGCAGGCACCGGCCAGCTGCGCGCGCAGCACGGCGTGCACCTGCTGCGCCTGCTGTGGCGTGGCCGTCTTGCCGGTACCAATGGCCCACACCGGCTCGTAGGCCAGCACGATATCGCCGATGCGCGGGCCGGTGGCGGCGATCACCGCAGCCAGCTGGCGCGTGACGGTGGCCTCGGTCTGGCCTGCGTCGCGCTCGGCCAGTGTCTCGCCGACACACACGATCGGCGTGATGCCGGCTTCCAGCGCGCGCTGTGCCTTGGCGGCCACCACGGCATCGGTCTCGCCGTGGTACTGGCGCCGCTCCGAGTGCCCCACGATGGCATAACGCACGCCGAATTCCTTCAGCATCGCCGCGGACACTTCGCCGGTGTAGGCGCCGGCCTCATGCTGCGACACATCTTGCGCTCCCAAACTGATAGCGCCACTCGCAAGCAACGTCTTGGCTTGCGCCAGATAAGGCGCCGGAACGCAAACCGCCACCGCGCAGGCGGGTGAGCCCAGGCCGGCCAGCATGGCCTGCAAGAGCGCCTGATTGGCAGCCAGGCTGCCATTCATCTTCCAGTTTCCGGCGATGAGCTGCTTCGTCACGCGATCACCATGTCAAAACAATCTTGCCCACATGCTGATTCGACTCCATCAGCGCATGCGCCTGGGCAGCCTGCGCGGCCGCGAAGGTGCTGTGGATCACCGGCTTGATGCGGCCGTCCTCGATCAGCGGCCAGACGTTCTTGCGCAAGGCCTGCGCAATCGCCGTCTTGAACGCCACGGGACGGGCGCGCAGCGTGGAGCCGGTCACCGTGAGGCGGCGGCGCAGCACCAGCCCGGCGTTGATCTCGCTCTTGACGCCGCCCTGCACCGCAATGATGACGAGACGGCCGTCCTCGGCCAGGCAGTCGATTTCGCGCGCCACGTAGCTGCCAGCGACCATATCGAGAATCACGTTCACGCCCAGGCCGCCCGTGAGCTTCTTGGCCTCTTCGGCGAAGTCGGACGTTTTGTAGTTGAGCGCATGGTCGGCGCCCAACGCCAGGCATGCCGCGCACTTGTCGTCGCTGCCGGCCGTGACGATCACCGTCGCGCCCAGCGCCTTGGCCATCTGGATGGCCGTGACGCCGATGCCGCTCGAGCCGCCCTGGATCAGCAGCGTTTCGCCGGGCTGCAGGCGGCCGCGGTCGAACACGTTGCTCCAGACGGTAAAAAACGTTTCGGGCAGCGAGGCGGCTTGCACATCGCTCAGCCCCTGGGGCACCGGCAGGCACTGGCCCACGGGCGCCACGCACAGCTCGGCGTAGCCACCGCCGGCCACCAGCGCACAGACGCGGTCACCGACCTTGAAACCGGCCTGCACCATCGCGCTCGCGTCGCCACTTTCGATCACGCCGGCCACTTCCAGCCCCGGAATATCCGAGGCGCCGGGCGGCACCGGGTAGTTGCCGGTGCGCTGCAGCACATCGGGCCGGTTCACGCCGGAGGCAGCCACGCGAATCAGCAATTCGCCGGTGCCAGCGACCGGTGCGGCGCGCTCGCCCGCACGCAGGACCTCAGGCGCGCCAAAGGCTGTGATTTCAATCGCTTTCATGATCTTTTAACCTCGTAGCCCCTGTTACAAGGGCGTTGCAAGCTATATTTTCAATAGCAAATCACGACTGGTTGGTGGCGCCCGAATGATCGGCGCCATAGGAGGGCTGCGCCGGGCGATCCAGCAGCGCCTTCATCGACAGCTTGATGCGGCCCTTCTCGTCGGTCTCCAGCACCTTGACCTTGACGATCTGGCCCTCGGTCAGGTAGTCCGAGACCTTCTCGACGCGCTCGTTGGCGATCTGGCTGATGTGCAGCAGGCCGTCCTTGCCCGGCAGCAGGTTGATCAGCGCGCCGAAGTCCAGGATCTTGGTGACCGGGCCTTCGTAGACCTTGCCGATCTCGACCTCGGCCGTGATCTGCTCGATGCGCTTCTTCGCCGCTTCGGCCTTTTCCGGGTCGGTCGAGGCGATCGTGATGGTGCCGTCTTCGTCGATGTTGATCTGGCAGCCGGTCTCTTCGGTCAGCGCACGGATCACGGAGCCGCCCTTTCCGATCACGTCGCGGATCTTCTCGGGGTTGATCTTCATCGTGAACAGACGCGGCGCGAAGCTGGAGACTTCGGCCTTGGCCTCGCCCATGGCTTCCTGCATCTTGCCCAGGATGTGCATGCGCGCTTCCTTGGCCTGCGCCAGCGCGACCTGCATGATTTCCTTGGTGATGCCCTGGATCTTGATGTCCATCTGCAGCGCCGTGATGCCGTTGGTGGTGCCGGCCACCTTGAAGTCCATGTCGCCCAGGTGATCTTCGTCACCCAGGATGTCGGTCAACACGGCAAAGCGGCTGCCGTCCTTGATCAGGCCCATGGCGATGCCGGCCACGTGCGCCTTCATCGGCACGCCGGCATCCATCAGCGACAGGCAGCCGCCGCAGACGGAGGCCATCGACGAGGAGCCGTTGGACTCGGTCACCTCGCTCACCACGCGCATGGTGTAGGGGAATTCGTCCTTGCTCGGCAGCACCGCCACCAGGGCGCGCTTGGCGAGTCGGCCATGGCCGATTTCGCGACGCTTGGGGCTGCCGACGCGGCCGGTCTCGCCGGTGGCGAACGGAGGCATGTTGTAGTGCAGCATGAAGCGGTCTTCGTAGTCGCCGGACAGCGCGTCGATGCGCTGCGCATCGCGCTCGGTGCCCAGGGTCGTGACCACCAGCGCCTGGGTTTCGCCACGCGTGAACAGCGCCGAGCCGTGGGTGCGCGGCAGCACGCTGTTGCGGATTTCGATCGGGCGCACGGTGCGCGTGTCGCGCCCGTCGATGCGCGGCTCGCCGGCCAGAATCTGGCTGCGCACGATGCGCGCTTCGATGTCGAACAGCAGGCCTTCCACGGCCACCGGGTCGAACTCCACGCCCTCGGCTTTCAGACCCTTCATCACCCAGGTGTAGGTCTCGCGCGTGGCATGGGTGCGCGCCTGCTTGTTGCGAATCTGGTAGGCCGCAGCCAGCTTTTCTTCGGCCAATGCAGCCACTTTGGCGATCAGCACTTCGTCCTTGGCCGGAGCCCTCCAGTCCCATACCGGCTTGCCGGCGTCGCGCACCAGCTCATGGATCGCATTGATGGCGATGCGGCTCTGCTCGTGGCCGAACACCACGGCACCGAGCATGATTTCTTCGGACAATTGCTTGGCTTCGGATTCGACCATCAGCACGGCGGCTTCGGTACCGGCCACCACCAGGTCCATGCTGGAGTCCTTGCGCGCGGTCTGGCCCGGGTTGAGCACGTATTCGCCGTTGATGTAACCCACGCGGGCCGCACCGATCGGGCCGCTGAACGGAATGCCGCTGACGCACAAAGCCGCGCTGGTCGCGATCATGGCTGCAATGTCGGCGTCCACTTCGGGGTTCAGCGACAGGGTGTGGATCACCACGTGCACTTCGTTGAAATAGCCTTCGGGAAACAGCGGACGGATGGGGCGGTCGATCAGGCGGCTGGTCAGGGTTTCAAACTCGCTGGGGCGGCCTTCGCGCTTGAAGAAGCTGCCGGGAATCTTGCCCGCGGCATAGGTTTTTTCAAGGTAATCGACGGTCAGCGGGAAGAAGTCCTGGCCGGTTTTGCCTTCGGTCTTGCCGACCACGGTGGCCAGCACCACGGTGCCGTCGATATCGAGCAGCACGGCGCCGCTGGCCTGGCGCGCGATTTCGCCGGTTTCCATGGTGACGGTGTTGGCACCCCACTGGAAGGTCTTGGTGACTTTGTTGAAGATGGTCATGAGGATGGCTCCTGAAGAATCCGGCGCATGAGGCTGCGCCAATGGCCCGGAGTCTGGCAGTCAGAACACGATGCCATTCCAGAAAAAATCACGCAAAACTCCTGATTTCTTCTGGAATGACACAGCGCGCATTCGTATTGCCCGGCTCCGAAGTAAAAAACGCCTGAGCTAGTGAACTAACTCAGGCGCTTGCATTCGATGGACCGCTTATTTGCGCAGACCGAGTTTGGCGATCAGCGCGACGTAACGATCGTGGTCTTTGGAATTCAGATAGTCGAGCAGCTTGCGCCGACGGCTCACCATGCGCAGCAGGCCACGGCGACCATGGTGGTCCTTGGCGTGGGTCTTGAAGTGGGGGGTGAGCTCGTTGATGCGGGCGGTGAGCAGGGCCACTTGCACTTCGGGACTGCCCGTGTCGGTGGCGCTGCGCGCGTTGGCCTTGACGACTTCGGCCTTGATACTGGATGCGATCATTTCAATTTTCCTGTGAATGTTTGACTTGCGTTGGTAGCTGGAACTGCAGCCAACGTGCGCCTTGCACTGTGCAAAGCCCGTCAATTATAACCTGAGCCAGGTTTTAAGCCGGTCCACACCCTGCTCCAGCCGCCGCAGGTCTTTCGAGGCAAAGCACCAGCGCAGCCAGCCCTGGGCTTCGGGCGCAAAGGCATTGCCGGGCGCCAGCCCCAGCCCGGCCTCGGTCACCAGGCGCTTGGCGGTGACCAGGGAGTCGCCATGGCCTTCCAGGCTGAAGAACGCGTACATCCCGCCCCGGGCCGACGCCACCTGCACGCCGGGCACGGCCTGCAGCAACGGCACCAGGGTGTCGCGGCAGGCCTTGAGATGGGCCACCACGCGCGGCGTGACCTCCGCCGTGCGCTCAAGCGCCACCACGCCCGCGCGCTGGGTGAAGACGCTGGCGCACGAGGTGTTGAACTCGATCAGCTTGCCCATGTGGTGCGTCATCGCGGGCGGCATCACCAGCCAGCCCAGACGCCAGCCGGTCATGAGGAAACTCTTGGAAAAGCTGTGCACCACGACCAGCCGGTCCTCGGGCGTGGTCACGTCCAGAAAACTCGGCGCGCTGCCGTTCGCGGTGTCGCCCGCGTAGTACAGGCGCTCGTACACCTCATCGGCCAGGATCCAGGTGCCGGTGCGCCGGCAGTGCTCGACGATGGCCTGCTGTTCGGCACGCGTCAGCGTCCAGCCGGTCGGGTTGTTCGGTGCGTTGAGGATCAGCAGTTTGGTGGCCGGCGTGATGGCGGCCAGCAGCGCGTCCAGGTCCAGCGACCAGGCGCCCTGCTGCGTGCCGCTGCGCATGGGCTGCAGCGGCACGCAGCGCAGCTTCGCCCCCAGGATCACGGGCTGCGCCGTGAGATTGGGCCAGACCGGCGTGAGCGCCACCACCTCGTCGCCCGCGTCGATCAGCGCCTGCATCGCCAGCATCAGCGCATTCACGCCGCCCGAGGTGATCGCGATACGCTCTGCCGCGACCTTGCCGTGCAGCGTGCTCATGTAGCCGGCGACCGCCTCGCGCAACTCGGGCAGGCCCAGGTTGTGCGCATAAAAGGTCTCGCCGCGCTCCAGCGAGTCGATGGCCGCCTGCCGGATGAAATCGGGCGTGACCTCGTCACTCTCGCCAAACCAGAAGGCCAGCACGTCGCTGCGGCCCATGCCGGCATTGGCGACTTCACGGATTTTGGATTCTTCGAGGTTCTGGATGGCTTGACGCATGATCGGGCGGACAGAGGTTCAAGGGCAACGGAGCGTCTATTGTCGCCGACACGCCCGCAGCAGCTCGGGCGATGGTGCTGCCGCTATGATGGTTTTACCGGCAGCATCCATGCCGGCAGGGAGATTGCATGTATTTCAGGATTCCACAGGTTTATCGTCCCGGCAACGCCATTGCCGTGCTGTGCGCTGCCGCACTGCTGTGTCTGGGCGCCAACGCCACTGAGGCCAAGGTCAAAAAAAGCGGCGCGCAGACCACGCATGCGTCCAAGGCCAAAAAGGCCGGGCGCATCAGGTTTGAAAAAGGTTCCGGCGAGACCCGCGCCGAGCGCGACCGGCGCCTGCAGCGCGAGTGCAAGGGCATGCCCAACGCAGGCGCCTGCCTGGGATACGGCTCGTAGTCAGGACGGGCGGGCCATGCGGCGCCCGTATCAGGAGGGACGTGCCATGCGGCACGTCGTGGGCTGCTCGGCCTGCGCGGCGCTGATTTGCCGGATCACGCGAAAGCCGTAGCCCGAGCCTTCGACGTCGAACTTCACGCCGGGCGTGCCCTGGCGCTCCATCACGCCCACCACCAGCGGCTGCTGGAACTGGTGATCAAGCGCGCGCATCGCCCCGGTTTGTCCCCCCAAACTGACGCGAGCCCGCTCCAGCTGGTTCGCAACCGCGACTGGATGGGTAGTGCCCGCCTTTTCGATCGCCTGCGCCAGCGCCTGCATCATGAGCTGCATGCGCATTTGCACATAGTCGTCCGCCGGTTTCGGGAAGCGCTGGCGGAACGCCTGGTAGAACGCTTCGCTGGAGCTACCCTGCACGTTGGGCAGCCAGTCCGCCACGGCGACGACCTTGCCCACGCCCGCCTCGCCAATCGCGGCCGGTGCGCCCAGCGCATTGCCGTAAAAAGTGTAGAACTTGCCGTCGAAACCCACCTCTTTGGCGGCCTTGACCAGCAAGGTCAGGTCGTTGCCCCAGTTGCCGGTGATGACGGCCTGTGCGCCGCTGGACTTGATCTTGGTGAGGTACGGCATGAAGTCCTTGATGCGGCCCATCGGGTGCAGCTCATCGCCCACGATCTGCACATCGGGGCGCTGCACACCCAACTGGCGCCGGGCCTCGCGCAACACGGCCTGGCCAAAGCTGTAGTCCTGGCCGATCAGGTACACGCGCCTGAGGGACTTGTCGTCCTTGATCACCTGCATCAACGCGGCCATGCGCATGTCGGCGTGGGCATCGAAGCGAAAGTGCCAGAAGCTGCACTTCTCGTTGGTCAGGATCGGGTCGACCGCCGAGTAGTTGAGAAAGATGACCTGCTTGTCGGGCTCGCGCTCGTTGTTCTTGTTGATCGCGTCGATCAGCGCCGCGGCAACGGCCGACGAGTTGCCCTGCATCACAATCTGCGCGCCGTCGTCGATGGCCGAGCGCAGGGCCGACAGCGCCTCTTCGTTCTGGCCCTTGTTGTCGTAGCGATCGAGCTGCAGCGGCCGGTGGCCACCCGCGGCTTCGGGCAGCTTCACACCCCCGCGTGCGTTGACGCGTTCCACCGCCCACAGCAGGTTGCGGTACACGGCCTCGCCGGCATTCGCAAACGGGCCGCTCAGGCCCTCGATCAACGCGATCTTGATGGGGCCGCCTTGCGGCGCTTGCGCAAAGGCTGCAGCCGGCGCACATAGCGCCGCGGTGAGGGAATTCAAGAGTCGGCGACGCGAAATATTCATGGGGAAATTTGCCTTGAAAACAAACGCATCGCACCTAGATTCGATGCATGCGGCAATCGATGTTGAAAGCCGCGCAGTTTACTAGGAGTCCCTCCATGTTCTTTACCCCTGTAGCCCCCGCAGTTTTGCGCCGCACCGCCTATGCCCCGTCGCTGGAGCGCTTTCTCGACGACACGCTGCTCACCGCCCGTCAAAAGGGTTATTCGATTGAGCAGGACGACAAGACCGTCACCATGAGCTTCGATATGCCCGGCGTTGCCAAGGAGCAGTTGTCCATCGGCATCGAAGGCAGCGTCGTGCGCATCGGGAGCCTGGAAGGCGCGCCGCGCCGCTACAAGGCCGCGTACGAGTTGCCGCAGGACATCGACGTCGCCGCCAGCGATGCCAAACTGGAAAACGGCGTGCTCACGCTGAAGCTGACGAAGAAGGTGCCGGTGAGCAACGTCACACAGCTTGCCATCAACTGAGCTGCTACCAATTAAATAGCTGCCAGTGCCCTGTGTATAAGGGGCTGGCGGTTGTTTTCTCATAGACTCCGGCTCAGGGAGTTCAGCGGCCAGCGCGGTTTTACGTCGAACGCGTAAACCTCGCTGGCCGTTTGCTGACCGGCTTGCAGGCGCATCGCGGCCGCCAGCGCAATCATGGCGCCGTTGTCGGTGCACAAATGGAGTTCGGGGTAGTGCACGCGCACGCCCACAGCAAAGCACGCCGCATCGAGCTGCAGCCGCAAACTGCGGTTGGCTCCTACGCCGCCCGCCACCACCAGCCGCTTCAAGCCCGTCTGGCGCAGCGCCGCCAGTGACTTCTTCACCAGCACCTCCACGATCGCGGCTTGCGTAGATGCGGCCAGATCGGCCTTGCGCGCTTCGAGTTGATCGCCCAGCTTTTTGGCCTGCACCAGCACCGCCGTCTTGAGTCCGGCAAACGAAAAATCCAGATTGCCGCTGTGCAATAACGGGCGCGGCAATTTGAAAGCGGCCGCGTCGCCGTGCTCGGCCAGTTTTGACAGCGCAGGGCCACCGGGATAGCCCAGGCCCATCAGCTTGGCCGATTTGTCGAAGGCCTCGCCCGCCGCGTCGTCGATCGACTCGCCCAGGAGCTCATAGTGCCCGACGCCATCGACCCGCATCAGCTGCGTATGGCCGCCCGACACCAGCAGCGCCACGAACGGAAACTGCGGCGGATCAAGACTCAGGAACGGCGACAGCAAATGCCCCTCCAGGTGATGCACGCCCAGCACCGGTTTGCCGAGCGCCGCGCCGAGCGCGCAGGCCACGCCCGCACCGACCAGCAGCGCGCCGGCCAGCCCGGGACCGCGCGTGTAGGCCACCACATCGACCTCCGTGAGCGCGCGGCCGGCTTCACCCAGCACTTTTTGCGTGAGCGGCAGCACGCGGCGGATATGGTCGCGGCTCGCGAGCTCTGGCACCACGCCGCCGTAGGCCTGGTGCATCTCGATCTGGCTGTGCAGCGCATGCGCGCACAACACGGGCACGCCTGGGCCGCGCGTCTCGACCAGGGCCACGCCGGTCTCGTCGCACGAGGATTCGATACCCAGCACCAACAGATTTTCGGTCATGGCACCGAGTTTAGGGGCAAGCGCCCTGCCCACCGGGTGTGCACTGGGTTTCTGCGCGAGCGCAATCCCTGCGACACTGCACAGCGACACAAAATGGGAGTATGTTGATGCTCCGCGCCACAGGTTGGCGCGGCTCATTGACTGAAAAGGAAATCTCCATGAAGAAAAATTCAGCAAGCAAGACCGAGGCCCTCAAGACCCGGCAGAAGGCGCCGCTGGCCACGCCCAGCGACCTCAGGGCCGCCGCGACCCGGGACATCACCGGCGCCATGAATGCCATCCTCGCGGACGTGTACGCGATCTACCTCAAGACCAAGAATTTCCACTGGCACATGAGCGGGCCGCACTTCCGCGACTACCACCTGCTGCTGGACGAACAGGGTGACCAGCTTTTCGCCATGACCGACCCGATCGCCGAGCGCGTGCGCAAGGTGGGTGGCACCACGCTGCGCTCCATCGGCCACATCGCGCGCACCCAGCGCGTGCTGGACAACGATGCCGACTACGTCGAGCCGCAGGACATGCTGGCCGAGCTGCGCGAGGACAACAAGACGCTGGCCGCGAGCCTGCGCGAGGCCCATGGCGTGTGCGAGGAGCACAGCGACATCGCCACCGCCAGCCTGATCGAAGTCTGGATCGACGAGACCGAGCGACGCACCTGGTTCCTGTTCGAAGCCAGCCGCCAGGGCTCCGGCCCGGCTTGAGCTAGCGCCACCACGCTCTACGCGGTTGCCGGATTTACTTTATTGCGGTCGCCATCCCCATGGCGGGCGGCCGCGCACCCTGTGCATGCTCGGGCATCGCCCAGGCGAGCCACTTCTGGCGCAGGGCGGCGACCAGCACGAAGGCGAGCGCCGCGATGGCGCCGAAGGTGACAAACCCCATCTGGTAGCTGCCGGTGCTCTGCTTGGCGATGCCCATCACGACGGGCAGGTAAAAGCCCCCGATGCCACCGGCCGCGCCAATGATCCCCGTCATCACGCCCGTCTTGCCCTGCCAGCGGTGCGGCACCAGCTGGAAGGTCGCGCCGTTGCCCAGCCCGAAGCAGGTGTACAGACCGAGCAGCAGCACCACGCCGCCGGCCAGCGGGGGCATGGTGGCCGCGAAGGTGAAGTCGAGCACCGAGATGCCCGCCAGCAGGAAGAGCAACGCCCGCACGCCCGTCACCCGGTCGGCGATCAGGCCGCCGAAGGGGCGCAGAACAGCGCCGGTGAAGGCCATCAGCGCCATCAGCAGGCCCGCATTGATCTTGGACATTTGATACAGGCTGGTGAGCAGCAGCGAGACGTAGGACGACATGCCGACAAAGCCGCCGAAGGTGATGCTGTAGACCAGCATGATCACCCAGGTGTCGCGCTCGGCCAGCACGGCGCGGTAACGTTGGGGCAGTACCGCGACGGCCATGAGGGCGCCAAAGAAAGGCAGCAACAACAGCCCGGCCTCGCCGCCACCGAGAGCCCCCGCATGCACCAGCAGGACCATGCCGATCAGCCCGAACAGGGTTAGCGCAAAGGCGCCAAACGCCGGCAGGGGGCTGCCGGTCTTGGGGCTGCGGTCCTTCGCCCAGAAGAAAATCGCGACTGAAGTCAACGCCAGCAAGGGCAAGGCTGCAGCCGTCGCCTTTTGCCACCCGAACGCACCGGCCAGCGTCGGGAACATGAAGCCGTCGAGTACGGCGCCGATGTTGCCCGCGGCCGCGAGCCCCAGCACCAGGCCCTGCACCCGGGGCGGGTAGTTGCTGCCGGCCATCGGCAATGCAACGGCGAAGCTGGCGCCGCCCATGCCCAGAAACACCCCGAGGACCAGCAGCGTCAGGTACGAGGGTGCGCCCGGCGTCAAGAGCAGGACAAAGGCTGGGATGGCGGACAGCAGAACGCCCATCTGCGCGATTTTTCGGCCATCCACCGACTGAAACAGGTTCCCCAAAGTAACCCGGAGAATCGCGGCCGCGAGCACGGGCACCGCCACCAGAAAACCCTGCTCCGCCGGAGACATCGCGATGTCCCGGCTGATGAAGGGCGCCAGGGGGCCCAGCATGACCCAGACCGTGAACCCCGAGTCGAAATAGAGAAAGCAGGCCAGCAACGCCCGCCAGTCGCCGCTCTTGAGTGAAGCAATGACATTCTTCATGGATAGTCCTCTGCGAATAAAAAACTGCGCATCACGAGTGCCGCTTCTGAACGCCCCGTCCCAGGCGCAGCATCACATCGAGATCGAATGCTTGAACGAGGTGTGAGCAAGATGTGCGCCAGCGCCTTCGAGATCGCCCGAAGCCGCTCATAGGGCAAGCCGATGCCGCGTTGCAAGCGCATGCACCACGGGCAGGCACGTTTTCGATCCAGATTGGTGCAATGCAACAAACAGGAGCGCAGTCAGCGTGGCGGGCCCGCACCCGCCATAGCGCAGCGAACTGGCATGGGACTTGCGGATGTAGCCCAACTCGTTACGGAGACACAGTATGAAAAAGTCCAGGCTGGTGATGGTGGGCAACGGCATGGCCGGGATTCGCACCATCGAGGAATTGCTCAAGATCGCACCCGAGCTCTACGACATCACGGTGTTCGGGGCCGAGCCGCACCCCAACTACAACCGCATCCTGCTGTCGCCGGTGCTCGCGGGCGAGCAGACGCTCGACGAGATCGTGCTCAACGCCTGGGACTGGTACCGGGACAACCACATCACGCTGCACGCCGGCAAAAAGGTCGTGGAGGTGGACCGCGTGCACCGCATCGTGCGCGCCCAGGACGGCACCGAGGAGCCGTACGACCGCCTGCTGATGTGCACCGGCTCGAATCCGTTCATCCTGCCGGTGCCGGGCAAGGAACTGGAAGGCGTGATCGCCTACCGCGACATCGCCGACACCAACGCGATGATCGAGGCCTCGCAGAAATACAGGCGCGCCGTCGTCATCGGCGGCGGCCTGCTGGGACTGGAAGCGGCCAACGGCCTGATGCTGCGCGGCATGGACGTGACCGTGGTGCATGTGATGCCCTGGCTGATGGAGCGCCAGCTCGACGATGTGGCGGGCAAGCTGCTGCAAAAATCGCTGGAAGACCGTGGGCTCAAGTTCATGATCGGCGCGCAGACCGAAGCGCTGATTCCCGACCGGGATGGAAGGGTCATGGCGATCCGGTTCAAGAATGGCACCGAGCTGCCGACCGACCTCGTGGTCATGGCGGTCGGTATCAGACCGAACACCGAGCTGGCCGAAGCCATGCGCCTGCACTGCAATCGCGGCATCGTGGTCAATGACACGCTACAGACCGTGACCGACGCGCGCATTTACGCCGTGGGCGAATGTGCGGCGCACCGCGGCATCGCCTACGGCCTGGTGGCGCCGCTGTTCGAGCAGGCCAAGGTGGCGGCGAATCACCTTGCGCAGTTCGGCATCGGCCGCTACACCGGCTCGCTGACCTCGACCAAGCTCAAGGTCACGGGCATCGACCTGTTCTCGGCTGGCGAATTCATGGGCGGCGAAGGGACCGAAGAGCTGGTGATGAGCGACCCGTTCGGCGGGGTCTACAAGAAGCTGGTGATCAAGGACGACAGGCTGGTTGGCGCCTGCCTGTACGGCGACACGGTGGACGGCAGCTGGTACTTCAAGCTCTTGCGCGACGGCCGCAGCGTGCACGACATCCGCGACAAGCTGATGTTCGGCGAATCCAACATCGGCGACAGCGGCCACGAGGGCCACAGCAAGGCCGCAGGCATGCCGGACGACGCCGAGGTCTGCGGCTGCAACGGCGTCACCAAGGGCACCATCTGCAAGGCGATCAAGGACAAGGGCCTGTTCACGCTCGATGAAGTGCGCCGGCACACCAAGGCCAGCGCGAGCTGCGGCTCGTGCACCGGGCTGGTCGAGCAGCTATTGATGGCCACGGCCGGCGGCGACTACTCGGCCCTGCCTGCGAAAAAAGCCCTGTGCGGCTGCACCGAGCACAGCCACCAGGAGGTGCGCGAGGCCATCAAGGCGCACAAGCTGCTGGCCATTGCCGACGTGTTCCACTTCATGGAGTGGCGCACGCCGAATGGCTGCTCAATGTGCCGCCCGGCCGTCAACTACTACCTGCTCTCGACCTGGCCCAAGCAGGCCAGGGACGACCCGCAAAGCCGCTACATCAACGAGCGCAGCCACGCCAACATCCAGAAGGACGGCACCTACAGCGTGATTCCGCGCATGTGGGGCGGCGAGACCACGGCCAGCGAGCTGCGCCGCATCGCCGACGCGGTGGACAAATACAAGATCCCGACCGTCAAGGTCACGGGCGGCCAGCGCATCGACCTGCTGGGGGTGAAGAAGGAAGACCTGCAAAACGTCTGGAAGGACATCGGCATGCCTTCCGGCCACGCCTACGCCAAGGCGCTGCGCACGGTCAAGACCTGCGTCGGGTCGGAGTGGTGCCGCTTCGGCACGCAGGACAGCACGCAGATGGGCAAGGACCTGGAGCGCGCGCTGTGGCGCATGTACGCGCCGCACAAGGTCAAGCTGGCGGTGAGCGGCTGCCCGCGCAACTGCGCCGAGTCGGGCATCAAGGACGTGGGCGTGATCGGCGTCGATTCGGGCTGGGAAATCCACGTGGGCGGCAACGGCGGCATCAAGACCGAGGTGGCGCAATTCCTCGTGAAGGTGAAGACGTCGGGGGAGGTACTGGAGTATGCCGGCGGCTTCCTGCAGCTGTACCGTGAGGAAGGCTGGTACCTGGAGCGCACCGTGCACTACATCCAGCGCGTCGGCCTCGACTACGTGAAGAAGCGGATCCTGGACGACGCCGAGGGCCGCAAGGCGCTGTGGGAGCGCCTGCAGTTCAGCGTGGATGGCGAGCCCGATCCGTGGTTCGAGACGGACAAGGCGGGCGTGGACACGCGGCAGTTCGAGCCGCTCACGGCCTGACCACCCTATATTGAATGAAAACCGCTGCCAGCCCTTGTCCACAGGGCGCAATCAGCTACAAAAGGGATAGCACATGAACGACTGGAAAGCCATTTGCCGCGTTGAAGACATCCCCGTGCTAGGCGCACGCCGGGTGGCGCGCCCCAAGGGCGTGGCCGTCGCCGTGTTCCGCAACGACCAGGACCAGGTGTTCGCGCTGCTCGACCGCTGCCCGCACCGGGGCGGCCCGCTCTCGCAGGGCATCGTGTTCGGCACCAGCGTGGCCTGCCCGCTGCACAACCGGGTGATCGGGCTGGACGACGGCTGCGCCAAGGCGCCCGACGAGGGCTGCACGCCGCGCTTTGCCGTCAAGGTTGAGGCCGGCACCGTGTATCTGGATGCCGGTGAACTCGCCAGCCACGCCACCGACCTGCCCCAACCCGTTGCCGGACCGGCTTTGAAGGCAGCCGCCACCGCATGACGCATGAAACGCGTTCGACCTGCCCTTACTGCGGTGTAGGGTGCGGCGTGATCATCGAGTCGCAGGGCGATCAGGTCACCGGCGTGCGCGGCGACCCCGGGCATCCGGCCAACTTCGGCCGGCTGTGCAGCAAGGGCGCCACGCTGCACCTGACGGCCAGCGCGGCCGTGACCCGGCAGACCCGGCTGATGCAGCCAATGCAGCGCCTGCGCCGGCACGAGGCGCCCGTGCCCCTGGCGTGGGACGCCGCCCTTGGCCTGGCCAGCCAGACCTTCGCGCGCATCACCCGCGAGCACGGGCCCGATGCCGTGGGCTTTTACCTCTCGGGCCAGTTGCTGACCGAGGACTACTACGTCTTCAACAAGCTGTCCAAGGGCCTGATCGGCACCAACAACGTGGACACCAACTCGCGCCTGTGCATGAGCAGCGCGGTGGCGGGCTACAAGCAGACGCTCGGGATGGACGCACCGCCCGCCTGCTACGACGACGTGAGCCACGCGCAGCGCCTTTTCATTGTCGGCAGCAACACGGCCTGGGCGCACCCGGTCCTGTTTCGCCGCATCGAGGACGCGAAGGCCGCCAACCCGGCCTTGAAAATCATCGTGGTCGACCCGCGCCGCACCGACACCGCGGCGATCGCCGACCTGTATTTGCCGATCCAGCCCGGCACCGACGTCATGCTGTTCAACGGCATGCTGCACATCATGCTGTGGGAAGGCTGGATCGATGCCGCCTGGATTGCGGCCCACACCAGCGGCTTCGATGCGCTCAAGGCCACGCTGCGCGACTGCACGCCGGCCCTCGTGGCGCAGGTCTGCGGCATCACCAAAGAAGACCTGTATGTCGCGGCGCAGCTGTTCGCCGGCGCTTCGGCGGGCGATGCGGGGCGTCGCGCACCCACGCTCAGCCTGTACTGCCAGGGCCTGAACCAGTCGAGCAGCGGCACCGCCAAGAACGCGGCGCTGATCAATTTGCACCTGGCCACCGGCCAGATCGGGCGACCCGGTGCCGGCCCGTTCTCGCTGACCGGCCAGCCCAATGCCATGGGCGGGCGCGAGGTCGGCGGCATGGCCAACCTGCTGTCGGCGCACCGCGACCTGGCGAATCCGCAGCACCGCGCCGAAGTGGCCGCGCTGTGGGGCGTGCCCTCGGTGCCCGACCAGCCCGGCAAGACGGCGGTCGAGATGTTCCAGGCGGCGGCCGACGGCGAAATCCGCGCGCTGTGGATTGCCTGCACCAACCCGGCCCAGTCCATGCCCGACCAGGCATTGGTGCGCCGAGCACTGGAACGCTGCGAGTTCGTGGTGGTGCAGGAAGCCTTTGCCACCACCGCCACCTGCGATTACGCCGACCTGCTGCTGCCCGCCACGACCTGGAGTGAAAAGGAAGGCACGGTCACCAACAGCGAGCGGCGCATCAGCCGGGTGCGGGCGGCGGTTCCACCGCCCGGGAGTGCGCAAAACGGTCCACGCCACGACTGGGCTATTGCCGTGGATTTTGCGCGGCGACTGGAGCCGTTGCTGCCTGTTCGTGCCGAAACGGGCCTGTTCCCCTACGACACGCCCGAAGCCATCTGGAACGAGCACCGCGAATCCACGCGCGGCCGCGACCTCGACATCACGGGCCTGAGCTACGCCCGGCTCGACGACGCAGGCCCGCAGCAGTGGCCGCTGCCGGAGGGCGAGACGGTCGGCAAGGCGCGCCTGTACGAAGACGGCGTCTTCCCCACGCCCGACGGCCGCGCGCGCTTTGCCGCTACCACCTACCGGCCCGTGGCCGAGCCGCGCGAGTCGCGCTACCCGTTCAGCCTGTCCACCGGGCGCCTGCGCGACCAGTGGCACGGCATGAGCCGCACCGGCACGCTGGGCCGGCTGTTCGGCCATGTGGCCGAGCCGGCCGTGCAGTTGCACCCGCAGGACATGGCGCGCCGCGGCCTCCAGGAGGGCGACCTGGTCCACGTCACCAGCCGGCGCGGCTCGATCGTGCTGCCGGTGCAGGGCGCCAGCGAAATGGGGTTGAGCCAGGCCTTCATCGCCATGCACTGGGGCGGCGAGTTTCTCGGCGGCGTCAGCAGCATGGGCGTGCGGCTGGCCGGCGTGAATGCGCTGACCACCTCGGCCTTTTGCCCGAACTCGAAACAGCCCGAGCTCAAGCACGCGGCGGTGAAAATCCTGAAGGCCGAACTGCCGTGGTCGCTGCTCGGCGTGGCCTGGCTGCCGGACGAGCGGGCGCTGGCGGCGCGCGAGGAGCTCAAGCGTCTGATGGCGCTGTTTCCGTTTGCCAGCTGCGTGCCCTTCGGCCGCGAGCGCACCGGCCTGCTGTTTCGCGCCGCCAGTTACGAGGCGGCGCCCATTGAGGTCATCGCAAACATCGAGCGCCTGCTGGGCCTGGGCGGCTCCGACGTGCTTCGCTACGCCGACAGGAAAAAAGGCCAGCGCCGCGCGGCCCGGCTCGCGCGCATGGGCGATCAGGCACGGCTCACGGGCTTTGTGCTGGCCGGCGACATCAGCGCCGAGAGCTGGATCAAGACCCTGCTGCAGGACGAGCTGCCGGCGCAGGCGTACGGCCGCCTGCTGCTGGTGCCCGGCGCCAAGGCGCCCGTTGCGGTGCAATCGCGCGGCCAACAGGTGTGCACCTGCCTGAACGTGACGGACACGGCCATCCGCGCCCATCTGGCGGGTGCGGCGGGCCCGGAGGACAGCCGCCTGGCCTCGCTGCAGGCCAGGCTGCGATGCGGCACCCAGTGCGGCTCCTGCGTGCCGGAACTGCGCAAAATCATCCGGGCGACCCTGCCGTTGAAACAGGCCGCCTGAGACCGATGCGCCAGGCGCGCGGCAGATATCAGCTCATAACCAAAAGTCATCAGGCATCAAAGACAATCGGGGTCATGGCAATCAGTCACTACCTCAGGGAAATCGGCCGCGGCAAGGACGGCGCGCGCGCGCTCAGCCGCGAGCAGGCCGCCGATTTGTTCGGCCAGGTGCTCGACGGCGCGGTGACCGACCTGGAAGTGGGCGGCTTCTGCCTGGCCATGCGCATCAAGGGCGAGACGCCCGCCGAGATGGCGGGTTTTCTCGACGCGGCCCATGCACGCCTGCACAAACTGCCGGCGACGGATAAGCCGATGGTGGTGCTGCCCAGCTACAACGGCGCGCGCAAGCTGCCGCTGCTGACGCCGCTGCTGGCGCTGCTGCTGGCGCGCGAGGGGCTGCCGGTGCTGGTGCACGGCACGGCCACCGAAAACACCCGGGTCTATACATCAGAAGTGCTCGAAGCCCTTGACATACGCGCGCAGACAGCTATCAAACCCGTAGCACCCGGCGAAGTGGCCTTTGTCCCCACGAAACTGCTCTGCGCCGGCTTGCAGCGCCTGCTCGATGTGCGCCGCGCGGTCGGCCTGCGCAACCCGGCGCACAGCCTGGTCAAGCTGATGAACCCCTGCGCCGGCCCCAGCCTGGTCGTGGGCAGCTACACCCACCCCGAATACGCCACCTCGATGGCGGCGGTGTTCGAGCTGGTGCAGGCCAATGCCCTGCTGCTGCGCGGCACCGAGGGCGAGGGCGTCGCCGACCCGCGCCGCATGCCGCAGATGACGGGCTTCGTGGCCGGCCGGCGCGTGCTGCTGGAGGAAGCCCAAAGCGGCCCCTTGAGCGCGCTGCCCGATCTGCCCAAGGCGATCGATGCCGCCAGCACCGCCGCCTATATCCGGGCCGTCATGGCGGGCAAGCAGGCGGTGCCGGCGCCGATCGCGCGGCAGGTGGAACACATCTTGCGTCTGGTCTCCCCACCATGAATTCACTCAAAAACAGCGCCGGCGGCACGGGACAGGTCACGCTGGTGGGCGCCGGCCCCGGCGACCCGGAACTGCTCACGCTCAAGGCCGTGAAAGCCATCGCGGCCGCCACCGTGCTGCTGGTCGACGACCTGGTTGGCGACGGCATCGTGGCCTACGCGTCGCCGCAGGCGCGCATCGTGTTTGTCGGCAAGCGCGGCGGCTGCAAGTCCACGCCGCAGGCCTTCATTGAAAAGCTCATGATCATGGCCGCGCGCGAAGGCGAAACCGTGGTCCGGCTCAAGGGCGGCGACCCGTTCATCTTCGGGCGCGGCGGCGAGGAGGTGGAGCACCTGCAGGCCGCCGGCATCCAGGTGGAGGTGGTCAACGGCATCACCGCCGGGCTGGCCGCCGTCACCTCGCTGGGCGCGCCGCTGACGCACCGCGAGCATGCGCATGGCGTGGTGTTCATCACCGGTCACGCCCCCGTGGGGGGCACGGGCGACGGCGCCGACTGGCGCGCCCTGGCCGCCACCGCACACAGTGCAAAGCTGACGCTGGTGATCTACATGGGCGTGCGCGGCGCACAGCGCATCCAGCAGGACCTGCTGACCGGGCTGCCAACCGGCACGCCGGTGGCCGTGATCCAGAACGCCAGCCTGCCGACCCAGCGCCACATCAGCACCACGCTGGGCGAGCTGTCCGCCGCCATCGAGCGCGAACACATGGCCAGCCCTTCGGTGATCGTGGTGGGCGACGTAACGCGCGCCATCGCCACGATGCCGCAGGCGCACACCGGCGACGTTGCACCGCGTGCCTCGCGACGGCCCCGGGCCGCCTGACCGGCGCACGTTTTCGGGTGTTTTTTCGGGCGTTGCTTGTCGTTACTTGTATTGATGTGAACTATTGCCAAAGGCGCCCGAACAGGCGGGCGTTGCCTTGAATTTGGGAAAACGGCGAGCTAGAAATCGCCATGGCACGCCGCGCAACCACCCGATGCGCAGTGCGTAACGCCACCCACAGGAGTTACTACATTGTTGGTCCCGCCGCGCGGCCGTCGTCGCGAAAAGGCGGTCCACCGAACCAGATTTTGCTGACTTTTGCCTGAAGGAGAAACTTCATGCACACCCGGAAAAAAGCAAGACGTGGCAGGCACACCGTGCCCGGCCACAAACGCACCCTCCCCGTTGAATGGCAACTGACGCTGTGGCTGGGCGTCGTCGCGCTCGCGCTCGGCCTGTTTGCGCTGACACCGGCAATCAATGACGAAACCGGCCAGCCTGCACTCGCGGGATTGACCCATAGCCAAGGGTCGGGCGGCAGCGGCATTCTCCCCGCCTCATACCCATCGGCGCAGGCGCAGCGGGACACCACCGTGGCGAACTGCGCCGGCCTGCGAACGGGATCCGCGACCCCTTCGGCGGCGTCTCGCGCGAACATGGCCCGCTGATCGCCCCCCGCGTGCGCTATATTTCGTCGCCCTTGCCAAAGTCCGGCAAGCGTTAAGGGGCCGTTTGACTCATTCATTTGACACCGTGATCATCGGCGCGGGTGCTGCCGGCCTGTTCTGCGCCGGCGTCGCGGGGCAGCTCGGGCTCAAGGTCCTGCTGCTCGACCACAGCGAGAAGGTGGCCGAGAAGATCCGCATCTCGGGCGGCGGGCGCGCCAATTTCACGAATCGCGACGTGACCCCGGCCAACTTCTCGGGCGAGAACCCGCATTTTTGCCGCTCAGCCCTGGCGCGCTACACGCCGCGCGACTTCACCGCGCTCATGGAGCGCTACCGCATCCCGTTCCACGAGAAGCACAAGGGCCAGCTGTTTTGCGACCACTCGGCCGAAGACCTGATCCAGATGCTGCTGGCCGAGTGCGCGGCCGGCGGCGTGCAGCGCTGGCAGCCTTGCAGCATCAAAAGCATCCGCAGCCCAGGTGCAGCGGGCGCCTCATGCTATGAACTCGATAGCGACCGGGGCATCATCGCGGCCCGTTCCATCGTGGTGGCCACGGGTGGACTGTCCATCCCGAAAATCGGCGCGACCGATTTTGCCTACCGCGTGGCACGCCAGTTCGGCCTGCGCGTGGTGCAGCCGCGCCCCGCCCTGGTGCCATTGACCTTCGACGGCGCCGGCTGGGCGCCCTATGCGCAACTGGCCGGGCTGTCGCTGCCGGTGCAGATTTCGACCGGCAGCAAGAAGGCTCAGACCACCTTCCTCGAAGACCTGCTGTTCACGCATCGCGGCCTGTCCGGCCCGGCGGTGCTGCAAATCTCCAGCTACTGGGCCGCGGGTGCCCCGATCCGGCTCAACCTGGCGCCCGGGCACGACGTGGCGCAAGCGCTGACGCGGGCCAAGACCAGCTCGCGCAAGCGCATTGCCAATGAACTGGCCGCCCTGGTGCCGTCGCGGCTGGCCGAGGCCTGGGTACAGCAGGACAGCCGCTGGCAGCGCCCGGTGAGCGACGCCCCGGACAAGGCATTGATGCTGCTGGCCGAACGTCTCGCGCGCTGGGAACTCACGCCCACCGGCACCGAAGGCTACAAGAAGGCCGAGGTCACGGCGGGCGGCGTGGACACCCGCGACCTGTCGTCCCAGACCATGGAATCGAAGCAGCCGGGCCTGTATTTCATTGGCGAGGCGGTCGATGTGACGGGCTGGCTCGGCGGTTACAACTTTCAATGGGCCTGGGCCAGCGCTTTTGCCTGCGCGCAGGCACTTGCAAACGGAAAAACACTATAATTGCAGGCTTTGCTGGCAAACCCCCGTCGGCCTGATCCACATTGAGACGGGGAACACCGCTGGACACGCACCCCGGGGCCTGATCTTCCCTGAAGTAGCGTTTCGGCAAATTTTTGGAAACCATTACCTAATGACCGCCATCCGTCTGAAAGAAAACGAGCCGTTCGACGTGGCCCTGCGCCGCTTCAAGCGCACCATCGAAAAACTCGGCCTGCTGACCGAACTGCGCGCGCGCGAGTTCTATGAAAAGCCCACCGCCGAGCGCAAGCGCAAGAAGGCCGCCGCGGTCAAGCGCAACTACAAGCGCATCCGTTCGATGCAGTTGCCCAAGAAGCTGTACTGATTCGACTTCCCGCCTGATTGCCCGCGCGGCAATCGACCAGAAGAAAGACAAGCTCGCCCGGGGACGCTCTGGCGGGCTTTTGCTTTTGGGCCGCACAAACACCCTTTTCCCGGAGAACACGATGTCACTCAAAGACCAGATCACCGAAGACATGAAAACCGCCATGCGCGCCAGGGACAGCGAGCGCCTGGGCACCATTCGCCTGCTGCTGGCCGCCATCAAGCAAAAAGAGGTGGACGAGCGCGTGGTGGTCGATGACGTGGCCGTGATCGCGATCGTGGACAAGCTCATCAAGCAGCGCAAGGATTCGATTGCCGCCTACACCCAGGCCGGCCGCATGGATCTGGCCGACAAGGAAGCGTCCGAGACAACCGTGCTGCAGGCCTACCTGCCCGCGCGCCTGAGCGCCGACGAGGTGACGGCCGAGGTGAAAGCGATCGTTGCCGAGCTCGGCGCCAAGGGTCCCGGCGATATGGGCAAGGTGATGGGCGCCGTCAAAACGAAACTGGCCGGCAAGGCCGACATGGGCCAGGTCAGCGCCGCGGTGAAGGCCGCGCTGGCGGGCTGACGCTTGAGGCCGGCACTCAGCTGCCCGCCACCTTCATCCGGTTCACCAATACCGAGCCCACGGTCTTGGCGCCGTGGTTGTAGGCGTCGGCACCGACCGCCTCGATGCCCATCAGCATGTCCCTGAGGTTGCCGGCGATGGTGATCTCCTCCACCGGGTAGGCGATGCGCCCCTTTTCCACCCAGAAGCCGCTGGCGCCGCGCGAGTAGTCGCCCGTCACGTAGTTCACGCCCTGCCCCATCAGCTCGATCACGAACAGGCCGGTGCCGAGTTTTTGCAGCATGGCGTCCAGGTCGTCCTGCGGGCGCGTCAGGCGCGACGTCAAGGTCAGGTTGTGCGAGCCGCCGGCGTTGCCGGTGGTCTTCATGCCCAGCTTGCGCGCCGAATAAGTGCTCAGAAAATAGCCTTCGAGGCGCCCTGCATCGACCACCTTGCGCGCCCTGACCTGCACGCCTTCATCGTCGAACGGCGAACTGCCCTTGCCGCGCTTGACGAACGGGTCCTCCAGAACGTCGATGTGTTTCGGCATCACCGGCTTGCCCAGCGAGTCCAGCAAAAACGTGCTCTTGCGGTACAGCGCGCCACCGCTGACCGCCTGCACCAGGCCGCCCAGCAGTCCCGCTGCCAGCGGCGACTCGAACAGCACGGGGCACTCGGTGGTGGCGATCTTGCGCGACTTCAGGCGGCTCAGCGCCCGCTCGGCGGCATAGCGGCCGACCGCCTCGGGCGACGCCAGCTCGGCGGCAGCGCGCATCGAGCTGTACCAGGCGTCGCGCTGCATGTCCTGCTTTTTGCCGGGCGACGAGGCGATGGGCGCGACCGACAGGCTGTGGCGCGAGCTGGCATACCCGCCGCGGAAACCGTGCGTGTGGGCGCTGAAAAAATGCGACTGCTGCGCCGACACGCTCGCGCCTTCGCTGTTGGTGATGCGCCGGTCGGTCTGCAGGGCGGCAGCTTCGCATTGCATCGCCAGTGCGGCGGCCTGCTCGCTGGTGATGGCCCAGGGGTGGAACAGGTCCAGATCCGGCTGCACCGTGGCGATGTCCTCTGCGTCCGGCAGCCCGGCCATCGGATCTTCGGCCGTGAAGCGCGCAATGTCATAGGCCGCCTGCACGGTCTGCTCGATCGCCGCTCTGGAAAAATCGGAGGTGCTGGCGTTGCCGCGGCGGTTGCCGACATAGACCGTCACGCCCAGCGACTTGTCGCGGTTGCGCTCCACGTTTTCCAGCTCGCCCTTGCGCACCGACACGCTCAGGCCGCAGCCCTCGGACGCCTCCGCGCCGGCATCGGTGGCGCCCAGCTTTTTGGCGTGCGCCAGGGCGCTGTCCACCAGGTCTTCGAAAAACGGGCGGCTGTAACTGAAGCCGCTGTCGATGCGCGCGGGGCTGGCGCTGGCAGCTTGGGATGGTTTTTTCATATCGACGGCTATGATACTTGCCGCAGTGGCCCCGGGGGCCGCCGCCCCTCCTGATCACCCTACCATGTCACGCAAACCCACCAAAGGCTACTTCGTCCACGGCAAATTCGTTGCCGAGGGCAGCGAGCTCGACCTCGAACTCAAGCGCGAGCTCAAGGGCACCGACGCGCTGAGCAAGACCGATCTCAAACGCGAGAGCACCGAACTGCAAAAACTCGGCGAAGACCTGCTGACCTTGCGCGCCGACCTGTTGGAGCGGCTGGACCTGTCGGAGAAACTGGCTGATGCGGTGCAGGAGGCCAAGCGCATCAGCAACTTCGAGGGCAGGCGGCGCCAGATGCAGTTCATCGGCAAGCTGATGCGGCTGTTGCCGCCCGAGACGCTGGTCGCCATCCGCGCCGCGCTCGAGGAGCAGCACAGCGGCTCGGCCCAGGAAACGCTCAATTTGCACCTGGCCGAACAATGGCGCGACGCGCTGATTGCCGACGAAGACGCGCTGGGCCGCTGGCTCGCCGACTTTGCGCAAACCGACACCCAGCAGTTGCGCGCGCTGATCCGCCAGGCGCGCAAGGACGCCAGGCCGGGCAAGCCCGGCGAGGCGCCGCGCCATGGCCGCGCCTACCGCGATATCTTCCAGCTGGTGCGGGAGCAGCTCGCCAACAAGGAGGCCGGCGCCGCGCCGGCAGCACAGACACCATGAACACGCCACAAGCCACTGCGCTCGACGCCGTCAGAATCGGCATCGTCTCGGTCAGCGACCGCGCCTCCAGCGGGGTCTACGAAGACAAGGGCCTGCCCGCACTCAAGGAGTGGCTGACGCGCGCGCTGAAGAACTCCATCCAATTCGAGGCCCGGCTGATCCCCGACGAACAGGCCGCGATCAGCGCTGCGCTGATCGAACTGGTGGATGCCGGCTGCGCGCTGGTGCTGACCACCGGCGGTACCGGCCCGGCCCCGCGCGACGTCACGCCCGAGGCCACGCTGGCGGTGGCGCACAAGCCCATGCCCGGCTTTGGCGAGCAGATGCGCCAGATCAGCCTGCGCTTCGTGCCGACGGCCATCCTGTCGCGCCAGTGCGCCGTCATTCGTGACCAAAGCCTGATCATCAACCTGCCGGGCCAGCCGAAATCGATCCAGGAAACGCTGGAAGGATTGAGAAGCGCCACGGGCGAATCCATCGTGCCGGGGATTTTTGCGGCCGTGCCGTACTGCGTGGACCTGATTGGCGGCCCGTACCTGGAAACAAACGACGAAGTGTGCAAGGCATTCCGGCCCAAGAGCGCGATGCGCCCCGCGCGGCCATAGCCGGAATCGGGTCCGCGGCGCTGCAACCGCGCCGGGCAGCCTACTTGCCGACCAACTGGTTCAGCTTCTCGGCCTCGAAGGCTTCGCTGCGCGTTGCGTCGACCGGCACGCAATCACGGGTCGGCCGGGCGCTGGAGAGCGTCTCCACGGCCTGCCACAACAGCGCGATCTGGTGCTCGTGCGAGGAGGCGCTGTCGATCAGCCCCTTCATCGCCTGGCTCAGCGGATCGTCTTCCTGCGTGATGCCGTAGGCCGAGAATTTGTGCCTCGGGGCCGCCACATCGGCGCTCTCGCCCGCCTTGGACAGCAGGATCCGCGCCGGAATGCCCACCGCTGTGGCGCCCGCCGGCACCGGCTTGATCACCACCGCGTTGCTGCCGATCTTGGCGCCGTCGCCCACCACGAAGCCGCCCAGCACCTTGGCACCCGCGCTCACCACCACGTCGCGCCCCAGCGTCGGATGGCGCTTCACGCCCTTGTAGAGCGAGGTGCCGCCGAGCGTGACGCCCTGGTAGATGGTGCAGCCGTCGCCGATCTCGGCAGTCTCGCCGATCACCACGCCCATGGCATGGTCGAAGAACACGCGCTCGCCGATTTTGGCGCCGGGGTGGATTTCAATGCCGGTCAGGCCACGCGCAATGTGCGACAGAAAACGCCCCAGCCATTTGAAGCCATGCTCCCAGCACCAGTGCGCGCGGCGGTGAAACACCAGCGCGTGCAGCCCCGGATAGCAGGTCAGCACCTCCCAGCTGCTGCGGGCGGCCGGGTCGCGGTCAAGAATGCATTGAATGTCGGAACGTAGGCGCGAAAACATCCGAGGAGTCTAGCGTCTCGCCGGTATTTCTGCCGGCTGCGGCGCCTCACCAGCCGCGTCAGTACTGGCTTTAGCGCGCGCTGCCACCTGCGCCACCGCCTTGGCGATGCCGCGCAGGATATGGATTTCCTCCACGGTGATGTGCGCACGATTCACGAGCTGGTTGAGCCGCGGCACGAGTTTTTTGGGCGCTTCGGGGTCCAGGAAATCGATATCGACGAGCGTGCGCTCCCAATGCTCAAGCATGCCGCCGACCTGACGCGCATCGGCATACGCCGGTGCCGCGGCCCGGTCCTGCACCGCAAAGCCGCCCAGCGCCAGCCGCCATTCGTAGGCAATCACCTGGATCGCCGCGCCGAGGTTCAGTGAACCGAACGACGGATTCGTCGGAATGCTCAGGCAGGCGTGGCAGCGGTACACGTCCTCGTTGCGCATGCCGAAGCGCTCGGAGCCGAAGAGGAACGCCACGCCCTGCTCCGGATTCACAGTCTTATCGAGCCGGAGTCCTTGCACAGTCTGCGCATCACGCTCTTCTTTCGATAGCATCTCGAAATGCTCGCGCGGCGCCACCGTGGGCGGCCCGAAGTCGCGTGGCGTCATCGCGGTGGCGCACAGGTGCGTCATGCCCTGCAGCGCCTCGTCCAGCGTGGGCACGATGCGTGCGTTCTTCAGCACGTCGAGCGCCCCGCTGGCGCGCTGGATGGTCTCTTCGCGGCGCAGCACATTGGCCCAGCGCGGCGCGACCAGCACCAGGTCGTCGAAGCCCATCACCTTCATGGCGCGGGCCGCAGCCCCGACATTGCCGGCGTGGCTGGTATTGATCAGAATGAAACGGGTCTTCATGGACACCGAGAAAATAGCATCAGGATAAGCCGAATAACCACAGGATCCGCCATTGTCGCCGCACGGACCGCGAGCAGCGCGCTGTGAATGATTGCAGAATCATGGCGCGCCGCCAGGAAAAAACATTGAGGGAGGTCACCATGGGTCGTCTTGCTGTCTTCAGGTTTCTCATGCTCGGCGCCGCACTGATGCTGGCGACGGGCGCGCGCGCGCAGGTCACGCCCGCACCGCTCTCCGCGCCCGACCGCGGCGGCATCATGGTGCAACTGGCCGGGGGTCCCGATGCACTGCGCACCACGCTGGGCTGGGAGACGCCGGTGCTATGGACCCATCGGTCAGCGGACGGCCCCGGCCGGATCGAGCTGACCGGCGAGTTCGGCCTGTCGTACTGGGATGCCAGGCAGGGGCGCCAGCCTGCCAGCCTGTGGCAACTCAGCGCCATTCCGATGCTGCGCTGGTGGCCCGGCGACGGGCGCTTCTTCGTCGAAGGCGGGATCGGCCCTACGCTGGTCAGCCGCACTCAATTTGCCGACAAGGCCATCAGCACGGCGTTCCAGTTCGGCGACCACCTGGGCGTGGGTTATCAGTTCACGCCAGCCGTGCGTGCCAGCCTGCGCCTCGCGCACTTCTCCAACGCCGACATCAAGCAGCCCAACCCCGGATTCACCTTGCTGCAATTGAGCCTGACCTGCCTGTACTGAAGCGCGGCGCGCCGACAGGTAAAATCACCCCCTTGCCGCTGCCCGCATCGCCGGGCAGATTTGTTTTGCTCTTCAACCCGTTGGGGACGGCGCCAAAGGCCTGTCCCGCAAGGTTCAAAATTTATGTCGCCCAATCTGCACCCCATGCTCAACGTGGCCATCAAGGCCGCCCGCGCCGCCGGCGCCATCATCAACCGCGCCGCGCTCGATGTGGAAGCCATCCGCATTTCGCAAAAACAGGTCAACGATTTCGTCACCGAAGTCGATCACGCGAGCGAACAGGCCATCATCGAAACCCTGCTCACCGCCTATCCGGGCCATGGCATCCTGGCCGAGGAGTCGGGCAGCGAGCACGGCGCGAAGGATTCGGAATTCGTCTGGGTCATCGACCCGCTGGACGGCACCACCAACTTCATCCACGGCTTTCCGGTGTATTGCGTGAGCATCGCATTGACCGCGCGCGGCAAGGTCGAGCAGGCCGTCGTGTACGACCCCAGCCGCAACGACCTGTTCACCGCCACGCGCGGCCGCGGCGCCTACATGAATGACCGGCGCCTGCGCGTGTCCAAGCGCACACGGCTGCAGGAATCCCTGATCTCCACCGGCTTCCCGTTCCGCCCGGGCGACAACTTCAAGAACTACCTGGCCATGATGGCCGATTTGATGCCGCGCACCGCCGGCCTGCGCCGCCCCGGCGCCGCCGCCCTGGACCTGGCTTATGTGGCGGCCGGCTTTACCGACGGTTTTTTCGAAGCCGGCCTGCAGCCCTGGGACGTGGCGGCGGGCTCGCTGTTGGTGACCGAGGCCGGCGGCCTGGTCGGCAACCTCACGGGCGAGGCCGACTTCATGGGCCAGAAGGAATGCCTGGCGGCGAATCCGAAGATCTACGGCCAGCTGGTACCGCTTTTGGCGAAGTACAGCAAGTTTGCCAGCGCCGGCGAAAAAGCCGCGCTGCGCCAGACGCTCACGGTGCCAGGGGCCACGTCGCCCGCAGCCCCGGCACCGGCGCCCGCCCGGCCCGAGGGTGCCGATTCTGCGGCGCCCTGACGCGCCAGTCCGGTAAAGTGTGCTGCGCACATGATGAACCGGAACCCGCCTGACCTGACCCTCCCCTCCTCGCTGGCCGCCCGGCTGCGCGCTGCAATGCACCGGGTGCTGCGCGTCGTGCTGAGCCAGTACGTGACCAACGGCCTGGCGGTATCGGTGGGCCTGCTGGTGATTTTGCTGGCCGTGTTCGCGCTGGCCGGCGTGGTCGCGGTCTCCAGCGCCGCGGTCGGCGTCCTGATCACCAGCCTGCCCGATGTCGCGGCGCCGCGCCGGCGCAAGCTGACGCAGATACTGCCCGCCCCGCTGCTGGGTGCGCCGCTGTTCGTGCTGGTGCAGCTGGTGCACCAGGACCCCGTGCAACTCGGGCTGGTGCTGGTGGCCGGCACGTTTCTGTCCGTCATGCTGATGGCCTGGGGCAAGCGCGGCGGCCCCATCACGTTCTCGATGCTGTTCTCGATGCTGTTCGCCATGGCGGCGCCGCCGCCGTCGTCGCTCGAACAAATCGCCATGAACACCGGCTGGTACGGGGTCGGCGCAGTTCTGTATCTGATCTGGGCGGTGCTCACCACCCATGTGCTGAACCAGCTCTTTCGCACCCAGTTGCTGGCCGAATGCCTGGTCACGTTCGCACAGATCCTGCGCACCCAGGCCCGGCGCCTGGGGCCTGAGCCCGATCACGAAGCGCTGCTGGCCATCATGCTGGGGCAGCAGATCACGCTGGCGGACTACCTGCAAAACACCCGCGACGTGGTGCTGGAGTCGCCCACCACACCGAAGCGCCAGCGGCTGGCCGCCATGCTGCTCGCCCTGCTCGAGGCGCGCGACCACCAGCTCGCCTGCAACCTGGACCTGGACTTTTTGCTGACCCACCATGCCAGTGCCACGGCCCCCACGCTGCCGCTGCTGCAGACGGCCCTGAACACCAGCGCCGCCGAGCTCGAGCAGCTGGCGCTGGACCTGCTGCTGGGCCGCGCCCGCAACGCGATCGTCCCGGTGCCCGACCTGCGCGAGCGGCTGCACGGCGCACTGCCGCCGCAAACCCGCGCGGGCCCGCAGCCGTTCCCCCTGAATACCGGCGAGCCCGACTCCGCCGCCCTGTTGCACAGCATGGCCAACCGCATCGGCCACATCCACGACGAAACCGCCCGCATGGTCGCCCTGGCGCGCGGCGACGTGCGCCCCGAACTGGCCGACGTGCGCACGCAGTGGCAGCTGTTCGTGAGTGCCACCACCTGGTCGTGGCAGCCACTGCTGGGGCAGTTGAGCTGGCGCGCTCCGATGCTGCGCTACGCCCTGCGCGCCACGCTCGCGGTCGGCGCCGGCTACCTGGTCTCCCTGCATTTGCCGTGGGCAGGGCACGGGTACTGGGTCCTTTTCTCCATCGTGGTGGTGATGCGCGGCAACCTGGCGCAAACGGTGCAGCGGCGCAACGCGCGCGTAGCCGGCACCGTGCTCGGCTGCCTGCTGGTCATGGCGCTGCTGGCGACCCGCCCCGGCGGCTTCACCATCTTGCTGGTGGTGGCGCTGAGCCAGGGGTTGGCCCACGCCTTTGCACTGCGCCGCTACCTCTACACCACGGTCGCGGCGACACTCGGAGCCCTGCTCATGGTGCACCTGCTGGTCACCGGCCTGGAGCCCGCCCTGGCGATGGGCGAACGCCTGGCCGACACCCTGCTCGGCGCCTCCATCGCCTGGCTGTTCAGCTACATATTGCCGCACTGGGAGCGCAACCAGATTCCCGCCCTGGTGCAGCGGAGCGTGAAAGCCCAGCGCCAGCATGCCCTGCTGGCGTTGGCGCTGCTGGACAAGGAGCGCAAGTCCGACCTGCCCTGGCGGCTGGCGCGCCGCGAAGTCTACGACAGCCTGTCGGCCGTGACGCTGGCGATCCAGCGCACGATGGCCGAGCCGCGCCAGGTGCGCCCGCCGCTGGAGCCGCTCGAGACGCTGCAGGCGCGCAGCTACCAGTTGCTGGCCCAGCTCACGGCCATCAAATCACTGTTGCTGCGCCACGCCCAGCTCAACCTGGAGCAGGCCACTCCGGCACTGCAACAGGCGTCTTTGCGGATTCAGCAAGAGCTGGCCGGCAGCGGCGCCGGGACCGACGCCGGCCATGCCGGGGCAGACCCCGCGCCGGTCGTGGCGGGCCAGCCGTTCCAGCCGCGGCCCGACCCGCTGGTGGCCGCCGACCTCACACCCTGGCTCTTACGGCGCCTGGCGCTGGCCTGCGCCATGGCGCGCGAATTGCGGCTGGCCGCGGACCGGGTCAAGGTATAGGGGCCGGTCAGCGCATATTGCCGGTGTGGCCCAGCGAGTAGCGCCCGGGCTGCGGCCAGACGGTCAGGCCGTGCGGCTCCATGCCGACCTTGATCGACCTGACCGCGCCCGTCGTGGTGTCGATGGCATACACCACATCGTCGAAGCGGCCGGACAGCCACAGCATCTTGCCGTCCGCGCTGACGTTGCCCATGTCGGGGCTGCCGCCACCCGGAATCGGCCAGGTCGTGAGAACCTTGCGCGTGGCGAAGTCGATCACCGAGACGCTGCCCTTGCCGCGGCGCGCTCCGTGAATGCGGTTGGTGCCGCGATTCGAGACATACAGCTTCGTGCCGTCGCGGCTCGGGTACAGCCCGTGCGTGCCGACGCCGGTCTTGATGAAGCCCACCTTCGTGAAGCTGTCGCCATCGACCACATAGACGCCGTCGGCCATCATGTCGGCCACGTAGAACACCCGGCCGTCGGGTGAGCTGCGGATGTCCTGCGGCATGCCCTTCTTGTCGAGTTCAAGATAGCCCACGACCTTGCGGTTCACCAGATCGATCTTCGCCAGCTTGCCGCCGAATTCACAGGTGAACAGCGCGAACTTGCCGTCGATCGAAAAATCGGCGTGGTTGATCCCCTTGCACTGCGGCACGCTCAGGCTCGAATTCAGCGCCATCGTGTGCGCATCGCGAAAATCCAGCCGCGCATAGGCTTCCGCCACCACGATGGCCTCCTTGCCGTCCGGCGTGAAATACATGTTGTAGGGGTCGTCCACACTGACCGGTTTGCCGGGCTTGCCGGTCTTCGGGTCGATCGGCGTCAGGCTGCCGTCGGGCCGGCCTTCGGCATTGTTGGCAACCCACAGGATCTGCAGGTCCCATGAGGGAACGACGTGCTGCGGGCTGAAACCCACACGGAATTTATCGACCACCTTGAACGTCGCCGGATCGATCACATAGACGTCGTTCGAGCGCACATTGGGCACATACACCCGAGGCAGCGCCCCCGCTACTGCGGCGCTGAGGCGGCCGGCGCCCACTTCGCTGTACAGGTTGTCCGGGTTCACCACGGGCGGCATGCCGGGCACCGTGACGACCGGCGCGGCGGCGGCAGCGACGCCGGCGGCACACAGCCCCGCCAGCGCAAGCGCAGCCAAGCGGGACAAGGGGCGAGAAAGCAGGGTCATGGTGGATTCCGTTTGAAAGTAAAGGAGTTGATGAAAGGAAAGCGTGCAGGCCGGCGCATCAGCGCGCTGCCGTGTCTTTTTTCAGGGCAGCCACGGTGCGCGAGACGATCGCGTCCACACCCAACTGGCCAAGTTCGGCCGACGCGCGGCGCGGATCGCCGCCGTACACGCCGTCGGCAGTGCCGGGCTTGGGCGCGCTGCGCAACTGCTGCAGCCGCACCATCTGGGGCGCAACCGCGAGCTGCAGCGAGGTGTCGGCCAGCGCCGCGTGCGTGCCGATCTCGTCATCGCGCACACCGTGCTGGCGCAGGATCTGCGCATAACCGTCGGAACTGGCGGCGTAATACTCCGGCGGCACAAAGGCCCGTGCCGGCGAGCCGGCCCAGGCCTTGTTCAGGCGCACCACCACGCGCCGGATGTCGCTTTGATAGCCGCCGTGGTCGCCCAGGAAAACGATGTCCCTGAAGCCATGGACCTTCAGGCTGTTCGCTGCCGATTCCAGCGTCTTCTCGAACGCGTCGTCCGGCACCGTCAGGGTGCCGGGAAACTTCATGTGGGAAGTGGGCGGCGCATAGCCCCCCTCCGGCACATAGGCGATGACGGGCGCAACGAGCGCATTGCCCAGCGCCTGCGCGATACGCTGCGACAGCACCTTCACGCGCGCGTTGTGCTTGCCCAGTGCGACGTAGGGGCCGCTTTGTTCGGTCCCGCCGATCGGAATAATCGCCGTCGTCTTGCCCGCCGCCAACGCGTCGCGCAGCTCGGTCCAGGTCACGTCTTCCAGGAACACGCTCGCGGGTCCTTGCGCCAGGGCGGCCTGCGCGGCGATGAGCAAAATGGCGCACGACAATGCGCGCCGCAGACACAGGGGCATGAAATTTCCTTGGTTCCTTGGGTTAATCAGGCCGCCAGCATAAACCAAGCGGCATGGCCAACCTGACGGCCAAAGACGCTGAAAGACAGGCCGGGCTATGCTTCATACTGTCAGCCGCCGTTCGACTGCACCCATTGCCCCCTGGAGACGCCATGATCCGCCTGCCCGTAGTCACCCTGTTTGTCGCCCTGCTGTCGGGGTCTTTTTTCCTGACGCCCGTCGCCGGGGCGGTCGAAGGTTCGGTCACGATCACGTCGCCGAAGGATGGCGCAAAGCTCGATGTGATGAACCAGAACCAGCTCGTATACGACGTGGTGCCCGGGCCCCGGGGCGATCATGTCCATGTTTACGTGGACGACAAGGAGGTGGGGATCCTGCGCCAGCTCAGGGGCAGCTATACCCTGGAGTCCCTGTCCGCCGGCAAGCACGCCATCTGCATCAAGGTGGCCAACAAGGCCCACACGCCCATTGGCCTGCAGCGCTGCATCAACGTCAGCGTCGAGTAGCCGGCTTGGACCTGCAGAACCTCGCCTACGCGCTGACCCAGGTCGCCCACAACTTTGGCGCCGTGACCGTGGTCGCCGTGCCGCTCTACGTCGTCAGCGCTGGCCGACCCGAGCGCGAGCGGCGTGTGCTCTGGCTGGTGCTGTCGGGCTGGGCCGTACAGATTGCCAGCGGCGCGCTGTTCGGGTTCGTCAGCTTCTATTCCTACGGCCAGTTGCCCGACATCCACGGCATCGCGGTGGCGGCGCTAATCGTCAAGGTGCTGTGCGCACTGGCGGCGATTGCAGGGATCATCGTATTGCTGCGCTCGCGCGCTGTGCGGATTGATCATCGCGCCGCCCTGATCTGGCGCATGCTGGCGGCATTGGGCATGACCGCACTGGCGGCAGCCGCGTTTCTGCGCTGGTTCTCATAAGCGCAGGTGCAGCAAATGCCCGCTTTGCTTCACTTCATGTGCCGGTGGAGGGCGTGCCCCTGCATGGCGTCTTTGCCGTGGTCGGAAAGCTGGGCGTCAAACCACTGGTGCAGCGCGGCCACCAGGGTTGCATCTGCCGTCTTATAGGTGAGTTGCCCACCCCCTTTGACGTCTTTGTAGTCAATGGCGATTTGTCCAGGCTTGGCGGCTTTGAGATCGGACAGCCCCGGCATGTCCTGGCCATGGATGTGCGTGGGCCCCGAGAAGTCGCCTTTCAGGAACTGCTCGCGAATCTCTCGCAGGTGCTGGCGCGCAAGCTTCACTTGGGCTGTGTCCGTGGACTTCCTGGCCAGCACCTGCTGCGTCCCGCCTTCGGCTGTCTTGGTGAATATGTGGGTCGTGGCGGCCAGGTCGAACGGCATCACGTCCTTGCCACGCTCGGAGACCTCTGTTTGCCGCTGCGCGTCGGCCGTCATTTTCATGTGGGCCGCGTGGTCCATTTTCGAGGGGTCCATGGCCGGGCGATCCATGGTCTGGGCATTGATGCTTCCGGCAAGTGCCGACAGCGCACAGGAAGCGATGAGAATTTTGAGCACGATCTTTCTCCGATGTTGGTTGCTGGCCCCGCCTTTGCCGGTGAAGAACAAATACCTGGTTGGGGCGTCGAGAAGAGTGAAACGGGATGGCATGGGTCTCCTGGTTCCGGTTGTTGTCGCAAAGCCTGGCCCTGACCGTTTGCCAAATCACTTTCGAGGGTTTCAGTAAGACACCAAGAGCACTTTAGAATTATTCCATTATCGTTGTACAGTTGCATCATGAAAGAAACAGATGTTGTCCGCTCCCTCGCTGCCTTGGCCCAGGAAGTGCGCCTGCGAGTCTTCCGCGCGCTGGTCGTGGCAGGCAATGACGGCCTCACGCCGGGAGTCTTGTCCGAACAGCTGGAGGTCGCGCCCAACACGCTGTCCTTCCACCTCAAAGAACTCGTCCACTCGGGGCTCATCAGCCAGGAGCGGCAAGGGCGCAACCTGATCTATCGCGCATCGTTCGCCACCATGAACGAACTGCTGAGCTGCCTCACCGAAAACTGCTGCCAGGGAGCCGCTTGCCTGAGCCCTGCGGCGACGGCCTGCGACTGCTAACCCTACGCCAAGGAGAACCCTTGAACGTCCTGTTCCTTTGCACGCACAGCTCCGTGCGCAGCATGCTGGCCGAAGCCCCGCTCAACGCCATGGGCCATGGCCGCTTCCATGCCTATTCTGCTGGCGGCAGCCCGCGCGAGAACCGGAAGCCCCATCCGCTGGGCTTGCAGGTTTTGCAAAAGGCCGGCATTTCCATCGAAGGGCTTCGCAGCAAGAGCTGGGATGAATTTGCGACGCCCGACGAGGAAAAGCCCGAAAAGGCCGTGGTGCAAACGACTGCCCGTGAACTCCCAAAGGACTGACATGAGCGTCCCAGGCGGAACAACTGCCGGGCAGGCGGCAGGCGCGCCCATGAGCGTGTTCGAGCGCTATCTGACGGTGTGGGTTTTTCTCTGCATCGTCGCAGGCATCGCGCTGGGGCAATTTTCCCCCCGTGTTTTTCAAGCGATCGGACGCATGGAGATCGCGCAGGTCAACCTGCCGGTGGGCCTGCTGATCTGGGTGATGATCATCCCGATGCTGGTCAAGGTGGACTTCTCCGCACTGGGCGACGTGCGCAGGCACGTCAAGGGCATCGGCGTGACGCTCTTTGTGAACTGGCTGGTCAAGCCGTTCTCGATGGCATTTCTCGGCTGGCTCTTCATCCGCCACTGGTTCGCTCCGCTTCTGCCCCCAGACCAGTTGGACAGCTACATCGCAGGACTGATCCTGCTGGCCGCCGCGCCATGCACCGCTATGGTGTTCGTGTGGAGCCGTCTTACTGGCGGCGATCCGCTCTTCACGCTCTCGCAAGTTGCGCTCAACGACAGCATCATGGTGATTGCCTTCGCGCCGCTGGTAGCGTTTCTGCTGGGCCTGTCCGCCATCACGGTGCCCTGGGACACGCTGCTGACCTCGGTAGTCCTCTACATCGTGATTCCGGTGATCCTGGCGCAATGGCTGCGCAAGGCGCTTCTGGCCAAAGGGCAAAGCGCTTTTGACGCGGCCATGGCCACGATGGGGCCGTGGTCGATCACAGCCTTGCTGGCCACGCTGGTTTTACTGTTTGCCTTCCAGGGCGAAGCCATCCTGAAGCAGCCGCTGGTGATAGCGCTGCTGGCCGTGCCCATCCTGATCCAGGTGTTCTTCAACTCGGCGCTGGCCTATTGGCTGAACCGCGCAGTGGGTGAAAAACACAACATTGCCTGCCCCTCGGCCTTGATCGGCGCCTCCAACTTCTTCGAATTGGCCGTGGCCGCCGCCATCAGCCTGTTTGGCTTCAGCTCGGGCGCTGCGTTGGCAACTGTGGTTGGCGTGCTGATCGAAGTGCCCGCCATGCTGCTGGTGGTGAGCATCGTCAACAACAGCAAGAGCTGGTATGAGCGTTCGCAGGGCGCGCCTGCCTGAGCGCGGCACCCCGCGCGGCGACAATAGCGCCGGCAATGACCTGACGGTCGCAGCACGCCAACTTCGCCGAACTGTGCAAGTCTCGGCGGACAAGCCGCTTGCCCGACAATGTCGGCAGTTCGTCAGCACCCGTCAACAAACGCTTTTTCTGAATTGAGCTGACCACTTAAATTATTGATGTCAAAAGAGAATTTTTCAAACGCGACGCTTGAATCGGCATTTTCAGGCCATACGCCGATGATGCAGCAATATCTCGGCATCAAGGCGGACTTCCCCGACACCCTGGTTTTCTACCGCATGGGGGACTTCTACGAGGTGTTTTTCGGCGACGCCGAAAAGGCCGCGCGGCTGCTCGACATCACGCTGACGCGGCGCGGCCAGTCGGCCGGCGAGCCGGTGGTGATGGCGGGTGTGCCGTTCCACGCCATGGAGAGCTACCTCGCGCGGCTCATCCAGCGCGGCGAATCGGTGGCGATTTGCGAGCAGGTCGGCGAGGTCACGGGCAAGGGCCCGGTCGAGCGCAAGGTGGTGCGCGTGGTCACCCCCGGCACGCTGACCGACAGCGAACTGCTGAGCGACAAGACCGAGTCGATTCTGCTGGCGCTGCACCAGGGCGCGCGCAACACCTGCGGCCTGGCCTGGCTCAGCGTGACGCAGGGCGAGCTGCACCTGGCGCAATGCGCCCCCGACGAGGTCGATGCCTGGGTTGCGCGCATCGCCCCGAGCGAGCTGCTGTTCAGCGCCGACGTGACGGCCGGCTTCGAGCAAAAACTCAAGGCCCTGCGCCAAAGCTCGGCGAACGGGTCCGCCCTGTCGCTGACGCGGCGCCCCGAGTGGCAGTTCGATTCGGCGCTCGGCCAGCGCAAGCTGCAGGAGCAGCTTCAGGTCGCCAGCCTGGCCGCGTGGGATGCCGCGGCGCTGGCGCAGGCCCATGCGGCGGCCGGCGCGCTGCTGGGCTACTGCGAGCACACACAGGGGCGTGCGCTCTCGCATGTGCAAAGCCTCAAGGTCGAGCGCGACGACGACACCGTGGATCTGCCGCTGTCCACCCGGCGCAACCTGGAACTCACGCAAACGCTGCGCGGCGAGACGTCCCCCACGCTGTTCTCGCTGCTCGACAGCTGCATGACCGGCATGGGCAGCCGCCTGCTGAAAAACTGGCTGCTGGAGCCGCGGCGCGACCGCGTCGAGGCGCGCCAGCGTCTCGACGCCATCACGGCCCTGCGCGGCAGCGACGGCGCCGGCCCCTGGCAGCGGCTGCGCGAGCAGCTCAAGGGCACCAGCGATGTCGAGCGCATCACGGCCCGCATTGCGCTGCGCCAGGTGCGTCCGCGTGAACTCGTGGCGCTGCAGCTGGCGCTACAAAAATCAGAGCTACTGGTGCCCGTCTGCTCTGGTCTAGCGGCACTTTTGACTCAAATCTCGCAGCAGGCGCAGCCGCCCGAGGGCTGCGCCGCACTGCTCGCCCGCGCCATTGCCGAGGAGCCGGCCGCGCTGGTGCGCGACGGCGGCGTGATCGCCACGGGTTTCGATGCCGAGCTCGACGAACTGCGCGCCATCCAGGACAACTGCGACGCGTTTTTGCTCGACCTGGAGTCGCGCGAGAAGGCCCGCACCGGCATCGCGAATCTGCGCGTGCAGTTCAACAAGGTGCACGGCTTCTACATCGAGGTCACGCAGGGCCAGGCGGCCAAGGTGCCCGATGACTACCGCCGTCGCCAGACGCTGAAGAACGCCGAGCGCTTCATTACGCCCGAACTCAAGGCCTTCGAAGACAAAGCACTCTCCGCGCAAGACCGCGCGCTGGCGCGCGAAAAATGGCTGTATGAACAGGTGCTGGACCAGTTGCAGCCGCACATCGCCGCCTTAAGCCAGCTGGCACGCGCACTGGCCGCGCTGGATGCGCTGTGCGCGCTGGCCGAACGCTCGCTCACGCTGGGCTGGTGCGCGCCGGTGTTCGCGCGCGAACCCTGCATCGAGATCCAGGGCGGGCGCCATCCGGTGGTGGAGGCGCGCCTGGCCGAGACCAGTGGCGGCAGCTTCATCGCCAACGACACGCACCTGGGGCTGAAGGCACGCATGCAGGTCATCACCGGCCCGAACATGGGCGGCAAGTCCACCTACATGCGCCAGGTCGCGATCATCGTGCTGCTCGCCGCCATGGGCAGCTACGTGCCGGCGCAGGCCTGCCGGCTCGGGCCCATCGACGCCATCCACACCCGCATCGGCGCGGCCGACGACCTGGCCAACGCGCAATCGACCTTCATGCTGGAGATGCTGGAGGCCGCGCACATCCTGCATGCGGCCACACCGCATTCGCTGGTGCTGATGGACGAGATCGGCCGCGGCACCTCGACCTTCGACGGGCTCGCGCTGGCCAGCGGCATCGCCGCGCACCTGCACGACAAGACGCAGGCCTTCACGCTGTTTGCCACGCACTACTTCGAGCTCACCGAATTCCCGGCCAAACACCATGCGGCCGTCAATGTGCACGTGAGCGCTGCCGAGTCGGGCGCCGACATCGTGTTCCTGCACGAGATCCAGGCCGGCCCGGCCAGCAAGAGCTACGGCATCCAGGTCGCCAAACTGGCGGGCATGCCCGCTGCCGTGCTGAACCACGCGCGCGCCGCGCTCGCCGCGCTGACGGCGCAGCAAACCGAGAGTCGCGCCCAGGTGGATTTGTTTGCCGCGCCGATTGCTACCGAAATGGTAGTACCCAGCCCTTTGGAGACGGCGGTTACAGCGCTGAATCCCGATGCATTGAGCCCGCGCGAGGCGCTCGACGCGCTGTACCAACTCAAGAAAATCAATGCCGCCCAATAACGCCAGGCCCGCCGCACCCGCATGACCCCGCAAGACTTCATCGCCAAATGGGGCGCGCCGGGCGGCGTGCCGGGCCCCGCCACTGCACTGTATTGGCGAGTCACGCCGTGCGTATCATCGCCCGCGCCGACGACGCCACCCTCGGCATCCTGCACAGCCGCTTCCACGAACTCTGGTCGCTGCGCATGGGCACTTCGCTCGAAGACCGGCCGCGCTACACCCCCACCACCTGCTTCGAAACCTTCCCCTTCCCCGCCGGCCTCACTCCCTTGGACACGGCCCACCAGCGCATCGAGTCCATCGAAGGCGGCGCGCTGATCCCCGCCGACCTCCCGATAAAGCACACCGAGGCGAGGATGGGGCGGATGTCGGGGGCGATTTTAAAAAGCGAAGCGTATGAGCCCCCGGCGTCCGCCCCATCCTCGCCGGACCATCGCCCACAAACCGCCGAGCACACTTCCCCGCGCACCGCAGCCATCGCCATCGCCCAGGCCGCCAAACGCCTCGCCGACCTGCGCGAGAACTGGCTCAACCCGCCCGAGTGGACGCAGCAGGTGCCCGAAGTCATCCCGCTGGGCCTGAGCACATCGCCCCACCCCGACCGCATCGAGCCGAAACCGGGCTTGAGTGACGCCGATCTCAAGGCGCTGCAAAAGCGCACCCTCACCAACCTCTACAACCAGCGCCCCGCCTGGCTCGCGATGGCGCACGCGCAGCTCGACGCGGCGGTCGCCGCCGCCTACGGCTGGAGCGACTACACGCCGGCCATGCCCGACGATGAAATCCTCAAGCGCCTGCTGGCACTGAACCTGGAGCGTGCCAAAGCGGCTTAGGTAATGGATAATTTGTAAACCATAGATTACAATACCAATGTTCGAGATCATCAAGACGGAAACCTTCGAGCACTGGCTGCTTGACCTGAAAGACCGGATGGCGCGTTTTCGAATTCAGGCTCGCGTTGACAGGTTGGCCAGCGGCAACACTGGAGATTTCAAGCCTTTGCGCAATGGCATTTCCGAGTTGCGCATTGACTTTGGCCCCGGCTACCGGGTGTATTTCATGCGCAGTGGCCCGCTGGTGATCGTGCTCCTGGCGGGCGGTGACAAGCGCACACAGGATGCTGACATCGAGCGCGCGATTGCAATGGCGAAAGACTGGAAGGCGTAAATCATGACTGAGAAATTCTCCCGCTGGGATAGCGCGGACTACCTCAAAACCGAAGAAGACATTGATTTGTATTTTGAAGCCTGTCTTGAGGAAGATCCCGGCGACGGTAGCCTGATCCGCAGCGCGCTGGGCGCCATTGCCCGCGCGCGCGGAATGAGCCAGCTGGCGCGGGACACGGGCCTTGCGCGCGAGGGCCTGTACAAGGCGTTGTCCCCCGAAGGCAACCCCGAGTTCTCCACGGTGATGCGGGTGATCAAGGCGCTGGGCCTGAAGCTCAGCGTGCAGGCGGAGCACGCATGACCTACTGCGTCGCCCTCAAGCTCAACGCCGGGCTGGTGTTTCTCTCGGACTCGCGCACCAACGCGGGGCTGGACCAGATTGGCACCTTTCGCAAGATGATCGTCTATGAGAAGCCGGGCGAGCGCTTCATGGTGCTGCTGTCGGCCGGCAACCTGAGCATTTCGCAGTCGGTGCGCGAGATTTTGCAGGTCGAGCAGATCAAGGAGCACGACACGGGCGAGCCGATCACGATCTGGAACGCCAAAAGCATGTTCGACGCGGTGCGCGTGCTCGGGGCCGCGGTGCGCCATGTGTACGAGCGCGACGGCGCCTCGCTGAAGAAGGCGGGCGTGGACTTCAATGTGTCGCTGATTTTTGGTGGCCAGATCAAGGGCGAGGGCATGCGGCTGTTCCAGGTGTATTCGCCCGGCAACTTCATCGAGGCCACGCCCGAGACGCCCTACTTCCAGGTGGGCGAGTCCAAGTACGGCAAACCGGTGCTGGACCGCGTGATCACGCCCGACACACCGCTGAACGAGGCCGCCAAGTGCGCGCTGGTGTCGATGGACTCCACGCTCAAGTCGAACCTGACGGTCGGCCTGCCGCTGGACCTGGTGGTGTACGAGGCGGACCGCTTCCAGACCGACAAGGTGGTCTGCATCGACGAGAACAACCCCTATTTCAGGATGATGCACGGCAGCTGGGGCCAGAAGCTGCGCGAGGTGTTCGACAGCATCGAAGACCCGATGTGGAACGGCGGCCACACTGACGTGCCCTTGATGGTGTCCTCCAGCCACGCCAAACCGCTCAAGAAGATCACCACGCCCGAAGAGAGGTTAATCTGAGACTTTGCGGGACAGACCTACGCTTCGCGAAGCGCGCAAGCTCTGTCCGCAACCGTTCAAGATCCCCGTTGATAAAAGCCCCATGCTGATCGTCTTCTCCCACGCCAACAGCTTCCCGGCCGGCACCTACGGCGTGCTGTTCAAGAGCCTGCGCGCACGCGGCTTCGTCGTGAAGGCGGTCGAGAAGTTCGGCCACGACCCGGCCTACCCGGTCAGCAACAACTGGCCGCATCTGGTGCAGCAGCTGGCCGACTTCGCGCAGCGCGAGGTGGACAAGGCGGGTGAGCCCGCGTTTCTGGTCGGGCATTCGCTCGGCGGCTTCCTGAGCCTGATGGCGGCGGCGCGCCATCCCGAACTGGCGCGCGGGGTGCTGTTGATCGACTCACCGATTCTGGGCGGCTGGCGCGCCAATACGCTGCGCGTGGTCAAACGCACGCAACTGGTGGAATCGGTCACGCCCGGCAAGGTCAGCCGCACGCGGCGCAACAGCTGGCCCGATGCCGAGACCGCACTGGAGCATTTCCGCCACAAGAAGTCCTTTGCGAAATGGGATGCCCAGGTGCTGCAGGACTACATTGCGCACGGCACGCACGAGGAGGACGGCAAGCGCGTGCTCAGCTTCGACCGCGCGGTCGAGACGGCGATCTACAACACCATGCCCGACCACCTCGACGGGCTCATCAAACGCCATCCGCTCAAGTGTCCCGTGGCCTACATCGGCGGGCGCCAGTCCGAGGAGATGAAGCAGGTTGGCATGAGCATGACCGAGCAGATCGTCGGTGCACAGGGCGACACGCCCGGGCGCATCATGATGCTCGACGGCAGCCATCTGTTTCCGATGGAAAAGCCACTGGCCAGCGCGGCGGCGATGGAAGCCGCGCTGCGCAACATGGCGCCCTAGTCTTTCAGGCTTCGGACAACAGCGGGATCGGCACCCGCACCGGCATCGAGAGCAGGATTTGCGCCATGCCCTTGCCCAGCGCGTCGTTGCGCATCGAGGCCATGCCGCCGCCGCCCAGTGCCCGGGTGCAGACGAAGTTGAACGCGTGAATGCCGGGCACCTCAAAGCGCGTCACCGTGCCCTTGACCAGGTGCGCCAGCCAGGCGGCCACCGCCGCTTCGGTGACCTGCGCGCGCAAGACCGGCAGAAAACGCGGCTCGCGCGCAATGATCCCGATGTTGGAGGTGTCGCCCTTGTCGCCGCTGCGCCCGAAGGCCAGGCGGATCAGCGGCACCGCGAGGGTGTCGCTGACGACGCCGTCCCCGCCCGTGGCTGCATCGGCGCAAGACGGCGCCGCCGGCACCACCGCAGCCGCGCCGGACTCACCAGGCGGCTGGGCCACCGCGATGACTTGGCCATCGATCGTGACCACGGGCGCGAGCTGTGCCTTGTCCAGCAAAAACGAATACTGCCGGATCGAGGGCGCTACAGAAGAACGTCCACCCGCGCCCGTGGTGCCGGGCGCCCAGGAGGTGCCGGCCGGCGCCACCTCGCGCGCGAACAATTCGAGCGCTTCCCGGCTGGCATGGGTGGCGGTGAGCCGCAGCACGGCTTCACGGGTGTGGAGCGCCGTGGCATGCGGCCCGTAGCAGGACTCTGCACCCAGCACTTCGATGTGGGTAGCGGTGTAGGGGCCGAGCCTGGCTTGGTCGAGCAGCGCCGTGGTGCGGTCGATGATGGCCGCGCCCGTGCGGCGCGCCTTGGCCACCGCGTCGAAGCCGACGATGGTGAGCTGCGCGGAGGTCTTGAAGCCCTGCACATGCGTGGCGCAGACCTTGTAGCTGGCCGACGGTGCCCGCCCGCGGGCGCCGCGCACCTCGACGCGGTGCTCGCCGGCCTGTTGCAGCGTGACCTGCGTGAAGTCGCAGATCACGTCGGGCAGGAGGTAGGCGGCGGGGTCGCCGATCTCGTACAGCATCTGCTCCGCGACCACGGCCGGCGTGACCTTGCCGCCGGTGCCCAGCGGCTTGGTCACCACGAAGCTCCCGTCGGCATGGCACTCGGCGATGGGGTAGCCCATGTTGGCCCAGCCGGGCACCGTGTCCCAGTCGGTGTGCAGGCCGCCTGTGGCCTGGCAGCCGCATTCGAGGATGTGGCCCGCGAGGCTGCCGCCCGCGAGCAGGTCATGGTCGCTGCTACCCCAGCCGAACTCGTGCATGAGCACGCCGAGCGTCACGGCCGAGTCCACGCAGCGGCCGGTGATGACCACCTGCGCGCCCGCGTCCAGCGCCGCCTTCACGGGCAATGCCCCGAGGTAGGCATTGGCCGTGAGCACCTTGTCGGGCAGCTTCGCGCCACTTTGCATTTCCTGCACCTGGCCCGACGCGCGCAGCGCCGGCAGCAGCGGCATCACGTCGTCGCCCGTGACCACGGCAATCTTCAGCTCAAGGCCCTGCTCTTTCGCCAGCGCTGCCAGCGCGGCGGCGCAACCCTCGGGGTTCACGCCGCCGGCGTTGCTGACCACGCGGATGCCCCTGGCCACCACGTCCCGGAGCACGGCCTTCATCGCCACGCCGACGAAGTCGGTGGCGTAACCCAGCTCGGGCTTTTTCAGGCGTGCACCGGCCAGAATCGACATGGTCAACTCCGCCAGGTAGTCAAACACCAGGTAGTCGACCTGGCCGCTGTCCACCAGTTGGGGCGCGGCGACGCTGCTGTCGCCCCAGAATCCCGACGCGCCGCCGATGCGCACCACCTTGCCGGCCCGTTTGCTGTCCTCAATCATTCGGTGTTCCTCGCCAAGCTGGGCTCAATGGCCGGTCCACTGCGGCTTGCGCTTTTCGCGGAAGGCCAGCTGGCCCTCGGCAGCGTCTTCGGTCAGTGCAAACAGGCCGATCTGGCTCTCGGTAAAGGCCATCGACTCCTCGAACGACATGGCCTCGATCTTCTTCATGGTGTACAGGCCCCGGCGAATCGCCGCGGGCGATTTGTCCAGCATGCGCTCCAGCAGCCATTGCAGCTTGCCGTCCAGGTCGTCGCTCACGTAGTTGACCAGCGAGTATTCGAGCGCCTGGGCCGCGGTCAGTGGCTCGCCGGTCAGGCACATCTCGGCCAGCACACGACGCGGAATCAGGTGGCCGAGCACACTCAGCACCTGCGCCGGAAACAGGCCGACCTTGACTTCGGGCAAGCCGAAGATGGCCTTGTCGCTGGCCACCACCATGTCGCACATGCCCATGACGCCCATGCCGCCGGCCATGCACGCGCCGTTGACGCGCGCGATGAGCGGCACGGTGGACTGCTTTGCCTGGCGGAACAGGTTGGCAAAGCCGACATGGGGCTCGGAATAGTCGAACTTGAACGACTGGCCGCTTTGCAGGTCCGCGCCGGCGCAGAAGGCTCGCGTGCCTGCGCCCGTGATCACGATGGCGCGTACCTCACGGTCTTTGTTCGCGCGTGCCAGCGCGTCGGACAGGCTAGAGAGCACACCCGCGCTGATCGCGTTGCGCCTGTCCTCGCGGTTGAGGGTCAGCCACATGACGGGGCCGCGCATTTCTTCAAGCAGTTCTGGTGGATTGTCCTGGCTCATGGTCTCTCCTTGTCTGTCAAAGGGCGCTGCCCGCGGCGCCGTCCCAGAACTGAGCATGCTCCTTGCGCAACAGGTTCTTCTGGATCTTGCCGGTGGCCGTGGCCGGCAGCGCGGCCACGAAGCGCACGGCCTTGGGCACTTCAAAACTGCCCAGGCGGGGGCGGCAGTGCTCGATGATGGCGGCCTCATCACAAACGGCACCCGGCTTGCGCACGACGAAGGCGCACACGGCCTCGCTCCAGTGCGGGTGCGGCAGCCCGAGCACGGCCACGGCGGCCACCTCCGGATGCGCCAGGATGACGGCCTCGACCTTGACGCTGGCGACGTTCTCGCCGCCGGTCTTGATCATGTCCTTCTTGCGGTCCAGGAACAGCATCTGGCCCCCAATGTCGAACATGCCCAGGTCGCCCGTGTGGTGCCAGCCGTATTTTTGTGCATCGGCAGTGGCCTGCGGGTCCTTGAAATAACCCAGCATCACGTTGGGGCCTCGGTGCACGATTTCGCCCACCTCGCCCGGTGGCAGCAGGCGGCCCGCGTCGTCCATGATGGCGGCTTCGCAGGCCACGCCGCAGATGCCCCAGTAGTTGGCGTCGCGCTGCGGGTTCTCCACCGGCCGGAAACTCAGGGTGGCCGGATACACCTCGGTCTGCCCCGTGGCCAGCATGATGTTGGCCGTCATTTTTTCGCAAATCTTCTGTATCAGCGGACGCGGCATCGGCGCCATGGCGTAGATGCACAGCCGCATGGCGCGATAGTCCGGCGTGGCATACGTGGTGTCGGCCAGCAGCGCCGCATACATCATGGGCAGCCCCACGAACATCGTCACTTTCTCTGTGGTGACCAGGCGTGCCACCTCGCCGGGCACGAACGCGCGGGCCAGAACGATGCTGGCGCCGACGGCGCAGGCACTGGCGGCCAGCACATGCTGCGCGCAATGGAACAGCGGCAGCAAGCCGGTCAGCACGTCGCCCGGCGTCATCGCGAAATCCGACAGGTTGCCCACGATGGCGCTGTAGGCCGAGGCGTGCGAATGCACCACGCCCTTGGGGTGCCCGGTGGTGCCGCTGGTGTACATGATGAGCGCGGGTTGGTGCCCGTCGATGTCGATCTCCGGCAGGCTGGTGGCGCGCCCCTGCAGCGCCTGCTGCAGCGCGGTGCCGCCGTGCACGGGTGCCGTCGCCATGGTCACGATGAGCGGCACGGCCAGCGCGTCCAGCACGCCCGCCATGCCCGGCTGCGCTCGAATGGCCTCGTCAACGACGACGCAGCTGACCTCGGCGTGGCGAAGGATGTAGTCGATCGCCTGCGGCTCCAGCTTGATGTTGACGGGCACCCAGACGTTGCCGGATTTGTGAACGCCATTGATCGCCACCAGCATGTCGGCCGAGTTGGCGCACAGCATGCCGATTTGCCGGCCGCTGCCCACGCTCTGCAGCAGGTGGTGCGCGAACTGGGAGCTGCGCGCGTCCAGCTCGGTGTAGGAGAGGCGCACGTCACCGTCCACGACGGCATTGCGTGCGCCGTATTTTTGCGCGGTGCGGTGCACCAGATCGCCCAAGGCGATGCGGCGGATGCGCCGGGCCTCGGCTGAAACGGGCATGTCGATCATTTTTTGCCTCCTCGGAGTCGAACAACGTGAAAAACAGACTTCATTGCGGCAGGGGCCATCACAGCCCCCACTGGCGCGCGGCCAGATCCTTCATGATGTCCTCGGCACCGCCGCCAATCATCATCACCTTGACCTCACGGTAAATGCGCTCGCTGACGGTGCCGCGCATGAAGCCCATGCCGCCGAGGATTTGCACCGCCTGGTCGGCGCAGAACTGCATGGTCTGCGTGGCGTGGTTCTTCAGCACGCAGACCTGCGCCACCCAGTCCGGACTGGCATCCCCCGCATCGGCGCGCGCAGCCAGCGCCTCGACCCACGCGGCCGTGGAATGGATGCGCATTTGCATGTCCACCAGTTTGTGGCGCACCGCCTGGTGGCCCACCAGCGCAGAGCCAAAGGTCTTGCGCTGGCGCGCCCAGGCAAGCGCCTCGTCATAGCAGGCCCGGCTGAAGCCCAGCGCGGCGGCGGCCATGCCGAAGCGCTCGCCGTTGAAGTTGCTCATGATGATGCGAAAGCCCGCGCCCTCCTCGCCCAGCAGGTAGCGCGCCGGCACGCGCACGCCATCGAAGCGCAGGTGCGCGGTGTCGGAGCACAGCCAGCCCATCTTGTCCAAGCGGGTGCGCGACAGGCCGCTGCTGGTGCCGGGCACGAGCAGCATCGAGATGCCCGAGGCGCCCTTCGCTTGTGCTTCGTTGGTGCGCACGGCCACGGTGATCCAGTCGGCGCGCATGCCCGACGTGATGAAGACCTTTTCACCATCGATCACGTAGTCGTCGCCATCGCGCCGCGCGCGGGTAGCAAGCGCCGCCACGTCGGAGCCGCCGCCGGGCTCGGTGATGGCCAGCGCGGCAATCTGCTCGCCCGCCAGTACCGGCGGAATCACCTCGCGCCGCACCGCCTCGCTGCCATACGCCAGCACCGGCGGCAGGCCGATGTTGTGCGACAGCAGGCTGGCCAGCACGCCGCCGCTGGCACCAATGTGGCACAGCGCCACCCACAGGTCCATGCGCAGGGCATAGGGCGCGGGCGTGCCGCCATAGGCCTCAGGGTAGCCCAGCCCGAGCAGGCCCAGTTCGCCCGCGCGGCGGTACAGGCTGCGCGGGAATTCGCCGGCCTCGTCCCATGCCGTGACATGAGGCGCGATCTCCTTGCGGGCAAAGCGCTCGACCGTGTCGGTCAGTGCCGCGCGGTCGGCCTGCAGTTCACTGGATATTGCCGATTGCGTCATGCGCGTGTCTCCCCGCTGGCGGCCGGCATGAGTGCCGCAAACCGCACCAGCACCTGGCCGGGCGCGACCTGCTGGCCGGGGCTGACCAGCACCTCGGCCACAGTGGCGGCGGCCGTGCCGGCCAGGCTGTGCTCCAGCTTCATCGATTCGATCACCACGGCCGTGTCGCCCGCGGCCAGCGCCCGGCCCACCACGGCGGCCACGTTCACCACGCGGCCGTTGAAGGGTGCGCGCAGCTCGGTGGCGCCCGTGCCCGCACCGGCACGCGCAGCGGGCAGCAGCGAGACATCGTCCAGCCACCAGTCCACCGCGCCCGCCTGCAGGTGCCAGCGTTGGCCCCCCGCGTGAGCGACTTGCACGCGCTGCGCCACGCCGCCTTGCACGCACTGCACGGCGCCATCCGGCAAGGCCGTGATCTGCAATGGCTGAGCGGCTGGCGTACGACTGCCGGCAGGCTGCACCTGCCAACGGCCGGCGCCCAGCGCCTGCACGGCCAGCGACATGGTGGTGTCGCGATGCCGCAGGCGCAGCGGGCGCGGGAAAGAACAGGGCAAGCCCAGATCAGTCCAGTTTTGAGTCAAAACTGCCGCTAGCCCATACTGGCTGTGCGCCAGTAGCTCCTTTTTCAATAGCACATCGCGCACCGCATCGGCCTCGCCGGCCAGGAAGGAGATCAGCGCCTGCCCCGCGCGGAACTGCGGATGCGCCAGGCACTCGGCCAGAAAGGCGCGATTCGTCGGCAGGCCCAGCAACTCGGTCTGTCCCAGCGCCTGCACCAGCGCGTCGATGGCGGCCTCGCGCGTGGCGGCGTGAGCTATGAGCTTGCCCAGCATGGCGTCGTAGTGCGGCGTGACCTCGGAGCCGCGCTCGATCGCGTGGTCGAAACGCAGCGTGGGGCGTGCACTGGCATTCAAAGGTGCCACCGCAAACGCGCTGGTGAATTCGGTCGATAAGGGCGCGGCAAAGTGCAGCACGCGCCCCGTGTGCGGCGTGAATCGCTCGTCCTCGGCGCACAGGCGCACCTCGATCGCGTGGCCCTGCAGCCGCACCTCGTGCTGCGCCAGCGGCAGCGGCTCGCCGCGCGCCACGCGGATCTGCCACTCGACCAGGTCCAGTCCCGTGAGCGCTTCGGTCACCGGGTGCTCGACCTGCAGCCGGGTGTTCATCTCCATCAAAAAAAATTGGGCCCCCACGCTTGCCACTGCGTGTGCTGCGCTGCCCCCCGAGGGGGCGTGTTTCGCCTTGGGGCGGCCCGGCGGCGAAACGTCTTCCCCCTCCAGCAGGAACTCCACCGTGCCCGCGCCCACGTAGCCGGCGCCTTGGGCCAGCGCCACGGCGCAGGCGCCCATGCGCTCGCGCAGGGCGGCGTCCACGGCCGGGCTGGGGCTTTCCTCGATGATTTTCTGATGGCGCCGCTGCACGGAGCAGTCGCGCTCGCCCAGATGAATGCAATGGCCGTGCGTATCGGCAAACACCTGCACCTCGACATGGCGCGGATGCAAGAGAGCGCGCTCGATCAGCAGTTCGCCATTGCCAAAGCCGGCCAGCGCCTCGGAGCGCGCGCTGGCCAGCGCGGCGGGCAACTGCGCGGCCTCCGATACCTGCCGCATGCCGCGCCCGCCGCCACCCGCCACGGCCTTGACCATGACGGGGTAGCCGACGCGCTCAGCCTCGGCGGCAAAACGTCCGTCGCTCTGGTCCTCGCCCGCATAGCCCGGCAGGCACGGCACGCCCTGCGCCGCGGCCAGCGCCTTGGCCGCCGACTTGCTGCCCAGCGCACGGATGGCGGCGGGCGGCGGGCCGATCCAGCACAGGCCGGCATCCTGCACGGCCTGGGCAAAGCGGGCGTCCTCGCTCAGAAAGCCGTAGCCGGGGTGGATGGCGTCGGCGCCTGTCGCGCGCGCGGCCTCCAGCAGCCGCTCCACGCGCAGATAACTCTCGGCCGACGTGGTGCCGCCCAGCGCAAAGGCCAGCGTGGCCTCGCGCACATGCAGCGCAGTCGCATCAGGGTCGGCATACACGGCCACGGTCTCGATGCCCATGGCATGCGCCGTGCGGATGACGCGCCTTGCAATCTCCCCGCGATTGGCGATCAGGATTCTTTTCATGCGCGCGCTCGATCAGGCGCCGCGCCGTTTCGCGATGCCCATGGTCTTGGCGATGATGCCCATCATGACCTCGTCGGCACCGCCGCCGATGGAGCCCAGGCGGCCGTCGCGGAACAGGCGCGAGGCGCGGTTCTCCCAGGTAAAGCCCATGCCGCCCCAGAACTGCAGGCAGGTGTCGGCGACGGTGCGGTTCAGGCGCCCGGCCTTTAGCTTGGCCATGCTGGCCAGCTGCAGCACGTCCTGGCCCTGCACGTACAGGTCGCAGGCGCTCCATGTCAGCGCGCGCAGCGCCTCCACCTCGGTCTGCAACTCGGCCAGCTTGAACTGCACCCATTGCTGGTCGGCCAGCGTGGCGCCGAACATCTTGCGCTCCTGCGCCCATTCGATCGTGGCGCGGATGCACTGGTCCAGCGACACCAGGCAGCTCGCGCCCGCCCACAGGCGCTCCTCCTGGAACTGCTGCATCTGGTAGATGAAGCCCTGGCCTTCCTGGCCGATCAGGTTGCGCTGGGGCACGCGCACCTCGTCGAAGTAGATCAACCCGGTGTCGCTGCTGTTCATGCCGATCTTGCGGATCTTCTGCGCCACTTCAATACCTTTGGTGAGCTTGCCGTTCGGGCCGTCGCGCATCGGCACCATCACCAGGCTCTTGTTCTTGTGCGCGGGGCCGTCGCTGGTGTTGACCAGCATGCACATCCAGTCGGCCTGCAGGCTGTTGGTGATCCACATCTTCTGGCCGCTGATGACGTAGTCGTCGCCGTCCTTGCGCGCCACGCTTTTGATCGCGGCCACATCGCTGCCCGCGCCCGGCTCGGAGACGCCAATGCAGCCCACCATGTCACCAGCAATGGCCGGCGCCAGGAACTCGCGGCGCAACTCGTCGCTGCCAAAGCGCGCCAGCGCAGGCGTGCACATGTCGGTCTGCACGCCAATCGCCATGGGCACGCCGCCGCAGGTGGTGTGGCCCAGCGCCTCGGCCATGGTCAGGCCGTAGGAGTAGTCGAGCCCGGCGCCGCCAAAGGCCTCGGGCTTGGTCAGGCCCAGCATGCCCAGATCGCCCAGCTTCTTGAAGACCTCGTGCGCGGGGAAGATACCGGCCTCTTCCCATTCGTCCACATGGGGGTTGATTTCCTGCTCGATGAAGCGCTGCAGGGTTTTCTGGATTTCGCGGTGTTCGTGCGTGAATTGCATCGTGGGTCTCCGGGGTGGATGGGGCTGGAATCGGGAACTGAATGGGGATCGGGCGACGGCTACATCCTCGCCACGCCAAACTGCATCGGGCGCAGGGTGCGGGCCTCGGCCTCGGCGCACATGTCCAGGCACTGGCGCAGCACGTCGCGCGTGTCGCGCGGGTCGATCACGCCGTCGTCCAGCAGCAGGCCGCTCGTGGTGGCCACATCGGCCTGGGCCTCGAACATCTGCACGATGCGCTCAAACTGCGCCCGGGATTTCTCGGGATCGGGCGCCAGGCCTTTGCGCTTCAGGGCCGCGTCATTCACGATCTGCATGGTGCGCGCGGCCTGCTCGGCGCCCATGACGGACGTGCGCGCGCTGGGCCAGCTGAACAAAAAGCGCGGCGCATAACCACGCCCGCACATGCCGTAGTTGCCGGCACCGAAACTGGCGCCGCACTGGATGGTGATCTGCGGCACGGTGGCATTGGTCACGGCCTGGATCATCTTGCTGCCGTGCTTGATCATGCCGCCCTGCTCGGCGTCCTTGCCGACCATGTAGCCGGTGGTGTTCTGCAGGTAGATGATCGGCTGGCCGCGCTGGCACATCCACTGGATGAAATGCGTGGCCTTGTTGGCGCCGGCCACGTCGATCGGCCCGTTGTTGCTGATGAAGCCCACCGCGTGGCCCGCCACGCGGGCCTGCACGCACAGCGTTTGCGCGCCGTACATCGGCTTGAATTCGAGCAGGTCCGAGTCATCGACCAGGCGCGCGATGACCTCGCGCATGTCGACCGGCTCGCGGTGGTGCGCAGGCATCAGGGTGAGCAGCTCATCGGCATCGAAGCGCGGCGGTAAACCTCCCAACCCTGTCATTCCCGCGCGGCCTGCCCTCGACTCCGATCGGGGGGCGGGAATCCAGTCCTCGCCATCGCTGGATTCCCGCCTGCGCGGGAATGACGAATCAAGAGATTTCGCAACAACTTCACGCGCTGTTCCCAACGCCTGCCGGTCATCCTCCGCCAGGTATTCGCCCAGGCCCGAGAGGGTCGTGTGCATCTCGGCGCCGCCCAACTCTTCCTCGGTCGCCACCTCACCGGTGGCGGCCATGAGCAGCGGCGGCCCCGCCAGGAAGGCGCGCGAGCGGCCGCGCACCATGATGACCACGTCCGACAGCCCCGGCATGTAGGCGCCGCCCGCCGTGCCCGAACCGTGCTGCACCGTGATCACCGGAATGCCCGCGGCGGACAGGCGCGCGAGGTTGCGAAACAGCGCCCCGCCGTGCACGAATCCCTCGACGCGGTAGCGCATCAGGTTCGCGCCCGCACTCTCCACCAGATGGATGAAGGGCAGCTTGTTTTGCAGAGCGATCTCCTGCACGCGCAGGATCTTGTCCAGGCCCATGGGCTGGATCGCGCCTGCTTCGATACCCGAATCACTCGCCACGACCATGCAGCGCACGCCGCTCACGAAGCCGATGCCCGCGAGCACACCGCCGCCCGGCACCGACAGCGCCGGGTCCTTGTGGTCGTGCAGAAAGCCCGCCAGGGAACACAGCGGCAGCCATGGGCTGCCCGGGTCGAGCAGCAGGGCCACGCGCTCGCGCGGCAGCAACTGGCCGCGCTTGTCGAACACGGGTTTTGATTTGGCCGAGGCGTGGGCGGCGCGCTCTTCGAGTGCGCGCAGCGCGCCCAGCCGTTCCAGCATGGCGGCGCGGCGCTGCTGCGCGACGCTCGACTGCGGGTTCCAGCGCGATTCGAAAGCGCTCATGCTTTGCCTCCAACCGCAGCCGCTGCGTGGCTCGATGCGGCGCCTGGCGCCGCAGGCGCATCCTGGAACACGCGCGGCACTTCGGCGCGGTGAAAGCCGCCGAATTCGCGGATCGCCGGGCGCTGGCGCGCCTCGCTGTCCGGCAGCGCGAAGGGCCAGCCCATGCGCACCTGCGGCCGCGCCCCGTCCACGCGCAGCGTGTCCCCGCTGATGAAGCTGGCCGCGGGGCTCAGCAAAAAGACGATGGCTGCCGACACCTCGGCCTCGTTGCCGAAGCGCCCCAGCGGCACGGTCTTGCGCATCTCGCGCAGCATGGCCGCTGCCTCGGGCGGGTAGTGGTCCATGCCGCTGGAGGCGATGTAGCCCGGCGCCACCGCGTTCACACGCACGCCGCTGCGCGCCCATTCCAGCGCCGCCGTCTCCGTCAGGCTCACCATGCCGGCGCGCGCGGCGCCGCTGTGACCCATGCCGGGCATGGAGCCCCAGATGTCGGCCACGATATTCACGATGGCCCCGCCATGCGCGGCCATGGCCTGGCGGTAGCACTCGCGCGCCATCAGGAAGCCGCCCGTGAGGTTGGTGTTGAGCACCGCCTCCCAGCCCTTGGCCGAGATGGCTTCGAGCGGCGTCATGTACTGCCCGCCCGCGTTGTTGACCAGGCCGTCGATGCGGCCCTGCGCGGCCACAACGGCTTGCACCAGCGCCACCACGCCATCTTCGCGGCGAATGTCGCAGCGGTGCCAGCTGGCCTGGGCGCCGTCGCCGGTAATCTCGTCCTGCACGGCCTGCAGTTTGTCGGTGTTGCGCCCGACCAGCACCACGTGGGCGCCCAGGCGCGCCAGCTCGTGCGCCGTGCAGCGGCCAATGCCCGAGCCGCCGCCCGTGACCACGATGACCTGCCCGGCAAACAGCCCGGGCGCAAAGATGGATTGGTACATCAAGCTTCTCCTGTGAACAGCGCCAGGGCCTGCGCCGTCAACCCATCGAGCGACTGCGAACCCCGCGGCGAAAACCACTGAACCGACCAGTTCAGCGCGCCAAAGATGAACAGCCGTGCGGTACGTGGATCGGCCTTGAGGGCGCCGGCCTCGTGCAGCGCCCGCAGCGTGGGCATCCACTGCGCCTCGTAGGCGCCCGTCAGTTCGGAGATGCCCTCGCGCTGCGCGTCATTGAGCGAGCGCCATTCGTACAGCATCACGGGAATGAAATCGCTGCCGGGGCCGAGCAGCACCTCGAAGTGGTTGCGGATCAGCGCGCGCAGCCGCTCGCGCGGCGCGGCATCGGCCGGTACGCGATCGAGCGCCGCCTGCTGACTCTGGGCGGCCTGCGCCATGCCCTCCTGCATCACCACATACAAGAGCGCGTTCTTGCTCTCGAAATGGTAGAAGGGCGAGCCGCCGCGCATGCCGGCCGCGGCCGCGATGTCGCGCGTGCTGGCGGCCGCGAAACCCTTGGTGCGGAACAGCCGCGCCGCGCCCTCGATGACCAGGCGGCGGCGATTGCCTTCGTCCAGTTCCGAGTCGAGCTTGCGCGGCCGGCCGCGGGGCCGGCCGGGTAGCGTCGCTGCGGAGCGACGCCCGCGCGGGCCTGGTGGGGGCGAAGGGGAAATACCGGGAGCCGTCGCACCGGCATCGACGGTCGCTGAAGCGGGCGAGGGTTTTGACATGCCCGCAAAGATAGCAGAGATATTTATTTATAGCAAGCGGTTGCTTTGTATAAATATGTACTTCTCCATATGCCACCCGCCTCACCGCCGCGGCGGGCGGCCACCCCCCTAAATGGTCAGGCCGACCAGTTCACCAGGCCGCTCCACGCCGTGGCCAGCACCACCAGGCCAAACGCAATGCGGTACCAGGCAAAGCCGACGAAGGTGTGGGTCGCGATGTAGCGCAGGAGCCAGCGGATGCACAGCCAGGCGGCGATGAACGACACCACCAGGCCCACCGCGAACAGGGGGATGTCTGCCACCGACAGCAGCGCGCGCTCCTTGTACAGGCTGTACGCGCCGGCGCCGATCAGCGTCGGGATCGCCAGGTAGAACGAAAACTCCGTGGCCGCCCTGCGCGACAGGCCCAGCAGCATGCCGCCGATGATGGTGGCGCCGCTGCGGCTGGTGCCGGGAATCATGCCCAGGCACTGCACGAAACCGACCTTGAGGGCGTCCAGCGCGCTCATGTCGTCGACGCTCTGGATGCGCGGCACGGGTTTGGCAACCTTCTCCACCCACAGGATGATCAGCGCGCCGACGATGAAGGCGCCGGCCACCACGCCGGGATTGAACAAATGGGCCTTGATGGTCTTGTACGCCAGCAAGCCGATGACGGCGGCCGGCAGAAAGCCGATCAGCACATTCAGCGCAAAGCGCTGCGCCTGGCGCTGGCTGGGCAGGCCCACCAGGGTCTGCCGGATCTTTTGCCAGTAGTAAATGATCACCGCGAAGATGGCGCCGGTCTGGATCGCGATGTCGAACACCTTGGCCCTGTCGTCGTCGAAGCCCAAGAGGGTGCCCGTGACGATCAGGTGACCGGTTGACGACACCGGCAAAAACTCCGTCAGGCCTTCCACCACGCCCATGACGGCGGCCTTCATCAGCAAAACAATATCCACGCATGCTCCTATCAACAGAGCCGCGATTATCGCCGTGCCGTCAGGCCCCCCGGCGGCGCGCATGGCAGGTGTGGCACGCCTTTCACGCCGGAGCCCTGCATTTCGCGCCGCCGGCGCTGCCATTCGTCGCAAACCGGTGGTGCGCCCGCCCAAGCCCCGGCACAGTTCACCCCACTGACCGATCACGCCAGCGACGACATGTTTTTCAACTCGCCACCCTCTTGAAGGAGATCACCATGCTTTTCCAAATCATCATCCACACCCCGGCCTGGGTCTGGGGCCTGCTGCTGGCGCTCGCTTGGCTCGGCGCCAGTCAACTGTTCACGCGCAGCGTGCCATTGCGCCGCGCCACCGTACTGCCGCTGGCCATGGTCGCCCTGTCGCTGTATGGCGCGATTTCGGCGTTCGGCGCCGCGCCGCAAGCCGTGCTCGCCTGGCTGGTGGCCGGCGCATTGGCCGCGTGGCTGGTACTGCAGCGCCCGCTACCGGCCCGCACACGCTTTGATGCCGCCACGCGCCGCTTCACCGTGCCCGGCAGCGGGGTGCCGCTGGCGCTCATGATGGGCATCTTCCTGACCAAGTACTTCGTCGGCGTGACGCTGGCCATGCAGCCGGCACTGGCCCACGACGCAGGCTTCACCCTGGCCTTTGGTACGCTGTACGGCGCCTTCAGCGGCGTGTTTGCCGCCCGCGGCGCCCGGCTGTGGCGCCTGGCGCTGCAGCACGAGCGCAGCACACTGTCCGCCACGACCCTCAACGCCTGAGAGGAGACGCCATGAATGCGCTGACCACACTGCGAGACCCGGGCCGCCCATGGCCGAACCGGCTCGCAATGCTCCTGCGGGGCGCCATGTCACCTGGCCCGGTCGCGCGCTACCTGCTCATCTGCGCCCTGGCGCTGCTGGCGGCGGCCGCCCAGGCCAGCGTCGGGTGGACGCAAATCGCGGGCTCGGGCAGCGACGGCCCAATCACCGTGTTCTACCCCTCCAGCAGCACGGCCGCGCCCGTCAAGCAGGGCCCGTACACACTCGACGTCGCCGCGCAAGGCCGGCCAGTACGTGGCAACGGCCGGCTGATCGTGATGTCGCACGGCTCGGGCGGCTCGCCCATCGTCCACAGCGACCTGGCGCGGGGTCTGGTCGAGGCCGGCTTCGTGGTCGCCCTGCCCGAGCACCGGGGCGATAACTGGCACGACATGTCCATGGTCGGCCCGAAGAGCTGGAAGCTGCGGCCGGTCGAGATCTCGCACGCCATCGACGCGGTGCTGCACGACGCGCGCTTTGCGCCGCTGGTGGCGGGGAGCCGCGTGGGCATGTTCGGCATGTCGGCCGGCGGCCACACGGCACTCGTCATGGCGGGCGGGCGCTGGTCGCCTTCGCTGCTGCTCAAGCATTGCGAGTCGGACCTGGCGCAGGACTTCCAGAGCTGCGTGGGCCTGGCCAGCGAGTTGCGCGGCAACCTGTTCGACGGCATCAAGAAAACCGTAGCCCTGGCCGTGATCCGCCACAAGCTGGACGACAACACCTGGTACAGCCACGACGACCCGCGCGTCAAGGCCGTGGTGGCCGAGGTGCCGTTCGCGGCGGACTTCGACATGCAATCACTAGCTGCGCCGCGCGTGCCGCTGGGCCTGGTGCGTGCGGGCCAGGATCATTGGCTGGTGCCGCGCTTTCACATCGACGCGGTGCGCTCGGCCTGCACCTCCTGCGAGATGGTGGCCGACCTGCCGAACGCGGGCCACGGCTCGCTCCTGTCACCCCAGCCGGTGGGTTTGACGGGCCTGGCGGCCCAGTTGCTAGGCGACCCGCCGGGCTTTGACCGCCGCCAGGTGCCCGCGGCACACGCGCAGATCGTGCAGTTCTTTCGCCAACACCTGCTGCCGTAAAGGGCTGCCCTAGAATGAGTTTTCCTGCCATGAACACCCCCCCAACACCCCCTTGAGCCCCGACGAGATCGAGCGGCTTGCCACCCGGCGCGCCAGGGCCAAGCTCGGCTGGTACATGCACGCGGCCGTGTATCTGGTCGTGAATACGTTTTTGTTTCTGATGTCCACTTACGGCTTGCGCGAGCGCCACTGGGCCATCTACCCGGCGCTGGGCTGGGGCGTGGGTTTGGCGCTGCACTGGGTCTCTGTGTTCTTGCTCGGCAACGGCAGCGGCCTGCGCGAGAGCATGGTGCAAAAAGAACGCGAGCGCCTGCAACGCCGGCGCGACGGCTTCTGAGGCGGCCCATGCAGCTCGCCTCCCCGGGAACGCTCGCGGCCCGCCGGATCGACGGCATTGCGCTGCTGCGCCACTACCTGCAGACGCTGGCCTTTTGCCTGGCGATTTCGGCCCTCCAGTATTTCGCCTCGCCCGACAAGCCGTACGAAGTGCCGCTGGTGTATTCGCTGTGCATCGGCTCGGTCACCTGGGCCCTGATCGATCTGGGCCGCCACCTGTTCAACCCCAACCCCGAGACGGGCTGGCCCCACGGCTGGGGCGGAATCGCGCTGGCAACGCTCGGCGTTCTGGGCGGTTACTTCATCGGCACCTATGCGGCCGACGCCTGGTTCGGCTGGTCGTCGTGGCAGCAAAGCGTCGCCCAGCAGCGCGTTTCCTGGCTGATCACGCTGGCGGCCGGCGTGGTCATCAGCTACTACTTCTACACCCAGGGCAAGAGCCGCCACCTGCAAGGCCGGATGCAGCAGGTCCAGCGCCAGGCCACAGAGGCGCGGCTCAAGCTGCTGGAGACCCAGCTCGAGCCGCACATGCTGTTCAACACGCTGGCGAACCTGCGCGTGCTGATCGGCAGCGACCCGGCCCGGGCGCAGGCCATGCTCGACCACCTGATCGACTACCTGCGCGCCACGCTGGGGGCCTCGCGCGCGAGCGAGCACGCGCTGCAGACCGAGTTTGAGCGCCTGCGCGACTACCTGGCGCTGATGGCCGTGCGCATGGGCGCGCGCCTGCAGTACACGCTGGACCTGCCGCCCGAGCTGGCGAGTCACCCGGTGCCCACACTGCTGCTGCAGCCGCTGGTGGAAAACAGCATCCGCCACGGACTGGAGCCCAAGGTGGAGGGTGGCAGCGTCAGGGTCAGCGCGCGCCGCGAGGGCGACTGGCTGATGCTGGAAGTGACCGACACCGGCGTCGGTATCCAGCCCGGAATGGAAGGCCTGCCTGCGGCGCCCACGACAGCCGGCGGCTTTGGCGTGGCCCAGGTGCGCGAGCGCTTGGCCACCGCCTACGGCAACCAATGCACTATTGAATTGATAGCTCCAAATGAAGGCGGGACAAGGGCTACACTGCGATTTCCTTACAAAAACCCGGCAACAACCCCAGTGCGCACCGATGCGCTACAAAATTCATCGCCCTGACGATCGAATTTTCATGAAGAATCTGCTGCCATGGCTGTGCTCATCCTGATCCTGAAAATCTCCGTGCTCGTGGTGCTGGCCGCCTCGCTCGCCGAGGCGCTGGTGCTGTCGTGGCGCCATGCACACCGTGGCGGCGCGGCCTACGACTGGAAGGCGGCCGGCGTCTCGGTGGTCGACTTCCTGGTACGCGAATACCCGCTGCGCTGGCTGCTGCCCGCCACCGCCTTCTACCTCGGCGCGATGGACTGGCTCTGGCAGCACCGTCTGTTCACGCTGCCGATGGACGACTGGCGCGGCTGGACCGCGTGCTTCGTCGGACAGGAGTTCTGCTACTACGGGTACCACCGCGCGGCGCACCGGGTGCGCTGGTTCTGGTGCACGCATTCCATCCACCATTCGTCGAACCAGCTCAACCTGTCGGCCGCCTACCGCTTCGGCTGGACCGGCCGGCTCACCGGCACGCTGGCGTTCTTCATGCTGGCGCCGCTGCTGGGCATGCCGCCGCGCGTGATCCTGCTGATGCTCACGCTGAATCTGCTGTACCAGTTCTGGATCCACGCCACCTGGATTCCGCGCCTCGGTCCACTGGAATGGGTGCTGAACACGCCCTCGGCGCACCGCGTGCATCACGCGTCCAACCTCGAGTACCTCGACGGCAACTACGGCGGCGTGCTGATCGTGTTCGACCGCCTGTTCGGCACCTACATCCGCGAGCGCGCCGAGGTCCCCTGCCGCTACGGGCTGGTCACCCCGGTGGTCGGCCACAACCTGCTGCGCATCGAATTCGCGCCGTGGATCGCGCTGTGGCGCGACCTGCGCGCGGCCCGCTCGCTGCGCGCCGTGGGGGGCCATCTGTTCAAGCCGCCGGGCTGGCGTGCTGGAGGGCCGGGCGAGACCACCGAGGAACTGCGCGCACGCGCGGCCGTTGCGTCGCCGACCGCAGGCTCCGACCACGCGGTGGGATTGCCGCTGCGCACGCCGATGGCTTGATGCACCAGGCTGCGCCCGAATGCACCCGCTGCCCCCGACCGCCCTGATTGCCGAAGACGAGCCGCTGCTGGCGCAGGCGCTGCAGGCCGAGCTGGCGCGCGCGTGGCCCGAGCTGCGCGTGCTGGCCAGCGTGGGCGATGGCGCCAGCGCCGTGCAGCAGGCCCTGCAGCTGCGGCCCGACGTGCTGTTTTTCGACGTGCGCATGCCGGGCCGGAGCGGCCTGGAAGCCGCCGCCGAGCTGGCCGACGAATGGCCGGCGTCCACGCCGTTTCCCGCCCTGGTGTTCGTGACCGCCTACGACCAGTACGCGGTGCAGGCCTTCGAGGCGCAGGCGGTCGACTATCTGCTCAAGCCGGTGCAAACCGCGCGCCTGCAAAAAACGGTGTCAAAAGTGCAGCAAGCCCTTGCCCAGCGTGCACAGTCTGCTACCAATCTGGAAGCAAGCCTGGCCACCACGTTGAGCCAGTTGCGCCACTTGATGGACGCCACCGGCGCGCCGCCCGCCGCTAGCGCCGGTCCGCTCAAGGTGATCCAGGCCAGCGTGGGCAGTCAGATCCGCCTGGTGCCGATCGACGAGGTGATCTACTTCGAGGCGGCCGACAAATACGTGCGCGTGCTCACATCCGGCCCCGATGGCGGCCACGAGTACCTGATCCGCACCCCGCTCAAGGAGCTGCTGCCGCAACTCGACGCGCACACCTTCTGGCAGGTGCACCGCGGCACCGTGGTGCGCGCCGATGCCATCGACAGCGTGACGCGCGACGAGGCCGGCAAGCTGCACCTGACGCTGCGCGGGCGCGCCGACAAGCTGCCGGTGAGCCGGCTCTATGCCCATTTGTTCAAGGCGATGTAAGCATGCCCCTGCCCACCCAATCACCCGACGACCTCGCCGCGCCCGCCCATGCCGCGGCCATTCTCGACTTCTGGTTTGCCGACGGCCTGGCGCTGGGCTGGCCCAGCCGCGACCTGAGCGTGCAGTGGTTCGGCACGGACGCGGCACTGGACCGGCAAATCGACCAGCAATTCGGCCCGTGGGTGCGGCTGGCGCAGGCTGGCGGCCTGCAAGACTGGGAGCAGGACGCCGCGCCCGGCGCCACGCCCGCCGGCATCCCGGGGGGCACGCGGCTGGCGCTGATCCTCCTGCTCGACCAGCTCAGCCGCAACATGTTCCGCGGCACGGCCCAGGCCTTTGCCGGCGACGCGCGCGCGCAGCGACTGGTCAGCAACGCGCTGGCGCAAGGCCTGGATGCGCGCCTGCCATGGATCGCGCGCGTGTTTTTGTATATGCCGCTGATGCACGCCGAGCACCTGGCGCTGCAGGACGAATGCGTGCGCCGCTTCAGCGCGCTGGCGGCCCAGGTGCCCGCCGCGCTGCAGGCCCGCATCGCGAGCCACCTGGACTTTGCGCGCCAGCACCGCGACATCATCATCCGGTTTGGCCGCTTCCCCTACCGCAACGCGGCACTGGGGCGCGCCAACACGGCGCAGGAGCAGAAGTTCCTGAAGAAAGGCCCGCGCTTCGGGCAATAGGCGGGTCGGCTCACCGCCCCACGACAAAAGGCCTGCAGACGGATCGTCTGCAGGCCTTAATCACAACGGGCTGATGAATGAATTAGCGATCGCGGTCCCAGTGGCCACGGTCATGGTCGCGGCCATGGTGCTCGCGCCATTCCCCGCGACCGCGCCACCCTTGGCCGTAGTAGCCGGGGCGAACCCAGCCGGCGCGATAAACCGGATAAGGTGCAACCACCACCGGCGGCGCATAGGCGGGCCGCTCGTAATACGCCTGCGGCTGCACGTAAACGGGGGCCGGCTGGTAATACACGGGCGGGGGCGCCACATACACCGGTGCGGGGAACCCGAGGGCGATGCCCGGCAGGCCGATGCCCACGGACACGTCGACATGCGCCTGGGCAGCGCTGGTGGCGCCGAGTGCAGCCACGGCGAGCACGGCCGCCGCGGCGGTGGCGTAAACAGAACGGTTGTTTTTCATCGTTATCTCCTGAAGAGGGCGCAAACTGCCCTTGCCTTTATTTAAACGCACCAGCGCCCATCCCGACTACCGACTGCACAGTGAAGATCATTGCCAGACGTAACAAACACGGCGGATAAGCGCTGTAACAGGCACAACGGTTACAAATCGACCGGCCCGCCTAGAATCAGGACATGAGTTCTCCTGACGCCAACACCCCCGCAACGGCCTCCGCCAAACCCAGCAACTTCCTGCGCCAGATCATCGAGCACGACCTCGCCGAAGGGACCTACACCGCCCGCCGCTGGGGCGGCAGCCCCGGCGACGCGGCGCACCACGCCGCCGGCGCTAGCGACCCGGCCAAAATCCGCACGCGCTTTCCGCCCGAGCCCAACGGCTACCTGCACATCGGCCATGCCAAAAGCATCTGTCTGAACTTCGGCCTGGCGCGCGACTACGGCGGCGTGTGCCACCTGCGCTTTGACGACACGAATCCCGAGAAGGAAGACCAGGAATACGTCAACGCCATCATCGACACCGTGCACTGGCTCGGCTTCGACTGGAAGGCCAGCTTCAATGGCGTGAGCAGCACCTGCCTGTACCAGGCCAGCGACTACTTCGACTTCATGTACCGCGCGGCCGAATACCTGATCCAGGCCGGCCACGCCTACGTGGACGAACAGTCCGCCGAGGCCATGCGGATCAACCGCGGCGACTTCGGCGCGCCCGGTGTGGACAGCCCGTTCCGCAGCCGCACGCCGGCCGAGAACCTGGCGCGTTTCCGCGAAATGCGCGACGGCCGGCACGAAGACGGCGCCATGGTGCTGCGCGCCAAGATCGACATGGCCTCGCCCAACATCAACCTGCGCGACCCCGCCATCTACCGCATCCGCCGCGCCACGCACCACAACACCGGCGACAAATGGTGCATCTACCCGATGTACACCTTTGCGCACCCGATCGAGGACGCGCTGGAGAACATCACGCACAGCCTGTGCACGCTCGAATTTGAAGACCAGCGCCCGTTCTACGACTGGCTGCTGGACCGCCTGTGCGAAGGCGGCCTGCTGCAGGCGCCGCACCCGCACCAGTACGAATTTGCGCGCCTGAACCTGACCTACGTGGTCACCAGCAAACGCAAGCTCGCCGCACTGGTGTACGACCACAAGGTGAATGGCTGGGACGACCCGCGCATGCCCACCATCGTTGGCCTGCGCCGGCGCGGCTACACCCCCGAAGCCATTCAACTGTTTGCCGAGCGCATCGGCGTGACCAAGAGCGACAGCTGGATCGACTACAGCACGCTGGAAGGCTGCCTGCGCGAAACGCTGGACGTGTCCGCGCCGCGCGCCATGGCCGTGCTCGACCCCGTCAAGCTGGTGCTCACCAACTGGGATGCCGTGATGGGCGCGGGCGCGCTCGACGAATGCTCCGCCCCCGTGCACCCGCACTTGCCCGCGCTGGGCCGCCGCAGCTTCAAGATCGGCAAGGAAGTGTGGATCGACCGCAGCGACTTTGAAGAAACCCCGCCCAAGGGGTTCTTTCGCCTGTTCCCCGGCAACAAGGTGCGCCTGAAATACGGCCACGTGATCGAGTGCACCGGCTGCGTCAAGGACGCCGCAGGCAAGGTGCTGGAGGTGCACGCCACACTGGTGCCCGACACCAAGAGTGGCACCCCCGGCTCCGACACCGTCAAGGTCAAGGGCGTCATCACCTGGGTCGCCGTGGCCGACGGCATCCCCGCCGAAGTGCGCCTGTACGACCGCCTGTTTCTTGATGCCCAACCCGACGCCGGCGGCAAGGAGTTTCTGGCCAGCCTGAACCCGAACAGCTTGAAAGTGATCCAGGCCGTGGTGGAGCCGTCACTGGCCAGCGCCAAAGCGGATGACAAGTTTCAGTTTGAGCGGCATGGGTACTTTGTGGCGGATCGGGTGGATCACACGGGGGGGAAACCGGTGTTTAACCTGGCGGTGGGGTTGAAGGATAGTTGGGGAAAGTGAAATGACTCACTCCAAAATAGCCCGCCCAGTAAAAAATAGTGCATCAAGCCGCTCCACAACAACGCAAAACAAGATTAATCAAGCCTTGACACAAGCATCTAGTGTAGTGCGCCACACTGTTCTGTACTTATCTCGTTGCCCCTGCCAACGCGGCTTTGGCCCGCGTGACCTTTGCCAGGATGTCCTTGGCGCTGGCGGTCCAGATGAAGGGCTTGGGGTGGGCGTTGTGATGCACGACGTACAGGTCGATGGCCAACTCCAACTCCGCTACGCTGGTGAAGCTGTCGCGCCGGATGCGGTTCTCGGAGATGTCGCGAAAGAACCGCTCGACCATGTTCAGCCAGGATGCGCTGGTCGGCGTGAAGTGCATGACGAACCTTGGGTGCTTGGCCAGCCAGGCCTGAACGTCTGGGTGGGTGTGGGTGCCGTAGTTGTCCACGATCAGATGCAACTGCAATTGCTTGGGCGTATTGCGCTGGATCAGGCGCAGGAACTTGAGCCACTCTTCGTGGCGGTGCTGCGGTTGGCACATCGAGATCACCGTGCCGTCCAGCGTGTTCAGCGCAGCGAACAGTGTCGTGGTGCCGTGGCGCTTGTAGTCGTGGGTAACGGTGCCGGCGCGCCCGGCCTTCATCGGCAAGCCTGGCTGCGTACGGTTCAACGCCTGGATCTGGCTCTTCTCGTCGCAGCTGAGCACGAGCGCGTGCTCGGGCGGGTTCAAGTACAGACCCACCACATCCAGCAGCTTGTCCTCGAAGCGCGGGTCGCGCGAGAGCTTGAAGCCTCGCTGCAGGTGCGGTTTAACGCCGTTGCGCTGCCACACGCGCCGGATGGTGGTGGCGCTCAAGCCCAGATGTTCGGCGAGCGTGCGCGTGCTCCAGTGCGTGCCCGCCACGGGCTTGGTGTGCAGCGTCACCTGAAGAATGCGCGAGTGCACTTCGGGGGTAAACGTGGGTGTGCGCCCCGAGCGCGGCGCGTCCTGGCGCAGCGCATCGATCCCGCCGCAGAGGAAACGCTGGCGCCACAGCGCGACTTGGCGGCGATCCAGGTCAACCTGTGCCGCGATGTCCTTGTTCTGCCAGCCCTGGGCCGCCAGCAGGATCACGCGCGCGCGTTGTTGGAGTCTGGCTTCGATGCGCCGCCGCTTGGACAGCGCGCGCAACTCGCGCTCGGTCGTGACATCAAGCTCAATCGTTTCGGCAACTCGCATCGGTCCAGCCTCCTGGGCGGTTGGAGTATGCCGGAACGAATAAGTTCTATAACTTTTGGCGCACTGCACTAGCCAGGCCCGAAAGCAGCTCATGGCGCAGGGGCTGAAGCTACCCACCCAGAATTGGTCCTGCTCGGCCGTGCGCACCCCGGTTGTCTGAAATCCGGCCCTTTTCGCGATGTTTTCATCGCTCATGTGATCCGGGTCCCGGGTAAATTAAAGCGATAGTCACATGGCTTAAGCTTTCAATTTTCAAGCAACTACGCAGTAACGGGAGAAGCAATTCAAATGGCAAAGTTTCTGAATACCAGCGCGACCAATTATTTTCTCGAAGAGATGATCAAGGGTGCCGCTGACCGACTCATTCTGATCAGCCCGTTTCTTAAACTCAACGACCGAATGAAAGAACTGCTGGCCGACAAGAATCGGTTGAAGATCGATGTGCGCATCGTCTATGGCAAGAGCGAACTGCAGCCGCAGGAAATTGAGTGGTTGCGCAGCTTGACCTACATCCGCACGAGTTTCTGCAAAAACCTGCATGCCAAGTGCTACATGAACGAAGAGATGTGCATTGTCACCAGCCTGAATCTCTATGAATTCAGCCAGATCAACAACAATGAAATGGGCATCCTCATTCAGCGCGCCGAGGATGCTCAGCTGTACAAAGACGCCTACGAGGAAGCTCAGCGCATCATTCGCATCAGCGACGAAGTGCGCATTTCGCTGGAACGGGTCACCACCGAGCCCGAGGCACCCGGCCAGGAGAACGACAAAAGTGCAGATGGCACCAATGGAGAGGACAAGCTGACATCTTCCAAGATAGGTCAGAAATTGGGGTTGAAGACCGGGCAGTTTCTGGATCGGGCCACGGAGCATGGCTATCTTGCACTGGACGGCGACAAACACATCTTGACTCCCAAGGGAGAAAAGGCCGGCGTGGAGTTTGTCGCCAAGTCGCGTTTCGGCCCCTACTTTTTGTGGCCGCAGGATTTTCAACCGACCTGAGCAATAGTCTTGCAGCAAGTACCCGCGCTGCAAATCCCGGCGGCCGATGGCGTTTGAGAAATTATCAAAACCGATATAATATGAAGCGTATCCAATGGCTGGGAGCATCGCTCAATACGGTACGCGAGTTTCCAGTGGATGCGCGTGCGCTCATAGGCCAGGAGCTTCGACTGGTGCAAAGCGGCTTGATGCCCAGTGACTTCAAGCCCATGCCCACGGTTGGTGCCGGAACCTACGAAATCAGGGTGCGTGCGGGCAATCAGTACCGTGTGATTTATGTGGCGAAATTTTCCGACTCGGTTTACGTGCTTCACGCCTTCATCAAGAAGACGCCAAAGACTGCGCAACCCGATTTGGAGATCGCCAAGAGCCGATACACCGCGCTGCTGAAGGAGAAAAAATCATGAGCGAGAAACTGCATGTCGTTGTGGGCAGTGGCAATGTCTTCCGCGACCTGGGCTTCCCCGAAGCCGAGGCGCAAAACCTGTTGCTGCGTGCCGATCTGGTCGTGCACATTCGCAAGGTGATCGACAAGCTCGGCGTCACGCAAGCCGAGGCTGCCAAGCGCGCCGGCATCACCCAGCCGCGCATGAATGATTTGGTCAAGGGCCGCACCCACAAATTCACGCTCGACGCGCTGGTGAATGTGGCAGCGCATCTGGGCTATCTGGTTCAGCTCAAGTTGAAGAAGGTGGCTTGACGCTGGCCGCCGTGTGCCGCTCACACCTCACGCTTTTTCGTTTGCTATTACTTATATAGCCACTCTCGCCCACCCCACAAGGGCTAGCGTCATATTTCATTCATAAAGCTACTCATGCCCCTCAGCTGGAACGAAATCAAATCCCGCGCCCTGGCCTTCAGCCGCACCTGGGCCGATGCGGCCAATGAAGACAGCCAGGGCAAGCCGTTCTGGATTGATTTTTTCGAGATCTTCGGCATCACCGACAAGCGCGTTGCCACTTTTGAGCTGAACGTCAAAAAGCTCGGCGGCGCGCAGGGCTTCGTCGATCTGTTCTGGCCGGGCATGCTGCTGGTCGAGCAAAAGTCGCGCGGCAAAAATCTGGATGGCGCGTTCAAGCAGGCACTGGATTACTTCCCCGGCATTGCCGAGCGCGATTTGCCGCAGATCATCATCGTGTGCGACTTTGCGCGCTTTCGCGTGCACAAGCTGGCCACACAGGAAACCATCGAGTTCGAGCTCAAGGATCTGCACAAGAACATCAAGCTGTTCGGCTTTGTAGCAGGCTACAAGGCGCAAACCATCCAGCCGCAAGACCCGGTCAACATCAAGGCGGCCGAGCGCATGGGCCGGCTGCACGATGCGCTGAAAAGCTCGGGCTACACCGGCCACCCGCTCGAAGTGCTGCTAGTGCGCTTGCTGTTTTGCCTGTTTGCGGACGACACCGGTATCTTCCAGCCCGCGCAGGCGTTTCGCACTTTCATTGAAGAACGCACCTCGCCTGATGGATCGGACCTGGGCGCGCGGCTGGCGCAGCTGTTCCAGGCGCTGAACCAGCCCGAAGTCAATCGCAGCAAGGCACTCGATGAACAAGTAGCCACCTTCCCCTATGTCAACGGCAAGCTGTTTGAAGAACCCCTGCCCATGGCTGACTTCACCAGTGCCATGCGCGAAGCATTGCTCGACGCCTGCGCGCTCGACTGGTCGGCCATCAGCCCGGCCATCTTCGGCAGTCTGTTCCAGAGCATCATGGACGACAAGGCGCGGCGCAACCTGGGCGCGCACTACACGTCTGAGGAGAACATCCTCAAGCTCATCAAGCCGCTGTTCCTTGACGAGTTGTGGGCCGAGTTTCGCAAGGTCAAGAGCAACAAGAACCGGCTGTTCGAGTTTCACAAAAAGCTGCGCCTGCTGACGTTTTTCGATCCCGCCTGCGGCTGCGGAAATTTTCTGGTCATCAGCTACCGCGAGCTGCGCCTGCTGGAACTGGAAGTGCTGCGCGCCGGCAACAGCGCCGGGCAGCTCAGCGTGGACGTGCACCAACTCATCGGCATCGACGTCGATCAGTTTTACGGCATTGAAATCGAGGAATTCCCGGCCCAGATTGCGCAGGTAGCCCTATGGCTGATGGATCACCAGATGAACCTGCGCGTGAGCGAGGAGTTTGGCCTGTACTTTGCGCGCATCCCGCTGCGCACCACGCCGCACATCGTGCATGGCAACGCGCTGCGGCTGGATTGGAACGAAGTGCTGCCGGCACAGCGGTGCAGCTTTGTGTTGGGGAATCCACCATTTGTCGGCAAACAACATCAAAGCCCAGAGCAAAAAGTAGACGTAGCCTCAACCTATGCGCTGCTCGAAGGCGGCGGGGTGCTGGACTTCGTGGCAGCGTGGTACATCAAGGGCGCGAATTACGCGAAAGCTAACTCGAATGTGCGGGTAGGCTTTGTATCAACCAATAGCATCGTGCAAGGCGAGCAGGTCGGCGTGTTGTGGGGCTGGATGCTGGCGCAAGGCATGCATATCCAGTTCGCGCACCGCACGTTTCGCTGGAGCAACGAAGCCAGTGGCAAAGCTGCAGTGCACTGCGTCATTATTGGTTTCAGCCCCATGCAGCCTGAGCGCCCAACGATTTTCGAGTACGACGATGTGGACGGTGAACCTCACGCAGCGCTGGCCAACAACATCAACCCGTACCTGGTAGATGCGCCTGATATCGTGCTGCCATCGCGCCGCGACAGCATTTGTCCAGTGCCGCCCATCGTTTTTGGCTCTATGGCTAACGATGGTGGACACCTGTTAATGGATGACACAGAGAAAACAGCGCTACTGGCGGAGTGTCCTTCGGCCGCGAAATGGGTGCGCCCATTTCTGGGCGCAGATGAGTTCATCAACAATATTCCACGCTGGTGCCTGTGGCTGAAAGACTGCCCTCCATCGGAGTTGCGCATCATGCCAGCCGTGCTTATACGCATCAATAAGGTCAAAGCCCACCGCGAAGCTAGCACCCGCGCTGCCACCCACGCGCTAGCAGCGACTCCCGCATTGTTTGGCGAAATCCGGCAGCCAACAGGCAGATATCTACTTGTGCCACGTCACTCGTCTGAGCGGCGCGAGTTCATACCCATCGGATTTTTGCCTCCTAACGTGATCGTTGGGGATGCGAACCTTTGCATCCCCGATGCGGCGCCATATCACTTTGGAATCATGACCTCGCGCATGCACATGGCGTGGGTGAAATACGTTTGCGGCCGGATCAAAAGCGATTACCGTTACACGAACCAGATCGTCTATAACAATTTTCCCTGGCCAGATTTTTCATTCAATCAGCCTGTAGCCCATACAGGACGTTCGCAAGCCGCTATCGAAACTGCAGCGCAAGCCGTTCTTGACACCCGCGCCCAGTTCCCCGATTCATCGCTGGCCGACCTGTACGACCCGCTCTCCATGCCGCCCACTCTGGTCAAAGCCCATCACCAGCTCGATGCCGCCGTGGATGCGGCCTACGCGCTGGGTGGCGGCAAGAAGAACTACAAGAACGACGCCGAGCGTGTGGCGTATCTGTTCGAGCTTTACCAGCGCTACACCAGCCTGCTGCCCACTGACAAAGCCAAATCGAAGCGCCGGGCCAGGGCTGCTTGAACGGTTTTGGCAACAACGCCGTTCTCATCCTCAAACTTGACTTGCCCCCACTTGCATGTGGCATGCCTTGCCGGCGGATAATCCGGCCTCATGAACCTGTCTCTTTCTCTCTTCCCCCTCGGCTGGCAGCACTACCTGCTGGGCGGGCTGCTCGTGGGCGCGGGCACGGCGCTGCTGTTCGTGTTGACCGGCCGTATCGGCGGCATGAGCACACTGTTCTCTAGCACCTGGTCTTTCGTGGTGCGCCGGCCGTTTTTCCAGCAGGCGCGGTTTGTCGATTCGCGCAACTGGCGGCTGGTGTATGCGCTGGGCCTGATCCTGGGCGGGCTGGTGTGGTGGCTGGGCTTTGCCGGGGGCGTGCGCGAGGCCACGAACGTGCCGGCATGGCAGCTGCTGGTGGGCGGTATTTTTGTGGGCTACGGGGCACGGCTGGGCAACGGCTGCACCTCGGGTCACGGCATTTGCGGGCTGGGCTCCCTGCAGTGGCCTTCGCTGATGGCGGTGCTGACCTTCATGGCGACCGCCTTCCTCACGGCCAACCTGGCGGCAAGGTGGCTGTCATGAGCGTGACCAGCAAGACTCTCCCGCGCGCGCTGGCCACGCTGGTGGCGGGCGCGCTGTTTGGCTTCGGCCTGTCGCTGTCCACCATGATCCGGCCCGAAGTGGTGCTGAGTTTTCTGCACTTGAACGACTTCGGCCTCATGCTGGTGATGGGCGGCGCGGTGGCGGTGGTGGTGCCGGCCTACAAGCTGGCACCCCGCCTGCTGGGTCGCCCGCTGCTGGGCGACGTGTTTCGCAGGCACGCCAGCGTCTGGAACCGCGACACGCTGGTGGGCGCGGCCCTGTTCGGTGTGGGCTGGGGGCTGTGCGGCGTATGCCCCGGCCCGGCCATTGCCGGCCTGGGTGCGGGCAACTGGAGCCTGCTGTGGGCGCTGGCCGGCATCGCGCTGGGTGCGCTGTTGCAGGGGCTGCGGTCGGATGCACGCCCCTACAACCAGCGCCTGACGCCCGACTTGTAGTCTTCGTAACGGCTGCCGAACAGCTTGGACAGCGCCCGCTCTTCGGGCTGGATCTGGAAGCGGTTCATGTAGAGCACAAAGGCCACGGGCCCCAGCAGCGCCCAGGCGCACGACAGATACACGGCCCACGCCACAAGCACAAACACGAGGCCGACGTACATCGGATTGCGCGTCAGCCGGTACACGCCCGAGCACACCAGAGCGGCAGCCTTGTCCGGCTTCATCGGGTTGACGGTGGTTTGGCCGCGCCGAAACGCGACCACGCCCGACAGATCAAAGGCGGCACCCATCAGCGCCAGCACGACCGCCGCCGGCACCCGCAGGGCCGCGGGCACATCGACCAGCGGGGCCAGCACCGCGATGCCCCACATGGCGGCGGCAGCCAGCGCGGTAACGACGGGGGGCGGGATCTTGAGTTCGAGGGCTTGCATGCGAAGGCCCCTCAGCCGCCCTTCGAAGCCGAACCGGCCTTGCGCCGCACATGCAGTTGCACATGCGTGGAACCATCGCCCATCGGGACCTCCTTCACCTCCAGATAGCTCTGCTTGCGCATCAACTCGCCCAGCTTCGAGAAACCGTAGTTGCGCGGGTCGAACGAAGGATGGTTGCGCGTGAGCTGGCTGCCCAGCGCCGACAGGGTGGACCAGCCGTCGTCGCGCGCCGTGGCGTCCAGCGCCGTGAGGATCATGGGCCGCAGCTTGGGCAGGCCCGCCACCTCGGTGGCGACCTCGCGCGCCTTTTGCTCTTCGGGCTCGGCGCGCAAAATTTCCGTGTAGATGAACTTGTCGCACGCGGCCACAAACGGCTCGGGCGTCTTGCGCTCGCCAAAGCCATACACCACCAGCCCCGCCTCGCGAATGCGCGTGGCCAGGCGCGTGAAGTCGCTGTCGCTGGAGACCAGGCAGAAGCCGTCCACGCTGGCGGTGTGCAGCACGTCCATGGCGTCGATGATGAGCGAGGCGTCGGTGGAGTTCTTGCCGGTGGTGTAGCTGAACTGCTGGATCGGCTGGATGGCGAGCTTGTGCAGCACCTCCTTCCAGCCCTTGAGGTTCTGCGTGGTCCAGTCGCCGTAGGCGCGCTTGATGGTGGCGGTGCCGTAGCGCGACACCTCGGCCAGCAGTTCCTGGATGACGGACGCCTGGGCGTTGTCGGCATCGATCAATACCGCGAGTCTTTCGTTGTGGGTTGTTGCCATGGAGCCTCCTGAATGGTGATGATCGTACACAGGCAGGCAAATCCGTGCGCACAACTGGCTACCCTTCTTTGCACGAACTGCCCGCGCTGGATACACAAAGGACACATGGGCGGCGCACCATCAAGGCTCATGAACACAAGGAGTCCCACCATGAAAACCATGAAATCCACCACCATTGTTTGCGCGATTGCCGTCGCCAGCCTGGGGCTCAGCACGCTCTCGTTCGCGCAGGACAACGATTGGCGCAACGCACCCCAGGCGCGGCCGCAGGTTCAGCAGCAAGACCCATGGCATGGTGCACGCCCCGACCACAATCGCAATGTGCGCCCTATGGACAACCGCGGCGCCAACCGCTTTGACCGCTCTGACCGCTTTGACCATGGCGACATGCGCCGCAACGACCGTGGCAGCTACTACAACGCACGCGGCCCGGAATTCAGGCGCGGCGGCTACATTCCGCGCGATTTTCGCAACCGCCAGTACGTAGTGAACGACTACCGTGCCTACCACCTGAGCCGGCCCCCGCGCGGCCAGCAATGGGTGCAGGTGGGCAGCGACTATGTGCTGATCGCCATCGCCTCGGGCCTGATCGCCAACATCGTTCTCAGCCGCTAAAGAGGCGGCACAAGAAAGCCCGGGCGAGTCATGCGCGCCCCGGCTTTCGCGGGAACCAATGGCGCACGCGCTGCTCCATATATTCATATTTACCGATGGACGCGACGCATGCTGCAAATTCTCAAGGAATTTTTTGAAAGTCTGATGGCGCCGGCCGGCAGCCAGTCCCCACAGGCGCGCGAGCGCACGTTGCAGCTGGCCACGGCGGTGCTGCTGGTCGAGGTGATGCGGGTGGATGGCAATACGCACGCCGCACAGCAAGTCACCATCATGACCGCGCTGCGCGAGCGCTTTGCGCTGCCCGATGACGCGCTGGCGCAGTTGGTGGAGCAGGCACGGCAGACGGCCGAAACGGCCAACGACTACTACCGCTTCACCAGCAGCATGAACGAGGAGTTCACGCAGGCCCAGAAGATCCAGGTGGTGGAGGCCATGTGGCAGGTGGCCTACGCCGACGCCCGCCTTGACGAGAACGAAATCAGCCTGATCGGCAAGATCGCCGATCTGCTCTACGTGACCCAGGGTGAGTACATCGGCGCGAAGATGCGCGCCAAGGAAGCGGCGCAGCTGGGCAGCAGCCAGGGCGCGTGAGGTCCGGTGTCTCCGGCGTGCCAAGTGACGGCGGCGCACAGCCACTAAACTGGGCGCCACCCACTATCCGGAGACTTTTCCCATGATCACGCTTTGCGGCTTTCCCGTCTCGAATTACTACAACAAGGTCAAGCTCGCGCTGCTTGAAAAGGGCGTGCCGTTCACCGAGGAAACGGTGCTGACCGGGCGCACCGACGAGGCGGTGCTGGGCGCCTCGCCGCTGGCCAAGATCCCGTTCGTGCGCACGCCACAGGGCAGCCTGTGCGAGAGCGAGGCGATCGTCGAATACCTCGAGGCTGCCTATCCAAATCCGCCGCTGCTGCCGGCCGAGCCGTTTGCCGCGGCCAAGGTGCGCGAGCTCACCATCTTCATCGACCTGCACCTGGAACTGGTGGCGCGCGAGCTGTACCCGCAGGCCTTCTTTGGCGGCACGCTGAGCGAGTCCAGCCAGGCACGCATTCGCAAGCAGCTGGACAAGAACATTCCCGCCTTCAAGCGCCTGGCCAAATTCGCGCCCTATGTGGCGGGCGATGCCTTCACGCTGGCCGATTGCGCCGCCTTTGCCAGCCTGCCGGTGGTGGGCATGGCGACCAAGGCGATCTACGGCGAAGACCTGCTGCTCGCCGCCGGCGTAGACTACAAGCCCTACATCAAACTGGTCGGGGAGCGGCCCAGCGCGCAGAAGGTGCTGGCGGACCGCAAGGCGTACTCCAGCAAGGTCTAGCACTTGCAAAGCCGCTGCCGGCCCCCAAAATGCAGCAAATGAACGAATCACTGCACATCGTCTGTCCGCACTGCCACACCACGAACCGCGTGCGTGCGGACCAGCTCGGCAGTGCGCCGACCTGCGGGCACTGCAAGAAACCCCTGTTCGACGCGCATCCTGCCGCGCTGGACGAGGCGGCGTTTGACAAGCACATCGGCCGCAATCAGATCCCGGTACTGGTGGATTTCTGGGCGCCCTGGTGCGGCCCGTGCCGCACGATGGCGCCGTGGTTCGAGCAGGCCGCCGCGCAACTGGAGCCGCGGGTGCGTCTGGCCAAGGTCGATACCGAGGCGGTACCCAACCTCGCCGCGCGTTTCAACATTCGCAGCATCCCGACGCTGGCGCTGTTCGTGGACGGGCGTGAGGTGGCGCGCCAGGCCGGCGCCATGGGCGCGGCCGACATCGTGCGCTGGGTGCAGTCGCACGTGCGCTAATTGCTACCGATTTCGTAGCTGCTCGCGCAGAACCCTCAAGGGCTCGCGGCTGTTTTCATCAAATATCTAGGTCGCCAGCGGCCGCGACAGGTACACGCCCTCGCGCCCCACGATCGCCGTGCGCGCGGGCATCAGGATGGTGCAGTCGTCGCACGGCGCGCGGATTTCATCCGGGCCATCGGTGGCGATGAGTTCGTCCTTGGCGAACACCTCGAAGCCCACGCAGGGCCGGCTGAATTTGAATTCGGGCGTCTTGATCACATAGGTGCGCAGCAGCTCGAAGCGCCTGGGCGCGGCGGCGGACGCGGCATCCGCGTCGCGCTCCATCAGGCCAAAGTGGGCCAGGAAGCCGCGCGTCACGGCGATTGCCGTATCGCTGCTCGCCTGGCGGAAATGCTGGCCGCATTCGACCACCATGGCGGCGCCCGTGCCATCAACGCCGGCGAAGTGGCCGTACTGGATCAGCGGCGTGCCCGAACCCAGGCCATCGGGCATGACCAGGTGCACCTGCGGGCGCCCGATCGCCAGCGCGACCTCGGCGTTGCGCGCGAAGCCGGGATAGACCCAGAAGGGTTCGACGTCCTGGCTGGTGGAGTGGATGTCGAGCAGGTGATCGGCTGCGGCGAGCACCGGGCGCAGCTCGCGCGCGCGCCGCAGCTCGGGGCTGTCCTCGGCGCCGTCCAGCCACTCGGGCGACCAGATGCGGTTCAGGTTGTGCACCAGCAGGCGGCTCTCGAACGGCTGCGCCGGATCAAAGGTTTCGTACGCCGCCACGTTGGCAAAGCTGACCGTGAGCGTGCCGATCAGCGGGCGCACGCCGGCATCCAGCAGCTGCGTGGCCGCCACCATGCCGCAGAACTCGTTGCCGTGGGTGAGCGCGTTGACCAGCACGTGCGGCCCGGGCTTGCCGGATTCGAAGCGGTGCACATAGTCGATGCCCACGTTGCCGCGCCGATAGGCGGACAGGTCGCGCGGGAGGACTTCGAAGGTGGTGGACGCTGGCGGAGAGGTTGGGTTCATGTTTGCTACTTTTTTTATAGCTACTTGTGTAATACCCACAAGGGCTTGAGTCACATTCTACTCATACCTTGCCAGACCCGTCCGCACGGGATGAATGCTCAGGCGCCGATGGTGGCCTCGATCGTCTGCTGCCACAGCGGCGCCAGCTTGCGAAAGCCGCCTCGACTGGGGTGGATTTCGTTGAGCCAGTCGTTGCTCTGGCCGGTCGAACCGGGCACCGCGGGGGTCAAGGTGCCCACGGTGTCGACCACATGCACGTTGGGCAGGCCGAGCGAGCGGATCACGCCGCGCAGCCGGTCGATCAGCAGATCGGCCACAGGTTGCCAAAGCGCCGCGGGCACCTGGTGCACCTGCAGCGCGGGCAGCAGCCACGGCCCGAAGCCGGGCACGGCCGGCGCATCGCGCGGCGTCAGATGATCGTAGGTATGCACGAAGATGGGCGTATCGTGGTTCTTGATGCTGGCGGCGACAAAGTCCGAGATTTTTTTGAAATTGGCGCGCAGGTAGACCTCGAACTGGGCCCAGGCGGCCTCATGCAGGCAATCGGCCGCCGTGGCGGGCGGGCTGGTGGTCGAGCACAGCCGCAGGATGCGCTGGTCCACGTACTGGTCGCTCACGGCATCGATCAGGTCGTTGCCGCCGCCGCTGAGCAGGATGGCGTCGAACTTCCAGGCCCGGTTGCCGTAGCTGCCGCCGTCGATGAGCGATGGGAAATTGCTGTCGCGCCACCAGTCGGCCATATGGTCCAGCGTGTCGCCGGGCATCGCCGTCTGAGTGATCAGCGTACGGCGCGTGAGCCGCAAAAAATTGAGCTGGTTGAAGCCCAGCACGGAGCCGTACGCAAACCACGAATCGCCTTCGGCCAGCATGTGGCGCCCGTAGTCGGCAGGGCTGGTGCCGGCCTCGCCGTTGTTGAGTTGCCAGGGTGCAATGGTCACTACGGGGACGGACATGCTGGACTCCTGAAGACTGCTTGCCAATATAGCGGCGCCCCTGCCATCGCACAATCCTAGACGGCAGCCTCTAGGATTCGGGCCGCTATTAGGTCGCACGCCCTAGGGCAAACGGGGAAAATTTATTCATCAGATTTTCAACCTCTCAGGAACCTACCATGACCGCAAAGAACCTCTCTACCGTCGTGACCGACTTGATCGAGTCCTACGGCAACACCTCCAAAAACGTGATCAACGCCTATCGCACGGGCGGCGAGCGTATCGTCGGCTTCGTGGAGCAGCGCTGGGACCGCGCCCTGGAAGCGTCCAGCCCGAAGCTGAGCGCCGACGTGGTGGAGAACGCCACCGCCGCGCAAAAGCTGGTCGGCAGCTACTACGCCCAGGGCCTGGCCCTGGCGACCAACAGCGCCGACACCCTGGTCAACGAGATCGTCAGGTTCGCGGGCAAGGGCGTGCAGCAAGTGGCCGCCAACGCCGGCCGCTTTGAAGAAAAAACCGGCGTGCCCGCTCTCAGCAAGCTCGCCACGGCTGCCGTGCCCGCCGCCGAGATGGTGAGCAAGCTGGCCGCCCAGCTGGAAGAGAAGTCTGCCGAGTTGGTGAAAAAGATCGCTGGCGACGACGCTGCCTCCGTCAAGCACGTCTCGCCGTTCAAGAAGGCGCGCGCCACCAAGGCCGCCTGAGCCTGAACCCGGCCTGCCTGGCCGCCCCGCTCACTTCGTCGAGCGGGGCGGCTTTTTCTTTTTGAGCTGCCGCTCGGCATCCACCTTCTGCCCCTCGGCCAGCCATGCGGCAAATTCCTCCGGGGTTTCCAGCGTGATGCGCCCCAGGTTGGCCGCGCGAAGGTCGTAGATCACGATCTCGGCGGCCTTTTGCAGGTTCACGCGCCCGCCGCTTTGCACCGCGCCGCGCTTGCGGCCAATGGCTTGGAGCAGTTGCTCATCGGTGAGGCCCGCCACATCCACGCTGTAGCGCGCGGCCGGCGCGCCGGGGTAGTGCCGGGTCAGATAGCCGAGCAACTCCAGCGCCACCTCTTCTTCATCGAAGGCGTTGCGGCCGATCGCGCCGCTGGCCGCCAGGTTGTAGCCGCTGCGGGCCACGATGATGCGCGGCCACAGCACGCCGGGCGTGTCGTACAGATAAAAGTCGTCGGCCAGCGCAATGCGCTGCTCCAGCTTGGTGATGCCGGCCTCGTCGCCGGTCTTGGCCGCGCGCTTGCCCGTGAGCGTGTTGATGAGCGTGGACTTACCGACGTTGGGAATGCCGCAGATCAGCACGCGCATGGGTTTGGCCATGCCGGCGCGACCGGGCGCGAGCTCGTGGCAGGCCTGGATCAGGCGCCGCGCGGGGGTGGCCTCGCTCGCGTCCAGTGCCAGCGCGCGCGTGGCGGGCAGCGCGTTGTAGTGCGCCAGCCAGAGCGCGGTGCGCGCCGGGTCGGCCAGGTCCTGTTTGTTGAGCACTTTCAAGCCGGGCTTGCCGCTCGTGAGCTCGGCCAGCATGGGGTTGGCGCTGGAGCCCGGCAGGCGCGCGTCGAGCAGCTCGATCACCACATCAATGTCCTTGATGCGCTCCTGGATGGCTTTTTTGGTCAGGTGCATGTGACCGGGAAACCACTGGATGGCCATCGGGATGTTCTCTCTTGTCAGGGCTGGGTTGAAGGGGCGAGTGCGAATTGTCGCTGCATCGGATAATCCGCTCCATGCCCCGACCCAACACCCTACCGCGCCCGCCCGACATCAAGGCCCACAAGGCGAACAACGAGCTGCTGCAAAAAGGCGTGCTGTGCGTGCTCATCGGCCTGGCCGTGCTGATCTCGCCCGCCTTCCTGACGTCGCCCGGCATGCGCAGCATCGTGGCCGCTTCGGCGCTGGTCGGCTGGTTCGCGCTGGTGCTGGGCTGTGCTTTTCTGGGGCTGTACATCCGCCGACGTATGGCCGCCCGCAAGGCATGGCCCTGATGCCGGCGCTGCAATTGCCGAACCGGTCCTACATCCTTTCACCACGATAGGGGCCACACTGGGGATTCGTTCCGTCAAGCCGGCGGTTGACCGCTGCGCCAGCCGCCGCCCGACGGTATCCGGCAGCACGTGCCGCCACCATCGCACAAGGACACCCCTATGCAAATTCAAGTGGACACCAGCAAGGGCATCGGCAACAAGGACGCGCTGGAGCGTTGGGCCGATAACGAACTGAATGAAAAACTGAACCGTTTCCGGGACGACATCACGCGCGTGGAGGTCTACCTGAGCGACGAGAATGGCGACAAGGGCGGCGCCAACGCCCTGCACTGCTCCATGCAGGCCCGCCTGGGCCACCACCAGCTCATTACCGTGAACCACCATGGCACCACCCAGGACGAGGCGTTTCGGGGCGCGCTGGCCAAGCTGCTGGGCTCGCTGGAGACCACGCTGGGGCGGCTGAAGAACCACCGCGACCGCGAATCCATCCGCAAGGATGGGGGGGTTGCCGGGCAGTAGCGGAACAGACCCGCTACGCGGCGCGCGGCAGGGCACCCGGCAGGCCCAGGCGCTCGGGCGACAGGTACTGCTGCAGGTAGATGTCGAAAGGCACGGTGTCAGCGGCCTCGATTCTTTTCTGGTCTTCGATGGATTGCTGCGCCATGGCGCGAAAGCGCGCTTGCATGTCGGCAGGAAAAGGCAGACTCAGCAGCGTGCGCCTGGTTTGCTGGGATTGTGCGCGGGCGAAGCGGATGAAGGAGTTGTCGAACTCCCTGGCCATCACCTCCAGCACGCGCGCCGAAGGCAGTGTGCTGGCGTCCGCCAGCCCTGCCCGGGCGGCCACCAGCGCCTGGCTGTACTGCGCTCCGCCATGCACCGCGTCGAGTCGGGCTGCGATCGGCACGAACGCCTCCATCAGCTCCATGCCCCAGTCGGTCAGCAGCACCTCGCGCCCATCACGCTCCAGGCGCAGCCCCGGCTCGCGCCCGCGCGCGGCCACGCGGTCGCGGCTGTGCGAGGTTTCGGCAATTTCCTGCGGCGTGTCGAGTGGGCTGTCGGCCAGCAGGCAATGCAGCAAAAACACATCGAGAAAGCGCATGGTCTGCGCCGTGATGCCCACGGGGATGAAGGGGTCGAGGTCCATCAGGCGCACCTCGATGTATTCGACACCGCGTTCGCGCAGCGCGTGCAGCGGGCGCTCGCCCGGCTGAATCACGCGCTTGGGGCGGATGGTGCCGTAGAACTCGTTCTCGATCTGCAGCAGGCTGGTGTCGAGCTGGTTGTAGTCGCCGCCGGGATTGCGCACACCGATGGCTTCGTAGGCCGGATAGGGCCGGGTCAGCGCATCCTGCAGCGAGGCGCCATAGCCGTCGAGGCTGTTGTAGCTCACGGCGATGGAGGCCTGTGCGTCGCTCTGGTAGCCCAGGCGCCCCATGCGCAGCGAGGTGCCATACGGCATGTACATGGTGTGGTCGTTCAGCGTTTGAAGTTCGTGCGCGCGCCCGGCGAGAAAACTGGAACACACCGCGGGCGATGCGCCAAACAGGTACAGCAGCAGGAATGCATGGCGGCGGAAATTACGGATCAGCGCAAAGTAGGCTTCGCTGGAGACGTCCGGCATCGACCAGTTGTAGTGGATGCCCGAGATGGTCTGCATGCGCCGGCCATAGCGATGGCCGAGGCCCATGCGGTACACGCTCTTGGAGCGGCCGATGTTGGATGAGCCATAGCGGCCGATCGGGATGGTTTCGTCCGCGGGCAGGCCGCAGGGCATGCTCGAGACCCAGAGCATCTCGTCGCCCATTTCCTGCAGCACCTGATAAGTGAACTGGTGGGTCTGGGTGAGCTCTTCCAGGCACGCCTCGACCCCGGCATGCACACCGGTGATGAGTTCGACCTGCGACTCGCTGAAATCGGTGGTGATGTGCGGATGCGTGAGCGCCGAGCCGAGCGCGGCCGGGTGCGGCGTCAGGGCGAGCGCGCCATCGGCCTGCGCGCGCAGGCTTTCCTTTTCGATGCCGCGGCGAATACCTTTCAAGGTAACGGGGGAAAGCGCGCCCAGGCGCTCTTGCAAACTGCTCATGTCGATGGCTCTTGAATCTGTGCGGGCTGAAAGGTAACACAGGCTGCCAATGCCTGCCCGCCGCGGCTTTTAGGCGCGCTGTGTTAAAGCCGGACTGCCACCAGGCCCAGCGTAAGCGCAACCGAGGACGAAAAAATCATCAAGCCGACGAGCCGGCGCCGGCTGGTTTGCACCCACAGGATCACGCCGGAGAGCGACAGGAAGATCAGGCTGCCGGCCAGCGTGTCGATGAGCAGAATCCACGCCAGCGACATGCCGACACCCTTGTGCATGTTGGTCATGCGTCGCGATGAAGCCGTTGCTCGTGGTGGTGACGCCGACCGAGTGGTTGCCGCGCCAGTAGTCGGCCTGCACGATGGCGTTGGGCCCGCCGAAGTTGAACACCCAATGCTCGGGCTGCATCAGCGCCTCTGGCTCCTGCGCATCGCCAGGCCCTGCATGGCTGCCCTTGCCGGCCCAGGCGACACGTTTGGCCGGTTCGACGCGCGTCGAATTCGGGGGCTGGGGAAGCGCCAGCGTCTTTTGCAGCCAGGCCGCCATCTCGGCAGCAGTTGCCGGCGCCGGATCCGGCAGCGTCAGTTGCGCGTTGACACGCTGCTGCGACATGGGCGGCAGCTTGAGCACGGCGCGGTGGTTCAGCCAGATGCCGCTGGTGCCGAAGATCAACCCGAGCAGCGCACCCCACAGGCCAAACCAGCCATGGGTCTTGCGCACCCAGCGCACGAAGGTGGCGCGGCGGTGGTGCGGGTGCGGGTGGTCAGCCGCGCCGCGCTGCGGCAAGGTGGCCGTGTCGTTGGGGGTCAGGGTCATCTCGCGCGCCATCATCAGGTGTCGCTCCATTTGCGCAGCAGGTTGTGATAGGTGCCCACCAGGGTGCGCCGCGCCACAGTGTCGGCGCCGCTCTGGTTCAGGCGCTGGATGGCGTTGTCCATATCGAACAGCAAGGCGCGTTCGCCGTCGTCGCGCACCAGGCTTTGCACCCACAAAAAGCAGGCCACGCGCACGCCGCGCGTGATGGGCGTGACCTGATGCAGGCTGCTCGCGGGGTAGAGCACCATGTCGCCGGCTGCGAGCTTGGCGCTGTGCATGCCGTAGGTGTCCTCGATCTGCAGCTCGCCGCCGTCGTAGCTGTCCGGATCGCTCAGAAACAGCGTGGCGGACAGGTCGGTGCGCAGCTTGGCACCGCTGTGCGGGTGCAGGCGCACGCCACCGTCGACATGCAGGCCGAAGGCCATGCCCGCGCTGTAGCGGTTGAACATGGGCGGGTACAGCACATTGGGCAACGCCGCGCTGATGAACAGCGGATTGCGCTCCAGCGCCCCCGCCACGATCTGCTGGCAGTCGCGCGCCACGCGGGATTGCTCGTCGATCTGCTGGTTGAACTTGACCGGCGCGCCCTGATGGCCCGCGGTGACCCGGCCATCGACCCAGGCGTCGCCGGCCGCATCAAGCTGTGCACGGACCGTGGCCAGCTCGCTGGCGTCCAGTACTTGAGGGATGCAGATCAGCATGATGAATCGCGCCGCCCCAAGGTCAGAAACGGTAGGCGACCGAGACGGTGGCCGAGCGGCCCAGCCCCGGCACGGCACGCCCGCCATCGGATGGAATCAGCGCATCGTAGTAGTTCGTGTTGAACAGGTTGAACACGTTCAGGCGAATATCGTATTTCGGTTGATGGTAGGCGAGCATCGCGTCCCAGCGCGTGTAGGCGCCGACCTGCACCAGATTGGTGTTGTTGGCAAAGCGCGAGGAACTGTAGGTCGCGCCGGCGCCGACCTCCCACTGCGGCGTGATGGCGTAGGTGCTCCACAGGCTGGCGGAATCTTTCGGCGTATTCGCCGGCACCATGCCGTTCGTGCCCGGCGCGATGCCATCGACGATGGTGGCGTTGAGGTGGGTGTAGCCGCCAAAGACCTGCAGTCTGTCGGTGACGCGCCCCGCCGCCCCGGCGCGCGCGCCGGTCACACGCACGGTGCCGGTCGCCGAATATGTGCCGTCCGGGTTCTGCGAGCGCGCGTTGTCCTGGGTGATCTGGAACGCTGCCGCCGACAGCGACAGGTCGCCCCCGTTCAGGTCCCACTTGCCGCCGGCCTCGTAGGCCTTGTTGGTCGTCGGCGGCAGCGGCTGCGAGCTGCCGGTGGTCGATACCAGTTGTTCCAGCGACGGGTTGAACGACGTGCTGTAGGACAGGTAGTAGGACTGCGCTTTGGTCGGTTGCCAGAGGGCGCCGGCACGCACGCTGGTGAAGTTCACCACCTGGTTCAGGGACGCCGCCGCGGTCGCGGTCGGGATCGAGTTGCCGATGCTCGCGCTGTAGCGGTCCTGGCGCAGGCCGCCGACCAGCTTGAACTGCGGGCTCAGTTCCAGCGTGTCGTTGAAGTAGGCGGCCACGGTGGTGGCGCTCGCCGTTGCGAGATTGCCGGCCGCGCTCGGCGCGTTGCCGGGCGAGTTGGTCCGGGCCGGATCGAGCAGCGGCGTGCAGGCCACATAGCCGCTGGTGCCGCCCGCCGGATTCAGCGCCGTACCGTTGCACGAACCATTCCGGTAATAGGCCTGGTTGTTGTAGGTGTCGCGCCCCAGCTCAAAGCCCGCCAGCAGCGCGTGCCTGACCGCACCCGTCTCGAATTTGGCGTTGAACTCGGTCAGGTTGAACAGCGACGTGTCGTGAATGACGCGGTCGTGGCTTTGCTGGCGCACCCACAGCTGGCTCAGCGGCAGCGCGCTGGTGGCAGCGGCCGGAACGGCCGTGCTGCCGGTGGAAAGCGGCGTGTAGACGCCGCTGGCCGAGATCGTGCCGATGCCTTGCGGTGCCGTCTCGCGCGCATTGGTGGTGACGTTGTTGTATTGCGTCTGGTTGCGGATCGAGCTGGTGGGCGTGAGCTTGTGCTCGACCAGTGCGCCGAGCGCGCCGATGTCGGAGATGGTGCGGTCGTCGGTGAAGCCGTAGGCCGTCTTCGGGTTCACGTTGACCGGCGCACCGTTCAGCGGGGGCACGCCGTAGTCGGGCATGTCGCGGTTGTGCTGCAGCAGCCCCGTCAGCGTGATTTGTGTCGGCGTGCCGATGCCGAGCTTGAGCGACGGCGCGATGCCGAAGTCCTGCAGCTTCGTCTGATCGCGCGTCGTGGCGTCGCCCTGTTGCCCCATCACGGCCACGCGAAACGCCGCGGTATCGGACAGCGGCTGGTTGTGGTCGAGCGTGGTGCGCACCAGCCCGGTGGTGCTGGCCGACACCTGCACTTCGTCCGCGGCTTTCAGCGTGGGCTTCTTCGTGACCTGGTTGATCACGCCGCCGGTGGAGCCGCGGCCGAACAGCATGGACGACGGACCCATGAGCACCTCGATGGAATCGAGCGCGAAGGTATCCCGGTAGTACTGGGCCCGATCGCGCGCGCCGTCCAGAAAGACATCGGTACGTGCCGAGAAACCGTTCAGGTTGATGTTGGTGCCGATCTGGCCGCCTTCGGCGCCGCCGATGGTCAGGCCCGGCACGTTGCGCAGCGCGGAGGCCAGCGAGGTGGCGCCTTGCGACTGCATCACCGCCTGGTTGATGACCGTGACCGACTGCGGAATATCGCGCAGCTCGGCCGGCAGCCGGCTGACCGAGTTCGCGTTGGCGCCGAAGTCGTTGTCCTCGGCGCTGGCCTTGATTTGCACAGGGCGCAAAGTCTGCGGCACGACGGCACCGGGCGCCGGCTGGATCTGGGCAGAAGGGGTGACTGGCGCCTGCGGTGCGGCTTGCTGGGCAAAGGCTCCCGGCACCGAGAACAGGCCAAGCAAAGACAAGGCGACGGGGGTGCGCGGGCCCGCCGGGCGATAGCTGCGATTCATTGTTTTACTTTCTCTGGGTGATGAACGAACAGGCCCTGACGTCATGCTGGCGCTGTGCTGGCTGCGTTCAAGATCAGCAGAAAGTATAAATGCGAATCAGTCTTATTTGCCTCAACAATCCGGAAAATGTTGCTTTTGCCCAAAACCAGAGTCAGCGACGACAGCATTGCCGCCGCAGCCCGGGCTCACCTCAGGTTTTGGCGAGTTGGGCCATGGCCTTGCCGACCTCGTTGGTGCCTTGCGCCGCACCACTCTGCGGCACGGTTTCGCCGGCCTGCATCGTCACCTCGGCCAGCCGCGCGGCCAGACGTTCGGGCGCCTGGGCATCGGTGCCGATCCACGCACCGGGGGTCAGTGTGACGTGCGCCGCCTCGAAGGTGCCGGCACCGGCGCACAGGATGGTGCGGTTCGGTGCGTCACTCGACGCCAGCACCAGCATCGCGGGCACCACGGCTTCGGGCTTCAGGGCCCGCAGCACGGCCTCGGGCATCAGGCCTTCGGTCATGCGGGTCGCGGCAGTGGGCGCCAGGCAGTTGACGTGGATGTTGTTTTTGGCACCCTCGATCGACAGGGTCTGCATCAGGCCCACCAGCGCCATCTTGGCCGCCCCGTAGTTGGCCTGGCCGAAATTGCCGTACAGGCCCGACGATGAGGTCGTCATCACGATGCGCCCGTACTTCTGCTCGACCATCAGCGGCCAGACCGCCTTGGTGCAATGGACCGCGCCCATCAGGTGCACGTCCATCACCAGCCGGAAGTCGTCCAGCGCCATCTTGGCAAAGCTCTTGTCGCGCAGGATGCCGGCGTTATTCACCAGGATGTCGATACGCCTCCAGGCATCGACCGCCTGCCGGACCATGGCCTGCACGGCGCCGAAATCCGTCACGGACGCTCCATTGGCGATGGCCTCGCCACCGGCCGCGCGGATCTCGTCAACCACCGCCTGCGCCGCACCCGTCGAACCGCCGGCGCCATCGACGGCGCCGCCGAGATCATTCACCAGCACCCGTGCGCCGCGCGCCGCCAGCGCCAAAGCATGTTGCCGGCCGAGGCCGCCGCCTGCGCCGGTGACGATGGCCACGCGACCCTTGAAATCAATGCTCATGTTTTTCTTCCTGTCATGTAAGTGATGCTCGCCCCGCCCGGCTTCTGGTAGCCTTTGCCGGGACAGCGCTGTACTTTAATTCATGAGGCGGCGGGTCGATAGAAAGCTGCCGATGGAACTGAACTCCGAAGTCATCACCACTCCGCCCCGTGCCGCCGCCACGGTAGTGATGCTGCGCGACGCCGCCGCAGGGCTGGAAGTGTTTCTGCTCAAGCGCCACGGCCTGTCGGACGTGCTGGGCGGCGCCTATGTATTTCCCGGTGGCAAGGTGGACGCGCATGATGCCGAGCTGGATATGGCGACCCGGCTGGACCAGACCCCGCAGCAACTGCACGCAGGCTTGAACGAGCCCGACATCGACGTCATGACGGCAGCGAGCCTGTATGTGGCCGCCTTGCGCGAGGCGTTTGAAGAATCGGGCGTGCTGTTTGCGCAGGACGCCTCGGCCGCTCACGCCACACGCGCCGGCGCCCTCTTGCGTGAAGGCTGCGCCTTCGATGCAGTCCTTGCGCAGATGGCGCTGCGCCTGCAGACCCGCAGCGTGGTGCCGTGGTCGCGCTGGATCACGCCCCGGGTGCCGTCGGTGATGAACAAGCGCTTTGACACCCGTTTCTTCGTCTCCGCGGTGCCGCTGGACCAGATCGCGCGGCATGATGACCACGAAACGACCGAGAGCGTCTGGCTGCGCCCCCGCGCCGCGCTCGAGCAGTACCGGGACGGCCAGATCGAGCTGGCACCGCCGCAGATCATGAGCCTGGCGCACCTGTCGCACCACAGCACGGTCGACAGCGTGCTGCGGGAGGCGCGCAGCCGCAGGCCGCCGATCATCCAGCCGGAGTCGTTCGAGCAGGACGGCTTGCGGGTCATCTGCTACCCCGGCGACGAACGGCACTCGCTGCGCGAGCGCGCGCTGCCCGGCCCCACCCGGCTGTGCTATCACCACCAGCGTTTCGAGCCCCTGGAGGGCTTCGAGGCGCTATTCGCCTGACGTTCGCGCAGGCGTGCCGTCCGTCACTGTCACTTTCGCTAACCCGCCCCGCAAGCCCCGTCGCTACCATGCGTGCAGCGGCTGCCCGGCGCCCGCCATGCCCGAATCCAATTTGCAGGAGAACCCCCTCATGTCCACACTTGCCACGCTCACCAATCACCAGATCCGCCTGGCCGCACGCCCGGTGGGCACCCCAACCCGCGCCAACTGGAGCACGACCACCGAAGCCGTCGCCGAGCCCGCCGAGGGCGGCGTGCTGGTCAAGACGCTGGCCCTGTCGCTGGACCCCGCGATGCGCGGCTGGATGAACGAAGGCAAGAGCTACATCCCGCCCGTGGGCATTGGCGAAGTCATGCGCGCGGGGGGCATCGGCAAGGTCATCGCCTCAAAAAATCCGGCGTTTGCCGTGGGCGACGTCGTTTCTGCCGTGCTCGGCGTGCAGGAATACCTGCTGGTTCCACAGGCCGACCTCAAGCGCAGCAGCCTGGCCAAAATCGACCTGACGCTGGGCAGCCAGACGCAGTGGCTCAACGTGCTCGGCATGCCCGGCATGACGGGTTATTTCGGCCTGATGGACGTGGGCCAGCCCAAGGCGGGCGAGACCGTGGTGGTGTCGGGCGCCGCCGGCGCGGTCGGCCAGACGGTCGGCCAGCTCGCCAGGATCAAGGGCTGCCGTGCCGTGGGCATCGCCGGTGGCCGGGCCAAATGCGACTGGGTCGTGAAGGAGCTCGGCTTTGATGCCTGCATCGACTACAAGGCCGGCCCCAGCGCGGTCAGGGACGGCCTGAAGGAACATTGCCCGAACGGCGTGGACATCTACTTCGACAATGTGGGCGGCGAAATCCTGGACGCGGCGCTGGCGCGTCTCGCCCGCGGCGCGCGCATCATCATCTGCGGCGCCATCAGCCAGTACAACAACACCAGCGCGGTTCAAGGGCCTAAGAACTATCTGTCGCTGCTCGTGAACCGGGCCCGCATGCAGGGCATCGTGGTGTTCGACTATGCCGATCGCTACCCTCTGGCCGTGGCCGAATTGGCGGGCTATCTGAAGGACGGCCGCATGAAGAGCAAGGAGGACATCGTAAAGGGCCTGGACACCTTTCCCGAAGCCCTCATCAAGCTCTTCACGGGCGAGAACTTCGGCAAGCTGGTGCTGCAGGTCGCCGAAGACTGACCTCAGTCGCGGTGGCCGTGGCCGTTGCCATGGCCGCGATCATTGTCCCGGTAGGCATGTTTGCCGTTGTCGCCGCGGCCGTCCCAGCCGCGGCGATCACGGTCCTTGAATTTGTACTTGCCCCGGCTGTCTACATTCACAAAATACACCTGCCGGCCACAGGCGTTGTACTGGGCGCAGTGTTTGCTCCATTTTTTGGCGTGGCCCGGCGGCACATACAGGTACAGCGGCGGTTGCTGCACCTGCACTGCTGGCCGCGTAATGATCACCGGCTGTGCATACAGCACCGGCGGCGGCGGGGCATTGCCGATATTGATGCGGCCATAGACGCCGGGCGCCAAGATGCCATCCACGGTGGCATTGACGTAGGGCTGCGCCCGGGCCGCGGTGGCACCCAGCAACAGCAGGGCTGCAGCGAGGGCAAAAATTCGGGTTTTCAACTTCATGGGATTCCTTGTGGTTATGCCGCCTGGCCAGCCGGAACCTCGGCGATTCGAATCGCCACCGAGAACTCCTTTGAGCCAAGCTTCATTTGTAACAAATGAAGTGGAGCGCTTATGTAGGACGATGTGAAAGGTGTAAGCAAGATGCGTCCTACGCTCAGACTGCCCCGTGCGGATGCGTGGGATCGACCCACAACACCGTTTCGGGTTTCTCGGCCGGCTCGATCGCCAGATTGACCGCGACCGCCTCGCCGTCACTGCGGCACAGCACGCATTCCAGCGGCTCGGTGGGACTGGCATTGATTTCCTGGTGCGGCACATAGGGCGGCACATAGATGAAGTCACCGGGGCCGGCCTCGGCCGTGAATTCCAGGTGTTCGCCCCAGCGCATGCGCGCGCGGCCCTTGATGATGTAGATCACGCTTTCCAGATGACCGTGGTGATGGGCGCCGGTCTTGGCGTTGGCATGGATGGTGACGGTGCCGGCCCAGAGCTTTTGCGCGCCGACGCGCGCGAAATTGATGGCCGCCTTGCGATCCATGCCGGGCGTCTGGGCCGTGTTGCCGTCGAGCCGGTTCGCGGGGATCACGCGCACGCCATCGTGCTTCCATGGCGCATCGGCGTGATCGTGCGCATCGCGCAAGTCGTGGGTTGTCATGGCATCACTCCATCAAGGCCGCATACACCAGGTCGCGGAACAGCGGCCGGTAGTGTTCGCGCTGGTTCGGGGCCTGGATCATCATCAGCGCGAACAGGTCTTCGGCCGGATCGACAAAGAAGGTCGTGCCCGCAATGCCGCCCCAGAAATACGAGCCCACCGAGCCCGGCACCGCTGACAGTCCGGGCGCGGTGCGCACCGCAAAGCCCAGTCCGAAGCCGTGGCCCGGCGTGAGCAGCGTGGCCGAGCCGCTGTGCGGATTCACCGGAATGGTGCCGAGGTGGTCGGCCGTCATCCAGTCCACGATGCGCGGGCCCAGCAGGCGCACGCCGCCGAGTTCGCCCTTGTTCAGCATGAACTGCAGGAAGCGCGCATAGTCCATGGCGGTCGAGACCAGCCCACCGCCGCCCGACTCCATCTGCGGCCGTTGCCGCGCCTCGAACAGTTGCATCTGCACGCCGCCGTCGGGGTCGCGCGCAAACGGCTCGGCAATGCGCCCATGGTGCTCGGGCGGCACCCAGAAGCCGGTCTCCCGCATGCCCAGTGGCTCGAAGATCTGCTGGTGCAGAAACTCGCCGAGCGGCTGGCCACCGAGGACCTCCACCAGCCGGCCCAGCACATCGGTGGCGCGGCTGTATTCCCAGACGCTGCCGGGCTGCGCCATCAGGGGCAGCGCTGCGAGCGCCTGCGAGAATTCCGCGTTGCTGCGCTCCCGCGAGCCGATGCGGGCCGCACCATATTGCCGCTGCACGGCCGACAGGCCCAGAAACTCGTAGGTCAGGCCGGCCGTGTGGCGCAGCAGGTCCTGCACCGTGGCGCCCGGGGTCACGGGCTGCAACTCCAGGCTGCCGTGGCGCTCCACGGCCAGTTGTTGCTGCGCGTACTCGGGCAGGTATTTCGACACCGGATCGCTCAGCAGCAAACGCCCCTGCTCCAGCAGCATCATGACCGCCACCGATACGATAGGCTTGGTCATGGAATAGATGCGGAACAGCGAGTCGCGCGCCATGGGCGTGCCGGCGGCAGGGTCCTGCTGCCCCAGTGCTTCGAACAGCGCCACCTTGCCGCGCCGCGCAATCAGTGCCACGGCGCCGGGCAGGCGCTGGCGATCGATCTCGGACTGCAGCACGAGCCGCAGGCGATCCAGCCGCTGGGCGCTCAGCCCGACTTCGGCCGGCTCCGCCGTGGGAAGGATGGGGGTTGAACTCATACCGCGTGTCGTCCTTTCTGGCTTTCAAAATCAACTGCCTGGCACCCCGTCAACTACAATTTTGATAGCTAACTGCGCAGAAGGGGCATGGGCCACAGGCACTTTTTACCGTTACTTCGTCTGCTCCGCCTCTTGCAGCGTGCGCCACATCACCTTGCCGCTGCCGCTCTTGGGCAGCGCGTCGACGAACTGCACGATGCGCGGGATTTTGTACACGGCCATGTGCTCGCGGCACCAGTCGATGAGTTCCTGCTCGGTCAGCTTGCCCTTGTGGGACGCGCGCAGCACCACCACGGCCTTGACCGTCTCGCCGCGGTAGCTGTCCTTGGCCGAGATGATGCAGGCCTCCTGGATCGCGGGGTGCCGGAACATCAGGGCCTCGACCTCGGCCGGCCAGATCTTGAAGCCGGAGGCGTTGATCATGCGCTTGAGCCGATCGGTCAGGAAGAAATAGCCATCCTCGTCCACGTGCCCCAGGTCGCCGGAGCGAAAGAACTTTTTGCCTTCGAACTCGATGAAGGCCTCGGCCGTCGCGTCCGGCCGCTTCCAGTAACCCGCAAACACCTCGGGGCCATGGATGATGATTTCGCCCTGCTCGCCCTGCGGCACTTCCTGCAGCGTGTCGGGATTGACGACGCGCGCATCGGTGCTCATGAAAGGGATGCCCAGGCACTGCTGCTTGGGCGCATCGGGCGGATTGCTGTGCGACGGTGCGGCGGTCTCGGTGAGCCCGTAGCCTTCGGCATAGCGCAGCCCGAACTGCTCGAACAGGCGCTGCGCGACGGCCTGGGGCATCGCCGCACCACCCCCGCCGATGGCGACCAGGCTGGACAGGTCGTACTGGTCGAAGTGCGGGCTGGCGAGCAGGTCGATCACCATGGTCGGGATATTCGTCCAGTGGGTGACGCGCCACGCCGAGATGAGACGCCCGGCCAGATCGCGGTCCCAGCGCGGCATCACCACCATCGTGGCCGCGGCGTAGATGGCGGCGTGCATCTGGCTGACCATGCCGGTGATGTGAAACATCGGCACCACCGCGAGCGTGACGTTTTCCGGCGTGCCGGTGCCCCACAGGCAACTGGCGACCGTGTTGTGCATGATGCTGGCGTGCGTGTGCATGCAGCCCTTGGGCAAGCCCGTGGTGCCGCTGGTATAGGGCAGAATCGCCAGGTCCGCGGGCCCTGCCGTGTGCTGGGGCGCCTCGCCCGCGGCCGCCAGCGCATCGATCCAGGCGACCACCTGGCCGCCGCTCAGGCTTGGTGGCGCGTGGCGCGTCGTCAACCACGCCATCCAGGCGGCGGGCGGCGCATTCTCGCCTTGCACTTGGGCGTCGAAGGCGTCGGTGAAGTGCGTCACGATCAGGTGCGACAAGCGCTCGGACGCGGGCAGCGCATCGCTGGCCTGTGCCAGCTCATCCGCCAGGTCGGCCGTGGTGATGGCGACCTTCGCATCGGGATCATTGATGTAGTGCTTGAGCTCCTCGGCGCGGTTCATCGGGTTCACCGGCACCACCACGGCGTTGGCGCGCAGGATCGCGAAATGCGCGATCACGAGCTGCGGGCAGTTCTGCATGCACAGCACCACCCTGTCACCCTTTTTCACTCCCAGCCCATGCAGGCAGGCCGCCAGGCGCTCTGCTTTTTGTAGCACCTCGGCATAGCTGAAGGTACGGCCGAAGAACACCAGAGCGGCCTTGTCGGGGTAGCGCAGCGCGCTGACCGCCAGGTTTTGCCACAGGGAGTTGGCCGGGGGCGTGAGCCGGTACGGCAGGCGCTTGGGCCAGAACCGGTAGTGCGCGGGTACTTTGGCGGCAGGCTGATCAGGTTGCGAGGACGTCACGGCGGTCATACAAAAGTTTCCTCTCATCATGGGGTGGTCAAGCGCCACACCCGAGAATAGATTACCCCGCTTTCGGCAAAGGCCCTCCAGTGTCGCACCGGAGACCCCGGCGCAGACCGGGTCGCCATCCCTGTGCCGGCGTAGATAATCAAGCCGCCATGACACGCCCTACCGCCAAAGCCCCCACTGCTGCCACCCATGCGATCACTTCCACCCCGACACCGCCCAGCCGCCGCGCACCGGGCAGCCTGACCCAGGTCGGTGGCATCGAGGTCGGCCATTTCACCGACGCGCGCCGCCCGACTGGCTGCACCGTGATCATCGCGCGCCATGGCGCGGTCGGCGGCGTTGATGTGCGCGGCGCCGCGCCCGGCACCCGCGAGACCGATTTGCTGCAACCCGGCAACCTGGTGGAGCAGGTGCATGCCATCGTGCTCGCCGGTGGCAGCGCCTGGGGTCTGGATGCCGCCGGTGGTGCGATGCGCTGGCTGGAAGAACAGGGCATCGGCTTCGACGTGGGCGTCGGCCTGGTCCCCATCGTGCCGGCCGCCGTGCTGTTCGACCTGCCGGTGGGCGATGCCCGCATCCGGCCCGATGCCGAAGCCGGCTACCGCGCCTGCGCGGCTGCCTCGCGCCAACGCCCGGCCGAGGGCAATGTGGGCGCGGGTGCCGGCGCAGTGGTCGGCAAGCTGTTCGGCCTGCACCGCGCCATGAAGGGCGGCATCGGAACGGCGTCGGTCACGTTGCAGGGCGTCACGGTGGGCGCCCTCATCGCCTGCAACGCGCTGGGCGATGTGGTCGACCCCGACAGCGGCCGCGTGCTGGCCGGTGCGCGCACGGCGAACGGGCGCGCCCTGTTAGATAGCCGCCGCGCCATCCTGCGCGGCGAGCCGCTAAGCCCCCTGCTCGCAGGCACCAACACGACCATCGGCGTGATCGCCACGGACGCCGTGATCAGCAAGACCCAGGCGCAAAAACTGGCCCAGCTGGCGCATGACGGCCTGGCGCGCAGCATCAACCCGGTGCATACCCTGTCCGACGGCGACACGCTGTTTGCGCTGGGCACCGGCCAGTCCGGCAAAACGCTGGGCATGATGCTGCTGGGCACCATGGCGGCCGAGGCCACGGCCAGGGCGGTGGTGCGGGCCGTGCAGGCGGCGCGCGGCATTAGTGTGGGCGCGCTGCACCTGCCGGCCGCGGCCGAGCTGGCGGCGCCGCGCGCGCGCGCGGCAGGCCCATCGCGTTGAGACCGCGCACGATGCCACAGGCCATGCGCCACACCCTGCTCTCGCTGCGCGATCTGCTGGTTTCAGCCGGCCCCTTTGTGCTGCTGACGGTCGCCCTGCTGGCCTTCGCCTACTGGTGGCTCAACCCGAATCCACCCCGGCACGTCACGCTGGCCACCGGCCCGGCGCAAAGCGCCTACGACGAGTTCGGCAAACGCTACAAGGCGGCGCTGGCGGTCAATGGCATCGACGTCACGCTGTTGCCCAGCGAAGGCTCCGCGGCCAACCTGCAATTGCTGCGCGATGGCAAGGCGGACCTTGGCTTCGTGCAGGGCGGCAGTGGCGATGCGCAGGGCGACACGCAAAGTGCCCTGAGCTCGCTGGGCAGCCTGTTCGTGGAACCGATCTGGCTGTTCTACCGTGAAGACGCGGCGCGCAAGGTGCCCGGCACGACAGACGCGACGTTGTCGAACCTGGCCCAGCTCGCCGGTCTGCGCGTGAACGTGGGCACGCAGGGCAGCGGGGTACCCGCCCTGATGGACAAACTGCTGCAAGCCAACCGGATCGACCCCAAGTCGATCCAGCTGTCGCAGTTGGCGCAGACCCCGGCCACCGTCGCCTTTCTGGGCGGCGATCTCGATGCCATCGTGTTCGTCTCGGCCCCCGAGGCATTGATGGTGCAGATGCTGCTGCAGACGCCGGGCGTGAAGCTGATGAATTTTGCGCAGAGCGAAGCCTATTCGCGCCGCTTCGCTTTTTTGACGCCGGTCGTGTTGCCGCGCGGCGTGGTGGACCTGGCCGGCGACGTGCCGCCGCAGAACGTGCGGCTGGTCGCCACCACCACCACCTTGCTGGCGCGCGAGGACACGCACCCGGCCCTGCTGCAGTTGTTCTCGCAGGCCGCGCAGACGCTGCACAGCGGCGCCGGCTGGTTCAACCGCGCGCACGAGTTTCCGAACGCGAACAACACCGAATACCCGCTGGCCAGGCCTGCCGACCGCACCTTGCGCAACGGCGCACCGCTGCTGCAGCGCTACCTGCCGTTCTGGCTGGCGAATCTGGTCGAGCGCATGTGGCTGGCGCTGGGCATCATCGTGGCCGTGCTGCTGCCGCTGAGCCGCATCGTGCCGCCGCTGTACCAGTTCCGGATCCGCTCGCGCGTGTTCCGCTGGTACGGCCGCCTGCGCGAAATCGAGCATCAACTGGAGTTGGAGCCCGCCTCATCGCCCGCACTGGTCGACGAACTCAATACACTGGAGCGCCACGTCGGCAAGGTCAGCATTCCGCTGTCTTATGCGGACGAGCTGTATGCCCTGCGCGATCACATCGAGATGGTGCGCAAGAAACTGCTCAAGACGTGACGTCCACGCTGTTGCGCATGGCGGTTTGCGCGACGGCATCGAGTGCGCTGTCCACCACCGCCTGATCCGAGAAAACACGCAGGGTGCCGTCCTGCAGCAGTTGATCGAGCGAATGCCGCGTCATCGAGTGGGTGCTGCCCTTGACCCCGGTGAACATGAACAGGTTGCCGCGCGGACTCGCCCAGGTCAGCTGCATCCGCGTCCAGCGCCCATGCACCTGCAGCTCCACCCAGGCGCCGAGGGAAACGCCGGGCGCCGGCGTCGCAGCGGCGGGCGCTGCGACAGGATCGTGCGACGCACCGGCCGGGCCGGGTGCAGGCTGTGCCGGCTCATAACGCGGCCTGGACAGCAGCGAGTCCGTCGCCTCGATAAAACCGGATTGCTGCGCCTCGGACGGCGCCAGCCACAGCCGGGCTTGGTCCGCGTCGCGAAACATCGCTTCCAGTTTTTCGCGCGCCAGCGTCTTGGCGTCGGCGGGCGCCGGGGCACCGGGTGCGGGCTTGAGCGCCTGCTGGTGCAGCGCCATCAACTGATTGAAAAAGAGGTCCGCCTCGGCTGCCGGGTACTCGATGCGCGCCAGGCCCTCGCGCAGCTGGCCGAGCAGGGGCGCAATCATGCCCGTCAGCCGGGCGATCTCTTTCTTTTCGAACCCGGGCTGGGTGCTCCACAGCAGGTTCTTGGCCACGGTGAGACAGCCCGCGGGATCCACCGCGCCGTGCGGGTCCGCCAGCCTCGCCTGCGCCACCACCTGGGCCCAGGGGCCGCACAAAAACATCATGACCGGCGCCGGTGCCAGCGCGGCCTCGGGCCGCTCGCGCATCTCCCTGGCAACGCCTCGCGCCATTTCATTGCGCTGCTCGGCCTGCGCCAGCACCTGCATCGCCATTTTTCGTTGCTCACGCTCGTGCTCTTCCTGCCGATCCCAGACCGCCTCCAGCGACTGGAGAGCGAATTCGAAAGGCTCGGCACTGTCGATCGACACACTCGACAGCGCATCGACCGCCTGGCGCAGGGGTTGCAAGAAGGCCTCGAATCCCGCGGCATCCGCCGCCCGGTAGGCCAGGCTGCGATGCGTCATCTGCTCGATCAGCCGCCGCGCCGGATGCTGCTTGTGGCTGAAAAAGCGCGGGTCGATCAGGGCCAGCCGCAACAGGGCGGGCTCGAGATCGCGCACCGCCTGCTGCACCGGGGCCAGCAAACGCGTGTCGCGCGTGATGTTTTCGACCATCAGGGCCACCACCTCGAGCCCCAGTGCCTGCCCCAGCCCGCGTGCCTGCTGTCGCAGCTGCTCGCTCACCGGCATCGCGGCTTGCGCTGCTGCTGGCACAGTCGGCGCGGAATCGCTGGCCCGCTGCGCCAGGCGCTGCATCACCTGATCCACCTGCTTCATTTCCTGCAGCGCTTCGAACGCAGCCGGCACGGTGTGGGCAAAGGCCGGCGGCAGCGGCTGCTTGCCGGAGGATTCGAACTCCCGTGCAAACCGGGCCGCGAACGAATTCTGATCCGCACCTGTGTCCAGCTCTCCGGCCAGCAGCCGGCGCAGCTGCGCCAGCGTCAGCCCGGCGGCATCCCGGCTCACCGAGGCGGGGCGGGACAAATCCGGTGTTTGCGTCACGGAGTACGCCGCCTGCGCCACGCCGTGGGCGCGCAGTGATGTGCACAACGACGCATACACGGCGCCCAGCTCCTGTCCCAACGTCGCTCCCATGTGCTGCATCCAGCTCAACCAGACCAGCGCCGGCACGTCGGTCTGCGCCAGCTGGTTGCGCAGCGTGCGCACATAGAGTTCCGGGCGCACCGGATTGCGGTGGGCCTGAACCGTTCGCAAGCCCTGCGCCGCGCAAATCAGCGCATTCAGATCCGTCAGCTGGCTGTCGCTTGCGAGCAGTGCCACCTGCAGTGCGCGCGCGACTTCGACGCTCTCCTGAACCTGGGTCTCGTCCATCAGCTCCAGTTCGTCAAAACTCAGGGCCGCAACCATCGGTTTGACCTTCTGGCCGGCAACCTCTTCGGCAAAGGCCGCCTGCAAGGCCTGCGGATACCCGGCGCAGAGCCGGGCCTCATGCCTGGCGAGCAGCCGCAGCGATTCGGCCAGCGCATCGCGCTGCTGCGCCCCGGCGGTGCGAAGCTGCTGCTGCAGGGACAGCCGCAGCTTGCCCACCATCATCTCCATCAAGGATCCGCCGCCATCGGCCGCTTCGCGCAGGCAGCCGTCAAACAAGGCTGCGTAGGGGGCTGCCGGTTGCGCGTCTTGGGTGGTCATGGAGAATGTGAACGGTGATTACTTCAGCGCCTTATAGCGCATGCGTTTTGGCTTGGCGCCTTCCTCGCCCAGTCGCTTCTTCTTGTCCGCTTCGTATTCCTGGTAGTTGCCGTCGAAAAACACCCACTGGCTGTCGCCTTCAGCGGCCAGAATGTGGGTCGCGATACGATCCAGGAACCAGCGGTCGTGGCTGATCACCATGAGCGAGCCGGCGAACTCGAGCAAGGCGTCTTCCAGCGCGCGCAGGGTCTCCACGTCCAGGTCGTTTGAGGGCTCATCGAGCATCAGCACGTTACCGCCGGCGATCAAGGTCTTGGCCAGGTGCAGGCGGCCGCGCTCGCCGCCCGACAGCGTGCCCACGCGCTTTTGCTGGTCGCCGCCGTTGAAGTTGAAGCGTCCGCAATAGGCGCGGCTGGCCATCTGGAACTTGCCCACGTTCAGGATGTCGAGCCCGCCCGAGACGTCTTCCCACACGGTTTTCTCGTTCGACAGCGCATCCCGGCTTTGATCGACGAACGCCATCTTCACGGTGGAGCCGATTTTGACCTCGCCGCTGTCCGGCTTTTCCTTGCCGGCGATCAACTTGAACAGCGTGGACTTGCCCGCACCGTTGGGGCCGATGATGCCGACGATGGCCCCGGCAGGCACCTTGAAGCTGAGATTGTCGATCAGCACGCGGTCCCCGAACGACTTGGTCACGTTGACGAACTCGATCACCTCGTTGCCCAGGCGCTCGGCCACCGGGATGAATATCTCGTTGGTTTCGTTGCGCTTCTGGTATTCGAAATCGGACAGTTCCTCGAAGCGCGCCAGCCGCGACTTGCTCTTGGCCTGGCGCGCCTTGGGGTTCTGGCGCGACCATTCCAGTTCCTTCTTCAGTGCCTTGGCGCGGGCTTCCTCGCCCTTTTGCTCCTGCACCAGGCGCTCCTGCTTTTGCGCCAGCCAGTCGCTGTAGTTGCCCTTGTAGGGAATGCCGGAGCCGCGATCGAGCTCCAGAATCCACTCGGCCGCGTTGTCCAGGAAGTAGCGGTCGTGGGTGATGGCCACCACGGTGCCGGAGTAGCGCTGCAGGAACTGCTCCAGCCAGTCGACCGACTCGGCGTCCAGGTGGTTGGTGGGCTCGTCGAGCAGCAGCATGTCGGGTTTGGACAGCAGCAGGCGGCACAGGGCGACACGGCGCTTTTCGCCGCCCGACAGCAGGCCGATTTTGGCGTCCCAGGGCGGCAGGCGCAGGGCATCGGCCGCAATTTCAAGCTGGTGCTCGGAATCGGTGCCGGCGGTGGCGATGATGGCCTCCAGCTCGGCCTGCTCGGCCGCCAGCGCGTCGAAGTCGGCATCCTCGGCGCCGTAGGCGGTGTACACCTCATCGAGTCGCGCCTTGGCCGCAAACACCGCGCCCATGCCCGCCTCGACGCTCTCGCGCACCGTCTGTTCGGGGTCGAGCTGCGGCTCCTGCGGCAGGTAGCCGATGTTCAGGCCCGCCATGGGGGTGGCTTCGCCCTCGATTTCGGTGTCGAGTCCGGCCATGATCTTCATCAGTGTGGACTTGCCCGAGCCGTTGGTGCCCAGCACGCCAATCTTGGCGCCGGGGAAAAAGCTCAGGGAGATGTCCTTGAGGATATGACGCTTCGGCGGAATGATCTTGCCGACGCGATTCATGGTGAAAACGTATTGAGCCATCTGGTGCGTTATCTCTTTGCTAGGGTGCTGGAAAGCATGAATTATCCCAGCATGCGACAATGCTAGTTGTTGCGGCGCTCCAGTTGCCCGCAATGTCAGCACTTTGCTGGGGCCAGAACCATGTGTTTAGCGCCCAACCCTGAATCCATCTGCCTTTGACTGGTGCGGTTGTTTGACACCCGCGACAGGCCGATATCCCAGCGCCCTGGATGGCGCAAAACTATGAACTTTGAAGAATTAAACCTGGCTCCGGCCATCGTCAAGGCTGTGCACGAGCTTGGCTACGAGACCCCCACGGCCATTCAGGCACAAGCCATTCCGGTGGTGCTGGACGGGCACGACATGCTCGGCGGCGCCCAGACCGGCACCGGCAAGACGGCAGCCTTCGTGCTGCCCATGCTGCAGCGGCTGAGCGCGGCCGAGGCGCCCAAGAACAAGTTCGGCGGCAAGGGCATCCGCGCCCTGGTGCTGACGCCCACGCGGGAGCTGGCCGCGCAGGTTGAGGAATCGGTCCGGACCTATGGCAAATATCTGGAGTTGACCTCGACCGTAGTGTTTGGCGGCGTCGGCATGAACCCCCAGATCACGAAGGTCAAAAAGGGCGTCGACATCCTGGTCGCCACCCCGGGCCGTCTGCTGGATTTGCTGCAGCAAGGCGTGCTGGACCTCGGTCAGGTGCAGATCCTGGTGCTCGACGAGGCCGACCGCATGCTGGACATGGGCTTCATCCACGACGTCAAGAAAGTGCTGGCCGTGGTGCCCAAGGACAAGCAAAGCCTGCTGTTCTCCGCCACCTTCAGCGACGAGATCCGCGACCTGGCCGACACCCTGCTGAAGAATCCGCAGAGCATCCAGGTCACGCCGCGCAACACCACGGTGCAGCGCATCACCCAGGTGATTCACCCGGTCGGCCGCGGCAAGAAAAAGGCGCTGCTGGCGCACATCATCCAGGAACAGAACTGGAGCCAGGTACTGGTCTTCACGCGCACCAAGTTCGGCGCCAACAACGTGGCCGAGTTTCTGACCAAGAACGGCATCCAGGCGATGGCCCTGCACGGCAACAAGAGCCAGGCGGCACGCACGCAGGCGCTGAGCGGCTTCAAGAGCGGCGACATTCGCGCGCTGGTGGCCACCGACATTGCTGCGCGCGGGATCGACATCGACGATCTGCCGCACGTGGTGAACTATGAAATCCCGAACGTCAGCGAAGACTACGTGCACCGCATCGGCCGCACCGGTCGCGCAGGAGCCGACGGCGCCGCCGTGAACCTGGTGTGCCTGGACGAAGAAGGCTTCATGCAGGACATCGAACGCTTCACCAAGCAGCAAATCGCTGTCAAGATCATCGAGGGCTTCATGCCGGAACCCGGCGAAAAAGCCGAGCCGATTGCCATGGGCCGCCAGACCATCTGGGGCGGCGCGGGCAAACCGCCGAGCCGCGACGTCATGCAGGCCGCGGCCAAGGCCGCGCGCAGCGAGATGATGCAGCGCGTGCGCGACAACAAGGCGACCCAGGGCGACCGCGGCGGCAACGGCAATGGCCGTGGCGGCCCGCGCGGCGGCCAGCGCAGCAGCGCGCCGCACAGTGACCCGGCAGCGCGCGGGCCGCGTCCTGCCCAGGGCCGCGGACGCTCGGGGGGTGGCAACGGCGGCGGTTACCGTGACGGCGCGGGCGCGGGCCAACCCGATCACAATCGGACGGCCAGCGGCGCCAACCTGAATCCGGCGCCGCGTGCGCCCCAGGGTGGCCAGCCGGACCCGATGCGCACCAGCGTGGACAGCATGGCGGAACAACGCGGCCGCAGGAGTGGCGGCGGTTTCGGTGGCGGCAATCGCAATGGAGGCTCTTATGGCGGATCAGGCGGCGGCACGGGTGGCTTTGGTGGCCGGGGCAACGGGTCTCGTGGGCCGGGAGGTTCTCGCGGCTCTTTTGGCCGATAAGGCGTATTCAAAGGTTCACTGCGTGGGCCGCCGCGCCCCGCCTGTCACCCACCGCAAGCTGACTTGCCACACGGTCGACCTCAAAGCCCTGCCGGCCCTGCCTCCTGTGGACGATGTCTACATCGCGCTGGGCACGACCATCAAGGTGGCGGGCAGCCAAGCCGCCTTCCGGGCCGTGGATTACGAGGCAGTTGTGGCTGTAGCCCAGGCTGCGCGTGCGTCTGGCGCTACTAAATTAGGAGTCGTCAGCGCCATGGGCGCGAACCCTCGATCGGCTGTGTTCTACAACCGCGTCAAGGGTGAGATGCAAGAGGCTGTTTGCAAACTGGGCTTTGACTCCGTCGTGATCGTGCAGCCGTCTTTCATTGCGGGCGATCGCGGCAGCCTGCAGCAGCCAGGCCGCAGCGCCGAAGGATGGGCCCTGTCCGCCATGCGCTGGCTTGATCCACTGGTTCCCGCCAATTACAAGACCATTCGAGCGGAGCAGGTCGCCCGCGCTTTGATCGGGGCCGTCAAGGCCGGGCAGCCGGGCGTGCAACGGATTCTCTCGGGCCGCATGCAGGCGCCTTGAGGCCCGTGAGGGCGGCGCGCGGTCAATCCCGCACGAACAGCGTCACCAACGGGTCGGGGCCGGCCTGACGGCTCGAGTGGCCGTGCACGGCCGCATCAAAACTAACCCCCTCAGGTAACACATCGGCCGAATAAAAATGCTCGCCCGGCTTGAACACGCGCGAGCTGCCGTCCTGCAAACCAATTTCCATCTCGCCGCCCAGAATGAACACCCACTGCGGCGTGCCGGTGCAGTGAAACTGGCTGCGAAAGCCCGGTGGGCTGTGGCGCAATTGATAGCCCGCCGATGGCGACAGCGGCGACAGCAGGGACTGCGGCGTGCCTTCGCTCAGGGCCACGGTTTCCTCGCGAAATTTTGCACGGCCGTCGGTATCGGTGAAGAGGATGACTTTGGTGAACACGGTCATGTTGTCGTCCTGAATGGAAGGGTCGGTCAGGCCAGCGCCTGATCAAAAGCGATCTGGACTTTCATGGACTGGCGCTTGTCGCCGGCAAGTTTAAAGGCCTCGGGCGCCCGATCAAAGGCCAGGGTGTCGCTGATCACCGGACGTGCGTCGATCAGGCGCTGGTTCAGAAACGCCACGGCCACGGCAAACTCGGCCTGAAAACGGAAGGTGCCGCGCAGGTCGATCTCCTTGCCCACCAGCACGTTGAGCGGCAGCGAAATATCGCCCCCCAGGCCGATGGTCACGATCACGCCGCGCGGCGCCACCACCTCCAGGCCGCTGCGCAGCGCCTTGTCGCTGCCCGAGGCTTCGAACAGCACGTCGAACTGCCCTTTGCCCGCTGCGTAGGGCGCCAGTGCGTCGGGGTTCTGCGCGAGGTTGATGGTTTTGTCGGCCCCCATTTTCAAAGCACAGGCCAACGGCAGATCGGCAATGTCGGCGGCCACGATCTCGGCCGCACCGGCGCGGCGCAATCCGGCAATCAGCAAGGCGCCGATCGGGCCGCAGCCGGTGACCAGCACGCGCTTGCCAAAGACCGAACCGGCCCGGGCAATGGCGTGCAGACCCACCGACAGGGGCTCGACCAGCGCCGCCTCGGACAGTGGCAAATCGTCGGCAATCGCATGGGCCTGGGTGGCGTCGATCACCAGCATCTCGCGAAACGCACCCTGCACGTGCGGAAAGCGCATGGCGCTGCCATAAAAGCGCATGTCCACGCAATGGTTGTGCAAGCCCTGCTGGCAAAACCGGCACACGCCACAGGGACGCGACGGCGAGATCGCAATGCGCTGGCCCGGCTCGAAGCCGCCAACGCCGCTGCCCACCGCGGCCACGACGCCCGAGACTTCGTGCCCGAGAACCATGGGTTCCCTGATGCGCACGGCGCCAAAACCACCGTGCTGGAAGTAGTGCAGGTCGGAGCCGCAGATGCCGCCAAAGGCAACACGAACCTGCAATTGCTGCGGCCCGGGCTCGTCCGCAGCAAAGGCATCCAGACGCAAATCGAGCGGGGCATGACAGACCAGTGCGCGCATGGGATTCTCCCCGGAGATTGAGGCTCAAAGGGTGGCGGTCACGCCGCCATCCACATAGAGGATATGGCCGTTCACAAAGCCGGCCGCGTCACTCGCCAAAAACACCGCCGCACCGGCGAGGTCTTCCACATCGCCCCAGCGCCGACTCGGGGTGCGCCCCAGCAGCCAGGCCGTGAACTGCTCGTCGGCCACCAGCTTTTCGGTCAGCTCGGTCTTGAAATAACCCGGACCCAGGCCGTTGACATTGATGCCATGCGGCCCCCAGTCGATCGCCATGCCCTTGGTCAGCATCTTGACGGCACCCTTGCTGGCGGTATAGGGCGCGATGCCGGGCCGGCCCAGTTCGCTTTGCACCGAGCAGATGTTGATGATCTTGCCGCGCCCGCGTGGAATCATTTTGCGGGCCACGGCCTGGCCCACGAAAAACACGCTGTCCACATTGGTGCGCATGAGCTGGTGCCAGTCGGGCTCGGGGAAGTCTTGCAGCGGCCCGCGAATCTGCATGCCGGCATTGTTGACCAGGATTTCGATGGCCCCCAGCGTGCTCTCGATATCGTCCACCGCCGCCTGCACGGACGCAGCCTGCGTGACGTCAAAGACGCGGGTATGGACCTGCAGTCCTTCGCCGCGCAGCGCCGCAGCCGCCTGCTCCAGCTTGCCGGCATTGCGGCCGTTCAGTACCACGGTGGCGCCCGCCTGGCCCAGTCCGCGCGCCAGCGCGAAGCCGATACCCCCGGAGGAGCCGGTGACGAGGGCGATGCGCCCGTCCAGGCGAAAGGAGGTGGATGTGATCATGCCAGCCGCGCGCCGCTGGTCTCATCGAAGAGATGGGCTTTGGCCGCATCAATTTCCAGACGGATGACGTCGTCAGGCCGGGCGGTGGTGCGACCGTGCATGACTACGATCACACGGGTGCTCCCTACCTCCAGCAGCAATTCCGTTTCGGCGCCTGTCGGCTCGACCACGACGACCCTGGCTGGAATGCCCTGCCCCGACGTGGAGACGGCCAGGTCGCCTGGCCGCACTCCGTAGTGGATCGCCTGGCCATTCTGGCCCGCAGCCACCGGGCCCATCGGCCATTGCTGACCCTGCGCTTCCACCCAGCACCGGCCTTCGGATTTACGCAGCGTGCCTTGCAAAATATTCATGGCGGGAGAGCCGATGAACTGGGCCACAAACAGATTGCCAGGGCGATCGAACAATTCGAGCGGCGTGCCGATCTGCTCGACGACGCCGTCGTGCATCACCACGATCCGGTCCGCCAGGGTCATGGCTTCGATCTGGTCGTGTGTCACGTACACCGTCGTCGTCTTGAGCCGCTGGTGCAGCGACTTGATCTCGGCGCGCATGGACACGCGCAGCTTGGCATCGAGATTGGACAGCGGCTCGTCAAACAGGAAAACCTTGGGGTCCCGCACGATCGCGCGCCCCATCGCGACGCGCTGGCGCTGGCCACCCGACAGCTCCCGCGGGAAACGGTCGAGCAGGGGGTCGAGGTTCAGAATGCGCGCCGCATTGCCGACCCGCTGCTCGGTCAGCGCCGCCTCGGCCCGGCGCAGCTTGAGGCTGAAGGCCATGTTGTCGCGCACGGTCATGTGCGGGTACAGCGCGTAGCTCTGGAACACCATGGCAATGTCGCGGTCCTTGGACTCGACGTCATTCACCACCCGGTCATCCACGGCAATCTCACCGCCGCTGATGTCTTCCAGGCCCGCCAGCATGCGCAGCAAGGTCGATTTGCCGCAGCCCGAAGGCCCGACCAGCACCACGAACTCGCCGTCGGCAATGTCGAAGCTGATGCCGTGAATGATCTTGGTCTTGTCGAAGTTTTTTTCGACACTGCGAAACGATACGGATGCCATGGGGCGGACCTCTTGTGGTTCAGCTCTTCACGGCGCCGGCCGTGAGGCCCGACACCATGTAGCGCTTGAAGGTGTAGTAAATCGCCACCGGTGGCAGTGCGTAAATCAGCCCCGTGGCCATGAGCAACTCCCAGGGCGAGTCGTCGGCCGACAGAAAACTGCCCAGCGCCACCGCCAGCGTGATGGTGCGATCGTTGGACAACAGCAAAAACGCAAACAGGTACTCGTTCCACGCCAGCAGCAGCGCATAGGTGCCGACCGCCACCAGCGACGGCACCATCAGCGGCAGGTACACGAGCCGGAATAGTTGCAGCGCCGACGCGCCGTCCATTTTGGCGGCCTCGTCCAGCTCAAAAGGCAACTTGTCAGAAGCCTGCTTGAGTACCCAGATGCAATACGGCGCCGCAATCGTCACCATGGCCAGAATCAGGGACCACTGGCTGTTCAACAAACCATAGTTGCCCATGGTTTTGTACATCGGAACTGCCAGGAAGGCGGCCGGGATGAAGTACGTGAACAGGGCCAGATTCATGACCGTTCGCCCGCCTCGCACCTTCAGGCGGCTGATGGCAAAAGCCGCTGCGGTCGACACAACCAGGGTCAGCAGGCCCACGGTGACCGCAATGAACAATGAATTCCAGAACTGCAGCCAGAAGTGATTCAGGTAGAAATGCTGCTCCGTCAGCACGACCTCGAAGTTGTGCAGGGTCGGATGCGTGGGCCAAAGATGTCCCGAGGTCGCCGTGTCGCGCGGAGAAATGGCGAACAGGACCATGTGATAGACCGGAATAATCGTCCACAGGAACAAGGGGATGCCAATCAGCAGCAGCTTGGCCTCGGTCGCGACTGCCTTGAATGTCAGTCGCTTCATTTGGACAACCGTTTCATCATGAAATAAATCAGCGGCAGCACCAGCGGCATGGCCACGACGATGGACGCCATCGACAAATCCACCTGGTCCAGCCTCAGGTAGCGGATGCCCAGGGTCGCCAGCACATGCGTCAGATCAGCCGGCCCGCCCCCCGTGAGCAGGTACACGCTGTTGAAGTCGCCCAAGGTCCAGATCATCGACAAAATGGTGGAGGTCAGGTACAGCGTCCTCATGGAGGGCCAGGTGATAAATTTGAATTTTTGCCAGTTCGAGGCGCCATCCACCGAGGCGGCTTCATACTGCTCGGCCGGAATCGACAAGCGCCCCGCAATCAGGATCAGGGTCCAGAACGGCAGGGATTTCCAGATGTGCATCAGAATCGCGCACGTCAACGCAAGCAGCGGGTCGTTCAACCAGTTCGGGCCATCGGCACCGGTCAGGCGAAAGATCAGCGAATTGACCACACCCCAATCCGGATTGAGCATGAAACGGACCGACAAGATGGTGGGGATCGAGGGCATCGCCCATGGCAGGATGAACAGCACCGAGAGCCACTTGATCCAGCTTCGGGTTTGCACAAAAAAACCGGACAAGGCCAGCGCGATCAACATCTTGATGTTGACACCGATGATCAAAAACACCAAGGTGTTGAGCACCGTGCGCACAAAAATGGGATCTTCAACCAGCTTGACGTAGCTGTGTGGATGACGCGCCAGCCACAAGCCGTAGCCCACGGGATAAATCACAAAGACAAGAAAAATCAGGAGATAGGGCACCACCAGCACCAGCCCCCAGAATTGCCATGAAGACATTCTCCGGGCTGCTGCTAGAGCAGGCGGCCGCCCCTGATCGAGAGTAATTGTGCTCATGGTTCTTGCATGGTTGCAGTCGCCCCACCGCAGGGGCGACCGATACGACTCTATCGTAGGTGGATGTTCTCGCCTAGCCAGCGATGGTCTTGATGCGCGCGATCATTTCATCAACGGCTTTGTCCACCGGAACCTTGTCGTTGACAACACGGTTCATGGCCTTGGCCCACACATTTTCGTTATTCACAATGGTGAACTTGTAGTTCTTGGTGAACTCAAAGTTCACCGTTCCGGCCATAAACTGGTTGTATACCGACAGGCGATGCCGATCGGCCTTCCAGAACGGGCTTTGCTGCGCCACCTTGGTGACCGGGAACCAGCGGCCCAGAGAGCCTTCCACATAAGGCGTCAGGTTTTCTTCCTGCAGCAGGAAACTGACGAACTCCTTGGCACGCGCCTTGTTCTTGGAGTCCTTGAAAATCACGCCCGTTTTCACGGCTGCACGGTACTGCATCTTGCTGCCGTCCGGTTTGTTCGGGAAGCCGGCCGTGCGAATCAGCTCATAGTAGTTTTTCTTGGCGATGGCGCGCTGCTCGGGCTTGAGCGCTTCGTTGTTCATGTCGTCCAGCCATTTCGCCGCGATCGAAATCGTCGCGTTGTGCGTCATGATGGTGGTCTTGTTGTGGAAGGCCACATTGTTGTCCGGGTCCTTCCAGCTGGTGGACGACGGCGGGGTGCAGCCTTCAACGTAGGGTCGGGTGTAGTCGGTCAGCGCGCCGATCAGGCCCGTGCGCACCTTCGGATCGTCCAGCAGCAGCTTGCCGTTGTCGTCGACCATATGCACGTTGTATGCATCAGCAAATGTCAGGAACGAGTAGAACGAGTCGCTACTGTCAACGCCCATGGGCACGCCGATGCCGTAGGTGCGCGAACCGGTCTTCTTGCGGTAGGCGGGCTGCACCTTGTTGCACCAGAACGACCAATAGCCTTTCCAGTCCGTCGGAATGTCGGATTCCTTGTAGCCGGCCTCATTGAGCATGTCGATCCAGTACTCGATGTGCATGGTCTGCTGCTTGAGCGGGAAAGCGTAGTAGGCCTTCTTCTTGGTGACGTTGTTGTAGAGATAGGTGGTCCCCAGCGCGCTGGGTTCAAACCTGTCCTTGATCGGGTTGATGACGTCGCTGATGTCCTCGAGCTTGCCGTCGTACGCCCATTTCCCGGTGACCTGAAAGTCGTAGACATCCGAATAGGCCACGTCGGGCGGGCTGCCCGAATCCAGTGCCGCCACCGTCTTGGGAATGGTGTCCTGTATCGCGTACTGGGAGAGCTCGACCTTGACCTTGGTCTTGGCCTCGAACTTCTTGATCGCGGCAAACAGCGCGTCGTCCTCGGATTTGTAAAACCCCTTGACCCACCATACGGTGAGCGTTTCCTGGGCGCTCGCATACCCGGACGCCATCAGCGCCGCGGTCATGAGCGCCGCAGTGGCAACTAGCTTGAACTTCATCAGTGTCTCCTTTGTGGTTGTTGAGGGAAAACTTGTTTCGTCATACAGGTGCCGCCGCCTTGAGCTGCAGTGCGGGCCGGCCCAGGCGCGGCAGACGGCGGCGCGAGGCGAGCACCTGTTCGATATCCTGGTGTGCACCATCGATGAGCACCAGGATCGCCTGTTCGGCGCCGGGTGGGTTCCGGGCAATCACGGCATCGAGCACGGCACGGTGCAGCGGCAGGGAACGGCGCGGGCCGTTCTTCTTGCTGGTGGATATCTCGAAGCTGGTGCGCAGCAAGGCGCCCAGTGCCTTGCTCATCTGCACCAGCAGGCGGTTGTGCGAGGCGCGCAGCAATCCCTGGTGAAAACGCAGATCGAAGGTCACATAGTCCCCGCCCTGCAGCACAGCACGCTTCATGCCGGCATAGGCGTCTTCGATGCCCGCGATATCTTCGTCCGTGGCGCGCTCTGCGGCCAGCCGAACCGCGGCCGGCTCGACGACACGGCGCAGGTCCTGCAGGTCACGAATGAATTCACGGCTCAGCCCCACCCTGGATTGCCAGGCGATCACGTCCGAATCGAACCAGTTCCAGTCATCGGACGGCAGGACGCGGGTCCCCACCTTCGGGCCGGTGTGAATCAACCCCTTGGCCGCCAGCGATTTGACGGACTCGCGCACCACCGTGCGACTGACCCCAAGCTCCTCGCACAGCAGAGGCTCGGGCGGGATCGAGCTGCCCACCGCATAGCGACCGGCCACGATCGCCTCGCCGAGAAAATCGACGGTGTTGCCGTGCACGTTCTTCATCATGGCCGTCATTGCGGCACCGGTGTGAGCAGGGGCTGGCCCGCGAAATGGGCCTGCAAATTGCCAAAAGCCAGATCCGCCATGGCGCGGCGCGTCTGCCAGGTCGCGCTGGCCACGTGCGGCGTCAGCACCACATCGTCGCGCGCGGCCAGCGCGGGCGGTACATTCGGCTCGTCTTCAAACACATCGAGCGCCGCCCCGGCGATCTGCCCCTGCTCCAGGGCGTGGATCAACGCGGCCTGATCGACCACCGAGCCGCGCGCGACATTGATGAGGTAACCCTTGGGCCCGAGTGCCGTCAGCACTTGCGCATTGATGAGCCCGCGCGTCGCGTCTCCGCCCGGCGTGATGACCATCAGGAAGTCGACCTCGGCCGCCAGCGCCTGTGATGTAGGGTAGTAGCGGTAGGCCGTTGCCGGTTTTTCACGACGCGCCGTGTAGGCGATGCTCATGCCAAAGCCCTCGGCGCGGCGCGCAATGGCCTGACCAATGCGCCCAAGTCCGACGATGCCGAGCCGCGCGCCGCTGACCTTGCGGCCCAAAGGCGCCGGGCCGCCCGGCCACTGGCCGGCACGCACGAACCGGTCCGCTTGCGGGATGCGCCGCGCCACAGCAAGCAACAGCGCCAGGCCCATGTCGGCCACGTCGTCCGTCAGCACGTCGGGGGTATGCGTGACCGGCACGCCACGCTCGCGCGCTGCCGCCACGTCCACACCGTCGTAGCCCACGCCAAATACGGAGATGACCTCGAGCGCCGGCAACTGGTCCATCAGGCCCCGCGGTACTTTGGATTCGCCACTGGCGGCAATGGCACGGATGCGCGGCGCGGCCGCCGCAAAGGCGACCGGATCGGTCTGATGCAGGCGATCATGCACCACATAGGCGGCCCGCAAGGCTTCCATATAGGGTGGCCATAATTTCGCAGCGACCAGGATTTCGGGTTTTGACAAGGGCACACTCCAATTGGCGCTTTACAGATCACGGCAGATTGCTTATGGTATTACCATAATACGATCACGCCCTCAGGGTATTCCCCAAAATTCAACTTTTTGAGTATTCACATCATGAGCCAATCACCGAAGAAAAAACCCGAAGAACTCCGCAGCCAGCAATGGTTCGGCCGCCAGGACCGCGACGGCTTCAACTACCGCAGTTGGGTCAAGGGCAAGGGCGTGCCGCATGACCAGTTCGACGGCCGCCCGGTCATCGGCATCTGCAACACCTTCAGCGAACTCACACCCTGCAATTCGCACTTCCGCACGCTGGCCGAGCAGGTCAAGATCGGTGTGTACGAGGCCGGCGGCTTCCCGCTCGAATTTCCGGTCATGTCGCTTGGCGAGACGCTGTTGCGCCCGACCGCCATGCTGTACCGCAACCTGGCGTCGATGGACGTGGAAGAAAGCATTCGCGGCAACCCGCTCGACGGCGTGGTGCTGCTGATGGGCTGCGACAAGACCACGCCCTCGCTGGTGATGGGCGCGGCCAGCGTGGACCTGCCGACCATCGGCGTCAGCGGCGGGCCCATGCTCAACGGCAAATGGCGCGGCCAGGAACTGGGCTCGGGCACCGGCGTGTGGAGCATGAGCGAGCAGGTGCGTGCCGGCACGCTCAAGCTGCAGGATTTCTTCGAAGCCGAGAGCTGCATGCACCGCAGCCACGGTCATTGCATGACCATGGGCACGGCGAGCACCATGGCCAGCATGGTGGAAGCGCTGGGCATCGGGCTGCCCGGCAACGCGGCCTATCCGGCGGTCGATGGGCGCCGCAACGTGCTGGCACGCATGGCGGGACGGCGCGCCGTCGGCATGGTGCACGAAGATCTGAAGCTGTCGAAAATCCTGACGCGCGAGGCGTTTGAAAATGCCATCAAGACCCTGGCGGCGATCGGCGGCTCGACGAATGCCGTGATCCACCTGATTGCGATGGCCGGGCGCATCGGCGTGAAGCTGACGATCGATGATTTTGACCGGCTCGCGGGCGAGCTGCCGTGTCTGGTGAATCTGCAGCCATCCGGGAAATTCCTGATGGAGGACTTCTGCTATGCCGGCGGCCTGCCCGTCGTGCTGAAGGAGATCGCGCAGCATCTGCACCTTGGGGCCGTCACGGCCAACGGCCTCACCATTGGCGAGAACATTGCCGACGCGCAGAACTACAACACCGAGGTCATCCGGCCGCTGGCCACGCCCTTCAAGGAGAAGGCCGGCATCGCGGTGTTGCGCGGCAACCTGTCGCCGCGCGGCGCGGTCATCAAGCCCAGCGCCGCCACGCCCAGGCTGATGGTGCACAAGGGCCGCGCCGTGGTGTTCGAGAACATCGAGGACTTTCACCGGCGCATCGACGACGAGTCGCTCGACATCGACGAGAACTGCGTCATGGTGCTGAAGAACTGCGGGCCCAAGGGCTATCCCGGCATGGCGGAAATCGGCAACATGCCGCTGCCGCCCAAGATACTGCGCCGCGGCATTACCGACATGGTGCGCATCAGCGACGGGCGCATGAGCGGCACGGCCTACGGCACGGTGATCCTGCACACCGCGCCCGAAGCCGCCGCCGGCGGGCCGCTGGCCGTGGTGCAAAACGGCGACATGATCGAGCTCGACGTGCCGCGCCGCGTGCTGCACCTGCATGTGAGCGACGAGGAACTGGCGCGCCGGCTGGCCCAATGGAAAGCCCCTGAGCCGCCCATGTCGTCGGGCTACTGGAAGCTCTATATCGATCGCGTGCTGCAGGCCGATGAAGGCGTGGACCTGGACTTCCTGGTCGGCCAACGCGGCTCCTTCGTGCCACGGGACAACCATTGACCGGATGCGACGTGTGGGACTAACACGTTGGTTGATGCTGATGACATTCTGATTCTTTCATGCTACAAAGGTTCAGGGTTCAAGAAAGCCTCATCAAGGAGAGCATGGCTGCCGTTCAAATCAGAGGGGTCGAAAAATATTTCGGCGCAACCCATGTCATTCGTGGCGTGAACATCGACATTGAAGATGGGCAGTTCGCCGTGCTCGTGGGACCATCAGGCTGCGGCAAATCCACCCTGCTGCGCATGATTGCGGGCCTTGAAGAAATAGGCGGCGGGGAAATCATCATCGGCGGCAGGGTGGTCAACAAGATGATGCCCAAGGAGCGGGACATCGCGATGGTGTTCCAGAACTACGCGCTATACCCGCACATGACTGTGCGCAACAACCTGGCGTTCAGCCTGATGCTGGCCAAGCAGTCCAGGGCCATGGCCGATGAGCGGGTCATGAAGGCCGCCGACATTCTGGGCCTGGTCGATCTGCTCGACCGCTTTCCGCGCCAACTGTCTGGCGGACAGCGTCAGCGCGTAGCCATGGGGCGTGCCATCGTGCGAGACCCCCAAGTGTTCCTGTTCGACGAACCCTTGTCCAACCTTGACGCGCAACTGCGGGTACAGATGCGCACCGAGATCAAGGAGCTGCACCAGCGCCTCGAAACAACCTCCATTTATGTAACGCACGACCAGATCGAGGCCATGACCATGGCCGACAAGATCGTCGTGATGCGCGACGGCATTGTGGAGCAGACTGGCTCGCCGCTGGAGCTGTACGACCGTCCGGCCAACCGGTTTGTGGCAGGCTTCATCGGCTCCCCAGCCATGAATTTCCTGCCCGGTGTGCTCAAGCGCAGCGCCGGCACCGCCACCGTGGAGTTCCGTGACGGCCTGTCCCTGCCCGCGCCGATCCATGCGGGCGGCGAGGACGGTCAGAGCGTCATTTACGGCACCCGGCCCGAGCACATCGATCTGGCCGGCGCGGGCGATGGCATTGCGACCGAAGTGGTGGTGGTCGAGCCCACGGGAGCAGATACCCAGATCTTCACCAAGATCGCAGGTATCGAGGTCACCAGCGTTTTCCGTGAGCGTTATGCGTTCAGGCCCGGTGAAACCATCCGCCTGCGACCCGACCCCGCACGCGCCCATTTGTTCGATGCTGCCAGCGGAGTGCGCCTGGCAGGCTGAGTGTTTGACGGCGCCCGGTGGCGCCCGGTTCTTGTTGCTTGACCCAAACTAAAGGAGACGTCCATGTCCGGTTTCAATCGTCGTAAATTCCTCAAGAAAACATCGGCAGCGGCCAGCGCCGCCGCGGTCGCGCCCATGCTCTGGCCACTACCGGCCCGGGCCCAATGGAACAACCAGCCCGAAAAGGGCGCCAAGTTGCGGGTGCTGCGCTGGAGCCAGTTCGTGCAGGGCGACATCGACGCCTACATGGTCAACGTCAAGAAATTTATCGATAAAACCGGCATCGAAGTGCGTGTCGACAGGGAAGGATGGGAAGACGTGCGTCCGAAGGCGGCAGTCGCCGCCAACACCGGCGCCGGGCCCGACATCATTCTGTCGACCAACGACGACGCCAACCTGTACCCCGAGAAGCTGCTCGACGTCACCGACCTGTGCGAATACCTCGGCAAGAAATACGGCGGCTGGTACCCGGTGTGTGACGCCTTCCTGCGCCCCGACGGCAAGCACTGGATCGGCGTGCCGCTCGGTTCGGCGGGCTCGATGATGGTCTACCGCGGGAGCATGTTGAAGGCGGCGGGCTTCGACAGTTTCCCGAAGGACACGGACGGTTTCCTGAAGATGTACAAGGCGCTGAAAGAAAAGGGAACCCCCGGCGGCATGGCGCTCGGCAACGCGACTGGCGACGGCCTGTGGTGCAACTGGCTGGTTTGGGCGTTCGGCGGCAAGCTCGTCGACACGAACAACAAGGTGGTGATCGACAGCCCCGAGACGATCAAGGCGCTCGAGTATGGCCGCGAGCTGTACGCCAACTTCATCCCCGGCACCTTGTCGTGGCTGGACCCGAACAACAACAAGGCCTTCCTGGACGGCCAGATCAGCGTCACCAACAACGGCATCTCGATCTACTACGCGGCGAAGAACTCACCCGACCCGAAGCTCAAGGAGATGGCGCTCGATATCCAGCACGCCTCGTTCCCCATCGGCCCGGTCGGCGTGCCGACCGAGTCACAGCTGTTCTTCAACCAGATGATCATGAAGTACACCAAGTACCCGAAGGCGGCCAAGGAGTTCCTGCGCTTCATGATGGAGCAGGAACAGTACGACCCCTGGCAAACGGCCGCCGGCGGCTATGTCGCGCCGGCGCTCGCGGCCTACGCGAAGGGCGCCGTCTGGACCTCCGATCCGAAAAACACGCCTTACCGCGATGCGGTCAAGAACATGCGCCCTGCCGGCTACGCCGGCAAGCTCGGCTATGCATCGGCCGGTTCGGCGGCCGACTTCATCGTTGTCAACATGGTGGCTGAAGCAGCGAGCGGCGCAAAGACGCCAAAGGAAGCGGCAGAGCGTGCGCAAAAGCGTGCCGAGCGCTATTACAAGGTCTGACGGCGCGTGCCTGTTGACACCCCTTTCACCGAGAATCCGACAACCCAGGCTGCCCGGGCGGGCAGCCTGGGTTGCAGGATGATTCGCCTTTCTCTTCCCGGCAGGAACGACTGAACGCCGCCATGCTGCAAAAACTGCAAAACAGCCGCAACGCCCTGGGTTTCATTTTCATGCTGCCGGCCGCACTATTGCTGGTGTTGTTCCTGACGTATCCGCTCGGACTGGGCATCTGGCTGGGCTTCACCGATGCCAAGGTCGGACGTCCCGGCGGCTGGATCGGCCTCGAGAACTACAAGTTCCTGCTCGGCGACAGCGTCACCCAACTTGCCCTGTTCAACACGCTGTTCTACACGACGGTCGCGTCGGTGTTCAAGTTCTTTCTGGGACTGTGGCTCGCGGTCCTGCTGAACCGCAACATCCGCTTCAAAACCTTCTTCCGCGCTGTCATCCTGCTGCCCTACATTGTGCCGACGGCGCTGTCGGCGATCGCCTTCTGGTGGATCTACGACTCGCAGTTCTCGATCATCAGCTGGGCGCTGGTCAAGATGGGGCTGATCGATCACTACATCGACTTCCTCGGCTCGCCGTGGAACGCGCGCTTCGCCGTCATCGCTGCCAACATCTGGCGCGGCGTGCCCTTCGTCGCGATCACGCTGCTGGCGGGCCTGCAAACGATCTCGCCCTCATACTACGAAGCATCGGCGATCGACGGCGCCACGCCGTGGCAGCAGTTCCGCCATGTCACGATCCCCCTTTTGACACCGATCATTGCCGTGGTGATGACCTTCTCGGTGCTGTTCACCTTCACCGATTTTCAGCTGATTTACGTGATCACCCGCGGCGGCCCGCTGAATGCGACGCACCTGATGGCGACGCTCGCGTTCCAGCGCGCGATCAATGGCGGTGCGCTCGGCGAAGGCGCGGCGATCGCGATCTCGATGGTGCCGTTCCTGCTCGCTTGCATCATGGTCAGCTTCTTCGGTCTGCAGCGCCGGACCTGGCAACAGGGAGGGACCGATAAATGAGTACTGCCACCACCGCCGACGTCGACTCCGCCGGCATGAGCTTTCTGGAATCCATACCGCGCCGCGCGGTAACGGTGTATCTGCCGCTGCTCGTATTCCTGTTCGTGCTGCTGTTCCCGTTCTACTGGATGGCCATCACCTCGGTGAAGCCCGATGCCGAGCTGCTCTCGCGCGAAGGCAACCCCTTCTGGGTAGTTGGCGCGACCTTGACGCACTTCCACAAGCTGCTGTTCGAGACCTCGTTCCCCGCATGGATGTGGAACACGGTACTTGTATCTGTCGTGGCGACCGCCTTTTCACTGGCGGCGGCGGTGCTCGCTGCCTACGCCATCGAGCGGCTGCGCTTTCGCGGCTCCAGGCACGTTGGGCTGGGGATCTTCCTTGCCTACCTGGTGCCACCGACCATTCTGTTTATCCCGCTGGCCAATGTGGTGTTCAAACTCGGTCTGTTCGACACGCGCCTGGCGCTGATCCTGACGTACCCCACCTTTCTGATTCCGTTCTGCACCTGGCTGCTGATGGGCTACTTCCGCTCGATTCCGTACGAGCTCGAAGAGTGTGCACTGATCGACGGCGCCAGCCGCTGGCAGATCCTGGTCAAGATCGTCCTGCCACTGGCGGTGCCGGGGTTGATCTCGGCCGGCATCTTCGCGTTCACGCTGTCGTGGAACGAGTTCATCTACGCGCTGACCTTCATTTCGTCGTCGGAGATCAAGACGCTGTCGGTCGGCGTCGTGACCGAGCTGGTGCAGGGTGATGTCTACCAATGGGGTCCGCTGATGGCGGGCGCCTTGCTGGGTTCCCTGCCCGTGGCCATCGTCTATTCCTTCTTCGTCGAATACTACGTTTCCGGCATGACAGGCGCAGTCAAGGAATAAGAGTGCACAGCGTCAAGGGCAAGGCTCTGTCGTGAAACATTTGCTCGCCGTCGATTGGGGCACCTCATCGCTGCGCGGCGCGCTGCTGGACAGGCACGGCAAGGTGTTGCAGGAGCGAACGTTTGCACGCGGCATCCTGACCGTGCCACCGGGTGAATTTGCTACAGTATTTGAAGCATGCTTCGAACCGTGGACAAGGGCTGCAGGCACTTTTTGCCTGATATCCGGAATGGCCGGCAGCCGCCAGGGCTGGGTCGAGGCGCCCTACTGCGCCTGCCCTGCGGGGCTCGACGACATCGCACGCCAACTGGTCTGGGTGACGCCGGGGTGCATCGCCATTGTGCCGGGCCTGCGCTGCGAACAGGACAGCATCCCTGACGTCATGCGCGGCGAAGAAACCCAGGTGTTCGGTGCGCTGCAACTGCTGGACCTGCGGGACGCCGTGCTGGTGCTGCCGGGCACGCACAGCAAGTGGGTGCGCGTGGCCTCCAACCGCATGGAGCACTTCACCACCTTCATGACCGGCGAGTTCTATGCGCTGCTGCGCCAGCATTCCATCCTCGCGCGCACCCTGCCCGGCGATGACGGCGACCTCGACGTGGACGCGTTCAACCAGGGCGTCGCGCTCGCCTTGCATAGCGCCAGCCTGCTGCAAACCGCCTTCAGTGCGCGCACGCTGTCACTGTTTGAACGCCTGCCCGCAGCGGCGCTGCCCAGCTACCTGTCGGGGCTGGTGATTGGCGAAGAATTGCGCACGCAGCCGCTGGAGGCCGGCGCGCAGGTGGTCCTCGTGGGCGCCGACACACTGACCCAGCGTTACGAGCTGGCGCTGGCGCAGCGCCGCGTGCCGGTGCGGCGCGTCGGCCAGGACGCCGCCTGGCGCGGGCTGTGGGCCATTGCCAGCGCCCTGTCGTCCTCTCCCACAGGAATACCATGAACGCCCACGATAAATTCACGCACGCGCTGCGCGCCCTTCCCCTGGTCGGCATCCTGCGCGGCCTGTCGCCGCACGAAGCCCTGCCGATCGGCGAAGCACTCACGGGTGTGGGCTGGACGCTGATCGAGGTTCCCCTCAATTCCCCGCAGCCACTGCAAAGCATCGAAGCCATGGCCAGCGCCTTTCCGAACGCCCTGGTCGGCGCGGGCACCGTGCTCAGCCCGGGCGATGTGCGCAACGTTCATGCGGCCGGCGGCCGGCTGGTGGTAGCCCCCAATTTCAATGCCGCAGTGATCCAGGAGGCGGTGCGCCTTGGCATGGTCTGCCTGCCCGGCGTGATGACCGCCACCGAAGCCTTTGCCGCGCTGGACGCGGGCGCCACCGGGCTCAAGCTGTTTCCGTGCGAGATGATCACGCCCGCGGTGGTCAAAGCGCTGCGCGCCGTGCTCCGCACGGACACCCTGCTGCTGCCGGTCGGCGGCATCACGCTGGACAATATGGGCGCCTACCGGGCCGCCGGGGCCAGCGGCTTCGGCATCGGCTCGGCGCTGTACCAGCCCGGCATGGCGGCCCTCGCGGTCCGGGAGAATGCTATGAACTTCATAGCTGCCTACGAGGGTACCATCAGGGCATGAGCACTATTTCTTCACAAATTTCGTTCGGGCTGCAAGGCCGGGTGTGCATCGTCACTGGCGGTGCGCAGGGCATCGGCGAGGCCTGCGCCCGCCGCTTCGCGCGCGAGGGCGCCCTGGTCGTGATCACCGATGTGGACGACACACGCGGCCAAAAACTGGCGCAGGAACTCGGCGCCCTGTATGTGCATTGCGATGTCGGCGACAAGGCCCAGGTGGATTCTCTGGTGGCGCAGGCCATGGCCGCGCATGGCCGCATCGACGTGCTGGTCAACAACGCGGGCATCTTCAAGGCCGCGGAATTTCTGGACGTCGCCGAGGCGGATTTCGATGCCGTGCTGCGCGTCAACCTCAAGGGCTCGTTCCTGGTCGGGCAGGCCGTGGCCCGCGAGATGGCCAGGGTGCGCCGGGGCAACATCGTCAACATGAGCTCGGTCAACGGCGTGCTGACCATTCCCACGATTGCCAGCTACAACGTCAGCAAGGGCGGCATCAATCAGCTGACACGCGTGATGGCGCTGGCGCTGGCCGACCAGGGGATTCGCGTGAACGCCGTGGCGCCCGGCACCATCGCCACCGAACTCGCGGCCAAAGCCGTGCTGACCAGCGAGGAGGCCAGGGCCCGCATCATGAGCCGCACGCCGATGAAGCGCCTCGGCGAGCCCTCGGAAGTGGCCGACGTGGTCGCGTGGCTTGCCAGTGATGCAGCCAGCTACGTCACCGGCGAGATCGTCACCGTGGACGGCGGGCGCATGACGCTGAACTACACCGTGCCGGTGTAGCGCCCCAAGGGCCCGCATGCCGCCTGCGAACCCCGCTGAACTGGAAGGTATGACGCCCTATTGCATCGTTCTCACCACCGTCTCCGGCGAAGTGCAGGCGCAAGCGCTGGCGCGCCAGATCGTCGAAGCGCGGCTCGGCGCCTGCGTGCAGATCGACCGCGTCCAGAGCGTTTATCGGTGGGAGGGCCAGCTGTGCAGCGAGCCGGAATGCCGCTTGACCATCAAGACGCGCAAGGCCTGCTTTACGGCACTGGCGCAATTCATCCGCGCGCACCACGCCTATGAGGTCCCCGAGATCGTGCAGATTCCGGTAGCCGCCGGGTCCGCGGATTATTTGCGGTGGATCGATGAGGGCACGCAGTCAGGCGACGACCCGCCGCGCTAGCCGCGCTTCGGCGAATGGATCTGCGCCGCATTCGTGAAAGAACAAGCGATCTTCTTCGACCTGGCCAGAGATGACTCCCCCTTGTTCATGAGGCGCTTCTGACGGGGTTGACTGTCGCCATTGGCGCTACCGAGGGCCGGCGCATCGCCATCACGGCGATCGCCGCCAGCAGGCAGGCGCCGCCGGCGGCATACAGCGCCGGGGTGTAGGTCAGCAGCAGCGTGCGCGTCAGCCCCGCGCCATAGGCAGCGGTGGCGGCGCCGATTTGATGCGCCGCAAAAATCCATCCGAAGACGAGACCGACACGCTCCTTGCCAAAGCTCGCACCGGCCAGCTTGACGGTGGGCGGCACCGTGGCGATCCAGTCCAGGCCGTAAAACATGGCAAAAATCGACAGGCCGTAGAGCGTAAAGGTGGAATGCGGCAGCCAGAACAGCGAGAGGCCGCGCAACCCGTAGTACCAGAACAGCAGCTTGCGGTTGTCGTAGCGGTCCGAGAGCCAGCCCGAGAGGATGGTGCCGAAAAAGTCGAAGGCGCCCATCATCGCCAGCACCGATGCCGCAGGCACCGCCGTGAGGCCGTAGTCGGCGCACAGTGACACGAAGTGCGTCTGCACCAGGCCGTTGGTGCTCAGGCCGCAGATAAAGAAAGTACCGAACAGAATCCAGAACGTGCGGCTGCCCGAGGCTTCGCGCAACGCCACAAAGGGCGTGCGAAATGTCATGGCCGCCGCAGCGACGGGTGTGCTGCCGGGCACGAACGCCTCCCCGAGCGGCGCCAGTCCGATGTCGCAGGGCCGGTTGCGCACGAGGCACAGCGCGAGCAGCGCCACCAGCGCGCTGCCGATAAAGATCGGAATCACCGCATAGCGCCAGCCCGCGTGCTCGATGATCCAGGCGGCCAGCGGCAGGAAAGCCAGCTGCCCGGTGGCCGAGCTCGCGGTCAGCATGCCAATCACCAGCCCGCGCCGGGCGGTAAACCAGCGATTCGCCACCACGGCTCCCAGCACCAGCGCCGTCAGGCCGGTGCCCAGGCCCAGCATCAAACCCCACAAGATGAACAACTGCCAGAGCTGGGTCGCCAGCGTGGCCAGCGCCATGCCGCCGCCGACCAGCGCCAGTCCGGTGCACATCACGGCGCGCAGCCCCCAGCGCTCCATCAGCACGGCGGCAAACGGTCCCATCAGGCCATACAGTGCAAAGCGCAGCGCCAGCGCGGAGGAGATCTGCTCGTTGGTCCAGCCGAACTCGTGGCTCAGCGGCTGCAAGATCACGCCCGGCAGGCCCAGCGCGGCCGACATGGTGAGCATGGTGAGAAAGGTGACGGCCGCCATGACCCAGCTGTAGTGAATGCCGCGGCGTTGCAGCCAGATGGAGACTTGTTGGGCGAACATGCTCGTCCTCGTGAAGATTTTTTGGGAACTACGGATGCACTGCAGCGATGGGCTACGCTTGGGCGTTGCCGGAATCAACGCTAGAGAGCAGGTCGATCGACTCATCGATCAGGCCGTGCAGCGCCAGCACCCGCTGCGTGCCCAGCAGCCGGTTCAGGCTTTGCTGCGCCGCCCTCCAGTGATGCTGGGCCTCGGCGCGCTTGGCGCGCCCCTGCGCGGTGATGGTGACACTGCGGCTGCGCGCATCGCTGCCGGCAGACAGCTCGACCCAGCCGGCATCGACCAGCGGTTTGAGGTTGCGCGTCAGCGTGGACGCGCCCAACTGCATGGCTTTGGCAAGCTCGGTGGGGCGGACCGGCCCCAGCTTGAGGACGTGCGACAACAGCGAATACTGCGTCGTCCTGAGACCTACCTTGGCCATCTCAAGGTCGTAATGCTGGCCGACGTGCCGCATCAGCTGGCGCAGGCGCAGATTGGTGCAGCCCAGTGTTTTGAGAGCCGCCTGCGGGGACGGATCGAGTACAGCATTCATGGGATGAGTCCGGAGTTCATGCATTATACTTGTATCTACAAGCATTGTATATGCAACTAAAAAGGACTGCTGCCATGGACACTGCAACAAAGATGGGCACGACGGAATCGGACGCCGAACAGGCCCTGGCCCGGTGGAACAACCAGTTGAACGAAGTGCGTGGCCACATGCTGGCCGGCGGCGGCAAACCGGGCCTCGCCAGCCCGTCCATGGTCGCTGGCAAAACCGGCCTGGAAATCATGCAGGCCATGCTGGCCGGCGAACTGCCCTACCCGCACATCGCCGAGACGCTGGATTTTGCGCTGGTAGAGGTAGGTCCCGGTATGGCCGTGTTCCAGGGCACGCCGCAGCTCAAGCACTACAACCCGCTGGGCAGCGTGCATGGCGGCTGGTACGCCACGCTGCTCGATTCCGCCGTGGGCTGCGCCGTGCACACCATGATGCCGGCCGGACGCGGCTACACCACGGCCGAGCTCAGTGTCAACATCGTGCGCGCCGCCTCCATCAAGTCAGGGCCGCTGCGCGCCATCGGCAGCGTGATCCATTGCGGGCGCCAGCTGGCCACGGCGGAGGGCCGCATCGTCGGACCCGACGGCAAGCTGTACGCCCACGCCACCACGACCTGCCTGGTGTTTGAGTTGCCGAAGCAGGGCTAGTTTGGCCCCCGCCCGCTCACAGCATGGATTTGCCCTGAGCGAGGACCTTGTTGCAGACCCGCTTCGTGACCTTTGGCTTCAGGCCGCCACGCTGGTCATCGCGAGTTGCCCAGCGATTCCACGTAGCTCGCCACGGCCACCATGTCCGCTTCGGACAGGTTGTGCGTGACGCCTTCCATGATGGCGCCCCGGGGCCGCTGGCCTGTCAGCTTGAACACTTTGAGCTGCCGGACCACATAGTCCGCATGCTGGCCGGCCAGGCGTGGAAACTGGCCATTCCCATCGCCGCCTGCGCCGTGGCACGCACTGCACTGCGTCACGCCCTGCTCGGGCAAGCCACTGCGAAAGATCAGCTCGCCACGTGCATTCGGCGCCGTTTTGCCGGCTGCAGCATGCATGGGCTGCTGGCTTGAAAAATAATCGGCCAGTTCATTGATCTGCGTGGGAGTCAGATGCGTGAATCCCCACATGTGCTGGACTCCGGCGGGGTCGCTTCTGGTATGCCCCTTGAAGTCCGTCAGCTGCGAGACAAGGTACTCCTTTTGTTGCCCAGCGAGTCTCGGGTACAGGGGGGAAACTGATTCTCCCGTAATCCCATGGCACATCGAACATACTTTTTGAACCAGTGCCACCCCTGTCAGCGTCGATTCGTCCCCGGCGTGGTCGTCGACTCCCGCGCATCCCGAGAGCGCCAAGGCCAGCACGGACAAGACAAAACCTGATTTCTTGAAGTATTCAATCATGTTGATTCTCTTCGGGGAGTTCGTCGAGCGAGCTTGCAGGAGGCATTTCAAAAGGCCGCCCACAGGTAAAGGAAGGTCGTATTGT